>NZ_JBICZD010000001.1:0-365963 GCF_043201555.1 Streptomyces sp. NPDC048288
TGGATGTTCCCGATGGCCATCGCGTGCGGCAACACGTTCGTGCTGAAGCCCTCGGAGAAGGACCCCTCCGCCGCCATCAAGATCGCCGAGCTGCTCGCCGAGGCCGGTCTCCCGGACGGCGTCTTCAACGTCGTGCACGGCGACAAGGTGGCCGTCGACCGCCTCCTGGAGCACCCGGACGTCAAGGCGGTCTCCTTCGTCGGCTCCACCCCGATCGCCCGCTACATCCACACCACCGCCGCCGCGAACCACAAGCGCGTCCAGGCGCTCGGCGGCGCCAAGAACCACATGCTGGTCCTCCCGGACGCCGACCTGGACGCGGCGGCCGACGCGGCCGTCTCCGCCGCCTACGGCTCCGCGGGCGAGCGCTGCATGGCCATCTCCGCGGTCGTCGCGGTCGGCGCGATCGGCGACGAGCTGGTGGAGAAGATCCGCGAGCGCGCCGAGAAGATCAAGATCGGGCCCGGCAACGACCCGACGTCCGAGATGGGCCCCCTCATCACGGCCGTGCACCGCGACAAGGTCGCCTCCTACGTCGAGGGCGCGGCGGCCGAGGGCTGCGAGGTCGTCCTGGACGGCACCGGCTACACGGTGGAGGGCTTCGAGGACGGCCACTGGATCGGCATCTCGCTCCTGGACAAGGTCCCCACGTCCGCCAAGGCCTACACGGACGAGATCTTCGGCCCGGTCCTGTGCGTGCTGCGCGTGGACACCTACGAGGAGGGTGTCGCCCTCATCAACCGCTCGCCGTTCGGCAACGGCACCGCGATCTTCACCCGGGACGGCGGCGCCGCCCGCCGCTTCCAGCTGGAGATCGAGGCGGGCATGGTCGGCGTGAACGTGCCGATCCCGGTCCCCGTCGGCTACCACAGCTTCGGCGGCTGGAAGGACTCGCTCTTCGGCGACCACCACATCTACGGCAACGACGGCACCCACTTCTACACCCGCGGCAAGGTCGTCACCACGCGCTGGCCCGACCCCTCCGAGGCCCCGGAGGGCGTCGACCTGGGCTTCCCGCGCAACCACTGAGCGTCACCGCCCGACCCTGTTGAGGCCGTCCGGATATCGGACGGCCTCAACTTTTTTTGTCAGCGGTGCTGCGGTTCTCGTTCTGGGGGGATGAAACGGGTGGCTTAGGCCCCGCCACCGCATGACCTTCGAATGCAAGATCATGCACGCAGGGGGCTTGATGATTGCCCATCTCGACTTCCGACCCCTAAGAAAGTGATGTGACGTCGGTCGCTTTACGAGTACGGAATCCGAAGGTAAACAGCCATTGACGCAGCGGTTTTCGTCGCGGTTCCATGCAGCACAGCCCAACCGCCGGAGGCATCCGCACAAGCCGATCGGAACCGCCGCATGACCGACACACTCCGCCCTGTCGAGACCGCCGTCGCAGAGGCGTCCGACAGCCCCAAGACGCTCAAGCGCTCCATCGGAGTGGTAGGCGGCACCCTACTGACCCTCTCCTGCGTCACCCCGGCCTCCACGCTCTTCGTGGTCGTCCCCGACCTGTTCGGTTCCCTCGGCACCGCCACCGCCCTGACGATCGCCATCGGCTCCCTCCTCTGTATCGCCGTGGCGTTCTGCTACTCCGAGCTCGGCACCCTCATCCCGAGCGCGGGCGGCGAGTACGCGATGGTGTCGACGCTGGCGGGACGCCTGGCCGGCTGGCTGGTCTTCGTCCTCTCGCTGCTGGTCGTCATGATCGTGCCCCCGGTGATCGCCATGGGCACGGCCGACTACCTCGCCCCGATCGTCCATCTCGACCCGGCCATGACCGGCGCCGGCGTGATGCTCCTCGCGACCCTCGCGGGCCTGCTGGACCTGCGTGCGAACGCCTGGATCACCGGCATCTTCCTGGTCCTGGAAGTCATCGCGGCGGGCGTGGTGGCGGTCCTCGGCTTCTCCCACAGCCAGCGCGGCCTCGGCAGCCTCACCTCCATGCAGGTCGCGGACACGGGCGGCCACACCACCACGGTCACCGCCATGCTGGTCGTCTCCGGCCTCGCCATCGCCCTCTTCGTCACCCAGGGCTTCTCGACGGCCGTCTACCTCTCCGAGGAACTGGAGCACCCGCGCCGCAACGTCGCCCGCACGGTCCTCGCCACCCTCGCGATCTCCACGGTGATCATCCTCGTCCCGGTCGCCGCGATCACCATGGGCGCGACCGACCTCAAGTCCCTCACCGGCGGCGACATCAGCTCCATGGTCACCGCCTGGTCCAACTCGGCTGTCGGCACCTTCGTCAGCCTCTGCGTGGCCCTCGCCATCATCAACGCGGGCATCGTCATGGTCATCCAGAACTCCCGCGTCCTGTTCGCCTCGGCCCGCGACAAGGCCTGGCCCGCACCGGTCAACAGCGCCCTCTCCCGCCTCGGCCGCTTCGGCTCCCCCTGGGTCGCCACCCTCGCCGTCGGCGTCCCCGGCGCCCTGCTCTGCTTCGTCAACCTCGACACCCTCTACGGCGTGACGGGCGTCTCCGTGACCGGCATGTACCTCCTCGTCGCCGTCGCCGCGCTCCTCTCCCGCCGCGGCCACCACAAGCACACCCCCGCCTGGCGGATGCCCCTCTGGCCCGCCATGCCCGTCCTCCTCATCGCCGTCCTCGCCTACATCCTCACCCAGCAGGAAACCACCTACCTCCTCTGGACCGGCGGCATCACCGCCGCCGCCACCCTCTACTGGGCCCTCTACCTCCGCCCCCGCAAGGAAACCCACTGGGTCGTCTCGATCCCGGAGGACGTCCAGCCTTAACGGGGGGGCGACTGCAGCGCCCCGTCAGGGGCGCGGGCTGAACACCGGGCAGAGCAGCCGGCCCAGGGGCGCGGGGCTGTATCGATTTGCGGCTGCCGCCGCGCGGGCGCGACCAGCCCCCACCGGCCCGCGGGTGCTCACTGCCCGGTTCGGCACCGCCGAATTGCGCCGTCGTGGCTGATCGCCGTCGCGGCGGGAAACGGGACGGGCCGGCGAGGTGGGGTGGGGCGGCGGACGTCGGGGGGCAGGCGTCGTACCGCGCTCGAAGTACGTGGCGACACCCTCGTACTCCCGAGGGATGGCTCGGGGTTCACCCCACCGTCGGCCTCGTATGTCGGTGCCGCCCCGTACCGTTGAAGCATGGATCTTCGACCCCCCGGCCTACGAGCCCTGCTCCGGCGGCCGCGACGGCTCCTCGCCGCCGCGGCCGCCGTCGTCGTGCTCGTCGGCGCCGGTACGTGGACGGCCGTCGCCTCCGACGACCCGCCCCCGGTGCACAGCACGGACCAGGTGATGGCAGTGGACGGGGTCCGTCTGGACACCTCGTTCTTCACCACGTCCGGCACCGGCCGGCGCCCCGCGGTCCTCCTCGCCCACGGCTTCGGCGGCAGCAAGGACGACATGCGCGCCGAGGCCGAGCACCTCGCCCGCGACGGCTACGCGGTCCTCACCTGGTCCGCGCGCGGCTTCGGCAGGTCCACCGGCAAGATCGGCCTCAACGACCCGAAGGGCGAGGTCGCCGACGTCTCCCGGCTCATCGACTGGCTCGCCAAGCAGCCGCAGGTGGAGCTGGACAAGGCCGGCGACCCGCGGGTCGGCATGGCGGGCGGGTCGTACGGGGGCGCGATCTCGCTGCTCACCGCCGCCTACGACAGCCGCGTCGACGCGATCGCCCCGTCGATCACGTACTGGAACCTCGCCGAGGCCCTGTTCCCGAACGGCGTCTTCAAGAAGCTGTGGGCCGGGATCTTCTTCAACACCGGCGGCGGCTGCGCCAACTTCCAGCCGGCGCTGTGCCAGATGTACGACCGGGTCGCCGAGTCGGGCAAGCCGGACGCCGCCGCCGTCAAGCTCCTCGAGGAGCGGTCACCGTCGGCCGTCGGCAGCCGCGTCAAGGTGCCGACCCTCCTCTTCCAGGGCCAGACCGACTCCCTCTTCACGCTCTCCCAGTCCGACGCGGCGGCGAAGGCGATCAAGGCCAACGGCGCCCCCGTGGACGTCGACTGGATCGCCGGCGGCCACGACGGCGGCGACCTGGAGACCAGCCGCGTCGAGGGCCGGGTGACCTCGTGGTTCGACCGGTACCTGAAGGGGGAGAAGGCCACCGACACCGGGCCCGCCTTCCGGATCACCCGCACCGGCGGCGTCGACTCCACCGACGGCGCCGCCCAGTTGCGGGGCGCGACCGCCGACAGCTACCCGGGCCTGGAGAGCGACCGGAAGAACATCGCCCTCAAGGGCGGCACCCAGCGCGTCGATAACCCGGCCGGCGCCAGCCCGCCCGGCGTCTCCGCGCTGCCCGGCCTCGGCGGCGGCGGCCTCTCCCAGCTCTCCTCCCTCGGCGTCGGCGTCTCCCTGGACTTCCCCGGCCAGTACGCCCGCTTCGACTCGGCACCGATGACCGACAACGTGCAGATCACCGGCACCCCCACCGCCACCGTCCACCTCACCTCCACCGGCGACGACGCCGTGCTCTTCGGCAAGGTGTACGACGTCGGCCCGGACGGCAGCCAACAGGTGCTGCCCTCCCAGCTGGTCGCCCCGATCCGCGTCGAGGACGCCAAGGCCGGCCAGGACGTCACGATCACCCTCCCGGCGATCGACCACGAGGTGCAGAAGGGCCACCGGCTGCGCCTGGTCCTCGCCTCCACCGACCTCGGCTACGCCTCCCCGACCGCCCCGGCGACCTACACGGTCTCCCTCAAGGGCGCCCTGAGCGTGCCGACCGCGCCCCAGGTGGACACGGCCGCCGCACCGCTGCCCGCCTGGGTGTGGTGGCTGCCGCCGGCCGGCGCGCTCGCCGCCCTGGCGCTGCTGGTCACCGGCCGCCGCCGGGCCGCCGGCCCGGCCCCCGCCCCGGAGCTGGCCGAAGTCCCGCTCCAGATAACGGACCTGAGCAAGCGCTACAAGGGCTCGACGGACCGGTACGCCGTCCGCGAGCTGTCCTTCCGCGTGGAGAAGGGCCAGGTCCTCGGCCTCCTCGGCCCCAACGGCGCGGGCAAGACCACCACCCTGCGCATGCTGATGGGCCTGATCAAGCCCGACGACGGCGAGATCCGGGTCTTCGGCCACGCCATCCGCCCGGGCGCCCCCGTCCTCTCCCGTGTCGGCGCCTTCGTCGAGGGCGCGGGCTTCCTGCCCCACCTGTCCGGCCGGGAGAACCTGGAGCTCTACTGGCAGGCCACAGGCCGGCCGGCCGAGGACGCCCACCTCGCCGAGGCCCTGGAGATCGCCGGCCTCGGCGACGCGCTGGCCCGCGCGGTCCGCACGTACTCGCAGGGCATGCGCCAGCGCCTCGCCATCGCCCAGGCCATGCTCGGCCTGCCGGACCTGCTCATCCTCGACGAACCGACCAACGGCCTCGACCCGCCGCAGATCCGCGAGATGCGCGAGGTGATGATCCGCTACGCGGCCGCCGGCCGCACGGTGATCGTCTCCAGCCATCTCCTCGCCGAGGTCGAGCAGTCCTGCACCCACCTCGTGGTGATGGACCGGGGCCGGCTGATCCAGGCCGGCCCGGTCGCCCAGATCGTCGGCTCCGGCGACACCCTCCTCGTCGGCACCTCCGTACCCGTGGAGGAGCCGGTCGTGGAGAAGGTCGCAGCGCTGCCCGGCATCGCCTCGGTGACCCGCACCGACGACGGCCTCCTGGTCCGCATGGAGCCCGGCGGCAGCGCACCGCGCCTGGTCGCCGAACTCGTCCGGCTCGACGTGCCCGTGGCGTCGGTGGGCCCCCACCGCCGCCTGGAAGACGCCTTCCTGACCCTGATCGGAGGATCCGCATGAGCACGCTCACCGAGGGAGCCGCGGTCGCCTCCGGCTACCGGGCGGGCCGCACCCTGCCGCTGCGCGTCGAACTCGTCCGCCAGTTCAAGCGCCGCCGCACCCTGGCGATGGGCGGGATCCTCGCCGTCCTCCCGTTCGTGCTGCTGATCGCGTTCGCCATCGGCGGCCAGCCGGGCGAGCAGAACGGCCAGGTCACCCTCCTGGACACGGCCACCGCCTCCGGCGCCAACTTCGCCGCGGTCAACCTGTTCGTGTCGGCGGGCTTCCTGCTGGTCATCCCGGTCGCCCTGTTCTGCGGGGACACGGTCGCCTCGGAGGCCAGCTGGTCCTCCCTGCGCTATCTGCTGGCCGCACCCGTGCCGAGGGCCCGGCTGCTCTGGTCCAAGCTGGTCGTCGCGCTCGGCCTCAGCCTGGCCGCGATGATCCTGCTGCCGCTGGTCGCGCTGGCCGTCGGCACGGCCGCCTACGGCTGGGGACCCCTCCAGATCCCCACCGGCGGCGCACTCGACACCGGCACCGCCGCCCAGCGCCTGGCGATCGTCGTCGTGTACATCTTCCTGTCCCAACTGGTCACCGCCGGGCTGGCGTTCTGGCTCTCCACCAAGACCGACGCCCCCCTCGGCGCGGTCGGCGGCGCCGTCGGCCTGACCATCGTCGGCAACGTCCTCGACGCGGTCACCGCCCTCGGCCACTGGCGCGACTTCCTGCCCGCCCACTGGCAGTTCGCCTGGGCGGACGCCGTACAACCCCACCTGGAGTGGTCGGGCATGATCCAGGGCACGGCGGTCTCGATAACGTACGCCCTGGTGCTGTTCGCCCTGGCCTTCCGGGGTTTCGCCCGCAAGGACATCGTCTCCTAGGTCACCGGACCATCTCCCTCCGGCCTCGAAACCCCTGGTCCGTGGCCGGTTCGAGATTCATCCGCAACGCATCGGGGCGCACGTTCCGGCCCCCTGCGCCGTCACAGTCGACGACACGTCAGGACGTCGACTCCGACCGGCACAGGGGGCACAGACGATGGACCGACACCCGACCCGACGACAGACATACGGCGCACTGCTCGCCCTCACCACGGCAGGGGCCCTGCTCCTGACGGGCTGCGGCGCCGGCGACGAGAGCCACTACAACGGCCCGAACCACACCGGCCTCCCGGCCCCCGCCCCGTCCCGGGCCCAGGGCGCCGAAGCCACCCCGTCCGCCGGCTCCGACCCTTCCGACCGCTCCTCCGACCACCTCTCCACCTTCGCCCTCGACGTCGACACCGCCTCCTACGGCTACGCCCGCCGCACCCTCGCCGACGGCGGCCGCCCGGACCCCTCGACGATCCGCCCCGAGGAGTTCGTCAACAGCTTCCGCCAGGACTACCGGACCCCCGACCACAACGGCTTCACGGTCACCGTCGACGGCGCCCGCACCAGCAGCCCGGACTGGTCCCTGGTCCGCGTCGGCCTCACCACCCGCCCCAGCGAGTCCGCCGACGACCGCCCGCCGGCCGCCCTCACCTTCGTCATCGACGTCTCCGGCTCCATGGACGAACCGGGCCGCCTGGACCTCGCCAAGAAGTCCCTGGACACGATGACCGACCGGCTGCGCGACGACGACTCGGTCGCCCTCGTCACCTTCAGCGAACACGCCGAGACGGTCCTGCCGATGACCCGCCTCGGCGGCCACCGCGCCGAGATCCACGACGCCGTCGACGGCCTCCGGGCCCTCTCCTCCACCAACCTCGGCGAAGGCGTCGAGACCGGCTACGCCACCGCCGTCGAGGGCCTGCGCAAGGACGCCACCAACCGCGTCGTCCTGATCTCCGACGCCCTCGCCAACGACGGCCGGACCGACCCCGACGCCATCCTCGAACGCATCGACGGCGACCGCCGGGCCTACGGCATCACCCTGTTCGGCATAGGAGTCGGCAGCGACTACGGCGACGCCCTGATGGAACGCCTCGCCGACAAGGGCGACGGCCACACCACCTACGTCTCCGACACCGCGACCGCCACCGAGGTCTTCTGCCGCCAACTCCCGCAGAACATCGACCTGGTGGCCCGCGACGCCAAGGCCCAGGTCGCCTTCGACCCGCACACCGTCGCCGAGTTCCGCCTGATCGGCTACCAGGACCGCAAGGTCGCCGACCAGGACTTCCGCGATGACCGCGTCGACGGCGGCGAGGTCGGCCCCGGCCACACGGTCACCGCCCTCTACGCCGTCCGCACCCGGCCCGACACCGACGGCCACCTCGCCACGGCCACGGTCCGCTGGCTCGACCCCACCACCCGCACCCCGCACGAGAACACCGGCTCGATGGAGACGGACGCCCTGCACGACTCGGTCTGGACGGCCTCCCCCCGCTTCCAAGTAACAGCGGTGGCGGCCTACTTCGCGGACGCGCTGGCGGACGGGGAGTACGCCATCCCGGGAGCACCGAGTCTCAGGAGCCTCCAGTCGAGGGCGGCGACTCTGGCGAAGGCGACCGAGGACAAGGACGTCGCCGACCTTTCAACGGCGATCAGCGAGGCAGCGCCCCTCTAGGCGCGAAAACCATTGACCAACCCTTACTTCTGAGTAAGTTGACGCCCCATGAGCGTACGCAGCGACCTCAAACGAGCACGTCAACGAACCGATCTGGCCGACCGGGGCAAGGTCGAGGTCATCAAGGACGAGGCCGGGGTCGTGCGGGAGGTGCGCCGGGAGCACCTGGCCCCACCCCTCACCACCGGCTCCCTCGCGGACCTCCCCTACGCCAACGCCACCGAGAAACCCGACGCCACGGCTCTGCGGCGCCCCGACGGCCCGGTCACCGCAGCGGACTTCGCCGCCCAAGTCACCGCCGTCGCCCAGGGATTGATCGGCGCAGGCCTCGCCGCGGGCGACCGCGTCGCGGTGATGTCCCGCACCCGCTACGAGTGGACGGTCCTCGACTTCGCCGTCTGGGCGGCGGGCGGGGTGACCGTCCCGGTCTACCCCACCTCCTCCGCGGACCAGGTGGAGTGGATCGTCCGGGACTCCGGCGCCCGGCACGTCGTCACCGAGACCCCGGAGAACACGGCCACCGTCACCACCGGCACGGCCGCCCACGAACAGCCCCCGCGCATCTGGGAGCTGGCGGCCGGCGCGGTCACCGACCTGACCACCCTCGGCCGGGACGTCCCGGCCGAGGAGGTGGCCAAGCGCCGCGCCACGCTCACCCCCGACACGGTCGCCACCGTCTGCTACACCTCCGGCACCACCGGCCGCCCCAAGGGCTGCGTCCTCACCCACGCCAACCTGCACGCCGAGGCCGCCAACACGGTCGAGCTGCTGCACCCCGTCTTCCAGGCGGTCACCGGCCAGACCGCCTCCACCCTGCTGTTCCTGCCGCTCGCCCACATCCTGGGCCGCACGCTCCAGATCGCGTGCCTGATGGGCCGGATCGAGATGGGCCACTTCCCGAGCGTCAAGCCGGACGAACTGCGGCCCGCGCTGCGGGAGTTCAGGCCGACGTTCCTGGTCGGGGTGCCGTACCTCTTCGAGAAGATCCATGACACCGGGCGGGCGACGGCCGAGAAGATCGGGCGCGCCGCGTCCTTCGACCGCGCCGAGCGGATCGGCGTGCGCTTCGCCGAGGCCTACCTGCGGAAGTTCCTCGGCACGGGGAAGGGCCCCGGGCCCGGCCTGTACGCGGCCTGGGCGCTGTACGACCTGCTGGTCT
Organism: Streptomyces sp. NPDC048288; assembly: GCF_043201555.1. NCBI lineage: Bacteria > Bacillati > Actinomycetota > Actinomycetes > Kitasatosporales > Streptomycetaceae > Streptomyces > Streptomyces sp. NPDC048288. Next base: position 9,452 of record NZ_JBICZD010000001.1, read on the forward strand.
ACCGGCGCGTCCGCAAGGAACTCGGCGGCCGGATGCGGTACGCCATCAGCGGCGGCTCCCCGCTCGACCGCGACCTCAACCTGTTCTTCCACGCCGCAGGGATCGTCGTCTACGAGGGCTACGGCCTGACCGAGACCAGCGCCGCCGCCACCATCGTGCCGCCGCTGGCACCCCGCCCCGGCACGGTCGGGCAGCCCATCCCCGGGACGGCCGTCCGGATCGCCGACGACGGAGAGGTGCTGATCAAGGGGCCGGTGGTCTTCGGGTCGTACTGGAACAACCCGGCCGCGACCGCCGAAGTCCTCCCGGCCGACGGCTGGTTCGCGACCGGCGACCTCGGCTCGCTCGACGCGGACGGCTATCTCACCATCACCGGCCGCAAGAAGGACCTCCTGGTCACCTCCGGCGGCAAGAACGTCTCCCCGGCCGTCCTGGAGGACCGGCTGCGCAGCCGCTCGCCCGTCGGCCAGTGCCTGGTGGTCGGCGACAACCGGCCCTTCGTGGCCGCGCTGATCACCCTCGACCCGGAGGCCGTCGCCCACTGGCTGTCCGTACGGAAGCTGCCCCCGGACACCCCGCTGTCCGAGCTGGTGCGGGACGACCGGATGCGGGCCGAGGTGCAGAAGGCGGTCGACCACACCAACGAGGCCGTCTCCCGCGCCGAGTCGATCCGCGCCTTCGCCCTGGTCGAGGGCGAGTTCACCGAGGACAACGGCCTGCTCACCCCGTCCCTGAAGGTGAAGCGGCACGCGGTGACCACCCGTTACGCCGACGCGATCGAGGCGCTCTACCGCAAGTAGCCGCACGACGAAGGCGGCGGGCCACCGGAGGAACCGGTGACCCGCCGCCCGCGGAACGTCTGGGACTACCTGTTGCCGGCGCCGTTGGCCGCGAGCACCGAGATGTCGTCCAGGATGTGCGACAGCGGCTCGTCGCCCTTGGCCTGGGTGGAGTTCTCGACGCACTGCTGGTTCTGCGGCGCGGAGAGGATCGGCACGTCCTGCAGGACGCCGACGGCCGCGACGCCGACCAGGCTCTGGATGTTCGCCTTCACCGGGAGGCCGATGCACGGCTTGTTCAGCGTGCCCTGAACCAGCGAGAGCTGCGGGCTCATGTCGCCGAACGTGGCCGAGTTGCCGAACTCCGACTTGGCGCCGTTGCCGCTCGCGGACGTGGTGCCGTTGTCGTTGCCGACAGCCAGAGCCTGGGGGGCGGCCGTGGCGGCGAAACCGGCGACGGTGGCGGCGACGGCCGCGGTTGCCCACAGCTTCTTCATGTTGTTCCCTTTCGAAAGGCGGACTCCGGGGAGGAGCTGCGTGATCATCAACGGCCGGATCCCCGCCGGGGTTGCGTGCTTTGCCCCGTTTGGCGGAGCGCAGTCCGATGAAGCGACGAACTCCCCGCCGGAGGCGGACGCACCAGGCAGAACACAGGCCGGCGGGCCGCCGTGAAGTCGGCGGCCCGCCGGCCTAGGGGCCCCTCGGAAGGGACCCGGGAGACGTGCGGACTTACTTGTTCTTGACGCCGTTGGCGGAGAGCGCCGAGATGTCGTCCAGGATGTGCGACAGCGGCTCGTCGCCCTTGGCCTGGGTGGAGTTCTCGACGCACTGCTGGTTCTGCGGCGCGGAGAGGATCGGCACGTCCTGCAGGACGCCGACGGCCGCGACGCCGACCAGGCTCTGGAGGTTCAGCTTCGCCGGCAGGCCGATGCACGGCTTGTTGAACGAGCCCTGGATCAGCGCCATCTGGGGGCTCATGTTGCCGTACGTGGCGGAGTTGCCGAACGACTGGTACGCGCCGTTCCCGCTGGCGGAGGTCGTGCCGTGGTCGTTGCCGGTGGCCAGGGCCGGCGCGGCGGCCGCGGCCGAGACGCCGACGACGGAGGCGGCGACAGCGGCGGAGGCCAGAACCTTCTTGATCACTTGTCAATTCCCTTCTGAGGACACCCCGTCCACCGGAGCGCCCTGGTCAACTGCCCGCGTTCCGGTTGGTTGCTCCCCTTCACTCCAATGGCCCATGGCCCGGCAATACCCGAATCCGTCGACGGCCCAGTGTTCGCGGGGAATTCCGGGCGGTCCGTCGATCCGATCGGGTGACGTGCCGGGTCCCTGCCGCAACCATTCCGGACGCGGGCGGTTGATGCCGGGCAGGAACGTCCGTCTTGGCGTAAAGCCGGGAAAGGAAACAGGAAATGCTGAAGAAGGCAATGGCCGCGGCGGCGGTCGCCGCGTCCGTCGTAGGTGTGTCGGCGGCGGCAGCCCCCCAGGCGCTTGCCACCGGCAACGACCACGGCACCACCTCCGCCAGCGGGAACGGCGCCCACGAGGCGTTCGGCAACGCGGTGACCAAGGGCAACATGAGCCCCCAGGGCACCCTGGTCGGGGGCTCGCTGAACAAGCTCTGCGTCGGTCTGCCCGCGAAGGCGAACGTCCAGAGCGTGGTCGGTGTCATCGCCGCCGTCGGCGTCCTGCAGGACGTGCCGATCCTCTCCGCGGCGCAGAACCAGCAGTGTGCCGAGAACTCCACCCAGGCCAAGGGCGACGAGCCGCTGTCGCACATCCTGGACGACATCTCGGCCCTGTCGGCGAACGGCGTCGGCAACCAGTGACCCCGTTGTCGTAAGGTCCGCTCGGGCGGCGTGTGTTCACGCGTCGCCCGAGCGGTTTTCGTCGCAATCCTCGGAATTCCTGCGCGGAACCTTTCTGAAGAACCGTTTCCCCTCTTCGCGTCAATTCCCTGAAGGCGTTCGAGTGAATTGAACGACGGCGCATGTTCCGCAGTTTCTTCCGCCGTCCGTCCCTCGTTCTACAGCCTGCCGGTCATGGTGCGAGCCCTCCATGATGTGCTCGCTCGGTTTCGGCCGTCACACGGTCATGACCGCAGAGAAGGGATAGTTCATGAAGAAGACCGCAGCTGTCGTCGTCGGCGCGATCCTGGCCCTGGGCGGTGCCGCCCCGGCCTTCGCGGACGCCGGTGCCCACGGTGCCGCCGTCGGCTCCCCGGGTGTCCTCTCCGGGAACGTGATCCAGGTCCCGATCCACGTGCCGATCAACGTGTGCGGCAACAGCATCAACATCATCGCGCTGCTGAACCCCACGCTGGGCAACACCTGCGTCAACGACTGACGACACCTACGCAGCACACCAGCACCCCGGCTGCGTCACGGCCGGCCTCGGACCGTCGATCCTTCGCATCCGCGCTCCGAGGCCGGCTTTCCCACTTCTTCAAGCAGGAAGATCAACGAGATTGCGACAGAGCCTCAGCAGGGGGATGTTCGCGGCCGCCGCCGCGACGAGCATTCTGTCCCTGTACGCCAGTCCCGCTCTCGCCGACACGGAAGCGAACGGCGCCGCGAACGGCTCGCCGGGCGTCCTGTCCGGCAACAACGTGCAGGCCCCGGTGAACGTGCCGGTCAACGTCTGCGGCAACTCGGTCGACGCGGCCGCCGCGTTGAACCCGGCCTTCGGCAACTCCTGTGCCAACGTGTCGCACGAGCACGCCACCGGCCGCACCCACGAGCCACCCCACGACAGCTCGGGTTACGGCTCGGAGGGCCCCCGGGAGACCCCGCCTCCGTACGGTCACGAGACCCCGCCCCCGTACGGGGATGAGTCCTCTCCCCCCTGCGACGAGACGCCGCCGCCGTCGACCCCGCCGACCCCGCCGGGCCACTCGACCCCGCCCACCCCGCCGGGCCACTCGACCCCGCCCACCCCGCCGAGGCACTCGACCCCGCCCACCCCGCCCGGTCACTCGACCCCGCCGAGCCCTCCGGGTCACTCGACCCCGCCCGGTCCGTCGACGCCACCGCACCGGACGGCCCCGCCCGGCGGGAACCACCAGGCACCGCCGCCCACCCTGGCGCACACCGGCACCGAGGCCCTCCTCGCGTCCTCGGCGGCCGGCGCAGCGCTGATCGCGGGCGGCACGATCCTGTACCGCAGGGGCCGGACCGCGTCCCGCAGGCCGTAGCCCCGCCGCAGGGAGAGCCGGGTGCCGGACGCCCAGAACGCCCGGCACCCGTCGCCCGTCAGCTTCGCACCGTGTCCGGTGCCGACTCGGTGCGGCCCGCCGGGATGGTCCAGCCGGCCGGCCCCGAGCGCAGCCGCCGCCGTACCCCGCGCACCAGCGTGCCCGCGGTGAAGCCGGCGCCGTGCACGAAACGCATCGCCGGGCCGAAGCCCGCCGCCGTGATGAGACCGGCCAGGAACAGCCCGGGGTACGAGGACTCGAAGTCCCGGCCGACCTCCGGCGCCCCGTCGGCCCCCGTCACCAGCGTGCCGCGCACCTCCTCGGCCAGCAGCCCGAGCCGCTCCCGGGTGGCGGTGAACCCCGTGGCCGTGATGACGTGTTCGGTCTCCAGGGTGCCCACCCCGCCGCCGCGGCCGGCCGTGTCCAGCCGTACCCCGCCCGCCGTCGCGCGGGCTTGTGTGACCTCGCGGTCGAGCAGTACCTCCACCCCGTTCTCCACCCGCTCCCGCACCCACCAGGCGCCGGCCGGACCCAGGGCGGTGGCCGCGATCCGTGCCCGGGTCGGCTCCGCGAGCCGCCGGTACAGGCCCGGCCGCTCGGAGTAGAACCAGTTGCGCCAGCCGGGGCCCAGACCGCTGTGCGGGGAGCGGAGCGACTGCCACCAGGGGCGTTCCCAGGGCGGCGGCACGTCGTTCCAGCACAGCCGGTCCGCGCGTACCAGCACCCGGACCCGGCTGCCCTGTTCGGCCAGCAGCGCGGCCGTCTCCAGGGCCGCCTGGCCGCCGCCGATCACCGTGACGTCCCGGCCCTTGAAGCGGTCCAGGTCGGCGTGGTGGCTGCTGTGCGAGACCAGGTCGGGGGAGAGGCCGCGCAGGGCGGCCGGGATCTCGACGAACGGCAGCACACCGATGGCGAGCGCGACCGTCCGTCCCCGCACGGTCTCACCGTCCTCCGTCGTCACCTCGAAGCCGCCGGTGCGGGGCGCGACCCGGGTGACCATGCGCTCGTCGACGGGCGGGGCGGCGTTGCGGGCGAACCACAGGCCGTAGTCGGCGAACATCTCCAGCGGGATCGGCCGCCCGTGCCGGGCCTCCGTCCCCCGGCCCGCGCAGTACACGTCCAGTCGCCAGCGCGCCTCGGGGTCCGACAGGTTGGAGGCCCAGGGCTCGGACTTGAGGAACATCCCGCGGGGCATGTGGTCGCGCCAGGACGCCATCGGGCGGCCGAAGACCCGCACGTTCAGGCCCGCCGCAGCTCCATGGGAGGCGATGGACAGGCCGTACGGGCCCGCGCCCACCACCAGCAGGTCGTACATCAGCAGCTGCTCGCTTTCTCGTCGTCGGACCGGTCGGGCTGACCGGCGATGGGCAGGCCGGAGAGCGGCAGACCCGAGAGGCTGGACACACCGGAGAGTTCCTCGCCCGGTGCGCCGGTCATGGGGGGCTCCCCGGCCTGGCGGACCACGGGGGAGTGCGCCCCGGGCTCCGCGGGCGCGGGACGGCACAGCCGGGCCAGGAGCCGGCCCGCCACATGCCGGCACCACAGCGCCCACATCGCCAGGCCGGGCCCCCGGTCGTCCGGCGCGCTCCAGGCCAGCTCCCGCCCGCGCGGGGCCGGGCGCAGCGCGCTCAGCGGCGCGTAGTTCTCCACCACGAACGCCCGCCCCGCCAGCGGCGCCCCGGCGGCCGGCGGCCGATGGGTGAGGTCCAGGTGCAGGGCGCGTACGACGTCCAGGCCCGCGCTGTCGGCGAAGAGCCGGAACTGGGCGCCCGGACGGGGGTTGAAGTCGAGCAGGTGATAGCGGCCGGTGGTGCCGCAGCGGCGGAAGTCCAGGTCGAAGATGCCCCGGAAGCCCAGCTCGTCGGTGAGCCGCTCGGCCAGCGCCTCCACCTGCGGGTTGGGCGTCCACAGGCCGACCGCGGTCAGGCCAGCCCCGCGCGGCCAGGCCCGCTGCTTGCGGCCGGGGCCGCCCGCGCGCACCGTCCCGGTGCGGTCGGCGTAGCCGTGGAAGAACCAGTCGCGGTCCGGGCCCGGCGGCAGGAACTCCTGCAGCAGCAGCCGGCTGCCCGCCTCCTCGGTCCGCAGATACAGCTCCCGAGCCTCCCGCGCCGAGCGGACGACCACCGTGCTGCGCAGCCCGGACCCGGCCGGCACCAGCCAGGGCCGGCTCCACTTGGCGACCACCGGAAGCCCCAGCCGCCAGGCGGCGGCGGCGGCCTGCTCGGCGCTGTCCGGGACCAGCGTCCTCGGGTACGGGATCCCGGCCGCCGCGCACACCTCGGCCAACTCCGCCTTGTCGGCGACGCGTTCGGGCAGGGTGGCGGGCTGCTGCGGAAGCAGGTAGGCGGGCGTGAGGTCCTCGCGGTGCCGGCCGACCGCGATCGCGCTCGCGTCGTCCATCGGGATCAGCACCGCCGGACGCGCGACCCGCGCCGCCACCCGGCGCAGCACGGCGACGATCTCCGCGGGGGACGCGCCCGGCGCCGGCGGCGGATGCAGCTGCCGGACGAACCGGGACTTGCGGACCGGACTTCCGGTGGAATCGGCGACCACATGGACGTCCACACCGGCTCTGCCGAGCGAGCGGACGGCCCCCAGAGTGCCGTGGTGAAAGGGATTCCGGTCGATCCGCAGCAGAACCGCGGGAACCCGGATGTCTAGCAGCGACACAGGCCATTTCCTTTGCGTCGGTTCACCCGTGCGGACGTTCGGCGCACCCGAAAGCCGCAACCGCACTGGCGGAATTCATATTGATATGACTGAGTGTCAGTAACTGGCACTTCCTCAGCGAATGGAGAAAGGAGCAGGCATGGCTCCGCAGCAGCGAAAGCGGCCGAGGTCCCGGTCGTCCCGCCTGGCCGTGGTCGCGGCGGCGGTCGTCGTCGCCTCGGCGACCCTGACCACCGGTCCGGGATTCGCCGCGGGTGCGGGGGCGGCGCGGGTCGCGGACCCGACACCGGCTCCGACCCCCACGACGTCCGTCCCGGCGTCGGCGGCACCCCTGCCGGTGCCGGTGAGCCCCAAGCCCGTACCGGCGAGCCCCACGCCCGTACCGGCAAGTCCCACGCCCGTACCGGCAAGTCCCACGCCCGTGCCGTCGAGTCCCGCACCCGCACCGGCGAGTAGTCCCGCCCCCGTGCCCGGGAAGGCGAAGCCGCCGGCCTTCGGGGCCTTTCTCGACTCCGGTCCGCTGGGCGTGGCCCGGATGGCCCAGCTGAGCAGCTGGCTCGGCGGCACCGAGCTGAAGGTGGCGCACACGTATCTGCCCGGCAACCGGTGGAGCGACATCGAGGGCGCCCCCGGCTTCCTGGACGTGTGGGCGCACTGGCGGCGGGAGAAGGCCGACCGGACGTTCGTCCTCAACGTGCCCATGCAGGAGCGCAACGAGGAGGGCATCGGGGACTTCCAGGTCCGCTCGCTGCTGCGGCAGGGCGCCGCCGGGCAGTTCGACCACCACTTCCGGGCCCTGGCCGAACGGCTGGTGGAGCTGCGGGTCCCGGACACCGTGATCGTGCTCGGCTGGGAGATGAACGGCACTACCTACACCCATCGTTGCGGGCCGGACCCGGAGGCCTGGAAGAAATACTGGAACAGGATCGTCAGCACCATGCGCGCGGTGCCGGGCCAGAAATTCCGGTTCGACTTCACACCGAGCCGGGGCCGGGACGCCGTCCCGTGGACCCAGTGCTATCCCGGGGACGACACGGTCGACATCGTCGGCATGGATTCGTACGACCAGCCGACCGGTCTCTCCTTCGACGAACAGGTGCGGGAGCCTTATGGACTTCAGCAGCACGTCGATTTCGCGAAGGCGCACGGGAAGCCCATTTCCTATCCGGAATGGGGTCTCTTCCGCAACGGCGACAACGCCGAGTACATGCGGCGGATGCTCGCCTGGATGGACGAGCACAAGCCGCTCTACAACACGGTGACCGACTACTGCCCGCACGGTGTCTGGCAGTGCTCGGCGAACCCGCGCTCGTCGAAGATCTACCGCGCGGCCCTCTCCGGCCGCATCGACACCGCCACCCCGACACCGACCCCGACGCCGACCGCGACCCCCAAGCCGGCCCCGAGCACCACGCCCGACATCACGGCCCCGACCCCCACGCCGGCCGTCACGCCCCCGGCCAACTGCGCGCCGATGGATTTGGGCGCCTGGGTCGAGTACTGGATCGGCGGGAAGCTCTGCGTCCGGCTCGACTGGTGGTCGCGCACCGGGTCCTAGTCCGGCCGGCGTTCCTTCCATCGGTGCCGCACCTCCTTGACCCGCTGCCGGGCGGCGGCGTCGCACAGCGCCGCCGTCAGCAGCGGGGCGGTGCGCCGCCGGGCCAGCAGCAGCCGCTGGTTGACGACCGGCCGGGGCCGCCAGTGGTGCTTGTACGGCTCGTTCCCGCGCAGCAGGCTCAGCGCGCCCCGCTCGCTCGCCCCCGTGTGCTGGGCGCAGGCGTCGAGCAGCATCACCGCCACGTCCGCCTTGCGCTCCCGCAGCCGCGGATGCGCCCCGTACAGATAGCCGCCGGCCAGGCTGGGCGACAGCAGCGTCAGATCGACGGCCACCACCTCGTCGTCCAGCCGGAACTCGGTGACCACCGCGTCCCCGGAGCGCACCATCGGCCCCACCGAGCGCACCAGGTGCTCCTGGAACCGCGTCTGGAGGTGCTCGGTCGTCACCTTCCGCCCCTGCCACTGCAGCCGGTGCAGCTCCAGGAGGCGGTGCAGCGCCGCGTCGACGCCGTCGGGTGCCACGGTGTCCCGGCGCACCCCGAGCGTGCCGAGCTTGCGCAGCTTGGCACGCACCCGCTGGGCCTTGTTCGACGCCAGCCGGCCGACCAGCTCCTCCATCGACACGGCGGGCAGTTCCAGGCAGAGCGAGTCGGGCACCTTCCGGCACGGCCCGTGCCAGCGGTCGTAGACCCGCTCCACCGCGCCGCCCGGCCGCACCTCGCGGAAGTCGATCAGTGCCGTCCGGGCCGCCTGGGCCAGCTCACCGGTGAGGGCGCCCGCCGCCCGGCCGTCGTCGTCGGCGTCGGCGAGCAGCACGTCCGCGTAGTCCGAGATCGCCCCGCCGAGCGGCACCAGCGTGGGCAGCGGCCGGCGCACCAGCATCAGCGGAGCCGCGCCGACCAGATCACTGCCGTGTCTGACCAGGACCAGGCGGAGCCGGCCGGGGACTCCGTACGAGCGCCACCAGGAGTGCAGCCAGGCGTGGCTCTGGAACGGGGTGGCCGTGGAGCACCGCCGGTACAGGCGGCCCCAGGCGGGACCGAGTTCGGCGAAGGCGCGCTCGTCGGTGACGAGTTCGGTGCTGTACGCGGCGAGCGTCGGGTAGGCCGTCGTCGTCACAGCTGCCCGTGTACGTCGGCGGCGACGGCGGGACCGGGCACGGAGGCCTGCACGGTGGTCTCCTCCGCGCGGCGCCGGGGCCGCACCAGGAGCACCAGGCCGCCCAGCAGCCCGCCCGCGCTCGCGCCCACCAGACCGGTCACCTTCGGGGACGCCGAGGTGGGCGCGGTCGGCTTCAGCGCCCGGGAGAACTGCAGGAGTTCGACGTGGGTGTCGGCCTTGGTCTCGTTGGCGTGCCGGGTGAGCGAGCGGGCCACCGCGTTCGCCATGTCGGCGGCCTGCAGGGGGTGCGGCGAGGTGGCCGAGACGGCGACCATCGGCGCGTCCGGCGAGGTCTCCGCCTGCACGCTGGTGCGCAGCGTGTTCACCGGCACCCCGGCCCACATCTGCGCGTCCCCGAGCACCGCGAGCTGGGTGGCGACCCGGCCGTAGGCCTGCGCGAAGCCCTGCGCGGACGCGGTGTCGGTCCGGTCGACGGGGACGGCGATGACATAGCTGGTCGCCGTGTAGGTGCGGGGCTTGAGCACGCCGTAGGCGCCGCCCAGCAGGCCGCCGGCGACGACCCCGGCCGCCAGCAGCGACCAGGGCCGGACCGCGCGGGCGAAGGGGCGGGATGCTCGGACGGGGTTCTCGGTCATGGCGTACTGACTCCCTGGGGTGAGGTGGCGAGTGCGGCCGCGTAGACGTCCATGAGCTGGGCGGCGCTGCGGGTGATGCAGTAGTGGCGGGCGGCCTCCGGCGCGGTGCGCGGGCCGGGTCCCGCGGCGCGGACGGCGGCCAGCGCCTCGGCGTAGGCCGCGGCCCCGCCCTCGACCCGGCGGGCACCCGGGGCGGCGGCGGGCGGCAGGTCCTCGACGGCCGGACACGAGCTGTAGAGCACCGGCAGCCCGGCCGCCAGCGCCTCGACGACCGCGAGCCCGAACGCCTCCTGGGCCGACGGCGAGGCCAGCACGTCCATGGCGGCGACCAGGGAGGGCAGGTCGGGGTCGTGCGCGCGGTCGGAGACGTACGGCCGCTCACCGGCGAACAGCACCCGGCCGGCGACCCCGGCCGTGCGGGCGGCGCGGCGCAGCGCGCCCTCCTCCGGGCCCCCGCCCACCAGCAGCAGCCGGCAGTCGGCCGGGAGCCGGGCCAGGGCCCCGATCAGCACGTCGAACCGCTTGCCGGGCGCGAGCCGCCCGATGCCGCCGATGACATGGGCGTCCTGGGGCAGGCCGAGCCGGGCCCGGGTGCGCTGCCGGACGGCCGGGTCGAAACGGAACCGCTCCAGGTCGATGCCGTTCGGCACGACCTCGATCCGCGGCCCCGGCACCCCCCACCGGCGCAGCCGCTCGGCGACGGTCGGCGAGACGGCGACCGTGGACCGCCCGAGCCGCTCGCCCGCCAGATACAACGCCCGTACCCCGGCGGTCAGTTCACGCCCCTCCAGCTGGGTGTCGCCCAGCGAGTGCTCGGTGGCGACCACGGCCCGTACCCCCGCGAGGCGCGCGGCGATCCGCCCGTACAGACAGGCCCGGTAGAGGTGGGTGTGGACGAGGTCGTAGCGGCCCCGCCGGATCACCCGGACCAGCCGGGGCAGCGCGCCCAGGTCCCGGTTCCCGGCCATCCCGAGGTGGACCACCCGCACCCCGTCGGCGGTCAGCCCGCGCGCGACCGGCCCCGGGTTGGTGAGGGTGACGACGTCGCAGGAGACCGGCAGATGGCGCAGCAGCAGCCGGAGCTGCTGCTCCGCCCCGCCGACCCCGAGGCCCGTGATGACATGCAGCGCCTTCATTCACAGCCCCTCGACGGGACGGCGGCGCAGCCGGTGCAGCCGGTACTTCAGGAACAGGTGCGGGGCGCGGTCGTGCTGCCCGACGTGCACCCGGGGGAGGGCGTGGACGCCGTTCAGGTCGCCGGGGTCGATGGCGCAGGCGTAGCCGTATCCGGCGGCCCGCACGGCGTCCACGGCCCGCCCGTCGACCGTCCCGTAGGGGTAGCAGAAGCCGCCGACGGGCGCCTGGATCAGCTCCTCCAGCCGGGCCCGGCTCTGCACCGTCTCGGCGGCGAGCGTCGCCGGGTCGGCCTTCGTCAGATCGACATGGGTCAGGCCGTGGGAGCCGATCTCCACCCCGCCGGCCGCCGCCCGCCGGATCCCGTCGGCGGTGAGCAGCGGCTTGCGCGGGCCGAGCGGATCCCAGTCGTTGTGGCCGCCGAGCCGCCCCGGCAGCGCGAAGAGGGTGGCGCCGCAGCCCCAGCGGTCGAGCAGCGGCAGGGCGTGGTCGAGGAAGTCGGCGTACCCGTCGTCGAAGGTGAGCCCGACCAGCCGCCGCCCCTCGCCCCGGGCCCGGGCGGCGATCAGCTCACCGACCGACACCCCGCGCAGCCCGCGCCGGCGCAGCCAGCCCAGCTGTCTCTCCAGCCGTTCGGGGGCGACGGTGATGCGGTACGGATCGTCGGAGCAGTCGCCCACCGAGTGGTACATGGCGACCCAGGGGACCGGGCCCGTGACGGGCCGGACCTGCTCGGCGGAATCGGCGGACTCAATGGAAGACGGCATGCGCGAGCCTTCGGGTGACGGTGCCTACGGAACGGAGTGCGGGTGCGAAGCCCTGGGCGTCCAGGGCCCAGCCGAGCAGGACGAAGACGGCGGTCACGGTCGTGACCCCGGCGGCCAGACCGGTGAGCGGATCAGCCGGGCGCTGGGCGAAGAAGGTCCCGACCACGGTCGCGATCACGGCCGCCCGCACCGGCCGGCTCAGCTCCGCCAACACCCGCCGGACACCGACCGGGACACTGCGCGGGCCCATCCCGGCCAGCAGGAGGACGGCGGTGGCGGTGATGCCGGTGGCGTTGGCGGCGGCGATGCCCGTGACGCCGTACGACCCGACCGTCAGGGCGCCGATCCACGACGTGACCACGATCCCGGCGGCCATCGCGGCGACCGGGTACCAGGTGGCGCGGCCCGCCGAGAAGTAGGAGCGGACCAGCACCCCGACCAGGGTCTGTCCGAGCAGCCCGAGCGCGTACACGCGCATCACCCCGGCGGTGGCGGCGGTGTCCTGCGGAGTGAACGCCCCGCGCTGGAACAGCAGATGGATGAGCTGCGGCGCACACGCCACCACCACGGCGGTGCCCAGCAGCACGACACTCGCCGCCACCGACAGGTCCCGCTCCACCCGCCGCCGGGCCCGCTCGGTGTCGCCCTCGGCCAGCGCCCGGGCCACCACCGGGAAGGTGACCGTGCACAGCATCATCGACATCGTCATCGGGATCTGCGCGACCTTCTGCGCGTAGTTCAGGTGCGAGATCGCCCCGGAGTGCAGATGCGAGGCGAGGAACCGCTCGATCAGCACCTGCGACTGCCGGCACAGCGCGAACAGCAGCACGGTCGCCATCAGCACCAGGTTCAGCGGCTGCGCCTCGGCGCCGGCCGCGCTCTCCCGTGCCCCGGCCTTGGCCTTGGCCTTGACCCTCGCCTTCTGCCGCAACTGCCTCAGCAGCGCCGGAAGTTGTACGACGACCATCAGTGCGCCCCCGGCCGCGACCCCGAACGCCGCCGACCGCACGCCCCAGTGCCCGCCGAGGGCGAACATCGCCGCGATGATCCCGGCGTTGTAGGCGACGTAGATCGCGGCCGGGGCCAGGAACCGCCGGTGGGCGCGGAGGGCCGCACTGCAGTACCCGGCCAGCCCGAACGTCAGCACACAGGTCGCCGTCAGCCGGGTGCAGTCGACGGCGAGCCCGGGGTCGCGCAGTCCCGGCGCGAGCACCTCGACGAGCTGCGGGGCACCCCCGACGAGCAGCGCGCCCACCGCGGCGAACGCCAGCGCCAGCTTGGGCAGCGTCCCCGCGACCAGCGCCCGCACCGGATCACCCGCCGCCCCCTGCGCCCGCCGCGCGAGCGCCATGCTGAAGGCGGGGATCAGCGCGAAGGCCAGCCCGTCCTCGATGAGCAGCGTCGCGGCGAACTCGGGGATCGTCCACGCCACGAGAAACGCGTCGGTGTCCCGCCCGGCCCCGAAGAGCCGCGCGAGCGACTGATCCCGGATGAGCCCGAGCAACGCCCCGGCGACGGAGAAGACGGCGGTGACAAGGGCGGCCTTGGCGAGGAATCCACGAGTGGGCGGCGCGCCTTCAACTCCGGCGTCGGCAGCTTGCCCAGGGGCGCGGGGAACTGCGCGCTGAGCCCCCACCGACCCGCGGTCGACATCCGACCCCTGCACCCCTTGCATTACTCGGCCGCCCCCACCAACGCCCACCACGCCACCACCCCGAACACCACCGCCGTCAGCACGGTCGACGGCCCCCCGATGTCGGCGTACGCGAAGTCGACCAGCTGCCAGATCAGCAACCCGCACCCCACCAGCGCACAGTCGAGCCCGGTACCGCCCCGTACCCGCCGCAGCCCCCGCAGCCCGCACACCAGCAGGGCCAGCCAGCTGCCCGCCAGCGCCAGCAGCCCGAGCAGCCCCTGCTCGCTGAGGACCAGCAGATACATGTCGTGCGGCGACAGCAGCGGCTGCTTCCGGAACGCCGCCCCCGCCCCCTCCGTGTCGCTCCCGGAGGACAGCGCCAGCGACGCGTGCCCGTCCCGGTACGCGGGGAAGTTCTTCAGACCGACGCCGGTCACGGGGTGCTGGCGCCACATCCCGGTGGCCGCCGCCCACAACGTGTACCGGTCGACCACCGACTGGTCCGGCGCGTCGGTCACCTGCCCGATGCTGCTGAGCCGCTCCTGGAGCATCGCCGTACCGATCCCGAAGCCCCCGACCAGCACCACGCCCGCCGCGACCGCGACCGCGGCCACCTTCAGCGCCCGCCGCAGCCCGGCAAGGACCAGCTGGACCGCGCAGGTCAGCACGGTCGCGATCCAGGCCCCGCGGCTGAAGGACACGGCCAGCGGCAGCAGCAGCCCGAGCGCGCACGCGCCCGCCGCCACCCGCTGCCGTACCGGCGCACGGCCCAGCGCCAGGCCCAGCGCGCAGACGAGCCCGAAGGACACGACCGTCGCCATGCCCATCACGTCCTGCGGCCCGAACGTGCCGACCGCGCGGATCAGCTCGCCCTGGTACGACGCCCCGGTCCCGGTGACGTACTGGTGCACCCCGACCGCGCCCTGCCAGACCGCGAGCCCCACGAACGACCAGGCCAGCAGCCGGAAGTCGGCCCGGTCCCGGACCAGCAGCACGACCGCGGCCGGGACCAGCACGAACACCTGGAGATAGCGGCCGAGACCGGTCAGTCCCGCCCCCGGCGAGGCCGCGCCCATGGCCGCGACGGCCAGTCCCACCACCGGCATGCCCAGCACCACCGCGGCCGTCGCCGACAGCGGCCGCCGCCGCTCCCGCACCGCCCGCAGCGCTGCGTACAGCACCACCAGGGCGGACACCGCGTCCGCCGGTCCGGCCCCGCTCTCCCCGTCGCCGCCCGGTGCGAGCGGCAGCGCGAGGACCGCGAGCACCGCGACCGCGGCCAGCACCGGGGGCAGCCGCAGCGGCCGGGCCGGGGACAGTGCGAAGCTCATCGTCAGCTCCCCGTCGAGCGCACGAGCGCGGCCGCGGTGCGCAGCAGGATGCAGATGTCCTGCCACAGCGACCAGTTGTCGATGTAGGCGTTGTCGAAGCGCGCCCGGTCCTCGATGGAGGTGTCGCCGCGCAGCCCGTTGATCTGGGCGAGTCCGGTGATGCCGGTCTGCATCCGGTGGCGGGCCGCGTAACCGGGGTAGCTCTGGCTGAACTGGCCGACGAAGTAAGGCCGTTCGGGGCGCGGTCCGACCAGGCTCATGTCGCCCCAGAGCACGTTCCACAGCTGGAGCAGCTCGTCCAGGGAGGTCTGGCGCAGGAAGCGGCAGAAGCGGCTCATCTGGATCTCGCCGGCGACGCTCCACCGGGTGGCGGCCTCGTGCTCGTCGACCGGGCGGTGGGTGCGCAGCTTCAGCAGGGTGAAGGGGCGGCCGTCCTTGCCGATGCGCTCCTGCCGGAAGACGACGCCCGGCCCGTCGGTGAGCCGGAGCACCGCCGCGCACACCAGCAGCAGCGGGCTGACCAGGACCAGCGCCGACCCGGAGACGGCGATGTCGAGGACCCGCTTGCCGATGCTGCCGCGCCGCCGCGAGCCCATCTCCAGGCGGCGGCAGGAGAACCCGGCGAGCTGGTCGCGCATCTCGTACGCCGGTGAGTCCGCGTCGACCTCCCAGACCACGCAGCCCGACTCGGCCAGCGCCCGCAGCAGCGGGCCCTGTTCGGTACGGACGGCGGGGTGGACGGCGAGGACGGCCCGGACCCCGTTCTGGATGAGGGCCCGCTCGACCTCCTCGCCGGTGGTCAGCACGGGCAGCCCCTCGGGGCCCTCGGGGTGCTCGGCGACCACGCCGACCGGGCGTACCCCGCAGCCCGGGTGGCGCAGTACCGCGGCGGCGACCCGCTGGGCGGTGGCGGCGGGGCCGATGACCAGGGCGGCGCGCGGCCGGCGCAGCAGGGCCAGGCGGCGCCGCGAGTGCACCAGGCCGCGGCCCGCGCAGGCCGCCACCGTGTGCAGGGCGAAGCCCAGCAGCAGGGCGCGGGCGGACAGCGCGCGGTCCGGGTTCCAGGCGGCGACGACCGCGGCCAGGCCCAGCCAGACGACGGCGATCCGGCCGCAGACGGAGGGGAGTTCGTCGAGGACGCCGGCCACCCGCCGGGCCGAGGGCGGGCGCAGCAGTATCGCCCCGGACATCAGCAGTCCGACCAGGACGGGCCGGTGGGTGGCCTCGTCGAGCGCGGCTCCGCCGAGCAGCGCGGCACACAGGTCGGCGGCGAGCAGCGGCGCCGGGGAGGCGGGCCGCGCGGGCGGCCGCCGCAGCGGGAACCGGAAGCCGCCGGCGGCGCGCGGCGGGAGGACCGAGACGGGCGAGAGTCCGTGGTCCCGTGGCTGCGCGCCGGGGGAGGGGACGGTGCTTTCCGCGGTCACGAGTGGATGGACTCCCTGCACTCGAAGGACACCAGCGGCCGCCCGCCGAGGAGTTCGCGGTACAGCCCCGCGACCGCCTGCGCCGTGCGCCGCACATCGTGCGTGGACAGGACGTGCCGGCGCCCCCGCTCGCCGAGCGACGCGCGCAGCCCCGGGTCGAGCAGCAGCCCGGCGACGGCCCCGGCCAGCGCGCCCGGCCGCCCGGGCGGGACCAGGCAGTGCGCGGCGTGCGCGGGCGGCAGGCTCTCGCGGGCGCCGTCGACATCGGTGACCAGGACCGGCCGCCCGCAGGCCATCGCCTCCAGCGGGGCCAGCGCCATGCCCTCCCAGCGGGAGGGCAGCACCACCAGGTCGGCGGCCCGGTACCAGGGGACGACGTCGGTGACGGCGCCCGGGAACTCGACGGAGGCGGGGGCGATCCGGCGCAGCGCCTCCTGGTCCGGTCCGTCGCCGACCAGGGCCAGCCGGGCGTCGGGCACCCGGCGCAGCACCTCGGGCCAGGCCTGCAGCAGCAGGTCCTGGCCCTTCTGCCGGCACAGCCGCCCGACACAGACCACCAGGGGCCCCGGCCGGCCGTGCGGGGAGGCACCGGGGGTGAAGCGTTCGGTGTCGATGCCGTTCGGTACGACGGCATAGGGGGCGCGGACACGGGCGCGCACGCCGGTCGCCCGCTCGGCCTCGCTGACACACACCACCTGGTGCGCCCAGCGCGCGCCCCACCGTTCCCAGCGCAGCGCCAGCGCGGCGGTGGCCCCGCCGACCGCCTCGAAGGACCAGGCGTGCGGCTGGAACACGGTCGGGACGCGCCCGCGCACGGCCAGCCGGCCGGCGAGGCCCGCCTTGGCGCTGTGGGCGTGCAGCAGTTCGGGCCGTACCTCGTCGAGGAGGCGGGCGAGCCGTCGTACCTCGTCCCGCAGGCCGGTGCCCGGGGAGCGCTCGGCCTGCCAGGGGCGGACCTCGGCGCCCAGGTTCCGCGCGCTCGCGGCCAGTTCGCCGCCGGGGCAGGCCACCGTGACCCGCAGACCGGCCGTGAGCTGGGCCTTCGCCAGGTCCAGGACGACTCGGGCCACCCCGCCCTCGACGGGTTGCGTCAGGTGGAGGACCCGTGGCCGAGGGTCGGGTGCTGATCGGTGCATACGCGGGATTCCTCGCTCACGGGGGGCGCTCGGGACTGCGGGCGGGAACGCGCCGCACTACTGCACGTCCACGGCGGCGAAGAGCGCGCCCGCCCACGCCGCGTCGCGCTGGGAAACGAGACGGAAGGTCGGCTGGTCACCGCCCTGCGCGAGACCAGTACCTAGATCGAACACATCCGAGTCGTAGCCGAGCGTGTTGGCGTACGCCGGTTCACGCCGGGCGCTTACCGGGCCGGGGTCGTTGATCGTGGAGTTGAGTACGTCGTCGGCCGGGTCGGCGGGGTCGCCCAGGGGGAGAGGGGTCTGGTCGGCGGTGGCGTAGGTGAGCGAGTCGCCGGCGGTGCCCCGGTCGCCGTTGTAGGCCACCAGGCCCACCCGGCCGCCGGCGCCACGCGGGACATGTAGCCCGTTCAGCCGTACCTCGGCCGGGGTGCCGAGGGAGTCGAAGCCGTCCCAGAGGGAGAGCGCGCGCAGTGGTTCGGCCGGGTTCTCGTACGCCACGACCAGCGTCCAGCCGCCCCAGGCGCCGGGCCGGGACTTCCCCATGGCCGTGTTCACCTGACCGACCGTCCACAGGCCGGAGCCGCTCGACCGGACCAGGCGGGTGACGTCCGCGGAGGCCTGGAAGGCGTCGGCGCCGCCGCCCACCCGGTGGCCCACCACGGTGTCGGCGAGCAACTCCTTGTACTGGCCGCCGGGTTCGGCGATCAGCACCCGCCTGTCGTCCTTGGCCGGCTTCTGCTCGCCCGCCAGCAGATTGCCGCCCCAGTACAGCCGCGCGTACGTCACCCGGGAGCCCGCCGGCAGCAGCACCTCGGCGCGGGAGGAGTTGTAGGTGTTCGGGTCGTCGTCCACGTCGACGTAGAACATGTCGAAGTTCCCGTTCACCGCCGGGACCCGGCCCTCGCGCGCGGCCGCGCAGGGCGGCTCGGAGGGCGCGGCGTTCGTCGTACGGCAGCTGACGGTGGCGTTGGCCGCGCGGGCGAAACTGCCGTGCAGCACCGCGTGGTAGCGCTCGGCGAAGGGGATGCGCGGGGACTCGCCGGCGGGCGGGGCGGTCGCCCGGGCGGCGCCGGGGGCCCAGATCGCGGCGAGGGCGAGCGCGCTCACCGACGCACGGCACAGCAGCGGGCCCAGGGGATTGCGCATGGCCGGCTTCGCCCTTTCGGGAGAGGAGGGGGAGGCGGGGGAGGCGGGAAGAGTGCGACGGGATGCCCGTACGGGTAAGTCAGGAGACCCGCAACTCTAGTCGCTATCCGTATTAATCCATTGAAACCGGACAAGTGTGTCGGAATGGTGAAGGCGGCCTGTCGGGAGATCACTCCTTTGGCGGCACAACCCGGGCCGGTGCCGCGCGTTGACACAGCGCTGGGCATCCGCCCGGATGTTTGTTTCGATCCCAAGGAGTACCTCTCCATGTCGCGTATCGCGAAGGGCCTGGTCCTGTCCACCGCCGCCGTCGCGGCCGTCGCCGGCGGCGCCGGTGTGGCTGCCGCCGACAGCGGCGCGAACGGCGTCGCCGCCCACTCCCCGGGCGTGCTGTCCGGCAACGTGATCCAGGTTCCGGTCCACGTGCCGATCAACGTGTGCGGCAACACCATCAACGTGATCGGCCTGCTGAACCCCGCGTTCGGCAACACCTGCGTCAACGACTGACGCGACAGCAGTTCCCTTCGCCGGCCGTCCGCCCACGCATCCCGCGCGGGCGGACGGCCGGTTTTCTGCCCGAGGGCCGGTGGCCGCGCCGGACTCCCTCGGGGATCTCATATGTCTTCCGGGTGCGGGGTTTCCGGCCCGCGAGGGCGTCGTTAGGTACGGCGTCAGCATTTCCGCAGGTGGCTTGCGTTGCCGAAAGTCGCCGAAGAAAGGAACACGATGAAGTCCCTCAAGGCCGCCGCCGTCGTCGCCGGTTCCGTGGCTCTCGCCGGCGTCGCCGCGCCCGCGTTCGCGTACAGCACCGCCGACCTCACGCCCTCCAGCCTCAACGGCGCCGTGAACACGCTCACCAAGGGCCCCATCGACCTGAACCAGGCGATGCCCCTGCAGCACCAGTCCAACGCGCTCGACACCGAGAACAAGGACTCCGTGCTCAGCACCGTCAAGGGCGCGGCCGGCAGCCTGAACCAGCACAACCCGCTGCTCGGCGGCCTGCCCCTGCAGGGCTGAGACGAGACAGGCCGGGCCCGCCGCAGGGCCGTTCGAGGGACGCCGTTCGAGACGTCGGGAGGTGTCCCTCGTTCGGGTGGCGGGGGCCGCCCGGGGTCCGCCGGTCGGGTGAGCGGACGCCCGGCCGCCCGGCGGCCCGTCGATAGGGTCGCGCGGTGACCTCAACCCCAAGCGCGACCCGCCCCTTCCGCGCCGCCGACCTCGGCACGCTCGTCATGCTGGCCTGGAGCGGCGAGGCCCCCGACGGCACCGACATGCCCTATCTGCTGGCCTATCCCCTCGGTGACTCCGCCGCCGGCCCCGAGGCCGCGACGGCCGCCGTCGCGGCGCTGCTGGAGAACAACGGACTGCCGGTCGGCGGCGACCTCGTCGACGGCACCGCCCGGCCCAGCCTGCCCGTCACCCTGCTCGTCCAGTCCGGTCAGGCCGTCC
Organism: Streptomyces sp. NPDC048288; assembly: GCF_043201555.1. Classification (NCBI taxonomy): domain Bacteria; kingdom Bacillati; phylum Actinomycetota; class Actinomycetes; order Kitasatosporales; family Streptomycetaceae; genus Streptomyces; species Streptomyces sp. NPDC048288. Next base: position 29,434 of record NZ_JBICZD010000001.1, read on the forward strand.
TCAACCTGGCCCCGCTGAACGCCCAGTGCCCCGCGCCCGAGGAGTGGCTCGCCGCCGTCGGCGAACGCGGCTACGCCTACCTGGTGTTCACCACCCGCCCGTGGCCCGGGGCCCAGCCCGGCAGGCCCGTCACCCCCGAGGCGCTCAAGGAGTTCGCCGGAGCCGAGGAGACCCTGGCGGCCGCCGCGCACGTCGTGCTGCCGGCCCGCAGCCTGCGCGGCTGATGGCGCCGGTCGCGGGTGCCGGCCGGGGGTTCGCGCTGCTGACGGTGATCGCGGGCGCGGCCGGGCTGCTGGCCTCCTGGGTCATCACCCTCGACAAGTTCAAGCTGCTGGAGAACCCGCGCTTCGTCCCCGGCTGCAGCCTGAACCCGGTGGTGTCCTGCGGCAGCGTGATGAAGAGCGACCAGGCCTCGGCGTTCGGGTTCCCCAACCCGATGCTGGGCCTGGTGGCCTACGGCATGGTGATCTGCGTCGGCATGAGCCTGCTGGCCGGCGCCCGCTTCCCCGGCTGGTACTGGCTGACCTTCGACGCCGGCTGCCTGTTCGGCGTCGGCTTCGTCTCCTGGCTGCAGTTCGAGTCGCTGTACCGGATCGACGCGCTGTGCCTGTGGTGCTGCCTGGCCTGGGTCGCCACCATCGTGCTGTTCTGGTACGTCACCTCCTTCGCCGTACGCCACCGCTTCCTGCCCGCGCCGCAGTGGCTGCGCGCGTTCCTCGGCGAGTTCACCTGGGTGCTCCCGCTGCTGCACGTCGGTGTCGTCGGCATGCTGGTCCTGACCCGTTGGTGGGACTTCTGGACGAGCTGACGAATGGGATGAACGGGATGGGTGACCAGCCGACTAATGCTGCACCCGGGCGAATTGTGAACTGATGCCGTTTTCCGGCTCGTTACCCGGTACGGACGTCGCTCCCCCCTCGTTCTCCCTCGCTCCTGAAAGGGCCCGTACCTGACATGAAGCCGACCACCCGAGGAACCCTCGCCGCCGCCGTCACGGGAGTCGCGGCCGCCGTGGCAGCCGTGGGCGCCGCCGCCGTGCCCGCCGCCGCGGCCGGCACGGTCCCGATCCCCGTGCCCCTGGACGGCGTCGAGAAGTCCCTCAACATGGAGGTGCCCAAGCTCGGCATGGAGCTGCCGCTGCTGATGCCCGGCGCCCCCGAGGGCCCGCGCTACGTCGAGGGCCACCTCCTCCCGGACCGCGCGCTGCCCCAACTGCCGCTCAGCGGCGGACTGCCCGGCGTCGACCTGCGCGCCCCGCTCCCGCACGTCCTCGGCGACCGCTTCGACCACGTCGGCGTCTCCGCCCCCGCCGGCGACCTGCGCACCCTCGCCCCCGGCCTGTCGGTGGACGCCCCGCTCACCGCGCCGAACCCGAACAACTTCGGCCTGCCCGGCCTGAAGCAGCCCGAGGTGGGCCTGCTCGCCCCGGTCGTCCAGACCGTCGCCGGCGGCGACCTGGGCGCCGGACCCGGTCTGTAACCGCCGAAACCCCCGTAACTGCCTTCGCGCGTACGGCCGTTTCGGCCCCGCCGTGCACCGGATGGCGGCGCGGCGGTGACCGGGCGGCCCCTCGGACGGTTACCGGTACCGACAGTGGTCGGTGAACCGTACGAGGAGTGAGCATGGTCGTCGGAGTCGGTGGTGTGGCGGTGGGCGCGGAGCCCGGGGCCGGGCAGCCGGACAGAGCCGTGGCGGGCAGACCGACGCGGCGCGAGGTGGCCAGGGGGCTGTTCGCCTCCGCGGCGGCGCTGGCGCTCGCCCCGGTGATCGCCGCCTCCCGCCCGGTGCCCCCGGCGGACGGGCCGGCGGGCAGCTCCTTCGACGAGACCTACCGGGGCCGCCGGATCCGGGGCGTCCTGGTGCCTGCGGCCGGACGGGCCGCGGCCGGCGGCGAGTGGCAGGTCACCGTGGACGGCCGGCCGCTGCATCTGATGCGCCGGGCCGACGGCACCTGGCTGAGCATGGTCGACCACTACAGCTCGTACCCGACCCCGCTGGAGGCGGCCCGGGCGGCCGTCGACGAAATCGGGCCCGGGCAGCGGCTGCGCGACCTGGCTCCGGGACCGATGGGCGGTGGACACATGAACATGGGGGGCGACCATGGCGTACACGCGTAAGGACGTCAGCAGGCTGACGGCCGGCGAGCGCAAGCGGCTGGTGACGGCGTTCCTGGAGGTCAAACGCCGGGGCGAGTACGACGAGTTCGTGCGGACGCACATCGAGTACTACACCTCCGACGGCGAGGACGGGCTGCGCACCGCCCATATGGCGCCGTCCTTCCTGCCCTGGCACCGCCGCTTCCTGCTGGACCTGGAGCGTGCCCTGCGCCGGGTGGACTCCTCGGTGACCGTGCCGTACTGGGACTGGACCCGGGACCGCACCCGGACCTCCGTGCCGTGGACGAAGGACCTGCTCGGGGGGAACGGACGGGCCCGGGACCAGCAGGTGATGACCGGCCCGTTCGCCTACTCGGCCGGGCACTGGACCATCAAGGAGGGCATCACCGACGGCGAGTTCCTCGCCCGCGACCTCGGCCGCGCCCGTGATCCCCTCCAGCTGCCCACCCGGGCGGAGCTCGGCCGGGCGCTCGACGACCCCACCTACGACGTCGCGCCCTGGGACTCGACCGTCACCCGCGGCTTCCGCAACAAGCTGGAGGGCTGGGGGACCGGCAGCGGCAGCGCGTCCTGGCGCAACCACAACCGGGTGCACCGCTGGGTCGGCGGCGCGATGCTCGGCGGGGCCTCCGTCAACGACCCCGTCTTCTGGTTCCACCACGCCTTCATCGACCTGCAGTGGGAGCGCTGGAAGGCCCGGCACCGCGGGCCGCGCTACCTGCCGGCCGCCCCGCCGGGCGTCGCCGACCCGCAGCACGACCGGATCGTCGCCCGCCGCGAGAAGCTGCCGCCGTGGGACGTCACCCCGGAGTCGCTGGAGGACGTGAGCCGGATCTACCGGTACGGCTGAGGCGCTCCGGAGACGGGAAGAGCCCCGGTGCCATCGGCGCCGGGGCTCTTCCGTGTGCGGTGGCTCAGTGGCCGTAGCCGCCACCCTTGTTGTCGCCGCCCTTGTCGTGGTGGCCGTTGTTGACGCAGGTGTTGCCGAACGCCGGGTTCAGCAGGCCGACCACGTCGATGGTGTTGCCGCACAGGTTGACCGGGATGTTGACCGGGACCTGGATGACGTTCCCGGACAGCACGCCGGGCGAGCCGACGGCCTCGCCGTTGGCACCCGCGTCGGCCAGGGCCAGGCCGGCCCCGCCGATCACCACAGCGCCGGTGCCGAGGGCGACGGCGGCTGCCTTCGCGATGCGAGACATCACGTTCTCCTTCTTGTTGCTCGGGGAGTGCGGCGGCAGGACCAGCCGCCGCACTCCCCGTTCAACGCCGCGACCTGCGGCTGGTCACGCCGATCACGGGACGATCACCCCAAGGGCCGGGATCACGGCAGCTGTCGTAGCGGGGAGCCCGCCAGGAAGGCGCGGATGTTCTCCACCGCCTGGCCGTAGTACGTCGTGTAGTTGGCGTAGGAGACGTAGCCGAGGTGGGGGGTGGCCAGCAGGCGGGGGGCGGTGCGCATCGGGTGGCCGGCCGGGAGCGGTTCGAGGTCGAAGACGTCGACGCCGGCACCGGCGATCCGGCCCTCGTGCAGGGCGGCGAGCAGGGCGTCCTGGTCGACGATGGCCGCGCGGGAGGTGTTGACGAGGTAGGCGGTGGGCTTGAGGAGGGCGAACTCGGCGGGCCCGAGCAGTCCCCGCGTACGGTCGCCGAGCGCCAGGTGGACCGAGACGAAGTCGCTGGTGGCCAGCAGGTCCTCCTTGCTCGGCGCGGGTTCGACCCCGACCTCCTCCGCGCGCTCCTTGGTGAGGTTCTGGCTCCAGGCGCTCACCCGCATCCCGAAGGCGAGCCCGACCCGGGCGACCTGGCCGCCGATCTTCCCGAGGCCGAGCAGCCCGAGCCGGCGGCCGTGCAGATCGGCGCCGACGGTGGACTGCCAGGGGCCGCCGGAGCGCAGGTTCTGGTTCTCCCGGACCACCGAGCGGGCCAGCCCCAGCAGCAGCGCCCAGGTCAGTTCGACCGGCGGTGCCGAGGAACTGGCGGTACCGCAGACGGTGACCCCGTTCGCCTCGGCGGCCGCGTAGTCGATGACGGTGTTGCGCATGCCGGAGGCGACCAGGAGCCGGAGCCGCGGCAGCCGGTCCAGCAGGGAGGCGGGGAAGGGGACCCGCTCGCGGAGCGTGACGACGATGTCGAAGCCGGCCAGGGCGGCGGCGAGTTCGTCCTCGCCGGTGAGGTGCTCGCGCAGCGAGACGACCTCGACCTCGCCGGACAGGGCGGACCAGTCCCCGAAATCCCCGGCCACCCCTTGGAAGTCGTCCAGCACCGCACACCTAAGACGCATTGCTCCACCGTACCGGCCACCACGGAGCGTTCCGGGGGTGCGTGTCAGAATGAGGGCGCCCGTTGTCCGTCCGGTCTTCATCGAGGTCGTACCGTGTCCCAGCCCGTCGGCCGCGTGCCGCAGCGACGCAACGCACGGTCCAACCGGGCGCGCATTCTGGCCACCGCCCGCCAGGAACTCGGGCGCAACCCCGACATCACCCTGGAGGAACTCGCCCGCGCCTCCGGTGTCGTACGGCGCACCCTCTTCGGGCACTTCCCCGGGCGGGCCGCGCTCCTGGAGGCGCTGGCCGAGGAGGCCGCCGAGACGCTGCAGGCCGCCGTGGCCTCGGGGGCGGAGACGGCGGAGCCGGCCGAACGGGCGCTCGCGCGCTTCTCCCTGTCGATGTGGCCGGTGGGCGACCGCTACCGGATGCTGCTGGCCCTCGCCCAGCGGGACCTGGGCCCGGAGCGGGTCACCGAGGTCCTCGCACCCGCCCGGATCCGGGCCACCGCCATCGTGGAGCGGGGGCAGCGGGAGGGTGTCTTCCACCCCCATCTGCCGCCCGCGGTGCTCAGCGCGGCCCTGGAGGCGATGACGATCGCCCTGCTGGAAGAGGTCAACACCGGGGCGTTCGAGGACGACGGCACCCGGGTCGCCGCCGCCACGCTCATCGCGGCCGGTGTCCCGGAGCGGGACGCCCGCACGGTCGTCGCCGCCGTCGCCGCCGAGCTCACGCCGGAGGCCACGGCGGAGGACACGGCCGCCGACGGCGGCTGAGCGGCGCGGCCCGGCCGCGGACCCGAGGCAGAACAGACCCCGGTGCATCGGCACCGGGGTCTCGTCGTATGTGCCGCCCCTTCTTTAGTTACCCGTCAATGTGCAATTATCTTGCCGTACCTTCCCCCTCGTGACGGAGAAGCGCAGTGACCTTCGGCGGACCACACGACCCGACCTTCTCCCCGCCCGTGCCGGTGACCGTCCTCGGCGGCCGCTACGAGCTGCGCCGGCTGCTCGGTTCCGGGGGCATGACCCAGGTGTACCTCGCCCACGACCTCCGGCTGGACCGCCCGGTCGCCGTGAAGACACTGCGCACCGACCTCGTCCACGACCCGCTGCTCCAGGAACGGTTCCGCCGCGAGGCCCGGTCCACCGCCTCGCTCAACCACCCGGCCGTCGCCGCCGTGTACGACACCGGCGAACATCCGGTCCACGGCGTCGGGCTGCCGTACCTCGTGACGGAGTACGTCGACGGCACGACCCTGCGGGAAGCCCTGTACACGGGGCCGCCGCCGAGTGTCGGGCACGCGCTGGAGATCACGGCCGGCGTCCTGCGGGCCCTCGCCCACGCCCATCACTGCGGCATCGTGCACGGTGACATCCGTCCGGCCAACGTCATGCTGACCTCCGCCGGCCGGGTCAAGGTGCGGGACTTCGGGACCGCGCGGGACGACGCCGACGCCGGCTCCGACCTGTACGCCACCGGCTGTCTGCTGTACGAACTGCTCACCCTGTGCCCGCCGTTCACGGGCGGCCCCGCTACGGGGGACACGGACCGGTCCGAGGCGGACGCGATCGTGCTGCGCGCGCTGACGGAGGACCAGGAGTTCCGCTACCGGTCCGTGCCGGAGATGCTCGCCGACGTGGAGGCGTGTCTCGGGGCGCCGCCGACGGCGGCCGGCGGCCCGCACGAGGAAGGCGAGGAAGGCGAGGAGGGCGAGGAGGGCGAGGAGGGGGAGCGGGCGGCGGGCGGTCGGCGTGGTGGGACCGTCGCGCTGGCCGTCGCGGGTGCGGGAGTCGTCACCCTGGGGCTCGTGCTCGGCTGGTACATGTTCGGGCGCGGTACGGCCGCCGACGGCAGGGCTGACGTCCCCGACCTGGTCGGCCAGACCCTGGCGCAGGCCCGGAGCACGGCGGGCAACGTCGGTCTCACGGTCAGCGTCGCCGACCGGGAGCCCTGCGCGGATCAGCCGAAGGGCCGTGTCTGCGAGCAGAGTCCCGGCGACGGCGAACTCGCCAAGGGCGCGGCCGTCTCGGTCACGGTCTCGACCGGGGCCCCGAAGAAGCGGGCGTCCGAGTCCACGGCGACGGCGACGGCGAGGGCGAGGGCGGCCGAGGAGGCGGCGAAGGCCACCGTGCCGGATCTCACCGGGGCGACCCTGAGCGAGGCCCGGAGCCTGCTGGCCGGGGCGGGGCTGGAGCTGGGCCGGACGACCGAGGTGGAGAGCGGTGCCGTGGCCGGGACCGTGATCGGGCAGAGCGCCGCCTCCGGCACCGGGGTCGCGCCGGGCACCTCGGTCGACGTCGAGGTGGCCAAGGCCGCGCGGACCGTACGGATACCCGACGACCTCGGCGGCGCGACCCTCGCCGAGGCCCGCGACGAGTTGGGCGCGCTCGGCCTTCAACTCGCCGTCGCCACCGGGTACTCCCAGGACTCCGACGCCGTGGTGGCGTCGAGCAGCCCGGCGGCCGGGAGCGAGATCGCGGTCGGCGGCACCGTCGTCGTCACCACCGAGGAGCCGAGCGACGAGTCGTCGGCCGGCGCGACACCGGCCGACGCAACCGCGACGCCTTCGGCAACGACGGAGGCGGGCTAGGGCGGCAACGGTCGTGTGCCCTCCGGGGGTGCGTCCGGGAGTACGGCCGCAGGCGGAACCGTGACCCCGTCGGCGGCGACCGAGGCGGGCTGAGGTGGCGGCGGCCGAGGCGGCTAGGGCGGCGGCCGTGTGTCTTATGGGGGTGTGTGCGGGGGTGCGGTCGCAGGCGGAACCGTGACCCCGTCGGCGGCGACCGAGGCGGGCTGAGGTGGCGGCGGCCGAGGCGGCTAGGGCGGCGGCCGTGTGTCTTATGGGGGTGTGTGCGGGGGTGCGGTCGTCGGCCGGGCCGCGTCCCTGCCGGCGGCGGTCGGCGTTCGCCGGGGTCGCGGTCGGGTGGGGCCGGGTGTGCGGGTGCGGTGCGGGGGATCTGTGGGTGCGGGGTGGGCGGAGGGGCGGGAAAAGGAAAGGGGGACGGTGCCGGGGGGCGGGGGGTCCCCGTCCGGCACCGTCCCGGGGCCGTGCGCCGCTCAGGCACAGCCCGTTCCGGGGGAGTGCGGGCCGGAGCGGTGTCCGGCCCGTCTTGCGGTGGGGGTCAGTCGACGCCCACGGTCTCGGTCTCCTGCGGGGCGGGCGCCGGGTCCTCCCGGCGGTGCCGGTCCGCGCTCTTGCGGCCGGGCAGGACGGCGAAGACGATCATGGTCGCGGCGGCCATGATGATGCCGCCGATCAGGCTGGTGTGGGCGACGGCGTGGGCGAACGACTCGTGCACCGCCTCGACCAGGGCCTGGGCCTGCCGCGCCCCGCCGCCGGGGGTCTTCGCGACCTGCTCGGCGACGGCGAGCCCGCCGCCCACCGAGTCCTTCGCGGTGTCCAGCGCGGTCGCCGGGAGCTGACCGCCGACCAGGTCGCCCAGCCGGTCCTTGTAGGAGGTGGCGAGCAGCGAGCCCAGGATGGCGATGCCCAGCGAGCCGCCGAGTTCCAGCGCGGTGTCGTTGGCGCCGCCGCCGACGCCCAGTTCGGACTCGGGGAAGGAGCCCATGATGGTGTCGGTGGCGGGGGACAGGCTCAGGCCGATCGCGAAGCCGAGCACCAGCAGGGTCGGCAGGAAGTCGGTGTACGTCGAGCCGGAGCCGACCCGGGTGAGCAGGAGGACGCCCGTCGTGCCGATCGCCATGCCGATGCCCACCACCGCCTTCACCCCCAGCTTCGGGGCCACCCGGCCGGTCACCGCGGCGCCGGCGAACACGGCACCGGCCAGCGGCAGCAGTCGTACGCCGGTCTCCAGGGCGTCGTAGCCGAGCACGAACTGCAGGTACTGGGTGGAGTAGTAGATCGAGCCGAAGGTGCCGAAGAAGAAGAACAGCACGGCGAGCATGGAGCCGCCGAAGGGGCGCTCGGTGAACTTGCGGACGTTCAGCATGGGGTTGGGGTGGCGCAGCTCCCAGGCGGCGAAGGCGACCAGGCCGACCCCGGCGACCACGGCCGCGGCGATCGGGCCGGCGCCCCAGCCGAAGTGCGGGCCCTCGATGGTCGCGTAGACCAGGGAGCCGACCGAGACGATCGACAGCAGTCCGCCGACGTAGTCGATCCGGCCCATGCCCTCGGCCTTGGACGGCGGTACCAGGAGCAGCGCGCCGACCACGGCGAGGACGGCGACGGGGGCGTTCATGAGGAACGTCGAGCCCCAGGCGTGGTCCGCCAGCAGCCAGCCCGCGGCCAGCGGACCGACGGCGATGGCGAGACCCGAGGTGGCCGACCAGGCGGTGATGGCCCGGGCGCGTTCCCCCTTCGGGAACATCGCCACCAGCAGGGAGAGCGTGGCCGGCATCACGACGGCCGCCCCGACCCCCATCACCGCGCGGGCGGTGATGACCAGTTCCGTCCGGTCCACCAGGCTGCCCAGCACCGCGCCGCCGGCGAAGACCAGCAGACCCACGATCAGCGCCCCGCGCCGGCTGTACTTGTCGCCGATCGAGCCGAGGACGAGCATCAGCGCGGCGTAGGGGACGGTGTACCCGTCGATGACCCACTGCAGATCGCTGCTGCTCAGGCCCAGGTCCTTCGTCATGTCCGGCGCCGCCACGATCAGCGACGTGTTCGCCATGACGACGATCAGCAGGCTCAGGCAGAGCACCAGCAGCGCCCACCAGCGGCGCGGATAGGGCTCCGTCGTCTTGTCGACGGGTGTCTTCACGGAGAGCGGCATCGAAAGCTCCTCGACGGGAGGTGGACGGGAGGTAGGGCGAGGCAGGGGGAAGCAGGGGGAAGCAGGGGGAAGCAGGGGGAAGCAGGGAGGGCAGTTAATTGCCCATCGATGTGCAGACTAGTTTATTGCCCGTTGGTGTGCAACTATCGAGTCGTTCCCGGCCCTGGCCTGGTGTCAGCCCTGGCAGCGGCCCTGTTCTCCCGTCCGTCGATCGGAGGTCCCGTCATGACCGACGCACCCGTCGCGGACACCCCGTCGCGGGTCCGCGCCCGGCTCACCCGGGCCCGCATCCTGGAGGCGGCCCGGCGGGAACTCGGCCGCGATCCCGACAGCAGCCTCGGTGACATCGCCGAGGCGGCGGGTGTGGTGCGCCGTACGGTCTACGGCCACTTCGACGGGCGGGCCGCGCTCGTGGCGGGCCTGGTGGAGGACGCCGCGCAGGCGCTGCGGCGGGCGCTCGGTACGCGGGAGGGGCGGGAGGCCGACGCCGTCACCGCGCTGGCGCGGTTCGTGCTCGCGGTGTGGCCGGTCGGCGACCGCTACCGGATGCTGCTGCGGCTCGCGCCGCAGGACCTCGGGGCGGAGAAGGTCGCCGAGGTGCTCGCGCCCGCGCGGGAGACGGCGGCGGCGGTCATCGGGCGCGGGCAGCGGGCGGGGGTCTTCCAGGCGGCGGTGCCGGCGGGGCCGATGAGCCGGGCGCTGGAGGGGTATCTGCTGGGGCTCCTGGAGTGCGTGAACGGCGGCACGTGGGCCGACGACGGTGGGGGAGCGGCGGTCGCGGCGCTGGTCGCCGTGGGCGTGGACCGGGACCGGGCGGCTGCCTGTGTGCGGGGGCTGGGGCGGTAGGGCCGGTGCGGCGGAGCCGCATGTCGCACAGCCCCGCGCCCCTGACGGAGTGCGTCTGTCGCGACGTTTCTTGAACACCTCTCGGAAGGACATCCATGTACCTCGATCACGAACCCGTCGGTGACCCCTACTACGGCGACGCCTCCGTCTACGCGAGCCCCCCGCCCCCGAAGCGGCGACGGCAACTCGTCGGTGTGGCCTCGGTGGTCGTGCTGTTGCTCGGTGCCGTGGTCGTCGACCGGGTGGCCGCCGGGCACGCGGAGAGCCGTACGGCCAGGGCGTTCCAGGACGGCATGGGGACGCCGTTGCCGCCGGAGGTCCACGTGCGGGGGTTTCCCGTGCTGACGCAGCTCGCCGCGGGGCGGCTGGACCATGTCGATCTGGTCGCCCGGGACATACCGGCCGAGGGGGCGGACCGGCCGTTGCCGGTGACGCGGCTGACGGTCGGGCTGGACGGGCTGGAGACCTCGGGGAGTGCCGAGGAGGCACGCGCCCGTGCGGTGGACGCCACCGCGTTCCTGTCGTACGAGGACGTGTCGGACGCGCTCGGGGTGACCGTGGCCCAGGGGGACGCGCCGGGGCGGGTCGCGGCGACGGCCACGGTGCCGCTGGTCGGGGAGGTGACGGTGAGTGCGAAGGTCTCGGCGGCCGCCGGCAACCGGATCGCCTTCTCGGACGTCCGCGCGGTCGACGGGGAGCTGCTGCCGCCGCTGAAGGCGCTGCTCGACAGGGCCCTGTCGGTGCCGGTGCCGGTGCGCAACGTCCCGGACGGGCTGCGGCTGCGGTCGGTCAGTACCGCGCGGGACGGGATCGACGCCCGGTTCACCGGGCGGTCGGTCACCTTCCGGCCGGGCTGACGGGGTGGTCAGCCCGCGTCGGGCAGCGGGCGCCGGGCCACCTCGCGGGCGTCGTCCGGCGGTACGCCCAGCATGCGCAGCACCATCTCGGCGAGGTTCGCCGCGGCCTCGTCGCCGTCGATCTCGGGGCGGGCGAACCTCAGTTCCACCAGGGACAGCAGGGTGCCGCCGAGCGCGGACAGGGCGACGGCCGGGTCGACGACGGTGAACCGGCCGGAGTCCATGCCGACCTGGACGTCCCGCACGGCCCGGGTGGTCAGGCCGTTCTCGCTGTGGATGTGGCCGAGGCCGCGGCGGCGCAGGACCTGCATCAGCTCCGGGTGCGAGTCCGCCATCCGGGCGCTCAGCCGGAAGCCCGCCGCGACCAGCTCCGCCGGGTCGTCGATCCCGGCCAGCCGCTCGTCGAAGGTCCGGCCGAACTCCTCCAGGGCGTCCACCACGGCCGCCTCGAACAGCTCCGTCTTGGAGTCGAAGTGGTTGTAGAAGGAGCCGAAGCCGACGTCCGCGCGCTCGGCGATCGCCTGGATGCTGGCGCCGGTGTCCCCGGTCTCGGCGAGGATCCGCCGGGCCGCGCGCACCAGCGCCTGACGGGTCTCGGCGCGGCGCCGCTCGAAGCGGTTGCTGGGCGGGGCTGACGTAGGCATGCGCGGAGTCTAGTCGCGTGAGCGATGACAGTCACAGTCCTGATGAATTCATCATTTCCGGGCCGGAACATCTTGACGACGTAACTGTCACACTTGATGATTTCATCATTACGGCGATGTTGCTCGGAGGGCACCATGTCTGAAACCCGCGTCCCGGGAGCCGGCGTCAAGGCCGACGTCAAGGCCGACGTCAAGACGGCCCACCAGGACCTCCACAGCGAGCGGGGCGCCCTGCGCGGCGAGCACCCGGGCCGGTCCCGGAACCCCGTGATCAAGGTGGCGGACCTGGCCTGGCTGGAGTTCGAGAAGCCGGACCTGGACCGGGCCGAGGTCTTCGCCCGGGACTTCGGCTTCGGGGTCGCCGCCCGCACCGACACCGAGCTGTGGCTGCGCGGCACCTTCGCCGGCCCGCCCTGCACGGTGATCCGCCGGGGCCGCGCCTCCCGGTTCATCGGCCCCGCGTTCCGGGCCGCCGAGCGGGCCGACCTGGACCGGCTGTCCCGGGCGACGGGGGCGGCCGTACGGGACACGGACGTGCCCGGCGGCGGGAAGGCGGTCGACCTGCTCGACCCGTCCGGGTTCCCGGTACGGGTGGTGCACAGCGGTGAGCCGTTGCCGGCGCTCCCGGAACAGCGGCCGCTGCTGCTCAACTCCGGCACGGATCACCGTCGTACGAACGCCACCCAGCGGCCGCCCCGCGAACCGTCCCGGATCCAGCGCCTCGGCCATGTGGTGCTGGAGACCCGGGTGTTCGGGCGGGCCCTGGACTGGTACCTGGACACCCTCGGCATGATCGTGTCCGACTTCCTGTTCCTGGACGGGCAGCGCGACCGGGGCCCGACCATGGCGTTCCTCCGCTGCGACCTGGGCGGCGCACCGGCCGACCACCACACGCTGGCCATGCACCTGGGGCCGGGCACGGGCTATGTGCACTCCGCCTACCAGGTCACCGACCTGGACGCGATCGCCGCCGGCGGCGAGTACCTCAGGGAGCGCGGCTACCGGCGCAGCTGGGGCATCGGCCGGCACATCCAGGGCAGCCAGCTCTTCGACTACTGGCGCGACCCGGACCGCTTCATGCTGGAGCACTTCGCCGACGGCGACCTGTTCTCCCACGACGTCGAACCCGGCTGGGCGCCGATGTCGACCAGCGGCCTCGCCCAGTGGGGACCGCCCGCCACCCGGGACTTCCTCGGCGCGAGCCCCTCCCCGCAACGCATCCGCGAGGTCGTCCAGGCGCTGCGCGGCGACAACGAGATGGACCCCGCCCGGCTGCTCGGCCTCCTCAAGGCCGCCCGTTCCTGACCCCCTCCCGCAGACCTACGGAGAGCCACCCCATGAGCACCAACGTCCTGCGCACCGCCGACGGCTGGTGGGCCGTCCGCGGCGAGCGCGCCGTGCCCGTCCCCACCAAGGCCGTCACCACCGCCGAGCTGATCGCCGACCGGGCCGCCGTCCAGGAGGCGGCCCGCTCGGACGAGACCGGCACACCCGTCGCCGGCCTCGTCGCCCTCTCCCCGGTCACCACCCCCTGCCGGGTGGTCGCCCAGATGGTCAACTACCGCAGCCACGCCCGCGATTCGGGCTTCACCGGCGACATCCCGCCCGCCTTCTTCCGCAAGGCGTCCGGCTCGGTCAGCGGCCCGGCCGAGGCCGTCGTCCGGCCGCCGCACGTGCGCTTCCTCGACTACGAGGTCGAACTCGGCCTGGTCATGGGGGCGTCCCTGCCCGTCGGCACCGTCGTCGAGGAACGGGACCTGCCGTCGTACGTCGCCGGACTCGTCGTCACCAACGACGTCAGCGCCCGGGACGTACAGCTGACGAAGACCCAGTTCTACGAGAGCAAGTCGTACCCCACCTTCACGCCCACCGGCCCGTACCTGGCGCTGCTGGAGCCCGGCGACTTCGACCGGCTGCCCGATCTGCGGCTGCGGCTGAGCGTCAACGGCGAGCCGCGCCAGGACCGCACCCTCGCCGACATGATCGTCCGTCCGGCGCGGGCGCTGACCCTGCTGGCCCGTTTCCAGGCGCTCGACCCGGGTGACCTGCTGCTGACCGGCACCCCGGGCGGCACCGCCCTGAAGGCCCCGCCGAAGCCGGTCGAGAAGCTCGGCGCGCTGCTGCCGCCCGCCGTGAAGTGGAAGGCGTTCTTCAGGAGCCAGGCCCGCAACCCGCGCTACCTGCGCGCGGGCGACCTGGTCACCGCGACGATCTCGACCCCGGACGGCCTCATCGACCTCGGCGAGCAGCGCACCCCCGTCACGGACGCGCGCTAGGACCGAGGGAGCCGCAGATGACCGCCGTACCAGCCGTACCAGCCGTACCGCCCGTACCGCCCGTACCAGCCGTCGTAGTACCCGTAGTACCCGTAGTGCCCGAGCCGCCCGTGGTGATCGTCGGTGCCGGGCCGGTGGGCGTGACCGCCGCCCTGCTGCTCGCCCGGCGCGGAGTCCGCAGTGTCCTCCTGGAACGCCACCGGGACGTCTATCCCCTCCCGCGCGCCCTCGTCGTCGACGACGAGGTGCGCCGGATCCTCCAGGCCGCGGGCGTCGGGGAGGAGTTCGCCGCGATCGCCCGCCCGGGCAACGGGCTGCGGCTGCTCGACGCCCGGCACCGGGTGATGGCCGAGTTCCGCCGCGCCGGCCACGGACCGCACGGCTACCCGCAGACCAGCATGTTCGAGCAGCCCCGGCTGGAACGGCTGCTCCGTGCCGAGCTGGCCCGGCGCCCCGAGTGCGAGCTGCGCGGCGGCGCCGAGGTCACCGCGGTGGGCCCGGACACCGCCGGCCCGGTCCGGGTCGCCTACCGCGACGACGACGGCGAGCACGAGCTGTGGGCCGAGGCGGTGCTCGGCTGCGACGGCGCCAACAGCCTCACCCGCGCGGCCGTCGGGGCCGTCTGGGAGGACCTGCGCTTCGAGGAGAGCTGGACCGTCGTGGACGTCCGCACCCCCGCCGACGTCCGCTCCTGGGGCGGCGTCGACCAGGTCTGCGACCCGGAGCTGCCCGCCACCTTCATGCGGGTCGGCGAGGACCGCTACCGCTGGGAGTTCCGGCAGCGCGCCGGGGCGCAGCGGCCGCTGCGCGAGCTGATCGCGCCCTGGCTGCCGCTCTCCTACGACGGGGAGTTCGAGGTCGTCCGCGAGACGCCGTACACCTTCCGGGCGCGGATCGCCGACCGGTGGCGGGCCGGCCGGGTCTTCCTCCTCGGTGACGCCGCCCATCTCACCCCGCCGTTCGTCGGACAGGGGCTGTGCGCGGGACTGCGGGACGCCTACAACCTCAGCTGGAAGCTGGCCCGCGTGCTCCGGCAGGGCGGCGACGAGCGGCTCCTGGACACCTACGAGAGCGAACGCAGGCCGCACGCCCGGCATGTGATCCGGCTCGCCGTCGCCATGGGCTGGGCCATGACCGGCGGCCAGGACGGCGCCGCGCCCCTGCGCCGCCGGCTCCTGGCCGCCGCCTGCCGCATCCCCGGCCTCACCAACCTCGCCGGCCGCGACCTCAGCCCACCCCTCACCCCCGGCCCCCTCGTCCGCCGCACCCCCACCCGCCGGGGCCTCGCCGGCACCTACTGCCCACAGCCGTGGGTACACGCCGACGCGGGCGCGGGTGGTGGTCCCGAGGCTGGTCCCGCAGGGCTCGCCGACCGCCTTCGTACCCGGCTCGATGAGGTGCTCGGGGACTCGTTCGTCGTTCTGACCGCTGCTGACGGGCCCGCGCCTGCGCTTGACGCGCTCGCTCGGGGGCTCGGTGTGTGTGCGGTTTCGGTCGGCGCCGTCGGGGACGACGGCACGCTCGCCGCGTGGTTGCGGGCCGGCCGGGCGGATGCCGTGCTGCTGCGGCCGGACCGTGTCGTCCTGGACGTCGTGCCGGCCGGCGGCCGTGCCTTCACCGACACCGCCGCCTGGGCGGCCCTCCTGCACACCACCCGCTCACCTTCACCGAGGAGCGCCACACGATGACCCCGCCGGACCCCTTCACCACACCCGATCCGCAGGCCGTCGAGCGCAGCCGCGTCATGGACTTCGCCCGCCACGCGGGGCTCGACGGCACCGACTACGCCGGCCTCCACCACTGGTCCGTCACCGACCTGACGGGCTTCTGGGGCGCGGTCTGGGACTACTTCGGGATCGAGGCCGCCCTGCCCTACGAGCAGGTGCTCGCCGAGGACCGGATGCCCGGCGCCCGCTGGTTCACCGGCGCCACCCTCAACTACGCCCACCACGCCCTGCGGCACCTCACCGACGACCGGCCCGCGATCATCGCCCTCGACGAGACCGGCGCCGGGTACGAGGTGACCGGGAAGCAGCTGCGCGCGCAGGTCGCCTCCGTCGCCGCCACCCTGCGCGACCTGGGCGTGGAGCCGGGCGACCGGGTCGTCGGCCATCTGCCCAACACCCCGCACGCGATCGTCGCGTTCCTCGCCACCGCGAGCCTCGGCGCCGTGTGGTCGGTGTGCGGGCAGGACTACGCGCCGAAGGCCGCCGCCGACCGCTTCGGCCAGCTCGAACCCACCGTGCTGATCGCCGCCGACGGCTACCTCTTCAACGGCGTCGCGCACGACCGCCGCGACGCCGTCCTCGAACTCGCCCGCGCCCTGCCGACGTTGAAGGCGACCCTGCTGGTCGACCACGTGGGCCTGCCGTGGCCCGCGCGGCCGTACCCCACCCTGGTCGTCCCCTGGGAGGACGCGGCCACCCGCACCGAGGAACTCGTCTGCGCCCCGGTCCCGTTCGACCACCCGCTGTGGGTGGTCTTCTCCTCCGGTACGACGGGTCTGCCCAAGGGCATCGCGCACGGCCACGGCGGTGTCCTGCTCGAACACCTCAAGACCCTCGGCCTCCACTCCGACCTCGGCCCCGGCGACCGTCTGCTCTGGTACACCACCACCCACTGGATGATGTGGAACCTGGTCGCCTCCACCCTCCTGACCGGCGCCACGACCTGCACCTACGACGGCAGTCCGGCGCCGCTCGCCAAGCCCGACACCCTGTGGGAGCTGGCCGCCCGGCACCGGGTGACCGTCTTCGGCACCAGCCCCCAGTACCTGCTGGGCATGGCCAAGTTCGGCATCGACCCGTCCGCGTACGACCTGTCCGCGATCCGCGTGGTCGGCTGCACCGGCTCCGCCCTGCCCGCCTCCGCCTACCCCTGGGTCCGCGACCACGTGGGCGGGCACGTCCTGCTCGCCTCCATCAGCGGCGGCACGGACGTCGTCTCCGGCTTCGCGGGCAGCGCGCCCAACACCCCCGTGTGGGCAGGTGAGTTGTCCGCACCCCACCTGGGGGTGGCGCTGGCCGCGTACGACTCCGCGGGCCGGCCGGTGGTGGACCGGGTCGGCGAACTGGTCGTCACCCGCCCCATGCCCTCGATGCCGCTGTACTTCTGGAACGACCCGGACGGCACCCGCTACCGCGACGCCTACTTCTCGGTGTACGAGGGTGTGTGGCGGCACGGCGACTGGATCACCGTCACCGGGCACGGTTCGGTGATCGTCCACGGCCGCTCCGACTCCACGCTGAACAGGAACGGCGTCCGCCTCGGCAGCGCCGACATCCACGACGTCGTCGAACGCCTCCCGGAGATCGCCGAGGCCCTGGTCGTCGGCGCGGAGGAGCCGGACGGCGGCTACTGGATGCCGCTGTTCGTGGTCCTCGCCGCCGGGGCGACCCTCGACGACACCCTCCGCGACCGGATCCGCGACGCCATCCGCGGCGGTGCCTCGCCCCGCCATGTCCCCGACGAGATCCTCGAAGTGCCGGGCATCCCGCACACCCGCACCGGCAAGAAACTGGAGGTCCCCGTCAAGCGCCTCCTCCAGGGCACCCCCGTGGCGGAGGCCGTCGACCCGGCCACCGTGGACGCCCCCGACCTCATCGCCCACTACGCCCGCCTGGGAGCGGCCCGGCGGGAGCGGACCGGGTGAGGCGCGGGGGCGCTCGGCAGGAGGGGACTGCCCGTCGGCGGGGCTTCGCCCGGTGGGAGGGGATGCCCGGCGGGGCGGGCGATGTGAGGGGCGGGGGCGCTCGGCCGGAGGAGCGCCCGGTGGGAGGGGCACCCGCCGGGAGGGGCACCCGCCGGGAGGGTCCTGCCCGGCAGGGCGGTCCGGCCGGCTGTCGTCGCCGGGTGAGGGGTGGCCCGCGGGGCGTACCGTCGAGGGTGTGGACGGCACCGTCGACGGGCTTCTCTCCCGGGCCGCGCGTGCGCTCGCCCCGCGGGTGGACGAGCTGATCGCGGGTGTCACCCGGTGCCTGCGCGATGAGGTGCCCGAGCTGTTCGAGGACCCGGAGCTGGTGCGGCTGACGTCGGAGAACACCGCCGAGCATGTCCTCGGGGTGCTGACCGGCCTGGAACTCGGCCTCGACCCCAGCGCCCTGGACCCGCCGCCGGCCGACGTGGAACGCGCCCGCACGCTGGCCAGGACCGGCACCTCCGTCACCGTGATGCTGCGGGCCTACCGGCTCGGCGAGGGCGTCATCCTCGACCGGCTCCTCGCCGAACTGCCCCGGCTGTCGGACGACCCCGAACTGGTCGACACGGCCGCCCGCCGGCTCCTCGCCATCGCCACCCGGTACGTGGACCGGACCTCCGAACAGGGCGTCCTGGCCTTCCAGGCGGAACGGGACCGGCGGCTGCAGTGGCGGCTCTCCCTGGTCAACGCGGCCGGCCTGCGCGTCGGCACCGCCCTGGACATCGCCCGTACCACCCAGGAGCTGGCCGACCTCGCCGCCGAGGACTTCGCCGACCTGGTGACCGTGGACCTGCTCGACTCCGTGGTGCGCGGCCACGACACCCCGGCCACCGAGCCGTTCCTGCTGCGCCGGGCCGCCCAGCGGACGGGGCCCGAGGGCGGTCCGGAACCGGCGGTCAAGGTGCAGGAGCCGCACATCTGCCCGGACGGCTCACCGGCGGCCCGCGCCCTGGCCACCGGGGAGCCCGCCCGGCAGACCACGGCGGACCGCGCCACCCTCGTGGTGCCGCTGACCGCCCGCGGCACCACCCTCGGCGTCGCCCGCTTCTCCCGGCACCCCCGGCAGCACCGGCCCGGCCGCTTCGACGACGAGGACCTGCTGCTCGCCCAGGAACTCGCGGCCAGGACGGCGGTGGCCGTCGACAACGCCTGCCGCTACACCCACGCCCGTACCACCGCCCTCACCCTGCAGCGCAGCCTGTTGCCGCGGCGGACCGCCGAACAGTCCGCCGTCGAGGTCGCCTGCCGCTACCTGCCCGCCGGCGACCGGGCCGGGGTGGGCGGCGACTGGTACGACGTGATCCCGCTGTCCGGCGCCCGGGTCGCCCTGGTGGTCGGCGACGTCGTCGGCCACGGCATCCACGCCGCCGCCACGATGGGCCGGCTGCGCACGGCCGTCCGCACCCTCGCCGACATCGACCTGCCCCCCGACGAACTGCTGACCCACCTCGACGACGTCGTCATCCGGCTCTCCGCCGAGGCCGCCGCCGACCCGGACACCGACCCGGACACCGACCCGGACACCGACCCGGACCTGGACCCCGGCCAGGAGCCGGCCGGGGACATCGGCGCCACCTGCCTGTACGCGGTCTACGACCCCGTGGCCGGCCGCTGCAGCCTGGCCCGCGCCGGCCATGTGCCGCCGACCGTGGCGCACGGCGACGGAACCGCCGGCCTCCTCGAACTGCCGCCGGGGCCGCCGCTGGGCCTGGGCGGGCTGCCGTTCGAGGCGGTGGAGACCGAGCTGCCCGAGGGCACCCTGCTCGCCCTGTACACCGACGGCCTGATCGAGGCCCGCGACCGCGACGTGGAGGCGGGCCTCACCGCCCTGCGGGAGGCGCTCGCCCGGCCCGCGGCCTCCCTGGAGACCGCCTGCGACACGGTCCTGGACGCCCTGCTGCCCACCGACCGGCCGCACGACGACGTCGCCCTGCTGCTGGCCCGCACCCGCACCCTCGGGGACGACCGGGTCGCCGCCTGGGAGCTGGCACCCGACCCGGCGTCCGTCGCCCCGGCCCGGGCCGGGGTCGCACGGCAGCTCACCGCGTGGGGGCTGGACGAACTCGCCTTCTCCGCCGAGCTGGTGGTCAGCGAACTGGTCACCAACGCCATCCGGTACGGCAGGCCCCCGGTCCGGCTGCGCCTGATCCTTCCCCGGCCCGCCGAGGGGCGGGGCCTGAGCACCCTGCTCTGCGAGGTGTCCGACGCCGGCGGCACCACCCCCCACCTGCGCCGCGCCCGCACCTTCGACGAGGGCGGCCGCGGTCTGCTGCTCGTCGCCCAGCTCGCCGCCCGCTGGGGCACCCGCCACGCCCGCCAGGGCAAGACGGTCTGGGCCGAACTGAGCGAGACCGAACCCGCCGGGCTCCAGGCACTGTTCGCCTGACCGGTGGATCACTCATAACCAGCCCTTTTTGCGCGGGCATCCGCGGGCATCCGGGGAACGCGGAGCCGGGGCCGTGGAAGGCTCTGCGGAAGGCGGCTCGGACCGGCGAACACGCCCTGTGGAGAACCGCGCGAGGCGCCCCCGGCAGGACTCGAACCTGCGGCCAAGCGCTTAGAAGGCGCCTGCTCTATCCACTGAGCTACGGGGGCCGGCTGTGCTGGCCTCGTACGCACTGCCCTGGTGCGGGCCGGTCCGTGACGTTGCCGGGGACAAGGATAGAACTCCCCGATCCTTGTCCCGGTTGCTTCGCCTCCGTGGCTCAATGTGGAGGTTCGGTGAAGCGGTCCTGATAATCGCAGGCAGGTACGAATCGTGCATCGCTTTTGGCGCCTGACGCACCGGGTGTTGTGCACTCGTTATGCCTGGACTGTGCCTCCGTCCCAGTCGTCCCTTCCGCCCGTTGTGTTCTGTCGGCGCGCAGACATGTCTATATGCTTCAGAATTCCCCTAAAATTGGGCATTCTTCGCATGTGGTGACCTTGGACGTACGGCCCCAGCTGCTCGACACACTGTCCGCCCTGCGCGACCGTGTCGCCGCCGCACGCTTCCCGCTGCCCCTGGCGGGGGCCCCACGCGCGCGTGCCAACCGCGACGAACTGCTCGCACAGCTCGACGACTATCTGGTGCCCCGCCTCAGAGAGCCCGAAGCGCCCCTTCTGGCCGTCGTGGGCGGATCCACCGGCGCCGGAAAGTCGACCCTCGTCAACTCCCTGGTGGGGCGCCGGGTCAGTGAGGCGGGCGTACTGCGCCCGACGACCCGCACACCCGTGCTGGTCTGCCATCCCGAGGACCATCACTGGTTCAGCGGGATGCGCGTGCTGCCCGACCTCACGCGCGAGTGGGTACCGCATCAGGAGCCCGGCGACGACCTCCTGCTGCCCGGAGAGACCTCCGCGCGCGTGCTGCGCGTCGAGACCGCCGACAGCCTCCCGCGCGGTCTGGCCCTGCTTGACGCCCCCGACATCGACTCCCTGGTCGTGGACAACCGGGTCCTCGCCGGGGCACTCATCTGCGCCGCCGACATCTGGGTGATGGTGACGACGGCCGCGCGGTACGCGGACGCCGTCCCCTGGCATCTGCTGCGCACCGCCAAGGAGTACGACGCCACCCTGGTGACCGTCCTCGACCGGGTACCCCACCAGGTCGTCTCCGAGGTATCCCGGCAGTACGGCGCGCTCCTCACCAAGGCCGGGCTCGGCGACGTGCCCCGGTTCACCGTGCCCGAGCTGCCCGAGTCGGCCTGGGGCGGCGGACTGCTCCCGGCCACCGCCGTGGCCCCGCTGCGGGCCTGGCTGGTCCATCAGGCACAGGACCCCGGCGCCCGCCGGAACACCCTGGCCCGGACCACCCAGGGCCTCCTGGACTCCCTCAAGGCCCGCATGCCCGAGCTGGCCGGTGCCGCCGCCGCCCAGTACGCCGCCGCGCTGCGTCTGACCTCGGCCGTCGACTCGGCGTACGACAGCGAGCAGGCGCGCGTGCGAGGACGCCTGCAGAGCGGCTCCGTCCTCGCCGGGGACGCCCTCAAGCGCTGGCGCGCCTTCCCCCTCGACTGCGCGGCGGGGGAACTCCTCGACGCGCTGGTGGAGAGCCTCGCCGCCCTGCTGCTGTGCTCCGTCACCGCCGCCGACGAACGTGTCGACGACGCCTGGCGCCGCGAGCCCGCCTCCGCCGCCCCCGGGCTGACCGGCCGCGACCCCTCGCTGGAGAGCGCCGAGCACCGCATCGGCCTCGCCGTCCGGCGCTGGCGGCGCGAGCTGGAGGAGTACGCCGAGGACGAGGTGCGCGAGCTGGACCGCAGTGTCGCCCCGGACGCCGAGGGCGTCGCCGCCCTGGTGGCCACCGCGTTGCTGGGCGGCCGCCGTACCAAGGCGGCGGGGGAGCGGCTCGCCGAGCGCATCGGCGCCCATGGCGCGCTGCGGCTGCGCGACCGCGCGGGACGGCTGCTCACCGAGCACGTGGACCGCGTCATGCACACCGAGCGCGAACGCCGGCTCGCCCCGCTCGACGCCCTGGACGTCCACCCCGAACCCCAGGCCGAACTCATCGCCGCCCTGTCCGTCCTCCAGAAGGAGAGGTGACCGGTGACCGCCGTCACTGACCACGACCACACGGATCACATGGAACGCATGGATCACACCAGTGACTACACCGGTGCCGGTGACCTCGACAGCGGCCCGACCACGCCGGACGCCACCGCGCCCGCCGCGGCGCCGGACCCGGATAGGGACAATCGGGACAGGGGCCGGGATCGGGGCCCGGACTCCGTCGGGGGCTCTGGTCCGGTCCCGGGACCGGCTTCCGCGCCACCCGCCGCCGCTCACACCACCCACGCTGCCCGCGCCGCCCAGGATCCGGAGTCTGACCTGGACAGGCGCGAAGGGGAGCGGGCGGATCACGCGGCCCCCGCCGAGGCCGCCGCCGGCACCGAGAACGTCCCGCACGCGCGCGTGCGGGAGCGGCGGGAGGCGGCCGACGACGACCCGGACCCGTCCGCCGCCGAGGACGCCTGGGACGACGGACTCATCGCCCGCCGGGTCACCGAGACCGCCAAACCGCCCGTCCCCGTCCTGGAGACCCGCGGCCCGGGCGCCCCGCCCCCCGCCCCGCTGGCGTACGACGGCCCGCTGCGCTCCCGCCTCGACGCCCTGCGCGAACTCGTCGGCCTCTCCCGCACCCGCCTCGACAGCCGCACCCTCGCCGAGGCCGGCCGGGTCCTGGACGAGGCGGCCACCCGGCGCAGGCTCTCCGGCCAGCACACCGTCGTCGCCCTCGCCGGCGCCACCGGCAGCGGCAAGTCGCAGCTGTTCAACGCGCTCGCCGGAGTGGCCATCTCGGAGACCGGCGTACGCCGCCCCACCACCGCCGCGCCCATCGCGTGCACCTGGAGCGACGGCGGCGGGGCCCTCATCGACCGGCTGGGCATCCCGGGCCGGCTGCGGCGGCGCCCGGTGCACAACCCGGAGGCGGACGCCGAACTGCGCGGCCTGATCCTGATCGACCTGCCCGACCACGACTCGGCCGCCGTCCAGCACCGCGAACAGGTCGACCGGATCCTGAAGCTGGTCGACGCCGTGATCTGGGTCGTCGACCCCGAGAAGTACGCCGACGCCGTCCTCCACGAGCGCTATCTGCGGCCCATGGCCGGTCACGCGGAGGTCATGTTCGTCGTCCTCAACCAGACCGACCGGCTCCCCGGCGAGGCCACCGAACAGGTCCTGCACGATCTGCGCCGGCTCCTCGACGACGACGGCATCGCCCTCGGCGAGTACGGCGACCCGGGCGCCACCGTGCTCGGGCTGTCCGCGCTCACCGGCGACGGCGTCGGTGAACTGCGCGAACTGCTCGGCCAGTTCGTGTCCGAGCGGGGCGCGGCGGCCCGCCGGGTCGCCGCCGACGTGGACGCCGCCGCGGACCGGCTGCGGCCCGTCTACGCCACCGGGCGGCGCGCCGGGCTCACCGAGGAGGCGCGCGACGAGTTCGCCGCCCGGCTCGCCGACGCGGTGGGCGCCACCGCCGCCGGCGAGGCCGCCGAACGGGCCTGGCTGCGCAACGCCAACCGGGCCTGCGGCACGCCCTGGCTACGGCTGTGGCGCTGGCGCCAGGGACGCAGCGAACTGCCCACCAGCCGCCTGCGGCCGGCCCAGCCCGAGGAGGAGGCCACCGCACGGCAGCGCGTCGAGCAGGCGGTGCGCACGGTCTGCGACCGGGCCTCGGCCGGACTGCCGGGGCCCTGGGCGCAGGCGGTGCGCGAGGCGGCCGTACGCGGCTCGCAGGGCCTGTCCGAGGCGCTCGACGAACTGGCCACCCGGGCCGGACTGCCGCCGGGGCGGCCCCCGCGTCCGGGCTGGTGGCCGGTGGCGGTGTTCGCCCAGGCGGCCATGACGCTCCTGCAGATCGTCGGCGGGCTGTGGCTGGTGGGGCAGATCGCCGGGTTCCTGGCGCCCAACCTGGGCCTCCCGGTGCTGCTGATGGTCGGCGGGATCGTCGGCGGGCCGCTGGTCGAGTGGGGCTGCCGGATGGCGGCCCGCGGCCCGGCCCGGCGGTACGGCCTGGACGCGGAGCGCCGGCTGCGCGAGGCCGCCGCCGGCTGCGGGCGGGCCCGGGTGCTGGATCCGGTGGCGGCCGAACTGCTGCGGTACCAGGAGGTGCGCGAGCAGTACGCGAGGGTGACGCGGACCGGGGCCGGGGTGGGGTGATCCCGCGGCGGACGGGCGTCACTCGTCCGGGTGAGGGAGTTCTCCACAGCCCGGATGCCCGTCCACAGCCCACGACGGCCCCGGCCCGGCGGCGGCACTCTGGTCCCACGGCGATCACGGCGACCACGGCGAACGCGGCGAACACGGACACGCTCGACGCATACGGGTGCGGACGCGCTTCGCGCGGTCGGTCGCCGCGATGGACACAGCCGACACAGCCGTACGGGACGACGGGCCCGTACGCGGATCCGCCCGGCCACGGCGGCCGGGCGAGGGAGGGGTTCGTGATGAACGAGACGATGGTCTGCGCGGTGGGCAACGTGGCGACGCAGCCGGTCTACCGGGAGCTGGCGGCGGGGCCGTCGGCACGGTTCCGGCTGGCGGTGACCGCGCGCTACTGGGACCGCGAGAAGAACGCGTGGACGGACGGGCACACCAACTTCTTCACGGTGTGGGCCAACCGCCAGCTCGCCTCCAACGCGGCGACCTCGCTGGCGGTCGGCGACCCGGTCGTCGTGCAGGGGCGGCTGAAGGTGCGCACCGAGAACCGGGAGGGCCAGCAGTGGGCCTCCGCCGACATCGACGCGGTGGCGATCGGCCACGACCTCGCCCGCGGTACGACGGCCTTCCGACGGTCCGGGAAACCGGAGACGGCGGCACCGGCACCGCCCCGGCCGGAACCGGACTGGGAGACACCGACGGAGTCCCCCGGCACCGCCGTACCCCAGCAGCCGGAACCGGTGGCGGCCGCCGAGGCGCTGACCTGAGGCGACGCGAAGTCGCCACGCACCGGGCCACGTTCACCACGGCCCGGCCGAACCGCGGCCGATCGAGCACCCCCTGACGGCTCGACGGCTCGACGCGGCTTATCGGCGAATGCGCTCCGAAGTGCCCGCCATGGCGACCGGGTGGATTTGTCGATAAGCCCCGCTCATCCGAGCTTCCGCGATAACGATTGCGGATCGGATCGCTCATCGGACCATCTCACCGGGAAAGGCCGGTCCGGCTGATCCATAGGATGCCGGGCATGGCCCCTGGGGCCGCTGATTCTGCTGGTGGGACCACCCCCCCCCGCGTCCAACGGGTCCTGCTCGAAGGGGAATTCTGTGCTCGCTGCGTTCTCTGGTTCCTCGGCGCCCCGCGCGTCCGCCAGGCACTCCGGTACGCCCGGGTCCGCGAGAGGCGTGGCCCGCCTCGCCGCCGCGACCCTGGTGTCCGGGCTGGTGGCCGCCGTCGTGCTGACCGGCGCCGGCCGGGCCACGGCCGACGACGGGACCCCTCAGGACCAGAGCGGGGCGACGGCGACCATAAACGGCCTGAAGACCTACGGCGAGGCCGTGGTCCACGGCGACAGCGGCGACGAGCAGGTGGCCGCGGGACTGTTCGAGATGTCCGTGGACGGCGGCGGCACGCTCCAGACGTACTGCGTCGACCTGCACAACCCCACCCAGCGGGACGCCAGGTACCACGAGACGGCCTGGAGCGGCACCTCGCTCGGCGCCAACAAGAGCGCGGGCAAGATCCGCTGGATCCTGCAGAACTCCTACCCGCAGGTCAACGATCTCGCCGCGCTCGCCCGCAAGGCCGGGGTCGGCAGCCTCACCGAACAGGACGCGGCGGCCGGCACCCAGGTGGCGATCTGGCGGTACTCGGACGGCGCGGACGTCGACGCCGTCGACCCGCAGGCGGAGAAGCTCGCCGACTACCTGGAGAAGAGCGCCCGCGGCCAGAACGAGCCGCAGGCCTCGCTGACCCTCACCCCGCCGGCCGTCTCCGGCCGCCCGGGCGGCCTGCTCGGCCCGGTGACGGTCCACACCAACGCGCGCACGGTCACCGTGATCCCGCCGTCCGACGCGGCCCTCAGCGGCGTACGGATCACCGACAAGACCGGCAAGCCGGTCAGCACGGCCGAGGACGGCAGCCAGCTCTACTTCAAGGTCCCCGACGACGCGGCTGGGGGCACCTCCCACGCGTCCAGCAGTGGGGGAGGTTCCGCCGAGCTCACCGTGCAGGCGTCGACCACGGTCCCCGTCGGCCGCGCCTTCACCTCCGAGAGCCGCAGCCAGACGCAGATCCTGGCGGGCTCCAGCGAGTCCACGGTCGCCGCGACCGCGAACGCGACCTGGGCGGAGCAGGGCGCCGTACCGGCCCTGTCGGCCCAGACGGACTGCGCCAGGAGCGCGGTGGACCTCACCGCGGCCAACACCGGCGACAAGCCGTTCACCTTCGAGCTGATGAGCACCGAGTACACCATTCCCGCGCGCACCTCGCGGACGGTGACCATCCCGCTCCAGGAGGACCAGGCCTACGACTTCACGATCACCGGCCCCAACGGTTTCGAGCGCCGCTTCACCGGCGTCCTCGACTGCAAGACCCAGGGCAGCGACGCGGGCCTCACCACCCAGACGCTCGCCGAGCCCAGCCCCGCCTCGGTCGGCGGCACCACCGGCGGCACCGTCAACCTCGCGGCCACCGGTGGCGACTCGGCGACCGGCGTGATCACGGGCGTGGCCATCGGCCTGGTGGTGATCGGCGGCGCGGTCCTGGTGATCCTCCGTCAGCGCGAGAACCAGCAGACCGACTGAGTGACTCCAGGACGGGAGCCCGGCCCGGCGGGCAGTATGGCGTCATGACCAACTCAGCTGACGCGTCGTCGTCCTCGGGCTCCATCCTGTCCCTGTGGTCGCACGACTCGGTGCTGTCGATCGGCTCATCGGGCTCCGTGCTCTCCATCGGCTCGGTGGGCTCGGCCCTGTCCATCGGCTCGGTCGGCAGCACTCTCTCGGCCGGCTCGATCGGCTCGGCCCTCTCCCTGTTCTCGGCCGGCTCCTGGCTGAGCACCGGCTCGGTCCTCTCGGCCCAGTCCCGCTGGTCCGTCCTCTCCTGGCGCTCCTCCCGCGCCTTCCGCTCGGCCGGGGTCGTGGGGGCGGCGGCGGTGACCGCCCTGCTCCTGGCCCGCACCCTGCACGGACCGGGCCAGGACACGCACCGCCGCACCGCTCCGTAGGCTCGGTCCGTCAGGCTCGGCGGCCGGTCAGGCCCAGCAGCCGTTGACCGTGGCCGCGAGGCCGTCCAGGGCGTCCTTGATGTCGGCCGGGGCGGCGGTGGAGTCGTTCTCGATGAAGGAGAAGACCTTCCACTGCCCGTCCTGGGCCTTCGTCAGGCCGCTCAGGGCGATCGCGCCGGTGAGGGTGCCGGTCTTGGCCTTGACCTTGCCGACGGCGCACTGCGAGTCCGCGGTGTCGAACCGGCCCCACTCGGGGCCCAGCGTGGAGCCCGCCTCGCCCGCGACGGGCAGGCCGTCCACGATGTACTTCAGGGTCTCGGCGTGGCGCGGGTCGGCGGCCAGGTCGAGGATGTCGGCGATGGTCTGCGCCGGGATCCGGTTGGCACGGGACAGCCCGCTGCCGTCGTGGATCTCGTAGTTGGCCAGCGAGATGCCGTACTGCCCGAGCACCTCGCGCACGACCGCCGTGCCGTCCTCGAAGGTGGCCGGGCGCCCGGCCGAGAGCGCGGTCATCCGCAGCAGCGTCTCGGCGATGTCGTTGTCGCTCACCTTGAGCATGTGCTTCACGACGGCGGACAGCGCGGCGGACCGGTGCGAGGCGACGGGGACGTCGCCCGGAGCGGCCACCCCGCGGGTGACCTCCCCGGTGACGGTGACGCCCTGCTGGGCGAGGGCCGCGGCGAAGACCTGCCCCGCGTCCAGGGAGGTGTCCGTCACCTGGTGGCCGTCGACCACCAACGCCCGTACCGGCGCGACGGAGTCGGGGTAGTAGCCGTCGTTCCAGCCGGTCGCGAGGGTGGGCTCGGGGAAGAGGCTGTCGTCGACCCGGACCCGCACCGAGGTGAGGCCCGCCTGCTTCAGCCCGGTGAGGGCGGTACTGGCCAGCTCGGTGAGATCCGCGGTGGTCAGGGTGCGGTCGCCGCCGCCGACGAGGGTGAGCGTGCCGTCGCCGCGGACGACCTTCGTGGTGAAGCGGTGGGCGGGGCCGAGGACGGTCAACGCGGCGGTCGCGGTGCCGAGTTTGGTGTTGGAGGCGGGCATCAGCGCGGTCGTCGCGCCGTGGCCCCAGACGGGCTTGCGGGACCCGGCGTCGAGGACGACCCCGCCGAGCGTGCTGCCGAGGCGGACGTCCTGGCTGCGGGTGTCCAGGTTGTCGGCGATCCGCTGCTCGGCCGGGTCCAGCACGGCGGTGGCCCGGCCGGCGGCGAAGGCGGCCGGAGCGGACAGGGCGGACAGGAACGTACCGGCGACGGGGACGGCGACCGCCAGCACGGCGGCCCGGCGGAGGGTGGAGGAAGAAAGGAACACGGGGTCTCGTAACCAATGCTCGTGGGGGCGTGGGTAGAAGGGAAAATAACAGCGCAAGATCAGCTACTTGTCAGCTTCCTGTGAAGAAGCGGCCTGGCGCCGCAGGCGCTCGGGAAGCGGTGTGCGGTAGTCGGGCAGCAGACGCTGGGCGCGGAAGGCCGACTTCAGGAAGAGGCGGACGGCGCGCTCGCGCCCGGGGCTCATCCAGCCGATCCGGTGGAGCCGGCAGACCCGCTCACCGGCGAGCCAGCGGGTCACGTCCCTGCCGAACGCCCGGAAGGGGGCGGGGAACCAGCGCTCGGCGAAGAAGTCCATCATCGCGGTCGCCACGCGCCGGCCGGCCTCCGTCTGCTCGTAGGGCCGGGAGTCGAACTTCGCGGCGAACTCGGTCATCGCGTCCCAGTCCTCGGGGAACGCCTCGCCGGCCAGCGGCCCGGACTCGCGTTCCAGGAGCCGGAAGAGCGTCCGTGCCCAGTGGTGCCACGCGATCTTCATGGGCTCGCTCGTACCGGGCAGCCCCAGCGAGGTCTGCAGCCGGTCGCCGAACGTGGCCAGCAGGACCAGGGGATAGACGAAGTCGTCGACGCCGTCGAAGTTGCCGGGCAGGTGCGGGGTGCGGCGGTCGACTCCCCGGTGGAGGCGGTTCAGCCGCTCGGCGGCCCCGCGGCCTCGCGGACTGGACAGGCCGTCCACCATCCAGGCCGTCAGGAAGGCGTTCCCGTCCCGGAACCGCCGGTCGGGCCGCGTCTCCAGCTTCCCGGTGTGGGCCAGGGTGGCGGCGGTCGCGGGCGGCTGCATCATGCGCATCGTGCCCGGATAGATCGTCATCGCCAGGGCGAACTCCGGGACGCGATGGCCGATGTAGAGCGAGATCATCCGCTCCCAGTCCGTCTCGGGGTCCATACCGGCCAGCTCACGCTCCACCCACCTGTAGCGACGGCGCACGGCCGGCTCCCCCTGCCCTCGTCAAGGTCTTCGTCAAGTGCCGTATGAGTCAAGGCACTTGACCCCTCCGTGGCGAAGAGGAGGACGCCGGGCAGCCGTCCGTCGATGCGAGGACTCGCTATGACGTGCGTCACGTCCGCCGGCCGGCCGGGGCCGTCACCGGGGTGGCAGCGGGCCGCCGCGGGTGGCCCAGGACAGCAGGGCGCGCGGCTCGCGTTCGGCGGCGGCGTCCAGGAGACGGTCGTACTCCTGCCTGCCCAGGGTGTGGACGAGCCGTTCCTCGCACGCGTCGCGCAGCGCGGCCATCTCCGGTGTGCCGCGCTGCGGATGACCGACCGTCTCCCAGAAACGGAGCGCGGCGCCGAAGGCGTGGGCGGCGGACCGCTCCTCCCCGGCGTCGGACAGCGCGATGGCGAGCACGTCCAGCGCCATGGCGATGCCGAAGTCGTCCCCGATGTGGCGTTTGGCGTCGAGTACCGCGCGGGCGTGCCCGACGGCGTCCAGGGTCCGTCCCTCCAGTACGGCGATGAGCGCGAGCTGGTGGTCCAGGTAGGACCGGGTCCAGTGCTCGTCCGAGGCGGCGCAGACCTCGTGCAGGCCCAGCGCCTCCGAGCGGGCCTGGTCCAGCCGGCCGGTCCCGGTCAGGGCGAAGATCCGGACGAGCCGGCACAACGCCGTCGCCGCCTCCGGCCGTCCGGACACCGGGCTCTCGGCCTCCCGGCCGTCCGCCTCCCGGCCGTCCGCCTCCCGCAGCGGCCCCTCGACGACGGTCAGCGCGGCCAGCGGGCGGCCCTCCAGCAGGTGCAGCAGACCCTCCAGATAGGCGGCCCTGCCCAGCCCCTCGGCGTCGAGCGCGGCCGTGGCCGCCCGCCGGCAGGCGACCGCCGTCTCCCGGGCCGGGCCGTGGTCCCCCTGGAGCGTCCGGGTCAGCCCAAGACTCCACAGCGCCTGTACCCGGCTCTCGTCCGGGCCCGCGTCGGGCACCAGCCGGATCGCCAGCTCCAGGTACTGCCGTGTCTCGTACAGATACCCGGAGCAGACCCAGAAGAAGGTGACATGACCGATCAGCTCCAGGGCGGCGGCCGGGTCGGTGGCCAGCAGGTGGTCGGCCGCGAGCCGGAGGTCGGAGTGGAGGAAGGCGATCCGCCGGTACCAGCCGCGCTGGGCGGGGCCGAACCACTCGGCGTGGGCCCGGCGGGTCTCGGCGAGCACATGGCCCGCGTGCCGGTCCGCGACCGTCGCGGTCTCGCCCAGCGCGGCCAGCCACCGGCGGCCGTACTCGCGGATCGCGTCGAGCATCCGGTACGTGCCGTGCCGTTCCGTGACGACCGACTTGGCGCACAGCGCGGCCAGGTGCTGCCGGACCGCGCCGGGCGAGAGGGGCCCGCCGGCGGCCACCTGGCAGGCGGTGTGGGCGTCGAAACGGCCCGGCAGATGGGACAGCCTCGCCCACAGCAGCCGCTCCAGGGGGCCGCACAGCTCGTGGCTCCAGCCGATCGTGGTCCGCAGCGCCGCGTGCCGGGGCGGTGTCGCGTACGGCGGCGCCACGGGCAGGTCCACGGCCGCGCGCGGCCGGGCGCACAGCTCCGCCAGCGGCATGGCCCGCAGCTGCGCGGCGGCGAGTTCCAGCGCCAGGGGCAGCCGCTCCAGCCGTTCGCACAAGGCCGTGGCCAGCTCCCGGTCCTCCTCGTCCTTGAGCGGACTGCCGGCCGCCGCGGCGCGGTCGGCGAACAGGGCGAGCGCCTCGTGCACGGACGCCGGCGGCTCGACCGGCAGCACCGACTCGCCCCGGACCCGCAGCGGCTCCCGGCTGGTGGCCAGGACGCGCAGGTTCGGACAGGACGTCAGAAGGTCGCCCACCAGGTCACGGCACTCGGCCGGCAGATGCTCGCAGCAGTCGAGCACCAGCAGGATCCGACGGGCCCCCACCCATGAGCGGACCGCCTCCGCGGGCGGCCGCGCGGTGTGGTCGGAGAGCCCCAGGGCGCCCGCGACGGTGGCGGCGAGCAGCGCGGGGTTGTGCAGCGGCGACAGATCCGCCCAGGCGACGCCGTCCACACCGGCCGGCGTGCCCAGCGCCACGACGCGCCGCGCGAGCCGGGTCTTGCCGACCCCGCCCGGCCCGGTCAGCGTGACCAGCCGCCCCCTGAACAGCGCCGCCCCGATCCGACGCAGCTCCGCGGCCCGACCGACGAAGGAACTCTCGTCATCCGGCATCGTCCTCAGCACCGCGCCATCCTCCCGCACCCCCCGGCACCCGCCCCCCGCCTCCACTCTTCCCCCAGCCCCCACCACACCCCTGGCCTGTCACAACCCCCCCACCCACCCGCCCCCTCACCCACCCGCCCCGACGTTGACGCGCCCTCCCCGCGCCCCACCGCCGACCGGCGGGACGACCGGCGCAACCACGTCAGCCTCCCCAGCCTCCCCGGTGATCCGTCGCCGGCACGACGCCAGCCACCATCAGCCATGACCACCCCCGCTCCCTTGAGCGAAACCCCAGGTCACAGCCCCCTGACCTAACGAGTTTCCGCGCAGGGCTGGCCTTACGGCAAGATGGGGTGTATCTGCCCACTGCCAGATTTCAAACTGCCGGACGGTTTCTCTTGGCTGAGTACATCTACACCATGCGCAAGACGCGCAAGGCAATCGGCGACAAGGTCATCCTTGACGACGTCTCGCTGAACTTCCTGCCCGGCGCGAAGATCGGTGTGGTCGGGCCGAACGGTGCGGGTAAGTCGACCATTCTGAAGATCATGGCGGGGCTGGACCAGCCGTCGAACGGTGACGCCTTCCTGTCGCCCGGGTACAGCGTCGGCATCCTGATGCAGGAGCCGAAGCTCAACGAGGACAAGACCGTCCTGGAGAACGTCCAGGAGGGTGTCGCCGAGGTCAAGGGCAAGCTCGACCGGTTCAACGAGATCGCCGAGCTGATGGCGACCGACTACTCCGACGCGCTGCTCGACGAGATGGGCAAGCTGCAGGAGGAGCTCGACCACGCCAACGCCTGGGACCTGGACGCTCAGCTGGAGCAGGCCATGGATGCGCTCGGCTGCCCTCCCGGCGACTGGGAGGTCACCACCCTCTCCGGTGGTGAGAAGCGGCGTGTGGCGCTCTGCAAGCTGCTGCTGGAGGCCCCCGACCTGCTGCTCCTCGACGAGCCCACCAACCACCTCGACGCCGAGTCGGTGAACTGGCTGGAGCAGCACCTCGCCAAGTACGAGGGCACCATCGTGGCCGTGACCCACGACCGGTACTTCCTCGACAACGTGGCCGGCTGGATCTGCGAGGTCGACCGCGGCCGGCTGCACGGCTACGAGGGCAACTACTCCAAGTACCTGGAGACCAAGGCCACCCGTCTCAAGGTCGAGGGCCAGAAGGACGCCAAGCGGCAGAAGCGGCTCAAGGAAGAGCTGGAGTGGGTGCGGTCCAACGCCAAGGGGCGTCAGGCCAAGTCCAAGGCCCGCCTCGCCCGCTACGAGGAGATGGCCGCCGAGGCCGACAAGATGCGGAAGCTGGACTTCGAGGAGATCCAGATCCCGCCGGGCCCCCGGCTCGGCAGCATCGTCGTCGAGGTCACCAACCTCTCCAAGGGCTTCGGCGACAAGGTCCTCATCGACGACCTCAGCTTCACGCTGCC
This sequence comes from Streptomyces sp. NPDC048288, assembly GCF_043201555.1. Classification (NCBI taxonomy): domain Bacteria; kingdom Bacillati; phylum Actinomycetota; class Actinomycetes; order Kitasatosporales; family Streptomycetaceae; genus Streptomyces; species Streptomyces sp. NPDC048288. The sequence goes on from NZ_JBICZD010000001.1 coordinate 62,419, forward strand.
GCGCAACGGCATCGTCGGCGTCATCGGCCCGAACGGCGCCGGCAAGACCACCCTCTTCAAGATGATCCAGGGTCTGGAGACCCCGGACTCCGGCGACATCAAGGTCGGCGAGACCGTCAAGATCTCGTACGTCGACCAGAGCCGCGCCAACATCGACCCGAAGAAGACCCTGTGGGCGGTCGTCTCCGACGAGCTGGACTACATCAACGTGGGCCAGGTCGAGATGCCGAGCCGCGCCTACGTCTCCGCCTTCGGGTTCAAGGGCCCGGACCAGCAGAAGCCGGCCGGTGTGCTCTCCGGCGGTGAGCGCAACCGCCTCAACCTGGCGCTCACCCTCAAGCAGGGCGGCAACCTGCTGCTCCTCGACGAGCCGACGAACGACCTCGACGTCGAGACGCTCAGCAGCCTTGAGAACGCGCTCCTTGAGTTCCCGGGCGCGGCCGTGGTCGTCTCCCACGACCGCTGGTTCCTCGACCGGGTCGCCACCCACATCCTCGCCTACGAGGGCGAGTCCAAGTGGTTCTGGTTCGAGGGCAACTTCGAGTCGTACGAGAAGAACAAGATCGAGCGGCTCGGACCGGACGCCGCGCGTCCGCACCGTGCCACCTACAAGAAGCTGACCCGGGGCTGATCGGTCTTGCGCCACATCTACCGCTGCCCGCTGCGCTGGTCCGACATGGACGCGTACGGCCATGTCAACAACGCGGTCTTCGTCCGCTACCTGGAGGAGGCCCGGATCGACTGGCTGTTCCGGCCGGACAAGGAGTTCAAGCAGGGGTCGGTCGTGGCGCGCCACGAGATCGACTACAAGCGGCAGCTCGTCCACCGGCACCACCCGGTCGACATCGAGCTGTGGGTCACCGAGATCAGGGCCGCGTCCTTCACCGTCACCTACGAGGTGAAGGACGAGGACCTGGTCTACGTAACGGCCTCGACGGTCGTCGTGCCGTTCGACTTCGAGAGCGGGCGGCCGCGCCGGATCACGGCCGACGAGCGGGACTTCCTCGCGGAGTACCGCGACGACGACAAGGAGGAGGCCGTCGCCGCATGACGGTGCTCCATCTGGCCGACGAGGGGGAGACGGCGGACCTCGCCGCCTTCCTCTCCCGGCTGCTCCACTACGACCGCTCGGCCGCGGTACGGCTGCAGGCGGCCGGTACCGCGCTCGCCGTCTTCGGCCGGCCGCCGTCCTTCGAGGTGCTGGCGATCCGCGCGGTGCGGCTCGCGAAGCCGTACGAGGACGGGCTCGACGTCACCCTCGACGTGACCGTGTCGGCGGGGGAACTGCTGGAGTCGCTCGACGAGCCGGCCGCCACCGCCGCCGTGCCGGGGGCGGTGACCGGCCCGCCGTGGGCCGGGGTGCTGCCGCCCAGGGGCGGCTGGCAGCCGGAGCCCGGGCTCCCCGTGCCGCAGGCGCTGGGCGCCACGGTGGCCGCCGCGGTGCGCGAGTTCCGGTCCCGTACGCAGGAGTTGGCGCCGGACGGCCGTACCCGGGCCGAACTCGACCGGATCGGGCGGGACATCTGGTCCCGGACCGTCGGCGGCACTCCGCTCCCGGTACGGGCCGTGCACGCCGCCCAGTCACTGGGCTTCCTGCGGCCGGCCGACGAGGCCGTGCTGTTGTCCTCGGGAGCGTGGCTGCGGCTGCGCACGCCGTTCGGGTCGGTCGCCGTACGGCGGGCGGGCCTCGGGGCGCTCGGCGTCAGCGTCCGCTGAGCGCGAGCGCCGGGCGCGGTCAGTCGGGGGTGTTGACCATCGAGGCGGCCGCGTAGGTGAGGTAGTTCCAGAGCTGTTCCCGGTGCTCCTCGGAGAGGCCCAGCTCGTCCACCGCCACCCGCATGTGCCGCAGCCAGGCGTCGTGCGCCGCCCGGTCCACGGTGAACGGGGCGTGCCGCATCCGCAGCCGCGGATGGCCGCGGTTGTCGCTGTACGTCGTGGGGCCGCCCCAGTACTGGATCAGGAACAGGGTGAGCCGTTCCTCGGCCGGGCCCAGGTCCTCCTCGGGGTACATCGGCCGCAGGAGCTCGTCCTCGGCGACCCCCTCGTAGAACCGGTGGACCAGCCGGCGGAACGTCTCCTCCCCGCCGACCTGCTCGTAGAAGGTCTTCTCCTGAAGCGTGCCGCGCCGAATCTCTCTCACCCGTACATGGTCTCAGACGGGGTGACCGAGGACTCAAGGCTTAGGACCGGGAGCGCGGGCGGAGCGGGGGCGCGGATCTAGGGTGGACGCATGGGCGCCTACGACGCGCAGACCGACGCGCAGACCGAGGGGCAGGCCGCCGCGGCGCGGGCCGGGCTGGTGCGGGAGATCGACGCGGAGGGCGTCTGGGCCGGGGAACCGGTGTGGCGGGAGGCGTTCGCGGCGGTGCCCCGGCATCTGTTCGTGCCGTACTACTACGTCGCCGGGGAGTGCGGCTACGAGCGCCGGTGGGGCGAGAGCCCGGACCGCGGGGCCCGGGAACGGTGGCTGCGCGGGGCGTACGAGGACGTCCCGCTGGCCACCCGGCTGCGGGACGGTGAGCTGCTGTCGTCCAGCAGCCAGCCGTCGCTGATGGCGCGGATGCTGGTCGAGCTGCGGGTGTCCGAGGGGGACCGGGTGCTGGAGGTCGGGGCGGGGACCGGGTACAACGCGGCGCTGCTGGCGCACCGCCTTGGCGACGACGGTCTGGTCACGACCGTCGACGTGGATCCGGAGATCGCCGAGTCCGCGCGGCGCCATCTGGCGGCGGCGGGATACCGGCCCGCCGTGGTCACGGGGGACGGGGCGCGGGGGGTGCCGGAGCGGGCGCCGTTCGACCGGATCATCGCGACCTGCGCGCTGCCGGGTGTGCCGCGGGCGTGGGTCGGGCAGTGCGCGGAGGGGGCGCGGATCCTGGCGCCGGTGTCCACGGGGCTGCTGGCGCTGACCGTGCGGGGCGGGGGTGCCGAGGGGAGGTTTCTGCCGTCGGCGGCGTTCTTCGTGCCGTTGCGGGGGGTGGAGCGGGTCGCGGGCGTGGGGGACGCGGGCGGGGTGCCGGCCGGGGCGCTGGGGGACGAGTCGTTCCAGTTCCTGGCGGAGCTGACCCGGGGGGTGCTCAGTCCCCGGGAGGCCTACGAGGTGTGGGCGCGGGAGGGCATGCCCGGGCGGGAGCGGTACGGGGTGAGCGTGGAGGAGGGTGGGGAGGGCGGGGAGTGGGTGTGGCTGGATGACCGGGAGGGGCCGTGTGTGTGGCCGCTCCCGGTCTGACGTCGGCCGCGGGTTGTGGTGGGTTGCTCGCGCCCACGCGGCGGAGCCGCAGATTGATACGGCCTCGCGCCCCTTTCGGGGCGCTGCAGCTCAGCCCCGTCGAATAGTGATCGTCGTCCAGGCGCCCACGTGCACCCGGTCCCCGTCCTGCAGCGGTACCGGGACGAACGGCTGGATGGGTTCCTCGCAGCCGTTCACCGTGGTGCCGTTGGTGGAGTTCTGGTCGACGACCGCCCAGCTGCCGTCGGGCTGCTGGACCAGGACCGCGTGCTGGTGGGAGACGCCCGGGTCCTCCGGCGGTACCGCGAGGTCGATGTCGGGGGTGTCGCCGGTGGAGTGCCGGCGGCGGCCGATGGTGACCTGGTTGCCGCTGAGGGCGCGCTGCTGCTCGGGGGAGTACGCGGGCAGGTTGAGGCCGGCCGCCTCGGGGCCCGAGCGCTGCATCATCGCCATGAAGTACTCGCGGTCCGGGCCGATCGTGGCCGTCCAGGTCGCCGGAGCCTGCGGGGCCTGCGGGAAGCCGGGGCCGGGCGGGGCCTGGGTGGCGCCGGGCTGCGGGTAGCCGTAGCCGCCCGGACGAGCGGGAGCGCCGGGGCCGGCCGGGCCCGTGGCCGACGGCGGGGAGATCACCCAGTCGTCGTCGGCGCCGCCGAAGGGCGGACCGCCGGCCGGGGGCCGGGTGGTCTCCTGCGGGAAGCCGGGCGGCGCGGGCGGCGCGGACTGCTGGAAGGCGCCGGGAGCGCCACCGGCGGTCTGCGGCGGGACCGGCGGCCGGGACGGGTCCCCGCCGAAGGGACCGGCGGCCGGACCGCCGGAGGGGTCGCGGGTGAAGGGGCCGGCGGCCTGGCCGGTGCCGGGGGCGCCGCCGAAGGCGGACGGGCCGCCCTGGTTCTGGCCCGGAGCACCGCCGTACGGCGAGGGCGGCGCCGAGGGCCCGCGCTCGCCACCGAAGGGCGGGGGACCCTGCTGGCCGCGGTCGCCGCCGAAGGCCGGGGGGCCCTGCTGGCCGCGGTCGCCGCCGAACGGCGGGGGGCCCGACTGGCCGCGGTCGCCGCCGTACGCCGGGGGGCCCTGCTGGCCGCGGTCGCCGCCGAACGGCGGGGGACCGGACTGGCCGCGGTCGCCGCCGTACGCCGGGGAGCCCTGCTGGCCGCGCTCGCCGCCGAACGGCGTGGGGCCCGAGGGCTCGCTGCCGAAGGAGGGGATGGGCTCGGCGGGGCGGTTCATCTGCGAGGGGCGCGAGCCCTGGTACTCGTACGAGTCGGTGTTGCCGCCGTAGGACGGCGGGGCGGGCGGCCGGAAGGTCGGCGCGGCCGGGCCGCCGCCCGCAGACGGGCGCGGGGCGGCGGGGGTGTACGAGGTGGCCGTGTTGGTGAGGAAGTTCCAGCGGCACTCCTCGCAGAACGGCGCACCGCCCTCACGGGGCGTACGGCACTGCGGGCACAGCTCCGGCTCGGGCGAGTTCGGCACCGAGGAGAGATGACGGCCGCCGGCCGGGCCACCGGCCTGCGCGCCGGGCGCGGGCGGCGGGAAGCCGTAGCCGCCGCCGGAAGTCGGCGGGGGCGGGGGCGGCGGAGGCACGGCACCGGCCATGCGGTGACCGCACACCTCGCACCAGTCGTCGGAAACCGACTGGTGTCCGTTCGGGCAGGTCGGCATGTCGGTGCTTCCCTCTCTGTCCTGCGTGCACTGCTAGGCCATGTACTGCTGGTTCACTTCTTTACACGAACAGTCTTTGTGGACCTTGTCTCGAGAGTCATCTCGTCGGCCTCCGCAACCTTCGCTTTCAGTCGCACAGTACCCGTCGCGGCGTCGACCACGTCCACCACCTTCGCAAGCAGTTTCGCAGTATCCGCGTTCCCGGAAGCGCTTGCCAACTGAACGGCCCGACCCAGTTTGGCGGTTGCTCCGTCCATATCGCCCGCTTTGCGGAGATCCAGCCCCTGTTGGATGGCTTGTGCCAGTTCGGCCTGGCCGGTGTAGTGGGCGACCTGGGGGTTGATGGAGGTGGAGGCGGCCATGTCGTCCGTCCAGACCGCCCTGATCAGGCCCTGCGCGCCCAGGTTCTGGACGCTTCCGTCGGGCTGCGGGACGACCAACGAGACGCGGGCGGCGAGCATTTCCTGGCCGAGACCGGCCGAGGGGACCTCCACGCAGACGTGGTAGTCGCGGGACTCGTCGCCCCAGGAGCCGGTCGGGTAGTCGCCGGCGCGCGGCCCGGCCTCGGTGCGGCGGTCGGTCAACTGCTCCACGGTGGGCGCCACTTGCTTGACGAACTTGATGGCCGTGCCGACCGGCGTCCACAGCCGCAGCGCCACGTCCGCGACCTCCTTGCCCATCGCCGTCTCCATCATCTGCGTGAAGTCGGCGGCCAGACCGGTGGGATCGGCGACGATGTCGGCGGTGCCGAGCAGCGCGGAGGCTATCCCTGTGACTTCTTTCACTTCCCAGTCGGTGCCCACGCCCCGGGCGTCACAGGTGAAGCGTCCGGCGCAGGAGTCCAGGGCGGCCTTCAGGTCCTCGGGCGACTCGTGCTCGTTGCGGCCGTCGGTGAGCAGGATGCCGTGCCGGATGGCGACGTCCGCGGACGAGAGAAGCCGGTCGGCGAGGCGCAGCCAGGTGCCGATCGCCGTACCGCCGCCCGCGCTCAGCCTGCGCAGCGCCTGCTTGGCCTGCTCCCGGGTGGTGCGGTCGGCCACCGCGAGCGCGCCGCCGCCCGGGTAGACCTCCTTGGCGACATGGGTGCCGCCGATCACCGCGAAGTGGGTGCCGTCGCGCAGGGTGTCGATCGCGGCCGCCGTGGCGTCCCGGGCGTTGCGCATCTTGGTGGGCGGGTAGTCCATCGACCCCGAGCAGTCGACCATGACCGCCACCCCGGCGGAGGGCCCCTGCCCGGGTGCGTACGACGCCCCGACCGCGGTCCCGACGGTGCCTCCGCCGGTCGACGTCACCGTGACGATCGCGTTGACCTCACGGCCGCCGTCCGGCAGGTACTCGTTCTGGTACACGTCCACCGAGAACTGCGGCACGCTCGATTTCGAGAAATTGGCCATGACTGCTCCGGTCCCCCTCCACCCCACGCCTGATGGGTGCTGACGATGTGCGGACCGGTCCCCTCCGGTCCGCGGGTACTTCCCCGTTTGCGGCCGTTTTGCGCGGCCTCAGGCGGATCCTGCCCCCTGCGCGGTCGCCGGGAACGGCAGCAGCGCCACTGTTACGTTGTCGTGGCCCCCGCCGTCCAGGGCGTGACCGACCAGGACCCGGGCCGCGTGCAGCGGTCGTAGCGCGGCGTCGGCGGGGAGGACATCGGACATCTCCTCGGCCGTCTCCGCGTAGTTCCACAGACCGTCCGTGCACACCACCACCACACCAGGCCGGTCCGGCTTGAAGGAAGCGGTGTGCGGCTCCAGTTCGTAGGCGTCGGCGCCGAGCCAGCCGGTGATCGCGTGGGCGCGCTCGTCGGCGTACGCCTCCGCCTCGCTCATCAGCCCCGCGGCCACCATCTGCGCGGCCCAGGAGTCGTCCTCGGTGAGCCGGGCCGCCGGTGAGCTCCGGTCCACCGGCACCCAGTAGGCGCGGCTGTCGCCGACCCAGCCGACGACCAGCAGGCCAGGGGTGACGATCGAGCCGACGATCGTGCACGCCGGGGCGTTCTGGTGCGGGGTGTGCTCCCTGGCCGAGGGCGGCTCCTCGGCGAGGGCGTTCACCGCCTGGGAGGCGGCGACGATCGCCTCGTGCATCGCCTGCTGCGGATGCGTGCCCTGGCCCAGCGCGGCCAGCAGCGCCTCGCCCGCGGCCCGGGAGGCGGCCATGGAGGCCTCGTCGGGGCGGGTCGCCGAGGAGACGCCGTCGCAGACGACCGCCAGGGTGGCCGGGGTGCCGTCGGGCAGCGCGGTGTGCTCGACGGCGAACGCGTCCTCGTTGCGGTGGTGGCGCAGCCCGCGGTCGCTGACGGCGGCCACCGGACCGGACTCCTGCTCCATGTGGTCGCGCTCGCGCGGCTGGGCGTGCCCGCAGTTCTCGCAGTATCCGTCGTCGTCGACCCGGCCCGCGCGGCAGGCCACGCACACCTTCGGGGTCTCTATGGTGTCGGCGGACCCGGAGGTGTCGGCGGTGTCGGCGGTCTCCGCGGCGGAGGCGGCGATCCTCGGGTCGGGTGCCTGCAGCGGGTAGTCGTCCGGCTCCGGCGGCCGGTCGAAACGCACCCCGGAGGCAGGCGACACCGGCGAACCGTGCGCCGGAGTACCGGGCAGCGGCTTGCCGCCCGAGTCCGTGCCGGGCAGATCCGTCGGCAGATGCGGGGCCGCGGGCGTACCGGGACTCTCCGGTTCGGGCGGGGGCCAGTCCACACCCGAGGATCCCACACCGGAGGCGCCCATGGTGAGGGTCGGGTGGTCCTGCGGCGCGGCGGGCACGGCCGACAGGTCGTACCCGCACGCACCGCAGAAGAGATCACCCGATTCGAGGGGCTCGGCGCAGCTCGGGCACTTCGCCGGTGCGGCCTGCTGGGGCATCTGCGACATCAACTACACCCACGTCCGGGGGCGGTAACGGTTGGCCCGTTCCACCAGGTCGATCCTCTCCTCGCCGCCGGTCGCCAGTCTGGCCAGCGTGCGGTACGAGCGCTCCAGGCCGAAGCGGAGGCCCCGCTCGTCCAGACCACTGCCGAGCAGTACCCGGCTGCCGCCGGCGGCCTCGCCGCCCCGGCCCCCGGAGAGTATCCAGTCCAGCGCGCAGCCGAGGACTTCCGCCGACAACTGCTCGCGCCGGGCCGGATCCAGACCGTACGCGTCCAGCGCCTCGATCTGCCCCGCGGAGGCCGTCAGATCGTCCAGGAACGGCGTGTCGTCGGCCGCCGCGATCCGGTGCCGCAGCCGCGCCCGTACGGCCGCCACCCGGGCCGCCGTGAAGTGGATCGAGGCCTCCGGCACCGACTCCAGGGTCCGTACGGCAGAGCGCCGGTCCCCGGCCGCCAGCCGCACCCGGGCCAGCCCGAAGGCGGAGCTGACGAAGCTCGGGTCGGTCGCCCACACCAGCCGGTAGTACTCGGCCGCGTTGTCCAGCTGGCCCAGCACCTCCGCGCACAGGCCGAGCGCCAGCTTGGGCGCGCTCTCGCCCGGGAAGGCGTCGTAGATCGCGTCGAAGGACAGGGCCGCGCCCTCGAAGTCACCGGTGACCAGGGCGGTCACGCCCCGGTACCAGACCACCCGCCAGTCGTCCGGCTGCTCGTCCTCCAGCGCGCCCAGCGCGGTCAGGGCGGCCTCGTGGTCGCCGCTCTCCAGCCGGGCCCGGACCTGGCGCAGCCGGGTCTCCACGGTCTGCGCCGGCGCGGCGGCCAGCGCCCCGAGCAGCTCGCCCGGTGCCGAGGTCATCATCAGGCCCGCCAGGAAACCGGCGTTCGGGTCGTTCGGATCGACCAGCGGGACCGGCAGGGCGAGGCCGGCGACCGGCGTGGCGACGGTCTTCACCAGGGCGGGGTCGGCGGCGGCCGGCCCCGCTCCCACCGGCTCCAGCGCCAGCGTTCTGGAGGCCACCGCCCGCGCCCCCAGCCGGGACACGTCCCCGGCCAGCTTCGGGAACAGCTCGGTGTCCGTGACCTTCACCTCGGGTCCGAACAGCGTCGACAGCGCGGGCCGGGCCGTGCCGGTCTGCACCGACACCACCTCGCGCAACACACCGGTCAGCTGCTCGGCCATCTCCTGCGCGGAGGCGAACCGGCGGGCCGGGTCCGGGTCGGTGGCCCGGACCAGCAGCCGGTAGAAGGACTCGTACTGCCGGAACACCTCGATGTTGTCCGGGTCGGGCAGCGAGTCCACGAAGACGGTCGTGTAGCCCTGGAAGTCGAAGGTGAGGACCGCGAGGGTACGGCCGACCGTGTACAGGTCGGACGCGACCGACGGGCCGACCTCGGCGACCTCCGGGGCCTGGTAGCCGACCGTGCCGTAGATGGCCGACTCCTCGTCGTCCATCCTGCGCACCGCGCCCATGTCGATCAGCTTGAGCTGGTCCTCGGTCTGGATGGCGTTGTCGACCTTGAAGTCGCAGTAGAGGAGGTTGCGGCTGTGCAGGTGGCCGAGGGCTTCGAGCGCCTCGATGCCGTACGCGCAGGCCTGCTCCACCGGCAGCGGGTCCCGGCGGCCCTCCGGGGTGCGGCGGTCGTTGGCGATCTCCTTCAGGGACTTGCCGCCGACGTACTCCATGACGATGTAGCCGTCGAGGGAGCCGGTGCGCTGGTCGAGGTGCTCGACGAAGTTGTAGATCCGCACGATGTTGGCGTGCTCGATCTCCGCGAGGAACCGCCGCTCGGAGATCGCCGCCTCCATCGCGTCCTGGTCGCCGGTGTCCAGGAGGCCCTTGAGGACCACCCAGCGGTCGGCGACGGCCCGGTCCACGGCGAGGTAGATCCAGCCCAGGCCGCCGTGCGCCAGACAGCCCGCGACCTCGTACTGGCCGTGCACCACGTCCCCGCCCTTGAGCTTGGGCACGAACGAGTACGGGTTGCCGCACTTGGTGCAGAAGCCCTCGGTCCGCCCCGGCCGGTCACCGCGTCCGCGCCCGACCGGCGCCCCGCAGTCCGAGCGCGAGCAGAACCGCTTGCGCTCGGGCACCTCCGGGTTCTCCAGGACCATCTCGCGCGGGTCCGGCCGCGGCACCTGCGGGACCGTCACCAGACCGGCGCCCAGCCGGCTGCGCGCCGAGGCGCTCGCCGACGAACCGGAGCTGCGCACCGACACCGAGCGGCCCGTCGACTTGCCCGACAGGGACCGCGACAGCCGCCCGGAGACCGAGCGCCGCGACTTCGACGACTGCGACGACGTACGCGAGCTGCCACGGCTGCCGGAGCGCGAACTCCCGCTGCCCGCCGAGCCCTTGCCGCCGGCCGTGATCCCGGTGGCCGTCGCCCCGAGCATCCCGCCCTCGGCGGACGGATCCCCGGCCGGGACGACCGGGGCCAGACCGCAGGTGTCGCAGTACAGCTCACCGCCGCCCATGTCCTCGTACGACCCCTCGCAGCCGGGCCGCTGGCACGTCTGTCCCGCCAGGCTCACCGCGCCCCCATCTCCCTTGTCGCTCACGCTCCGGGCCCCCTGCGGTCCTCGGGCCCGCTCTGGTGCGGCACGCGCGGCGCGCGCAGCGCCTCGGCCGCCGCCTGCTGGTAGCGCAGCACCGCCTGCTCCGCGACCCGCAGATCGCAGGGCGCGCTCCACAGCATCCGCCGGGCCGCGTCGTACCGCTCGATCAGGAACGGGTCCTCCGCCAGCCCGTGCCGGGCCACCTTCGCCTTGTACGCGTCCAGCCGGCCGCGCAGCTCCGCGCGGACCGCGAGCGGCGCGGTGACCGCCGTCAACGACTCGCGGGCGCGCAGCAGTTCGTCCTCCGCCTTCTGCTCCAGCGACTCCAGCAGCGGCGACAGCCGGTGCCACTGGGCCTGCCGGCGGTACTCGGCGGCCGTCGCCAGCTGCTCCTGCAGCGCGGTCGGCGGGCCGCTGACCACCGGCACCTCGGTCGCCGCGATCTTCGCGAGCACCTCACCGCGCGCGGTGCGCGCCTCGGCGAGGGTGCGGTCCGCGCGGGAGAGCACGTCCCGCAGCTTGATCAGCCGGGCCTCGGCGTCCTGCCGTACCGTCAGCACGGCGTCGATCTCCCGCCGCACCTCCTCCAGGGCCCGCGCCTCCCGGTCGTACACCGCGGTGTCGGGACGGCCGCCGCCGGGCGCCGAACTCCCCTGGGCGGGGATCCAGAAGGTCAGCGGGTCGGAGACCACGTCCTCGCGGAGCCTGGTCAGGGTGCGGGTGATGCGCTCCAGGTCGTCGCCCGCCGGGTGCTCGCCCGGGCGTACCCCGACCGAGTGCGCCAGCGTGCGGGTGCGCTGCAGCTCGGCGGCGAGTAAATCGATCCGCGCGGGCAGCGCCGACCACACCGCGTCGGCGGTGACGACCATGTCCAGCGAGGTCGCGTACAGCTCGTTCATCCGGTCCACCAGGGCCGCCAGCGAGAAGCGCTCGCTGAGCCGGCCCGCCGCCGACAGCAGCGTCGGCGCGTTCGCCGTCGCCGTGGCGCTGCCCGCCACCGTCACGGACTCGCCGCGCAGCAGCTCGGTCAGCTCCACCAGGTCCTCACGGCTGGACCAGCGGCGCCGGGCCCGGATCTCCCGGGCGGAGCGCAGCGCGTCCGTGTACGCGTCGAAGTAGGCCCACAGCAGGCTGATCGAGGCATCGGCGGTCGTCCACCGCTCCCGGGTCGTCCCGGTCAGCTCGGCGCCTTCCAGGAGCCTGCGGCCCGCGTGGTCCTGCAGGGCGAGCAGCGAGGTCTCGATCGCCTCGTGCTCCGCGCCGAGCCGCGCCAGCGCACGGTCCACCTCGTCCCGGTCCATCACCGGCCCGGCGGGGTCCGTGACGCCCATCGATCACCTCTCACTTGCTTGTCGGGGCCTGGCCGGCGGATGCGGGTCAGCTCGTGCGCAGATACTGCTGCGGTGTGGGCGGTTCCGACCCCGTCGATTTCGTTCCCAGTGTCGCCGACAGCCACTTGCTGTACGACGCCTGCCAGCCGTCGGCCCGGTAGTCCACCAGGATCTGGTTGACCCGGCGTACCAGATCGTCCGCCTTGCTGTTCATCGCCACGCCGTAGTACTCGGTGGTGAACGGCGGGCCCTTCAGCTCGACCGTCGGGTCCTGGGCGGCCTGGCTGGCGGCGAGCGCGCCGTCGGTGATCACCGCGTCGACCTCGCCGAGCTGCAACCGCACCAGGCAGTCCAGCTGGTTGGGCACGACTTTGATCCTCACAGAGGAAGGCAGCCTGGTCCCCTTGTCGGCGGTCACCGCGTCGTAGGCCGTCGAACCGTCCGCGGTGCACACCGTCTTGTTCGCGAGCGTCGCGTCGTACCCCTTGATCGAGGACGACTTCGGCGCCAGTACCTGCTGGCCGGTCTTGAAGTACGGCGCGGAGAACGCGACATCGTCCAGCCGCTTGCAGGTGATGGTCATCGTGCGCACCACCATGTCGACGTCGCCGTGCTGCACCGCCGGTATCCGCTGGCTGGTCGGGATCGCCTTGAACGTCACGTCCTTGGCGTCGCCGAGGATGTCCTTGGCTATCCGGTGCACCAGGTCGATGTCGAAACCCTCCAGGTCCGCAACGGAGTTGTTCGGGTTGCGGTAGCCCCAGCGGTAACTGTTCTGGTCGACGCCGACGATCAGCTTCCGCGCGTCGCCCTTGCGGGCCTTGATGGCGTCGATCGTGGCGCCGTCGGCGCCCGACGGCGACAGGGTCTCGTTCTGTGCCTGGGAATCCTTGCAGTCGTCGGCCCGCACCTGGCTGCCGTTGGTCACTCCGCCCTGCCCGCCCGACCCCTCCTCGCCACCCTCGTCACGGGACTGGGTGAGGGGCAGCAGCAGGACGAACGCCAGCGCCAGAGCGCAGCCGACCGCCATCGCGCCCACGCCGCCCCAGCCGCGCAGGGAGACCCGCAACCTCCGTACGAACATCGCCACGCCCCCTCTCACCGGTACTCCGACAGCCTGCGCCCGATACCGAACAACGCGCCAGAGGCCGCCGCGACCCCCAGCATGGCGGCACCGATCGGCAGCCCGGTCATCGCGTCCCGCCCGTCGGTGGCCCGCTGCTGGAACTCGTGCTCCTCCTGGGCCAACGCGGCCTTCAGGTTGTTGTCGACGCTGTCGAAGCACTCGGCGGTCGCGTCCTTGGGGCCGATCACCTTGGCCAGCGCCGCCTCGTAGTCGCCGTTCTCGTCGTCCTTGCGGGCGTCGGCGTGGCGGTCCTTCCACACCTTCATGTTGCCCTGGGCCGCCACCACGGGCTTGCTGCCCGCCGTGTCGTCCGCGAGCCGCGCCGCCTGGGCGAGGCCCTTGCCGAGGGCGGTCATGTCCTTGTCGAAGTCGTAGTAGTACGCGTCGTAGGACTCGTTGCCGACCTTGATGGTCTCGGCGCCGCGCGCCACCAGGCTCAGGTTCTCGTTGCCCCGCGCGTTCAGGGAGGCGATCCGGGCGTCGTGCAGCACGTTCAGCGAGCGGACGCCGTGGTCGTACGAGCCGTCCAGGCCCGCGCGGGCCAGGGTGTGGCCGACGACCAGCCACAGCAGGGTGATGACGGTGGCCGCGGAGGCCGCCACCAGACCGTGGTTCAGCAGGCGGTTGGTGCGGCGGTAGTGGCGCAGCTGGGCCCAGGCGAGCGCGGCGAGCGCGAGCAGGCCGAGGACGATGGCCGCCCACGGGTACGGCGTCGCGCCCGAGTAGTCCGACGCGAGCCGCGTGTTCTCCTTCTCGTAGAGCTCCTTGGCCGCCGGGAGCATCTCGTCCTGCATCTTGTCGTTCGCGTACCGCAGGTAGGCGCCGCCGACCGGGTAGCCCTGCCGGTTGTAGACCCTGGCCCGCTCCACGAGCCCCTTGTACTCCGGCAGCAGCTTGTTCAGCTTCGATATGGCCGCCTCGGCGGGCGAGCCGGGCTCGGAGTTGGCGGCGGCGTTGACCAGCCCGGCGGCGGCGTTGCGGATGTCCGTCTCGTACGTGTCCTGGGATGCCTTGGTCTCCTGACCGCCCGCCAGGAAGCCGCTGGAGGCCGCCGTGTTGGCGTCCGCCAGCGAGCGGTAGATGTCCGCCGCGCCCGAACTGAGCGGCTGGCTGCGGTGCAGGACGTCGTCGGCGGCGGCCGCGCGGTCGGCCATCTGCCAGGCGGTGACGGCGCCGAACGCGACGATCAGGGCGGCCAGGACGGCGCCGATCAGGCGGAGCCGGCCGGGTTCCGTGGTCGCGGCGGCGCGCAGCCGCTCGATGCCCTCCGCGAACGCGGTACGGCGAGGGGGCGCCGGTGCGGGCAGGCCGGGGCCTGCTCCTGGCGGTGCCGCGCTGCTGATCGGCGGGTGTGTCACGTGACCTCCCCCATGGTCATCCGGTCGCCGCCCAGTATCGCCGCCCGGACCGACATTCGGCACCGGCCTTCACTGGATCTTGATCGGATCGCAGCGGAACCCCTGCCCATGAATACGCCGGGGGGATCGGTTCGGTTCCGGAGGGGTGGTGACGGTGCGTTCCGGGGCGCGGGCCGGTGGGGGCTGGTCGCGCAGTTCCCCGCGCCCCTGGTCCCCCCGGCCGAAGGCTGGGGGAGGCACCCGGCAAGCGCCGGTGAGCGTCCCCACCCCCCCGCCCTCACCCCGGGTCACCCCTCGAAGTACGTCCGCACCCTCTCCTGCACGGTCACCCCCGCCCCCGCCGCGTCCAGTCCCAGCAGGGCCGCTCCCAGCACCGGCCGCGCCGTCACCACCCTCGGTACTGCCTTCGGGGCCCGCGCGGCCAGCAATTCGCGGACGCCGTCGTCGAGTTGGGGGTGGCCGCCGGCCAGGACGCCGCCGCCCAGCAGCACGGGGGTCTCCTCGTCCAGCAGGTCGAGGCGGGTCAGAGCGACCATGGCCATGGACACCACTTCCTGGGCCAGCCGGTCCACGACCGCGCGGGCGACCGGGTCGCCGTCGGCGGCCGTCGCGAAGAGGACCGGGGTCAACTCGTGGCGGCGGGCGGGCTCGACCTCCTCCCGGTGCAGGGCCTCGATCAGCGCGAGCATGGTGTCGTAGCCGAAGTGCGCCGGGAGCGTGCGGGCCAGCGCCGTACCCTCCCCGCGTCCGTCCTCCGCGCGGGCCGCGTGCCACAGGGCCTCCTCGGCGAGGCCCCAGCCGCCGCCCCAGTCACCGGAGATGCGGCCGAGGGCGGGGAAGCGGGCGGTGCGGCCGTCGGGGCGCATGCCGACGCAGTTGATGCCCGCGCCGCAGACGACGGCGACACCGCGGGGCTCGGTCACGCCGGCCCGCAGGATCGCGAAGGTGTCGTTGCGGACCGCCACCGTCGCCCCCCACGCGCGCGTGGCCAGCGCGGCGGCCAACTGCTCCTCCTCGAAGGGGAAGTCGGCGTTGGCCAGGCACGCGGAGACGTGGGCGACGGAGGTGACACCGGCGGCGCCGTACGCCTCGGCGACCGCCTCCGCCACCTCGTCCACGGCCTGTTCCACGCCCACCACCGGCGGCCGGAAGCCGCCGCCGCGGGCCGTGGCGAGGACCTCGCCGTCCGCCGCCACCACCGCGACGTCGGTCTTGCTGTTGCCCGCGTCGATGGCGAGGACACTTGCGGTCAGGCCCACGCGAGGTGCTCCCGGTTGTGCGCGATCAGTCGGTCGGTCAGGGCGTCGGCGTACTCGTACTGGCCGATCAGGGGGTGGGACAGGAGGGCCCGGAAGACGCGGTCCCGGCCGCCGCGCAGGGCCGCCTCCAGGGCCAGCTCCTCGTAGGCGGTCACGTTCGCCACCAGTCCGGCGAACAGCGGGTCGACGTCCGGGACGGACATCGGTACCGGGCCGCTCGCGCCCACCGCCGCCTGGACCTCGATCACCGCGTCGTCGGGGAGGAAGGGCAGCGTGCCGCCGTTGTAGGTGTTCACCACCTGGTAGGGGTTGCCGGTGGTGCCGAGCAGGGCCGCGGCCAGGTCGACCGCCGCCTCCGAGTAGTAGGCGCCGCCCCGCTTGGCGAGCAGCTCCGGCTTCTCGTCCAGGGCCGGGTCGCCGTACATCTCCAGCAACTGCTTCTCCATCGCGGCCACTTCGGCGGCCCGGGACGGCTTGGTGCGCAGCTCGCGCACCACCTCGTCGTGGGCGTAGAAGTAGCGCAGGTAGTAGGACGGGATGACGCCGCCCAGGCGGTCGAGGAGCGCCGGGGGCAGCTTCAGGTCCGCGGCGATCGTGTCGCCGTGCTCCGCGAGCAGCTTGGGCAGGACGTTGTCGCCCTCGGGGCCGCCGAGGCGGACCGCCGTCTCCCAGGTGAGGTGGTTGAGGCCGACGTGGTCGAGGTGGACCTCGGCCGGGGTGACGCCGAGCAGGTTCGCGAACTTCCGCTGGAAGCCGATCGCCACGTTGCACAGCCCGACCGCCTTGTGGCCGGCCTGGAGCAGGGCACGGGTCACGATCCCCACCGGGTTGGTGAAGTCGATGATCCAGGCGTTCGGGTTGGTGCGGCGGACGCGTTCGGCGATGTCCAGGACGACCGGGACCGTGCGCAGGGCCTTGGCCAGGCCGCCGGCGCCGGTGGTCTCCTGGCCGATGCAGCCGCACTCCAGCGGCCAGGTCTCGTCCTGCTGCCTGGCGGCCTGGCCGCCGACGCGCAGCTGCAGCAGCACCGCGTCGGCGCCCTCGACGCCCGCGTCCAGGTCGGAGGTGGTGACGATACGGCCGCCGTGGCCCTGCTTGGCGAAGATGCGGCGGGCCAGTCCGCCCACCAGCTCCAGCCGTTCGGCCGCCGGGTCCACCAGGACCAGTTCCTCGACGGGCAGGGTGTCCCGCAGGCGGGCGAAGCCGTCGATGAGTTCAGGGGTGTAGGTCGAGCCTCCGCCGACCACAGTGAGTTTCATGTACGGGTTAACCCTTCACTCCGGTGAGCGTGACGCCCTCGACGAACGCCTTCTGGGCGAAGAAGAAGACGAGGATCACGGGGGCCATGACCAGCACGGTCGCGGCCATGGTCAGGTTCCAGTCGGTGTGGTGCATGCCCTTGAAGGACTCCAGGCCGTAGGAGAGGGTCCAGGCGCCCGGGTTCTCGGACGCGTAGATCTGGGGGCCGAAGTAGTCGTTCCAGGCGTAGAAGAACTGGAAGAGGGCGACGGCGGCGATGCCCGGCTTCGCCATGGGGATCACCACCCTGAGGAGGGTCCTGAGGTCGCCGCAGCCGTCCACCTTCGCCGCGTCCAGGTACTCGTTCGGGATCGTCGTCAGGAACTGGCGCAGCAGGAAGATGGAGAACGCGTCACCGAACGCCATCGGCACGATCAGCGGCCACAGGGTGCCGGACAGGTCCAGCTGCTTCGCCCAGAAGAGGTACATCGGGATGATGACCACCTGCGGCGGCAGCATCATCATCGAGATCACCAGCATCAGGGACAGGTTGCGGCCGCGGAAGCGGAACTTGGCGAGCGCGTACGCCACCGGGAGCGAGGAGACGACGGTCAGGACGGTGCCCAGGCCGGCGTAGATCAGGGTGTTCTTCCACCAGGTCAGGAAGCCGGGGGTGTCGAAGACCTTCTTGTAGTTGCCCCATTCCCACGTGTGCGGGATCAGGTCCCGGCTCAGTGCCTGGCTGTCGCTCATCAGCGAGGTCAGGAACACGAACACGAAGGGGAGGGTGAAGAACAGGGCGGCGGCGACGCCGAGGGAGTGGACCGCCACCCAGTTCAGCAGGGCCTTGCGGCGGGCCTCGCGTTCGGCGTCCGACGCCGGGGCCTTCAACTCCGTCGGCCGGTCCAGTACTTGGGTCATCGTCAGTCACCTGCCTGGATGAGACCGCCCCGGCGCCGCATCAGGAACGCGGTGAACACCATGGACAGGGCGAAGAGCACGAGGGCGACGACACACGCGGAGCCGTAGTCGAAGCGCTGGAAACCGAGGTTGTAGACGAGCTGGGGGAGGGTGAGCGTCGACTTCTCCGGATACCCGGGCTCGAACTGCGTGCCCGCGCCCTGGATGACGCCCGAGGCGACCTTTCCGGCGATGAGCGGCTGGGTGTAGTACTGCATCGTCTGGATGACACCCGTGACGACCGCGAACATCACGATGGGCGAGATGTTGGGGAGCGTGACGAACCGGAAGCGCTGCCACGCGGAGGCGCCGTCCAGTTCCGCCGCCTCGTACTGCTCCTTGGGCACGTCGAGCAGCGCCGCCATGAAGATGACCATCAGGTCGCCGACGCCCCACAGCGCGAGCAGGGTCAGGGCCGGCTTGGACCAGGTGGGGTCGTTGAACCAGCCGGGGGCCGGGATGCCGATCTTCTCCAGCATCGAGTTGACCGGCCCGGTGCCCGGGTTGAGGAGGAAGGCGAAGGCCATCGTCGCGGCGACCGGCGGGGCCAGGTACGGCAGATAGAAGAGGGTGCGGAAGATCCCGGTACCCGTCTTTATCTTCGTGATGAGCATGCCGATGCCGAGTCCGAAGACGACCCGCAGCGAGACCATCACGACCACGAGCCACAGGGTGTTGCGCATCGCGGGCCAGAAGTAGGGATAGTGCTCGAAGACGTACGTCCAGTTCTTCGTGCCGGTCCACGTCGGCGGTTTGAAGCCGTCGTAGTGCATGAAGGAGAAATAGACGGTGGAGAGCAGCGGGTACGCGAAGAAGACCGAGAACCCGATCAGCCAGGGCGACATGAAGGCGATCGTCCGAAGCGCCGACCTGCGGCGCTTCGACGCCAGCGTGATGGTGCTCATCGCTACTTCGCCTGCGCGATGTCCGTGTCGATCTGCTGGGCCGTGGCCGCCAGACCGGACTTGAGATCCTTGACCTTGCCGCTCTCGTAGTCGTATCCGAAGTTCTGGATCGTCGCCAGGTACACACCGCCGTTGATGGAGGCGGGAGATGTCGTGGAGTTCGGGTTGGCGGCGATGTCCAGGAAGGTCTTGAAGCGCGGGTCGTACTTCAGCTTCGGCGACTTCAGGGCGGCCAGCGTGGACGGCACGTTGTGGATGGCGTTGGAGAAGTTCACCACCGCGTCCGTGTCCGTGGTGATGTACTTGACGAACTCCCAGGCCGCGTTCTGCTTCTTGCTGGTGGCGGCGATACCGGCGATGGTGCCGGTGATGTAGCCCTTGCCGTACTGCGCGACCTGGTCGTCGGGCACGGGCAGCGGCGCGACGCCGATGTCGAACTTCGTCTTGGCGTCCACGGCCATGCCGAGCCGCCACTCGCCGTCGAGCTGCATGGCGACCTGGCCGGTCTGGAAGGGGTGCTTCTCGCCCCACTCGTCGCCGAGCGTCGCCCGGTACTTCTCCAGCTTCTGGAATCCGCCGAGGTCGTCGACGAGGTTCTTCTGCAGCGTGAACGCCTCGGTGAAAGCGGGGTCCTTGGCGATGTTCGACTTGCCGTCGGAGGTGAAGTACGTCGGCGAGAACTGCGCCGCGTAGTGCTCGGTCGTGGTCTCCCAGCCGTGGTAGTCCGGCATGAAACCGAGCTGCTTGTAGCTGTCGCCCTGGGTGATCGTCAGTTTCTTGGCGTCCGCGGTGAATTCGGTCCACGTCTTCGGCGGGCTGGTGATGCCGGCCTTCTTGAACGCCGTCTTGTTGTAGTAGAGGCCGTACGCGTCCCCGAGCAGCGGCGCCGTGCAGCGGTTGCCGTCGTACTGGGTGTACTCGTTCATCGCCTTCGGGAACGTCGTCTCCGGGTCGATGCCGGACTTCTTGAAGAACGGGTTGAGGTCGACCAGCGCGCCCGAGGAGCAGAACTTGCCCACGTTGTTGGTGGTGAACGACGAGATGACGTCCGGGGCCTTGTCGCCGCCGCTGCGCAGCGCCTGGTTGATCTTGTCGTCGGTCATGTTGGAGACGACGTTGACGTGAATGTTGGGGTGCGCCTTCTCGAAGCCGGCGATCAGCGCGTTGACCGCCTTCACCTCGTTCGGGGCGCTCCAGGCGTGCCAGAAGTTGATGGTGGTGTTCGCGGAGGCGTCGTCGGAGGCGCCGGAGGAGGACTGGCCGGTACAGGCGGTGGTGAGCAGGGCCAGCGAACTGGTCAGCACAGTCAGGGCAAAAGCCGTCTTTCGGGCGGCTGAGGGTGTGCGAGAGGGCATGACGGGATCTCCCAAGGGCGGGCGGGACGGGAAGAAGGGGGAGGAGCCGGGGTCAGCGCGAGGTGTCGAAGACCTCGTCGCGGGTGGTCGCGAGGGCGCTCTCCAGCGCGCCGCGCAGCACGGGGTGTTCCTGGACGTCGCCGACGACGAGCCGGGGCCGGGCGGCCGCCAGCTCCTCCAGCTCGGCCTGGACCAGGGCGCGCAGGACCTCGCCGCCGGCGGTCAGGACGGTGCCGCTGAGGACGACGAGTTCGGGGTCGAGGACGGAGACGAGGGAGGCGAGACCGGTGGCGAGCCGGGTCGCGTAGGTACGGAGGAGTTCGTGGTGCGGGCCGGTGCCGTGATCGGTGGCGCGGGTGACGAGTGCGGCGGCGACCTCGGAGTGCGAGCCGGTGGGCAGGTCCTCGATGCCGAGTTCGCGGGCGAGCCGGGGAAGGGCCTGCGAACCGGCGAGTTCCTGGTAACCACCGCTGTTGGCCTTGGTCACCTGGCGCACCAGCGGGGTGCCCGGCACCGGCAGGAAGCCGACCTCGCCGGCGCCGCCGGTCCAGCCGCGGTGCAGCCGCCCGCCGAGGACCAGGGCGGCGCCGAGGCCCTCCTCGTTCCACAGCAGCACGAAGTCGCCGTGGCCGCGGGCCGCGCCGAGCCGCTGTTCGGCGATGGCGACGAGGTTGACGTCGTTCTCGTACTCGACGGGCATCGGCAGCGCGGCGGCGAGGTCGTCGAGCAGCGCGGGGGAGTGCCAGCCGGGCAGGTGCGAGGCGTAGCGCAGCCGGCCGGTGCCCGGGTCGAAGGCGCCGGGGGTGCCGACGACGACCCGGTGGAGGTCGTCGCGGGCCAGCCCGGCCGCCTTCACCGCGCCGTCCAGGGCGTCGGTGACCTGCCGTACGACGGACTGCGCGGAGCGCCTGCCCGGGGTCGGCAGCTCGTACTCGCCGACCGTGCGGCCGGTGACGTCGGCGACGGCGGCCCGGATCCGGGCGGGGTTGACATCGAGCCCGGCGGCGTGGGCGGCGGCCGGATTCACCGAGTACAGCTGGGCGTTGGGGCCCGGCCGTCCCTCGCTCGTCCCGGTCGCCAGGACCAGTCCGGCCGCCTCCAGGCGGGCCAGCAGCTGGGAGGCGGTCGGCTTGGAGAGGCCGGTGAGCTTGCCGATCCGGGTGCGCGAGAGCGGGCCGTGCTGCAGCAGCAGGTCCAGTGCGGCGCGGTCGTTCATGGCGCGCAGCACACGCGGGGTGCCCGGCGTACCGGCGGTTCCTGCCATGGGGTTCGACACCTGCCTTTCCAGCCGCTCAGTTTCCCAGTGACCTGGGCGATCGGTCCAGCCGGGGAACCGGCCGGACCGCTCTCCTTGATCACTGTTAGGAAAGTTTCCTGTTGGCTGGAAAAAGTAGGCCGCCGGGAGAAGTGCGTCAATAGCCCGCAGGCGCGGCAACGTACTCGTTACCTGGACATGGACATACGGCAGGGCCCGCCCGGAAGATCCGGACGGGCCCTGCCGTAGGTCTGCGGCTCTGTCAGAGCTTGGTGGCCGGCGGGTCCACCTCGATGTGGTCGCCGGTGGCCTTCGCCGCGGCGGTGGTCGTCGTACCGGCGAAGACGAAGCGGTAGTAGCCGGTCTTCGACGCCTTCACGGTGGTGGACAGGGCGCCGCCGGTGCCGGAGGTGATGCCCTTGACGTTCTTGTACGTGCTGGTGCCCTCGGTGCGGAACTGGAGGACGACCTTCTGCCCCTTGTAGCCCGAGTACGTGCCGGTCTCCCAGTTGGCCCGGGTCAGCTTGCCCTTGACGGTGATCGTCTTGCCCGTGATCGCCGGTTCGGGGCTCGCGTCGACGGTCAGCTTGGCCGCGCGCTGCACCTTGGCGGTGGTCAGGTTGCCCCAGATGGCCACGTCGGACTCGGAGCTGAGGAAGTCGTCCGAGACGGTGGCGTCGAAGTGGGCGTACAGGCCCGCGGCCTTCCACGTGGTGGCGTCCGCGGAGTCGTACAGGTACTCGTCCGGGTCGACCGGGATGGTCTCGGAGCAGCTCTCGGTGACCGTGGTGTCCGTCGTGGAGGTCGTCGTGCAGGTGGGCATGACCTCCGGGTCCAGCTCGTTGTCGAGGGTCCGCAGCGTGCCGCGGTAGAGCATCACCGCGGCGAACGTCTTCTTGTTGTCGATGACCAGGTCGGCGGGCCGGGTCAGGGTGTACGTCACCGGCACGTTCACCGTCTTGGTGGTGCCGACGACGATCGCCTTGCCCTTGTTGACGGTCACGTCGGAGAAGACCAGGTTCGGAGTGGCCGCCGACGCGGCGGGCGCCGCGATGCCGGCCAGGGCCAGGGAGCCGGACAGGGCGGCGCCTATGGCGAGCTTTCTCATAAGTCCCCACAATCGAGACGGGTCCCCGGGCGACGTCGCGCTCCAGAACAAGGACCCGTGATGCGGCGACCATAGATCATCGCGAAGACGGGGAGAATACGGGGGACCTGTGAAGACCGTCTGAATCCGTCCGCAGCCGAGCCGGCGGTCACGGCTCCGTCACGATCTTCGTCCGGCCTGGTCAACGCCCCCCGTCTCATAGCTTCCTGTCCTTTGATCTCGACACCGACCAGGAGAACGGCGACCGACCATGACCCCTCGAAGACGGCTCTTCGTACGGCTGTTGCGCGGCGCCTGCGGTGATTCCGTGGGGCCGCTCCTTACCCTGTGCGTCCTCGAACTCGTCGACGAGGGTTTCTCCCCGACGACCCTGCGGCACCTGGCCGGGTACCCGGTGGTCTTCCTCGCGCTCGCGCTGCTCTGGGCCGGCTGCCGGACCGGTCTGCTGGTGCGCAGGGCGCGCGGGCTGGGCGTCGAGGCCGGTGATCGGCTCCTGGACGCCACCCAGAGCCACACCCTCACAGGTGTCCCGTTCGACCGGATCCGTGCCGAACTGGGCGCGGCCCGGCGGGCGTCCGACGTCGGCGACGGCAACCCGGTCGACTTCCGCTGGCGCCTGTACCGCACCCGGCTGTTCGCCCCGGCCTCGGTCACCTTCGACGACTCCTCGGGCGAGGCCCGCGTGGAGGTCCGCGCCTCCGAGCACCTTGGGAGCGGCATCCTGCGGGGCGCCGCGTTCACCGCGCTCTGCCAGATAGTGCGCACGCTGCGGCCCCGGGAGGCGAAGTGAGACGGCGTCACCTCGGGATCGTGCTCGGCGCCCTCCTCCTGGCGACGGCGGGCTGCACCACGACGACGGTGAAGAAGGCCGAGGACAAGCCCTCGGCGAAGGCGTCCGCCACCACCCCCGCCTGCCCGGGCGGGACCTTCCGGTGGGCCGGCGTGACGCGGGAGAAACGGCTCACCGAGATCTCCCCGGTCGTGACGGTGAAGGACGGTGACCGCGGCTGGATCACCTTCCGCACCCAGCTCGTCCGCGACATCGTCCCCCGGGTCGACACCAGCGACGGAAGCGTTTCCGCGCACCGCGTCCTGGCCGCGCTCGCCAAGCGCCTCAAGTGGTGGGACGCGGAGCAGTTCGCCGCGCCCGGGGAGGAATCCGCCGACCGCAGGCCTCCGCCGCTCAAGATGGGCACCCTCGGGCACGGCGGGCGCTACGTCGACGCCAAGGCGGTGTCGGTCGTGGAGGGCAGCTTCACCGTCGCCTGTCCCGGCCGCACCGTCTACGGCAGCGTCACCACCTGGCTCAACGGCAACACCGACTCCTCCCTGGAGTGCGGTGTCGACCCGCACACCGACGAAGCCTGGGTCAAGGAGGCCTACCGGCTCGCCTGCGGCGGCAAGGCTACTTAGCCGGCCGCTGCGAGGCGATCGGGGTCGTCGCCGCCACCTGCGGGGAGTCCGCGTTGGAGAAGACGGACGGCGCGGCCACGGCCGCCGTCGGATCCGGGATCTCGTCCTCGCTCAGCACGGTCGGCACGCCACCCACGATCCGGATGTCCGCCGCGTCGAAGGCCCGCTTGATCCGCCAGCGCAGCTCGCGCTCCACGGTCAGCGCCTTGCCGGGCATGGTCTTGGCGGAGAGCCGGACGACCATCGAGTCGATGAGGACGGAGTCCAGGCCGAGGATCTGGATCGGGCCCCACAGCAGCTCGTTCCAGGGCTCCTCCTTGGCCATCTTCTCGGCGACCTCGTCCAGGGTGGCCCGGACCTTGTCGAGGTCCTCGCTGGGCCGCACGGTGACGTCGACACCGGCGGTGGCCCAGCCCTGCGAGAGGTTGCCGATCCGCTTCACCTCGCCGTTGCGGACGTACCAGATCTCGCCGTTGTCGCCGCGCAGCTTGGTCACCCGCAGCCCGACCTCGATGACCTCGCCGGAGGCCACCCCCGCGTCGATCGAGTCGCCGACGCCGTACTGGTCCTCCAGGATCATGAAGACGCCGGACAGGAAGTCCGTGACCAGGTTCCGGGCGCCGAAACCGATCGCGACACCGGCGACACCGGCCGAGGCCAGCAGCGGCGCGAGGTTGATCTGGAAGGCGGACAGCACGGTCAGCGCGGCCGTGCCCAGGATCACGAAGCTCGCCATCGACCGCAGCACGGACCCGATCGCTTGCGAGCGCTGCCGCCGCCGCTCCGCGTTGACCAGCAGCCCGCCGAGGGTGGTGCCCTCCGCCGACTCGGCCGTGCGGTTCATCCGGTCGATGAGCTTGGTTATCGACCGCAGCACGACGTTTCTGAGCACCACCGCGATCACCAGGATCAGCAGCACCTTCAGGCCTATCGCCAGCCAGGTCGACCAGTTCTGCTCGACCCAGCTCGCGGCGTTGGTGGCGCTCTCCTGGGCGTCCTGGAGCGTGGGGACCGCCGGGGTCGACGAACCCGAGGGGCTCGGCGACGGCGACGAACCGGCGGCCAGTAGGACGGCGGGCAAGGACACGGCGGGTACCTCCAGGCGGTGCGGTACTGCCCTCCGGTACGGCGGTCACGGGTCGTACGGCTGGTTCAAGGTCACGAAAAGGTCACCGGACGGGCAGGATCACCACACTAACGGGGCATTGTGTGTGGGCCCGACCGATACGAGAAGGAGAGACCGTCCTCACGCCCGCTTGAACAGGGCGGCGAGCGGGGGATGAATGCGGTGTGGTCGAAAACACTCCCAGCCCGTTACGCGGACATGGTGGCGCGTCCACCAGGCAAGAGGGGAGACTGGCCACAGATCGTCCCGGCGCGAGCCACGCGCCGCCGACGCCCAAGGAGGCACCCGTGCCGCATGTCCTGGTCCTCAACGCGTCGTACGAGCCGCTCGGCGTCGTACCGCTCCGCCGCGCGCTCATCCTCGTCCTGGAGAACAAGGCTGTCGCCTTGGAGGAATCCGGCGCCTTTATGCACAGCGCAACCGTCACAGTCCCCGCACCCAGCGTGGTCCGGCTCAAGCGATTCGTACGGGTTCCCTACCGGGGGCCCGTTCCTCTCACCCGCAGGGCGCTCTTCGCCCGCGACGGGGGCCGGTGCATGTACTGCGGTGGCGTCGCAACCAGCGTCGACCACGTCATCCCGCGCAGTCGCGGGGGTCAGCACGTCTGGGACAACGTGGTGGCGTCCTGCCGCCGCTGCAACCACGTCAAGGCCGACCGCCATCTCTTCGAGATCGGCTGGCGGCTGCGGCACAAACCAGCCCCACCCACCGGCCTGGCCTGGCGCATCATCGGCACCGGCCATAGGGACCCGCGCTGGCTGCCGTACTTGCAGCCGTACGGCGCGGACGACGCCCTGGCCCGGATCGACGGCATCTCCGCCTGACGATCCGGGCCTTCGCATACCCCGTGGCCGCCGGCTCGGCCACGGGGCTCTTCGGGACGCGCCCGCCCCGGCTCTCACGCGTAGCGCAGCTCCGCCGGGCGCACCGAGCGGCGCAGCAGGGGCAGCGAGGTGGCCGCCGCGAGCAGACAGCACGCGTACACGCCCACCGGGACCAGCAGCGCCACGTACGGCACCCCCACGGCGGCGCGCTCCCCGGCGAGCGCCGAGTACCAGACCCCGATCCCCATGCCGCCCGCACCCGCCACCGTGACCGCGGGAAGCAGCGGCAGCGCGGTCTCCAGCAGCAGCGCCCGGGCCAGCACCCCGTGCGGCACCCCGGCGGCGGTCTGGACCGCCAGGCCCCGGCGCCGGGTGGCCAGGGACTCCGCGGTGCCCACGGCGAGCCCGGACAGCACGATCACCAGGGCGAGGAGGATCGCGACGGCCGTCAGATCGAGCCCGTCGGTGTAGTACGACAGGCCCATCCCGAGGTGGCCCTCGCGCTCGGCGGCGCGCAGGTCGGCGAGCAGCACCTGCCGGACCCCCACGAAGGCCGTGCCGACGACCGTCACCAGCAGCACGGCCGCGTGCGTCCGGGCCGCCGCCCACGGGTCGTCGCGCAGCCGTTCCGCCGCGATCAGCACCGCGGGGCTGTCCGTGCGCGCGGCGAGCGCCGTGCCCAGCCGCCGGGCGGACCAGCCCGCCAGCCCCACCGCCACGGCGCCGATCAGCAGGCTCAGGGCGAAGACCACGAGCGGGCCGACGGCGAGCCCGAACAGGGGGAGCGAGAAGGGGTCGCGCACGAACACGGCCACCACCACGAACAGCGCGGACACGCCCAGCAGGACGGTCGCCACCCGGAACAGCCGCCCCGGACCCGCGGGCGGCACCCGTCGTACGACACCCAGCGGCGACGCCACCACGCGGCGCAGCGACAGCGCGCCCACCGCCGCGCCGGCCGCCGGCACCAGCAGGACCATCGCGGCGAGGCCGGCCCAGGCCAGGGGGACGGGGTGGGACCACAGGCGGAGCAGGACCGGCACCGAGACCGCCGTGGCCGCGGCGGAGCCGGCCAGGCAGGCGAGCCCCGACTCCAGCGCCGCGGTCCGCCGCACCTGCGCGGGCCCGGCCCCGGCCAGCCGCAGCGCGGCCAGCCGCCGGTCGCGGTGCACGGCACCGATCCGCGCGCTCTGCCCGAGGAACCCGTACACCGGGATGAGCAGCATCGTCAGCGCGGCGACCACACCGCCCCGGGTCCCCTCCTCGTCCAGCAGGCCGCCGCCGACCCCGATGTGATGGTGGCCGTCCATCGGCACCAGCACGGCGACGACCGTACCGAGCCCGGTCGCGAGGGCGGCCCCGGCCGCCGTCAGCACGATCCGCCACCACTCCCGCCGGTCCGACCCCCGGGTCAGCAGCCAGGCGAGCGCCAGATCGGCCCTCACGCGGTCACCCCCGCCGGCCGCACGGCCCCGTCGCTCAGCCGCGCCTCGCGGTCCGCGTACGCCGCCACCTGGGCGTCGTGCGTGATCAGCAGGACGGCCGCGCCCGTCTCCCGGACCGTGTGCACCAGGCCGGTCATCACCTGCTCGCTCGCCAGCGAGTCCAGCGCCCCGGTCGGCTCGTCCGCGAAGACCACCTTCGGGCCGGTCACCAGCGCCCGGGCCAGCGCGGCCCGCTGGGCCTGCCCGCCGCTCATCGCGCCCGGCCGCAGCTCCTCCTGCCCGCGCACCCCGAACCGCTCCAGCCACTCGCCGGCCCGCGCCCGGGCGTCCGCACGGGCCGCCCCCGCGAGCATCAGCGGCAGCGCCACGTTGTCCAGCGCCGTGAGCTCCGGGATCAGCTGCCCGAACTGGAAGACCACCCCGAAGTCGGTCCGCCGCAGCTCGCTCAGCCGCTTCTCGGGCAGCCCGTCCAGCCGCTCCCCGGCGTACGTCACCGAGCCCGCGTCCGGGCGGACGATCCCGGCGAGGCAGTGCAGCAGCGTGGACTTCCCGCTGCCGCTGGCGCCGGTCACGGCGAGGATCTCGCCCGCGCGCAGCTCGACCGAGGCGCCGCGCAGGGCCTCGGTCCTGCCGTGTGCCTTGGCCAGGTCCCGGCCCGTCAGCAGCGGTATCGGGGTGCCCCCCTGGGTGCTCATGCTGAGTCGACCTCCGCGGTCAGAGTGGTGAGCCGGGCCGCCGTCGTGGTCATCCAACGGAGGTCGGCGTCGAGGTGGTTGAGGGCGAAGTCCGCCGAGAGCACGGTCGTCAGATCGGCCTTCCGCGCCGTCTTGACGGCGGTGAGTTCCCGCATCCGCTCCATGTGCGCGGCGCGCTGGTCGCGCAGGTAGGCGGCCGGGTCGCCGCCGGCCAGGATCGACACCACGACCTTGGCGAAGATCTCGTTCGCCACGAACGGCGCCGGCGGGGTGGTCGCCCCCGCCCAGCGGGCCAGTTCGTGCGCGCCCGCCTCCGTCGAGCGGTAGCGGGTCCGCTCCGGGCCGCCGTCCGTGTCGGTGCCGTCGAACTCCGCCAGGCCGTCGCGGACCAGGCGCTGCAGGGTCGTGTAGACCTGCCCGTAGGCCAGCGGGCGGGCCTGCGGGAACCGCTCGTCGTGGCGCCGCTTGAGGTCGTAGCCGTGACTCGGGCCGGACTCCAGCAGCCCCAGGAGGATGTGCCGGGTGCTCATGGAGATCAGTATGCACCGGCTACATGTACTGAGTGAATAGTCGCTCCGGTTTCCGTCGAGAGTGCCGTCCCGTTCACTGGGTAGGCCTGCCATGACCCGGCACCCGCCGCCGTACCCGACGAAACGACGAGGAGGCCACCGTGGCCGCAACGGTTCATCATCCGATCCCGGCCCAGTTCAAACCCTTGGCGCAGACCGAGGAGGAGTCCCACCTGTGCGTGTTCAGCGCCGAGAGCGCCTGCGCGGAGGCCCCGCTGACCAGTGAGCCGCCGCTGCCCGACGCCGAGCCCCTCACCAGCGAACCGCCGCTCGCCGACGCGGCCCCGCTGACCAGCGAGCCGGGGTTGTAGATGAGCGAAGCCGCTCCCTGCGACGGGGAGCTGTCCCGGCTGGCGGAGCTGCACGGCGTCGCCACCTCCTACAGCCCGTCCCCGGACCGTACGGTCGCCGCCTCGGCCTCCGCCGTGATCGCCGCCCTCGGCGCCCTGGGCGTCGACGCGAGCGGCCCGGAAGCCGTCCGCACCGCCCTCGCCGACCGCGAGCGGCACCTCGCCGAACGGCTGCTGCCGCCGACCGTCGTCCACTGGGCGGGCGCCGGCGGGATCGACCTCGGCCTGCCCGCCGGGACCCGCCTGGAGGTGCGTACGGAGGACGGAGAGACCCTCGACGCCGAGACCCTCGACCGCGTACGCGACCTGCCGCTCGGCGTCCATCGGCTGACCGCCACCGCCCCCGACGGCCGCGACGGCCACTGCCACCTCGTCGTCGCCCCCGACCGGCTGCCCACCCCGGCCACCCGCTCCTACGGCCTCCTCGTCCAGCTCTACTCGCTGCTCTCCCGGCGCTCCTGGGGCATGGGCGACCTCGGCGACCTCGCCGCCCTGGCCGACTGGGCCGGACGCACCGCCGGGGCCGGGTTCGTGCAGGTCAACCCGTTGCACGCGGCTGTCCCCGGGGCCCCCACCGACCCGTCCCCGTACCGCCCCTCCTCTCGCCGCTTCCCGGACCCGGTGCATCTGCGGCTGGAGTCCGTCCCCGAGTACACCGAGGACCCCGCGCTCGCCGAACGCGCCGGACGGCTGCGCGCCGCCGTCCTCGACCAGGGCGCCCTCATCGACCGGGACGCGGTGTGGGAGCTGAAGCGGGAGGCGCTGGAGGCGGTGGCCGGCGTACCGCTCGATCCGGCCCGGCAGGCCGCCTACGACGCCTTCCGCGCGGCGGAGGGGCAGGACCTGGAGGACCACGCCACCTGGTACGCGCTCGCCGAGAAGTACGGCTCCGAGTGGCGC
The DNA here is from genome assembly GCF_043201555.1 of Streptomyces sp. NPDC048288. Taxonomy (NCBI): domain Bacteria; kingdom Bacillati; phylum Actinomycetota; class Actinomycetes; order Kitasatosporales; family Streptomycetaceae; genus Streptomyces; species Streptomyces sp. NPDC048288. Next base: position 91,936 of record NZ_JBICZD010000001.1, read on the forward strand.
CGGTGGCCCGAGGCGCTGCGCGACCCCCGCTCGGCGGAGACCGCCCGGGCCCGTGCCGGGCTGGCCGACCGCGTCGGCTTCCACACCCGGCTCGCCTGGCTCACCGTCACCCAGCTCACCGACGCCCAGCGCACCGCTCGCGAGGCCGGGATGCCGGTCGGGATCGTGCACGACCTCGCCGTCGGCGTGCATCCCCAGGGCGCCGACGCCTGGGCGCAGGGCGCGTTCTTCGCCGCCGGGATGTCCGTCGGCGCCCCGCCCGACGCCTTCAACGCCCGCGGCCAGGACTGGGGCCTGCCGCCCTGGCGCCCCGACCGCCTCGCCGCCTCCGGCCACGCCCCCTTCCGCGGCCTCCTGCGCGCCCTCTTCCGCTACGCCGGCGCCCTGCGCATCGACCATGTGATGGGCCTGTTCCGGCTCTGGTGGGTCCCGGAGGGCCGCCCGCCGACGGAGGGCACCTACGTCCGCTACGACGCCGAGGCCATGCTGGCCCTGCTCGCCCTGGAGGCGATCCGGGCGGGCGCGGTGGTGATCGGGGAGGACCTGGGCACCGTGGAGCCGGGGGTCCGCGAGACGCTCCAGCGGCACGGGGTCCTCGGCACCTCCGTCCTCTGGTTCGAACGGGACTGGGCGGGTGACGGCCGGCCGCTGCCCCCGCACCGCTGGCGCGCCGACTGCCTGGCCACCGCCACCACCCACGACCTGCCGTCCACCGCCGCCCGCCTCACCGGCGAACACGTCGAACTCCGCGACCGCCTCGGCCTGCTGACCCGCCCGGTGGCCCAGGAGCTGGCGGAGGCGAAGGCCGACACGGCGGAGTGGCTGGCCCTGCTGATCAGCCTGGGCCTGCTCGCCGGGACCGACGTCGGCGACGAGGAGGCCGAGATCCGGGCCGTCCACCGGTTCCTGCTGCGCACCCCCGCCCGCATGATCGGCGTCTGGCTCCCGGACACCGTCGGCGACCGCCGCCCGCAGAACCTCCCCGGCACCTGGGACCAGTACCCGAACTGGCGCCTGCCCGTCGCGGACCCGGCGGGCCGTCCGGTGACCCTGGAGGAGCTGACCGCGTCGCGGCGGGCGCGGGCCCTGCTGGAGACCCTCGACGCGGACCGGGCCCCATGATCCCGTTAACAGGTACCCCGGACGCGCGCCTGCCAGGTCGGCCCGCTAACTTGGGGATCGTGGACAAGAAGAACGCCCTGCGCGCCGGCGCCCTGGCTGCCGGTACGACGCTGATGATGCTGCTCATGTCGTCCCCCGCGCTCGCGCTCACGCGTGACGACGGTGACGACCCCGGCAAGGGCCTGAGCGTCGTCCAGACGCTGGGCCTCTACGTCCTGGCCCCGCTCGTGCTGTTCGCGGTCATCGCCGGTCTGGTGATGGTGCTGGACAAGTCGACGGTCCGGGTCACCAAGCCGAAGGCCAAGGCGTAGGTCCCGGCCTTCCCACAGCCTCTTCGTTCCACCGAGGGCGCCGGTCGCCTTCCGTACGTGTCGTGCGTACGGGAGCCGACCGGCGCCCTCGGCGCGTCCTCGGGCGGCGCGTTCTCCGGCGGTGCGTCGCTCAGGGACTCGGCGCGGTCAGGTACCGCTGCACGGTCGGCCCGAGCCATGCCACGACCTCCGCACGGGCCAGCGCCACGGCCGGCGGCAGCCGCAGCACGTACCGGGTGAGGGCGAGCCCCAGCAACTGCGTGGCACACAGCGCCGCCCGCGCCGGCACCTGCTCGGGGTCCGGGCACACCCGCTGGGCCACCGGCACCACCTGCTCCCGGAAGATGCCCTGCAGACGCTCGGCGCCCGCCTTGTTGGTGACCCCGACCCGCAGGACCGCGGTGAGCTCCTCGTTCTCCTCCCAGATGTTCAGGAAGTGCTCCACCAGGGCCCGCCCGACCTCGGCGCGCGGTGCCTGCGAGAGGTCGGGAATCCGCAGGTCGAGGGCGACGGCGGCCGCGAAGAGGCCGTCCTTGCTGCCGAAGTAGCGCATGACCATGGAGGGGTCGATGTGCGCGTCCTTGGCGATGGCGCGGATGGTGGCGCGCTCGTAGCCGTCGGTGGCGAAGCGCTCGCGGGCGGCGGCGAGGATCGCGGAGCGGCTGGCGTCGGAGCGGCGCGCCGCCGGGCCGTGCGCGGAATCTGTGCTTCTACTGGGGGTGCCGGTCATGCCAACGAGCGTAGGCCAACATCTGTGGGCCAACAAGTGTTGACGCCTAAGGCGGCACCGCTCTAAACTCGTCAACGAGCGTTGGCAAACAAGCGTTGACCTCCAGGAGGCCCTCATGAACGGCACGACTGGCACCTCGGGAACACCCCGCGTGATCGTCGTCGGCTCCGGTCCCACCGGCCTGCTCCTGGCCGGTGACCTCGCCGCCGCCGGCATCCCGGTCACCCTCCTCGAAAAGCGCCCCCACAAGATCAGCAACCTCTCCCGCGCCTTCGTCCTGCACGCCCGCGCCCTGGAGCAGCTGGACGCCCGGGGTGTCGCCGACGACCTGGAGGCCGTCGGCCGGCCCATCAGCCGGATGAACCTCTTCGACGGGCTCACGCTGGACCTCGGCGCCCTTCCCTCCCGCTTCAACCACGTCCTCGTCCTGCCGCAGTACGAGGTGGAGAAGGTGCTGGAGCGCCGGGCCGCCGAGGCGGGTGTCGACTTCCGGCACGACTGCGAGGTGACCGGCCTGACCCAGGACGCGGACGGCGTGACGGTCCACGTCAGGGGCGGGGAGGAGCTGCGCGCCGCGTACGTCGTCGGCACCGACGGCATGCGCAGTGTGGTGCGGGAGGCGGTCGGGCTGCCGTTCCCGGGCAGGTCGGCGATCCGGTCCGTGGTCCTCGCCGACGTGCTGCTCGCCGAGCAGCCCGAGACGCTGCTGACGGCCGCCGCGGTCGGCGACGCGTTCGCGTTCCTGGCGCCGTTCGGCGACGGCTATTACCGGGTGATCTGCTGGCACCGGGGCCGTGACGTCCCCGACCACGAGCCGGTGGGCCTCGACGAGGTCAAGGAGATCACCCGCCTCGCCCTGGGCCGGGACTACGGGATGCACGACGCCCGCTGGATGTCCCGCTTCCACAGCGACGAGCGCCAGGCGCCCAGCTACCGGGTCGGCCGGGTCTTCCTGGCCGGCGACGCGGCCCACGTGCACACCCCGGCCGGCGGCCAGGGCATGAACACCGGCCTCCAGGACGCGGCCAACCTGAGCTGGAAGCTCGCCGCCGTGCTGCACGGCCACGCCGCCCCGGACCTGCTCGACACCTACCAGAGCGAACGGCACCCCGTCGGCCGGACCGTGCTGCGCAGCAGCGGCGCGATCGTCCGGCTCGCGATGGCCAAGGGCTGGCAGCTGCCCGTGCGGGCCGCGCTCGCCACCGCGCTCAACCACCTCGCCCCGGCCCGCCGCAAGGCGGTCGGCCAGGTCACCGGCATCGGCTACCGGTACCCCGCCCCCAGGGGCGCGCACCGCCTCACCGGCACCCGCGTTCCCGACGTCGTGACGGCCGGCGGCGGCAGGCTCTACGAAGCGCTGCGCGGCGGCCGGTTCGTGCTGATCACCCAGGGCCCCTACGACCCGGGCACGGAACGTGCGGACCGCCTGACCGCGGCCCGCTGGGCGAGCGCCCGTCGTACGACTGTGCTGGTGCGCCCCGACGGCTACGTGGCCTGGGCGGCCGAGGACGCCCAGGCGCCGGACATCGAGAGGGCGCTGGCCACCCATGTCGGGTGACCGGCTCAGCCGATGGTGAAGTCCGCGGCCCTGGTATCGAAGGTGGTGTGCCCGTCCTTCGCCGTGGCGAGCACGGCGATGTGCCAGGTGCCGTGCGGGGACGAGGCGACGTCGGCAGCGGACACCGCGTCCTTGTACACGCACCGCACGGTGTGGGCGCCGGCCGGCGTGCAGGTCGCCGACTCCACCGGGGCCATCTCCTCGGCGGTCAGCTGCTTCTTCGCGAACACCGACTTGTCCGGCCAGGCCAGCACCTTCAGGCTCTTGACGCCGGAGGGCGCGCTGACCTCGGTGGTGAAGGAGACCGAGCCGTCCCGGCCGGCCTCCGGAGCGGTGTAGCGGGCGGTGCTGTGCGCCAGGGCGGGCGCGGGGTCCTGCTCACCGGCGTAGGCGAGGGCGAACGCCCCGGCACCGCCGAGCACGACGACACCGGCGACCACGGACAGGGCGATACGACGGGACATGGCGAGTTCTCCGTAACTGGCTCGGGCCGGCTCAGGCTGTCTGAGCCGAACGGGCCGGCGCGCTCTGCCGCGCCGTTGCGTCGATCCTCGCAACGCGCGGGCGCCCCCGGCGTGAGCACGGATACTCAACTCGTCCTGGGTGATGGGTACTTCGGGCATAGGGAGGGGCGCCCGGCGGAGATCCCACCGGGCGCCCCGACAAGGCACCGCCTACTGGGCGGCCGCGTCCGCCGCCTGGGCCCTCAGGGCGCGCTCGACGCCCGCGCGGGACTCCGAGACCAGCCGGGCCAGCGCCGCGTTCGGCTGGGCCGAGGCCAGCCAGGTGTCCGTCTTGGTGAGGGTCTCCTGGGACACCTGGAGGGCCGGGTAGAGGCCGATCGCGATCTGCTGGGCGATCTCGTGCGAGCGGGAGTCCCACACCGACTTCAGGATCTCGAAGTACTTGTCGGTGTAGGGCGCCAGCAGCTCACGCTGGTCGGTCTGGACGAAGCCGCCGATCACGGCCTCCTGCACGGCGTTCGGCAGCTTGTCGGAGTCGATGACCGACGCCCACGCCTCCGCCTTGGCCTCCTCGGTCGGCCGGGCCGCCCGGGCGGTGGCCGCGTGCCGCTCACCGGCGGCCGTCCGGTCCCGCTCGTACTCGCCCGCGATCTCCGTCTCGTCGAAGCGGCCGACCGCCGCCAGCCGCTCCACGAACGCCCAGCGCAGCTCGGTGTCGACGGCCAGGCCCTCGATGGTGTGGGTGCCGTCCAGCAGACCGTCGAGCAGGTCCAGCTGCTCCGGGGTGCGGGCGGTGGCCGCGAAGGCGCGGGCCCAGGCCAGCTGGTGGTCACTGGCCGGCGCGGCCGCCCGCAGGTGGGCCAGCGTGGCGTCGGTCCAGCGGGTGAGCAGGGCCTCACGGGCGCTCGGGTCGGCGTACAGCTCGACGGCGAGCTTCACCTGGCGGTGCAGCGACTGCACGACACCGATGTCGGACTCCTTGCCGATGCCGGACAGCACCAGCGACAGGTACTCACGGGTGGGGAGTTCCGCGTCCCGGGTCATGTCCCAGGCCGACGCCCAGCACAGGGCGCGCGGCAGCGAGGACTCGAAGTCGCCGAGGTGCTCGGTGACGAAGCGCAGGGACTCCTCGTCGAGGCGGACCTTGGCGTACGACAGGTCGTCGTCGTTGAGCAGGAACACCGCGGGGCGGGCGCGGCCGGTCAGCTGCGGTACGGCGGTCAGCTCGCCGTCCACGTCCAACTCGATGCGCTCGGTGCGCACCAGCTTGCCGCTCGCCTCGTCGAGGTCGTACAGGCCGATCGCGATCCGGTGCGGACGCAGCGTCGGCTCGCCCTTGGCGCCGGCCGGCAGCGCCGGGGCCTCCTGGCGGATGGCGAAGGAGGTGACGACACCGTCGGCGTCCGTCTCCACCTCCGGACGCAGGATGTTGATGCCCGCCGTCTGCAGCCACTTCTGCGACCAGGTGCTCAGGTCGCGCCCGGAGGTCTCCTCCAGGGCGCCCAGCAGGTCGGACAGGCGCGTGTTGCCGAACGCGTGCCGCTTGAAGTACGCCTGCACGCCCTTGAAGAACTCGTCCATCCCGACGTACGCGACGAGCTGCTTCAGCACACTCGCGCCCTTGGCGTACGTGATGCCGTCGAAGTTGACGAGCACATCGTCGAGATCCCGGATCTCGGCCATGATCGGGTGCGTGGAGGGCAGCTGGTCCTGCCGGTACGCCCACGTCTTCATGGAGTTGGCGAACGTCGTCCACGAGTGCGGCCAGCGCGACCCGGGCGCGTACGCCTGGCAGGCGATGGAGGTGTAGGTGGCGAACGACTCGTTCAGCCACAGGTCGTTCCACCACTCCATGGTGACCAGGTCGCCGAACCACATGTGGGCCAGCTCGTGCAGGATGGTCTCGGCCCGCGTCTCGTACGCCGCGTCCGTCACCTTGGACCGGAAGACGTACTGGTCGCGGATGGTCACCGCGCCCGCGTTCTCCATCGCGCCCGCGTTGAACTCGGGCACGAACAGCTGGTCGTACTTCTTGAACGGGTACGCGTAGTCGAACTTCTCCTGGAACCACTCGAAGCCCTGCCGGGTCACCTCGAAGATCGCGTCCGAGTCCAGGAACTCCGCGAGCGAGGGACGGCAGTAGATGCCCAGCGGCACGCTCTGGCCGTCCTTCTCGTACACGCTGTGCACGGAGTGGTACGGGCCGACGATCAGCGCGGTGATGTACGACGAGATGCGCGGCGTCGGCTCGAAGGTCCATACGTTGGGCAGCGAGTCCTTCGGCTCGGGCGTCGGCGAGTTCGAGATCACCGTCCAGCCGGTCGGCGCCTTCACGGTGAACTGGAAGGTCGCCTTCAGGTCGGGCTGCTCGAAGGAGGCGAAGACGCGGCGGGCGTCCGGCACCTCGAACTGGGTGTACAGGTACGCCTGCTCGTCGACCGGGTCGACGAACCGGTGCAGACCCTCACCCGTGTTGGTGTACGCGCAGTCCGCGACCACCCGGAGGACGTTGCGGCCCTCCAGCAGGCCGGGCAGCGCGATCCGGGAGTCCGCGAAGACCTCGGCCGGGTCCAGCGCGTCACCGTTGAGGGTGACCTCGTGGACCGCCGGGGCCACCAGGTCGATGAAGGAAGCGGCGCCGGATTCGGCGACGTCGAAGCGCACCGTGGTCACGGACCGGTAGGTACCGCCCTCCTGCGCGCCGGAGAGGTCGAGATCGATCTCGTACGAGTCAACGGTGAGCAGCGTCGCCCGCTGCTGCGCCTCTTCGCGAGTCAGGTTTGTGCCAGGCACGCGGTCATCTCCTCGTTATGTGTGGGTTGCGCCATCCTTCCACGGGAGGTGGGAGGAGGGCGACGAGGGAAAACCCCAGAGAATGCCTGTCAGCGCCCTCGACTGCAGCGCCCCGTCAGGGGCGCGGGGAACTGCGCGACCAGCCCCCACGCACCCGCACCGCTACGACGGCCGGTCCTACCGCGACAGCTCCGCGGCCACCAGCTCCGCGATCTGCACGGCGTTCAGCGCAGCCCCCTTGCGGAGGTTGTCGTTGGAGACGAACAGCGCGAGCCCGTTCTCCACCGTCTCGTCCCGCCGGATCCGCCCGACGTACGACGGGTCCTGCCCGGCCGCCTGCAGCGGCGTCGGGATGTCGGACAGCTCGACGCCGGGCGCGTCGGACAGCAGCTCGGTCGCCCGCTCGGGGCTGATCGGCCGGGCGAACCGCGCGTTGATCTGGAGCGAGTGACCGGAGAACACCGGAACCCGCACACAGGTGCCGGAGACCTTCAGCCCGGGCAGCTCCAGGATCTTGCGGGACTCGTTGCGCAGCTTCTGCTCCTCGTCGGTCTCGTTCAGACCGTCCTCGACGAGGTTGCCGGCGAAGGGCAGCACGTTGAAGGCGATGGGGCGCTTGTAGACCTGCGGCTCGGGGAAGTCGACCGCCGCGCCGTCGTGGGTGAGCTTCTCCGCGTCGGCGGCGACCTTCTGCACCTGGCCGTGCAGCTCCGCCACGCCCGCGAGACCGGAGCCGGACACCGCCTGGTAGGTGGTGGCGACCAGCGCCTCCAGGCCCGCCTCCGCGTCCAGCACCTTCAGGACCGGCATCGCGGCCATCGTGGTGCAGTTCGGGTTGGCGATGATGCCCTTGGGGCGGTCCGCGATCGCGTGCGGGTTCACCTCGGAGACGACCAGCGGGACCTCGGGGTCCTTGCGCCAGGCGGAGGAGTTGTCGATCACGACGGCACCCTGGGAGGCGACCTTCTCGGCCAGCGCCTTCGAGGTGGCCCCGCCCGCCGAGAACAGCACGATGTCCAGGCCCGAGTAGTCGGCGGTCGCCGCGTCCTCCACCGTCACACCGTCGAGCACGGACCCGGCCGAACGGGCCGAGGCGAACAGGCGCAGCTGCGTGACGGGGCCAAGAGAACTGGATGCAGCCCGTTCCGCGAGGATCCTGCGCATGACCGTGCCGACCTGACCGGTGGCTCCGACGATTCCGACCCTCACGGTGACTCCCTCTGCCTGTGTCGATATGTGCCTGCGGCCTTTCCATCATGCGGCCGACCCGGGTCAGCCTGTCCAATTCTTTGCGCGCCATACCCGCCGACCGGACCACCCGGCCCGTGGAACTCCCGCCCACACCTACGCTGAGCTGCAGAAATTACCTCCACTTGGCCGTCGTACCGCAAGCTGTGCTGCGCCGCGCGCCGGTGTGACGTACGCCTCGGAAAAGATGTCCGGGATCCGGCCGAACGTTTCCGGGGGCTGCGGCGTCGTAGGAGAAACGCGGTGAGGGGGGTGGGTTGTGCTGCGCAGAAAGGCCCGCCGCGCCCAGGGGGACGAGCACGGGGATCCTCTGGACGCGGACCAGGAGCGCCGGGTCAGGGCGGTGCTCGCGCTGGGCGGTGTACCGCAGGCGGACCTGCTGGACGGGGTACAGCAGGTACGTCTGCGGTTGCTGGAGCGGGCCGCGAGCGGCCAGGAGGCGCCGCGGGACGTCTCGGCGTGGGCGGCGGTCGTCGCCTCCCACCTCGCCATGGACTGGCACCGCGCCAAGCGCCGCCAGGAACGCCTCGGCGAACGGCTGGCGTCCCTGCGCCAGCCCGAGCACGCCTCCGGCTCCGGCGAGGACAGCAGGCTGCTCTCCGTCGCCGTCGCCCGCGGCCTGGACGAACTGCCGGACGCCCAGCGTCAGATCCTCGTCCTGCGCTTCTACGCCGACCTGCCGGTGCGCGGGATAGCCGAGGAACTCGGCATCCCCGAGGGCACCGTCAAGAGCCGGCTGCACACGGCGGTACGGGCCCTGCGCGCCCGCCTGCACGAGGACGAGGTGGTGTGAGCATGACCGCCGAACACGAGGCTCATGAGATGTACGACGGCCGGGACGACGACTTGGACGCCCTGTTCGCCGTTCTCGCCGAGGAGCCGCTCACCGACGGGCAGCGTGCCGATGCCGCCTTCATGGCCGAGCACCGGGCGGCCACCGCCGACGTGGCCCTCCTGCGCGAACAGCTCGGGATCATCGCGGACACCCTGGCCGAGCCACTCCCGCGGCCCCAGCCGCAGCGCCAGCCCCGGCCCCGTGTGCGCCCGGCCGGGCGCCGCGGGCCGTGGCAGCACCCGGGTGTCCGCGGACTCGGCCTCGCCGGCGCTCTCGCCGCCGCGTTCGCCTCGGCGGTGTTCGGCCTCGGCTGGCTCGTGTCGAACGGCGCGGACAGCAAGAGCGCGAGCAGCAGCGCCGACACCGCCTCCGGCAGCACGGCGGGCGGTGCCGAGGAGTCCCTCGACGGCGCGCGCTTCCTGGCCTGCGCCCGGCTCGTCGTCGAGGGCACGGTGACGGGTGTGCACGAGGTCCCGGACAGCGGCCGGGAACGCGTCACCCTGAAGGTGACCCGCGCCTACAAACCGGCGAAGGCCGCCGAGGAGGTCGACGTCCTCTTCGAGGCCGGCGCGGACAGCCGGATCCGGCAGGGGGCCCTCGTCCTGGTCGCCGTCCGGACCGGGCAGCAGGTGCCCGACCGGTACGCGGTCGGGGAGCGGGAGATCGCGTCGCAGCGGGCCTGGATCGTCCGCGACCTTCCTCGGTCACGGACCCTCACCTGCGAGGAGTGACAGCCGGCGGAGACGGCGAAGGGGCGGGCGCCCCGCAGGACGCCCGCCCCTCCCTGATGTCGCCAGGCCTTACGGCGTGACCTTCTCGATCTTCACGCTGCCGATGCCCGCGACCGTGCCGCGCGCGTTGACCAGCTGGACCTGTCCGAAGAACTCACGTCCCTCGGGGGCCGCCGCGGCCGCGGTGACCTGCCCGGTCACCGTGGTCGAGGCACCCGTGGCGAGCTGGACCGGCGTGGAACCGTCGACCGTGACGCTGCCGAGCGCGGCGGAGAAGAAGACGTCCCGGTAGTCGTAGTCGGTGGAGCCGGACGGCACCGAGTAGCCGACGACCTCGACCGTGTAGGTCCCGGCGGCCGGCGAGGCGATGGAGACCGCCTCCTCCGAGTCGCCGTCGGCGGACTGCGCGACCTGGTTGCCGGCCGCGTCGTACACGGTCAGGTCGAGGTCGGCCGCCGTGTCGGAGACGTTTCCGATCGCCACGTCCAGCGAGGTGGCGCCCTCGGGCACGGTCACCGTGGTGGTCTGGGCCTCGCCCTCCTTGATGGCGGGGCGGGCCGTCTTGGAGGAGCCGAGCGGGCCGCCCACCAGCTTGCCGTCGAGGGCGGCGAACTTGTTGGTCACCTTCCAGGACGCGGTGACCGGGGTGCCGACCTTGGCCTCGGGCACGGTCACGGTCTCCGGGTCGAAGGCCGCGCCGAGCACGGTGACGCCCAGCTTGTAGGGGTTGTCGAGCAGCGGCGAGGTGCGGCGCGCCTCGACCTCGATCTCCCAGACGCCGGCCTGCGGGTCGGCGTACGAACGCACGTCGGGCGCGCAGCCGTTGCCGTTCAGGTAGTTGTTGTAGCAGTACGGGGTGCCGGTGTTGTCGACCGGGACGCCGTACGGGTGGATGGCGATGAACCGGGTCTGGCTCTTGTCGGCCAGCCCGCTCATCGCGACCTCCAGGGAGGTGGCGCCCTCGGGCACGGTCACGAAGTACGAGGTGGAGCTGTTGCGCTGCACCGAACTCGACTTCGTGTACGTGTAGGCGACCGGGGTGGAGACCACGACCGTGGTCAGGATCTGCTTGTCGACGCCCTCGGTGCGCGGGTCGTCGACGTCCAGGATCGCCGACTTGATGCCCGCGCTCCGCGGCTGCGCCTGCACCTTGACCGTGACCGGCTGGTTCAGCGGCAGCTTCACCTCGTCGGATCCGAGGATCCGGAAGGTTCCCTCGGCGTTGTTCTCGAAGGACAGCTCGTGCCGGAGCGCCTTGGCCGAGCCGGAGGTCCGGGTGACGGTGACGTCGTACGTCTTCTTCTGCCCGGCCTTCAGGCCGCCTTCACGGTCGTAGAGGCCGGTGCCGTAGCCCGGGGTCTTCAGCGCGTAGTCGATCGCGGTGTCGACGGGCGCCTTGACGGTGTAGTCGTGCGCGGTGGCGTGGTCGCGGATGGCGTCCCAGGCGTCGACGATGTCGATCCGGCCCGCGCCCTCCTCGTAGGCCTGAACGCCCTTGATGTGGTGGGCGGTCGAGGTCAGCGCCGTGCGCAGGTCGGCGGGGGAGAGGGCGATGCCCTTCTGCTTGGCGGCCGACAGGAGCAGCGCGGAGGCGCCCGCCGCCTGCGGGGAGGCCATCGAGGTGCCCTGGAGCATCGAGTAGCCGGCCGGCAGCGAGTAGCCCGCCTCGGCGACCGGGGAGCCCGGCAGCCAGGTCTGGGTGCTGTTGATCGCGGCGCCGGGGGCGACCAGCGTCGGCGTGAAGCCGCCGTCCTCACGCGGGCCGCGCGAGGAGAAGGGCAGCAGCTGGTACTTCTTGGTCACCTGGGAGCCGTAGTTGGCGGCCCAGGTCTCCTTGGAGATGGCCGCGCCGACCGAGATGACCTTGTCGGCGAGACCGGGGTCGCCGATGGTGTTGGCGCCGGGGCCGGAGTTGCCGGCCGAGATGACCAGCTGCACGCCGTAGGTGTCGATGAGCCGCGTGTACAGCTCGGCGCGGGCGTTGTTGCCGTCGTTCAGCGCCGGGAGGCCGCCGATCGACATGTTCACGATGTTCACGCCCCGGTTGGCGACCAGGTCGATCATGCCCTCGGTGAGGGCGACGTTGGTGCAGCCGCCGGACCAGGTGCAGGCACGCGAGGAGACGATCTTCGCGCCCGGCGCCGCGCCGTTCATCCTGCCGCCGAACAGGCCGTTGGCGGCGGTGATGCCGGCGACGTGCGTGCCGTGCTCGGACTCGATGACGCCGATGTTGACGAAGTCGGCCTTCTTGCCGACCCAGTCCCCGCCGTACGGGTCCATCGGCACGTCCTTGCGGATCTGCACGACGAACGGCTGCCGCTCGACGACGTCGGTCGCCGGGTTGTCGGTGCCGAAGTAGCCGACCTGGTAGCCGTCCTTGTACGGCTTCATCGGCGTGTCGTCGGAGAAGTCGTTGTTGTTGTTCAGGTCGACCGTGACCGTGCCGGCCGCCGGGTCGTAGAGCACGCCCCAGCTGTCCGTGGTGTCGCCGTCGCGGTTGGCGTCACCGGCCGCGTCACCGCCCGTGGTGTACGACTCCCTGAAGGTGCTGATCTGGTACGACCCGGCGGGCGCCGTCCAGCTCTTGCCTCCGTAGGTGAAGCTCGGACCGGACACGGCCGTGACCATCGGCCGCCAGGTCTGGTCGCTGTCGACGATCGGGTCGGTCGACGTCACCCAGTCGACGATCTTCCGCTCGCCCGTGGTGGTCTTCTGCAGCGCCGGGTGGCCGAGGTCCACGCCGGAGTCCAGGATGCCGATGGTGACGCCCCGGCCGTCCGCCTTCGGGTGCTCCTTGACGAAGTCGACGGCGCCCGTCTCGAAGGAGGGGTTGTAGGGGTTCGCGGCGGGGGTGCTTTTGCTCGGCCCCGAGTAGGTGGCAGTGGCCTTGGTGGCCTTGGCTTTGCCGTCCGTCACCGTCGGGTCGTCGAGCGGGATCTCCTGGCGCAGGTCGATCGCGTGCACCGAGGACAGCTTCGCGGCCGCGGCGATCGCCGAGTCCGCCCGGCCGGTGGGGACGGTCGCCCGGACGTAGCCGAGCTTGTCGTACGTACGGCCCACCGAGCCGCCCTTGACCGCGTCCAGCTCCTCGGCGACCTGCTCGGTCTGCCCCGGCGCGGTCGCGATCATCATCGTGACGTTCTTGGCACCCGCGGACTTGGCCTCGGCGAGCAGTTCGGCGTCGTCCGAACCGAGCTTGTCGTGCGCCGACTTGGTGCCGGGGCCGGCGGCGGTGGCGGCGGAGGCGGACGGGACAGCGGCGGCGGCCAGGGGTATCGGTCCGGCGGCGGAGAGCGCGGCGACGACACCGACGGCGACGGCCATCCGGCCCAGGCGTCTGTGGCCCGGTATCGGGTCGTGCTGGGGGCTGAGGGTCATCTGCATCCCTTGTAGGTAAAGGAACGAGCGTGGAACGACCGGACATGTGCATGCCCGGCGGTTAGGCGCACAGCTTTCCCCAAGGGAACGATCTTTTGGGAACGTTGACCGAATCGATATGAACGTATGGGGAAAACCCCCGGTCCGAGCGCGGAAAACCCGGTGGCCGTCGCGGGGTTCGCGCCCTACCGTGCGCATGTGCGCGAGAAGCTGAGGGTGGCGGCCTACGCCGTGTGCGTCCGTGACGGACAGATCCTGCTGGCCCGGTCGCCCGCGGCCGACGGCACCCCCGAGTGGGTCCTGCCCGGCGGCGGCATGGAGCACGGCGAGGACCCCTACGACACGGTCCGCCGCGAGCTCATGGAGGAGACCGGCTACCGCATCGAGGTGACCGGCCTGCTCGGCATCGACTCCCGCCGGCACCGCTTCGTCCGCGAGAACCTGCTGACCCGCGTCACCGACCACCACAGCGTGCGGATCGTCTACAGCGGCGAGGTCGTCGGGGGAGAGCTGCGCAACGAGGTGAACGGCTCCACCGACCTGGCCGCCTGGCAGGACCTGGACGCCGTACCGGCCCTGAGGCGCGTCGGGCTGATCGACACGGCCCTGCGGCTGTGGCGGGAGCGGCCGGCCGCGGGGCGGTTCGCGGAGGAGCAGTCGTAAGCGCAACCGTCGTAAGCGCAGCCGTTGAGCGCCGGAGACCCTCCCCTACCCCGGCAGATGAACACGGAGTAACCGGGTCCCGGCCGCCCGCAATCCGCTCCATGACCGGTCCCCGTCACACCTGATCCACGTACGGTGATCGGCGCTGCGCGTTGCCGCCGCGTTCACGCGCAGGTCACCCCCGGTGCCAACGATCCAAAGTGAGCGGGAAGTTCGCGGAAGCGATCGCCCGTGACCACTGCCGGACGCGTTCGTACTCGGGGAGATCGCGCCATGTCGCGCATACGCTCTGTCGCCACTTCCGCCGCCCAGAAGGGCCGGGAGGCCCTGGAGATCAACCGCCGTACCGTGCTCGCCGCCGCCGGGGCCGTCTCGCTCTCCGCGGGCGTCGGCTACGCCCTGCGCCCCACCGGCAGCCAGGCCGCACCCGCGGTCACCGAGGAGCAGGAGCCGGTCGCCGAGGGCCGCAAGGCCGCCGCGGGCGCCCTCGTGCCGTACACCAAGGGCACCACGCTCGCCTCCGTCGCCGCGCCCCGGAACAGCTCCGGGTACCGCCGGCTCGGCGACGGCGCCGGCTGGTCGCGGGTGCTGCGCTCCGACCTGGCCGCCGCCAAGTCCGGCCGCGCCGGCCGCCGTACCGCGCTCGCCGCGTTCGTGCAGTTCACCGACCTGCACCTGATGGACGTCCAGCACCCGCTGCGCCTGGAGTTCCTGCGCGCCCACGACCCGCACGCCTGGCGCCCGCACGAGGCGCTCACCGTGCCCGGCGCGATCTCGCTCGTGGAGCGGGTCAACGCGCTGCGCGGCGCCCCGGTCACCGGCTCCCCGCTGCACTTCGTGATGACGACCGGCGACAACACCGACAACAACGCCCACTCCGAGCTGGAGTGGTTCATGAAGGTGATGAGCGGCGGCCGGATGACCCCCAACTCCGGGGACCCCAAGCATTACGAGGGCGTGCAGAACAGCGGGCTGAAGCTGTACTGGCAGGCCTCCTCCACCGTCCGCGACGGCGACAAGGCGCTCGGCTTCCCGCACCTCGCGGGCTATCTGGCCGCCGCGATCCGCGAGGTGAAGAGCCCCGGCCTCAACCTGCCCTGGTACTCCACCGTCGGCAACCACGACTCCCTGCCGCTCGGCTGCTTCGGCTCGCACGCCGACCCCTACCTGGCCGCGGCCGCGGTCGGCGGCAAGAAGCTGATGACGGTGACCGACGCGGAGGCGAAGAAGCTCCAGGACTCCATCCGCAAGGCCCAGGACCCCAAGGGCAGCGGCTACCGGGACTTCCTCAAGGCCCACGCCCGCTCCATGCGGTCGGTCACGGCCGACGAGAAGCGTGCCCCGTACACGGTGACGGACTACCTGAAGGCCCACCTGGACCCCGCCTACCAGGGCCTCGGCCCGGTCGGCCACGGCTACTCCTCGGCGAACCTCGCCGCGAAGACCCAGTACTACGCCTTCCGCATCTCCGACGACGTCATCGGCATCAGCCTCGACACGACGGACGCGGGCGGCCACTACGACGGATCGATCGGCTCCACCCAGCTGGCCTGGCTGGAGAAGACCCTGAAGGAGAACAAGGACTCCTACGCGGTCGTCTTCAGCCACCACACCAGCCAGACGATGACCAACACCCGCCCCGACCCGGCCCACCCGAGCGACCGCCGTCACACGGGCGGCGAGCTGGTCACCGCCCTCAACCGCCACGCCAACGTGCTGGCCTGGGTGAACGGCCACATCCACCGCAACCTCATCGCCCCGCACAAGGCCTCGAACGGCAACTCCTTCTGGGAGATCACCACGGCGTCCCACGTGGACTACCCGCAGCTCGCCCGCGTCGTCGAACTCACCGACAACAAGGACGGCACGATCTCCCTGTTCACCACCCTGATCGAGTCGGCGGCCCCGCACCGCACCGACTTCTCCGACCTCTCCCAGACCGGCCTCGCCGCCCTCTACCGCGAACTCGCCTTCAACGCCCCGGGCTCCAGCAAGGTCCTCGGCGGCAACACGGCGGACCGGAACACCGAGCTGGTCCTGAAGAAGGGCTGAATCCCGCTCAACCGGACCAGTCCGGGCAACCTCCCCGATCACGGCGGTGTCCCTCCCCCCGACCGCGTACGCCGACGCGTACGACGACTCGACTGGGGGAGAGACATGTCCGTACGGACGACACTGGTGGCGACCGGCGCGCTGGCCCTGACGGCGGCCCTGGCGGGACCGGCCCTGGCGGCTCCGGCGCAGGCGGCGCCCGGCGGCGGCCACGCCGCCACCCGCGCGGCGGTGAAGGCGGCGGTGGCGGCCGGCGTCCCCGGGGTGACGGCGACCGCCCGGGACCGCCGCGGCAGCTGGTCGACGACGGCCGGGGTGGGCGACCTGCGCACCGGCGCCCCGCGTTCGGCCGCCGACCACTACCGGGTCGGCAGCATCACCAAGACCTTCGTGGCCACCGTCCTGCTCCAGCTGGAGGCGGAGGGCCGGCTGTCCCTGGACGACACCGTCGACCGGTGGCTGCCGGGCGTGGTCACCGGCAACGGCAACGACGGCCGCCGTATCACCGTCCGCCAACTCCTCAACCACACCAGCGGCATCTTCAACTACACGTCCGACGACGACTTCGGCCGCACCTACTTCCTCGCGGACGGCTTCCTCCGGCACCGCTACGACACGCTGACGCCCGCCGCGCTGGTGGCGATCGCCATGAAGCACGAGCCGGCCTTCGCACCGGGCACCGACTGGGCCTACTCCAACACCAACTACGTCCTCGCCGGCATGGTCATCAAGGCCGTGACGGGCCACTCGTACGCCCGGGAGATCACCGACCGGGTCATCGAACCCCTCCACCTGACCGGCACCTCCCTCCCCGGCACCCGCACCACCGTCCCCCGGCCGAGCGGCCGCGCCTACTCGAAGCTGGCGGAGACGGCGACGGGCCCCACCTACGACGTCACCGCCCTCAACCCGTCCATGGCCTCCTCGGCCGGCGAGATGATCTCCACCTCCGCCGACCTGACCCGCTTCTACCAGGCCCTCCTGCGCGGCCGGCTGCTCCCCGCACACCAGCTCAAGGAGATGAAGACCACGATCCCGGTCCCCGGGAACCCCGGCAGCGCCTACGGACTCGGCCTGGCCGACCGCACCCTCTCCTGCGGTGTCCACGTCTGGGGCCACGACGGCGGGATCCACGGCTCCTCGTCCCTGGCGGCCACCACCGCCGACGGCCGCCACGCCCTGGCCGTGAACTACAACGGCGACTGGACGGAGGACCCGCAGGCGGTGCTGGAGGCGGAGTTCTGCGGGGGCTGAGCCCCCGCGCCGAGCACCCGGAAAAAAATCTCCGGCGGCGATGTCGAGAACCCGCGGCCGGCTCCGTCCCCGGGGTGAAGGCGGCCACAATGGGCCGTACCAGCACCGAGGAGAACACCATGGCCAAGTACCTGCTGCTGAAGCACTACCGCGGCGCCCCGGCCCCGGTCAACGACATCCCCATGGACCGGTGGACGCCGGAGGAGATCTCGGCGCACATCCAGTACATGAACGACTTCGCCGCCCGCCTGGAGAAGTCCGGCGAGTTCGTCGACGGCCAGGCGCTGGCCCCGGAGGGGCAGTGGGTCCGCTACGACGGCGAGGGGCGCCCCCCGGTCACCGACGGCCCGTTCGCCGAGACCAAGGACCTCATCGCCGGCTGGATGATCATCGACGTCGACAGCCACGAACGCGCCGTCGAACTGGCCGGGGAGCTGTCCGCGGCCCCCGGGGCGGGCGGCAGGCCGATCCACGAGTGGCTGGAGGTACGCCCCTTCCTGGCCGCGCCGCCCACCGTCCCGGAGTGCCTCGCCCATGGATGAGGCTCTGCTCAGGAGCCTCACGCCCAGCGTGCTCACCGTCCTCGTCCGCCGCGGAGCCGACTTCGCGGCGGCCGAGGACGCCGTGCAGGAGGCGCTCGTCGAGGCGCTCCGCGGCTGGCCGGCCGACCCGCCGCGCGATCCGAAGGGCTGGCTGGTCACCGTGGCCTGGCGCAAGTTCCTCGACGCGACCCGGGCCGACACCGCCCGGCGCCGCCGCGAGGACCGCGCCGACGAGGAGCCGCCCCCCGGTCCCGCGCCCGCCGCGGACGACACCCTCCAGCTCTACTTCCTCTGCGCCCACCCCTCCCTCACCCCCTCCTCCGCCGTCGCGCTCACCCTGCGCGCCGTCGGCGGCCTCACCACCCGGCAGATCGCCCGGGCCTACCTGGTGCCCGAGGCGACCATGGCGCAGCGCATCAGCCGCGCCAAGCGCACCGTCTCCGGGGTGCGGTTCGACCGGCCCGGGGACGTCGCCACCGTGCTGCGCGTCCTCTACCTGGTCTTCAACGAGGGCTACTCCGGCGATGTCGACCTCGCCGCCGAGGCGATCCGGCTCACCCGGCAGCTCGCGGCCTCGATCGACCACCCCGAGGCGGCCGGGCTGCTCGCCCTGATGCTGCTCCACCACGCCCGGCGCGCCGCCCGTACCGCGCCCGACGGCAGCCTGGTGCCGCTCGCCGAACAGGACCGCGGCCGCTGGGACACCCGCCTGATCGCCGAGGGCGTCGGGATCCTGCAGACGGCCCTGGCCCGCGACCGCCTCGGCGAGTTCCAGGCACAGGCCGCCATCGCCGCCCTGCACGCCGACGCGCCCACCGTCGAGGAGACCGACTGGGTGCAGATCGTCGAGTGGTACGACGAACTCGCCGAGCTGACCGACAGCCCCGTCGTCCGGCTCAACCGCGCGGTCGCCGTCGGCGAGGCCGACGGCCCCCGGGCCGGTCTGGCCGCCCTCGCCGAACTCGACGCGGCGCTGCCCCGTCACACCGCGGTGGCGGCCTATCTGCACGAACGCGACGGCGACCCGGAGACGGCGGCACGGCTGTACGCCGAGGCGGCCCACCAGGCGACCACCCTCGCCGAACGCGACCATCTGACCCGCAGGGCCGCCCGGCTCAACGCTCACCGGAACGGCTGACACCGTCGTACGTTCGAGGATTCCGCTTGCCGATTTTTTTGCCCTCGGCCCGGCCGGTCCGGCGTCCGCCGACGCCTCGGAGACGGCCGTGAAACCGCAGGTCAGAAGGGTGGCGGAGGCGCTGTGCCGATGATGTTGACAGTGGGTCGTCCGACGCTCACCGTGTAAATGAATCGGACTCCGACACGAGACGCGCCGTTCATCCCGATGAAACGTCCGTACCGCCTCATATCGGCTAACCCGAGGTTCCCGGGGATGGCTCGATATGGTGCAAGGCTGGTGATCGTGTGGGCGCTCGGCTCGGACTTCGTGTGCTCTCGGTCTACGAGGGTTTTTTCTCCGGGGGAGCCCGGATCGTGCACAGTGATGTGCTGCTGGGCCTGGTAGAGGGCGGACAGCAGTGGCATCGGGTGCTGAGTCTGCACGGTGAGGTCCACCGAGAAGCCACCACTCAGCGCATGGAGGACGACGCGTGCTACCGGGCGCTCACGGCCGGTGGCATCGACGTCACCTCGCTCGGCCGCAGCGCGGGCCTGGTGGACGGCACCGTCGCGGCGTCGGTTTTCAGCGGACCCGAGCTGGCCGATACGGCTCGGGCGATGGCCGGCGCGGACGTCATCCTGTCGCTGAAGGAACAGCCGCTGGCCCTGCTCAACCAGGGCGGCCTGCCGCGCCGGCCCGTGGTGGTGTGCCTGCACCGCTCGGACCCGGAGAACCAGGGGCAGGCCCTGGACGAGCTGAAGGCCGCCATCGCGGACGGCACCGTCGTGGCCTGCGTGTGCTGCGCCGAGTCCACCCGGGACGCGTACGAGGCCGCCGGGATCCCCGGTGAGCTGCTGCACGTGATCCCGAACGGGGTCGACCTGCTCCGCTTCCGCCCGGACGCGGCGGTCCGGCTCGCGTTCCGCGAGTCCCTCTCCGTCCCGGCCACCGCGCCGGTGGTGGTCTTCGCCGCCCGGTACGCCGGCATGAAGAACGTGCCGCTGTTCCTGCGCGCGGCCCGGGCGTGGCTGGCCCGCGAGGGCGGCGGGCACGTGGTCATGTGCGGGGCCGGCATGACCGAGGACAACCCCGCCCTCTGGGCCGACATCGAGGTCGCCTTCGGCGCGGACCGGGCCGCCCTCGGCGACCGCCTCCACCTGCTCGGCGTCCGGCACGACATGGAGTCCGTGTACGCCGGCTCCGACGTCGTCGCGCTCACCTCAGCCTCCGGCGAGGCGGCCCCGCTCTGCCTCATCGAGGGCATGATGTGCGGGGCCGTCCCGGTCACCACGGACGTCGGCGACAGCGCGTCGATCGTCGAGGGGCACGGTCTGGTGACGCCCTTCGACCCGGACGCGATCGCCTTCGCCTGGTCGGCCGCCGTGGCCGAGCGGGACGCCTTCGCACCGGCGCTGCTGGCGAGCCGCGAGCGGTTCAGCCGCACCCGGATGATCGCCGCCTACGCCGACCTGCTGGACCGGGTCGTCGGCGACGTGCGCGACGAACTCCGTCCGGGCGTCAGCGGCCAGTAGCAGGCGGCACCGCCCGCACGGCACCGTCCCCCCTCATTCCGGGAGGGGGGACGGTCAGTCGGGCAGCGGGTCCTCGCGCACGATGCCGTAGAGGACGCCGTCCCGCCACCGGCCGTCCCGGAACACGGCACCGCGCATCACGCCCTCGCGGGTGAACCCGGCCTTCTCCAGGGCGCGTTGCTCGCCGAAGTTCTCCGACTCGGTCTCCGCCTGGACGCGTTGCGCGGGGGAGTGCGCGAACAGGTAGCGGACCAGCAGGATCTGGGCGCGGGTGCCGACGCCCCGGCCGCGGGCCTCCGGGGCCAGGGCGATGCCGATGCTCCAGCAGGACGACGTGGGGCCCGTGTCCAGCCGGCGCCAGGCCACGAAGCCGTACGGGCCGTCGGACCCGGCGTCCGCGTCGACGATCAACTGGCCGCCGTCCGGGCCCAGCAGACCGTTCTCCGCCCAGCGGCGCCGGAACCGGCCGAGGTCCCGCCAGCCGAACCACTGGAAGGGGCCGGTCGCTTCGGGGTCGTAGAGGAACCGCTCCAGCAGGGGGAGGTCGTCCTCGCGGGCGGGGCGGAGTATCACGGAGGCGTCGTCGCTCATCGCCGACACAGTAGTCGCGGACCGGCGCGGGGCTTAATGGTTTGACGGTGGGGCGCGGTCTCGCGGATCGTTCCGCGCGATGACACAGACACGGACCGACACACCCCCCGCCTGGGACGAGCGCACCCAGCTGACCACCTTCCTCGACTACGCGCGGGCCACCGCCAGGGCCAAGTGCGAGGAGGTCTCGGCCGAGGACGCGCGCCGGGCCCCGCTGCCCGGCTCCCCGCTGATGACCCTCTCCGGGCTGGTCAACCACCTGCGCTGGGTGGAGTACTACTGGTTCCAGGTCGTCTTCCTCGGCGAGGAGGACCAGGGCCCCTGGACCGACGAGGACCCCGACCGCGAGATGCGGATCGCCGTCGACCTCCCGCTGGCGCGGCTGCTGGGGGAGTACGAGGAGCAGAGCGCCCGGTACCGGGAACTGGCCGCCGCCCACCCGCTCGACGCGAAGGCCGCGACCACCCTCCGCGACGGCCTCCGCCCCGACCTGCGCTGGATCCTCCTCCACCTGATCGAGGAGACGGCCCGGCACAACGGCCACCTCGACATCCTGCGGGAGCTGGCGGACGGCCGCACCGGGGTGTGAGCACGGGAAAGGGGCCGTCGGTTCCCCTCCGAACCGACGGCCCCTTCCGGCCCTTCTGGTGCCCGGCCCTGGTCAGCGGGGCAGCACCACGACATGGGCGGCCGGATCGCGGTCGCCGGCCGCCATCAGCGCCGTACGGACCACCGCCGCCTGCTGCTCCATCGCGTCCCGGAGCTTCTTCGGGGTGAGGTGGACGACCGTGATGCCGAGGCGCTCCAGGTGCTCGCGCTTGCGGGCGTACTCGGACCACATCGCGTCCTCGTCGTGGCGCGGCGCCCGGGTGTCCAGCTCGACGGCGACCGCCTGCTCCGGCCAGTAGGCGTCCAGGCCGCCCAGGTGCGGGCCGCCCGGCAGCCGCAGGTCCACGTTC
Organism: Streptomyces sp. NPDC048288; assembly: GCF_043201555.1. Classification (NCBI taxonomy): domain Bacteria; kingdom Bacillati; phylum Actinomycetota; class Actinomycetes; order Kitasatosporales; family Streptomycetaceae; genus Streptomyces; species Streptomyces sp. NPDC048288. The sequence goes on from NZ_JBICZD010000001.1 coordinate 113,819, forward strand.
CAGACCGGGTCGGGCAGGCCGTACTCGCGGACCATGCGGTAGAGGCGGTCCTCCGCGATGGCCCGGCCCTCGGCGACCAGCGAGTCCACCGCGTCCACCACATGGGGCCGGGACAGCAGCTTCGCCTGGTTCAACTCCCGTACCACCGCCGCCGGTTCGCAGTGGTGGCCGCGTACCGCCTCGGTCAGCAGCCGGCGTACCTCCTCCGCGTCCGTCAGGTCCGCCACCGCGTCCGCGAGGGCGCGCGGGACCGGCGCCACCGGGAGGCCCGTCACCGGCTCGGGGGTCGGCAGCGCGGCCGTGCGGAGCACCCGGACGTACGAGGTGGAGCGCAGCCGGCGCAGCCGGGGCACCAGCACGTCCACGTGGTCCAGGGAGGGCAGCGGCGGCGTGGACGAGAAGCCGTGCAGGGTGAGGGCCGCCAGGCCCGTGATCATCGCGTCCGGGTAGACCGGGCGGTGGGGGGAGTCGGGGCTCGGCTGGGAGGGGACGCCGGGGGCCGGCTCCCGGGCCGCGAACAGCAGGGCCCCGTGCAGGCGTTCCTCGCTGGTCGGCGGGCCCGGGTGGAGCATGATCACGCCCGGGAGCAGCTGCTGCCAGGCGCCGCCCGGGCGGCACTGCTCGGCGATCTCGGTGGCCGCGACGCCGTGGGAGCGGAGCTGGGCCGTGGTCAGCACCCGGCGGCGGGCCTCCGGCAGATGACGGAGGGGGCGGGGGGAGAGCGGGGTGTTGTGGGTCATGGCCTCGGGATTCCCGGGGCCGGCCGGGTCCTTAACCGGTGTTACGCGTTCGTCGATGAATACGGACAAGCCGGGGCTAAAGGGCAGGTGTTCGGGTGCCGAAGAGAGGCCGGAAACCCCTGGTCCGCACGGGTGGGGGCCAGGGGTTACGGGCGTGATCGAATGAATTGCGTAACGGTCACCCGGCGGGCGACCTATGGCCAAAGGTCAGCCGGTGGCCGCCTGTGCGTCGCACTCCTGTCCGCGCAGCGCGCGGGCCAGGTCGTCGCGGGCCTCCAGGACCAGCCGGCGCAGCGCCGGCGGCGCGTCGGCGTGCGCCGACAGCCAGGCGTCCGTCGCCTCCAGCGTCCGCGGACCGTCCTGCAGCGAGGGGTACAGACCGCGCACCACGTCCATGCCGATCTGGATCGAGCGGTCCGCCCAGATCCGCGCGATCACCTCGAAGTACTTCTCCGCGTACGGCGCGAGCAGCTCCCGCTGCGTCGGCTGGGCGAAGCCCGCGATGGTCGCCTCCACCAGCGCGTTGGACAGCGCCTGCGACTCCACGACCTGCGCCCACGCCTGCGCCTTCACGGCCGCCGACGGGCGGGCGGCCAGGCAGCGCACCTGGTGCCGCTTGCCGGACGCCGTGTCGTCCCGGGCCAGTTCGGCCGCCAGGTCGGTCTCGTCGGCCGCGCCGTGCGCGGCGAGGGGTTCGAGGAACGCCCAGCGCAGCTCCTGGTCGACGTCGAGGCCGTCGATCGCCGCGGTGCCGGCCAGCAGCTCCCGCAGCAGCCCGAAGTCGTCCTCGCCCGTCGCCGTCGACGCGAAGAACCGCGCCCAGGCCAGCTGGTGCTCGCTGCCCGGCTCCGCCTGCCGCAGCTCGCGCAGGGCGCCCTCGGCGAGCAGCCGCCCGGCCGTGTCCCGCCACTGCGGCGCCACGTAGTGGGTCAGCGCCGAGCCCGCCCACGCCTGCAGCATCTGCAGCACGCCGATGTCCGACTCGCGGCTCGCGAACCGCAGCACCAGGTCGACGAAGTCCCGGGCCGGCAGCAGCGCGTCCCGGGTCAGGTTCCACAGCGCCGACCAGCACAGGGCGCGGGCCAGCGGGTCGGTCAGGGCACCCAGGTGGTCCCGGAGGGTCGCCAGTGACGTGTCGTCGAAGCGGATCTTGCAGTACGTGAGGTCGTCGTCGTTGACCAGGACCAGCTCCGGGGCCTCGGCGCCGGCCAGCTCCCCGATCACCGTGCGCGGGCCGTCGACGTCCGTCTCCACGCGCGCGTACCGCTCCAGCGCGCCCTCGGCCGTACGGCGGTAGAGGCCGATCGCGACCCGGTGCGGACGCAGCTCCGGGTGCGACTCGGCGGCCTCCTGCAGCACCGCCAGCTCCTGTACCCGGCCCTCCGCGTCCAGCAGCACCTGCGGGGTCAGCGAGTTCACCCCCGCCGTCTGCAGCCACTGGTGCGCCCACGCGCTCATGTCCCGGCCGCTGGTCTCCTGAAGGACCGACAGCAGGTCACCGAGCCGGGTGTTGCCGTACGCGTTGCGCTTGAAGTAGCGGCGGGCACCCTCCAGGAACGCGTCCTGGCCGACGTACGCCACGAGTTGCTTCAGGACGCTGGCGCCCTTCGCGTACGTGATGCCGTCGAAGTTGAGCTTGGCGTCCTGCAGGTCGCGGATGTCGGCGGTGATCGGGTGTGTGGAGGGCAGCTGGTCGGCGCGGTAGGCCCAGGCCTTGCGGCGGTTGGCGAAGGTGATCCAGGCGCCGTCGAAGCGGGTCGCGCCGACGTTCGCGAAGGTGCCCATGAAGTCCGCGAAGGACTCCTTCAGCCACAGGTCGTCCCACCACACCATGGTGACCAGGTCGCCGAACCACATGTGCGCCATCTCGTGCAGGATCACGTTGGCGCGGGCCTCGTACGACGCCTGCGTCACCCGGCCGCGGAAGATGTACTCCTCGCGGAAGGTCACCAGACCCGGGTTCTCCATCGCGCCGAGGTTGTACTCGGGCACGAACGCCTGGTCGTACTTGCCGAACGGGTACGGGTAGTCGAAGTGCTCGTGGAAGAAGTCCAGGCCCTGCTTGGTGACCAGGAAGACGTCGTCCGCGTCGAAGTAGGGGGCCAGGCCCTTGCGGCACATCGCGCCGAGCGGGATCTCCAGCGTCGAGCCGTCCGGCAGGGCCCGGCTGTAGGAGTCCGTCACGTAGTGGTACGGACCGGCCACCACGCAGGTGATGTACGTCGAGATGGGCTTGGTCTCCGCGAACCGCCAGACGCCGTCGGCGAGTTCACCGGCGCCGTTGCTCCACGCCGTCCACTCCTCGGGCGCCCGCACCTCGAAGCGGAACGGCGCCTTGAGGTCCGGCTGCTCGAAGTTGGCGAAGACCCGGCGGGAGTCGGCCGGCTCGTACTGCGTGTAGAGGTAGACCTCGCCGTCCTCGGGGTCGACGAAGCGGTGCAGGCCCTCGCCGGTGCGGGAGTAGGCGCACTGCGCGTCCACCACCAGCTCGTTCTCCGCGGCCAGGTCCTCCAGGGCGATCCGGGTGCCGTCGAAGACCTCGCCCGGGTCGAGATCCTTCCCGTTCAGTGTCACCGCGGTCACGCTCGGTGCGATCAGGTCGGCGAAGCTGGACGCGCCCGGCTCGTTGCAGCGGAAGCGGATCGTGGTGACCGAACGGAAGGTGCGCGGCTCGCCCCGGCTCTCGCCGACGGCGGACCGTACGTCCAGCGCCACGTCGTACCCGTCGACGGACAGCAGGGCGGCCCGCTCCCGGGCCTCGTCGCGGGACAGATTCTCACCGGGCACGGTTGGCACTCCCTCGTCGTCGATACGCATCGTTGTCGGTACGCCGGAACAGCACCGATCCTCCCATGCGCCCCTGACGCCGGGCAGCCGGGAATGGGGTGGCGGGTGCCGGTGTTGCCGCTGGAAAACGGCCGTATTCCGAGGAGAACCATGTCCGAGACCGTGACCGGCTCCGGCAAGACCCCCGTCGACTTCTGGTTCGACCCGCTGTGCCCCTGGGCCTGGATGACCTCCCGCTGGGTCCTGGAGGTGGAGAAGGTCCGCGACATCGAGGTGCGCTGGCACATCATGAGCCTCGCCGTGCTCAACGAGCCGAAGCTGGACGAGCTGCCCGAGGAGTACCGGGAGCTGCTGGAGACCAAGGCGTGGAAGCCGATCCGCGTGGTCACCGCGGCCTGGCAGAAGCACGGCTCCGACATCCTCGGCCCGCTGTACACCGCGCTCGGCACCCGGATCCACAACAACGGCGAGGGCCCGACCGTGGAGGCCGTCGCGGGCGCCCTCGCGGACGTCGGCCTGCCCGCCGACCTGATCGACTACGCCGACCAGGAGGACTTCGAGTTCGACGCCGAGCTGCGCGCCTCCCACAAGGAGGGCATCGACAAGGTCGGCCAGGACGTCGGCACCCCGGTCATCGCGGTCCCCGGCCCCGACGGCGAGCAGATCGCCTTCTTCGGCCCGGTCGTCACCCCCGCCCCGCAGGGCGAGGAGGCGGCCCGGCTGTGGGACGGCACCCTCGCGGTCGCCTCCGTCCCCGGTTTCTACGAGATCAAGCGGACCCGCACCAAGGGCCCCGACTTCAGCAACCTCAGCTGAAGGAGGCGGGGAGGGAGAAGCCGTCCGACTGGTTGAAGTAGGGCTGGACCCAGAGGCACTGCCCCTGCGAGGTCTTCCCCTCGCACCGCCAGAAGCCGTGCGCGCCCTTCTTCTCGAAGACCGACGCGATGTACTTCTCCTCCTCCTCGGTGACCCTGCGGAAGGGGTGCAGCTTTCCTCGGGGGCAGTTGGGACAGTGCAGGGTGGACACACCAGCCTCCCGGAGCGGTCCGGCGAAAAGGTCGGAAACGGGAGCATAGGTGCGCCGCCCTGCCTCGCGTGAGTCCGGAATCCGTCCCGCCGGGGCGGATTCCGGACGCGGCCCCAGCTGCCGTAGCACCATGGGCACATGACGGAGATCGACACCTCGGTGCCGCACTCGGCGCGCATCTGGAACTACTGGCTCGGTGGCAAGGACAACTACCTCGTGGACCAGGAGGCCGGCGACGCCTACGCCGCCGTCTTCCCCGGGATCGTGACCATCGCCCGCAGCAGCCGGGCCTTCCTCGGCCGCAGCATCCGCCATCTGGTGGCGGAGGCGGGGATACGGCAGTTCCTGGACGTCGGCACGGGGCTGCCGACCGTCGACAACACCCATGAGGTCGCCCAGCGCAGTGCTCCCGAGTCGAGGATCGTGTACGTCGACAACGACCCGCTCGTCCTCGCCCACGCCCGCGCCCTGCTGACCTCCACCGAGGAGGGCGTCACCGCCTACGAGGACCTCGACCTGTACGCGCCGGAGCGCATCCTGGAGGCCGCGGCCAGGACCCTCGACCTCACCCGGCCCACCGCGCTGATCCTCAGCGGCATCCTCGGCCATGTCGACGGCCACGACCGTGCCCGTGACCTGGTCGACGCCCTGCTGTCCGGCCTGCCCGCCGGCAGCTACCTCTCCGTCAACGACGGCTCCCGCGGCACCGACCCGGCCTACGAGCAGGCGCAGGACGCCTACAACGAGACCGGCGCGGTCCCCTACTTCCTGCGTCCCGTCGACCAGATCGAGGGCTACTTCGAGGGCCTGGAACTGGTCGGCCCCGGAGTGGTCTCGGTCCCCCTGTGGCGCCCCGAGCCGGGCACGGACCCGGACCCGCGGCCCATCGGCCAGCACGGCGGCCTGGCCCGCAAGCCGTAGGCCCCGGGCCACAGGCCGGTCACCGGGAAGCCCCCGCGAGTCACGTCCTCGCGGGGGCTCCCCCTCTTTCCGCCCGCCCCGGTGAACGGTGAGAAGACGATCACGAGGCAGGACGCGTCGGCGGCTCAGGGAGCCAGCAGCAGCACATCCGCGCGCGACCGCGCCGCCTCGTAGCGGCGGGCCACGTCCTGCCAGTCGACGACCGCCCACATGGCCTCGATGAAGTCGACCTTCTGGTTGCGGTACTGGAGATAGAACGCGTGCTCCCACGCGTCGAAGACCAGGACCGGCGTCGACCCCTGGCCCACGTTGCCCTGGTGGTCGTAGACCTGCTCGACGATCAGCCGCCCGCTCAGCGGCTCGTACGCGAGGACGCCCCAGCCGGAGCCCTGGGTGGTGGCCGCCGCCTTGGACAGCTGCGCCTTGAACCCGGCGAAGGAGCCGAACGACTCCGCGATCGCGTCCGCCAGCTCGCCCACCCCGTCCGCCGCGAGCGGCTCGCCGCCCCCGTCGCCCGTCATGTTCCGCCAGTAGATGCTGTGCAGGATGTGGCCCGACAGATGAAAGGCCAGGCTCTTCTCCAGCCCGTTCACCGAGCCCCAGCTCTCCTTGTCCCGCGCCTCCGCCAGCTGCTCCAGCGTGTCGTTGGCACCCTTCACATAGGCCGCGTGGTGCTTGTCGTGGTGCAGCTCGATGATCTCGGGACTGATCACGGGCGCGAGCGCGGAGTAGTCGTAGGGCAGTTCAGGAAGCGTGTAGACGGGCATGGGCGTGGATCCCCTCCGAACCTCTTATTGCAAAGAGCTTGCAACTACACATTAGCAACAAGAGCCTCGGTGTGGGGGGCGGCGCGCGTGGGGAATGCGCCCGGCAGGGGCGGGATCTACTATCGAGAGTCGTGGAGAGGGGGCGCCATGGGGCCGGAGATCGCCGACCTCGCTCGGACGGCGGGTACGACGGTGGTGACTCTGCTGGCCACCCAGGCCTGGGAGTCGGCGCGGGATGGTGTGGTCGCCCTCTGGCAGCGCTTCCAGCCTGCCCGGGCGGAGGCGGTGGGCGGCGAACTGGAGGCCACCCGAGAGGACCTGCTCCTGGCCCGCGCCGCGGGCGACACCGAGGCCGAGGCCGCACTGACCGCCGAGTGGCAGGCACGGGTCCGCCGGCTGCTGCTCACCCAGCCGGAGGTCGCCGACGAACTGCGTCGCATCCTTGGTGAGCTGGACCACCGTTTCCCACAACAGCAGACCAAGGTGGACGTCCGGTTGCGCGCCGAGGTCTCCGGCAGTGGTCGCGTCTACCAGGCCGGCCGCGACCAGCACATCACCGAACGATGAGCGAACTGGGCGCCCGCGCCTCGGGGCAGGGCCGGATCTTCCAGACGACCGGCGACCAGCACATCGAGGAACACCATCACCATTACGACGCTGGTGCTGCCCCGCTCTTCGGCACCGCGTCGCCGTCCTGGCCAGTGAGCCCGGCCGGGCCCGACTCCGTACGGGTGCCGCTGGTCGGCCGTCCGCCGGGCATTCTGCGCGACCGCGAGGAACTCCTCGGCGTGCTGACGGCCGCCCTCACCGGGACCGGCGGCGACGCCCACGTCGTACACGGTATGGGCGGTTGCGGGAAGACGGCGCTGGCGTACTGGTTCTTCACCGGGGCCGTCCGCGCTCACGGTAGGACAGGCTTCTGGGTGAACGCCTCGGAGCGCATGTCCCTGCGGGCCGGGATGCTCGCGGTCGCGGGCGACCAGGGGGCGACGGCGGGTGAACTCGCCGCGGCTGCCGCAGGACAGCGGGCCGCGGCCGACGTGGTCTGGCACTACCTCGACCAAGCGGCGGATCCCTGGCTGCTGGTTCTCGACAACGCCGACGACCCGGGCATCCTGGAGGACGGCGCCTGGCTACGGACCAGCCCCGGGGGAATGATCCTGGTCACCACCCGCCATGCCGGATCGCCGCTGTGGCGCGGGCCCGGTGTCACCCGGCACGCCCTGGACGTCCTTCCGCTCGATCACGCGGCCCAGGTGCTGTGCGACCTGGCACCCGACGCGGGCGACCTGGAGTCTGCGGGGAGAGTGGCCGAACGCCTGGGCCGGCTTCCTCTCGCGCTCACCCTGGCTGGTTCCCATCTCGCCCACCAGCTACTGGAGTCGTGGTCCATGGACGAGTACGACCGCAAGCTCGCCGAGGAGTCGACCGCCATCGTGGACCGGGGCGCGACCGGTCACGGCAGCAGCCAGTCCCGCCATTTGGTCGGCCGCACCTGGCAGTTGTCGCTGAACACCCTGACCGAGCAGGGACTGCCGGAGGCGACGACGTTGCTGCGGCTGCTGTCCTGCTGGGCGGCGGATCCCGTGCCGCTGGACGCGCTGGCCCCGTTGGCGCAGGGGGCGACGGCCCTTGAGGAAGTCGAACCGGCGCGAGTGGAACCCGCCCTGCGGGCACTGCTCGACCACTCGCTGGCCGAGCTGGTCCTTGTGTCCGACGGGGTGCGCTGCGTCCGTGCACACGGCGTGCTCCTCGACAGTGTCGCGGCAGGCATGCCGGAGGAACGACGGCCGGCGCTGGTCGAGACGGCGGCGAGGTTGCTGGAAGCGGCCCTGCCCGAGTCGGGCACCGCATCGCCCGAGGTCCGAGACCGGCTCGGGCTGCTGGCGCCGCATGCCTCGGCGCTGCTGAGGACGGCGCCCGGGGAGCGGACCGTCACGCTGGCGGTGCGCGTTGCCCGGCGGGTGTTCGACTCGGGAGACTTCCCAAGTGCTCTCGGACTCGCTCCGGAAGTCGCCGACCGGGGAGAGGCGTTGCTCGGTGTGCGGCACCCGGTTGCCCTGGAGGCGCGTGAAGTGGAGGCCAGAGCCCTGTTCCGGATGGGCCATTACCCCGAGTCCGAGGAACTGCACCGCCGGGTCCTCGCGCGCCGCGAACTCGTGCTCGGTCCGGACCATCCGGACACCCTGCGCAGTTGTGTCGGCCTGCACCAGCCGCTCGACCTCCAGGACAACGACGAGGAGGCGGAACGCCTGCTCCGCAGGGCACTCGAAGGTCAGCGGCGGGTGCTCGGGGAGCACGCCCCGGAAACCCTCTTCACCTGGGTCTACCTCGCGGAGATTCTCCCCCAGCTCGGCAAGGAGAGCGAGTTCAGGGCCGAGGTCGGCGCCCTCACCGAAACCTGTGAGCGAGTGCTGTCGCCTGACGACCTCACGACGGTCGGGGCCTACCACTCCTACGGTGTCGGCCTGGTGGCCTTCGAGCGGTACGAAGAGGCTGAGCCCATCGCCCACCGCGTGCTGGCGGACCGGACGCGCCTCCAGGGGGCCGGTCACCCGGTGGCTGTCTCCGCCCTCTCCCTGAACGCCGTGGTCGCCCGCGGTCTGGGCAGACACCGGGAAGCCCTCACGATGCTGCGTCGGGTCGCCGAACTCCGGGAACAGGCACTCGGCCCCGACCACCCCTTCGTCGCCTACGACCGCGACCGGCTCACCGCCTGGGAGGCCGAAGCCGGAGCCTGATCACTCCCCGGCGGCGCGTCCGCGCTGGCGGGCGTAGCCCAGTGCTGCCAGGGCGGCTGTCATGCCGCCGGTGTAGTAGAGCTGGGTGCGGGTGTCCGGTTCGCGGGCCATCAGGGCGAAGATGGTGGCCATGCCGGCCAGGGCCAGCCAGGTCAGGTAGGGGAACGCCCACATGCGGACGGCGAGTTTTTCCGGGGCCTCGGCTTCCACGCGGCGGCGCAGGAGGAGCTGGGAGACGGCGATGAGGATCCAGACGACGAGGATCACCGCGCCGATCATGTTGAGGAGCCAGGGGAAGACGTCGTCGGGACGCCAGTAGCTGAGCAGGACGCAGAGGAACCCGAAGACGCAGGAGGTGAGGACCGCGCGGCGCGGGACGCCGCCGGAGATCCTGGCCAGCGCCCGGGGGCCCTGGCCGCGCGTCACCAGGGAGTGGGCGATGCGCGAGGAGCCGTAGATGTTGGCGTTCATCGCGGAGAGCAGGGCGACGAGGACGACCACGTTCATGAGCTGCCCGGCGCCGGGGATGCCCAGGTGGTCGAGGGCGGCGACGTACGGGCCCTTCGCAACGAGTTCCGGGGAGTCCCAGGGGACCAGGGTGACGATGACCGCCATGGAGCCGATGTAGAAGAGCGCGATGCGCCACATGGCGGTGCGGACCGCGCTCGCCACGCCCCGGACCGGGTCCTCGGACTCGGCCGCCGCGATGGTGACCGTCTCCAGGCCGCCGTACGCGAAGATCGAGGCGAGGAAGCCGATGACCAGGCCCTCCCCGCCGTGCGGGAGGAGGTCGGTGAGGTGGGCGGTGCCCGGGGAGTCCGTGCCGGGGAGGACGCCGGCGATCGCCAGGACGCCGAGGACCAGGAAGAGGCTGATCGCGCCGACCTTCAGGGCCGCGAACCAGAACTCGAACTCGCCGAAGTTGCGCACCGCGGCCAGGTTCGTCGCGCAGAAGACGGCCATGAACAGGGCGACCCAGGCCCACTCCGGGGTGCCGGGCAGCCAGCCCGTCACGATCTTCGCGGCGCCGATCCCCTCCAGGCCCACGGCCGTGCAGAGCAGCACCCAGAACGCCCAGCCCGCCGTGAAGCCCGCCCACGGCCCGATCGCCCGCTCGGCGTGCGCGGAGAAGGAGCCCGACGACGGGTACGCGGCCGACATCTCGCCCAGCATCCGCATCACCAGCATCACGAGCAGGCCGGAGAGGGTGTAGGCGAGGACGACGGACGGGCCGGCGGCGGCGATCCCGGCGCCGGAGCCGACGAAGAGCCCCGCGCCGATCACCCCGCCCAGGGCGATCATCGACAGATGGCGCTGCTTGAGACCGGGGGAGAGGCCCGGGGACGGCGGGACACCGCCGTCCTCGTGCGACGGCGGTGTCTCGACCGGGGTGCTGCGGTGCGGCATGGGCGCGGCTCGTCCAATGGGTGAGATGGGCAAAAACGCCCACAGTCTGGGCGGCCGCACCGCTCAGCGGAGGTGGCCGTCCATCATCCGGACGGGCCCCTGACCGGGTGTGGTCACGCGGCCACGGGAGTGTAGTGCGAGGCGTCGCCCTCGATCGAGTAGCTCTCCTTGCCCTCGATGCCGACCGGGACGTCGCCGGCGAGGGTCACCCGGTGCAGGCGGCGCGGCCGGCCGTCGTAGTTGTCGATGGCGTAGTGCTGGGTGATCCGGTTGTCGAAGACCACCAGCTGGTTCTCCGACCAGCGGTGGCGCAGGATGTTCTCCGGACGGGTGACGTACGCCTGCAGCAGGTCCAGGATCCGGCGCGACTCGGACGGCGACAGGCCGACGACGCGCTGCGCGAACCCGCCGATGTACAGGCCGCGTTCACCGGTCAGCGGGTGGACGCGGACCACCGGGTGGACCGTGCGGTACTTGATCGACGTGAACTGGGCGCGCTGGGCGGCCTGCCGCTCGTCGATCTCCTCGTCGGGGACGGCGTAGTCGTAGTCGTTGGTGTGCTCCGCCCACAGGGTGTCGGCCAGGGCCCGCAGCGGCTCGGGGAGTTGGCGGTAGGCGGCGGCCGAGCTGGCGATCAGGGTCTCGCCGCCGTACGGCGGGACCGTGATCGAGCGCAGGGTGGTGGCCTGCGGCGGGTTGAGGACGAAGGTCACGTCCGTGTGCCAGTGGTTGGCGGCCCGGCCGCGCTCGCTGTCCACCGGGAGGACGTTCGGCACGCCGTCGATGGAGGAGACCGTCGGGTGGGCGGTGGTGACCTCGCCGAAGGTGCGGACGAACGCCTGGTGGCTGTCGTCGTCGAGGTTCACGTCGTCGAAGACGAGCGCCTTGTGCGTGTTGAGGGCCTCGCGGACGGCGACGGCCGTCTCCGGGTCGAGGGGGCGGGAGATGTCGACGCCCAGGACGCGGGCGCCGATGTTCGCGGTGATCTTGCTGATCTGGAGGGACATGGCGGTTCCTTTCAGGCGAACACAGGGCTGGCGGTGTACTGGTTGGCGGGGCGCGGGAGGCCGTAGCGCTCCCGCAGGGTGCGGCGCGGGCCGTATTCCGTACGCAGCAGGCCGCGGGCGCGCAGGATCGGGACGACGTGGTCGACGAAGGTCTCCAGACCGGACGGCAGCACGGGCGGCATGATGTTGAAGCCGTCGGCGGCGCCCCGGGTGAACCAGGTCTCGATCGCGTCGGCGACCTGCTCCGGCGTTCCGGCGAAGGTCAGATGGCCACGGCCGCCGCCGAGCCGCCCGATCAGCCGCCGCACGGTCAGCCGCTCGCGGCGGGCGAGCCCGACGACCAGCGAGTAGCGGCTCTTCGCACCCTCGATGGCGTCCTCGGACGGCAGCTCGGCGGGGAGCGGGCTGTCCAACTCCAGTGTTCCGGCCGGGAGATGGAGGAGCCGTTCCAGGTTGGCGACCCCGTGCCGGTGCACGATGTGGTCCTCCAGGAGCCGCTCGTGCGCCCGCGCCTCGGCCTCCGTCGAGCCGATGACGGGGACGATGCCGGGCAGCACCTTGATGTGGCCGGGGTCGCGGCCGGCCGCGGCCGTACGGGACTTCAGGTCGGCGTAGAAGTCCCGCGCCTCCTCGATGGTCTGCTGCGCGGTGAACACCGCCTCCGCGTACCGGGCGGCGAACGCCTTGCCGTCCTCGCTGGACCCGGCCTGCACCAGCAGCGGGTAACCCTGCGGGGAGCGGGGCACGTTGAGGGCGCCCTCGACGCTGAAGTACGACCCCTGGTGCCGGGGCGGGTGGATCTTCGCGTCGTCGCCCCAGACCCCGGACGCCTTGTCGGCGAGGATCGCGTCGTCCTCCCAGCTGTCCCAGAGTTTCAGGGCCACGTCGAGGAACTCGGCGGCCCGCGCGTACCGCTCGGCGTGCGCGGGCTCCTCCTCGATCCCGAAGTTGCGGGCCGCCTCCGCGCCCGCCGTGGTGACGATGTTCCAGCCCGCCCGGCCGCCGCTGATGATGTCGAGCGAGGCGAACTTGCGGGCCAGGTTGTAGGGGGAGTTGTAGGAGGTGGAGGCGGTGGCGATCAGCCCGATGTGCTCGGTGGCCGTTGCCAGCGCGGTGAGCAGGGTGAGCGGTTCCAGGGCCCCGGCGGGCCGCTGCGCGACACTGCCCCACAGATGCGGGCCGTCGGCGAGGAAGAGCGAGTCGAAGGTCCCCCGTTCGGCGGTCTTGGCCAGCCGTACGTAGTGCGCGAGATCGACGTGCGCGTACGGGTCGCTCTCCGGGAGGCGCCAGGAGGCCTCGTGGTGACCGGTGTTCATGAGGAAGGCGTTGAGCTGGAGCCGGCGGGTCATGCGGCGTCCTCCGTGACACCGAGGGCGGCGAGCAGCCGGGTGCGGTACTCGTCCCGTGGGCGGGTGTGGTCGATGGTCAGGTCGACGCCGACCCGGCCCTTCTCCAGGACCAGGACGCGGTCGGCGAGGACGATCGCCTCGTCGACGTCGTGGGTGACGAGAAGGACGGACGGGCGGTGCCGTTTCCACAGCTCGCGCAGCAGGTGGTGCATCTTGATCCGGGTGAGGGCGTCCAGCGCGCCGAACGGCTCGTCGGCGAGGAGCAGTTCGGGCTCGCGGACCAGGGAGCGGGCGAGCGCGGCGCGCTGTGCCTCGCCGCCGGACAGCTCGCCCGGCCAGGCCCGCTCCCGGCCGCCGAGGCCGACCTCTTCGAGGGCGGCCCGCCCCAGGTCGTGGGCGTCCCGGCCGTCCAGCCCCAGCACCACGTTGTCGAGGACCCGGCGCCAGGGCAGCAGCCGGGAGTCCTGGAAGACCACCGACACCCGCTCGGGGGCGCTGAGTTCACCGCTGCCGGCCACCCCGTGGTCGAGTCCGGCGACCGCCCGCAGCAGGGTGGACTTGCCGGAGCCGCTGTGCCCGAGCAGGGCGGTGAACTGCCCGGCGGGCAGGTCGAGATCGACGGAGTCGAGGACCCTGCGCTCCCCGAACGACCGGGTCAGTCCCCGGAGCCGGACGGCGGGGCGGGTCAGCTGCTCAGTGTGCGGCGCCACGACAGCACCCTCCGTTCGACGAGTCGGACCACGGTGTCGGAGACGAGGCCGAAGACGCCGTAGATCAGCAGACCGACGAGGATGATGTCGCTGCGCCCGTAGTTCTGGGCCTGGAACATCATGTAGCCGAGGCCGCTGGTGGCGTTGATCTGCTCCAGGACGACCAGGCCGAGCCAGGATCCGGTGACACCGAGCCGGAGTCCCACGAAGAATCCGGGCAGCGCGCCGGGGATCACGACCTCCCGGACGAACCGGAGCCTCGACAGGTTCAGCACCTCGGCGAGTTCGACGTACCGGCTGTCGATCGCGGACAGCGCGGCATGGGTGTTCAGGTAGACCGGGATGTAGACGACGATCGCGATGATGGCGATCTTGAAGGTCTCGCCGATGCCCAGCCAGAGGATGAACAGCGGGATCAGGCCGAGGGTGGGGATGGCCCGGTTGATCTGCACGGTCCCGTCGATCAGCGCCTCGCCGGTGCGGGTGAGCCCGGAGGCCAGGGCCAGCAGCACCCCGGCGGTCAGGCCGATCGCGAAGCCGTACCCGGCCCGCTCCACGGAGGTCAGGATGTCGGTGCGCAGCGTCCCGGCGGTCCACAGGTGGACAGCGGTGTCCAGGACGGTCCAGGGCGCCGGGATCGCGCCGGGGTCGAGCTGTCCGGCGGCGGAGGCGACGGCCCAGGCGGCGAGGACGACGAGCGGACCGGCGAGCCGGGCGGCGGGCAGCCGGCGGCCGGGGGAGAGCCGGCGGCGCGGCCGGACCCGGTGCGCCTTCTCCTCCGCGACGGGGACCGGCACGGTGCCGGTGGTCACGGCGGTCATTTCCGGTACTCCGCCGGTACGGCCTTGGCGGCGAGGGACTCGAAGCGGTGGTCGAAGAGCCCGGTGACGTCGGTCTTCTTCACGAAGCCGCCCTCCGCCAGCAGATCGGCGGTCTCCTGCTCCCACTTGACCGCCTCGTCCCAACTGGGCGGGAACAGCGGCTTGTTGGCGAGCCTGGTGATGCCCTGGGCCTGGGCGAGGGTCAGGTTCTGCGTCTTGACGTAGAACTCCTCGTTCCAGGTGTCCGGGTTCTCCCACTGCCAGACCAGACCCTTGGCCCACTCCGGGATGTACGCGGCGATCGCGGCGGCCTTGGCCTTGTCGTTCAGCACCGCCTGCGGCGCCCAGAGCAGGTTGAGCAGGTCGACGACGTCGGTGGCGATGGTGTGGGCGCCCTTGGAGCCGTACTGCTGGAGGTAGGCCGGCGCCTGGGTGTTGGCCAGCGGGGCCACGTCCACCTGCCCGGACTGCAGGGCGGTGAGGAACTGGTTGCTGGTCAGCGGGACCAGCTGCACGTCGTCGTAGGCGAGCCCGGCCTCCTTGAGCGCCCGCAGCAGGACGACCCCCTGGGCCTGCCCCTGCGAGAAGGCGAGCTTCTTTCCCTTGAAATCGGCGGCCGTGCGGATGTCGCTGCCGGGCTTGGTGGCGAACAGGTAGTTCGGCTTGCGGGTGATGCTGATCGCCACGATCTTCGCCGCGAAACCCTGGAACTGCGCCTGGATCGGCGGAATACCCGCGTTGTTCGCGAGGTCCAGGGACTTGGCGCGGAACGCGTTGATGACATCGGGACCGGCCCCGATGTTCACCCAGCTCGACACCGTGAACGGCAGCGCGGGCAGTTTCGCCAGCCGGAACTGCAACTGCTGGGTGCCCAGATAGGAGGCGATCTTCAGGCTGGTCCCGGCCGGGACCTTCGCGGCCGGCGGAGCCGTGGAGGCGGCCGCGGTGTCGGCGGCGGCACTGCCACCGGCGCAGCCGGCGAGCCCGGCCACGGCCGCCGAGGCGCCGAGCAGCGAGGTGAGGAAGAGCCGGCGGTCGAGGCCGGGGGAGGACGCAGAGGACATGGGAGGGCTCCGAGGGGAAAAGCAGCAGAAAGGCAGGGCGAATTCCCGGCGGCAGAGGGCCGGAAAGAGAGATCTCACGCAGAGAGAGCGGAGAGCGGAGAGCGGAGAGAAATGCGCGCTCGCGGCGCGTCAAGACGTCAGCAACAGAGGGTGCGACAGGTCATGAGCAGGATGTTCCTTGCCGTGTGCGACGGCTGTCAATATTCCGAGTTTCTGAATTAAATAAGCCGTGGTGACGCGCTCAGCGGATCCCGGTACAGCACGTCCAGGACCACCGAACCGCCCGCCACCGCCAGCACCGAGTCGCCGAAACTGGTCGGCGCGACCAGGGCGGCGCGCTCCGCTCCGACCGCCTCCCGCAGCGCGGCGAGACAGTCCTCCCGGTACAGCACCCCCACCTCAGTGACGACCACGCTCTCCGGGTTGAGGACGTCGAGCAGCAGCGCCGCCGCCCGTCCGGTCAGCCGCGCCCGCTCCACCAGCAGCGCCGCGGCCGCCGGGGCACCGGCCCGCGCCGCCGCGAGGACGTGCATCGGGTTGCCGCCGCCGTCGACGACCCCGGCCGCCCGGGCCCGCCGCACCAGCGTCCGCTCGCTCAGCTCCACCTGGAGGCAGCCGGTGCGTCCGCAGCCGCACGGCTCGGTGCCGCCCGGCACCGGGAGATGGGCGATCGTGCCGGCCTGGGAGCGCGGGCCGTGGTGCACCTCGCCGCCGGTGGCGAAGGCCGCGTCGACCACGTTCCCGACGAACAGGTGCAGCACGCTCCGGCTGCCCCGGGCCCGCCCGAACAGCCGCTCCCCGTTGACCAACGCCCGCGCGTGCCCGTCCACATGGACCGGCAGCCCGGTGCGCGCGCCGAGCAGCTCCCGCACCGGCACCTCGCGCCAGCCCAGCAGCGGATGCTCGACGACGGTCCCGGAGTCCCGGTCCACCCAGCCGCCGACGGCCACCCCGACCCCGAGCGGCCGACTGCCCGGCACCTCGGCGAGCAGTGCGGCCAGCCCGGCGGCGGCCCGCTCCAGCACCGCGCGGGGACCGGTGTCGCCGTGCTTCAACTCCCTGCGGACGACGACCCGTCCGCGCAGGTCGAGCAGCGCGACCGTGGTGTACGGCACGGCCACGTGCACCCCGCCCACCACGAACCGCGAGTCGTCCAGGTCGACGGGCACATGCGGCCGGCCCACGCCGTTCACCCGGCGCGGCGCCTCGGCCTCCCGGATCAGGCCGAGTTCGGTGAACCGGGCGCAGTAGTCGGTGACGGAGGCCGGCGAGAGCCCGGTCAGCCGGGCGATGGTGGAGCGGGCCACCGGCCCGTGCTCCAGCACCGAGCGCAGCACCACACTGGCGCTGGTCCGCCGCCGGTCGCCGGGGGGAGAGAGGGGATGCGGGGGTGCCGCGGTACGGGGCATGGGAAACCGTCCTCGGGAACGGGGCCGACACGTCTCGTCTCGGGAGTCGAGGCGCGCCGGACCGGTCACCCGCCGTACGGCCTCAGAGCGGCCGGCGACAGACGGCAGCCCCTTGCCGTCGCAGGTCGACATAGCGACGCGACGTGAAGTTCCGGGACTGGGCGACCATGTCCGGAAGCGTAGGCCAGAAACCTTGAATCCCACCAGAGCGCTGGGATTCGATTGGCGGAACTCCACAGGCCTGTTCAACGCCGTTGACGTGAGTGAAACATCTCTGCCTCAGTGATCGGCGTCACGCCGTACCGGGTGTAACCCACATCCTTTGTGGGGAGCCCACCAACCGTCGCTTCCGCCCTTTGTCGACCGCTGACGTGTCCGGCTCAGACCGGCCGGGATAGCGTCACGGTGTTCCCAGCCTGCCCGCCCCACCCTCACCCCGCGGAGTCCCCATGAGCACCGCCACCGCGACCGCCTCCAGCCGCACCGGCACCGTCCTCGCCGACCTCCTGCCCGCGTCCCGGGTGCGCGATGCCGCCCTCGTGCTCGGCGGCGCCGCGCTCACCGGCCTCGCCGCCCAGATCGCGGTCCCCGTGCCCGGCTCCCCGGTGCCGGTGACCGGCCAGACCTTCGCGGCCCTGCTCGTCGGCACCAGCCTGGGCGCCCGCCGCGGCGTCGCCTCCCTCGCCCTGTACGCGCTGGCCGGCCTCATGGGCGTGCCGTGGTTCGCGAGCGGCACCTCCGGCCTCTCCGTCTCCTTCGGCTACATCCTCGGCATGATGCTGGCCTCCGCCGCCGTCGGCGCCCTGGCCCGGCGCGGCGCCGACCGCGACGTACTGCGCATGGCGGGCACCATGGTGCTCGGCGAGGCGGTCATCTACGCGATCGGCGTGCCCTACCTGGCCTTCGCCGCCGACATGTCCGCGTCCGCGGCGATCGCGGCCGGCCTCACCCCGTTCCTGATCGGTGACGCCGTCAAGGCGCTCCTGGCGATGGGCGCGATGCCCGCGGCCTGGAAGCTCGTCGGCAAGCGCTGACCCGACGGCGGACGACAGACGACAGGGGCCCGGGGTGCGGCAAGCACCCCGGGCCCCTGTGCTGTTCTCGTCCGGTTACGACGGCTGCCGCGGCCGCCGCTGCGACCACCACACCCCCGCCGCCCCCGCCGCGATCAGCGCCGCCCCGGCCGCGCCGAGCGGCAGCACGTCACGTCCCGCGCCGGTCTTCGGCAGCTGGTCGCCGCCCGGCCCCACCGGCTTGTTGTCGGTGCCCAGCAGCAGCGGGGTGGCCGGGGCGTTCGGCGACGGGTTCGTCGTACCGAACGGCACCGGGCCCTGCTGCCAGAACGTCTTCTTCCCGTCCGCACTCTGCACGGGCAGGCAGATCTTCCCGGCCTTGCCCAGATCGAACGTGGCGTCGACCGCGTACGACGTCGACCTGCCCGCGCCGAGCGCGCCGACCGGGCAACTGAAACCGCTGTTCGAACCGGCCGGCAGATCCTTCTCGGCGATCGCGTCGCACCCCTTGACGCCGTTCACCTTCAGGCCGTCGAAACCGACCACCAAAAGCCTGATGTCGCCGCTCTCCTTGGTTCCCTCGTTCTTCACGGTCGCGGTAATCGACGTTTTCTGCGAACTGTTGTCGACGGAGATCTTCTCGGGCAGCGTGGTCGTCAGCTTCACACCCTCGGGTGCCTGGTCAACCGCCTTTCCCCCCTTGCTGCTTCCCGGTCCCTGGTCATCGGCGGCAGCCGTGAACGGCAGGATCATCACGGCCGAGAAAGATGCCGTGACCAGCGATCCCGTGACCACGGCCAGCCGCCGGGCCATACGACGAGAACTCATGTTCGTCCCCCTTGCAACCCCCTGGACCGCGCCTGAATTCGCGGCCACTTGAAGAGGTACCACAAGATTTCTCCGCACTATGCTGGTACGGCCGTAAGTGTGACCATTGTGTGTCAGCAGGGGCGGTCGTTGAGGGGGTGCAGCGAATTGCCGGAGAATTCAGGGAGTTCAGGGAGTTCAGGGAGTTCAGGGAATTCGGAGGGGCCGGGGAATTCCGTTGGTCCAGGGAACGCGGGGAGCGCGGGGCCGGGTGGTGTCCCGGGGCTGCTGGTGAACGGCCGCTACCGGCTGGCCGAGAGTATCGGGCAGGGAGGAATGGGGCGGGTGTGGCGGGCCGCCGACGAGACGCTCGACCGGCAGGTCGCCGTCAAGGAGATGCGGATCGACGGCCTCGACGCCGAGGACACCCGCACCCGCCGCGAGCGCACCCTGCGCGAGGCCAGGGCCACCGCCCGCATCGACCACCCCAACGTCGTACGGGTCTACGACGTCGTCGACGAGGGCGAACGCCTGTGGATCGTCATGGAGCTGGTGCACGGCCGCTCCCTGGAGTGGATCATGGCCGAGGAGGGGGCGCTGAGTCCCCGCGCGGCGGCCCGGATCGGCCTCGGCCTGGTCGCGGCACTGCGTCAGGTGCACGCCGGGGGAGTGCTGCACCGCGACATCAAACCCGGGAACGTCCTCGTCGAGAGCACCGCCGGCCGGGTCGTCCTCACCGACTTCGGCATCGCGGCCATCCAGGACGCCAAGGCGCTCACCATGGTCGGCATGCTGGTCGGCTCCCCCGACTACATGGCCCCCGAACGGATCTCCGGCCGCCCGCAGGGCCCGCCCTCCGACGTCTGGTCGCTCGGCGCGACCCTGTGCGCGGCCCTGGCCGGCCGCTCCCCCTTCTCCCGCGACACCACCCTCGCCACCCTGCACGCGGTCCTCTACGAGGAGCCCGAACTCCCCGCCGCAGCGGGCCCGTTGCGCGAACTGCTGGCCGCGCTCCTGGAGAAGGACCCGACGACCAGGCCGGACCTGGCCGAGGTCGAACAGGCCCTGCGCCCGGTGGCGTACCCGACCCGCACCCCGACCGAGACGCATCCGGCTCCGCCGCCCCGGCCGACGGAACGCCCGACACCGGTGTACGTCGACCCGACAAAGCTCCGCCTGCCACCGCCGCAGGACGAACGCCCACAGCCACCGCGGACGCAGATATCACCGCCGGTCAGCGCCTCGACGGAGGCGGCTTCGGAAGGCTCGGAGGCCCGTTCCGAAACCCCGTCGGGCAATTCGGCGGCCCCGACATTGCAACGCCCCGAACCGCAGCGCCCCGTCAGGGGCGCGGGGCTGCATCGATCAGCGGCTCCGCCGCAGGGCGCGACCAGCCCCCACACACCCGCAGCGACCCACCGCCGCACAGCCCCCCGACGCACCACCCTCCTCGCCGCACTGGGAGCCGCAGCCGTTGCCACCGCCATAGCCGTCCTTCTCACCACCACCACAACAGGCGGCGGCGACGACAAGACGGCGACCGGCACCTCCTCCTCGGCCAAGCCCACTTCATCGGCGCCGACCGTAGAGGGAACGACCCGCCCCCGCAGCCTCCCGCCCGGCGCCCACGAGGAGGCCGGCGGCTTCGCCTGGGTCACCCCCAAGGGCTGGCGGCGGGACGTGAAGACGGGCGCCGAGGTGCACTACACCTCCCCCGACGGCCGCCAGGAACTCGTCGCCAAGTCCTCCCTGGCCCGCGGCGACCTCATGGAGAGCTGGACCGCCTCCGAACGCAGCGCCCACCAGGGCCAGGACTACCGCAAGATCCGGCTGGCCGAGACGACCTTCCGCGGCTACCCGGCGGTGGTCTGGGAGTACACCTTCACCCTCAAGGGCACCCCCTGGCACGCACGGCTGCTGGGCTTCGACGCCGACGGCAAGTCGTACCAGATCAACACCTGGTACCAGCCGGCGGTCGAAGCCCAGGCCGTACGGACGTACGCACAGGTGAAGGAGGGCTTCACCCTGCTGTGAGCGTCAGCCGACGGACACCTTGTCGGCGGACTCGGTGGACTCGGCGGCCGCCGTCGCCTCCGCGGCACGGCCGCCCGTCATCTTCTGCTTGACCACGGCGACCGCGACCACGACCGCCGCGACCAGCAACGACAGCAGCACCGTCGTACGACCGCTGCTCTCGCCCTCCGTGTCGGTCAGCATGTAGCCCAGCACGAACACGATCAGACCGGCCGTCGCCCAGGTCAGATACGGGTACAGCCACATCTTCACGACGAGCTTCTCCGGCGCCTCGGCCTGGATGATCTTCCGCATCCGCAGCTGCGAGAAGCAGATGACCAGCCAGACGAACAGGGCGACCGCGCCGGAGGAGTTGACCAGGAAGAGGAAGACCGAGTCCGGGAACCGGTAGTTGAAGAAGACGGCGACGAAGCCGAAGACGACGGAGGCGACGATCGCGGCCATCGGCACACCGCGGGACGTGGTCCGCGCGAACGCCTTCGGCGCGTCTCCGCGCTGACCGAGCGAGAACGCCATCCGGGAGGCCGTGTACAGGCCGGAGTTGAGACAGGACAGCACGGACGTCAGCACGATGAAGTTCATGATCTCGCCGGCGTGCGCGATGCCGAGGGAGTCGAGGGCGGCGACGTACGAGCCCTTCTCCTTGATCGACGGGTCGTTCCACGGCAGCAGCGCGACCACGATCAGGATCGAGCCGAGGTAGAAGACGCCGATCCGCCAGATGATGCTGTTGGTGGACTTGGTGACCGCGCGCTGCGGGTTCTCCGACTCGCCGGCCGCGAGGGTGGCGATCTCGCTGCCCATGAAGGAGAAGACGACCAGGAGCACGCCGGTCAGGATGGCGCCGGGGCCGTGCGGCAGGAAGCCGCCGTGGTCGGTCAGGTTGGAGAAGCCCGCCTTGTCGCTGTGCGCGCCGGGCAGGACGCCGAGCACGGCCAGCAGGCCGACGACGATGAACGCGCCGATCGCGACGACCTTGATGCCGGCGAACCAGAACTCGAACTCGCCGTACGAGCCGACCGAGACCAGGTTGGTGGCGGTGAGCACGACCATCACGATCAGCGCCCAGCCCCACTGCGGTACGGCCGGGATCCAGCCCTCCAGGATCTTGGCGCCGGCGGTGGCCTCGACCGCCAGCACCACGACCCAGAAGAACCAGTACAGCCAGCCGATGGAGAACCCGGCCCAGCGGCCGAGCGCGCGGTCCGCGTGCGCGGAGAACGATCCGGAGGTGGGGTTCGCGGCGGACATCTCGCCGAGCATCCGCATCACCAGCACCACGAGCGTGCCGACGAGCGCGTACGACAGCAGGATGCCGGGGCCTGCGGTGGCGATACCGGAACTGGAGCCGACGAAGAGACCGGCGCCGATGACGCCGCCGATCGCGATCATCGACAGATGTCGGTTCTTGAGTCCAGCGTGGAGACCGTTACCAGTCATGGGGGGAATTCCTTTGCGCCGGGTGAGCGGGCTCTCGTACGAGCGGCGTACGAGTCGGTCCAGTGAAACGGAGGTGGACTGATTCCTGAACCTTTGAATCCAGATTGTTACTTGAGGTTTTCCTGAGGTTCTGTAGTGTTACTCACATTTTCCGGGGCGCTTTCGGGTACATGGCCCCGGCCCTGCCGGGTGGTTACACCCGTGTCACACTCATCCCATGCGCGTGTATCTCGGCTCCGACCATGCGGGCTTCGAACTCAAGAACCACCTCGTCGAGTGGCTGAAGGCGGCGGGTCACGACCCCGTCGACTGCGGCCCCCACATCTACGACGCCCAGGACGACTACCCGCCCTTCTGCCTCCGCGCGGCCGAGCGGACGGCGGCGGACCCCGAGTCCCTCGGCATCGTGATCGGCGGCTCCGGCAACGGTGAGCAGATCGCCGCGAACAAGGTGAAGGGCGTGCGGGCGGCGCTGGCCTGGAGCGAGGAGACGGCGTCGCTCGGCCGGCAGCACAACGACGCCAACGTCGTCGCGGTGGGCGCGCGGATGCACACGGAGGACGAGGCGACCAAGTTCGTCGAGACGTTCCTCAACACGCCGTTCTCCGAGGGGGAGCGGCACATCCGCCGCATCGACATGCTGTCGGCGTACGAGACCACGGGCGACCTCCCCCCGATCCCGGCCCACCACCCCCAGCCGTAGCCTCTGCCACCGACCCACCCACCCACCCGACTGCTTCGGGATCTCCCCGTCCCCTCGACGTTCACCTCTCCACTGACCGAGTCGGGTGGACGGGTGGGAAGGAAGTGCGGAAGTGCCGGAGGGGCACACCATTCACCGGCTCGCGCTGGACTACCGGCGGTTCACCGGGCCCGTACGGGTCACCAGCCCGCAGGGGAAGTTCTCCGACGCCGCCGCGCTGATCGACGGCGCCCCCCTCACCCGTACCGAGGCGCACGGGAAGCATCTCTTCCTCGGGTTCCGCGAGAGCGACTGGGTGCACATCCACCTCGGCCTCTTCGGCAAGGTGGGGTTCGGCGACGCACCCGCGCCGCCGCCCACGGACACCGTCCGGCTGCGGCTCGCGGACGCCACCGCCTACGTCGACCTGCGCGGGCCGACCACGTGTGCCCTGATCACGGCGGAGGAGAAGGACGCCGTACACGCCCGGCTCGGTCCGGATCCGCTCCGTGACGACGCCGACCCGGACGCGGCGTACCGGAGGATCTCCCGCAGCCGTACGACGGTCGCCGCGCTGCTGATGGACCAGAAGGTCATCGCGGGCGTCGGCAACGTCTACCGCGCCGAGGTGCTGTTCCGGCACGGCATCGATCCGTACCGCGCGGGCAGGGACCTCACCCCGGGCGAGTGGGGCGCCGTGTGGGGGGATCTCGTCGAGCTGATGCGCGAGGGCGTCAGGAACAACCGGATCGACACCGTGCGGCCCGAGCACACACCGGAGGCGATGGGCCGGCCGCCGCGCGTGGACGACCACGGCGGCGAGGTGTACGTCTACCGCCGGGCCACCCTGCCCTGCCACCTCTGCGGCACCGGCATCCGCACCGCCGACCTCGCCGCCCGCAACCTCTTCTGGTGCCCCACCTGCCAGCAGCGCTGACCGTGTCCCGGCAGCGCTAGAAGCCGTGCGGCAGCCACGGCGTCACCGGTGACCCGAACGCCGTCGACGCCTCCGCCAGCGCCCCCGGCCGCAGCTCGGCCACCCGGCCGGCCCGTGCCAGCGACAGCAGGGACACCCCGCCGAGGTACGCCGCCCCCAGCTCCCGTACGGACACGGCGAGCTCGGCCGGGTCCGTCGTACGCTCGCAGGACGCGCCCTTGGGGTCCCCGGTCAGCCGCCAACGCCCCGTGTTCCAGGGGCAGAAGGCGTCCTCCACCGCCAGCACCACGTCCACCGGCGTCTGGTAGGTGCGGGCCGCGAGCGCCGCACCGACGTCGACGAGGCGGACGTACCCCTTGTCCTGGACCCGGGTCAGACAGCGCCGGATGTCGGAGACCAGGTACTGCCAGGCGTCGTCCACCGGGCGCCCCCGTACCGTCAGCTTCGACATCAGGTCGATGCCGAACAGGAACCGCCACAGCGCCGCGTCGCTCACGGGGTCGACGGCGGCCAGGTCCTCCAGCGCCACCGTGCCGTCGTGCCCGCTCGGCGACCAGCCCAGCTTGGTGCGGAACCGGGCGTACCCGGTGACCTCCCCGTCCCGCTCGGCGACCACGCACTGCAGCGCCGACGCCCCGTCGCGCTCGCTCTCCGGGTCCAGCAGCGCCACCCGCTCCCAGCCGGGCTGCCGGGCCAGCATCCCGGGCCGCAGCGGCACCGTCCGCGCGTACACCGCCTCGCACGCGGCGAGCACCTCGGCCGGCGCGGCGTACCGCACCCGTACGCCGTCGGTGCCGGCCGGCACGTCCAGGGTGACCCGGCTCGTGTCGATCTCGGCCTGCAGCTGGAAGGTCGCGGCGGCGTACCCGAAGCGGCCGTAGATGGCCGGCTCGGAGGCGGTCAGCGCGGCCAGCGGCTCGCCCCACTCCCGTACGTCGTCCAGCTGGCGGCGCATCATCGAGGTCAGCACCCCGCGCCGCCGGTGCGTCGCGGCCACGCTCACCATGGTGACCCCGGCGGTGGGCAGCACGGCGCCGCCCGGCACGGTCATCCGGAACCGGAACGCGCCGCCCGTCCCCACCAGCTCGGATCCGTCCCAGACGGCCAGCGAGCGCTCGAAGTCGGTGAGGGAACGGTCCAGTTCCCGCTCCTCGGCCGACGCCGGACCCGCGCCGAAGGCGCGCACCAGGTGCTCCCACCACCCGTCGAACTCCTCGGCACGCAGCACCTTCAACTCGGTCGCACGGTCGGTCGCCATACCTCATGCCTAGCAGGGGCAATGCAGGACGAGCCAGCGAATTTCTCCCGGACGGCGACGTGAGGGCGTCCGGTGAAGTTCACTGTGAAGTCGCACGCGAAGTTGAGCCTCGGACGGGGGACAAGTGGGACCTCCCGTGCCAAGAAGCTGGTCCGATGGATAGGGTCCCGAACTAATGGCAGTAGACCGAGAGCGGCGCGCGAAGGCCGAGACGCTTACGGCCCGGTGGAAGATGCAGTGGCACCGGGCCCGCGTCGGCCTGCGCAGAAGCGCCGTGGACTACTTCCGCGGCGACGGCTCCGACTGGATCGCGCTGGCCGGACTGCTGCTCACCATCCCGGTCCTCGCGGCCATGACCCTCGCCAACTCGGTGTGGTTCTCCCCGGCCCTGCTGGTCCTGCCGATCATCGCGGGCGGCCTGCTGCTGCGCCCGGCGAGCCTGCTCGGCCTGTACGCGGCGGCGGCGACGGCCCTGATCGTGGAGTCGGTACGGCTCGGCCCCTACACCGAGGGCCCCTCCCGGGTCACCCCGGGTGTCGTCCTGGTCGTCGCGGCCTGCGGGTTCTTCGGACTGCTCACCGCGCAGTTCCGCAGCCGGGTCGGCGTGCCCTGGCGGCGCGGCGGCACCATGCTCTTCGACCTGCGCGAACGCATCCGGGTGCAGAGCAAGCTGCCGAAGCTGCCACCGGGCTGGCACCGCGAGATGGCCCTGCGGCCGGCCGGCGGCCAGTCCTTCTCCGGCGACTTCGTGGTCGCCTCCCGCACGAACAACGGCCGCACCATGGAGGTCGTCCTCACGGACGTCTCCGGCAAGGGCATGGACGCGGCGTCCCGCGCCCTGCTGCTCTCCGGCGCCTTCGGCGGCCTGCTCGGCTCCCTGCCCCCGCACGCCTTCCTGCCCGCCGCCAACGGCTACCTGCTCCGCCAGGACTGGGACGAGGGCTTCGCGACCTCCATCCACCTGGTCCTCGACCTCGACTCCGGCGACTACGAGCTGTACTCCGCGGGCCATCCGCCCGGCCTCCAGCTCAGCGCGGGCAGCGGCCGCTGGGAGGAGAAGGCCGCGGAGGGCCCCCTCCTCGGCGTCTACGACGGTGCCCAGTTCGACTCGGTCAAGGGCTCCCTGCGCCCCGGCGACGTCCTGATGCTCTTCACGGACGGCCTGGTGGAGACCTCCGACCGGGACATCATGGAGGGCATGGACCGGCTCACCGGGGAGGCGGACCGCTATGTGGCCGGCGGCTTCCACGGCGCGGCCTGGCACCTCATCGAGGCCGTCGCCAAGGACGTCAACGACGACCGGGCCCTGCTGCTGATCTGCCGCGAAGCGGCCAGGTGACATGACCCCGGCCCCCTTCTCCGTCCCCGAGGTCGAGGAGATCGCCCGCGCCGCCCACGCCGGGCAGACCGACAAGGCGGGGCGGCCCTACGCCGAGCACCTGGCCGCGGTCGCCGAAGGGGTGCGCGCCCGGGGCGGTGACCCCGAGCAGGTCGCCGCCGCGTGGCTGCACGACTCCGTCGAGGACCACGCCGTGACGGAGGAGTGGCTGGCCTCGGCGCCGCTCACGCCCCGTACGAAGGCGATCGTGCTGGCCCTGACCAAACGGGCGGGCGAGGCCCCGGAGGCGTACGCGCGCCGCGTCCTGGACACCCCGGGCGCGCTGCTCGTCAAAGAGGCCGACCTCGCGCACAACGCCGACCCGGGGCGTCTCGCCGTACTCGACGCGTCCACCCGCGACCGGCTGACCGAGAAGTACGCCCGGATGCGCGCCCTCCTCGGCCTGCCCGCGTAGGCGGACTCACGCGTTGGCCATCTCCCGGCCGCGCCGGCTCCGCTCCCGGGCCTGTTCCGCCGCGTCCTGCCGGAACGCCCACTCCATCCGTGGCTCCATGGCGAACCGGAACACCCGCCGGACGGGCCGGGTGCACAGCAGGGTCACCCCGGCGCCGGCGAGCGCGGTGACGAGGATCTCGCCGAGCGGGCCGTGCAGCCACCTCGGGTCGAACCAGCCCGCGTGGACGCCGTACTTCACGACGAAACCGTGCAGCAGATAGCCGTAGAGCGTGCCCGCGCCCAGCGCGGTGAACCACATCCGGCGGCCCGGCACCCAGGAGAAGAAGGCGGCCGTCAGCACCGTCGAGCAGCCGAACATGGCGAGCACCATCACCGGCCCGCACCACCACGGCGCACCCAGTTCCTGCGCGGAGTCCCGGTGGTAGAACCACGCGGTGTTCATCCGCGGCACCGCCCACCAGGAGAACGCCAGCGCCAGCGCGAACACCGGCACCGCGGCGATCCGCACCGGCCACCTGCGCACCAGCCGGAAGTGCTCGGGCCGCAGGCACAGGCCGAGCACGAAGTACGGCAGGAACTGCAGCACCCGCTGGAGGTCCAGGTCGTCGCCGATGCTCGGCGACACGGACGCCAGCATCGCCACGGCGAACGCGAGCGGCAGCGGGTGGCGGACCGCCCGCCAGATCGGCGTGGTCAGCCGCCAGGCGAACAGCGCGCACAGGAACCAGGTCAGGTACCAGGGGTCCAGCAGGCTGATGTCCTGGCCGGAGTCGCCGATGACGAAGCGCTCGAAGAGCGAGTAGGCCGTCTCGAACAGCACGTACGGCACGACCACCCCGGTGAGCAGCCGCTTCAGCCGGTCCGGGCGCAGGTCGAAGGTCCGGGAGAAGTAGCCGGAGACGATGATGAACGCCGGCATGTGGAAGGCGTACACCACGGAGTACACGGCCTCCAGGACCCGGCTGTCGCCCTTCAGCGGCTCCCAGGAGTGGCCCATGGCGACCAGCACGATCGCCAGGTACTTGGCGTTGTCGAAGAACGCGTCGCGCTCCGTGCCTCTCGGCGGTCGGGCCGGGGGACGGGGTGTTCGGTTCTGGCCGGGGGGCGTGGCGGCGTCGGACATCTGAGGCACCTTAGCGTCGCCTG
Organism: Streptomyces sp. NPDC048288; assembly: GCF_043201555.1. Taxonomy (NCBI): domain Bacteria; kingdom Bacillati; phylum Actinomycetota; class Actinomycetes; order Kitasatosporales; family Streptomycetaceae; genus Streptomyces; species Streptomyces sp. NPDC048288. The sequence goes on from NZ_JBICZD010000001.1 coordinate 141,681, forward strand.
TGGGATTCCGTAAAACCCTCGATGGGAATCCTGGATATGAGCTGGGACACGTGCCGAATCGCCGTCCGTATTGGCCGAGTCGACTCCTGTACTCATGCAGTTCCATGCGGCACTTACACCCGTGATGTCCCTATTCTTCCTGACTAATTGGTGCATAACATCCGTGCGCGGACCTGCCTTGTGGTGCCTGTGTCAACAATTCGAATTCGCTGCGCGCACGTTGTGTGGACACGGAAACCATGTCTGCCAATTGCCATGGATCCATGGGCGGGTGGACCCTCGAATTACTGTGCGGGCGGCAGTCGGTGTGCGGTGCACTGTCGACGTTGTGTCACGAACCGCATAGTGCGGCCTGGTTGGTGGCACGATGGTTCTGGCGGGGGTGCGGGGTCGTACCCCTGGGCCGGGAGAGCGGAACCGACCGAGGGCGTGATCAGTTGTGGCCATTTCACTGTCTGTGGTGCTGCTGTTGGCGATCATCCTGGTAGTGCTGATCAGAGGGGGGAACATCAAGGCCGGCCCCGCGATCGTCGCGGTCCTGTTCGGCTTCTTCCTCGCGTCGACCGGGATGGCCCCGTCCATCCAGCGGTTCCTCGACTCGATAGCGCAGACCATCAACTCGATCAGCTTCTGACCGTGACCACGGCCCCTGGACGCACCGAAGGCCCAGGGCAGAGGGGGAAACCTCTCACCTGGGCCTTCGCCGTTCAGAGCGGGCGACGGGAATCGAACCCGCGTAGTCAGTTTGGAAGACTGAAGCTCTACCATTGAGCTACGCCCGCACACCACGCGCCGCAGGTCGGTGACCGCGGCACAGGAGGCATCGTAGCGGGTCGCCGGCTGCCCGGGCCAACGGGTTGGTCCGGGCGGATGTCGGTGAACAAAGCGGCCGACGCAGGCAGCCCGGGCATGTACCCTACGTGTCGCACCGATACGGGGTGTGGCGCAGCTTGGTAGCGCGTCCGCTTTGGGAGCGGAAGGCCGTGGGTTCAAATCCCGCCACCCCGACCACCACCTGACGGCGTCCGTCTTGATCGCCTTTTGGGGCGCTGAGCGGCTGCGGTTACTATGCAAGCTGCGCGCCCGTGTGTCCCGGCCCGCCAGACGGCGGCCTACGAACTCCTCCGGGCGGCGAAACTCCGCCGGGCCCCTCTGGCACCGGCAGAACCCAAGAAGTCAGCCACAAGGAGACCGAACCGTGAAGAGCGCCGTGGAGACCCTGAACCCGACCCGGGTTCGGCTCACTGTCGAGGTGCCCTTCGAGGAGCTCAAGGACAGCCTCGACGCGGCGTACCAGAAGATCAACCAGCAGGTCACGGTGAAGGGCTTCCGCAAGGGCAAGATCCCGGCCCGGGTCATCGACCAGCGGTTCGGTCGCGGTGCGGTGCTGGAGGAGGCCGTCAACGACGCGCTCCCGAAGTTCTACACCGAAGCGGTCAACGAGGCCGAGCTCAGCCCGCTCGGCCAGCCCGACGTCGACATCACCGAGCTGAAGGACGGCGAGACGCTGAACTTCACCGCCGAGGTCGACGTCCGCCCCGCCCTGGAGATCCCGGACTACACCGGCATCGAGGTCGAGGTCGACGCCGTCGAGGTGACCGACGAGGACATCGAGAAGTCCGTGGAGCAGCTCCGTGAGCGCTTCGCGTCCACCTCCCCGGTCGAGCGTGCCGCCGAGGACGGCGACGTCGTCACCATCGACCTGGAGGCCAAGGTCGACGGCGAGGTGCTGGAGGACGGCATCGCCAGCGGTGTCTCCTACACCATCGGCTCCGGCGAGCTGCTGGACGGCATCGACGACGCCGTGAAGGGCCTGGAGGCCGGTGGCGAGGCCACCTTCGCCTCCGAGCTCAAGGGCGGCTCCGCGGCCGGCAAGGAGGCCGAGGTCACCGTCAAGGTCACCCAGGTCGCCGCCCGCGAACTGCCCGAGCTGGACGACGAGTTCGCGCAGCTCGCCTCCGAGTTCGACACCCTGGACGAGCTCAAGGCCGACAGCCGCAAGCGGCTCGCCAACATGAAGACGTACGACCAGGCCACCCAGGCCCAGGAGCGCGTCCTCGAGAAGCTCCTGGAGCTCGTCGAGGTGCCCGTCCCCGAGAAGCTCCTCGAGGACGAGATCAACACCCGCAAGCACAACCTGGAGCACCACCAGCTCGGCCAGATGGGTCTCGACCTCGAGAAGTACCTGGAGATCCAGGGCAAGACCGCCGAGGAGTTCGACACCGAGACCCGCGAGGCCGCGGTCAAGGGCATCAAGACCCAGTTCGTCCTCGACGAGCTGGTCAAGAAGGAGAACCTCAACGTCAACCAGGAGGAGCTCACCGAGCACCTCATGCGGCGTGCGGCCTCCTCCGGCATGTCCCCCGACCAGTTCGCCCAGGCCGTCGTCGAGGGCGGCCAGGTTCCGCTCCTGGTCGGCGAGGTCGCCCGCGGCAAGGCCCTGGCCGTCGTGGTCGAGGCCGCCACGGTGAAGGACACCAACGGCGAGATCGTCGACCTCGACGACGAGGACGAGGACGAGACGGAGGCCCCCGAGGCCGCCGCCGACGCCACGGACACCGCCGACGAGGAGAAGGCCGAGGGCTGACCCCCACGGCGCCCGTAACGGCGTACAGAGGGGCTCCTGGGCACTGTCCCGGGGGCCCCTTCGTCGTTGCCGCCCCGATGGCGGCGCAGCCGCCGTTCGGGGGCGCGGGGAACTGCGCGACCGGCCCCCGCGCACCCGCACATGCCCCCGTACCGCACCCCGAACGGCGCTACGCCCCCGGCGAACAGCCCTGTTACCGGGATTCCCCGAAGGGACCATCGCGTTAGGGTCCATGAGTACGAGGGCAGCCAAGCCCCCGGCTACGGAAACGTGAGACGGCCCGGCGCCGTCGTAAGACGAGCAGGTGGATACGTGACGAATCTGATGCCCTCCGCCGCCGGCGAGCCTTCCTTCGGTGGTGGCCTCGGCGACCAGGTCTACAACCGGCTGCTCGGCGAGCGGATCATCTTCCTGGGCCAGCAGGTGGACGACGACATCGCCAACAAGATCACCGCGCAGCTGCTGCTGCTCGCCGCCGAGCCCAACAAGGACATCTTCCTCTACATCAACAGCCCCGGCGGCTCGGTGACGGCCGGCATGGCGATCTACGACACCATGCAGTTCATCCCGAACGACGTGGTGACCATCGCGATGGGCATGGCGGCCTCGATGGGCCAGTTCCTGCTCACCGGCGGTACCGCGGGCAAGCGCTTCGCGCTGCCGCACACCGACATCATGATGCACCAGGGCTCCGCGGGCCTGGGCGGTACGGTCTCGGACATCAAGATCCAGGCCCAGTACCTGCTGCGCACCAAGAAGACCATGTCCGAGCTGACCGCCCTGCACTCCGGTCAGTCCGTCGAGACGATCGTCCGCGACGGCGACCGCGACCGCTGGTTCACCCCGGAAGAGGCCAAGGAGTACGGTCTTATCGACGGGATCATCACGCATGCCTCCGGTGTTCCGGGAGGCGGCGGCACCGGCGCCGCCTGAGCCCGGCCAGGCCGCACTCCGCCGAGACTCCAGCCCCCCGAACGCCACCAGGACGGTGAACACCCTCATGAGCAACATCTCCGGCGCCGCTGACGCCCGCTACGACGGGCCCCGGCCCGACGCCCGCTACGTCATCCCGCGCTTCGTCGAGCGCACCTCCCAGGGCATCCGCGAGTACGACCCGTACGCGAAGCTCTTCGAGGAGCGCGTGATCTTCCTCGGCGTCCAGATCGACGACGCCTCCGCCAACGACGTCATGGCGCAGCTGCTGTGCCTGGAGTCGATGGACCCCGACCGGGACATCTCGATCTACATCAACAGCCCGGGCGGCGACATGACCGCCCTCACGGCGATCTACGACACGATGCAGTTCGTGAAGCCCGACATCCAGACGGTCTGCATGGGTCAGGCGGCCTCCGCCGCGGCGATCCTGCTGGCCGCCGGCACGCCCGGCAAGCGCATGGCGCTGCCGAACTCCCGGGTGCTGATCCACCAGCCGGCCGGTTCCACCGGCCGCGGCCAGCTCTCCGACCTGGAGATCATCGCCAACGAGTTCACGCGGATGCGCGACCAGCTGGAGAACATGCTGGCCAAGCACTCCAACCGGCCGATCGAGCAGGTCCGCGAGGACATCGAGCGCGACAAGATCCTCACGGCCGAGGAGGCGCTGGACTACGGCATCGTCGACCAGATCATCTCCACCCGGAAGATGAACAACTCCGCGGTCAGCTGACAGAGGATGTAGTCTCTGCCGCCCTTGGCACGGTTTGACCGCGTGCTCGGCAAGGTGCACGTCAAAGTGAACCGTGCCAAGGGGGGCCCGTACGGGGGGCCCGGCAAGGTACCGTCGACATAAGGCAGCACCAGGAGCCGCTGGATTCGAAAGAGTCCAGGCGTCTCCCAGGCGAAGGGGAAGCACACCGTGGCACGCATCGGTGACGGCGGCGATCTGCTCAAGTGCTCGTTCTGCGGCAAGAGCCAGAAGCAGGTCAAGAAGCTCATCGCAGGGCCCGGTGTGTACATCTGCGACGAGTGCATCGATCTCTGCAACGAGATCATCGAGGAGGAACTCGCCGAGACGAGCGAGGTGCGCTGGGAGGAACTCCCCAAGCCCCGCGAGATCTACGAGTTCCTGGAGGGCTACGTGGTGGGCCAGGAGCCCGCCAAGAAGGCCCTCTCGGTCGCGGTGTACAACCACTACAAGCGCGTCCAGGCAGGGGAGAACGGCGGCGCCCAAGGCCGCGACGACGCCATCGAGTTGGCGAAGTCCAACATCCTCCTGCTGGGCCCCACGGGCTCCGGCAAGACACTCCTGGCACAGACCCTGGCCCGCATGCTGAACGTCCCGTTCGCGATCGCCGACGCGACCGCGCTGACGGAGGCGGGCTATGTGGGCGAGGACGTGGAGAACATCCTCCTCAAGCTGATCCAGGCGGCCGACTACGACGTCAAGAAGGCCGAGACCGGGATCATCTACATCGACGAGATCGACAAGGTAGCCCGAAAGAGCGAAAATCCTTCGATCACGCGGGACGTCTCCGGCGAGGGTGTCCAGCAGGCCCTGCTCAAGATCCTCGAAGGCACCACGGCCTCCGTCCCGCCGCAGGGCGGCCGCAAGCACCCGCACCAGGAGTTCATCCAGATCGACACGACGAACGTCCTGTTCATCGTGGGCGGTGCGTTCGCCGGCCTGGAGAAGATCATCGAGTCCCGGGCGGGCGCCAAGGGCATCGGCTTCGGCGCCACCATCCGCTCCAAGCGGGAGCTGCAGTCGAAGGACCAGTTCGAGGACGTCATGCCCGAGGACCTGGTCAAGTTCGGCATGATCCCCGAGTTCATCGGCCGCCTCCCCGTCATCACCTCGGTCCACAACCTGGACCGCGAGGCCCTGCTCCAGATCCTCATCGAGCCGCGCAACGCCCTGGTCAAGCAGTACCAGCGCCTCTTCGAACTCGACGGTGTGGAGCTGGACTTCGAGCGTGAGGCCCTGGAGGCCATCGCCGACCAGGCGATCCTCCGCCAGACCGGCGCGCGCGGCCTGCGCGCCATCATGGAAGAGGTCCTCATGTCCGTGATGTACGAGGTCCCGTCCCGCAAGGACGTGGCCCGCGTGGTCATCACGGCCGACGTCGTCCACTCCAACGTCAACCCGACCCTGATCCCGCGCGACGCGCGCGGCCGGGGCTCGGGCGAGCAGAAGTCGGCGTAACCCCGCCAACACCGAAGCGCCGGGCCCTCCGAGGAGGGTCCGGCGCTTTCGTGTGGGCTGTCAGGTCCTACCTGGCGACGCGGGCCTCACCGCGCACATCCGCCGCGATCTTCGCGGACTCGTCCAGGGTGTACGTCTTCACCCCCGCGGTCGGCTCCACGACACCCATGGTGCTGTAGTCCGCCCAGATGCACATGTACGTCGACTGCTCCTTGCCGGTGACCTGGTTCTTGCTCTGCGCCTGCTGGCACTTCATCACCGCGCCGTCCAGACCGTCGGGGGAGACCGACTGCGCGTTGCCGACCAGCTTCACGTCGTCGTCCGAGGAACCGTCCTTCTTCATCTGCGCGAAGGTGGTGTCCAGGGCGACCTGCGGGTCCTTCACCGTGCCGTACACCCCGAAGAGGGTGACGTTCTCGGCGGCCTGGGCCTTCGCCACCGACGTCGGGTCGGTGGTGTCGAGGGACGACAGGTCGACGGTGGAGTAGATCGCGCCGACCGAAGTGGCGTCGGTGACACCGGCCTTGGCGAGGTCCTTCGCGTCGCTCGCGCTCGCCTTCTCCTCGTTGGAGTCCCCGTACCGCTTGTACTTGGTCAGCAGGGTGCTCGGCGTCGTCAGCTTGTGCGGCCCGTCGTCCTTCAGCTCCGAGCCGCTGCCGGCGAGCACGAAGTACGCCCCGACCGCGACGGCGGCGACCACCGCGACCGCGCCGATGATCAGACCCGTCTTCTTCTTGCCGCCGCCCGGGGCCGGCGGCTGCGGGACGCCGTAGGGCTGCTGGCCGTACGGGGGCTGGCCGTACGGGTTCTGCTGGGGCGGGACCGGCGGGGCCTGCTGCGGGTAGCCGTAGCCCGGCTGCGGCGGGGCCGCCGGCGGAGCCTGCTGGGGGTAGCCATAGCCGGGCTGGGGCGCCTGCGGCGGCTGGCCGTACGGACCCGGCTGCGGTCCGTACGGTCCCGGCTGCTGCGGCGGCGGCCCGCCGTACGGGCCCGGCTGGTTGTAGCTCATCTCTGGGTTCCCCTCCAGATGCTTATGTGTTCCTGACATCCTGGCGCAGTCACAGGGGGCTCATGGCGTGGGGGTGCCCACCGTTACAGAACAAACGCGTTTCGGGACACGCCCGGGACACCTCTAAACTGAGCCCCGTGACCGAGAATGCTCAGCAGCAGCCCACAGCGCCCAGCACCGAACTGCCGACCCAGTACGCGCCGGCCGACGTAGAGGGGCCGCTGTACGAGCGCTGGGTAGAGCGCGGTTACTTCGCGGCCGACGCCAAGAGCGACAAGCCCGCGTACACCATCGTCATCCCCCCGCCCAACGTCACCGGCTCCCTGCACCTGGGCCACGCCTTCCAGCACACGCTGATGGACGCGCTGACCCGCCGCAAGCGCATGCAGGGCTTCGAGGCGCTGTGGCTGCCCGGCATGGACCACGCCGGCATCGCCACCCAGAACGTGGTCGAGCGCGAGCTCGGCAAGGAGGGCAAGTCCCGCCACGACCTGGGCCGCGAGGCGTTCGTCGAGCGCGTCTGGCAGTGGAAGGAAGAGTACGGCGGCAGGATCCTCGGCCAGATGCGCCGCCTCGGCGACGGCGTCGACTGGTCCCGTGAGCGCTTCACCATGGACGAGGGCCTCTCCCAGGCCGTCCAGACCATCTTCAAGAAGCTCTACGACGACGAGCTGATCTACCGCGCCGAGCGCATCATCAACTGGTGCCCGCGCTGTCTGACGGCGATCTCGGACATCGAGGTCGAGTACCAGGACGACGACGGCGAACTGGTCTCGCTGAAGTACGGCGAGGGCGAGGACACGGTCGTCGTCGCCACCACGCGCGCGGAGACCATGCTCGGCGACACCGCCGTCGCGGTCCACCCCGACGACGAGCGGTACCGGCACCTCGTCGGCAAGCGGATCAAGCTCCCGCTGACCGACCGCACCATCCCGGTCGTCGCGGACACCCATGTCGACCCCGAGTTCGGCACCGGCGCCGTCAAGGTGACCCCGGCCCACGACCCGAACGACTTCGAGATCGGCCGACGGCACGGCCTCGAGTCGATGACCGTCATGGACGAGCGGGGCGTCATCACCGTCCACGGCCCGTTCGAGGGCCTGGACCGCTTCGAGGCCCGTTCCGCGATCGTCGCCGCGCTGCGCGCCGAGGGCCGGATCGTCGCCGAGAAGCGGCCGTACGTCCACTCGGTGGGCCACTGCTCCCGCTGCAAGACCACGCTGGAGCCCCGCCTCTCGATGCAGTGGTGGGTCAAGGTCGGCCCGCTGGCCAAGGCGGCCGGTGACGCCGTCCGCGACGGCCGGGTCGAGATCCACCCCGCCGACATGTCGAAGCGCTACTTCGACTGGGTCGACAACATGCACGACTGGTGCATCTCGCGGCAGTTGTGGTGGGGGCACCGCATCCCCGTCTGGTACGGCCCCGACGGCGAGGTCGTCTGCGTCGGACCGGACGAGGAGCCGCCGGGCGGCGAGGGCTGGACCCAGGACCCTGACGTCCTGGACACCTGGTTCTCCTCCGGCCTGTGGCCCTTCTCGACCCTCGGCTGGCCCGAACAGACCCCGGACCTGGAGAAGTTCTACTCCACCGACGTCCTGCTCACCGGCCACGACATCATCTTCTTCTGGGTCGCCCGGATGATGATGTTCGGCCTCTACGCGATGGACGGCGAGGTCCCCTTCAAGACCATCGCCCTGACCGGCCTGGTCCGCGACCAGTTCGGCAAGAAGATGTCCAAGTCCTCGGGCACCGCCGTCGACCCCCTCGACTGGATGAACCAGTACGGCTCCGACGCCGTCCGCTTCACTCTCGCCAAGGGCGCCAACCCCGGCGTCGACGTCCCGATCGGCGAGGACTGGGTCCAGGCGTCCCGGAACTTCGCCAACAAGATCTGGAACGCCACCCGCTTCGCGCTGATGAACGGCGCGACGGTCGAGGGCCCGCTGCCGGAGCCGGAGAAGATGTCCGCCACCGACCGGTGGATCCTCTCCCGCCTCAACAGGACCGTCGCCGAAGTCGACGCGTTCTACGAGGACTTCCAGTTCGCGAAGGTCTCCGACGCCCTCTACCACTTCGCGTGGGACGAGGTCTTCGACTGGTACGTCGAGCTGTCCAAGACGACGTTCATGGCGGGCGGCGAACCGGCCGAGGTCAGCAAGCGGGTCCTCGGCGAGGTCCTCGACGTCACCCTGAAGCTGCTCCACCCGGTGATCCCGTTCGTCACGGACACCCTGTGGACCACGCTCACCGGCGGCGAGTCGGTCGTCATCGCCGACTGGCCGGCCGACAGCGGCTTCCGTGACGAGGCGGCGGAGAGGGAGATCGAGGCCCTCCAGTCCGTCATTACCGAGGTCCGCCGGTTCCGCGCCGACCAGGGCCTGCAGGCCGGGCAGCGGGTCCCGGCCCGCCTCACCCTGGACGGCACGGCCCTCGCCCCGCACGAGGCCGCCATCCGCCAGCTGCTGCGCCTGCAGCCGGAGGGCGACGCCTTCGCGGCGACGGCCACCCTCCCGGTCGCCGGCGCCACGGTCGCCCTCGACCTCTCCGGCACCATCGACGTGGCGGCGGAGCGCAAGCGCCTCGCCAAGGACCTCGCCGCCGCCGAGAAGGAGAAGTCCCAGGCCACGGCCAAGCTGGGCAACGAGGCGTTCCTGGCGAAGGCCCCGGACGACGTGGTCGACAAGATCCGCGGGCGCCTCGCCAAGGCCGACGAGGACATCGCACGGATCCAGACCCAGCTGGACCGCCTTCCGCAGGCCTAGCCCGACGCGTCCCCGCAGGCGCCCGGCAGCCCTTTCCCGGGGTTGCCGGGCGCCTGCGCGTGTCTCCCGTTCGCCCGGCGCCGGCTGCGTACCGCCCTACAATCCAGAAGTAGGGGCATGACCTTAATGCTCCGTTTTGGTGCTATGTGGCGGAGGGAACGCCCGCATGCAGCGCAGGGGCCGGACGAAGACAGCTCCGCGCAGGGGACTCGTTCCCCTGACGGCTGTCGCGGGCGGCCTGCTCGCCGTCCTCATCGGCCTCGTCTTCCTGGTCCTGGTGCTGGCCGTCCAGGACGCGCGGCACTCCCTGCTGTCGGCCCGCAGCGGCAGACCGGCCCTGGACCAGATAGGGGTGGTCGAGGCGACCGTCCTCGACATGGAGGGCGGACAGCGGGGCTACGTCATCACCCGGCAGGACGAGTTCCTCAAGCCCTGGCAGGCGGCACGGGCCGCGTTCCCCGCGCGGGCGCGGAAACTCGTGGACGTCAGCACGTCCCCCGCCCAGCGCCGGCTCGCCGAGCAGATCCAGCAGGCCGGGCAGTCCTTCATCCACGACTACGCGATCCCGCTCGTCGAGGAGGCCCGGCGCGGCGACCCCGACGCCCGCAGCATCGCGCGGACCGTGGAGGGCAAGCAGCGCCTCGACGCGCTCCGCGGCCAGTTCTCCCGCTACCTGCACGCCGAGCGCCTCGCCATCGGCCGCCGCGAGAGCGCCCTCGAGACCCGGATGGACATGCTGACGGTCGCCGCGTCCGTCGGCGTCGGGGTCGCGGCCCTCCTGATCGTCGGCTACGGCGCCTATGTGACCCGGGTGATCGTCTGGCCGGTGCGCCGGATGGCCGGCACCGCGACCAGGCTCGCCGCCGGGGACCTGAGCGCCCGGGTGCCGCCCTCCGGCCGCAAGGAGATCGGCCAGCTGGAGACGGCCTTCAACACCATGGCCGGCTCCCTGGAGAAGAGCCACCGGCGGCTCAGACTGCTCTACGACGCCGGTACGGCCGTCGGCTCCACCCTCGACGTGCGGCGGACCGCCGACGACCTGGTGCGGGTGGCCGTCCCGCGCTTCGCCGACTTCGTCACCGTCGACCTGGAGGAGTCCGTGCTGCACGGCGGGGACCCGACCTCCGCCGAGAAGGCGCTGCGGCGCGTCGCCCGGGGCGGTGTCCGCGACGACTCCCCGCTGGACCCGGTCGACGCGCTGATCGCGGTGAGCCCGCCACCCCGGTCCGCCCCCGGCGCCCTCCCGGACGCCGCCCTGGTGCTCGACCTGCGTACCGCCGAGGCAGGGGCCTTTCCCGACGCCGGGAAGGCGGACCGGCTCCGTGAGTACGGCATGGGCTCGCTGATCACCGCGCCGTTGTCGGTACAGGGCGTCCTGATGGGGGTGATCACCTTCTGGCGCACGCACGACTCCCCGCCGTTCGAGGCGGACGACCTCTCCGACGCCGACGAACTCGCCGCGAAGTCCGCGCGCGCCATCGACAACGCCCGGCGCTACACCCGCGAGCGCGAGACCGCGCTGGCCCTGCAGCGCAGCCTGCTGCCGCACGGCCTGCCGGTCGGCCCGACCCTCGACTTCGCCTACCGCTACCTGCCCACCGGCACCCGGGCCGGAGTCGGCGGCGACTGGCTCGACGTGATCCCGCTGTCCGGCACCCGGGTGGCCCTGGTCGTCGGGGACGTCGTCGGCCACGGCATCCAGGCCTCCGCCACCATGGGCCGGCTGCGCACGGCGGTCCGCACCCTCGCCGACGTCGACCTGCCGCCCGACGAGCTCCTCACCCACCTCGACGACCTGGTCCTGCACCTCGACGACGGCGCCGGGGAGCAGGCCGCCGAGGTCGGTTCGACCTGCCTGTACGTCGTCCACGACCCGATCTCCCGGCGCTGCGCCCTCGCCAGCGCGGGCCACCCGCTGCCCTTCGTGATCACGCCCCAGGGGGCGGTGGAGCCCGCCCCCGGCCAGGCCGGGCCGCCGCTCGGGCTCGGCGGGCTGCCGTTCGAGACGACCGAGCTGGACCTCGCCCCGGGCAGCACGCTCGCCCTGTTCAGCAACGGCCTGGTGCACTCCCGCGACCTCGACCTGAGCCACGGCCTCGACCGGCTGCGCCGCGCGCTGGCGGGAAACCCCGGAAACCCCGAAAACCCGGGAAGCACGGCAAACCCGGGAAGCACGGCAAACCCGGGAACCCCGGAGTCGCTGGAGGCGACCTGCGACCGGGTGGTGGACGCGCTGCGCACCGGCGAGCCCGCCGACGACGTCACCCTGCTGCTCGCCCGCACCCGCGCCCTGCCCGGCGACCAGGTGGCCACCTGGGAGGTCCCCGCGGACCCCGAGCACGTCGCCCGGGCCCGCACCCTGACCAGCGCCCAGCTCGCCGCCTGGCAGCTGGACGAGCTGTCGTTCACCACCGAACTGGTGGTCAGCGAACTCGTCACCAACGCCATCCGCTACGGCGGCTCCCCGATCCGGCTCCGTCTCATCCGCGACACCACGATGCTGATCACCGAGGTCTCCGACGGCAGCAGCACCGCCCCCCACCTGCGGCGGGCCCGGGTCTTCGACGAGGGCGGCCGGGGCCTGCTGCTGGTCGCCCGGCTCACCCGGCGCTGGGGCACCCGGCAGACCTCCGCGGGCAAGACCATCTGGTGCGAACAGTCCCTGCCGGACACCCCCTGAGTTCTCCGGGCGGTCGCCCGGCTCCGTAGACTGGTGGGGTGAGTGATCTGCCCCCGCGCGACCCCCATGAGAGCTTCGACGAGATGATCGAGGCCGAGACGGACCGTGACCCCGATCTCGCGCTGATCGAGGCCGGCAGCCGGACCCTGCGCACCCAGGGCGGCCCGCAGCAGGCCGACGTCCCCGCCCGCCCCGAGGACCCCGAGGTCGACAAGGCGCTGCGCGAGGTCGAGGCGGAGCTCGCCACCCGTTGGGGCGAGACCAAGCTGGAGCCGTCCGTCACCCGTATCGCCGCGCTCATGGACGTGCTGGGCGAGCCGCAGCGGTCGTACCCCTCGATCCACATCACGGGCACCAACGGCAAGACCTCCACCGCCCGCATGATCGAGGCCCTGCTCGGCGCCTTCGACCTGCGCACCGGCCGCTACACCAGCCCGCACGTGCAGTCGATCACCGAGCGCGTCAGCCTCGACGGCGCCCCGATCTCCGCCGAGCGGTTCATCGAGACGTACCAGGACATCAAGCCGTACGTCGAGATGGTCGACGGGCAGCAGGAGTACCGGCTCTCCTTCTTCGAGGTGCTCACCGCCATGGCGTACGCGGCCTTCGCGGACGCCCCGGTGGACGTCGCCGTCGTCGAGGTCGGCATGGGCGGCTCCTGGGACGCCACCAACGTCATCGACGGGGACGTCGCCGTCGTCACCCCCATCGATCTCGACCACACCGACCGCCTCGGCGAGACCACCGCCGCCATCGCCGTCGAGAAGGCCGGGATCATCAAGCAGGACGCGACCGTCATCCTGGCCCAGCAGCCGGTGGACGCGGCCCAGGTGCTGCTGAAGAAGGCCGTCGAGGTGGACGCCACCGTGGCCCGCGAGGGCCTGGAGTTCGGCGTCGTCGCCCGCCAGATCGCCGTCGGCGGCCAGCTGCTCACCCTGCGCGGCCTCGGCGGCGAGTACGACCAGGTCTACCTCCCCCTGCACGGCCCCTACCAGGCGCACAACGCCGCCGTCGCGCTCGCCGCGGTGGAGGCGTTCTTCGGCGTCGGCTCCCAGCGTCCCGAGCCGCTCGACATCGACACGGTCCGCAAGGCCTTCGCGGCCGTCTCCTCGCCGGGCCGCCTCGAAGTCGTACGACGCTCTCCGACCGTCGTCCTGGACGCCGCGCACAACCCGGCCGGCGCCCGCGCCACCGCCGAAGCCGTCGGCGAGGCCTTCGACTTCAGCCGGCTGATCGGCGTGGTCGGGGCGAGCGGCGACAAGAACGTCCGGGGTCTGCTGGAGGCCTTCGAGCCGGTCTTCGCCGAGGTCGTGATCACCCAGAACTCCAGCCACCGCGCGATGGACGCGGACGAGCTGGCCGCGGTCGCCGTCGAGGTGTTCGGCGAGGACCGCGTCCAGGTCGAACCGCGGCTGCCCGACGCCCTGGAGGCCGCGATCACGCTGGCCGAGGAGGAGGGCGAGTTCGCCGGCGGCGGGGTGCTGGTCACCGGTTCCGTCATCACCGTCGGCGAGGCCCGACTGCTCCTCGGGAGGGGCTGACCATGCGGACGCTCTGCTCCTCCACCCTGATCGGCGAGTTCTTCGTCATCGGCTTCGCCGCCCTGGTCGCCATGAAGGACCCCGACCTGTCCACCTCCACGGTGTGGCTGGTCAGCGGCATCGCCATGGTCCTGTGCGTGGCCCTGTGCGGGGTGATCACCCGGCCGGGAGGCGTCGCCCTCGGCTGGGCGCTGCAGATCGCGCTGATCGCCTCCGGCGTCTTCGTGCCGACGATGTACTTCATGGGCGCGATCTTCGCCGGGCTGTGGTGGGCGTCGGTGCACTACGGCAGAAAGATCGACGAGGCCAAGGCGCGCTTCGCGGCCCAGTCCGAGGCCTCCTCCGCACCTGACGCTGCGTGACGGACGCCCGGATCCGCCCTGTAGCCTGCCAGCACCGCACCCGGTCAGTACCGAAGGAGCCCCTCCCGTGACTCAGCGCACCCTCGTCCTCCTCAAGCCCGACGCCGTCCGTCGGGGACTGACCGGCGAGATCATCAGCCGTATCGAGCGCAAGGCCGGCTGGCAGATCACCGCGCTGGAGCTGCGCACCCTGGAGCGGGCCACGCTGGAACAGCACTACGCCGAGCACGTCGGCAAGCCGTTCTACGAGCCGCTGGTCGAGTTCATGTCCGCCGGTCCGTCCGTCGCCCTGATCGTCGAGGGCGAGCGGGTCATCGAGGGCATCCGCGCGCTCGCCGGCCCGACCGACCCGATCGCCGCCGCGCCCGGTTCCATCCGCGGTGACTTCGGTGTGATCGTCCGCGAGAACCTGATCCACGCGTCCGACTCCGAGGAGTCCGCCGAGCGCGAGGTCAAGATCTTCTTCCCGGGCCGCGCGTAACCCTCCGGACCCCCGCGACGGGCCCGTACGGAGTTTTCGTGGAAGTTTTTGACGCGGCGTCAGCATGACGGCCCGCGTACGCTGGGACGGCCGAACGTTTTCGGCCATCCCTCGGCATATGCGTGCCGATCGGGGGAACGCGTGGCCCCGTTGGACCGTCTCCAGAAGCGAGGCGGCCCTGTACGTGCTGACAATGGCGAAGACCCTCGCGCAGTGTTCGTGCAGGCGCGTCTACGATGGAAGCCTTCACGTCACAGCACGCACTTCGCCGACCTGAAATGCCCTCAAAAGCTCCCGGGAAGGCCAGACGAATCCTGATGGGGAACTCAATGTCGTTCATCGGCCGTGACATGGCTGTCGACCTCGGGACCGCCAACACGCTGGTGTACGTCAGGGGTCGCGGGATCGTACTCAACGAGCCGTCCGTTGTCGCGATCAACACGAACACCGGTGGAATTCTGGCGGTCGGCGCGGAGGCGAAGAAGATGATCGGGCGTACGCCCGGGAACATCGTCGCCGTCCGCCCGCTGAAGGACGGCGTCATCGCCGACTTCGAGATCACCGAGCGGATGCTCCGCTACTTCATCCTGAAGATCCACAAGCGTCGCTATCTCGCGCGCCCGCGCGTGGTCGTCTGCGTGCCCTCCGGCATCACCGGCGTCGAGCGCCGCGCCGTCATCGAGGCGTCCTCGCAGGCCGGTGCCCGCCAGGTGCACATCATCGAGGAGCCCATGGCCGCGGCCATCGGCTCCGGCCTGCCGGTCCACGAGGCCACCGGCAACATGGTGGTGGACATCGGCGGCGGCACCACCGAGGTCGCGGTCATCTCGCTCGGCGGCATCGTCACCGCCCAGTCCATCCGCGTCGCGGGCGACGAGCTGGACAACGCGATCATCCAGCACATCAAGAAGGAGTACAGCCTCCTCCTCGGCGAGCGGACGGCCGAGCAGATCAAGATCACGATCGGTTCGGCGTACGAGCTCGACGACGACGAACACACCGAGATCCGAGGCCGGGACCTGGTGTCCGGCCTGCCGAAGACCGTGGTCATCTCGGCCGCCGAGGTCCGCAAGGCGATCGAGGAGCCGGTCAACGCGATCGTCGACGCGGTGAAGACCACGCTCGACAAGTGCCCGCCGGAGCTGTCCGGCGACATCATGGACAGGGGAATCGTTCTGACCGGCGGCGGAGCCCTGCTGCGCGGTCTGGACGAGCGGCTGCGCCGGGAGACCGGCATGCCGATCCACATCGCCGAGGACCCGCTGGACAGCGTGGCGCTCGGCTCCGGCAAGTGCGTCGAGGAGTTCGAGGCGCTCCAGCAGGTCCTGGACGCCCAGCCGCGCAGATGACGTAACTCTTCGATTCCGCCGTACGAGATGATCTCCTCTCGTGCGGCGGATCGTTGGTATAGAGGCATAAGCTCACACAAAACGAGCTCTGCTTCCCCGACGCTTCCCCAACACCCCATAAAACCAAGCTCGCCCAAGTTCCTATTGAGGAAGGCACGGCCGCCGCACGTGAGGGACACGAAAGAGAGCCGGCTGCTCCTGGTGCTGCTGATCGCCATCGCGTTCGCACTGATCACGGTGGACATCCGAGGTGGCAGGAACTCCCCGGTCGACGGTGCCCGGCAGGCCGCGGCAGCGGTCTTCGGCCCGATCGAGAACGGCATGTCGACGGTGGTGGACCCGGTGGGCAACGCCGTCTCCGCCGTCCGTGACTCCGGCGAACGCCACGACCGGCTGGCCCGGCTGGAGAAGCAGAACGCGACCCTCAAGGCGCGGCTCGGCAGCAGCGACCGCAACCGCAGCCGCCTGGCGCAGCTCGACAAGATGCTGAACATCGCCGCCGAGGGCCAGTACGGCATCAAGGGCGCCCAGGTCATCGCCATAGGGTCGGCGCAGGGCTTCTCCTGGACCATCACCATCGACGTCGGCTACAACGACGGCATCAAGCGCGACATGACCGTCCTCAACGGCAGCGGTCTCGTCGGCCGCGTCACCACCGTCGGCCCGGACGCCTCCACCGTGCTGCTCGCCAACGACCCCGACTTCACCGTCGGCACCCGCATGGAGGGCAGCGACGAACTCGGCTTCGCCTCCGGGCAGGGCGACCGCCCGCTGCGCGTCGAACTCCTCAACGGCAAGGCCGAGGTGAAGAAGGGCGACCGGCTCGTCACCTTCGGCTCCCAGGGCGACAAGCCCTTCGTGCCGGGCGTCCCGGTCGGCCGGGTCGCCTCCGTCGACCCCTCCAACGGCGGCCTCACCCGCACCCTGTACGTCACGCCGTTCGTGTCCTTCACCAAGCTCGACATCGTCGGCGTGGTCGTCGAGGCACCGAAGAAGGACCCGCGCGACGAGGTGCTCCCGGCCAAGCCGAAGCCGACCCCGACCCCGACGGTGACCGTCACGGTCACCCCGTCCGCGAACGCGAGCACGGGCACGGACACCACCGACCAGCAGCAGTAGGAGCTGAATCCCCCATGCGTGTCAACCGGATCCTGCTCTCCACCGCCCTGGTCGTCGTCGCCCTGGTGATCCAGGTCAGCGTCCTCGCCCGCCTCCACCTCCCGGGCGCCGTCCCCGACCTGATGCTGCTCACCGTCCTCGGCCTCGCCATGGTCTACGGCCATGTGGGCGGCGCCCTCGTCGGCTTCGGCGCCGGGCTCCTCGCCGACCTCGCCCCGCCCGCCGACCACGCGGCCGGCCGCTACGCCCTGGTGCTGTGCGTCGTCGGCTACTGCGCCGGGCTCATCAAGCCGGAGAACGGCCGCCTGAAGTCCGCGACCGGCCCGATGCTCGTCGTGGTCGCCGCCGCCGTCGGCTCCACCCTGCTCTACGCCGGCGTCGGCGCCCTCGTCGGCGACACCGCCGCCCGGCACGTCGGCATGACCAGCCTGCTGATCACGGCCGCCCTGTACGACCTGCTGCTCGCCCCGTTCGTGGTCCCCGGCGTCATGGCCCTGGCCCGCCGCGCCGACAACGACCCGCTCACCGAGGCCAACTCCGGCGGCAAGGCGGGCGACATCTCCTCCGGCTGGATCTCCTCCGGCACCGGGATGCGCATCGGCGGCCAGCGCGGCGGCCTCGGCGGCCTCAAGGCGAAGGCCCGCTCCCGTACCGTCCGCGTGGGCCGCATCAAGGGGGTCAAGCGCCTGTGAGCACGGCGGAGTTGGGCCGCGGAGCCATTCACAGCTCCGTCGGATATGACACCCAGGTACAGCACGGAGAGGGGGAGGCAACCCAGTGACCAACATTCCCGAGACCGGTCGGACCCCACGGGTCCAGATCCGTCTCGTCGTCATCCAGATCCTGGTCCTCTCCCTGCTCGGCACGCTCGGCGGCCGGCTCTGGTACCTGCAGATCCGCGAGGGCGCCGAGTACCAGAAGGAAGCTTCCGGCAACCACGTCCAGCAGGTCGTCGAACCCGCCGTACGCGGCTCGATACTGGACGCGCGCGGAGTCCCCCTCGCCGACAACGAGACCCGGCTCGTCGTCTCCGCCTCCCGTACCGACCTGCTCAAGCAGAAGGACGACGGCAAGGCGGTCCTGACCAAGCTCGCGGGCGTCCTCGGGATGAAGCCCGAGGAGGTCATGCAGAAGGTCCGCCTCTGCGACTCCAAGACCCCCCAGCCCTGCTGGAACGGCTCGCCCTACCAGCCGATCCCGATCACCGACGAGGCCACCGCCAAGCGGGCCCTGCAGATCCGCGAGCGCGCCGAGGACTTCCCCGGCATCACCGCCGAGCCCGAGGCCGTGCGCCGCTACCCGGCCCCCGGCAAGTCCAACACCGCCCAGGTCCTCGGCTACCTCTCCCCGGTCACCGACGACGAGATCGAGCAGGCCAAGGACAGCAGCTCGCCCTACCTGCGCTCCGACATGGTCGGCCGGTCCGGCCTGGAGCGCGAGTACGACAAGGAACTGCGCGGCAAGGCCGGCGTCACCCGCTACGAGGTCGACAACCTCGGCCGGGTCATCGGCAAGGCCAAGTCGGACGCCGCCGAGCCCGGTTCCAACCTGGTCACCAGCATCGACTCCCGCGTCCAGCGGGTCGCCGAGTACGAGCTGGACAAGGCGATGAAGACCGCCCGCAAGCAGTACGACAAGATTACCCAGGAGAACTACAAGGCCGACTCCGGCGCCGTCGTCGTGATGGAGGCCAAGACCGGCCGGATCGTCGCCATGGCCTCCGCGCCGAACTACGACCCGAACGTCTGGGTCGGCGGCATCTCCGCCAAGGACTACAAGGCCCTCACCGGCAAGGACTCCGACTACCCGCTGCTCAACCGGGCCATACAGGGTCAGGCGGCGCCCGGTTCGACGTTCAAGGTGGTCTCCACGGCCGCCGCGGTCCAGGCCGGCTACGTCTGGGACGGCGGCTACCCCTGCACCAGCTCGTACTCGGTCGGCGGCCAGGTCTTCAAGAACTTCGAGGGCGAGAACTTCGGCCCCATCTCCCTGGGCCGCGCCCTGGAGGTCTCCTGCGACACCGTCTTCTACGGCCTCGCCGACCGCGAGTGGAAGAAGGACGGCGGCATCAACCCGAAGAAGGGCGAGCCGAAGGACTGGTTCTTCAAGACCGCCCACCAGTTCGGCCTCGGCCAGGAGACCGGCGTCGACCTCCCCAACGAGGTCACCGGCCGCGTCCCCGACCGCCAGTGGAAGCTCGACTACTGGAAGGCCAACAAGGACGCCTGGTGCAAGTCCGGCAAGAAGGACGGCACCTACGTCGAGAAGATCGAGTACGAGAACTGCCTCGAAGGCAACAAGATGCGCGAGGGCGACGAGATCAACTACTCGATCGGCCAGGGCGACACCCTCGTCACGCCGATCCAGGAGGCGATGATCTACAGCGCCGTCGCCAACGGCGGCACCGAGTACCAGCCGACCATCGGCAAGGCGATCATCAGCGCCGACGGCAAGAGCGTCCAGGAGATCAAGCCCAAGGCGCTGCGCAAGCTGCCCGTCAGCCAGGCCACCCTCAAGGGCATGGACGACGCCTTCGCGGGCGTCATCACCCGCGGTACCGCCGCCTGGAAGTTCGGCGGCTGGCCGCAGGACAAGATCGCCCTGCACGGCAAGACCGGTACCGCCGAGGTCTACGGCAAGCAGACCACGTCGTGGCTGGCCACCTACACCAAGGACTACACGGTCATCATGACCATCGCCCAGGCCGGTACCGGTTCCGGTGCCTCCGGTGAGGCGGTCCGCAACATCTACAGCGCGCTCTACGGCGTCGGCGCGGACGGCTCCGTCGACAAGTCCAAGGCGCTGCTCTACAGCCCGCAGCAGGGCCTGCCGAAGGTCCGCACGGACGGCACCATCGCCTCCCCGAAGGTCTCCAAGGACCCGGCGAAGGACTTCCAGGCCTCCCAGCAGAGCGACAAGCAGGACGACGGCCAGACCCCGGCCGCGACCACGGCCTCACCGTCGACGGGCAACCGCACCACCCGAAGGCGGCCGCGCAGGAGGGGAAGCCGGAGGATGCTCACATGACCGGCGTCAACAGCTTCTCCGTCTCCGGCTACGGCCCGGCGCGGGCCGGCTGGACCCGGCTCTTCGCCCGGGACTCGCTCACCCGCCGCCTGGACTGGCCGATGCTGCTGGCCGCCCTCGCCCTGTCCCTGCTCGGCTCGGTGCTGGTCTACTCGGCGACCCGCAACCGCACCGAGATCAACCAGGGCGACCAGTACTACTTCCTGGTCCGGCACCTGATGAACATGGGCATCGGGCTCGCCCTGATGATCGGCACGGTCTGGGTCGGCCACCGCCAGCTGCGCAACGCGGTGCCGATCCTCTACGGCCTCTCGGTGCTCGGCATCCTCGCGGTGCTCACCCCGCTGGGCGCCACCATCAACGGCAGCCGCAACTGGATCGTCTTCGGCGGCGGCTTCTCGCTGCAGCCCGCCGAGTTCGTGAAGATCACGATCATCCTGGGCATGGCGATGATACTGGCGGCCCGGGTGGACGCCGGTGACAAGCCGTACCCGGACCATCGCACCGTCCTGCAGTCCCTGGGCCTGGCCACCGTCCCGATCCTGATCGTGCTGCTCATGCCCGACCTCGGCACGGTCCTGGTCATGGTGACCATCATCCTCGGCGTGCTGCTCGCCTCCGGCGCCTCCAACCGCTGGGTCTTCGGCCTGCTCGCCGCCGGCGTGACCGGCTGTGTCGCCATCTGGCAGCTGCACATCCTGGACGAGTACCAGATCGCCCGCTTCGCCGCCTTCGCCAACCCGAGCCTCGACCCGGCCGGCGTCGGCTACAACACCAACCAGGCGCGGATCGCGATCGGTTCCGGCGGCCTGACCGGCGCCGGCCTCTTCCACGGCTCGCAGACCACCGGCCAGTTCGTCCCGGAGCAGCAGACCGACTTCGTCTTCACGGTCGCGGGGGAGGAGCTGGGCTTCCTCGGCGCCGGCCTGATCATCGTGCTGCTCGGCGTCGTCCTGTGGCGGGCCTGCCGGATCGCCCGCGAGACGACCGAGCTGTACGGCACGATCGTGGCGGCGGGCATCGTGGCCTGGTTCGCGTTCCAGGCGTTCGAGAACATCGGGATGACCCTCGGCATCATGCCGGTCACCGGCCTGCCGCTGCCGTTCGTGTCGTACGGCGGCTCGTCGATGTTCGCGGTGTGGGTGGCCGTGGGGCTGCTGCAGTCGATCAGAGTGCAGCGCCCGATGTCGGCATAGCGGGACAGGATGCGACAGAACGGGTTGGAACGGGAGGGGTGTGCAGATCGTTCGCGATATGTTCACCTCTCCCTCATTTTGATTTTTCCTCCGATTTACCCTCCTTGGCTTCTGGCCCTTGTAGGGCGCGCCCACTAGATTCGGTTCATGGCGGATACGAAGCGTGAAATCGAGCGCAAGTACGAGTCCGACGACAGCGGGCTGCCCGACCTGACCGGTGTCGCGGGCGTGGCGAACGTCCTGGACAAGGGCACCGCCGAACTCGACGCGACCTACCACGACACCTCCGACCTGCGCCTGGCCTCGGCCAGAGTCACCCTGCGGCACCGCACCGGCGGCAGCGACGCGGGCTGGCACCTCAAGCTCCCCGTGGCCCCGGGCATCCGCGACGAGATCCACGCCCCGCTCTCCGACACCCTCCCCGACGAACTGGCCGGCCTGACCCGCTCCCGGGTCCGCGAGGGCAGCCTCGTCCCCGTCGTCCGGCTGCGCACCGCCCGCGACGTCCAACACCTCGTCGACGCCGACGGCACCCTGCTCGCCGAGGTCAGCGTGGACCGCGTCCGCGCCGACCGGCTCTTCGGCGGCTCCGGCAAGGCCCAGTGGACCGAGATCGAGGTGGAACTGGCCGACGGCGGCGACCCCGCCTTCCTCGACAAGGTCGAGAAACGCCTCGGCAAGGCGGGCGTCCGGCCCTCGAAATCCCCCTCGAAGCTCGCCCGGGCCCTGTCCGAGACCAAGGGCGCCAAGCCACGGACCGGGCAGCCGGAGCCCGCCGCGCCCGGCACCGCCGGCGACCACGTCATGGCCTACGTCCGCGCCCAGCGGGACGCGATCGTCGAGCTCGACCCCGCCGTACGCCTGGACACCGAGGAGGGCGTGCACGACATGCGCGTGGCCACCCGCCGGCTGCGCAGCACCTTCCGCACCTTCGGCAAGGTCCTCGACCGGAAGGTCACCGACCCGGTCGCCGACGAGCTGAAATGGCTGGCCGGCGAGCTGGGCCTGGGCCGCGACCAGGAGGTCCTGGCCGAACGCCTGCTGGCGGCCCTGGCCGAGGTACCCGCCGCCCTCGTGCACGGCCCCGTCCACGACCGGCTGCGCGACTGGGCCGAGGCCGGCGAGCGCGGCTCCCGGAGCCGGCTGCTGGGCGTCCTGGACTCCGGGCGCTACCTGGCCCTGCTCGACACCCTGGACGCCCTGGCCGCCGACCCGCCCCTGCTGAAGGCGGCCGCCGGAGACCCGGAGAAGGTGCTCACCCAGGCCGTCCGCAAGGACTTCGCCAAGGTCACCGACCTGATCGAGACGGGCATGGCCCAGCCCCCCGGCCACGAACGCGACCTCGGCCTGCACGAGGCCCGCAAGAAGGCCAAGCGCACCCGCTACGCGGCCGAGGCGGCCCGCCCCGTCCTCGGCGGCCCGGCGAAGGCCCTCCTGAAGTCGATGAAGTCCCTGCAGACCCTGATCGGCGAGCACCAGGACAGCGTGATGGCCCGCGAGACCCTCGGCGAGCTGTCCGCGGTGGCCCACGCGGCCGGGGAGAGCGCGTTCACCTACGGGCTGCTGTACGGCCGCGAGGAACAGCGGGCGGCCGCGGTGGAGGCCGAGGTCCCGAAGGCCTGGAAGGACATCAAGGACGAGGCGCCGGTGTGATCGACGGGTACGGGGGAGTCCGCCGGGCGGGTTAGGCTTGATGGTCACCTCCCCAGCCTCCGGCCGGGGGCGCCCCAGTCCGCTCACCGAAGGTCCGCGAGATGCCTGCCGAAGCCGCCGCCCAGGTCGCCGAGTCTGTGTTCCCGCAGCTCGAAGCCCTGCTCCCGCATGTGCAGAAGCCGATCCAGTACGTCGGCGGTGAGCTCAACTCCACGGTCAAGCCGTGGGAGACCAGCGACGTCCGCTGGGCGCTCATGTACCCGGACGCCTACGAGGTCGGCCTGCCCAACCAGGGCGTCATGATCCTCTACGAGGTGCTCAACGAGCAGGAGGGCGTCCTCGCCGAGCGCACGTACAGCGTGTGGCCGGACCTGGAGGCGCTGATGCGCGAGCACCGCGTCCCCCAGTTCACGGTGGACAGTCACCGCCCGGTGAAGGCCTTCGACGTGTTCGGCCTGTCCTTCTCCACGGAGCTGGGCTACACGAACATGCTCACGGCGCTGGACCTGGCGGGCATCCCGCTGGAGTCCAAGGACCGCACCCTCGACGACCCGATCGTCCTCGCGGGCGGCCACGCGGCCTTCAACCCCGAGCCGATCGCGGACTTCATCGACGCGGCGATCATCGGCGACGGCGAGCAGGCCGTCCTCGACATGACGAGGATCATCCGCGACTGGAAGGCGGAGGGCCGCCCCGGCGGCCGCGAGGAGGTCCTCTTCCGCCTGGCGAAGACCGGCTCGGTCTACATCCCGGCCTTCTACGACGTCGAGTACCTCCCCGACGGCCGTATCGCCCGCGTGGTCCCCAACAAGTCGGGCGTCCCCTGGCGCGTGTCGAAGCACACGGTCATGGACCTCGACGAGTGGCCCTACCCCAAGCAGCCCCTCGTCCCGCTCGCCGAGACGGTCCACGAACGCATGTCCGTGGAGATCTTCCGCGGCTGCACGCGCGGCTGCCGCTTCTGCCAGGCCGGCATGATCACCCGCCCGGTGCGCGAGCGCTCGATCACCGGCATCGGCGACATGGTGGAGAAGGGCCTCAAGGCGACCGGCTTCGAGGAGGTCGGCCTGCTCTCCCTGTCCTCGGCCGACCACTCCGAGATCGGCGACATCGCCAAGGGCCTGGCCGACCGCTACACCGAGGACAAGGTCGGCCTGTCCCTCCCCTCCACCCGCGTCGACGCCTTCAACATCGACCTGGCCAACGAGCTGACTCGCAACGGCCGCCGCTCCGGCCTCACCTTCGCCCCCGAGGGCGGCTCGGAACGCATCCGCA
This sequence comes from Streptomyces sp. NPDC048288, assembly GCF_043201555.1. Taxonomy (NCBI): domain Bacteria; kingdom Bacillati; phylum Actinomycetota; class Actinomycetes; order Kitasatosporales; family Streptomycetaceae; genus Streptomyces; species Streptomyces sp. NPDC048288. Next base: position 165,864 of record NZ_JBICZD010000001.1, read on the forward strand.
AGGTCATCAACAAGATGGTCTCCGAGGACGACCTCATCCGTACGGTCTCGACGGCGTACGGCAACGGCTGGCGCCAGGTGAAGCTGTACTTCATGTGCGGCCTGCCCACCGAGACCGACGAGGACGTCCTCCAGATCGCCGACATGGCGATGAACGTGATCGCCGAGGGCCGCAAGGTCTCCGGCCAGAACGACATCCGCTGCACGGTCTCGATCGGCGGCTTCGTCCCCAAGCCCCACACCCCCTTCCAGTGGGCGCCGCAGCTCTCCGCCGAGGAGACAGACGCTCGCCTCACGAAGCTCCGCGACAAGATCCGCGGCGACAAGAAGTACGGCCGCTCCATCGGCTTCCGCTACCACGACGGCAAGCCCGGCATCGTGGAGGGACTCCTGTCCCGCGGCGACCGCCGCATCGGCGCCGTCATCCGCGCCGTCTACGAGGACGGCGGCCGCTTCGACGGCTGGCGCGAGCACTTCTCCTACGACCGCTGGATGGCCTGCGCCGACAAGACGCTGCCGGCCCTCGGGGTGGACGTCGACTGGTACACCACCCGCGAGCGCACCTACGAGGAGGTCCTCCCCTGGGACCACCTCGACTCCGGCCTCGACAAGGACTGGCTCTGGGAGGACTGGCAGGACGCCCTCGACGAGACCGAGGTCGAGGACTGCCGCTGGACCCCCTGCTTCGACTGCGGCGTGTGCCCCCAGATGGACACCAGCATCCAGATCGGCCCGACCGGCAAGAAGCTGCTGCCTCTTACGGTCAAGAACGCCGCTCCTGCGTCTGGCGGGCACTCGCACTGAGGTTGGCCGGCATGGGCTGAACTCGGCCTCGATGAGGCGTGGGGCGAACTCCATGTGGCACTGGCTAGGCCGTGAGGCCCTCGATGGCCACGGGGAGGTGGCGGGGGCCGCGCAGGACCGCGTTGGCGCGGTAGGGGGGTGGGTCTTCGAGGAGGCCGGAGAACTTGACGCGGCGGAACAGTTCGGGGACGGCCGCGTGGAGTTCGATGCGGGCGAGTGGCGCGCCGAAGCAGTAGTGGATGCCGGTGTAGAAGCCGAGGTGCTCGTTGTCCTTGCGGTCGGGGTCGAACCGGTCGGGGTCGAGGAAGCGCTGGGGGTCGCGGTTGGCCGCGGCCAGCATCAGCCAGACCGGTGAGCCCTCGGGGATCGTGGTGCCGGCGACGTCGATGTCGGCGAGGGCGGTGGTCCAGGGGACGAACTGCACCGGGGGCTCGTACCGCAGTACCTCCTCGATGAGCGGGACGGCCAGGTCGGGGTTGTGCTGGAACCGGTCGAGGACGTCGGGGTGCCGCAGCAGGGTGAGGGTCGTGTTGGTGATCGCGTTGACGGTGGTCTCGTGGCCGGCCACCAGCAGCAGCACCGCGGTGGCCTCCAGGTCCGCCGGTGTCATGTCGGGGGCGAGCGCGCTGAGGATCCCGGGGCCGGGGTGACGGCGTTTGGTCTCGATCAGGTCGGCCAGGTAGGCGCCCAGGTCCTGGCGTGCCTGCTGGGCCTTTTCCTGGCCGCTGCCGGCGTCGGCCTGGGGATCGACCCCGGACGCCAGGGCGTCGGCCCAGCCGTGGAAGCGCGGTTCGTCCTCGCGCGGCACGCCGAGGACCTTGCAGATGGCGGTGACGGGAAGGGGGTAGGAGAAGTCCTCGACGATGTCGACCTGGTCCTTGCCCTCGAAGGCGTCGAGCAGCCCGGTGACGACCTGGGCCAGCTCGCCGCGCAGACCGTCGAGGAACCGGGGGCTGTGCGGGGGACCGAACGGCCGGTTGATGGTGTCACGCAGCCGGTCGTGCAGCGGCGGGTCGGTGAAGATGAAGCTCGGCGGCAGACTGGTGTCCTCCGCGTCCACGTTACGGGCGTGGCCGGACGGACGGTTGCGGGTGTCGTTGCTCAGCCGCGGGTCGTTGGCCAGGCTCCGCACCTCGTGGTAGGTGCTGACCAGATAGGTGCCGTCCTCCTCCCGTCTGACCGGCGTCTTGCGCAGTTCCGCGTAGAGCGGGTACGGGTCGGCCCGGTTGGCGTAGTCGGTGATCCGTGCCGTGATGCTGTCGGACGTCATGGTGGCTCCTGGGGCTCCGGGCGTAGCGGGACCGGCGATCAGGCATGCGACGGAACGAACTCGACACGCCGCTCGCTCGGGGAGTGACCCGTCAGCGTGACGGTGGGCCCGTGGGTGGGCAGATGGGGATCGGGGAAGGCCGGGTCGACCGGCTCCAGCCTCTCGGTACGGCGGTCGACCGTGTGGAACTGCGGCGGGAACGCCGCGCCCGACGCGATCTGCTCCTCGTAGAACCCCAGCCACTTGCCTCCGTCGAAGGACGCCGCGGCGATGACACGGCCCCGGTACCCGTACACCGCGACGAACCGCTCCTCGGTGAGCGTGCCCTGCGCCACGACCAGCTGGTCGCCCAGCGAGGGCACACCGACCGACTTGATGTTGACCCCGAACTGGGAGGACCAGAACATCGGCAGCCACAGATGCGGACGGCGCTCCGGACTCGCGCAGATCATGTTGTGGGCGGCGATCTCGGCCTGCTCGACCGCGTTGCCCCAGTGCTCCAGCGCCAGGAACTGGTAGTCGAACAGCGGATGGGGGCTGCGTGCCACGTCACCGGCGGCGTAGATGTCGTCGGTGACGATGCCGTTGACGTCGAACACCCGGCAGCCGGCGTCGCACGCGATCCCCCGGGGACCCGCGGCCAGCCCCGAGCCGGTGAGCCACTCCGTGTTCCGCATGGCACCGAGGGAGACGACCGCCACGTCCACGTCGATCGCCGAACCGTCGGACAGATGGGCCCGCTTGAGCCGCCCCACGTCGTCGCCCTCCAGGGCGGTGACGCTGATGCCGCAGCGCAGGTCGACGCCGTGCCGGCGCTGCAGCCGGTCCGCGACCGCGCCGATCACCCCGCCGAGCGCCCCCACCAGCGGCGCCGGACCGCGTTCGGCGACCGTGACGTCGACACCCAACTCCCGGCAGGCGGAGGCGACTTCGGAGCCCGTGAACCCGGCGCCGATCACCAGCACCCGGGACACGCCCCCGGTCAGCTTGCGGTGCAGGCGGGCCGAGTCGTCACGGGTCCGCAGCACGAACACCCCGTCCAGCGCGGCCTGTTCCGGGTGCATCCAGGGCCGCGCCCGGGTGCCGGTGGCGATCAGCAGACGGTCGTAGGGGACCGTGTCGCCGTTCGCCAGACGTACCTGCCGGGCGTCCCGGTCCAGGCCCTCGGCGGCGACGCCCAGACGCCACTCGGCGTCGATCTCGCGCCGCCGCGGCAGCGCCGTGTCCTCGGGCCGGGCCCGCCCCAGCAGCGCCTGTTTCGACAGCGGCGGCCGGTCGTAGGGTTCGTACGGCTCGTCTCCGATCATGGTCAGCGATCCGGTGAAACCCTGTTCCCGCAGGGTCTCCGCCGCGCGCAGACCGGCCAGCGAGGCGCCGACGACGACCATGCGGCCCTGACGCCGCAGGGTCTCGACGTCCGGGTCAGCCGACATGGGACTCGACCCGCTTCGTCGGCTCGTCGGAGTAGTCGACCAGGATGGCCTGGACCGGGCAGGCGGCAGCGGCCTTCTCCACCCGGTCACGGTGCTCCTCGTCGAAACGAGGAGTGAACAGCAGCGCTTCCTCGCCGTGCAGGGCGAAGACGTCCGGGGCGAGGAAAACACACTGCGCGTATCCCTGGCACCGGTTGAGATCGACGACAAGCCTCATCTGGAACCCGCTCCCTGTTCGGGCCGCGGTCGCCCTGGCGCGCCGGGCTTCGCAGCCCCTGTGCTCGGTGTCCCCACGATCGGTCGGCATGCCTCCTCTCCAGAATCGGCTCCCTCGGGACCGCCCGCAAACCGGGAGATCTGTCCTTCAGCGATGGATCCGGGGACGCCGGTCAGCACGGTGACGGGAGCGGCCATCGGGGTGGGCGCCACCTCGCCACCTCCCTGGCCGACTGGTCCAAGTGGCGCCGGGAGCAGGCCGAACGCCGTACCGCCGTCAAACGCGAGCTGTACGCGGCCTACCTCGCGGCCGTCGCGCGCAGCTGGAACCACATCAGGGCCGTGGTCGTCAACAGCGCGGAACCCTGGCCGGAGCGGGCGGGCCTGGCGGGAGACGCCTACCGGAGCGGCGGCGTGCACGAGCTGCGCTACCAGATCTCCATCACCGCTCCACCGGACATAGTCGCCCTCTCCGACCAGGTCATGCGCGGCAGGATGCGCCTGGACCTCGACGACACCTCCCAGCCGCCCCCGCCCGACACCCGTTGAACAGCCGGGGCTACGGCCGGAGCACGATCTTGCCGTGGGTGTGCCCGCGTTGCAGGTCGTGGAAGGCCTCGCGGACCCGGTCCAGGGGGTAGGTGCGGGCGACCGCGACCTCCAGCTCCCCGTGCGCGGCGAGTCGGGCGAGTTCGCCGAGTACGACCGCGCAGGCGGCCGAGCCCTCACCGTAGGTCCGTGCGCCGATCTTCGCCGCGGCCTGCCAGTCGCGGATCGTGTTGATGCGCTCGGGGCGCACACCCAGCTCCACGGCCAGGTCCACGTAGCCGTCGCCGAAGGTGTCGACGAACGCGTCGACGTCCCCGCCGGCCGCTTGCCGGATCCGGTCCGCGACGCCCTCCCCGTAGGCGACCGGGACGATCCCGCGGTCCTTCAGCCACGGGTGGTTGCGCTCGCTCGCCAGCCCGATCACCGTGGCGCCGCGCCGCCGCGCGAGCTGCACGGCGAGCGACCCGACACCGCCGGCCGCGCCGGACACCACGACCGTGTCGGACGGGCCGGGGTCCACCGCGAACACGCAGGCGTAGGCGGTCGTACCGGCCACGTACAGGGAGCCGGCCACCTCCCAGGACAGGCCCTGCGGGCGGGAGACCACGTTGACGTCGTCGGCCAGGACGTACTCCGCGTGGCTCGCCCTGCCGTGGGTGAAGCCCAGCACCTCGTCGCCCACCGCGAAGCCGCGCACCTCCGGGCCCGTCTCCACCACGACACCGGCCAGGTCGCTGCCCTGCCCGGAGGGGAACGTCGCCGGCCAGCGTCCGTGCCGCGCGCCCTCGCGGATCATCACCTCGCCGGGCTGGATCCCGGCCGCGCGGACCTCGACCAGCAGCTGACCGGGGCCGGGCACCGGCCGTTCCACCTCCTCCACCCGCAGCACATCGATCCCGCCGTACGTGTGGAACCGCACCGCCTTCATCGCGTGATCACCGCACTTCCTCGCTCGGGTCGTGTCCGGACGGCCGGACGGCCGGACGCCGACCGTGCCGTGCCGTGCCGTGCCGTGCCGTGCCGCGCGTTCAACGGCCCGGGGACGGAGCCGTATTCCCGGCCGTGCGGCCTCAACGAAGGTGCGGCGGTGGTCAGTTGGCGGGCGAGTCCGCGTGCGTCAGCCGCGCAGTGCGGCCGCGCCCGCGTCGACGGCGCGCAGGGCGCGGGCGACCGTCTCCTCGTTCTCGCCGACCGGGGCCACGTAGTCGAGGACCGCGCGGGCCGCGTCCTCGCCGAGGGTGCGGGTGATCACCCAGGTGGCGAGGTACTGGGACGCCAGGCAGCCGCCGGCCGTGGCGATGTTCCCCTCGGCGTGGAACGGCGTGTCCAGGACGGTGACACCACAGGCTTCGACGAAGGGCCGGCTCTTGCGGTCCGTGCAGGCGGGCATGCCGGTCAGCAGCCCGAGCCGGGCGAGCACCAGCGCGCCGGAGCACTGCGCGCCGATCAGCTGCCGGTCCGGGGCGAGCCGCAGCCGGGAGATCAGCCGGTCGTCGGCCACCACGTCCCGCGTCCTCACCCCGCTGCCGACCAGCACCACGTCGGCCTCGGCCGCGAACTCCATCGGGCGCTGCCCGGTCACCGGTACGCCGTTCATCGAGGTGACCACCGGTGTGGGGGTCGTGATGAAGGCCTCAAGACCGTCCTTCCGGCACCGGTTGATCAGCGCGGAGGCGATGAAGCTGTCGAGTTCGTTGAATCCGTCGAAGGTGAGCACCGCTACCTGCATGGCATCTCCTCTGGGCACGGCACGGACGACGCGGATGCCGAGTCTCTCAGGAGAGCCGCGCCGGGGTCGCGGGCCAATCGCCGACCGGTGGCCGGTCAGCCTTCGGTGTCCTGCTGGGCGAAGTGCTCCCGCAGCCGGTCGAGGAGGGCCGCGAACGCGGGGGACATGGTGGTGTCCGACCGGGTGAGGACGGTCGTACGGCCGCCGTCCTCCACCGTGATCGTGTAGCTCATGGCGTCCGGGGCCCCGCCGGGCGGCTCCGGAGCCGGGGCCTCCGGGACGGCCGCGGCCACCAGCCGGGCGACCTGCGCGGCGGCTTCCTCGGGCAGGGTGCCGGTGTCCAGCACCTGGGGCGGGAGGCGGAGGTTGATCGCCGCCGCCTGCCCGCCGTGCGTCGCCAGGGTGACCTTCATCGTCGCCGGGCCGCCCGTTTCGGCGGCCGGTGCACGCCGCCGGTCCTCACCTGCCCGCCTTCAGCGCGGTGACGTCCTTGGCCAGACCGGTCACCTGGACGGACAGGGCGCCGATCTGCTTGCTCAGGGCCGCCAGGCCGTCCTCCCGGCCGACCAGCCCGTCTCGGCCGTCGCGGCCGTCAAGGCCGTCATGGCCGTTGCGGCCCGCCGCGAGGCTGCGGGCCCGGGCGACCCCGGTGGGGATCCCGCTGATCTGGACGCCCACGCCCTGCCAGGCCGCCAGCACGGCCAGCTGCTCGGGGCTGCCGGCTCCGAACAGTTCCTCGGCCTTCTGGTAGGTGGTGTCCGCGAAGTCCTGGAACTGCGTCTCGGCGCTGGACGCCTTGAGCGACTCGTACCAGATGAGTCCGGGGGACTCCCAGGCGAATCCGCCGATGCCCGTGGCCGTCAGGTAGAACGCCCGGTTGGGAATGCCGGAGTTGATGTGTACCCCGCCGAAGTCGCCGTTGTCGCTGTCCGGCAGGTTGACGTACTTGCTCATGTGGTCCGGCTGGGGGTCCTTGCCGAACAGCGGGTTGTCGTAGGCCTGTCCGGGGGCCTTCATCGACCGCAGGGCGTCGGCCTCGATCCCCGGGGTGAAGACCTCGGGGCCGATCAGCCAGTCCGCCTCGTCGACGGACTGCTTCTTCGACCATTGCTTGACGAGTGATCCGAAGACATCCGAAACGGATTCGTTCAGGGCTCCGGACTGGTTGTGGTAGGCCAGTCCGGCCGTGTTCTCGGTGACTCCGTGCGTCAGTTCGTGGCCGATGACGTCGACGGACGAGGTGAAGTCGGTGAATATCTTTCCGTCGCCGTCTCCGAAGACCATCTGCCGTCCGTCCCAGAACGCGTTGTTGTAGTGCGAGCTGAAGTGGACGTAGCCGTCCAGGCGCATGCCCTGGTCGTCGATCGAGTCGCGGCTGAACACGTCGTGGTAGAAGTCGCGGGTCGCGCCCAGTCCGTCGAACGCGCGGTTGACGGACTCGTCGGCGGACGGCGGTCCGTCCTCCGACCGGGCCGTCTCGGCCAGGGAGAGCATGCGGCCGTGCTGGCAGTCGAAGACGGTCCGCCGGCCGTTGCCGGGGGCGGCGGCGCCGGCGAAGGTCGCCCGTACCGTTCGTTCGCCCCGCAGGGACGCGGTGGTCAGCAGGGTGGCCAAGGCGGCCTTGTGCACCTCGCTGTCGTCGCTTCTCAGCAGCTTTTCGAGAAGGTGCGGGGGAATGATGCAGTTCGGGCGGCAGGTCCTGGTCATGGGATACCTCGGGTGCGGAAGAGCGGCGGCAAAGGCCTTGCTCGTCAGAGCGGCGCGCGCCGGAGGTGCCGATCGCCGAGAGAAACGGTGCCGCTGTGACCGGACGATCGCGTCCGACGCGCGGGACGGCTCCTGCGTGCGGGCGGGAAGCCCGCGGACCTGCAGGGCAAGCCGTGTGGCGAGCGGTTCGCCTTCCCGGCGTCGTACACGGGATTCCGGCGTCGTACACAGGACGGGGGAGTCGTGTGCACGGCTGAGGAGGCGGAAACCGCTTCTGCCTTCATTGTCCGCTCGATTCCGGCGGCCCGCACCCCGGGCGGGGTCTGACGTCCGGTCAGTGGGCGAACCACCCGTCAAGGGTGAGGCCGGCGGCGCGGCCCCACCGGATGCTGTCGAGCAGGTCGTACGGACCCGGCGGACGGCGGACGGTGACGGTGGACGGCGGAAGTAAGGAGCGGACGGGCGATGGGCGACGACAGGGCCGAGCGGATAGCGGAGTTCATCGAGCCTCTGCGGGTCGAGCCCGGGAGCAGGGTGCGGCTGGGCGAGGACTTCGACCCCGGCTACAAGGCCGGCATCCACAAGAAGGAGGACGGCGTCGAACTGCTCCGCACCGGTATCGAGCTGCTCGCCGACTACCAGCGGCGGCTGGCCGCCCAGGACACCTACGGAGTGCTGCTGTGCCTGCAGGCGCTGGACGCCGGAGGCAAGGACGGCACCATCCGCCATGTGATGAGCGGAGTGAACCCGCAGGGCGTGCGGGTATCCGGCTTCAAGGTGCCCTCGGACGAGGAACTCGACCACGACTACCTGTGGCGTTACACGCGCGAGCTGCCCCGGCGCGGCGAGATCGGCATCTTCAACCGCTCCCACTACGAGGAAGTACTGGTGGTGCGGGTCCATCCGGAGAACCTGCGGCGCGAGAAGCTGCCCGACGCGGCACGCGGCCCCGACGTGTGGCAGCGGCGCTACCGGGAGATCAACGACTGGGAGCGCTATCTGAGCGACAACGGCTTCAGGGTCGTCAAACTGTTTCTGAACCTTTCGAAGGAAGAACAGCGCATCCGTTTTCTGAAACGCATCGACGTTCCCGAACGGAACTGGAAGTTCTCGTCGGCCGACGTGCGTGAGCGGGCCCGGTGGGACGACTATCAGCGGGCGTTCTCGCAGATGCTCTCCGCCACCAGTACGGAATGGGCGCCCTGGTACGTCGTTCCCGCCGACCACAAGTGGTTCGCCCGGGTGTGCGCGGCCGCCGTACTGGCGCACACCCTCATCGACATCGACCCCCGGTACCCGGAGGTCAGCGACGCGACCCGCCGTGAACTGGCCGAGGTCAGACGGGAACTGGAGGCGGAGGCGCCCGAGGGGGCGGCCGCGGACCCCTATGCGGCGGACGCCGGAGCGGGCGAGAAGAAGCGGAAGAAGAAGCACAAGAGGCACCGGTGACGGGGCGGGCGAGCAACGGGGGCTGGCGAACAACGGGGGTGGGCGAGCAACGGGGGCCGGGAACGGAGGCACCTTCATGACTGCGCAGACAGACGCCTCGCAGGACCGGGCGGCCGACGGCCGGTCGTGGTACGCGCATCCGCCGCAGGAGGTGGCCGCGGCGTTCGAGGTGGATCCGGCCGCCGGACTGTCCACCGCGCGGGCCGCGGAACTGCTGCGTACGCACGGCCCGAACGCGCTGCCCGAGGAGAAGGCGACGCCGGGCTGGCGCCGCTGTCTCGCCCAGTACCGCAGCTATATGCAGCTGGTCCTGGTGAGCGCCGCCGTGGTCTCGCTCGTCATCAAGGAGTGGAGCACCGGGGTGCTGCTGCTGGTCCTGACCGTCGTCAACGCGGTCGTCGGGATGCGCCAGGAGGGCAAGGCGGACAGCGCCATGAACGCGCTGAAGTCGATGATGAAGGCGACCGCGCGGGTGCGCAGGGACGGCACCGAGTCGAAGATCCCGGCCGAGCAGGTCGTCCCGGGTGACGTGGTGCTGCTCGCCGCGGGCGACGAGGTGCCGGCGGACGGCCGGATCGTCCTGGCGAACGCCCTGCAGATCGACGAGTCGGCGCTGACCGGCGAGAGCGTGCCGGCCGCGAAGGAGTCGGGCACCCTCACCGGTACCGACCTGCCGCCCGGCGAACGCCACAACATGGCGTTCATGAACACGCCCGTCACCCACGGCAGCGGCACGGTGGTGGTCACGGCCACCGGCGCGGACACCGAACTCGGCCGGATCTCCGGCATGTTGTCGAGCACCCGCCGGGAGGCCTCGCCGCTGACCCGGGAGATGGACCGGCTCACCCTGTGGATCACGGGCACGGCCGGGCTGACGATGATCCTGATGTTCGTGCTGGGCCGCAGCCGGGGTACGGCGTGGGACGCGCTGTTCGTCAGCGCCGTCTCGCTGGCGATCGCCGCCATCCCGGAGGCCCTGCCCACCGTGTCCCAGACGATCCTGTCCATCGGCGCCGTCGACCTGTCCCGGCGCCAGGCGATCGTGAAGGACCTGCCGTCGGTGGAGGCGCTGGGGTTCACCTCGGCGATCAACTCCGACAAGACCGGCACGCTCACCATGAACCAGATGACCGCCGTGGAGGTCATCGACCCCGGCGACCGCTACACCGTCTCCGGCACCGGTTACAGCCTGGCGGGCCGGATCCAGCACGCGGTCGGCAGCGCCCCGGACATGACGGACGCGATCCTGCCCTACCTGGTCGCCAACGACGCCCGGCTGGTGGACGGCAAGGTGGTCGGCGACCCCACCGAGGGCGCCCTGCTGGTCCTCGGCCACAAGGCCGGCCTGGACGTCGACGCCACCAGGGAACGGCTGCCACGGCTGGCCGTGCTGCCCTTCGACCCCTCCTACAAGCTGATGGCCACCTTCAACCGGGCCACCGACGAGGACGGCCGCCCGGTCGTGCGCTGCTTCGTGAAGGGCGCCGCGCCCGCCATGATGGACCGCGCGGCGACGGCACTGCGCCAGGGCACGTCCGTCCCGTGGGACGACGCGCTGCGGCAGCGGGCGCAGGAGCACGTCGAGCGCATGGGCGGCGAGGGGCTGAGGGTGATGGCCGCCGCCCGCCGGGACCTCGACCCGGCCGCCTTCGATCCGGACGGCGATCTGCTCGGCCATGTCACCGACCTGCAGATGACCAGCCTGGTCGGGATGGTCGACCCGCCCCGCGCGGAGTCGAAGGCCGCGGTCGCCGACGCGCAGGCCGCGCACATCAGGGTCCGGATGGTCACCGGCGACGACGTCGTCACCGGCGCCGCCATCGCCCGGCAGCTCGGCATCGAGGGCGAGGCCATGCTGGGCGCGGAGTTCGCCGCCCTGCCGGAGAGCGAACGCCTGGCCAGGATCGACGGCATCGGTGTCGTCGGCCGGGTCGCGCCCGAGCACAAGGTGCTGCTCGCCGAGACCCTGCGCAAGAAGGGCGGTGTCGTCGCCATGACCGGCGACGGCGTCAACGACGCCCCCGCCATCAAGGCGGCCGACGTCGGTATCGCCATGGGCTCCGGCACCGAGGTCGCCAAGAACGCCGGCCGTATGGTGCTCGCCGACGACAACTTCGCCACGATCGTCTACGCCGTCGAGCAGGGCCGCAAGATCTATGACAACCTCACCAAGTACATCCGGTTCGTGCTCGTCCTGCTCGTCGTTTTCGTGCTGACGTTCCTCGGCGCGACCCTGTTCGACATCGCCGCCGGGGAGCCCTTCACCCCCGCTCAGGTGCTGTGGATCCACTTCTTCGTCAACGCGGCCTTCGGCTTCGCGCTCGGCTTCGACCGGCAGAGCCCCGGTCTGATGGCCCGCAGGCCCCGCCCGCGCGGGGCGCATGTGCTGTCCCGGGGCGTGATGGTCACCGTCGGCCTGTCCGGCCTGGTGATCACCATCGGTCTGCTCTGCCTGATCGAGCTGGGCACGAGCCGCTACGACAGTGTCGCGATCGGCCAGTCGATGGCGTTCACCTCCTTCGCGCTCTGCCTGATCGTGGCCGCCCTTGAGTGCCGCAGCGAGCGGGACACCGTGCTCACCACCGCCAGCTTCGACAGCAAGCAGATGAACCGGGCCATGCTGATCGAGTTCGTGCTCGCGGTCCTGGTCACGCAGATGGACGTCTTCCGCAGGCTGCTGGGCACGACCGAACTGGACCTGGCCCAGTTCGCCTGGGCGCTGGTGCCCGCGCTCGTGCTGCTGGCGCTCTGGGAGATCGGCAAGTTCCTCGCCCGATGGAACGGCAGGCCCACCGCGCGGACCTGACGCCGGCCCGCTGTGAGGCCACGCTGTGAGGTCTCCCACGAACTCTTGTCGCGGCCGGACACCGGTACCTAAATTCGGTCATATGTCCGCCAAAGATGACTCCCTTCCCACCGAGCCGGTCGACTTCGCCGTCGATCTCACCGGTCATGAGATGACCCGGCGGGCCCACGTCATGAACGCACTCGGCGCCGAGTGGGACCCCGTCGAGGTGATGCGCGGCGAGGAGGAGGCCTACGACCGGCTGTACTCCGGCCTCGACCAGGAGCAGCAGCGGCTGTACGACACCCTCGTCGCCGCCGGCGTTCTCCCGCGACGCGGGGGCGATGGGTGAGGCCGGTCAGTCGGTCGAGTCCATGAAGGCGAGCATGCGGCGGTTGACCTCGTTCGCGTGGTCGATCTGCGGCCCGTGGCCGGTGCCCTCGATGATCTCGGCCCGGGCGCCCGGTATCAGCCGGGGAACGCGCTCCAGCTGGCGCCGCGGGTGCACGAGCAGACTGCGCCTGCCGAGGACCAGGTAGAGCGGGGTGCGGATGGTGGACAGCTCGCCCTCGGTGAGGGGGAGCGGGGCCGGCCGGCGGATGCGGTACGCGCGGACGCTCCGCCGGATCATCGTGTGCAGCTCCGGCACGACGAGCACCGGCTGCTCCAGCCAGGCCGCGAGGCGCGGGCGCAGCGCCTTGGGGGCGGACGTCGCGAACAGGCCGGCGAAGATCCAGACGAAGAAGCGCAGTCCCACCTTCTCCAGGCCGCCCGGGTCGAGCAGGGTCACCGAGGCCAGCCGCTCCGGCCTGCGGTGCGCCTCGTTGAGCGCGAGCCAGCCGCCGTAGGAGGAACCGACCAGGTGCACCCGGTCCAGGCCGAGCCCGGCGAGGGTCTCGTCGAGCCACCGCGCGGCCCGCTCGGGCTGGTGGATGGGGGTGTGCTGGACGCTGCGGCCGGGGTCGCCCGGGGTGTCGAGCGCGTAGACCGGGCGCTCGGCGGCGAGGGCGCGGGTGTTCGGGTACCACATGGCGGAGCAGGAGCCCGCTCCGTGCACGAGAACGACGGGGGTGCGGGCGGCGGCGGCCGGGTCCGCCGGGTCGTAGCGGTAGACGTGGGTGGTGCCGAAGGAGGTCTCCACGTCGGTCTCGGCCGCCGCGGGCGCGCCCAGTGCGTAGAGCGCCGCGCAGGCCTCGAAATAGCGGTCGCGCCGGGCATCGCTCACATAACGGCCGACGTCGGGCCGGGTGCGGACAGCGGTCTGGGTCACGGCCACCTCCGGGGATCGGTTTCTTCGTGATACGACCGTACCACGATGATGGTACGGCCGTATCATCAAATTCGCCGGGTGTGGACAGCCGGGTGTGGACAACCGACGAGAGGTGCGGCCGATGCCCAGGCGTGTGGACCATGCGGAGCGGCGCGCCGAGATCGCCGAGGCGCTCGTCCGGGTCGCGGGGCGGCGCGGGCTGCACGCCGTGGGGATGCGGGACGTGGCGGCGGAGGCCGGGGTGTCCCTGCGGCTGGTGCAGTACTACTTCGAGACCAAGGAGAAGCTGCTGCTCCACGGACTGCGGTGGCTGACCGAGCGGTTCGGTGAGCGGGTCGCCGCCCTGGTCCGGGACGCCGGGGACGCGCCGCCGCCGCGCGCGCTGGTCGAGGCCCTGCTCACCGCGGCGCTGCCGACCGACCTGGAGAGCCGCACCTTCCACCTGCTGCACACCTCCTACGCCGTCCTGGCCGTGACCGACCCGGCCCTCGCCGCCCAGCCGTTCCTCAAGGACCCGGACGCCGCCGAACGCGTGCTGACCGAACTCCTCGGGCAGGCGCGGGAGTCGGGCCTGACCCGCCCCGGTGTCGACCCGGAGATGGAGGCGATCGGCCTGCTCGCCATGTCCGCGGGTCTCGGCACGGCCGTCCTGGCCGGCCAGCGCACGCCGGAATCCGCCGCCGCCGTCCTCGCGCACCACCTGGACCGGATCTTCCGTCCGGCAGCGAAACCGTGACACGACCGCCATGGAAGGCGGACCCGCGCGGCCGCACAATCGGGAATCCGAAGACCGGGAAGAAACGGGGGAGTCGACGGACATGGAACTGGAACTCGGTTACGACCTGCTGGGCGGCCGGCTCCGCAGCATCGGGGACGTGGAACTCACCTACGGCCGATGGGGCGGCAGGCCGCACGCGCTCGGCCCGCATCCGCTGGAGTACGACATGCTCGGCAGCCGGCTGCGGTGGATCGGCGACATCGAGATCGGCTACGGTCGCCTGGGCAGCGTCCCGAGGACGTTCGGGACCTGGGACGTCGACTGCGCCGCCTGGTCCGGGATCCCGCGCACCATCGGCCCCTACCCGATCGACCACCCCCGGTTCAGCGGCCGGGCCCGCGCGGTCGGCCCGATCGAGATCTCCTACGACCTGCTGGGCAGCCGCGCCCGCCGCATCACCCTCCCCAAGGGCTGGACCGCCGTTCCCGACGACCTCCTGCGCGTCCTCTTCCTGGTCCTGCACCTCCAGACGGAACGCAACAAGAGTTCCTCCGCGTCCTCCTGAGCGGAAAAAGACCGAAGGCCCGCCGGAAAGATCCGGCGGGCCTTCGGCGTGACGCTGGGTCAGACGGCGCCCGAGTACTTCGGGTTGGTGCCGTACTGGTTCTGCTCCGGCTTGCCCTCGGAGGCGAGCCAGACGATCAGGATGATCGTGCCGATCAGCGGGATGAGGGCGATCAGGATCGCCCAGCCCGAACGGCCGGTGTCGTGCAGGCGGCGGACCGCGACGCCCAGACCGGGCAGGAAGACCGCGAGGCTGTAGATCAGGCCGAGGGCCGAGAAGCCGATGACCCGTCCGACGACCGCCAGCACAATGCTGATGATCACGTTGAACAGGAAGAACATCCAGTATTCCTGCCGACGCGCACGGCCGCTGAACACCGCGTACTTCTTCAGTACGTCCACGTACCAGTTCATTACTCGTCCCCCAAGGATCAAGAACTTGACTGACCCCCAGCAAATCAAGCCGACTTGGCCGAATCCATTCAGATTGGCGTGTGCGGGTCAACCGTTATCTTGTCGCCGCCGTACGGTGATCAAGGGGGGTCGATCAGAATCCCCGTCCGGATCTCCGTGTTCCTGGTGGTGCTGCCGGTACGCCTGCTCTGGGACGCGTGCGCCGCCGCCGCGCGGTTCCCGGGGGCGGTACGTCCTCGTCCCCGCTGCCCGCTTCCTGTGGCGTCATGTCCTCGCCCCGACGGGACACGCGATCGGCTGGATCCTGCACCGGCTCCTCGTCCTCCCCCTGATCTGGCTCTACCGCCACCTGCTCACGCCCCTCGGCCACGCCCTCCTGTGGCTCCTCACCCCCGTCGCCCGGGTGTTCGACCGACTCGCCACCGCCCTGGCCTGGACCGCGCGGGTGCTCCTCGTCCTGCCCGCCCGCGCCCTGTGGCGCTGGATCCTCACCCCGGTCGGCCGCGTCCTCGGCATCGTCCTGCGGGAGACCGGGGACGCCCTCGGACACGCCTGGCGGGCCGCCGGGTACGTCGCACGGGCCGCCGGACGGGTTCTCGCGACCCTCTTCCGGTGGATCTTCCAGGAACCCGCCCGCTGGGTGTACCGGACCGTCCTCTCCCCGGTCGGACACGTCGTGCGCGACCTCGTCCTGCGCCCCGCAGCCCAGGCCGCACGGGCCGTCGGCCGCGCCGTCGGCCAGGCCCGCGCGGACCTCCGGCGGGCCCTCTTCGGCGAGTCCGTCCCGCCCACCGCCGTCCACCGCCGGGAACCCGTGGGCCGCGACGCACGTACTCTTGATGGATAGCACGCACGGCAGCACGGCCGGCTACGGCACGGCTGCTCTCACGAGAACCACGAAGGACTGACGACACTGGGCAAGCGACAGCCCGAAGGCCCGCCGCCCGCACCCGCGGTACAGCGCATCCGACTGCGCTACACCAAGCGCGGCCGCCTCCGGTTCACCAGCCACCGTGACTTCCAGCGCGCCTTCGAGCGTGCGCTGCGCCGCGCCGAGGTCCCCATGGCCTATTCGGCGGGGTTCACACCGCACCCGAAGGTGTCGTACGCCAATGCCGCACCCACCGGCACGGGCAGCGAAGCCGAGTACCTGGAGATCGCGCTCACCGCACCCCGTGACCCGGAGCGGCTGCGCGCACTGCTCGACGAGTCCCTGCCCACCGGGCTGGACATCGTCGACGCGGTCGAGGCACGGACGTCCGGACTGGCCGACCGGCTCACCGCCTCCGTGTGGGAGCTGAGGCTGACCGGCCAGGACCCGGCGGAGGCGGAGAAGGCCGTCGCGGCGTTCAACGCCGCCGAGTCCGTCGAGGTCAGTCGCGCCACCAAGAACGGCGTCCGCACCTTCGACGCCCGCCCCGCCGTCGTACAACTTGAAACACAGAGTGAAACGGCTGATAGGCCGACCGACCAGCCCTGTGCGATACTGCGGCTGGTTGTTCGGCACGTGACGCCTGCCGTACGACCCGACGACGTCCTGTCCGGTCTCCGCGCCGTGGCCGACCTGGCGCCGCCGGTCCCCGCAGCGGTGACCAGGCTGGCGCAGGGGCTGCTCGATGAAGAGACCGGCACGGTGACCGACCCGCTCGCGCCCGACCGCGAGGCAGAGACGGCCCTTTCGAAGGCCGAACCCGCTGCCGCCGCGACGGCGCCGGCGTAAGGAAGGTCCCGCGAAGGACGGACGTCGTAGCGCAGCCCTCGTACTCGGGAGCCACCTGGGTCGGGCAGCGCACCGACCAGAAGACTTTCGCCAGGCCGTCCGCGACAAGGCGTACGGAACCGGCGAGACAGGACACAGAGAGCTCCTGTGCGGCGCCCGCGCCCCACACGGCGGCACCGCGCATCGCGCGAGCCGCGGACGTCACCGGCGGTCGCTCGACTCGATCGACGCCGGACCAGGCGCGGCGCCCGGGAGCCTGACGGGAGAAACGCCCGCATGCTCGAACCGACCGAGCCCACCGAGGGCTCCGAACTGAACACCCCCAGCGACACCCTGCCGCCGCGCAGGCGTCGCCGTGCCGCGTCCCGCCCCGCGGGACCGCCCGTCGCGGGCGAGGCCGTGAGCGAGACCACCGAGGCCACCGGGCCGGCCATACCGGCCGATGCCTCCGCGGAGACTTCCGAGGCCGCAGTGGCCGGCGGGACCTCCGAGGCCGTTGAGGCGGTCGAGGCCGTCGAAGAGACGGCACCCGCCCCGCGTACGCGCCGCCGTGCCACCCGTAGGGCCTCCGCGCCCACCGGTGCCCCGGCCGCCGCCGAGGACGCGGAAACCGTGGCGGCCGCCGTTGCCACCGAGGCCACCGTCGCCGACGAGGCCGCTGCCGAGAGCGGTGAGGACACCGCTCCGCGTCGTACCCGCCGCCGGGCCACGCGCCGCGCCTCCGCGCCCGCCGGTGCCCCGACCGCCGTCGAGGAGACCACCGCCGTGGCCGAGACCGAGCAGTCTGAGCAGACCGAGGAAGAGGCGGAGGAGACCGTCGAGACCGCTGAGGCCGTCGAGGCTTCCGAGACGGCTGAGGCCGTCGAGGAGGTGGCGCCCGCTCCGCGTGCGCGTCGCCGTGCCACCCGCCGGGTCTCCGCGCCCGCCGGTGCCCCGGCCGACGAAGAGGCCACGACCGTCGTCGCCGCAGAGGCCGCGGCGGAGGTCGCGCCCGTCGCATCCGAGGCTGCCGAGGTCGCCGAGGAGGTGGCGCCCGCTCCGCGTGCGCGTCGCCGTGCCACCCGCCGGGTGACCGCGCCCGTCGGTGCGCCCGAGGCCACCGAGACGGCCGTCGCCGATACGACTGCTGCCACCGCCGCGCCGCAGGCCGAGGCCGTCGAGGCGCCGGTCGCCGAGGCCGCCGCGCCCGCCCCCGAGGCCGCCGAGGCCGAGTCCCCGCGTCGCCGTCGCCGGGTCGTACGCCAGGCCGCCACCGGGTTCTCCGAGCCCCCCGCCCCGGCCTCCGAGGACGAGCCGCAGCGCCGTCCGGGCCGGCCCGCCGTCGCCGTCTTCCAGGCGCCCGTGTTCACCGAGCCGCAGTTCCAGTTCCAGACCCCGCAGCGCGCCGCCGCGGCAGCCGCTGCCGAGGCCGCCGGCACGGAGGAGCCCGAGGAGGCCCCGGCCGCGGCCGCGGCCGGGGCGCCGACCGCCTCCGGCGCGTCCGCGTTCGCCGCGGAGCCCGCCGAGCAGGCCGAGGCCGGTTCGCGCCGCCGCCGTCGCCGCCGGGGTGCCGTCGAGGAGGCCCCGGTCGTCGAGGCCGCCGACGAGGACGAGACCGAGGAGCCCGAGGAGTCCGTCGAGGACGCCGCCGACGGCGAGGACGAGACCGAGGAGTCCGGCTCCCGCCGTCGCCGCCGCCGCGGTGGCCGTCGCCGCCGTCGCGGTGACGCCTTCGACGGCGAGGGCGCCGACGCCGACGAACTCGCCGCCGAGCAGGCCGAGCAGGACGCCGAGGACACCGCGGAGCAGGAGGAAGAGGACGAGGACGAGGCCCACGACGAGGCCGGCGGCTCCTCCTCCAGCAGCCGTCGCCGCCGCCGTCGCCGGCGTCGCGCCGGGGACACCTCCGTCGACACCGAGCCCGACGAGGGCGACCCGGAGCGCACCGTCGTCAAGGTCCGCGAGCCCCGCAAGCCCTCCGAGCCGTCCGACGAGGTCCAGTCCATCAAGGGCTCGACCCGCCTGGAGGCCAAGAAGCAGCGCCGCCGCGAGGGCCGCGAGCAGGGCCGCCGCCGCGTCCCGATCATCACCGAGGCCGAGTTCCTCGCCCGCCGCGAGGCCGTCGAGCGCGTGATGGTCGTCCGCCAGCACGGCGACCGCACCCAGATCGGCGTCCTGGAGGACGGCGTGCTCGTCGAGCACTACGTCAACAAGGAGCAGGCCACCTCGTACGTCGGCAACGTCTACCTGGGCAAGGTCCAGAACGTGCTGCCGTCCATGGAGGCCGCCTTCATCGACATCGGCAAGGGCCGCAACGCCGTCCTGTACGCCGGTGAGGTCAACTTCGAGGCGCTCGGCATGGCCAACGGGCCGCGCCGCATCGAGGCCGCCCTCAAGTCCGGCCAGTCGGTCCTCGTCCAGGTGACGAAGGACCCGATCGGCCACAAGGGCGCCCGCCTCACCAGCCAGGTCTCCCTCCCGGGCCGCTACCTCGTGTACGTCCCCGAGGGCTCGATGACCGGCATCAGCCGCAAGCTGCCCGACACCGAGCGCGCCCGGCTGAAGACCATCCTCAAGAAGATCGTCCCCGAGGACGCGGGCGTCATCGTGCGCACCGCCGCCGAGGGCGCGAGCGAGGACGAGCTGCGCCGCGACGTCGAACGCCTGCAGGCGCAGTGGGAGGACATCCAGAAGAAGTCGAAGAACGGCAACGCCCCGACGCTGCTGTACGGCGAGCCGGACATGACCGTCCGCGTCGTCCGCGACATCTTCAACGAGGACTTCTCCAAGGTCGTCGTCAGCGGTGACGAGGCCTGGGAGACCGTCCACGGCTACGTCTCGCACGTCGCCCCCGACCTCGCGGGACGCCTGTCGAAGTGGACCTCCGAGGTCGACGTCTTCGCCACGTACCGGATCGACGAGCAGCTGTCCAAGGCGCTGGACCGCAAGGTGTGGCTGCCCAGCGGCGGTTCGCTGGTCATCGACCGGACCGAGGCGATGGTCGTCGTCGACGTCAACACCGGCAAGTTCACCGGCCAGGGCGGCAACCTGGAGGAGACGGTCACCAGGAACAACCTGGAGGCGGCCGAGGAGATCGTCCGCCAGCTGCGGCTGCGCGACCTCGGCGGAATCATCGTCATCGACTTCATCGACATGGTCCTGGAGTCCAACCGGGACCTGGTGCTGCGGCGCCTGCTCGAATGCCTCGGGCGGGACCGCACGAAGCACCAGGTGGCCGAGGTGACCTCGCTGGGGCTCGTCCAGATGACCCGCAAGCGGGTCGGACAGGGCCTGCTGGAGTCGTTCTCCGAGACCTGCGTGCACTGCAACGGCCGGGGCGTCATCGTCCACATGGAGCAGCCGGGCTCCAGCGGCGGCGGTGGCGGCGGCAAGCGCAAGAAGCGCGGCCGTGGCGGCGACGGACACGAGCACGACCACGAGACGCACGAGGTCGTGGCCGACGGGGCCGTCGAGCACGCCGAGGCCGTCCACGCGGTCGAGTCGGCCGCGGAGGTCGCGGCCGAGGCCGCCGCGCCCGTCGCGCTGCCCGCGCCGGACTTCGAGCCGGACGAGGAGCTGTACAGCAGCGTCGCCGAGGCGGAGGCCGCGGCCGGTCGTGGCCGTAGCCGCCGCCGGGCCGGCCGCCGGGCCTCGGCCCCGGCCGGTGCGCCCAAGCAGCGCGCTGGACGGGACCGGGCCGCCGCCGAGGCACCCGTCGCCCAGGCCGAGCGCGAGGTGCTGCCGGAGGCGGTTGCCGAGGCGGTCACCGAGCCGGTCGCCGAGCCGGTCGTCGTGGCGGACGCGGTGGTCGAGGCCCCGGAGGTGCCCGAGGCTCCGGCCCCGGTCGCCGAGGAGGCCGCGCCCAAGGGTCGTACGCGTCGGCGCGCGACCCGCAAGGTGTCCGCGCCCGCCGGCTCCCCGGCGGGGGCCGAGGCGGCGACCGTGGTGACCGTCGTCGCCGAGAGCGCGCCGGTCGCGGAAGCGGTGGCCGAGCCGGTGACGGAGGCGGTGACGGAGGCGGTGACGGAGCCCGAGGCGGCCGCGCCCGCCGAGAGCGCCGCTCCGGCCCGTCCGCGCCGCCGCGCGGTGCGCAAGACCGCCGCGCCGACCGCGTCCGAGGAGACGGCCGTCGTGGTCGTCCCGACGGCGGAGGCGGAGCAGCCGGAACAGTCGGAGCCGGCGGAGGCGCCGGTCGCCGAGGGAACCGTCGAAGCGGCTGTCGAGGAGACCGTCGAGGAGGCCGTCCCGGCCAAGAAGACGGCCCGTAAGACGGCTGCCAAGAAGACGGCGGCGAAGAAGACGGCCGCCAAGAAGACCGCCGCCAAGAAGACGGCGGCGAAGAAGACGACGACGGCCAAGAAGGCGGTCAAGACCGCCAAGACGGCCGCCGCGAAGTCGACGGCGAAGAAGACCACCACGGTCGCCACCGCCTCCGACGAGGGCTGACACCCGGGTGCGGGGCCGGTCGCGGAGACCGGCCCCGCACTCCGTGGGGCCCGGTCCGCGTGACCGGCCCCACACCCCCCGGGGCCCGGTTTGACCCCCTCGGCCACCGCCCCGTAACCTTGACCGTCGGCGTGTCCATGGATATGAGGACGCGCCACATCCCCGTAAACCTCTTCCTTCGGAGCACAGGGTGTTCCGGAGAGGCGGCCCGTGTTCGCCGGGCGGCTGGACTGCGGGGGTGCCGTTCCCGAGCGAGAGAGTGAGATCCGCGTGTACGCCATCGTGCGCAGCGGTGGTCGCCAGCACAAGGTTGCTGTCGGCGACATCGTTGAGGTTGACAAGATTTCCACCGCCAAGGTTGGCGACACGGTCGAGCTCTCGACCCTGCTCGTTGTCGACGGCGAGGCTGTGACCAGCGACCCGTGGGTGCTGGCCGGCATCAAGGTCCAGGCCGAGGTCGTGGACCACCACAAGGGCCAGAAGATCGACATTCTGCGCTACAAGAACAAGACCGGTTACCGTCGTCGTCAGGGCCACCGCCAGCAGTACACGGCGATCAAGGTCACTGAGATCCCCGCGGCTGCGAAGTAAGGGACTGAGAACAGATGGCACACAAGAAGGGCGCATCGTCCACCCGGAACGGTCGCGACTCCAATGCCCAGCGGCTCGGCGTGAAGCGCTTCGGCGGTCAGGTCGTCAACGCGGGTGAGATCCTGGTCCGCCAGCGCGGCACCCACTTCCACCCGGGTGCGGGCGTCGGCCGTGGCGGCGACGACACGCTGTTCGCGCTGCAGGCCGGTTCGGTGCAGTTCGGCACCCACCGTGGCCGCAAGGTCGTGAACATCGTTCCGGTCGCTGCCTGAGTCCTCTGACTCGACGGCTCAGACCGAACGTTTCGCGAGGCGGACCTCACTTCCCGATCGGGAAGGCGGGTCCGCCTTTCGCGTGTTGACATAGGTATTACCCCGCAAGTATCTGGAGGCACAGCACCATGACCACCTTCGTGGACCGCGTCGAGCTGCACATCGCCGCGGGTAACGGAGGCCACGGCTGCGCCTCCGTGCACCGGGAGAAGTTCAAGCCGCTCGGCGGCCCCGACGGCGGCAACGGCGGCCGGGGCGGCGACGTCATCCTGACCGTCGACCAGTCGGTGACGACTCTCCTCGACTACCACCACTCCCCGCACCGCAAGGCCACCAACGGCAAGCCCGGCGAGGGCGGCAACCGCGCGGGCAAGGACGGCCAGGACCTGATCCTGCCGGTGCCCGACGGCACCGTGGTGCTGGACAACGCGGGCAACGTGCTCGCCGACCTCGTCGGCCACGGCACCTCCTACGTCGCCGCCCAGGGCGGCCGCGGCGGCCTCGGCAACGCGGCCCTGGCCAGCGCCCGCCGCAAGGCGCCCGGTTTCGCGCTGCTCGGCGAGCCCGGGGACCTCGGGGACATCGTCCTGGAGCTGAAGACCGTCGCCGACGTGGCCCTGGTGGGCTACCCGAGCGCCGGCAAGTCCTCGCTGATCTCCGTGCTGTCCGCGGCCAAGCCGAAGATCGCCGACTACCCGTTCACCACCCTGGTCCCCAACCTCGGCGTGGTGACCGCCGGCTCCACCGTCTACACCATCGCCGACGTCCCCGGACTCATCCCCGGCGCCAGCCAGGGCAAGGGCCTCGGCCTGGAGTTCCTGCGCCACGTCGAGCGCTGCAGCGTGCTGGTCCACGTCCTGGACACCGCCACCCTGGAGTCCGAGCGGGACCCGGTCTCCGACCTCGACATCATCGAGGAGGAGCTCAAGCAGTACGGCGGCCTCGACAACCGGCCCCGCATCGTCGTCCTCAACAAGACCGACGTCCCCGACGGCAAGGACCTCGCCGAGATGGTCCGCCCCGACCTGGAGGCCCGCGGCTACCGCGTCTTCGAGGTCTCCGCGGTCGCCCACATCGGCCTGCGCGAGCTGACCTTCGCCCTCGGCGACCTGGTCGCCAAGGCGCGCGCCGCGAAGCCCAAGGAGGAGGCGACCCGCATCGTCATCCGGCCCAAGGCCGTCGACGACGCCGGTTTCACCGTCACCAAGGAGGACGACGGCCTGTACCGGGTGCGCGGCGAGAAGCCCGAACGCTGGGTCCGCCAGACCGACTTCAACAACGACGAGGCCGTCGGCTACCTCGCCGACCGCCTCAACCGCCTCGGCGTGGAAGAGCAGTTGATGAAGGCGGGCGCCCGCTCGGGCGACGGCGTCGCCATCGGCCCCGAGGAGAACGCCGTCGTCTTCGACTGGGAGCCGACCATGATGTCCGGTGCCGAGATGCTCGGCCGGCGTGGCGAGGACCACCGCTTCGAGGAGCAGCGGCCCGCCGTGCAGCGCCGCCGCGACCGGCAGGCGGAACGGGACGAGGCACTGGGCGAGTACGAGGACTTCGACCCGTTCGAGTAGGCCGCGGCGCGGCGGGGCCGTCGGCCTCCCCGCTCCCCGAGGTTCGCTGATCTACCGTCAGGCCAGCTGATCTACCGTCAGACCCGTTGTGGCCGGGACTTGTTCCCGGTCGCGACGGGTTTTCTGTTGTCTGCCTAGTTGTCATGCGCACGCATGCCGGTGTTCAGGGGGTGGACCGTCCGGCCGTGGGAGCTTCCGAAGGTCAGACCGTCCAAGAGGCCACTGTGGCAAGGGAGTCCGCGCATGCCCGGAGTACCGTCGCCCGATCGACGCCGCTTCCTGACCGCCGGTGCCGCCGTCCTCGGAGCCGCCGCATCCGCCCAGCTCTGGCTGCCGGCCACCGCCGGGGCCGCCGAAACCCCGCTGCCCGACAGCGTGTTCAGCCTCGGCATCGCCTCGGGCGACCCGCTGCCCGACGGCATCGTGCTCTGGACCCGGCTCGCCCCCGACCCCCTCAACGGCGGCGGCATGCCCGACCAGGTGGTCCCCGTCCACTGGGAGATCGCCGAGGACGAGCGCCTCGGCAAGGTCGTCCGCCGGGGCACTGCCCACGCCCGGCCCGAGTACGGGCACAGCGTTCACGTGGATGTACGAGGGCTGCGCCCCGGCCGCTCCTACTGGTACCGCTTCCGCGCCGGCGGACAACTCTCGCCCACCGGACGCACCCGCACCGCGCCCCACCCGCACAGCAGGAACGGCTCCCTGCGCGTGACCCTGGCCTCCTGCCAGAACTGGCAGCACGGCTACTTCACCCCGTACGCCGACATGCTCGCCCAGGACCCCGACGTCGTGCTCTTCGTCGGCGACTACATCTACGAGTCCACCCCGTCCTCCGCCGGCCCGCGCCGCCACGAGGGGACCGGGGAGCCGTACACCCTGGTCCAGTACCGCAACCGGTACGCCCAGTACCGCAGCGACCCGGACCTCGCCGCGATGCACGCGAACGCGCCCTGGGTGGTCACCTTCGACGACCACGAGGTCGACAACGACTGGGCCGGCGAGATCCCCCAGGACCCCGACAAGCAGTCCCACGACGCGTTCGTCGCCCGGCTGACCGCCGCCTTCCAGGCCTACTACGAGCACATGCCGGTCCGCGCCACCGCGATCCCGGACGGCCCGCACATCCAGATGTACCGCCGCCTGGAGTTCGGCCGCCTGGTCCGGCTCAACGTCCTCGACACCCGCCAGTTCCGCAGCGACCAGGTCACCAGCCAGGCAGCCGCCGAGAACCCCGCGCTCACCATGCTCGGCGCCGGCCAGAAGCAGTGGCTGCTCGACGGGCTGCACGACTCGCCGGCCCGCTGGAACCTGATCGCCTCGCAGATCATGATGGCCGAGACCGACATCCTGCCCGGCGCCGGCAAGCTCTGGTACTACGACGCCTGGGACGGCTACCAGGTCGAGCGGAACGCCCTCCTGGACGAGTTCGCCTCGGTCCGCAACCCCGTCGTGCTCAGCGGCGACCGCCACCTCACCATGATCAGCGACCTGAGGAAGGACTTCGCGGACCCCGCGTCGGACGTCGTCGGCGCCGAGTTCGTCGGCACCTCCATCTCCAGCAACGGCGACCAGGACCAGGCCGCCTTCCACGCCCAGTGGGACCCGCTGAAGGCCGACAACCCGCACTGGAAGGTCATCGACGCCCACCGCGGCTACCACCTCTTCGACATCCGCCGCGACGGCATCGACGCCCAGGTCCGCGTCGTCGACACCGTCGTCCGGCCGCAGGCCGCCGCGAGCACCCTCGCCGCCCTGCGCGTCGAGGCGGGCGAACCGGGCGTACAGGTCGCCTGACGGGCGAAACGGGCACGCCGAAAGTCAAGTCTGTGTAACAGGAGCCTGGGACTCATCTGTGTCCCAGGCTTCTCTCAGGTGAACCTAAGGTGAAAGTCTTACCTTCCGTTAACCATGGAGACGGACTGTACGAGAGGCGAACCCCCGGTGAACAACGCCCCGATTGGCCCCATCGGTCCCATAGCCGCCCTGCCGGCCGGTACCCGCCTGCTGCACATCGGCCCGCACAAGACCGGCACCACGGCCATCCAGGGCGCCCTCTTCGCCGCGAAGGACCAGCTGCCCGAGCACGGCGTGGTCTTCCCGGCGACCAGCCGGCACCCGATGGAGGCCGCCCTCGCCGCCTGCGCCCGGCCCGCGATGATGGGCGACACCGTGCCCACCGAGAAGCACTGGACGCGGCTGCTGCAGCAGGTCGAGGCGACCGGATCCCGTACCTCGGTGATCAGCAGCGAGTTCTTCGCCGACGCCCCCGACGACGAGGCGATCGCCCGCATCGTCGAGCAGCTCGGCGGCGAACGCGTCCACATCCTCGTCACCCTGCGCCCGATCGCCAGGATCATGCCCTCGCAGTGGCAGCAGTACGTGCAGAACGGCCTGCGCATGGGCTACGAGGACTGGCTGGACCACATGCTCCGCAAGGCCCCCTACGAGAAGCCCAACCCCAGCTTCTGGCGCCGGCACCGGCACGACCGGCTCGTCGAACGGTGGATCCGCGCGGTCGGCGCGGACCGGGTCACCGTCGTCGTGGTCGACGACCGCGACCGCGACGGACTGATGCGCACCTTCGAGGCCCTCCTCGGACTCCCCGACAAACTCCTCCAGCCCGTCCCGGACACGGCGAACCGCTCCCTGACCCTCGCCGAGACCGAAATGCTGCGAAAGCTCAACGTGGAATTCCGCGGCAACGGACTGCCCGACGAGCTCTATTCCAAGCTCGTCCGCAACGGCGCCGTCATGCATATGAAGAACGCGTGCAGTCCCACCGATGCCGACGTGAAGATCTCCACCCCGGCCTGGGCCGTCGAGGCCGCCGGCCGCGTCGGCGCCGAGATGGCGGAACGCATCGGCGCCATGGGGGTCCGTGTCATCGGCGACCCGGCCCTGCTCTCCGCCCTGCCCGTCATCCCCAGCCAGCCGGGAGCGCCCGCCGTCGAGGCCCGCATCGCACCCGAGGTGGCCGCCCAGGCCCTGTACGGCGCGCTCGCCGCGGCGGCCGCGGCCCCGGTACGGCACACCGCCGAGGCGAAGGCCCGCACGGTGCACCAGACGTCCACGAAGGAACTCGTACGGGTCCTGGGACACCGATGTCTGAAGAAGCTGCGGCGCCGCTGAGCTGCCGATCCGAAGAAGCCGAGGCGCCGCCGAGCTCTTGAGGCGGGCGTGCACTGTGTCACGCAGAGCAATCGGAATGCGCTGTGTAGTTACTCACAGCAAATTCACGGAACTTCCCCGGAGGTCTGCCGGGCGGCGCCCATCACCAGCGACGCAAGGTGAATGAAAGGTTGCGGGCACATATGCAGTGGACGGCGCTCACCTTGCACAGCGGTTACCGGAAGTGGGACCATTTCCAGGTTCCCTGATGCCCCAAGGTAGGTCACCTGTGTCCCAGCACATAGCCAAGCCCCGAACCACCGCAGTGATCCTGGCCGGTGGCACCGGTCAGCGGGTGGGTCTGTCGATCCCCAAGCAGCTGCTGAAGATCGCCGGCAAGGCAGTCATCGAGCACACCCTGGCCACCTTCGAACAGGCCGACTCGATCGACGACATCATCGTGCTGATGGCGCCGGGCTACGTCGCGGACGTCGAGAAGATCGTCGCCAAGGCCGGCTTCGCGAAGGTCAAGAAGATCATCGAGGGCGGCAGCACCCGGAACGAGACCACCGAGCGCGCCATCGAGGCCCTCGGCGAGGGCCTGGCCGTGGGCGAGGACCTCAACGTCCTCTTCCATGACGCCGTACGCCCCCTGCTGTCCCGCCGCGTCATCGACGACTGCGTGACCGCCCTGGAGCGCTACCAGGCCGTCGACGTCGCCATCCCGTCCGCCGACACCATCATCGTCACGCGGACCCACGGCGAGGACGGCGAGTTCATCACCGAGATCCCGGACCGCTCCCGGCTGCGCCGCGGCCAGACCCCGCAGGCGTTCAAGCTGTCCACGATCAAGCGGGCCTACCGGGTCGCCGACGGCGACCCCAACTTCCAGGCCACCGACGACTGCTCCGTCGTCCTCAAGTACCTGCCGGACGTGCCGATCCACGTCGTCGCGGGCGACGAGTACAACATGAAGGTCACCCAGCCGGTCGACGTCTTCATCGCGGACAAGCTCTTCCAGCTCGCCTCCACGGCCGCCCCCGAGCAGAACGGCGAGGACGCCTACCGCGAACTCCTCACCGGCAAGACCGCCGTGATCTTCGGCGGCTCGTACGGCATCGGCAAGGACATCGCCGAACTCGCCGAGTCCTACGGCGCGAACGTCTACGCGCTGGGCCGCTCCACCACCGGCACCCACGTGGAGAACCCGGAGGAGGTCGACGACGCGCTCTCCAAGGCGTACGCCGAGACCGGCCGCATCGACTACGTCGTCAACACCGCGGGCGTCCTGCGCATCGGCAAGCTCGCCGAGACCGACAACGCCACCATCGAAGAGGCGCTGAAGGTCAACTACCTGGCCCCGGTGCAGATCGCCCGCTCCAGCTACAAGTACCTCGCCGAGACCCAGGGCCAGCTGCTGCTCTACACCTCCAGCAGCTACACCCGCGGCCGCGCCGAGTACAGCCTCTACTCCTCGACCAAGGCCGCCATGGTGAACCTCACCCAGGCCCTGTCCGACGAGTGGGCCGGCGACTCCGTCCGGGTCAACTGCATCAACCCCGAGCGCACCGCCACCCCCATGCGCACCAAGGCGTTCGGCCAGGAACCCGCGGGCTCGCTGCTCTCCTCCGAGGCCGTCGCCCGCACCTCCCTCGACGTGCTGCTCTCCGAGCTCACCGGCCATGTCATCGACGTCCGCCAGCAGGACCCGACGGCCGCCGCCGGCCAGGCCTCCGGCTTCGAGCAGGCCCTGGCCAGCGTCCTGGACCGACAGGACGGCGTGGCATAATCGGTAGCCATTAGTCATCTCTTATTCAGGCCTCTGTGGTTGCACGTTCGTAGAGCACTCACAGGGGCCTGAGCCGTAAGAATCCAGATCGACAACAGATCGACCAGATCGACAACCTTCCAGATCGTCCGCAAGGTCAAATTCAGGCCTTTTTGTCAGCAAAAGGTTCTCCGTGATATCCACCGCTATTCGCGTCGCCCGGGTGGGCAGCGCGGCCGAGCTGGCCGCGGCGGCACTCATGATGCTGGGCTTCCCGGTCCTCATGATCGCCGCGCTCGTCCCGAGCGTGTACGCCTTCGCGGCCGCGGCCGCCGTCACGTACCTGGCGGACCACTACCTGCACCGCAAGGGCAGCTACCTCGTCAGCCGCCTGAGCAAGGTCCGGGCCGGCCTGTCGATCCGCTTCCTGATCCGGCAGCTGCTGCTGATCCTGCTGCTGGCCCGCATGGACCTCCAGAACGGCCTGATCTTCTACGGCGCGATCGCCTGCTTCATCGCCTTCTACGGCCTGCAGGCCCCGCACGGCGCACTGGTCACCCTGATCCGCAACCGCCGCCGGATGCCGGTCGCCACCCGCAACGTCGACCTGAAGTCCCGCATCCGCATCCCGGACGCCCCGCCGCAGGGCCTGCTGGACCGCTCCGCCGAGAAGATGCTCCACCTCGACCTCGCGGCCGTCGTCGGCCTGCTGATCTCGGCGATGACGGACAACGCGGTCGCCGGTTTCGTCGGCATCGGCATCACCCTCGCCCTGGGCTGCCTCTACGTCCTGGTGCTCATGCCGTACGTACGCGGCCGCAAGACCCCGCCGGACGCGGACACCGTGCTCGCCGCCGTCGACGACTGGCTCGCCGAGTACCGACCCGGCACCGTGCTGTACTTCTCCGGCTCCAAGGACTCCGCCTACCAGCTCAACATGTGGCTGGAGACCATGGAACAGCTGGACTCCCGCCCGCTGGTCCTGCTGCGCGAACGCGTCATCCTGCAGAACCTCGCCCCGACCACGGCCCCCGTCATCTGCGTGCCCGGCGGTGTGCACCTGATGAACATGGACCTCTCCACGGTCCGCGTCGCCCTCTACGCCGCCAACGTCGGCAAGAACATCCACCTGCTGCGCGTGCCCACCATGAAGCACGTCTTCATCGGCCACGGCGACAGCGACAAGCTGGCCAGCGTCAACCCGTTCAGCAAGGTGTACGACGAGGTGTGGACCGCCGGCCGCGCGGGCCGCGACCGCTACGCCATCGCCGACGTCGGCGTCCGCGACGACGACATCGTCGAGGTCGGCCGCCCGCAGCTGGCCCCCATCCAGAACCGGCAGGGCGTGGCCGAGGGCCGTGTCCCGACCGTGCTGTACGCGCCGACCTGGGAGGGCTGGGACGGCGAACCGGGCAACACCTCCCTCGTGCTCGCCGGCGAGAACATCGTGAAGAAGCTGGTCAAGGCCGACCCGCCGGTCCGCGTCCTCTACAAGCCGCACCCCTTCACCGGCACCGTCAGCGCCGAGGCCGGCGCCGCCCACCGGCGCGTCACCGCCCTTGTCGAGAGGGCCGCCGCGGCGCGGGCCGCCGACCCCCGCTTCACCGTCGACACGGCCGCCCAGACGGCCGCACAGGCCGAGCTGGCCCGTATCGAGACCCGCCTGGCCGAGCTCACCGGCACCGCCAACGAGCGTCGCGACGAGGCCGAGGCCAGCCGCGACGACGTCGTCGACCTGAAGAAGCACGAGGAGATCGCCCGGCTGCGCGCCGAATGGAACGACGCCCTCTGGCGTTCCTTCCCCGACCACGAGCACCGGGTCGTCACCGGCGCCGAACCGCGCCTGTACGACTGCTTCAACGTCTCCGACGCGATGGTCTCCGACATCTCCAGCGTCGTCTCCGACTTCATCGCGAGCGGCAAGCCGTACGCCGTCACCGACTCGGCCGGCGTCGGCGTGGAGGAGTTCAAGCGGGCCAACACCGCCGTGCGCGCCGCCGTGATCCTCTCCAACAGCGCCAAGGAGCTGGGCGGCCTGCTGGACGCCGTACGCGACCCGGCGGCCGATCCGCTGGCCGCGGAGCGGGTCGAGCTCAAGCAGTACCTGCTCGGACCGGACGAGCCGACCTCCATCGAGCAGTTCAACGGCGCCGTCGCCGCCCTCGCCCGCAAGGCCGAGACCCGCAACCTGGGCCAGGAGGCCCGGATCGCGGCCGGTGACATCGAGGCCGCCGAACTCGCCGAGGCGCTGCCCGGGAAGCCGCGGACGGCCGCCGGCGAGGCGGAGGGCGCGACCGCCGGCTGACCCTCCCGGCACACACGCCGAACGGGCTCGGTCCCGGGGACTCCTCCCCGGGACCGAGCCCGTTCGGCGTTTCTCGCCCCGGCGCCACGTCCTCTTACTTTTGCTTAGCCGTCCTGGGTGTTTCTTCTTACCTTTCCTTCGCGGTCTTCGGTGAACGGCTCTTACCCGGCTTCCGTACCGTCCGACGTAACCCGCCGTACACCATCCAGCTGTCCGTTGGTCATGTGAGCTGGGCCACTGGAGGTGTATCCCCAAGCAACCCGCGGCGGCGGTCAGTCATCTAAGACGTTGCGATCCGGGCGACACAGGGGGAGCGCACCATTGACTAGGGGGAAACGTGACCGTCGTTGCGCAGCCTGATGTGACCGTGATCATCGGGGCGTACGAAGCGATGCCGTATCTCGTCGAATGCCTGGCCTCCGTCGAGCGCCAGACCCTCGACCCGGCTCGCATGGAGGTCATCACCGTCGACGACGGATCGACCGACGGCACGGGGGATTACCTGGAGGAGTTCGCGGCCCGCGCCGCCATGCCGGTGACCGTGATCCACCAGGAGAACTCCGGCGGGCCCAGCGGCCCCCGCAACGTCGGCCTCGGCAAGGCCGCCGGCCGCTATGTGTTCTTCCTGGACGCCGACGACCGGCTCGGCCCCGAGGCCCTGGAACGCATGGTCGCCATGGCTGACAAGAACAACACGGACGTCGTCCTCGGCAAGGTCGAGGGGATCAACCGCAAACCCCCGAAATCGATGTGGCACAAGACGCTGGACCGAACCGACGTCTTCTCCTCCAACATCAAATTCACGCTCAGCGCCCAGAAACTCTTCCGCCGCGCCCTGCTGGAACAGCACGGCATGCGATTCGACGAATCCCTGTGGACCGGCGAGGACGCGCTGTTCACCATGGAGGCCTATCTGCGCGCCGACGGCGTCTCCGTCGTCGCCGACTACCCCTGTTATTACCTCGTCGGCCGCGAGGACGGAAAACACGTCACCAAGACCGGCAGCTACACCCTGCGTTTCGACTCCGCGCGCGCCCTGATGAACCTGATCGCCGACATGGTGCCGGCCGGACCGCGCCGCGACACGCTCATGGTCCGGCCGTTCCTGGTCACCCTGCTCCCGCAGTTCGGCCCGAAATTCCTCAAGGACAGCGAGGAAGTCCGGCGGCACAAGATGGAACTGGCCCAGCCGTTGCTGGACATCCACTGGAACCCCGAGGTCGCCCGCCGTCTCAGGGTGCACGAACGGCTGCGTCTGCACCTGGTCGCCGTTCAGCGGCCCGCGCTCCTCGTGGACGTCATCGAGTTCGTCCGCGCGAAGAAGCAGGCGGGCGCCCTTCTGGAAAAGCGCGGCACGCACGTGTATCTCGTCTACCCGCACTTCCGCGCGAAGACGGCCGGGATCCCCGACTGGATCTATCTCGCCGAGCCTCGCGAGGCCCGCGCGGTCGAGGGCTACCGCGAGGAGGCCGCCAACACCTTCCTGCGGCGCGCCCTGCGCAGAATGCGCCGGACACTGCCGACGCGGGGCGTGAAGGCGGCGGCGGTCTGACCGGGCCCGGCCGGACCGCCGCCGATCCGTGCGACTACTGGCCCGTCCCCAGCGCCCGGCGGATCGGCCTGCCCACGGCCCGCCGGGCCCGCCGGTAGACCGAGGCGGGCGGCAGGGCGGGCGACACGACGGGCGCCTTGGCGCGGGACCCGGCACGCGCCAGGTCCTTCTGCAGCCGGGCGTTGTCCAGCGACAGTTCGTCGATGCGGTTGTGCAGCCAGCCGAACCGCGAGGTGAGAGAGGCGACGTCCGCCTCGACCCACGGGCGGATGCCGGCCGGGAACGTCAGCGAACGCATCCGCTCCTCGAAAGCCGCGCCGCCGTCGCCGTGCGTGAAGGTGTTCTCCAGCCCGTTCCTGCCGAGGAAGCCGGTGAACCGCTCGAAGCGCTCCCGGTGACCGCCGACCAGTCCGCCGAAGTCGGCCTCCGCGTACAGCTTCGCCGGATCCGCCGACTCGGGGTCCTTGACCGCCTGGTCCAGCCGCCGGTGCGGGATCTCGAAATAACGGCACAGTTCCAGAGTCCGCGAGTCACCGCACAGCACGGTCGCCGGAGTGCCGGCCAGCAGCGCCGCTATGTTGCCGTGGATACGCGAACCGAAGGAGAAGTCGAAGGAACGCAGATCGTCGATCCAGGTGATCGGGTCGACGTAGACCCGCACCTTGTCCTCGCGGTACATCGGGTGGTCCGGGTGGGACGGCATCGCGGTCACCGCGGCGTTGGGATCCGACAGGTCCCGCCAGTGCAACTGCCGTGCGTCGCTGAGGTTCTGGCCGACGAACCGCAGATACGGGTAGCGCTCGTGGGTACGCGTGATGATCCGGTCCAGGCCCTGCGCGCGTACGGCGCTGTGCGAACCGTTGATCGCGATCCGTGACTGGGGCGTCAACTCCAGCGCCTTCTTGTGCACCGGCAGCCGGTCGCCGTGCATGAACAGCGAAGGACAGCCGATGACCTCGACGTCCTTGAAGCCCATGGCGTTCAGGTACTGCTCGGTGAACTCGCCCCGCACACCGATCGACGCGCTGCGCTCCAGGACCGCCGCGCAGAACTCCCGGACGGTCGGCTCCATCCGCTTCAGCCGCTCCGGGTTGTAGCTCACCCCCGTCTGCGCGCCGACACCGAGCACGACGACCGGGATCCGCAACTTCGAGATCAGCCGGGTCATCCGCTTCAACGCGCTCTCGAAGGACGGGCGGAAGGCGTTGGCGAGCGGGATGACGAAGGCGTCGTACTCCTCGTTGATGCGCCGGGCGGCGGAGACGTCCGAGGGCATGCCGTTGGAGACGACCTCGGTCCCCGGCGTCTCGAGGATCTTGTGGGCGGCGTCGCTGAAGATCAGGTTGCCCGAGTTGGTGGCGATGACGTCCCGGTGCAGGGCCTCCTCGACGCCGACGACGTCGTAGGGACTCTTTCCCGACCTGAGGAGGATGCGCTTCACGCTGCGCTCTTTAGATGACACAAACTTCAAGTTAACTTTAAGTTCGTTTCGATTTCCATACACAGTCAACGCAACCTTTTTGCCGTACGCGGGACGTGAGCACACGATCACGTGGCGCTGTTCCCGGTCGACTGCCTGTTGTCCGGCTGTCGTCCGCCCGTCGGCTGTCCGGGGGCTGGACGGGCGCGCCTGGCCTCGGTCCCGTTCGCGTAGATTGCTGCCACGCGCGACGAAGTGGGGACAGGACGTGGCAAGGGCAAGGCAGGCCGTGAGCGAGGCCCGCAGGATTGTCGTCAAGGTGGGTTCCTCCTCGCTGACCACTGCCTCCGGCGGCCTGGACGCCGACCGGGTCGACGCGCTCGTCGACGTCCTCGCCAAGAGCCGCGGCGGGGGAGAGAAGGAGATCGTCCTGGTCTCCTCCGGTGCGATCGCCGCCGGCCTCGCCCCGCTCGGGCTGCGCCGCCGCCCCCGGGACCTGGCCCGCCAGCAGGCCGCGGCCAGCGTCGGCCAGGGACTGCTCGTCGCCCGCTACACCGCCTCCTTCGCCCGCTACGGCGTCCGCGTCGGACAGGTCCTGCTCACCTCCGACGACATGAGCCGCCGCGCCCACCACCGCAACGCCTCCCGCACCCTCGACAAACTCCTCGCGATGGGCGCTTTCCCGATCGTCAACGAGAACGACACCGTTGCCACCGACGAGATCCGGTTCGGCGACAACGACCGGCTCGCCGCCCTCGTCGCCCACCTCGTCCACGCCGACCTCCTGGTCCTGCTCTCGGACGTCGACGGCGTCTACGACGGCGACCCCAGCAGGCCCGGCACCTCGCGGATAGCGGAGGTGCGGGGCCCCGGGGACCTCGCGGACGTGGAGATCGGCAGCGCCGGGAAGGCCGGCGTCGGCACCGGCGGGATGGTCACCAAGGTGGAGGCCGCCCGGATCGCGGCCGCCGCGGGCATCCCGGTGGTCCTCACCAGCGCCGTGCACGCCGCCGACGCGCTCTCCGGGGGCGATACCGGCACCTACTTCCACCCCGCCGGCAAACGGTCCGCAGACCGCCTCCTGTGGCTTCAGCACGCCTCCACCCCGCAGGGTTCGCTCACCCTCGACGACGGCGCCGTCCGCGCGGTCGTCGAAGGCCGCAAATCGCTGCTGCCGGCCGGGATCGCCGCGGTGGAGGGCGAATTCGGCGCGGGCGACCCCGTCGAGCTGCGCGACGCCGAGGGCCGCGCGGTCGCCCGGGGGCTGGTCAGCTTCGACGCCAAGGAGATCCCGCAGCTGATCGGGCGTTCGACCAGGGAGCTGGCGCGCGAGCTGGGCCCGGCGTACGAACGGGAGGTCGTACACAGGGACGACCTGGTGGTCCTGCACCCGTAAAACCGGGCGTAACGACGGACCCCGGTGGGGGACGTTCCGTAAAACCGCCACACGAACCCTTGCGGCCTGCTCAACTTTGTCTCAGGACCACGTTCCGCACGAGCACAGCTGAAGGAGGCCGTCGTGAGACGAGTGCGCCCTGGGGCTGCGGCGTCCCGCGGTGCTCTGACGAGTGTCGCGGCCGGGGACACCTACGAGGAGCCGAAGGACCTGCCCCGCCTGTGGCACGTCACCCTCAGCGTCTGCGGTGCCGAGGTCCCGCTGCCGGAGCTGCGCCGTGGACTCGAACAACTGGCCCACGACCATCCGTTCCTCCTCACCAGCCGCTACGCCTGCGACCACGCCGAGATCCGCTACTGGGAAGAGGCCCGCGACCTCCACGACGCCGCCGCCGTCGCCCTGCGCCTGTGGGGCGAGCACCGCCAGACCGCCGGCCTGCCGGCCTGGGAGATCGTCGGCCTGGAGGTCATCGACCGCGCCACCTACCACCAGCGCATCGCCGAGGGCTACGGCCCGCCGCCCGCGACACCGGTCGGCATCCACCCCTTCTGAACCCAGTTCTGACCCCCGCCCGACCGCTGTGCGACCCCTTTGCGACCCCGCCCGATCCCCGCGGGCAATGCCCCGTTTTGATCGCGTCTCGCGGTATGGGATACCGCGTGGACGGTTCCACGGGGCGCACTACCCTTCCCTCATGACGACGCTCTCGCCCTACGACGCCATGTCCCCGGTCACCCAGGCCGCCTACCGCGCCAAGGCAGCCGCCGCCGACCTCGCGCCGCTGCCGCGCGCGGTGAAGGACGACGCGCTGCTCGCCATCGCGGACGCCCTGGAGGTCCGTACGAGCGAGATCGTCGAGGCCAACGCCAAGGACATCGCCAAGGCCCGCGAGAACGGCACCAGCGAATCCGTCGTCGACCGCCTCACCCTCACCCCGGAACGGGTCCGCGCGATCGCCTCCGACGTGCGGGACGTCGCGAAGCTGCCCGACCCGGTCGGCGAGGTCGTCCGCGGCTCCACCCTCCCCAACGGCATCGACCTGCGCCAGGTCCGCGTCCCCCTCGGCGTCGTCGGCATCATCTACGAGGCCCGCCCGAACGTCACCGTCGACGCGGCCGCCCTCTGCCTGAAGTCCGGCAACGCCGTCCTGCTGCGCGGCTCCGCCTCCGCCTACGAGTCGAACACGGCGCTGGTCAGGGTCCTGCGGGACGCCGTCGGCGGCGCCGGGCTGCCCGCCGACGCCGTCCAGCTGGTGCCCGGCGAGGGCCGCGAGTCCGTCCACGAGCTGATGCGCGCCCGCGGCCTCGTCGACGTCCTCATCCCGCGCGGCGGCGCCTCCCTGATCCAGACCGTCGTCATGGAGTCCAAGGTCCCCGTCATCGAGACCGGCACCGGCAACTGCCACGTGTACGTCGACGCCCACGCCGACATCGACATGGCCGTCGACATCCTGATCAACTCCAAGGCGCAGCGGGTCAGCGTCTGCAACGCCGCCGAGACCCTCCTCGTCCACCAGGACATCGCCGCCGAGTTCCTGCCGCGCGCCCTGGACGCCCTCGCCGAGGCAGGCGTCACCGTCCACGCCGACGAACGCGTCCTCGCCTACGCCAAGGACTCCAAGGCCACCGTCGTCGAGGCCGTCCCGGAGGACTGGGAGACCGAGTACCTGTCGTACGACATCGCCGCCGCCGTCGTCGACTCCCTCGACCGGGCCGTCGAGCACATCCGGCTGTGGACCTCCGGGCACACCGAGGCCATCATCACCACCTCGCAGCAGGCCGCCCGCCGCTTCACCCAGCTGGTCGACTCCACCACCGTCGCCGTGAACGCCTCCACCCGCTTCACCGACGGCGGCCAGTTCGGCTTCGGCGCCGAGATCGGCATCTCCACCCAGAAGCTGCACGCCCGCGGCCCCATGGGCCTCCCGGAGCTGACCAGCACCAAGTACATCGTCACCGGCGACGGCCACATCCGCCGCTGACCCCCGTACGGCCGCTGCCCGCCCCCGTACGGTCGCCGGCACCCGTACGGCCCAACGGCGGACGCCCACGGCGCACGGGCGCGCGGAAGGGCGTGCGGGCCCCCGGGGCGGGCGTGAGAGGCGTCTCACCGGGCCTATGAATTTCCATACCGTCTGCCCAAATTGACCCCCCAGGTCTACTCTGGATCCGTGCCGGAGGACGTGGGGGGCACGCCGTTCCCTGACGGCTGGGAGCCCGACGACGACCATGACCACGGAATGTCGGACGAAGAATTCGACTCCGTGGTCTTCGACGAGGCCTTCGTGAAGGCGGCCGTGATCCACGAGCCGACCGCGGTCGAACGCCTCCTTGCCGCCGCCCAGGCCAGAGCCGAGGCCTCCGAGGCCGAAGCCCGCCGCGCCCACGCCAGAGGCGAGCGCTACGACGACGGCTACAACCCCGACGGCCCCGATTTCGGGCCGGGCGCCGATCTCGACGACCTGGACGACAACGACGTACTCGAAGACCGGTACGGCGCCGCCGGGACGTACGGCAAACACGTCCGCTGGCACCGCCCCGTCGCCTGGGTGCTCGCCCTCGTCATGGGCATCGGCATGGTCGCGCTCGCCTTCGCCGCGGTCTACCGCGGTGCCTCCTCGGGCGGCAGCCGCGACCAGGTGCCCAGGCCCCCCTCCACCGGCCTGGAACAGGGCACCGCGGCGGCTCCCTCGGTGTCCGCCGACTACTCCCAGCCCGCCAAGTCGGCGGCCTCCGCGATCCCGCGCACCCCCTGAGCGGTCATGGCCGCCCTGGTGACAGTCCTGGTGAGAACCTGTCAGAAGTTGTCGTGTAGCAGGGCGTTTACCTGAGGCTCCCGAGACCTACTCTGAAAGTATGGGCGGGCCTGCAGACCCACCTGAGGGGACACCCGAGGGCGGCCCCGTGGGTGGAGAGGACGAGTACCGATCCGTCGTCTTCGACGAGTCGTTCGTCCGCGCTGCCCGCCTCCAGGAGTCCTCCGCGCGCGAACGCATGACTGATCACGCGCCCGCGGTACGCCGCCGCCCGCCCCTGCGCCGGGGCCTCACCCGGCAGGCCCTGATCCTGGTCCTGCTGATCCTCGTCGCCTTCGGCACCGCGATCTACATGGGCGTCCGCCACCCCTACGGCACCGAGGAGGCCGAGCAGCCCGTGGAGCCCCTGCGGATGACCGTCATCCCGCTCGCCCCGCAGGGCAAGGTGGTCGGCGCCGCCGACGCCGAGACCCTGTTCGCGCACAGCCCCGCCGCCCAGTACAGCGTGGGCGCCGAAGGGATACCGCTGCCGGTCGTCCGCAGCACCGCGCACTTCTCCGACAGCCAGGTCGTCACCGCCCTGACCACGGCCAAGGACTACCTCGTCCGCTCCTCGCTCTACCCCGAGGTCCTCGACAGCAGCCAGGTGCGGCCCGCGCGGGCGCTGATCGACCCCGGGCAGCTCGACCAGTTCGACCAGAGCTTCGACCACCCCACGGCCGACGGCCGGCACGCCCCCACCGGATGGCTGGTCCGCTTCGACCCCACCCGGGCCGAACTCGCCGACCCGAAGATCCGCGTCCGGGGCAACCTGCAGGCCACCGAGACCGACGCGGCGACCCTGGAGGTCACCGCCGACCACACCTTCGTCTACGCGCTGCGGCCCACCGGCGCCCCGGCCGGTTCCGAGGTCTCCCTGTTCACCGTCCGCCGTGAGCTGACCTTCCGCTTCGACCGCGACGACCTGCGCCTGCACCAGACCCAGCTGGTCGTCTCCTACGTCCAGGCGGGCCCGCTGTCCTGCGCCGAGGACTCCGCCAACCACCTCCGCCCCCTGCTGGCCGGAGAGACGGCCAGGGCGGGCGGCCCGGCGGGCACGAACCCCTACGCCACGGACAGCGCCACCGCCCTGTGCGGGACGCTGGCCGCCGCTGCCGAGCCCAAGGTCTGACGAAGGCCTACGCGAGACCGGGACAGTGATACCAGGCCCGCGCGTACTACTCCTCGTCGTCGCGCGGGGGAGCGTCCTGCGGCTGTCCGTCCTGCGCGGGCGCGCCCTTCGACGGCGGGGCGCTGGCGAACCCCTCGAAGCCCCGCTTGACCCGCCCGCCGAGCCCGCCCGCTCCGCCCGCGATGTCCGTGACCAGCTTCATCAGCGGATCCTTGGAGCTCTTCACATCGCTCGCGTAGCTCGCCGCGGACTCCTTGAACGAGTCGCTGACCGAGGTGTCCCTGTCCTCGGTGCGCCGCGCGTAGTGACCGTCCATGATCCGCTGGTAGTCACGGGACTCCGCCCACTTCTTCAGCTCGGCCGCGCGGACCGTGGTGAAGGGATGCGAACGCGGCAGCACGTTCAGGATCTTCAGCACCGAGTCGCGCAGGTCGCCGCCGGCCTCGTACTCCTCGGCCTGCTGCAGGAACGCGTCCACGTTCATCTCGTGCAGATGGTTGCCGCCCGCGATCTTCATCAGCCCGCGCATCGAGGCCTGCACATCCTGGCCCACCAGCAGCCCCGCCCGGTCGGCGGACAGCTCCGACTTGCGGAACCACTCCCGCAGCGCCGTCACGATCGCCAGCACCGCCAGGTTGCCCAGCGGGATCCAGGCGACGCGCAGCGCCAGATTCGTCAGGAACAGCAGGATCGTCCGGTACACCGAGTGCCCGGACAGCGCGTGCCCCACCTCGTGCCCGACGACCGCCCGCATCTCCTCCTCGTCGAGCAGCTCGACGAGCCCGGTGGTGACGACGATGATCGGCTCGTCCAGGCCGATGCACATCGCGTTGGGCTGCGGATCCTGGTTGACGTACATCGGCGGGACCTTCTCCAGGTCCAGGATGTAGCAGGCGTCCCGCAACATGTCGTTCAAGTGGGCGAACTGCTGGTCCGACACCCGCACCGAGTCGGACAGGAACAGCAGCCTCAGGCTCCGCTCCGGAAGCAGCCCGCTGAGCGCCTTGAAGACCGTGTCGAAGCCGCTCAGCTTGCGCAGCGCCACCAGCGCCGAACGGTCGGCCGGATGCTCGTACGCGCGCGAGGAGATCCCCTGGAACCGCCTGCGCTGCCTGCTCGGCACGCGCTCGTGCCCGTTCTGCTCGTGGCCGTCGTCGGACATGTCATCCCCCATGTGCGTGAGTGTCTGCCGTGCCCCCGAGGCAGGGCCCAGCCTAGGCGGAGATACCGTGGACGGGCAGTACAGCCGAAGGAGTCCCCATGGAGCACAACCCCCCGGCCGCCTGGCTGACCCAGGCCGCGAGCGCCGCCCAGCAACAGGGCTCGGGCGACCTGCTCCGGGTCATCCTGATCGTCATGTTCCTGGGCTGCGGACTGACCGCCTGGTTCCTGCTGCGCGGGTACAAACAGAAGGACGACTGAACCACCGGGATCGTTCCCCGCCCGGCGTGGCGCGGGAGTCCGCCCGACGCGGGAGTCGGCCCAACGGAGGAGTCGGCGTGATCGCCGCCGGGCCGCCCGCATACGATGGGCCGACGTCTTTATCCCGTCCACACGCGATAGGTCCTGCCGCAGATGATGAATCTTCACAGCACCGCTGCCCAGTTGGTCACCCTCGCCGCCGAGGGCGAGGAGCACGGTGGCAACCACAACAGCCTCGACCCGCTCGTCACCGGTGGCAGCGCGTTCATCATCCTGCTGCTCCTGCTGTGGATCACCACTCGTTTCAACCGCGACCGCTGAGCCGGCCGCCGAGCCGGGCAGCCGTCCTCCGGGCAGGGCCCACGGGCCGGGCCGGTAGGGTCTGCACGCATGGGAGAGCAGGACATGCCTACCGGTCCGGCGCATGACGAGGCCGACACCGCCGACGGCAGGGTGAGGACCCCTCGGTACACGCCGGCGGGCCCCGCGCACACCGGCAAGCGCCGCCTCGGCGTCATGGGCGGAACGTTCGACCC
Source organism: Streptomyces sp. NPDC048288 (assembly GCF_043201555.1). Taxonomy (NCBI): domain Bacteria; kingdom Bacillati; phylum Actinomycetota; class Actinomycetes; order Kitasatosporales; family Streptomycetaceae; genus Streptomyces; species Streptomyces sp. NPDC048288. The sequence goes on from NZ_JBICZD010000001.1 coordinate 206,780, forward strand.
GATCCACCACGGGCACCTCGTGGCGGCCAGCGAGGTCGCCGCCCAGTTCCACCTCGACGAGGTGGTGTTCGTGCCCACCGGGCAGCCATGGCAGAAGACCCACCGCGCGGTCTCGCCGGCCGAGGACCGCTACCTGATGACGGTCATCGCGACAGCCGAGAACCCGCAGTTCTCCGTCAGCCGTATCGACATCGACCGCGGTGGACCCACCTACACCGTCGACACCCTGCGCGACCTGCGCGCCCTCAACCCGGACGCCGACCTCTTCTTCATCACCGGCGCCGACGCCCTCGGCCAGATCCTCACCTGGCGGGACTCGGAGGAACTCTTCTCCCTGGCCCACTTCATCGGCTGCACCCGGCCCGGGCATCCCCTGACCGACCACGGCCTCCCCGAGGGAGGCGTTTCGCTGGTGGAGGTTCCCGCACTCGCCATCTCCTCCACAGACTGCCGTGCGAGAGTCGCCAAGGGCGACCCCATCTGGTACATGGTGCCGGACGGAGTCGTGCGCTACATCGACAAGCGCGAGCTGTACCGCGGCGAGTGAGCCGAGAGGGGCACCGGTGAACGACCGATACGACGCGGGTTACGGAAGCGACCAGTACGAACTCGTCGGCTACGACGAGTACGGGCAGCCGGTGTACCGCCAGATCCCGGCCCAGCCACAACAGCAGACGTACGACCCGTACGCCGGACAGGGCTACGGCTACGACCCGTACGCCGGCGGCGGACAGCAGACCGCGCCGTCGTACGACACCGGGCAGCAGGCCCCCGTCCACGACACCGGCCGGCAGCCGGTCACGCCCGCGTACGACCCGTACAACACCGGCGGGCACCCCGCCTACGACCCCTACGGGCAGACGGCCGGCAGCGGCCGGCAGCCCCGGGTCGCCGAGCAGACCGCGCACATCCCGCAGCAGGCCGGACCCGCCGACCATGCCACCGGCCCCCAGCAGGCCGACGACGAACGGGACTACCACACCGGGCAGTTCGCGTTCGTCGAACAGCCCGACGGTGACTCCGAGGACGTCATCGACTGGCTGAACTTCACCGAGAACCGCACCGAACGCCGCGAGGAGGCCAAGCGCCGCGCCCGCAGCCGGGTGATCGCCCTGACCGTCGTCCTCGCCCTGGTCGCCGTCGGCGGCGTCGGCTACCTCTGGTACGCCGGAAAGATCCCCGGTCTGTCCTCCTCCACCACCAAGGGCGGCACGACGACCTCCGCGGCCGCCCAGAAACGCGACGTGATCGTCGTCCACCTGCACAACACCAGCGGCGGCGGCACCTCGACCGCGCTGCTCGTCGACAACACCACCACCAAGCAGGGCAGCACCGTCCTGCTGCCCAACTCGCTCGCCCTGACCGACGACGACGGCACCACCACGACCCTCGCCAAGTCCGTCGGCGGCGACGGCTCCTCCGGCACCCGCGACCAGCTCGACACCGTCCTCGGCACCAACATCGAGGGCACCTGGCGGCTGGACACGCCCTACCTGCAGAACCTCGTCGAACTCGTCGGCAACATCGACATCGACACCAACGCCGACGTCCCCGACCCGGATGCCAAGAAGAAGGGCGAGGAGCCCCTCGTCCACAAGGGCAAGGACCAGACCCTCAGCGGCAAGGCCGCCGTCGCCTACGCCACCTACCGTGCCTCCGGCGAGGCCCAGAACGCCCAGCTGGAGCGGTTCGGGCAGGTCATGCAGGGCGTGCTGCGCAAGATGTCCTCCGACGCGTCGGCCGCCACGGTCACCGTGCAGACCTTGGCGCAGATCCTCGACCCCTCGCTGACCGACAAGGACCTCGGCTCCTTCCTCGCCAAGCTCGCCGACCTCGCCAAGGGCGGCGACTACAAGACCGCCCTGCTGCCGGTCCAGAACGACGGCACCCTCAGCGCCGAGACCAGCTCCAGCGTCGTCAAGGACATCCTCGGCGGCGCCGCCAAGAGCCCCACCGCCAGCTCCGCGGTACGCGTCTCCGTCCAGAACGCCACCGGCGTCAAGGACAACACCGAGAAGGCGCGCGTGGTCCTCGTCAACGGCGGCTACACCTTCCTGGAAGGCGGCTCGGCCTCCGGCACCCAGACGACCTCCAAGGTGCTGTACGCCGAGGCCTCCGACAAGGAGAACGCCACCGAGGTCGCCAAGACCCTCGGCCTCGACGCCAAGGACGTGGCGAAGGGCACGGTCGGCTCCGGCGCCGACGTCTCCGTCGTCCTCGGCCAGGACTACAAGCCGTCCTCCTCCTGAGGCACCCGCTCCTGAGGCACCCGATCTTGAGGCACCCGCCCACCGCACCCCACGTGACCCGGTCATCACGTGGGGTGCGCCCGGCGGTCCGTGAGACCCTTGAGGTCAAACGACCGCCGACGGAAAGCCACGCAGTGACCGCCACCGACCGTTCCATCGAGCTCATCACCGCCGCCGCGCAGGCGGCCGCCGACAAGCTCGCCCACGACGTCATCGCCTACGACGTCAGCGACGTCCTGTCGATCACGGACGCCTTCCTGCTGGCCTCCGCACCCAACGACCGCCAGGTCAAGTCGATCGTCGACGAGATCGAAGAACGCCTCCAGAAGGAACTCGGCGCCAAGCCGGTGCGCCGCGAGGGCGACCGCGAGGCCCGCTGGATCCTGCTCGACTACGTCGACATCGTCGTGCACGTCCAGCACAGCGAGGAGCGCGTCTTCTACGCCCTGGAGCGGCTCTGGAAGGACTGCCCGGAGCTCGAGCTGCCCGCCGACGCCAAGGCCACCCGCGGCAAGGCCGCGGAGCACGCCAAGCTGCAGGCCGCCGACGACGCCGGCGAGCCGGGCGGGGAATGGTGATGAGCGCCACCGGAGAGGTCACCGACCGCAAGGGCCGCGGCCGCCGCATCATCCTGTGGCGCCACGGCCAGACCTCCTGGAACGTCGAACGCCGCTTCCAGGGCTCCACCGACGTCGACCTCACCGAGACCGGCATCGGCCAGGCCCGCCGCGCGGCCCGGCTGCTCGCCTCCCTTGGGCCCGACACGATCGTCTCCTCGGACCTGAAGCGGGCCGCCGAGACCGCCGACCAGCTCGCCGCCCTCACCGGCCTCGACGTCATCCGCGACGAGGCGCTGCGGGAGACCTACGCGGGCGTCTGGCAGGGCCTCACCCACGAGGAGATCATCGGCCGCTACGGCGACGAGTACGCCGCCTGGAAGCGCGGTGAGCCGGTCCGCCGCGGCGGCGGCGAACTGGAGACCGAGGTCGCCGACCGGGCCGCCCCCGTCGTGCTGCGGCACGCCGAGAAGCTGCCCGAGGACGGCACCCTCGTGGTGGTCAGCCACGGCGGCACCATCCGCACCACCATCGGCCGCCTCCTCGGCCTGGACTCCCAGCACTGGGAGAGCCTCGGCGGTCTCACCAACTGCTGCTGGTCCGTGCTCGGCGAAGGCGCCCGCGGCTGGCGACTCCTGGAGCACAACGCGGGCACCCTCCCGGAGCCCGTCCTCGGCGACGACGACTGAAGACCGTGGGACCACCGGGCCCGCCCCCGGGCCCGGATTTCACTTTCCGGCAGGTCGCAGGCTAAAGTTCTTCTTGTTCGCCCGCCGAGCGGAAAGACGGGAAGAACACAAGGGGCTATAGCTCAGTTGGTAGAGCGCCTGCATGGCATGCAGGAGGTCAGGAGTTCAATTCTCCTTAGCTCCACAGATCGACACTCCACACACTGTCGAGTTGTCAAAGATCGATGATGAAATCCCGTCCTCTTCAGAGGGCGGGATTTTCTGTGTTCCACTCCCGGATGATCCGGGCGGCCGCCTCGTCCGTCACCGGCCACAGCCGCTGCCTGCACTCCCGCAGCGAAGCGACCTTCTCCCGGGTCCGCTCGTCCTCCGGCGTGTAGACCACGATCCGGGACTCCGGCATCCCGTCGATCGACAACGACTGCGAGGTCATCCGCAGTTCGCCCACCACCTCATGACGGAACGTCTTCACCCGCGGCCCGGGCTGCGCCACCGCCCCGCTCGCCCACATCCGGGCGAAGTCCGGACTGGCCTGGGACAGCGCGCGTATGAAGTCCTCCCAGGCCGGTTCCCCCACATGTCTGCCGTAGGAGGAACGCAGCGTCGCCACCATCATCGGCAGTTCACGCTCCCGGTACGCCACCGGGCAGGCGTCCTCCGGCACCGTGAACAGCGTCCACAACACGTTCGGCACGCCGATCCGCACCGTCTCCGGCACCAGGAACAGGTCCCGGTAGGCCGAGTTCGTGGCCAGCACGTCGTAGCGAGACGTGTACACGACCGCGAGCAGCGGGTCGAGGGCGTCGATGATGCCCTGCACCTCCGCGCCGACCGACCGGGACAGCCCCTCGGACGCCGGCGCGAAGGGCACCTCCGCCAGCCGGTACAGATGCTCCCGCTCCGGCGGGTCCAGCATCAGCGTGCGGGCCACCGCGTCCAGCACCTGCGGCGACGCGTTGATCGGCCGCCCCTGCTCCAGCCAGGTGTACCAGGTCACGCCCACCCCCGAGAGCTGGGCGACCTCCTCGCGCCTGAGCCCCGGAGTGCGCCGCCGCAGCCCCGGCGGCATGCCGACGTCGGCCGGTGTCACCCGGGCCCGCCTGGTGCGCAGGAACGCGGCCAGTTCCGGCCTGCGGCGGTGTGCTGTCGTCCCCATCGTCACGTCCCCCGTCGTCACGTCATCCAGCGTGCGCTTCCGCCCCGCCCCCTGCCAGGTGCTGCCAGTACCAGCATCGGCGGGCTCTCGGCACCCGTACCGGCCCCTCGCCACGCTCGAAGGCATGACGACGACATCCCGGCCGGGACCAGGTCCCGCGCCCGTTCCAAACCCTGTGAAAAGTGAAGCACCCGGCACTGACAACCGGCCCCGGCTGCTGCTCGCGGTCGTCCTCGCGGCTCTGTTCATGGCCGTGCTCGACGTCTTCATCGTGAACGTCGCGGCCCCCACCATCGGTTCCGAACTGAACGCCTCCGGCGCCGACTTGCAGCTGGTCGTCGCCGGGTACGCCATCACCTACTCCGTGCTGCTGATCACCGGCGCCCGCCTCGGCGACCGGCTCGGGCACGGCCGGGTCCACCTCGCCGGCCTCGCCCTGTTCACGACGGCCTCACTGGCCTGCGGGCTGGCCCAGGGAGCCACCGAGCTGATCGTCTTCCGGCTGGTGCAGGGCGCCGGCTCGGCGGTGATGATCCCGCAGGTCCTCAGCATCATCCAGCGCACCTTCACCGGCGAGGCCCGCGTCCGGGCGCTCGGCGCCTACTCGGCGGTCCTCGCGGTCGGCGCCGCCGCCGGCCAGGTCGTCGGCGGCGTCCTGGTCAGCGCGGACCTGTTCGGCACCGGCTGGCGGCCGGTGTTCCTCGTCAACGTGCCGGTCGGCGCCGTACTCCTCGTCCTCGGCCGGCGCGTCCTGCCGCCCGCCGCCGGATCCGGACCCGAGCGGGCCCGCGGCATGGACCTGCCCGGACTGGTCCTGCTGGCGGCCGCCGTCTCCCTGCTGACGGTCCCGCTCGTGCTCGGGCAGGAGGAGGACTGGCCACTGTGGTCCTGGCTGTCCCTGACCGCCGCCGTGCTGCTGTTCGCCCTGTTCTGCGGCTACGAATCCCGGCTGGCACGGCGCGGCGGCGCCCCGATCGTCGCCCCCAGGGTGCTGCGCCACCCCGGCATGGGAGTGGCCGTCTTCCGGATCCTCGCCGTCATGGCCGTCAACGCCGGATTCCTGTTCGCGCTCACCCTGCACGTCCAGCTCGGCCTCGGCTACAGCGCGCTGCGTGCCGGACTCACCTTCGCGCCGACCGCCGTCGTCTTCGGCGCGGTCGCGCTGACCTGGCGCCGGTGGCCCGCCTCCTGGCAGCGGTTGCTGACCCCGGCCGGGTTCGCGCTCGCCGGGCTGGGCGTGGCGGGCGTCGGGCTGGCCTTCCACGGGGGCGGCGACGGGGGCGCGTGGCTCTATCTGGCGTACGCCGGCGTGGGTGCGGGGCTCGCGCTCGCCTTCAGCCCCACACTCACGGGCGCGCTCGCAACCGTGCGCCCCGAGGATGCCGCGGACGCCAGCGGCCTCCTGGCGACCGTCACGCAGCTCGGGCAGCTCATAGGCGTCGCGGCGTTCGGCACACTGTTCTTGAACCGGCTTGAGTCACTTGGGGTCCCGGAGGCGTATACCTCTGCGGAGGCGCTGTCAGCCTGCGCATGGGCGCTCGCCGCGACGGCGGCCGCGGGGGCCGTGTCCGGACTGGTACTGAGGCGTCGCTGACCGTATTGGTCCGGCCGTGGCAGAATCAAACGGCCGGAAGGGGGCGCGGCCCGACGGGAGGAGTAGCGATGCCTGCGAGCATCCTTGAGGAGGGCGGCCACCTCCTCGGTGCGGCGTTGATACGGGATACGATCACCCGCCTGCTCTGCCCTTCCTGTGGTTCCGTGCATGTGGCCCAAGTACTGGGCGACAACGGCGGGATCTCCTACGTGTGCACGGCCTGCGGCCACAGCTGGAGCTGATCGATGGGTGCACACAGGCGGAAATGCGACTGGTGCGGTAGCGGCACCCCGATCGTCCGCGACATGGAGCCGATCAACCCCGACTACCAGTACTGGTGCGAGGAATGCGCACGGGCGCTGATCATAAAAGGCGACCCGATCGAGACCTACCGCGAGCTGGAGGGCGAGCCGATCTACGGCCGTCTCCTCGAGGAGCACTGCACACTCAAGAGGTTCTACTCGTTCGTCACGGCCTGAGCGGGGCCCGGCCTCGGCAACGATGTCCGGGCGAGCACCAGGAACAGCACACCGGCGACCGTGTAGAGCGCCGACAGCGTCAAGTCGACACCGTTCTGGCGCAGTTCGGGCCGCCCGAGCCCGTGCGGCACCCACCACAGGGCGTACGAGCAGAAGACCAGCCCGGTGCCCACGGCCGCCGCCCGCCGCCCGCGCGTCCACAGCAGCAGCACCAAGGGCACGCACCACACCCAGTGGTGCGACCAGGACACCGGGCTGATCAGCAGGGCGGTCACCGCGCACGCGGCCACCGCCCAGGCCCGCCGGCCGCGCAGCTCCGCCGCGATCGCCAGCGCGAGCCCCAGGACGGCCGTCAGAGCCGCCGCGGCGACCCAGAGGGCTCCCGGCTCGGGAGTATGCAGGAAGCGCGCCAGAACGCCGCGCAGAGCCTGATTCGCGGTTTCCTCGGCCCGCCCCACCCGGCCCGTCCGGAACACCATCCCCGTCCAGAACCGCCACGAGTCGTACGGCAGGACGGCCGCCGCCGACAGGGTCGCCCCCGCGAAGGCGACGGCCGCCCCCCGCGCGTGCCGCAGCCACGGGCCCCCGTCCCGCCCTCCGAGACGCGCCACCAGGCCCGTCGCGAGCAGGAACACCACGAACAGGGCGGGCGTCAGCTTGACCGCCGCAGCGAGTCCCACACCCACCCCGGTCCAGCGGTCCGGGCGTTCGCCGGGGCGACGTGACAGATCCCACAGAACCAGCGCGGCCAGCAGCAGATTGACCTGCCCGTAGCGCACGGTCGTCCACACCGGCTCGCACCACACCGCCACGGCCGCGACCCACAGCACACGCTCCACGCGCGCGTGCCCGACGAGCCGCATCGACAGCCCGACGAACACCACGAGAAGAACCAGGTTCCCGACCGTCGCCAGCGTGCGCATGCTCGGAACGTCCAGCAACGTCAGGGGAGTGAACAGCAGCGCCGCGAACGGCGGGTAGGTGGACGGCAGATGAGCCGCCGTCGTACGCAGCGCGTAGAGATCGCCGCCCGCGCGGACGGTCGCCCCCTCCGCCCGGTAGACCATCAGGTCGATCATCGACACGTGCGCCGCCCGCTGCGCCACCCAGAACGCCGTGAACGACAAGAGGCACGCCCCCAGGGCCACCGGCACCCGGCGCCGGGTCTCGGAGAACGCGATCACAGTCACGAAGTCCGACACTAGCGTCCGTATCCGCACAGAACGGAAACGATTTGGTGGTGCACCCTGTCGACCGTGTAATGTTGGCGTCGCCGCCAGGGAAACCGGGTGGAACGCAAGCAAGGGGCTATAGCTCAGTTGGTAGAGCGCCTGCATGGCATGCAGGAGGTCAGGAGTTCAATTCTCCTTAGCTCCACAGAAGTCGAAGGCGGATCATCCGGACGGATGGTCCGCCTTCGGCGTTGTTCCGAAAACAGTCTTGGGTAAGCAGTCCGCGTCGTCGGCCGCGGTCTTTCTCACGCTGTTTTCTTCTCACGCGCGTGGGGTGGGTCACCCGACCTCGGGTGACCCACCCCACGCGCGTGAGTGCGCTGCGAACTGTGCGCTCAGCGTCCCAGTGCCCGGCGACCGCGGCCTTGGGAGAGGACCGGCAGGTTCTTGGCCGGCGCCTGCGAGCGCGTGTCCTCCTCGAGACGCAGGGCGAGCGCCGGGCAGCGGCGCACCGCGCGCAGCGCCTTGGCCTCCGCGAAGCGCGGCACCTTCGCCTGCGCCACCGTCGGGAAACCGTCCGCGCCGAGTTCGAAGACCTCCGGGAGGATGTCCGCGCACAGGCCGTGGCCCCGGCACAGCGTCCAGTCGACGTAGATCTTCTGGCGGCTGCCGCCACCGTTGTCCTCGGGCTCCCCGCCACCGGGGATGCCGCTGGGCAGCTTGCCGTCCTCGAAGAGCGGCAGAACGCCCTCCACGGGCCGTCCGCAGCCGTTTCCGAGGACATGCGCGGCCAGGTCGTCGGTGAACGCCTTGATCGTCGACTCCAGGAACATCGCGGAGCCGTCCGGGTGAGAGCAGGCGCCGCGCCGCTTCACGTTCTTCGCGACCTGCTTGAGCGCCTCCAGGGCGGCCGGTCCGCCGCCGTTGAGGATGTCCTCCATGCCGCGCGCGGCCGCCGGCAGACCCAGATAGCAGGGACCGCACTGTCCCGCGCTCTCCTCCGCCAGCCACTGGGCGACCCGCAGCGACTCACCCAGCGGGCAGGTCTCCTGCGTGATCGGCAGGATGGCGCCCGCGCCGAGCGCACCGCCCACCGCGTCGAGCGAGTTGCGGGAGACGATCGCCTCGTTGACCGTGGCGGCGTCGATCCATCTGCCGTGATAGCCGCCGGTCAGCACACCCTGCGGCACCGGCGGGGCGCCGGCCAGCTGCAGGACGTAGCGCAGCGGCACCCCCGTGGGAACCTCGATCACCATGGGACGGGCGACCGCGCCGGAGACGGTCAGCATGACGGTGCCCGGCTCGTCGTACAGACCGGTGTTGCCGTAACGCTCGGGGCCGATCCGGGCGGCGATCGCCAGCTGCGCGAACGTCTCCGCGTTCGACAGCAGCGTGGGCGCTCCGCCGACACCGTTCTGCGAGGCACTGGTCTTGCGGCCGGGCGGGATCGCCGGGCCGCCGTCGATCGAGCGGATCAGCGACGCGGCGGCGCCGGTGACCATGCGGACCGGGTTGCGCTGGACGAACGCCTTCAGAGCGGAACGGCGGCCGGTGCTCAGGCCGCGTTCCGCGAGCGCCTGCTCCATGGACCGCTGCGTGGACTCACGGGTGACCCCGATCACGAGCGTGCGGGCACCCAGGGCCTCGGCACAGAGCAGCGCACCGTCCAGGATCAGATGCGGGGCACGGTTGATCAGCACCGTGTCCTTGCGGCAGGCCGGTTCGTCCTCGCTGCCGTTGACGACGACGACCGGCCGTACACCGCGCTTGATCGCCGCTTCGGCGACCGAGCGCAGCTTCTTGTGGAAGGGGAAGCCCGCGCCGCCGCGGCCCTTCAGGTTGATGCGTTCGGAGAGTTGCGCGAGCTGCTCCCCGCCCAGGGGTTCGAGCGGCCCGTGCACCTTGAGGTGCATGGGTAGATCGAGTCTTTCGACAAGGTCGAAGCCCGACGTGAGCTGCGGAAGGCCGACCACGCGGACTTCTGGGACGTCGGGCAGGGCCTCGTTCACCTATAGCCTCCGGAAGGCGTGTTCCAAGGTTCGCCCGAACCCGGTGCGTCGAAGGACGCGCCGGGCGCTGGTTCGTTGGCGGGACCGCTGTTGTACGTGTCATTCGAGTTGTACGTGCCATAGCGGGCGTTCGTCTCACCCGTGTCGTACACATCACGTCCGACCGTTCCGCCTGTGCCCGGATTGCCATAGGCGGGGATGTTGTATCCGGTGTCCTGGAGCGGGTCGTACGCCGACGGGGGAGCCTCGCCGACCGGCGGCGGGGTCGGGACCGGCCAGCTGCCCGTGCCGGAGTTGCCGTCCATGCGCGGCATGGCCTCGGTGGCCTGCATGTCCATCCGCTCCATGCGGGCGGTCTGCCCGGTCGCGAACGGCGACTGGGGCTGTCCGGGCGTGGACGTGGCCCGATAGGCGGCCGCGAAGCCGGAGGGCTCGGAGGTGGGTGCGGCGGTCGGGAACAGCGGGTTGGACTGCGAGGTCGCCGTGTCGGCCCGGGACGGCCGCGGCTCACGCTCGCGCATGTTGTCGTAGCCGGGAAGCCCGGACTCGCTCATCCGGGCCCGGCTGGCGTCCAGGTCGTCCAGTTCCGGGCGTTCCGAGCTGCCCAGGACGGAGACGAGGCGGTCGGCGACCTTGCGCTTGAACGGGCGCGGGGCGGCGCGCAGCGCCAGCGCGGCCATCACGCCGACCAGGCACAGGTCGTAGGAGATCATGAAGAACGGCTTCGCCGCGCGGCCCGCGTACAGGCCGTGGATCAGCGCCGCGCACCAGGCCGGGTAGGCCAGCATGTGCATGGCCCGCCAGCGGGCCGCCACCACGGCCGGGGCGGCGAAGTTGCTGCGCAGGGCGCCGGTGACACCGACGAAGATCATCAGGAGTCCGGCCAGCGAGCCGAGCCCGATCAGGCCGGCGCTTCCGGTGACGCCGAGCGAGAACGGGATGATCGCCGCGATCACCACGGTGTGATCCAGGGCGATCTTCGTGACGATGTGGATCAGCAGGAACGCGATCGAGGCGACCGCGGTCGTCCGGTGCACCGCCTGGCCGACGATCCGCTGACGGGTGTTGAGGAAGATGCGGTCCTGTGCGATCAGACCCCAGATCACCGAGCAGCTCAGCGAGACGAGCGAGAGCACGCCCGCGCCGAAGTTCAGGAACGACTGGAACTGGCTGCCTCCGGTCAGCACAACCACGGGTATGAGCAACAGGATGACAGCGGACGCCACCCCCCAGGCCGAACGGCCTGGCTTGGGAAGCGAGCTGTTACTACGACGAGGGTTCATGGGGGCAACTCCGAGCAGTTCGGGAAAGCGGTCCCGGTGCCGCAGCCTAAGTGGCGCCATACCGATCAGTACGAGGTTTGAGTTATTGCGTTGTTATCAAAGGGCAGTGCGGCCCTTGTGGTGTCCCTTAGCGGACGTTACGCGAAGTAATTCTTGAACCTGGTTCAACTCTCGTCCCGATGGTCGCCTCAGACGCGCGTGTCAACCCTTGATACGCAAGCGCGTCGCGGCTTGCTCAAGCGCTGCGGTACCCTGACGCCATGCGTGCCGTACGCCTTCTGCTTAGCGGGCCGCGCTGATCAGTCCCGACCGCCGGACGAAACGGTGGGTCGGCATCGGCGCGGCGTCCCCTCCTGTGCGAGGGGATTTTTCGTTTCTAGGAAGTTCGCAGCCGCAGGCAGAGACGACCGATGGAGCTTTGAGGATCATGAGCGAGACGAACCCCGCTGCCGCCGCCACGTCGGCGGAGGCCGCGCCGCACCGCTACACGGCCGCCCTGGCGGCCGACATCGAGGCACGCTGGCAGGACATCTGGGACGCCGACGGCACCTACGCGGCCCCGAACCCCAAGGGTGACCTGGCCGGCGACCCGCAGCTGGTCGCGAGGCCCAAGAAGTTCATCATGGACATGTTCCCTTACCCGTCCGGTGCGGGCCTGCACGTCGGCCACCCCCTGGGCTACATCGCCACCGACGTCGTCGCCCGCTACCAGCGCATGAACGGCCACAACGTCCTGCACACCCTGGGCTTCGACGCCTTCGGCCTGCCCGCCGAGCAGCACGCCGTGCAGACCGGCGAGCACCCCAGGGTGACCACCGAGGCCGCCATCAACAACATGAAGTCCCAGCTGCGTCGGCTGGGCCTGGGCCACGACAAGCGCCGGTCGTTCGCCACGATCGACCCGGACTACTACAAGTGGACCCAGTGGATCTTCCTGCAGATCTTCAATTCCTGGTACGACGACGAGGCGGACAAGGCCCGTCCGATCTCTGAGCTGATCGCCCAGTTCGAGTCCGGCGAGCGGGTCGTACCGGGTCACACACGCGCGTGGAACGAACTGACCGCCGTCGAGCGCGGTGACGTCCTGGGCGAGTTCCGCCTGGCCTACGCCTCCGACGCGCCAGTCAACTGGTGCCCCGGACTGGGCACCGTGCTGGCCAATGAGGAGGTCACCGCCGACGGCCGCTCCGAGCGCGGCAACTTCCCCGTTTTCAAGGCCAAGCTGCGCCAGTGGAACATGCGCATCACCGCCTACGCCGACCGGCTGCTGGACGACCTGAACGAGCTGGACTGGCCCGAGGCCATCAAGCTGCAGCAGCGCAACTGGATCGGCCGCAGCGAGGGCGCCCGCGTCGACTTCCCGATCGACGGCGAGAACATCACGGTCTTCACCACGCGCCCGGACACCCTGTTCGGCGCGACCTACATGGTGCTGGCCCCCGAGCACCCGCTGGTCGACAAGTTCGTCCCGGCCGCCTGGCCCGAGGGCACCCACGACGTGTGGACCGGCGGTCACGCCGGCCCGGCCGAGGCCGTCGCCGCCTACCGCGCGCAGGCCGGCGCCAAGTCCGACGTGGAACGGCAGGCCGAGGCCAAGGACAAGACCGGTGTGTTCACGGGCGCGTACGCGACCAACCCGGTCAACGGCGACCGGATCCCGGTCTTCATCGCCGACTACGTCCTGATGGGCTACGGCACCGGCGCGATCATGGCCGTACCGGCCGGAGACCAGCGCGACTTCGAGTTCGCGCGCGCCTTCGAACTGCCGATCGTCTGCATCGTCGAGCCGACCGACGGCCGCGGTACGGACACCGCGACGTGGGAGGACGCCTTCGGGTCCTACGACGCGAAGATCATCAACTCCTCCAACGACGACATCAAGCTGGACGGTCTGCCGGTCGCCGAGGCCAAGGCCCGGATCACCGAGTGGCTGGCCCGCAAGGGCATCGGCGAGGGCACCGTCAACTTCCGGCTGCGCGACTGGCTGTTCAGCCGTCAGCGCTACTGGGGTGAGCCCTTCCCGATCGTCTACGACGAGGACGGCGTCGCCCACTCGCTGCCCGAGTCGATGCTGCCGCTGGAGCTGCCGGAGGTCGAGGACTACTCGCCGCGCACCTTCGACCCCGAGGACGCGGACACCCAGCCCGAGACGCCGCTGTCGCGCAACGAGGACTGGGTCGACGTCACCCTGGACCTGGGCGACGGACCGAAGAAGTACCGCCGCGAGACCAACACCATGCCCAACTGGGCCGGTTCCTGCTGGTACGAACTGCGCTACCTGGACCCGCACAACAGCGAGCAGCTGGTCGATCCCGAGATCGAGCAGTACTGGATGGGCCCGCGCGAGAGCATGCCGCACGGCGGAGTCGACCTGTACGTCGGCGGCGCCGAACACGCCGTGCTGCACCTGCTGTACGCCCGTTTCTGGTCGAAGGTCCTGTACGACCTGGGACATGTCTCGTCCGCCGAGCCGTTCCACAAGCTGTTCAACCAGGGCATGATCCAGGCCTACGTCTACCGCGACGGCCGTGGATTCCCGGTGCCAGCCGCCGAGGTCGAGGAGCGGGACGGCGCCTACTACTACGAGGGCGAGAAGGTCACCCGTCTGCTGGGCAAGATGGGCAAGTCGCTGAAGAACGCGGTGACTCCGGACGAGATCTGTGCCGAGTACGGCGCCGACACGCTGCGTCTGTACGAGATGGCGATGGGTCCGCTGGACGTCTCCCGGCCGTGGGACACCCGCGCGGTGGTCGGCCAGTTCCGGCTGCTGCAGCGGCTGTGGCGCAACATCGTCGACGAGGCGACCGGTGAGATCACCGTCACCGACGCCGAACCCGACGAGGAGACGCTGCGTGTCCTGCACAAGGTGATCGACGGTGTCCGCCAGGACCTGGAGGGCCTGCGCTTCAACACCGCCATCGCCAAGGTCACCGAGCTGAACAACCACCTGACCAAGACCGGTACTGCCGTGTCGCGTACGGTCGCCGAGCCGCTGGTTCTGATGATCGCGCCGCTGGCCCCGCACATCGCCGAGGAACTGTGGCGCAAGCTGGGCCACACCGACTCGGTCGTGCACCGCGACTTCCCCGTCGCCGACCCGAATTACGTCGTCGACGAGACCGTGACCTGCGTCGTGCAGATCAAGGGCAAGGTCAAGGCCCGTCTGGAGGTGCCGCCGGCGATCTCCGACGAAGAGCTGGAGAAGGTGGCCCTGGCCGACGAGACGGTCGTGAAGGCGTTGGGCGGTGCCGGGATCCGCAAGGTGATCGTGCGCGCGCCGAAGCTGGTGAACATCGTCACGGCGTGATGCCGTAGGCCGCCTCCGGGTGGTCCCCTACGGGCAGGTTCGGGGTTTTTTGGAACTCCGGACCTGCCCTTTGCGTTTACCGTTGAGGAGCGCGGCCGCACTCCTGCTGTCGTCGAGACGGTCGGGTCGGCCGGGAGCGAGGAGGAGCACCGTGGAAACAGTGATCGCCGTATTCGCCGTGCTGTTCCTGCTCTTCGTCGCCGGCGGGGCGTATGTCACCTTCAAGGCGGTCGGTGCCGCCAAGCGCGGTGTGGACCGTACGATCACGCAGGCCCGGCGCACCGTCGAGGACCACACGCTGCGGGCCAAGTCCATGGTCCAGCTCGGCCCGGCGGGCGAGATCGCCCAGTTGCGGCTCGCCCTGCGCACCTCGATGCGGGCCACCCAGGAGGCGTTGCACGCGGGCGTCGCCGAGGACGAGTCGCTGAAGGAGTCCCTCGGCCTCTTCCAGCGGCTCAGCGCGCACGGACACGAACTGGACGGCGAACTGCGGCGCCTGGAGTCCGAGCCGGACCGGGCCACGCTCGCCGCACGCCTGCCCGAGTTGCGCCGGCGCACCGAGCGCGTCACCGAGTCCGCGGACGCGTTGCGCTGGGCGGCCCGGGATCGGGCCCGTCGGTTCGCCGACGACGATCTGGACACCTTGAGCGCACAGATCGGCGTCGAGGCGGACGCCCTGCGGCACTGGACCGGGCCGGGCGCCGCGTCCGGGCCGGAAACCCCGCCGTGGCCCGAGGCCGCCGCCGGACCGGCCGACCGGCAGACCTGGCCGGATCCATCGGGGGCCGCCGCGGCCGGGGACCCGGTACAGCCCGCGATCACCCCGCCCAGCCGGCGTCAGGCGTACCCCTGGCAGAAGAAGCCCCGGCCGGAGAGCACCACTTGAACCGGCCGGTCCCGGTCCGGGTGAGCGGGGGTGGACTGCCGCCCCTGGGCTACGCCAGGTAACCTCCAGCTCATGTCCCGCCATGTCGCGATCGTCACCGATTCAACGGCCTACCTGCCGCCGCGGACGATGGAGCGCCACGGCATCACCGCGGTACCCCTGACCGTAGTCCTCGGCGACCGGGCCCTCGAAGAGGGCACCGAGATCTCCACCCGTTCCCTTGCCCAGGCTTTGCAGAAGCGCCGCCCCGTCACCACGTCCCGGCCCAGCCCCGAGGTGTTCGCGGCAACCTACCGCAGGGTCGCCGAGTCCGGGGCCACCGGCATCGTCTCGCTGCACCTGTCCGCCGAACTGTCCGGCACCTACGACGCGGCGGTCGTCGCGGCCCGCGAAGCACCCGTCCCGGTGCGGGTGGTGGACACCGGGATGGTCGCGATGGCCCTCGGTTTCTGCGCGCTCGCGGCGGCCGAGGCCGCCGAGGCGGGCGGCACCGTCGACGAGGCCGTCACGGCGGCGGAGAAACGGGCCGCCGGCACCGCCGCCTACTTCTATGTGGACACCCTCGACTATCTGCGCCGTGGCGGCCGCATCGGCGCCGCCCAGGCCCTGCTCGGCTCCGCGCTCGCCGTGAAACCCCTGCTCCAGCTGGACGGCGGGCGGATCGAACTCCTCGAGAAGGTCCGGACGGCCTCCCGGGCCATCGCCCGCCTGGAGGAGCTCGCCGCCGAGCGAGCGGGCAGCGCCGAGGTCGACATCGCCGTCCACCACCTCGCCGCCCCCGACCGTGCCTCGGCCCTCGCCGACCGGCTGCGGGCCCGGGTACCCGGCCTGGCCGACCTGCATGTGAGCGAGGTCGGCGCGGTCATCGGGGCACACACCGGCCCCGGACTGCTCGGGGCCGTCGTCTCCCCACGGTGATGCGGCGACGCGGTGATGCGGCGACGCCGTGATGCGGTGACCTGTGGACCAGGGAACGGCACTCTCCCCTTCTTCACTCTCCCCTTCTTCACTCGTGCGAGTGGTGAAGTTATCCACAACTCCGCCGTGATCCACGGAAATTGAGCAAGATCATCGCGAATCGGCGGGAAGCCCGATCCTCGTCGCATGGCACTTCGATCACGCTCACACGAGACACACGCGACCAGTGGCCCGGGCCGGGGCCCCGCCTCCGACGGCCGCACCCGACACCGCCGGCCCTCCGTCCGGGTCCGCACCCGGCACCGCCCGGCCCCGGCGGACGAACTGCGCCGCCGGGCCGAACTCCTCTTCGGCGAACGCGGAATCACCCGCCCGCATCCGGGCCAGGGACCGCCGAGCGCAGCCACGGTGACCGGCTCAGGACCCGCGACCGGACTGACCGCGGCCACCGCCGGGGTGCGCGCCGCCACGACCGGGGTACGCACCGCCGCTGCCGCACTGACCACGGCGGCGGCCGTGATGTCCTCCGCCCGTGCGCTGGCCGGCGCGGCGACGGCCCACGGCGAGCCGGCGCTGCCCAGGCTGCGGGCCCGCTTCGGGTCCGCCGTGCGGGAGCGGATGCCGGTGTGGCTGCAGACCCGCTGCGGTCTGGAACGCCGGGGCGCGGTCGCCCTCGGGGTGGTCCTCGTCGCGGCGGCGGCCCTGGCCGCGCAGCACTTCTGGACGGGCCGCACCGAGTCAGTGAGCGCGCCGGAGGTGGTACGCGCCGAGGCGCCGTACGAGAAGAACGAGGAGCAGGTCCCGGCCACGGGCACCGGTACCGCCGCCGCGTCCGGCGGGCCGGGCGGCGAGATCGTCGTGGACGTCACCGGGAAGGTCCGTGAGCCGGGCGTGCACACCCTGCCGGCCGGGTCCCGGGTGACCGACGCGCTGCGGGCGGCGGGCGGAGTACGGCCCGGTACCGACACCGACGGACTCAACCGGGCCCGCTTCCTGGTGGACGGCGAACAGGTCGTCGTCGGGGGACCCGCCCCGCCGGCCGCACCGGGCCAGGCCGCGGGTGCTACGACGGGAACGGGCCCGGCCGCCCCGATCCTCCTGAACTCGGCGACCGTGGAGCAGCTCGACGCCCTGCCCGGAGTCGGCCCCGTGCTGGCCCAGCACATCGTCGACTACCGCACCGAGCACGGCGGTTTCCGCTCCGTCGGCGAACTCCGCCAGGTCAAGGGCATCGGCGACCGCCGCTTCTCCGACCTGCGGGATCTGGTACGGCCATGAGCCGTGCGACCGACGGTGCCCCGCCGGGATCCGCGACCGGGCGCCGGGCCGGGCACACCGGCTCGGGCCGCCGTCCCGGGACCGCCCACCCCCGCCGGGACGGGACTGCCCACCCCCGCCGGGACGGGTCCGCTCACCCGCGTCGGCCCGGGACCGCCCACCCCCGGCGGGACGGAACGGCCGATCTGCGTCTGGTGCCGCCCGCGCTGGCCGCCTGGGCGACGGCGGCGCTGACGCTGGACACACCGCCGCGGTGGACGGCGGGGATCGCCGTCGCCTGCCTGGTCGCCGGGATGCTCCTGCTGTGGCGGAGCCGGATCGGCGCCCGACCGGGGACGTCGGCCGCCGACACCCCGCCCTCCCGGGGGACTTGGCGGAACGCCTCCGCAGGCGCACTGCTCCTGTGCGTCGCCGGGGCCGCAGCGTCGGCGGGGCTGCACGGGGCGGATGTGCGACGGGGGCCGGTGCCGGAGCTGGCCAGCGGATACACGACCGTGACCGCGGAGGTGGAACTCACCGGTGACCCCTGGGTCAGCAGGCCGCGGGTGCGAGGGGACCACGCCACGACGGCCGCCGTGCTGGTACGCGCGGAGGTGCGCCGGGTGGAGAGCGGTGACGGGACGGCGATGACGACGCGTTCGCCGGTGCTGGTGGCCGTCGACCCGCAGGTGCGGGCGCCCGGTGGCGGCGGGCGGGCGCGGTGGCTCGGGCTGCTGCCCTCCACGCGGCTGCGGGTGAGCGGGCGGCTGGCGCCCGCGACGGCCGGCGGGGACCGGGTCGCGGCGATGCTGCGGGTGCGGGAGTGGCCCGTGCCGGTGGTGGTGGGAGAGCCGAGCGGGCCGCAGCGGCTCGCCGGACGCCTGCGGGCCGGGCTGCGGGAAGCGACCGACGGGCTGCCCGGGGACGCGCGGGCCCTGCTGCCGGGGCTGGTCGTCGGGGACACCTCACGGATCACCCCCGAACTGGACGAGGCCTTCAAGGAGACCGACCTCGCGCACACCCTCGCGGTGTCGGGCAGCAACCTCACCATCCTGCTCGCCCTGCTCATCGGGCCGCCGGGACTGGCCCAGCAGGTCGAGCGGCGCGGCCTCGCCCCGCGCCTCGGGCTGTCGCTGCGGGGGACCGCGCTGCTCGCGTCGGCGCTCACGCTCGGCTTTGTCGTCGTGTGCCGGCCGGACCCCAGCGTGCTGCGGGCCGCGGCCTGCGGAGCCGTCGCCCTGCTCGCCCTCGCCACCGGCCGCCGTAGATCCCTGATCCCGGCGCTGGCGACGACGGTTCTGCTGCTGGTGCTGTACGACCCGTGGCTGGCCCGCAGTTACGGCTTCCTGCTGTCCGTGCTGGCCACCGGGGCGCTGCTGGTCCTGGCGCCGGGCTGGAGCGAGGCGCTGCGGCGGCGCGGGGTGCCGCAGCGGCTGGCCGAGGGTCTGGGCGCGGCCGCCGCGGCGCAGGCGGTGTGCGCGCCGGTGGTGGCGGTGCTGTCGGCGCGGGTGAGCCTGGTGGCGGTGCCCTGCAATCTGCTGGCCGAGATCGCGGTCGCGCCGGCCACCGTGCTGGGGTTCGCGTCGCTCGCGGTGGCCCCGGTGGCGATGCCGGCGGCCAAGGCGCTTGCCTGGTGCGCGGGTTGGCCCGCTGGATGGATCGCGGGGATCGCCCGGACCGGGGCCGAACTGCCGGGTGCGGGCGTGGACTGGCCCGGGAGCTGGACGGGGGCCCTGCTGCTGGCGATGGTCACCGTGGCCGTCGTAGCGCTGGGGCGGCGGTTGCTGCGGCATCCGTGGTGGTGCGGGGCGCTGGGGGTGCTGCTCCTGCTGCTGGTGGTGCGGCCCGTGCCGCTGACCCGGGTGATCACGGGCTGGCCGCCGCCCGGCTGGCGGCTGGCGATGTGCGATGTCGGGCAGGGCGACGCGACCGTGCTCGCGGCGGGTGCGGGCACCGGCGTGGTGGTGGACGCCGGGCCCGATCCGGCGCTGGTCGACCACTGTCTGCGGGAGCTCGGCATCACCCGCGTTCCGCTGGTCGTCCTGACCCACTTCCACGCCGACCATGTGGCCGGCCTGCCCGGGGTGCTGCGTGGCCGTGAGGTGGCGCAGATCGAGACGACCGGGTTCGAGGAACCCGCGGACCAGGCGGGGTTCGTGAGAAGGGAGGCGGCCGAGCACGGGATCCCGGTCACGCGCGCGGTCGCCGGGGAGCGGCGCAGGACGGGACCGCTGGACTGGCAGGTGCTGTGGCCGCCGCCGGCCCCGGCACCCGAACCGGACGGTCCGAACGACGCCAGCGTCGCTCTGCTGGTGCGGTCGGCCGGACTGCGGATGCTGCTCCTCGGTGACCTCGAACCCCCGGCCCAGGAGGAACTGCTGAGATCGCCGGCGGCCGCCGCACTGGGCCGGGTGGACGTTCTGAAAGTGGCCCATCACGGGTCCGCGTATCAGGATCCGGCCCTGATACGGCTGGTGGCGCCCCGGCTCGCCCTCATCTCCTGCGGCGCGGACAACCCGTACGGACATCCGGCTCCGGGCACGGTGGCTCTGCTGCGGGCCGGAGGGGCGAGGGTGCTGAGGACCGACCGGGACGGGTCGCTCGCCGTGACCGGCGGCCGTCGGGGAAAGGAGGCGGGGGAGCTGGCAGTCGCGCGAGACTGAGCGCATGAACTCGGTGAACCCTGTGAACCCGGTGAACTCCGCGCAGATCGACGCCTACCTCCGCCGTCTCGGGGCCGCCCGCCCGGCCCGGCCCACCGCCGAGGCCCTGCGCGAGCTGCATCTGCTGCATCTGCGGACCATTCCCTTCGAGAACCTGTCGATCCACCTCGGCGAGGAGATCGTGCTGGAGGAGAAGCGGCTGCTGGACAAGGTGGTGGGCGCGGGCCGGGGCGGGTTCTGCTACGAACTCAACGGAGCCTTCGCGGCGTTGCTGACCGCCCTCGGCTTCGGGGTGACATCGCTGGCGGGGCGGGTGTACGGGGACGAGGGACGGCTCGGGATCCCGTACGACCATCTCGCGCTGCTGGTGCGGACGGTGGACGGGGGCGAGTGGCTCGCCGACGTCGGGTTCGGGGCGCACAGCCACTACCCGCTGGCGTTCGCGGAGCGGGGCGACCAGCCGGACCCGGGCGGGACGTTCCGGGTGACGGCCGCCGGGCCGGACACGGCGGGGGTGCGGGGAGCGGCGGGAGTGGGGGGAGGGGACGGAGGGGAGGGCACGGTGGCCGGGGACATCGACGTGTTGCGTGACGGTCGGCCGCAGTACCGGCTGGAGGTCAGGCCGCGGGTGCTCGGGGACTTCACGGCCGGGGCGTGGTGGCACAGCACGTCGCCGTCGTCGCACTTCACGCAGTCGCTGGTCTGTTCGCGTATCACCGAGGACGGTGGGCGGATCACGCTCAGCGGGCGGACGTTCAAGGTGTCGGCGGCCGACGGGTCGCGTGAGGAAAGGGAGTTGGAGCGCGACGAGGAGGTGCTCGCGGTCTACCGGGAGCGGTTCGGGATCGAGCTGGACCGTGTGCCGACTGTGCGGAATCTGCGAAACGCTGATCGGAATGGCTAATTCGGGCGTGATGGGTGAACACGTTACTACTGGCGCGTAGCGTCCTACTCGTGCGTAGTCCCGGCGCATGCGCCGGATTCCCGCGATGTGGGCTCGTGTTGCCTCGAAAGCCGCATCAGTGATCGAATGTGTCTTCGGTAATGGACGGTGGCGAGGCGTACAGGGGTGGCGAGGATGTTCGGCCGCTTGATGGGAAACCGAACGAGCCGCGCGCAGCGGACGAGCCCCCTCGCGGCGGTGCAGACCCCGCCCGACGCCGGGGTACTGAGCTGCCGGGTGCTCGACCCGGTCAACGAGCCGGTGCCGAAGGCCGAGTTCGCGGTCAGCGACACCATGGGGCGCACGGTGGTCAGCGGGGGTACGGACCCCTACGGGTCGTTCGTGACGACCGTGCCGGCCGGGGAGTACCGGCTGGCGGTGTCCGCCGAGGGGTTTACGCCGTACCGGGCGACCGCGCTGGTCGGTGAGAACAGCCTCGCCTCGCTCGGTGACGTGACGCTCCAGGTCGCCCAGCCGCCGGAGCTGCCGGCGCCGGGGGACTGGGAGATCGAGCCGACGCACTCCTCGATCGCCTTCACCGCCCGGCACATCGGACTGGCCCGGATCCACGGGCGGTTCAACTCGTTCGCGGGCGCGGTACGGATCGCCGAGCATGTCGAGCGGTCCGCGATGCACGTCGTGATCGACGCCGCGACCATCGACACGGGCGTGCGGATGCGGGACGACCATCTGCGGTCGGCGGACTTCCTGGACGTGCAGCGGTTTCCGACGCTGGAGTTCTACAGCGACCGGTTCGTCCACAAGGGCGGCACCAGATGGGCCGTGACCGGGGCGCTGTCCCTGCACGGTGTGACCCGGACGGTCACGCTGGACACGGAGTACCTCGGGCTCGGCAACGGCATGGAGGGCGAGGTGCGGGCGGCCTGCCGGGCCACCACCGAACTGCACCGGGACGACTTCACCGTGAGCTGGCAGACCATGCTGGCGCGCGGGATCGCGGTCGTCGGGCCGAGCATTCGCATCGATCTCGATGTGCAGATCGTGCCCAAGGGCTGATCTTTCACGGCCGTCGTCCGGACGCGTCCGGTGGTGCCCGAGAATGGTGCCGTGAGTGATGTGAGACATGTGCTGGTGCTGCCGGACCGGGACGCGGCGCAGGAGGCGGCCCAGGCGCTCGGGGAGCGGTTCGGAATCGTCGAGGAGCCGCGGTTGGTGCGGGACGCGCTGGCCGGCGAGGACGACGCGGAGGACGCGCAGTGGCTGGTGCTGCTGGGCGACGAGGACGGACGGCTGGATCCCGCTGAGCTGGACGAGTTCGCGGGGGAGTGGGACGGGTGGCGGGAGGAACCGTGACCTGCCGGTGGCCGAGGCGTTGAGGGGCGACCGGCCGCGCGGTCCCGTTGTCAGTGGCCCGTGGGATGCTTGGCGTGATGGCGAAGAAGAGTGCTGATGACGATCCGCTGGCCCCCGTGACCCTTGCGGTGGGGCAGGAGGACCTGCTGCTCGACCGTGCGGTGCAGCAGGTGGTGGCCGCCGCCCGGGCCGCCGACGCCGACACGGACGTGCGGGATCTGAGCCCGGACCAGTTGCAGCCCGGCACGCTCGCCGAGCTGACCAGCCCGTCGCTCTTCTCGGAGCGCAAGGTCGTGGTCGTCCGCAACGCGCAGGACCTGTCCGCCGACACGATCAAGGACGTCAAGGCGTACCTCGGGGCGCCCGCCGAGGAGATCACCCTCGTGCTGCTGCACGCGGGCGGCGTCAAGGGCAAGGGGCTGCTGGACGCGGCGCGCAAGGCGGGGGCCCGGGAGGTCGCCTGCCCGAAGATGACCAAGCCCGCGGACCGGCTCGCGTTCGTGCGCAGCGAGTTCCGGGCCTCCGGGCGGTCCGCCACGCCGGAGGCGTGTCAGGCGCTGGTCGACGCCATCGGCAGCGATCTGCGGGAGCTGGCGTCGGCCGTGACCCAGCTCACCGCCGACATCGAGGGCACCATCGACGAGGCCGTCGTCGGGCGGTACTACACCGGGCGGGCCGAGGCGTCGAGCTTCACCGTCGCCGACCGGGCCGTGGAAGGGCGTACCGCGGAGGCGTTGGAGGCCTTGCGCTGGTCGCTGGCGACCGGGGTGGCGCCGGTGCTGATCACGAGCGCCCTCGCGCAGGGCGTGCGGGCGATCGGGAAGCTGTCCGGCGCGCGCGGCGGGCGGCCCGCGGATCTCGCGCGGGAGCTGGGGATGCCGCCGTGGAAGATTGACCGGGTACGGCAGCAGATGCGCGGGTGGACACCGGACGGGGTTGCCGTGGCGCTGCGGGCCGTCGCCGATGCGGACGCGGGCGTCAAGGGCGGCGGGGACGATCCCGAGTACGCCCTGGAGAAGGCCGTGGTGACCATCGCGCGGGCGGCGCGGTCGCGCGGGCGGGGGTAAAGCCCGCCGCCGGGACTGGGAGGGGCTGGGCCCCCATCGGCCCCCTGAAATCCGTCGGAAGCGCCGAAAGCCCCGATGTCCCACCCTGGGGAAGGGTGAGGTATCGGGGCTTCGGTTCGTGCTGTGAGGAGCCACGCCCGCGTGGCGAACGCAGGCCGCGCGTGGCTCCGGGGGGCCGGCCGGGGGCGGATGAGAGAGGGCCCGCCCGGGTCCGTCCGGCGATCAGATCAAAGAAGAGGTTCAGCCCTGGAGGGACGCGACCTTGGAAGCGAGCGCCGACTTCTTGTTGGCGGCCTGGTTCTTGTGGATGACGCCCTTGGAGACGGCCTTGTCGAGCTGACGCGCGGCAGCGCGCTGCAGCTCGGTGGCCTTCTGGACGTCGCCCGCGGCAGCGGCCTCACGGGCCTTGCGGATCGCGGTCTTCAGGGAGGACTTGACGGCCTTGTTGCGCAGCCGAGCCTTCTCGTTGGTCTTGATCCGCTTGATCTGGGACTTGATGTTCGCCACGAATGAGCCTTTTCAGGTTCTTGTCCGGGGCCGTGAAGCTCCCGTACCGATGATTTCCAGAAGATGTGCCTCGCGCTGAGAGGGCATGAGACACAGCTGCCCACACTACCAGCGAGGCGGACAACGGCCCAAACCTGTCCCTGGTCCCTCTCCATGGGACCATGGAGGCTACGTATCGATCCGACCCGAGGCACAAGGCGCCTCAAGAGACAGGACCCTGCGTGCCCGCGACCCCTAACAATGTGCCCGAGCCGAGCCGTACCGCCCCGGCTCTGATTCGCAATTTCTGCATCATCGCGCACATCGACCACGGCAAGTCCACGCTCGCCGACCGGATGCTCCAGCTGACCGGTGTGGTCGAGCAGCGGCAGATGCGTGCTCAGTACCTCGACCGGATGGACATCGAGCGCGAGCGCGGCATCACGATCAAGTCCCAGGCGGTGCGTCTGCCCTGGGCCCCCACCGAGGGCCCGGACCAGGGCAGCACGCACATCCTCAACATGATCGACACTCCGGGGCACGTCGACTTCACGTATGAGGTGTCGCGGTCGCTGGCGGCCTGCGAGGGGACCGTTCTTCTCGTCGACGCCGCCCAGGGCATCGAGGCGCAGACCCTCGCCAACCTCTACCTGGCGATGGAGAACGACCTCACGATCATCCCCGTGCTCAACAAGATCGACCTGCCGGCCGCGCAGCCGGAGAAGTTCGCCGAGGAGCTGGCGAACCTGGTCGGCTGTGAGCCGGACGACGTGCTGCGGGTCTCCGCGAAGACCGGTGTCGGCGTCGACGCGCTGCTGAACAGGGTCGTCAAGGAGATCCCGGCGCCGGTCGGCGTCGCCGACGCGCCCGCCCGCGCGATGATCTTCGACTCGGTCTACGACTCCTACCGCGGTGTCGTGACGTACGTCCGTGTCATCGACGGCCAGCTCAACAAGCGTGAGCGCATCAAGATGATGTCGACCGGCGCCACGCACGAGCTGCTGGAGATCGGGACGAACTCGCCGGAGATGCTGTCCGCGGACGGACTGGGCGTCGGCGAGGTCGGCTATCTGATCACCGGTGTGAAGGACGTCCGGCAGTCCAAGGTCGGTGACACGGTCACCAGCCAGAACAAGGGCGCCACGGAGGCCCTGGGCGGCTACAAGGACCCGAAGCCCATGGTCTTCTCCGGGCTCTATCCGCTCGACGGCTCCGACTATCCGGAGCTGCGCGAGGCCCTGGACAAGCTGCAGCTCAACGACGCCGCGCTCGTCTACGAGCCGGAGACCTCGGCGGCGCTCGGCTTCGGTTTCCGCGTCGGCTTCCTCGGGCTGCTGCACCTCGACGTGATCCGGGAGCGGCTGGAGCGCGAGTTCGGGCTCGACCTCATCGCCACCGCGCCGAACGTGGTCTACCGCGTGGTCATGGAGGACGGGACCGAGCACACGGTCACCAATCCGAGCGAATTCCCCGAGGGGAAGATCAACGAGGTGTACGAGCCCGTCGTACGGGCCACGATCCTCGCGCCGAGCGAGTTCATCGGCTCGATCATGGAGCTGTGCCAGACCCGGCGCGGCACCCTGCTCGGGATGGACTACCTGTCGGAGGACCGGGTCGAGATCCGGTACACGCTGCCGCTCGCGGAAATCGTCTTCGACTTCTTCGACCAGTTGAAGTCGAAGACGCGCGGCTACGCGTCGCTGGACTACGAGCCCACCGGCGAGCAGACCTCCAGCCTGGTCAAGGTCGACATCCTGCTGCACGGCGACAAGGTCGACGCCTTCTCGGCGATCACGCACAAGGACGCGGCGTACGCGTACGGCGTGCGGCTCGTCGCCAAGCTGCGCGAGCTGATCCCGCGGCAGGCCTTCGAGGTGCCCATCCAGGCCGCCATCGGCTCGCGGGTGATCGCCCGCGAGACCATCCGCGCCATCCGCAAGGACGTCCTCGCCAAGTGCTACGGCGGCGACATCTCCCGTAAGCGCAAGCTGCTGGAGAAGCAGAAGGAAGGCAAGAAGCGGATGAAGATGGTGGGTTCCGTGGAGGTTCCGCAGGAAGCCTTCATCGCCGTGCTGAGCAGTGATGACAGCGCGGGATCGGCCAAGAGCAAGAAGTAACCGCGGGTAACTTGTGACCGCGTCCGCAAAACGGGTGCAAGAGGGGTCCGTCGTACGAAAGTGTGGCGGGCCCCTACGCGTGCGTAGGGTCGCTCTGCGTGGAACATGCGGGGAAACAGACAGGCCGATGCCCCTTACGTACAGGCCGGTCGCGGCTTAGTCTGATCCCTGCTCGATAGTTACTCGCGAGTTAAACAACCAGCTTCAGCCCCGCCGTGAGTAAAACCAGCCGCACTGAGCCAGCCGCATCGTCGCGGGCCCCGGAGGATGTCGTGAGCGACACACAGACACTGATCGAGAACCGACCGCCGTCCGTGGCGGCCCTCTTCCTGGATCGCGTTGCGGCCACACCGGACGCCGAGGCCTACCGTTACCCGGTGCCCGCGGCTTCCGGCCAGGGCCCGGACGACTGGAAGTCGCTCAGCTGGGGACAGGCCGCCGAGCGGGTCTACGCGATCGCGGCCGGTCTCATCGAACTCGGCATCCAGCCGGAGCAGCGGGTCGCCCTCGCCTCCTCCACCCGCGTCGAGTGGATCCTCGCCGACCTCGGCATCCTGTGCGCCGGAGCGGCCACTACGACCGTCTACCCGCAGACCAACGCGGAGGAGTCGGCGTTCATCCTGTCCGACTCCGGGAGCCGGGTGCTGATCGCGGAGGACGCGGCGCAGGTCGCCAAGGCCGTCGAGAAGCGCGCCGAGCTGCCCGAGCTCACCCAGGTCGTCGTCATCGACGCGGCCGGCGTGGAGACCGGCGACTGGGTCATCACGCTCGCCGAGCTGGAGCAGCGCGGTGCCAAGTACCTGGAGAAGCACCCCGAGCTGATCAAGGAGCGGGTCGGCGCGATCACCAAGGACCAGCTCGCCACCCTCATCTACACCTCCGGCACCACCGGCCGCCCCAAGGGCGTACGGCTGCCGCAGGACAACTGGTCGTACATGGCGAAGGCGATCGCCGCGACCGGGCTGATCAGCGGCGAGGACGTGCAGTACCTGTGGCTGCCGCTCGCCCATGTCTTCGGCAAGGTGCTCACCTCCGGGCAGATCGAGGTCGGCCACGTCACCGCCGTCGACGGCCGGGTCGACAAGATCATCGAAAATCTGCCGGTCGTGCAGCCGACGTACATGGCCGCCGTGCCGCGGATCTTCGAGAAGGTCTACAACGGCGTCGCGGCGAAGGCCCGCGCGGGCGGCGGCGCCAAGTACAAGATCTTCCAGTGGGCGGCCGAGGTCGCCCGCGAGTACGCCAAGGTCACCCAGGACAACTTCCGCCGCACCGGCGCCGCGACCGCCCCCTTCGGGCTCACCGCGAAGCACAAGGTCGCCGACGGGCTCGTCTACAGCAAGCTGCGGGAGGCCTTCGGCGGGCGGCTGCGGGCCTGTGTCTCCGGCTCCGCCGCGCTCGCACCGGAGATCGGCTACTTCTTCGCCGGCGCCGGTGTGCACATCCTGGAGGGCTACGGCCTCACGGAGTCCTCGGCCGCGTCCTTCGTGAACCCCGGCGAGGCCTACCGCACCGGTACGGTCGGCAAGCCGCTGCCCGGCTGCGAGGTGCGGATCGCCGACGACGGCGAGATCCTGCTGCGCGGCCCCGGCATCATGCAGGGCTACCACGGGCTGCCCGAGAAGACCGCCGAGGTCCTGGAGAGCGACGGCTGGTTCCACACCGGTGACATCGGCGAGCTGTCCCCCGACGGCTATCTGCGGATCACCGACCGCAAGAAGGACCTCATCAAGACGTCCGGCGGCAAGTACATCGCGCCGGCCGAGGTCGAGGGGCAGTTCAAGGCGGTCTGCCCGTACGTCTCCAACATCCTGGTGCACGGCGCCGACCGGAACTTCTGCACCGCCCTGATCGCCCTCGACGAGGTCGCGATCCTGGAGTGGGCCAAGGAGAACGGCCTGGGCGGCAAGTCCTACGCCGACGTGGTGGCCGCGCCGGCGACCGTCGAGATGGTCGACGGGTACGTCAAGGAGCTCAACGGCGGTCTGCAGAAGTGGCAGACCATCAAGAAGTTCCGGCTGCTGCCCCGGGACCTCGACGTGGAGCACGGGGAGATCACGCCGAGCCTGAAGCTGAAGCGGCCGGTCGTGGAGCGGGAGTACAAGCACCTCATCGACGAGATGTACGCGGGGACCCGCGAGGCCTGAGGGCCTGAGGGGCTCGGTTCCGGGCGCGGGCGCGTGGGGGCTGTTCACGCAGTTCCCCGCGCCCGTTCCCGTCAGCGGGGCCTGCCCTGGCCGAGCAGTCGCCGCAGCTCCCTGGCTTCTTCTCGCAGCGTTGCCACATCGACGGGTTCCTCGCCGAGCCGGTCCTCCAGGACCGCCAGCCGCTTGCTCAGCTCGCTGAAATCCGCCTTTTCCCGTGCCAGCAGGGTCTGCAGCTGCTGGTTCTTCCGGTGCAGTTCCAGGAAGACGTTGACCTTCGCCCGCAGCACCCAGGGATCGAACGGCTTCGTCAGATAGTCGGCGGCGCCCGTCGCGTAGCCCCGGAACGCGTACCCCGCCTCCTCCTCCGCTCCCGTCAGGAAGATGATCGGGACGTCTTTCGTCTGGTCGAGGCGTTTGATGTTCGCGGCGGTTTCGAAGCCGTCCATGCCCGGCATACGGATGTCGAGAAGGACCACGGCGAACCGGCGGCGCAGCAGCGCCTTCATCGCCTCCTCGCCGGAACGCGCCCGTACGATCGGCTCGTTCAGCGACGCCAGAACGGCCTCCAGCGCGATCAGGTTGTCCTCCATGTCGTCGACCAAGAGGATGCCGGCCCGCTCGTCAGGGATCATTGCTGCGTCCGTTCGTTGTCGGCCGTCTCGCCGTCCTCGGTGCCGTCGGGGTCCAGGAGCGCGCAGACGACGGTGAGCAGCCGGTCGACGTCGACCGGTTTGGGCACGTAGTCGTTGGCGCCGCGCGCGATGGACTTCTCCCGGTCGCCGGGCATGGCCTTCGCGGTGAGGGCGACGATCGGCAGGCCCGTCCAGCGGGGGGCGCGGCGGATCGCCGCGATGGTCTCGTAGCCGTCCATCTCCGGCATCATGATGTCCATCAGGACCAGTTCGACGTCCGGGTTGCGTTCCAGGGTCTCGATGCCCTCCCGGCCGTTCTCGGCGTACAGCACCGGCATGCCGACCCGCCCCAGGACATGGGTGAGGGCGAACACGTTGCGGATGTCGTCGTCGATGATCAGGACGCGGCGGCCGGGGAGGATCCGGCCCGCGCGGCCTGTCTGCCAGGCTTCCAGCCTGGTCGGGGCCGGCCAGGCGTCGTCGGTGTCGGGGGCGGTGGCCGGGGCGGGGTCGAGGACCGGCAGGGCGTGGTCCTTGGGGGTGGGGCCCGCCGCCGTGTGGCCGGGGCTGACGACCGGGACGTACAGCGTGAACGTCGAGCCCTTGCCCGGTTCGCTCTCCGCGACGATACGGCCGCCCAGCAGGCCCGCGATCTCCCGGCTGATGGACAGCCCGAGGCCGGTGCCGCCGTACTTGCGGTTGGTGGTGCCGTCGGCCTGCTGGAAGGCCTCGAAGATGACCGGGAGTTTCTCGGCGGCGATGCCGATGCCGGTGTCCGACACCTCGAAGGCGATCACCTCGTCGCTGTCGCGGACGCAGTGGCGCGCGGGGTCCTTCTCCCGGGTCACCCGTAGTTCCACGCGTCCCTTGGCGGTGAACTTGATTGCGTTGGAGAGCAGGTTGCGCAGGATCTGCTGGAGGCGTTGTTCGTCCGAGTACATCTCGCGCGGTACGTCGTCGCCGACGGTCACCTCGAAGGCCAGGCCCCGGTCCAGGGTGAGCGGGCGGAAGGTCGCGTGGACGTAGTCGAGGAGTTTGATCAGGGGGAGGCGCTTGGGGCGTACGTCCATCCGGCCGGCCTCGATCTTCGACAGGTCCAGGATGTCGTTGATGAGCTGGAGGAGGTCCGAGCCCGAGCGGTGGATCGTCGTCGCGAACTGGACCTCCTGATCGGAGAGATGGCCGTCCGGGTTGTCGGACAGCAGTCGGGCCAGAATCAACAGGGAATTCAGTGGAGTGCGCAGTTCGTGCGACATGTTCGCCAGGAACTCCGACTTGTACTGGGAGGATGTCGCAAGGAGGGCCGCTTTCTCCTCCAGTTCCGCGTTCGAGCGCTGCAGTTCGGCCTGTTGTTTCTGCAGTTCGTCAGAGCGTTCCTGGAGCTGCATCGCGAGCCGTTGCGACTCGCCGAGCAGGGACTCCGTGCGCGAGTTGGCGATGATCGTGTTGATGGCCACGCCGATGGTGTTGACGAACTGGTCGAAGAACGCCAGGTGGACGTCGGAGAAGCGGGAGAAGGAGGCCAGCTCGATCACGCCGAGGAGTTTGTCCTCGAAGAGGATCGGGATGATGACGATCGTGGTCGGGGCGGCCTCGCCCAGACCGCTGTTGATCTTGATGTAGTCCGGTGGGGTCTCCTCCACGAGGATCCGCTGCTTCTCGCGGGCCGCCTGGTGGACCAGGCCGTGCACCGGGAGCCCGCCGGTCTCGACCGTGGCGCCCTGTGCCGACCCGTAGCCGGCGATGAACGCCAGCCCCTTCGCCGGTACGGCCGTGCGCACGGCGGCGCCGTCCTCGTCCGGGTCGGCCAGGAAGAACGCGCCGTACTGGGCGTTCACCAGCGGGGTCAGCTCGCGCAGGATCAGGTCGGCGACCTCCATCAGGTCGCGGTGGCCCTGCATCAGCGCGGCGAGCCGGGCCAGGTTGGACTCCAGCCAGTCCTTCGCGCGGGTCGTCTCGCGCAGGTTGGCCACCATCAGGTTGATGTTGTCCTTCAGTTCGGCGACCTCGCCCTGTGTCTCGACGGTGATCGAGCGGGACATGTCGCCCTGGGCCACGGCCGAGGCGACCTCGGCGATCGCGCGGACCTGGGTGGTGAGGTTGAGCGCGAGTTCGTTCACGTTCGTCGTGAGGCGTTTCCAGGTGCCGTACACGCCTTCCACGCGGGCCTGGCCGCCGAGCTGTCCCTCGGAGCCCACCTCGCGGGCCACCCGTGTCACCTCGGAGGAGAACGAGGACAGGGTGTCGACCATCGTGTTGATGGTCGTCTTGAGTTCGAGGATCTCGCCGCGCGCGTCCACGTCGATCTTCTTCGACAGGTCGCCCTGGGCCACGGCGGTCGCCACCTGGGCGATGTTGCGGACCTGGGAGGTGAGGTTGTCGGCCATGTAGTTGACGTTGTCGGTCAGGTCGCGCCAGACCCCGGAGACGCCGAGGACCTGTGCGCGGCCGCCCAGCCGGCCGTCGGTGCCGACCTCGCGGGCCACGCGGGTCACCTCGTCGGCGAAGGCCCGCAGTTGTTCCACCATCGTGTTGACGGTGTCCTTCAGTTCCAGGATCTCGCCGCGCGCGTCGACGGTGATCTTCTTGGAGAGGTCGCCGTTGGCGACGGCCGTCGTCACCTGGGCGATGTTGCGGACCTGGGAGGTCAGGTTCAGCGCCATGAAGTTGACGTTGTCGGTGAGGTCTTTCCAGACGCCGGAGACGCCCCGGACCTGCGCCTGACCGCCGAGGTTTCCTTCGGTGCCGACCTCGCGGGCGACGCGGGTGACTTCGTCGGCGAAGGCGGACAGCTGGTCCACCATCGTGTTGATGGTTGATTTCAGTTCAAGAATCTCGCCTTTCGCCTCCACGGTGATTTTCTTGCCGAGGTCTCCCTGGGCGACGGCGGTGGAGACGAGAGCGATGTTGCGGACCTGGGACGTCAGGTTGTCCGCCATGAAGTTGACGTTGTCGGTGAGGTCTTTCCAGACGCCGGAGACGCCCCGGACCTGGGCCCGGCCGCCGAGGTTTCCTTCGGTGCCGACCTCGCGGGCGACGCGGGTGACTTCGTCGGCGAAGGCGGACAGCTGGTCCACCATGGTGTTGATGGTTGATTTCAGTTCAAGAATTTCGCCTTGTGCGTCGACCGTGATCTTCTGGCTGAGATCTCCGTTGGCGACGGCCGTCGTCACCTGGGCGATGTTGCGGACCTGCGAGGTCAGGTTCGACGCCATGAAGTTGACGTTGTCGGTGAGGTCCTTCCAGACGCCCGACACACCCCGCACCTGGGCGCGCCCGCCCAGCCGGCCCTCCGTGCCGACCTCGCGGGCGACGCGGGTGACCTCGTCGGCGAACGCGGAGAGCTGGTCCACCATGGTGTTGACGGTCAGCTTCAGTTCCAGCAGTTCGCCGGTCGCCTCGATGGTCACCGTGCGGGTCAGGTCGCCGCGGGCCACCGCCGTCGTCACCAGGGCGATGTCGCGGACCTGGGCGGTCAGCCGGGACGCCATGGTGTTGACGGCCTCGGTCACGTCCCGCCAACTGCCCGAGAGCCCCTGCACCTTGGCCCGGCCGCCGAGCCGCCCCTCGGTGCCGACCTCGCGCGCGACCCGGGTCACCTCGCCGGTGAACAGGGACAGCTGGTCGACCATCTTGTTCACCGCGCGGCCCAGCCGCCGCAGATCGCCGCGCAACTGCCGGCTGCCGTCGTGCAGATCGACCCGCTGGGTGAGGTCACCGCCGGCCACCGCGTCCAGCACGCGCGTGGCGTTCGCCGCCGGCGCGACCAGGGCGTCGAGAACCTGGTTGACGTCGTTGACACGGGACGTCCAGGCGCCCTGGCCGGGACTCGCCGACAGGCGTTCGTCCAGGCGGCCGTGGCGCACCAGCTCCCGTTTCACGCGGCGCACATCGGTGTTGAAGTGGATGTTGCGGTCCATGATCTGGTTGAAGACGGCGGTGAGTTCGCCGACGATTCCCTCGCCCGTCTCCGGCACCTTGGTGAAGTCGCCGTCGCGGGCGGCGGTCATCGCGGCGAGCAGAGGGCGCAGTTCGGATGCTCGGAGTTGTTCCAGTTTCTGTCCGTCTTCGAGCACACGCGTAGCACTGTTCTCACTCATGGCGGCCCACTTCGGTAACTCGGTGCTTATGGGCGCAGTCAGTCTGTCACTCTGTCCGCATCGATCGGGATGTATTCGTCCGAACTGCTCGGGGAGCTGGACATGGGGGCCATACCCACGCAACGGGAGACCGTCTCCCGGGTCCGTGAGGCGCCTGCGCACGACGATGCGCCCGCGCGCGACGAGACATCAGCGCACCGAAACGCGCCCGCGCAGCACGACGCGCCCGCGCAGCACGACGCGCCCGCGCACGACGACCCGCCCGCGCACGAGACCGCGGGCTTACGCGCCCAGGGGCGCGTGACTCTGCACGGAAGCCCTCTCGCGCCCGGTTCCGCCCGCGCACTGGTGCGCGCCTCCCTCGACGAGTGGATCGACTGCGGACTGCTGGGCCGGGAGCGGCAGCGGGTCGCCGAGGACGCCATGGTCGTCGTCAGCGAACTCGTCACCAACGCCGTGGTGCACGCCGGCACGGACGTCGAGGTCGACTGGTGGCTGGAACAGTACGCACCGGAAGAGGACGAGGAGCCGGCGTTCGTCGTCGAGGTCACCGACCACCACCCCTCCCGCGCCCCGCGCGACCACCCGGGCGAGACGCCGTACGAGACACCGGAGTTCGGGCGCGGGCTGCGGCTGGTCGCCTCGCTCGCCGAGTCCTGGGGGGTGACCTACCGCACCGGCGCGAAGTCGGTGTGGGCGCGGCTGACCGGCCGCGGCGGCACGCTCCCCGACGAGCGGGAACTGAAGGTCGCCGAGATCCTCGCCCCCGAGCCGCCCGCCCCCGCGGACGACCCCCCGCGGGCCTGCTCCCACCGCCCCGAACGCGACCGGGACTGGCTCAACCGGGGCGCCCTCACCTTCCTCGCCGAGGCCTCCGACCTGCTCGCCGGGCAGCTCGACGAGAACCTGGTGGCCGCGCTCACCGGGCAGCTGATCGTGCCCCGGCTCGCCGACTGGTGCGCGGTGTGGCTGGAGGACGAGGCGACCGTGCGCGGCGCCGGCTGGCGCGATCCCACCGGCGCGGGCGGGCCGCGGCTGGCCCGGGTCTGGCACGGCAGCGAGAACCGCATCGAGGAACTGCGCCGCGCCCTGGAGAAGGACCCGCCCTGCGCCCGGGACGGCATGGGGGTGCCCCCGGTCGAGCGAAGCCGGGAGTGGGGGAGGTCCGGGCCCGAGCCGTATCCCTGGCCCCGCGAGGCGCTCGGCCCGCAGGGCGCCCTCGGCTCGGCGCTCGCCTACCGGCTGATCGCGGGCGGCCGCCCGCTCGGCACGCTCGTCATCGGGCGCTCCGGCCCCGACGGCTTCCCCGACGAGATCACCGGCCTGGTCGAGGACTTCGGCCGCCGGGTCGCCCTCGCCATCGGCGCGGCCCGCCAGTACGCCCGCCAGGCCACCATCAGCGCCGTGCTCCAGCGCGGACTGCTGCCCGGCGCGGTCGCCGAGATCCCGGGGGTGCGCAGCGCGCTCGTCTACGAACCCTGCGACAAGGGCGGACCGAGCGGCGACTTCTACGACCTCTTCCCGGCCGGTGACGGCCGCTGGTGCTTCGCCGTCGGCGACGTCCAGGGCAAGGGCCCCGAGGCCGCCGTCGTGATCGGGCTCGCCCGGCCCTGGCTGCGCCTGCTCGCCCGCGAGGGCTACCGGGTCGCCGACGTCCTGGACCGCCTCAACCAGCTCCTCCTCGACGACGCCACCGAGGCCGCCGACGCCGCCGCCCGCGCCCTGGTCGCCGCCGGCGGCCGCCCGCTGCCGCCCGGCGACGGCCCGCAGACCCGCTTCCTGTCCCTCCTCTACGGCGAGCTGACCCCGCTGGAGGGCGGCGGGGTCCGCTGCACCCTCGCCTCCGCCGGGCACCCGCTGCCGCTGCTCCTCGGCCCCGACGGCGAGGTCAGCACCGCCGCCCGGCCGCAGACCCTGCTCGGGGTCATCGAGGACGAGACGTACACCAGCGAGACCGTCGAGCTCGCGCCCGGCCACAGTCTGCTGTGCGTCACCGACGGGGTCACCGAGCGCCGCTCCGGCACCCGCCAGTTCGACGACGGCGACGGGCTCGCGCGGGCGCTGGCCGGCTGCGCGGGGCTGAGCGCCGAGCTGATCGCCGAACGGATCAGACGGCTCGTCCACGAGTTCGGCGGCGGCCAGCCCGAGGACGACCTGGCCCTGCTCGTCCTCCAGGCGGAGTGACCGGCGGAACGACCTGCGGAACGGCCTGCGGAGTGACCGGCGTCGTACGGGACAATGGAGGACATGCCTTCCGCACTCCCCGACGGCGAGCCCGTCCCCGACGACGGCGCGCTCCCCGCTTCCGCGCTCGCCGGGGCCGCCGCCCGCCCCCTCGGGTTCTACCTGCACGTCCCCTACTGCGCGACCCGCTGCGGCTACTGCGACTTCAACACGTACACCGCGACCGAGCTGCGCGGCACCGGCGGTGTCCTCGCCTCCCGCGACAACTACGCGGACACGCTGATCGACGAGGTCAGGCAGGCCAGGAAGGTCCTCGGCGACGACCCGCGCGAGGTGCGGACCGTGTTCGTCGGCGGCGGTACGCCGACGCTGCTGGGCGCCGCCGATCTCGTACGGATGCTGGGCGCGATCCGGGACGAGTTCGGGCTCGCGGCGGACGCCGAGGTCACCACGGAGGCGAACCCGGAGTCCGTCGACCCGGCCTATCTGGCGGCCCTGCGGGAGGGCGGCTTCAACCGGATCTCCTTCGGCATGCAGAGCGCGCGGCAGCACGTGCTGCGGGTGCTCGACCGCACGCACACCCCCGGCCGCCCCGAGGCATGCGTCGCGGAGGCCCGCGCGGCCGGCTTCGAGCACGTCAACCTCGATCTGATCTACGGCACCCCGGGCGAGTCCGACGACGACTGGCGGGCCTCCCTGGAGGCGGCGATCGGGGCCGGCCCCGACCATGTGTCGGCGTACGCGCTGATCGTCGAGGAGGGCACCCAGCTCGCCCGCCGGATCCGCCGCGGCGAGGTCCCGATGACCGACGACGACGTCCACGCCGACCGCTACCTGATCGCCGAGTCGGTGCTGACGGACGCGGGCTTCGACTGGTACGAGGTGTCCAACTGGGCCACCTCCGAGGCGGCCCGCTGCCTGCACAACGAGCTGTACTGGCGGGGCGCCGACTGGTGGGGCGCCGGACCGGGGGCGCACTCCCACGTGGGCGGGGTGCGCTGGTGGAACGTCAAGCACCCGGGGGCGTACGCGGCGGCCCTCGCGTCCGGACGCTCCCCGGGCGCCGGACGCGAACTCCTGACGGACGAGGACCGCCGGGTGGAGCGCGTCCTGCTGGAGCTGCGGCTGCGCGAGGGCGTGCCGCTGGCGCTCCTCAAGGAGGAGGGGCTCAGCGCGTCGCGCCGGGCCCTGTCGGACGGACTCCTGGAACAGGGGGCCTACGACGAGGGGCGGGCCGTGCTGACGCTGCGCGGGCGGCTGCTGGCGGACGCCGTGGTCAGGGACCTGGTCGACTGATCACTCCGGTGGGTGAACGGTGGGTGAACGGGGCGTCAGGCCCCCTCGCCACCCGTGACGAAGTCGATCAGTTCCTCCACCCGGCCCAGCAGCTCCGGCTCCAGGTCCCTGTACGAGGTCACCTTCGCCAGGATCGCCTGCCACACCGCGCCCGTGTTCTCCGAGGGCCAGCCCAGCGCCCGGCACACGCCCGTCTTCCAGTCCTGGCCGTGCGGGACGCGCGGCCACGCCTCGATGCCCAGGGACGACGGTTTCACGGCCTCCCAGATGTCGATGTACGGGTGGCCGACGACCAGGGCGTGGTCGCTGGTGACCGACTGGGCGATGCGCCACTCCTTGGTGCCGGGGAGCAGGTGGTCGACGAGGACACCCAGGCGGGCGTCCGGGCCGGGGGCGAATTCGGCCACGATGGAGGGGAGGTCGTCGACGCCCTCCAGGTACTCGACGACCACGCCCTCGATGCGCAGGTCGTCGCCCCAGACCTTCTCGACGAGTTCCGCGTCGTGGCGGCCCTCCACGTAGATGCGGCCCGCGCGGGCGACACGCGCGCGGGCGCCGGGGACGGCGACCGAGCCGGAGGCGGTACGGGACGGGCGTGCCGGACCCGCGGACGCGGGCCGTACCAGGGTGACGACCTGTCCCTCCAGGAGGAAGCCGCGCGGCTCCAGAGGGAAGACGCGGTGCTTGCCGAAGCGGTCCTCCAGGGTGACCGTGCCCGCCTCGCAGCGGATCACCGCGCCGCAGAACCCGGTGCCGGGCTCCTCCACCACCAGGCCGGGTTCGGCGGCCACCTCCGGCGCCGGCTTCGGCTTCTTCCACGGCGGGGTCAGGTCGGCGGAGTACTGGCGCATTCGGATGACGATAGGAGAAGCCGAACGGGTGCGCCTACGACACGCCGAAGCGGGCCGCCAGGGCGTCGCGCTGGGCCCGTACGAACGCCGCGTCGACCACCGCTCCGTGACCGGGGACGTACCGGGCGTCGTCACCGCCGAGCGACAGCAGGCGGTCCAGGGCCGCGGGCCAGCGGGACGGTACGGCGTCGGGGCCGGCCTGGGGATCGCCGGACTCCTCCACCAGGTCGCCGCAGAAGACCACCGGCGGGTCGCCGGGGACGAGGACCGCGAGATCGTGGGAGGTGTGGCCGGGGCCCACGTCGGCCAGCAGGGCCCGGCGGCCGCCGCCCAGGTCGAGGGCCCGCTCGCCGGAGACCGGGCGGCGCGGCAGTGGGAGGGCGTCGGCCGCCTCCTCGGCCTCGGGGGCCGGGAGGCCGTTGTGGACCGCGTCCAGGCGCAGCGCCTCGCGGTCGTGGGCGAAGACGGCCTCCGCGCCCGCCGCCGCGTACAGGTCGGTGCCCGCGAAGGCGGGCGTGCCGAAGACGTGGTCGAAGTGGGGGTGGGTGAGCGCGAGATGGGTCACACGGCGCCCGGCCAGCGCCTGCGCCTCCGTACGCAACCGCGCGCCCTCCGCCAGGCTGGACCCGGCGTCCACCATCAGGACCGCGCCCGGACCGAGGACCAGCCCCGCCGTGCAGTCCCAGCCCGGCAGCCGGCACCGGCCGACGCCTTCGGCCACCCGCTCCCACCCCAGCTCTTCCCAAGTCACCGTCATGCCGCGACGCTAGCCGTAGAACGTCACGGGTCCTGACCGACCTTGCCCAGTCAGTACCCGACGGCCGTACACTGGGCCGGGGATGTTGGCACTCGGGATCGCAGAGTGCCAGACGAAAGACCCGAAGGACCCGAAAGGCCGCGGGCACGACTTTCTGGAGGTGTGGCGCTGGATGCTGAGTGAACGCAGGCTTCAGGTATTGCGCGCCATCGTCCAGGACTATGTCGGCACCGAGGAGCCGGTCGGGTCGAAGGCGCTGACCGAGCGGCACAACCTCGGGGTCT
This sequence comes from Streptomyces sp. NPDC048288, assembly GCF_043201555.1. Lineage (NCBI taxonomy): Bacteria > Bacillati > Actinomycetota > Actinomycetes > Kitasatosporales > Streptomycetaceae > Streptomyces > Streptomyces sp. NPDC048288. Next base: position 245,177 of record NZ_JBICZD010000001.1, read on the forward strand.
CCCCGGCGACCGTGCGCAACGACATGGCCGCCCTGGAGGACGAGGGGTACATCGCCCAGCCGCACACCAGCGCCGGGCGGATCCCGACCGACAAGGGCTACCGGCTGTTCGTCGACAAGCTCGCCGGCGTCAAGCCGATGAGCGCGCCCGAGCGGCGGGCGATCCAGAACTTCCTCGACGGCGCCGTCGACCTCGACGACGTCGTCGCGCGGACCGTGCGGCTGCTGGCGCAGCTGACGCGGCAGGTGGCGGTGGTGCAGTATCCGTCGCTGACGCGGTCCACCGTGCGCCACGTGGAGCTGCTGTCACTGGCTCCGGCCCGGCTGATGCTGGTGCTGATCACCGACACCGGGCGGGTCGAGCAGCGGATGGTCGACTGCCCGGCACCCTTCGGGGAGACGTCGCTGGCGGATCTGCGGGCGCGGCTGAACAGCCGGGTCGCGGGGCGCCGGTTCTCGGACGTGCCCCGGCTGGTGGAGGATCTGCCGGACGCCTTCGACGTCGAGGACCGCGGCACGGTCTCGGCGGTGCTCTCCACGCTGCTGGAGACGCTCGTCGAGGAGAACGAGGAGCGGCTGGTGATCGGCGGCACCGCCAATCTCACCCGCTTCGGGCATGACTTTCCCCTCATGATCCGGCCCGTCCTGGAGGCCCTGGAGGAACATGTCGTTCTTCTCAAGCTCCTTGGCGAGGCGGGGGATTCGGGCATGACCGTACGTATCGGTCACGAGAACGCCTATGAGGGACTCAACTCCACGTCCGTGGTGTCGGTCGGTTACGGTTCGGGCGGCGAGGCACTCGCCAAACTCGGCGTGGTCGGACCGACCCGCATGGATTACCCGGGAACGATGGGAGCGGTACGAGCGGTGGCACGGTACGTCGGACAGATCCTGGCGGAGTCGTAAGTGGCCACGGACTACTACGCCGTTCTCGGCGTGCGCCGCGACGCGTCGCAGGAAGAGATCAAGAAGGCCTTCCGTCGGCTCGCGCGCGAGCTGCACCCGGACGTCAACCCGGACCCGAAGACCCAGGAGCGGTTCAAGGAGATCAACGCCGCTTACGAGGTGCTCTCGGACCCGCAGAAGAAGCAGGTCTACGACCTCGGCGGCGACCCGCTCTCGCAGGCGGGCGGCGCGGGCGCGGGCGGCTTCGGGGCCGGTGGCTTCGGGAACTTCTCCGACATCATGGACGCGTTCTTCGGTACGGCGTCCCAGCGTGGGCCGAGGTCGCGTACGCGGCGCGGCCAGGACGCGATGATCCGGATCGAGGTGGAGCTGGACGAGGCCGCTTTCGGTACGACCAAGGACATCCAGGTCGACACGGCGATCGTCTGCAACACCTGTAACGGTGAGGGCGCGGCGCCGGGCACCTCCGCCCAGACGTGTGACATGTGCCGGGGCCGTGGTGAGGTCTCGCAGGTGACGCGGTCCTTCCTCGGCCAGGTCATGACCTCGCGGCCCTGCCCGCAGTGCCAGGGGTTCGGCACGGTCGTGCCGACGCCGTGCCCCGAGTGCGCGGGCGACGGGCGGGTGCGGTCGCGGCGGACGCTGACCGTGAAGATCCCCGCCGGTGTCGACAACGGCACCCGGATCCAGCTCGCCGGTGAGGGCGAGGTCGGGCCCGGCGGCGGTCCCGCCGGTGACCTGTACGTCGAGATCCACGAGCTGCCGCACTCCACGTTCCAGCGGCGCGGCGACGACCTGCACTGCACGGTGACGATCCCGATGACGGCGGCCTCGCTCGGCACGAAGGTGCCGCTGGAGACGCTGGACGGCATGGAGGAGGTCGACATCCGGCCGGGCACCCAGTCCGGGCAGTCGATCCCGCTGCACGGGCGCGGTGTCACGCATCTGCGGGGCGGCGGCCGGGGCGACCTGATCGTCCACGTCGAGGTGATGACCCCGACCAAGCTCGACCCCGAGCAGGAACGCCTCCTGCGCGAGCTGGCGAAGCTGCGCGGCGAGGAGCGGCCCACGGGGCAGTTCCAGCCGGGGCAGCAGGGCCTGTTCAGCCGGCTGAAGGACGCGTTCAACGGGCGTTGACGGGGGCGCCCGCGGCGGGTCGCGGAGGGGTCGTGCCGCCGCGATATGTGGCATGTGCCAAAGAGGCGACCCGATTCGGTCTTGTTCGGAGGACGTGACAACATGCCGTCATGTCCTCCGCACTGACCGATCTCTTCCCCTTTCCGATCGTGCAGGCCCCCATGGCCGGCGGGGTCTCCGTCCCGCAGCTGGCCGCCGCCGTGTCCGAGGCGGGCGGGCTGGGTTTCCTCGCCGCCGGGTACAAGACCGCCGACGGGATGTACCAGGAGATCAAGCAACTGCGGGGGCTGACCGGCCGCCCCTTCGGCGTGAACCTGTTCATGCCGCAGCCGGAGTACGCGGAGTCCGGCGCCGTGGAGCTGTACGCGCACCAGCTGGCCGGTGAGGCCGCCTGGTACGAGACCGAGCTCGGCGACCCGGACAGCGGCCGGGACGACGGGTACGACGCGAAGCTTGCCGTACTCCTCGACAACCCGGTGGCCGTCGTCTCCTTCCACTTCGGTGTGCCGACCCGCGAGGTGCTGGAGTCCCTGCGCCGGGCCGGAACCCTCACCCTGGTCACGGCGACCACCGCCGAGGAGGCCCTCGCCGTCGAGCGGGCCGGGGCGGACGCGGTGATCGCGCAGGGCGTCGAGGCCGGCGGGCATCAGGGCACCCACCGGGACATCGCCGAGAACGACGGAGCCGGGATCGGGCTGCTGTCGCTGATCGGCCAGATACGGGAGACCGTGGGCATCCCGGTGGTCGCCGCCGGCGGGATCATGCGCGGCAGCCAGATCGCCGCCGTGCTCGCGGCGGGCGCGAGCGCCGCCCAGCTGGGTACGGCCTTCCTCGCCACCCCGGAGTCCGGCGCCGCCGACATCCACAAGCAGGCCCTGACCAACCCCTTGTTCGTCCGCACGGAACTGACCCGGGCCTTCTCCGGGCGGCCCGCCCGCGGGCTCGTCAACCGCTTCCTGCGCGAGCACGGGCCGTACGCGCCCGCCGCCTACCCGGAGGTTCACCACCTCACCTCCCCGCTGCGCAAGGCCGCCGCCAAGGCCGGGGACGCGCAGGGCATGGCGCTGTGGTCCGGGCAGGGGCACCGGATGGCCCGGGAGCTGCCCGCCGGGCAGCTGGTGGAGACCCTCGCGGAAGAACTCGCCGCCGCGTCGACAGCGTTGTCGACCAAGCTGCCCCGGGGCGAGGGGGGCCCGCGATGACCGCTCCCGTGTTCGTCGTGGAGGACCTCCGCGCGGACGGCTCCGGACAGTACGTGCTGGACGGGCCCGAGGGCCGGCACGCGGTCTCCGTGAAGCGGCTGCAGCCCGGCGAGGAGGTCGTCCTCACCGACGGCGTCGGCCGCTACGCGGTGTGCGACGTGATCGCCGCCGAGGGCAAGGACCGGCTGGTCGTCCACCTGAGGACGGTCGCCGAGGAGCCCGCGCCGCAGCCCCGCATCACCGTCGTCCAGGCCCTGCCCAAGGGCGACCGCGGCGAGGTCGCCGTGGAGACCATGACCGAGGTCGGCGTCGACGCGATCGTGCCCTGGCAGGCCGCCCGCTGCGTCACCCAGTGGCGGGGCGACCGGGGGCTCAAGTCGCTCGCGAAGTGGCGGGCCACCGCCCGTGAGGCCGGCAAGCAGTCCCGCCGGGTCCGGTTCCCGGAGGTCGCGGACGCGGCGAGCACCAAACAGGTTGCCGCACTTCTCGCCGAAGCCGACCTCGCCGCCGTCCTGCACTCCGACTTCGAGCACGGCAGCACACCGCTGGCCACCGCCGACCTGCCCGCGACGGGCGAGATCGTGCTGGTCGTCGGCCCTGAGGGGGGCGTCGCCCGGGACGAGGTGGCGCTCTTCGAGGAGGCGGGCGCGCGGACGTACGTCCTGGGGCCCAGCGTGATGCGTACCTCGACCGCCGGCACGGCCGCCGCGGCCCTGCTGCTCGGCCGCACCGGCCGGTGGTCCTGACCCGCACGACCCTCTGCACGACCCTCTGGGGGACACACCGTGGAACTCGCCCAAGTCCGGCTCCTGGTCACCGACTTCGCCGCCTGCTACCGGTTCTACGCCGAGGTGCTCGGGCTGCGGCCGCAGTCGGGGGCGAGCGAGGGACCGTACGAGAAGTTCAGTCCGCACGCCGGGTCCGCGGGGATCGCCCTGCAGGACCGGACGATGATGGCCGAGGTGCTGGGCGAGCTGGGGGACACCGCCACCGGGCACCGGTCGCTGGTGGTGCTGCGCGTCGACGACCTCGACGCCTACTGCGAGCAGATCGCCGCGCGCGGCGCGGTCCTGGTGCAGGGGCCCGTGCCCATGACGGAACGTATGCGGGTCGCCCACCTCAAGGATCCCGAGGGGAACCTGGTGGAACTGCAGGAATGGCTGCTGCTGCGCACCTGAAGGGTGACGGCTGCGAACACGTGAGTGGCCGTATGCCCCCTACCGTCACGGGCCCGGCGGTGGGAGGCTGCCCTTCATGGGGGCATTGAGCCGGATTCCGCGCCGGCCGCGCGGGGCCAGGGTGGCGGCCGTGGCGGGGCTCGCGGTGATCGCCGTGGGCGGTGTCGTGGGCTGCCAGCCGACCGACCTGAACTCCGCGACCGTCGCGTACACCACCGACCAGACCGCCACCGCCGAGCTGAAACGGCAGCACGTCGACGTCAGCTGGCTCACCTGCACCGGCAACTACGGTTCGTCGGCGACCGGTTCCACGAAGACACCGTCGGCCTCGCAGACCACCGTGGTCTCCGTGGACTGCCGGGGCCGGACCAAGGACGGGCGGGACATCACCGTCACCGGGCGGGTCACCAAGGCGGTCAGCGGGGCGTGTGTGCGCGGGAGTCTCGTCGCCAAGGTCGGCGGCAAGGAGTGGTTCCGGGTGAAGGGCCTCGGCAACTGCGACGCCACGCCCGGCCCGACGTACAGCACCTACCGGCCGCCCACCTACGGGCAGCAGCCCGGCCCCACCGTGACCGTGACGAAGACCGTCTGGTGCCAGGGTGACCCCAAGTGCTGGCCCGTGCAGGGCAAGTGATCGAAATCGGCCGCCGGGAACCCGCCGCGGTGCATAGGCTGAGCGGGTGACTCAGGGTGCAGCGACAGGACCGCGGTCCTACCTCCGATTTCCCCATGTCCACGGCGACCTGGTCGCCTTCACCGCCGAGGACGACGTGTGGCTCGCGCCGCTGGACGGCGGCCGGGCCTGGCGGGTCAGCGCCGACAACGTCCCGGTGACCCTGCCCCGTATCTCACCGGACGGGACCACGGTCGCCTGGACCTCCACCCGCGACGGCGCCCCCGAGATCCACCTCGCCCCCGTCGACGGCGGCTCCGCCACCCGCCTGACGCACTGGGGGAGTTCCCGCACCCAGGTGCGCGGCTGGACCGCCGACGGGCAGGTCCTCGCGATCACCACCTACGGCCAGGCCAGCCTCCGGCGCAGCTGGGCCCGTACCGTCCCGCTCGACGGCGGCCCGTCCACCGTCCTCCCGTACGGCCCGGTCGGCCATGTCGCCCTCGGCCCGCACCCGGTGCTGCTGTCGGCGCCGATGGGCCGCGAGGCGGCCTGGTGGAAGCGGTACCGGGGCGGTACGGCGGGCAAGCTGTGGATCGACCGGGACGTCCGCGACGGGGAAGGCGCGGGCGGGTTCGTACGGCTGCACGCGGAGCTGGACGGCAACCTCGAATACCCCGTCTGGGCCGGCGAGCGGATCGCGTTCCTCTCCGACCACGAGGGCACCGGGGCGCTGTACTCCTCCCTCGCCGACGGCTCCGACCTGCGCCGGCACACGCCCCTCGACGGCTTCTACGCCCGGCACGCGGCCGGCGACGGCAGCCGGGTCGTCTACGCGTCCGCCGGTGAACTCTGGCTCCTGGACGACCTGGAGGGGGCCGAGCCGCGCCGGCTGGACATCCGGCTCGGCGGCTCCCGGGTCGACCGGCAGCCGTACCCGGTGAACGCGGGACGCTGGTTCAGCTCCGCCTCGCCCGACCACACCGCGCGCGGCAGCGCCGTCCTGGTCCGCGGCGGGGTGCACTGGGTGACCCACCGGTCCGGTCCGGCGCGCGCGCTCGCCGCGCAGCCCGGAGTACGGGGACGGCTGCCCGTCACCTTCCGCGCGGACGCGGAGGAGTGGGTGGTGTGGGTGACCGACGCCGAGGGCGACGACGCCCTGGAGTTCGCCCCCGCCACCGGCCTCGCGCCCGGCTCCACCCCGCGCCGGATCGCCGCCGGACAGCTCGGCCGGGTCCTGGAACTCGCCGTCGCCCCCGACGGCGGCCGGGTCGCCGTCGCCGCCCACGACGGCCGCCTGCTCCTCGTCGAACGCGAGAGCGGCGAGGTCCGCGAGGTCGACCGCAGCGAGGACGGCGACGTCTCCGGCCTCGCCTTCTCCCCCGACTCCGGCTGGCTCGCCTGGTCGCACCCCGGCGCCGGCGGCCTCGCCCAGCTCCGCATCGCCCACACCACCGACCTCACCGTCACCGAGGCGACCCCGCTGCGCTTCCAGGACTACGCCCCCGCCTTCACCCGCGACGGCAAGCACCTGGCGTTCCTCTCCACCCGCTCCTTCGACCCGGTCTACGACGAGCACGTCTTCGACCTGGCCTTCGTGGTCGGCGACCGCCCGCACCTGATCACCCTCGCGGCCACCACCCCCTCCCCGTTCGGCCCGCAGCGGCACGGCCGCCCCTTCGAGACCCCCGACAAGGACGAGACCCCCGACGCCGAGGGCACCCCCGCCACCCGGATCGACCTGGAGGGCCTCGCCGACCGGATCGTGCCCTTCCCCGTCGAGGCCGGCCGCTACTCGGGTCTGCGCGCCGCCAAGGACGGCGTGCTCTGGCTGCGCCACCCGGTGCGCGGTGTCCTCGGCGCCTCCCGCGCCCATCCCGAGGACCCCGCGCCCAAGACCGAGCTGGAGCGCTACGACCTCGCCCAGCAGCGCATCGAGTACCTCTCCTCCGACGCCGACCACTTCGAGGTCAGCGGCGACGGGAAGCGGGTCCTGCTCTGGTCCGACGGCAAGCTCAAGGTCGTCCCCAGCGACCGCCGCGCCTCGAACGACGACGACAGCGACACCAACATCACCGTCGACCTGGCCCGGGTACGGCAGACCGTCGACCCGGCCGCCGAGTGGCGGCAGATGTTCGACGAGACCGGCCGCATCATGCGCGACCAGTTCTGGCGCCCCGACCTCGGCGGCGTCGACTGGGACGGCGTCCTCGCCCGCTACCGCCCGCTCGTCGACCACTGCGCCACCCACGACGACCTCGTCGACCTGCTCTGGGAGGTCCAGGGCGAACTCGGCACCTCGCACGCCTACGTCACCCCGCGCGGCGGCCACGGCAACGGCGCTCGCCAGGGCCTGCTCGGCGCCGACATCTCCCGGCACGAGGACGGCAGCTGGCGCATCGACCGCATCCTGCCCGCCGAGACCTCCGACCCCGGCGCCCGCTCCCCGCTCGCCGCACCCGGCGTCGCGGTCCGCGCCGGCGACGCGATCGTGGCCGTCGCCGGCCGCCCCGTCGACCCGGTGACCGGCCCCGGCCCGCTCCTCGTCGGCACGGCCGGCAAGGCCATCGAACTGACCGTGTCCCCGGCCGGCGGCGGCGAGCTGCGCCACCCGGTGGTCGTCCCGGTCGCCGACGAGGAACCGCTGCGCTACCACGCCTGGGTCGCCGACCGCCGCGCCCACGTCCGCGAACTCTCCGGCGGCCGGCTCGGCTACCTCCACGTCCCCGACATGCAGGCCCCCGGCTGGGCCCAGATCCACCGCGACCTGAGCGTCGAGATGGCCCGCGAGGGCATCGTCGTCGACGTCCGCGAGAACCGCGGCGGCCACACCTCCCAGCTCGTCGTCGAGAAACTCGCCCGCCGCATCGTCGGCTGGGACCTGCCGCGCGGCATGCGGCCCTTCAGCTACCCGAGGGACGCACCCCGCGGCCCGGTGGTCGTCGTCGCCAACGAGTTCTCCGGCTCCGACGGCGACATCGTCAACGCGGCCATCAAGGCCCTCGGCATCGGCCCGGTCGTCGGCACCCGCACCTGGGGCGGCGTCATCGGCATCGACAGCCGCTACCGCCTCGTCGACGGCACCCTAGTCACCCAGCCGAAGTACGCCTTCTGGCTGGAGGGCTACGGCTGGGGCGTCGAGAACCACGGCGTCGACCCGGATGTGGAGGTCGTCCAGACCCCGCAGGACTGGGGCGCGGGGAGGGATCCCCAGCTCGACGAGGCGGTACGGATAGCGCTGGAGGCGTTGGAGACGGCTCCCGCGAAGACTCCACCGACGCTGCCGAACTGAGAAGGGGCGCGGGGCTGATTCGATATGCGGCTCCGCCGCGTGGGCGCGACCAGCCCCCACCGGACCCGCACCCGACGACGATACGATGCCCTCGAAACTGATCACCGGGCGAGGAGAAGACATGCCAGGGGAACCCCAGGACGACTGCCTCTTCTGCAAGATCGTCGCAGGGCACGTCCCCGCGACGATCGTCCGGGAGACGGACACCACCGTCGCCTTCCGGGACATCAACCCCCAGGCACCCACCCACGTCCTGGTGATCCCCAAGGTCCACTACAAGAACGCGGCCGAACTCGCCGAGAGCGAACCCACGATCGCCGCCGACATACTGCGCGAGGCCCGCACCGTCGCCGACGAGGACAAGCTGGAGAGCTACCGCATCGTCTTCAACACCGGCAGCGGCGCCGGCCAGACCGTCTGGCACGCCCACGCCCATGTCCTCGGCGGCCGTGGCCTGACCTGGCCGCCCGGATAACCCACCGTGTCCGTACGCGAGTTGGTGGTCCTCGGCACAGCCAGCCAGGTACCCACCCGGCACCGCAACCACAACGGCTACCTGCTGCGCTGGGACGGCGAGGGCATCCTCTTCGACCCCGGCGAGGGCACCCAGCGGCAGATGCTGCGCGCCGGGGTCGCCGCGCACGACCTGAACCGGATCTGCGTCACCCACTTCCACGGCGACCACTCCCTCGGCCTCGCCGGGGTCATCCAGCGGATCAACCTCGACAAGGTCCCGCACCCGGTCACCGCGCACTACCCGAAGTCGGGGCAGCGCTTCTTCGACCGGCTTCGCTACGCCACCGCCTACCGCGAGACCGTCGGCGTCACCGAGGCCCCGGTCCACGGCGAGGGCGGCGACCTCGCCGCCACCCGGTCCTACCGGCTGGAGGCCCGCCGGCTCTCCCACCCGGTGGAGTCCTACGGCTACCGGCTCACCGAACCCGACGGCCGCCGCATGCTCCCCGAACGGCTCGCCGCGCACGGCGTCACCGGCCCCGACGTCGGCCGGCTCCAGCGCGCGGGTGTCCTCGGGGACGTCACCCTCGACCAGGTCAGCGAGGTGCGGCGCGGCCAGCGGTTCGCGTTCGTGATGGACACCCGGCTGTGCGCGGGGGTGTACGCGCTCGCCGAGGGCTGCGACCTGCTGGTCATCGAGTCCACCTTCCTCGACGAGGACGCCGGACTCGCCGTGGACCACGGCCATCTGACCGCCGGGCAGGCGGCGGCCGTGGCCCGGGACGCGGGCGTACGGCACCTGGTGCTGACCCACTTCAGCCAGCGCTACTCGGAGCCCGAGGAGTTCGAACGGCAGGCGCGGGCCGCCGGGTACGAGGGCGAGCTGACCGTGGCACGGGATCTGCTCCGGGTGCCGGTCCCGAAGCGCAGGTGAAACGGCCGTACCATGCTCTGATGCCCCTCCCCAAAGCAGAACTGCACCTCCACATCGAAGGCACCCTGGAGCCCGAGCTGGCGTTCCGGCTCGCCGGACGCAACGGCGTCGAGCTGTCGTACCCGGACACCGACGCGCTGCGCAAGGCGTACCAGTTCGAGGACCTGCAGTCCTTCCTGAACCTGTACTACGAGCTGATGGCGGTCCTGCGCACCGAGCAGGACTTCGAGGACCTCGCCAACGCCTACCTTGCCCGCGCCGCCGCGCAGGGCGTGCGGCACGCCGAGATCTTCTTCGACCCGCAGGCGCACATCGCCCGGGGCGTCGGCATGGGCACGGTCGTCGAGGGCCTGTGGCGGGCGCTCGGCCAAAGCGTCGAGAACCACGGGGTCTCCACCCGGCTGATCATGTGCTTCCTGCGGGACGAGTCCGCCGAGTCGGCGATGGCGACGCTGCAGGCCGCGCGGCCGTACCTGGACCGGATCACCGGCATCGGGCTGGACTCGGCCGAGGTCGGGCATCCGCCGGCCAAGTTCCGCGAGGTGTACGAGGCGGCGGCCGGGCTCGGGCTGCGGCGGGTGGCGCACGCGGGTGAGGAGGGGCCGCCGCAGTACATCACCGACGCCCTGGACCTGCTCGGCGTGGAGCGCGTCGACCACGGGCTGCGCTGCATGGAGGACCCGGAGCTGGTCGCGCGTCTGGTGCGGGAGCGGATCCCGCTGACGCTGTGCCCGCTGTCCAACGTCCGCCTGCGCGCCGTCGACGTGCTGGCCGAGCATCCGCTTCCGGCCATGATCGAGGCCGGGCTGCTGTGCACGGTCAACTCCGACGACCCGGCCTACTTCGGCGGGTACGTCGCCGACAACTACCACGCCGTACGCGACACCCTGGGCCTGTCCCGGGAGCAGATGCGGGAGCTGGCCCGCAACTCCTTCCTCGCGTCCTTCCTGGAGGACGACGAGGAACTACGGGCCCGCTACCTCGCCGAGGTCGAGGCCCACGAGTTCGGCTAGGCCGCCGGGCCGCTGCTCCGATACTCCGCTACGCCGCGACGTCCAGCCGGACGGCCGTCTCGTCGGCGAACGCGGCGCCGGCCGTGACGGTGGTGGTCCTGCGCCGCAGCGCCACCGCCGTCAGCGGTACGGCGACCGCCAGCAGGGCCACCGCCAGGATCGTCCCCATCGCCGGGAAACCGGCCCGGGCCGCCAGCAGACTGCCGGTCACCGGGCCGACGGCCGTCCCCAGCGAGGACGCCGACCCGACCAGCACCGCCCAGCGGCCGCGCGGGTCCAGGGAGGCGGCCAGGCCGATGACGTACGACAGCACGACCGGGTAGAGCACGTTCCAGGCGATCTCGCCGGACGCGAACGTCGTCAGGTCGGTCGCGGACGCGCTGAGTGCGATACAGCCCGCGATGAGGATCGTGCCGAGGCCGATCGGCAGCGCCTGGCCGAGCCGGGGGCCGAGGGCGCCCGCGCCGACCACGCCCAGCAGACCGGCGCCGAGCGCCACCGCGAACACCGCGCCGACGGTCACCTCGCTGAGATGCGCCTGCGTCAGGCCGATCCGGCCGCTCACGCCCCAGAGCGAGTTCTGGACGGCCGACCAGCACGGCATGGCGGCGGCCAGCAGCAGACCCGAGCGGAGGTGCGGGAGCCGGGAGCCGCCGGTGGCGGTGCGGGGGAGGGCCGGGGCGGTACGGGGGGCCAGCCGGGCGGTGAGCGGCCAGACCGCGAGCGCGGTGAGCGCGATCGCGGCGAGGGGCTGCGCGTGGCCGGGGCCGAGGTGCGGGACCGTCAGATAGACGGCACCCGCGAGGGCGGAGACGCCGAGCAGGCCGAGGGTGGTGGTGCGGTGGGGGTCGCGCTGGGCGGCGATGCCGGTGGCGGCGACCGCGGTGACCGTGCCGGAGCCGAAGCCGCCGACGACCGCGCCGGCGATGACCGCGGGGACGTGGGTGGTCAGGGCCGCGCCGCCGTAGCCGAGGACGGCGAGGAGCAGTCCGGTCCGGGCGAGGGCGCGGGGGCCGACGCGATCCACTCGCGAGGCGAGCAGGAAGCCGGCCGTCGCCGAACTCAGCAGCAGGGCGCTGCCGATGGCGCCTGCCTGGGTCGCGGAGAGGGGGAGCCCCGACTGGAGTCTGCCGACGGTGGTCGGCAGGAGGTACGGGGCGAGGTACCCGGCCGTGAAAAGGGCGACGAGGGGCCAGGGGGTGGTGCGGGGGGCGGACACGGGCGTTCCCAGGGCATGCGAAAGGAGCGGCTCAAGAAGGGGGTTGGGCGCAGGCCGTCGACGGACAGGAACGCGCGGGCAATTTGTATCAAGTGAGGGGAGCGCGAAGAGGGGGTGGGGGGTGTGATGTGGGGCACGTCCGGGTTTTGGGTGAGGGGGAGGGGGTAGCCGCGCCGTGCGTGTTCTTGGGAGCGGATGGGTTTGCGGGTGCGGCTGGGTGGGGGCTGGTCGCGCAGTTCCTCCCCCAGCCTTCGGCCGGGGGTACCCCCAGCGCCCCTTGGTTGGCTGCGGTTCGGGTGTTTCAGGCTCGGGCTTCTAGCGCCAGTTGACCGTGCCGCCCGTTGTCGCTGATTCGATTCTTGCGCGGGTTTCGGCCATCACGGCGATGATCTGGTCCTCGTGGGCCGGAGTCAGGCGGGCGATCGGTACCGAGCAGCTGATGGCGTCCTGGGCAGGGGTGTCGTAGCGCAGGGCGAAGCCGAAGCCGATGATGCCGGTGACACCCTCCTCGCGGTCGATGGAGTGGTCGCGGGCGCGGACGCCGGCGAGGTCGGCGGCGAGGGCGGCCTTGGTGGTGCGGGTGTTGGGGGTCAGGGCCGGGTAGGGGCCGTCGGGCAGGTCGGCGTCCGGGCGTTCCGCCAGGAGTGCCTTGCCGAGGGCGCCCGCGTGGGCGGGGAACCGGCGGCCCACTCTGCTGATGGTGCGCAGGTACGCGTGGGACTCGCGGGTCGCGAGGTAGGCCACGTCGCGGCCGTCGAGGCGGGCCAGGTGGATGGTCTCGCCCAGGGCGTCCGACGCCTCGTCGAGGTAGGGGCGTACGAGGCGGACGCGCGGGTCGGAGTCCAGGTAGCTGGTGCCGGTCAGCAGGGTGCGGATGCCGATGCCGTAGAGGGAGCCGGTCGTGTCGGTGCGGACCCAGCCCCGGGCGATCAGGGTCTGCAGCAGGGCGTACATCGAGCTGCGCGGGACGCCGAGCGCGTCCGCGAGTTCCTGGAGGCGGGCCGGGCGGTCGCCGCGGTCCGCGAGGAGCTCCAGCAGCTCCACCGTGCGCGCCGCGGACTTCACCTCGCGGACGCCTGCTGTCTCGGACATGTGCAGATCGTAGAGGGGCGCGGGCGGGGTGCGCCGTTGACGGGGGTGCGTTCGCATATCTAGTCTCTGTCTTCGTATGTAGACGACGTTTACGTAGGGAGATGGGTTCGGTGGGCGGACAGCCGGAGAGTGTGGTGCGCGCGCTGCGGGACGCGATGGCGAAGGGGGTGCTGTCCTTTCCGCTGACCTCCTTCCACGCCGACGGGTCCCTGGACCTGGACGGGTTCCGGGCGTACGTCGCCGGGCAGCTGGCCGCCGCGCCCGGCGCGCTCTTCCCGGCCTGCGGCACCGGGGAGTTCTTCTCGCTCGCCGAGGACGAGTACCGGCAGGTCGTGGGCGTGGCGGTCGAGGAGGCCGGCGGAAGGGTGCCGGTGGTCGCGGGGGTGGGGTACGGCTGGGCGCAGGCCGCCCGGTTCGCGCGGATCGCCGAGGAGGCCGGGGCCGACGCCCTGCTCGTGCTGCCGCACTATCTCGTCGCCGCCCCGCAGGACGGGCTGGTCGCGCAGCTGGAGCAGCTCGCGGCCCGGACCTCGCTCCCCCTCATCGCCTACCAGCGCGGCCAGGTCGCCTACACGGCCCACTCGTTGACGCGGATCGCCCGCATCCCCGGTGTGATCGGGCTCAAGGACGGGCACAGCGACCTCGACCGGCTGCAGCGGCTCACCCTCGCCGCCCCGGACGGCTTCCTCTTCTTCAACGGCGCCGCCACCGCCGAGATCCAGGCCCGCGCCTACGCCACCGTCGGCGTCCCCGCCTACTCCTCCGCCGTGCACGCCTTCGCCCCGGAGATCGCCGACGCCTTCTTCGCCGCCCTGCGCGACGGCGAGCAGGGCACGACCGACAAGCTGCTGCGCGACTTCTACGTGCCGTTCGTCGAACTCCGCGACCGCGTCCCCGGATACGCCGTGTCGCTGGTGAAGGCGGCTGCCCGGCTGCGCGGCCGGCCCGTGGGACCCGTCCGCGCCCCCCTCACCGACCCGTCCGCCGCCGACCTCGCCGAGCTGCGGGCCCTGCTCGGCGCCGGCCTCGACCTCGCCGGAGCGTCCCTGTGAACCTCACGATCACCGACGTCCGCCTGACGCCGATCCTCGTCGCCGACCCGCCGCTGCTCAACACTCAGGGGGTGCACCAGCCGTACACGCCCCGGCTGATCGTCGAGGTGGAGACCGCCGACGGGGTGGTCGGGATCGGCGAGACCTACGGGGACACCAAGTACCTGGAGCTGGCCCGGCCGTTCGCGGCGCGGCTGGTCGGCCGTGCGGTCTCCGACCTGAACGGGCTGTTCACCGTCGCCGACGAGGTCGCCGTGGACGCCTCCCGGGTCTCCGGGCAGGTCGACGTGGGCGGGCTGCGGGGCGTGCAGACCGCCGACAAACTGCGGCTTTCGGTCGTCTCCGGCTTCGAGGTCGCCTGCCTCGACGCCCTCGGCAAGGCGCTCGGACTGCCCGTGCACGCGCTGCTCGGCGGCAAGGTGCGCGACGCGGTCGAGTACAGCGCGTACCTGTTCTACAAGTGGGCCGCGCATCCGCGGGGCGTGCCGGCCGAGGCCGACGACTGGGGGCCCGCGCTCGACCCGGCCGGGGTCGTGGCACAGGCCCGCCGGTTCAAGGACCGCTACGGGTTCACCTCCTTCAAGCTCAAGGGCGGGGTCTTCCCGCCCGAGCAGGAGATCGCGGCCGTACGGGCGCTGGCCGAGGCGTTCCCCGGGCACCCGCTGCGCCTCGACCCCAACGGCGCCTGGTCCGTGGCGACCTCGCTGAAGGTCGCGGCGGAACTCGCCGACGTCCTCGAATACCTGGAGGACCCGGCGCTCGGCACCCCGGCGATGGCGGAGGTGGCGGCCGGCACGGACGTGCCGCTCGCCACCAACATGTGCGTGACGACCTTCGGCGAGATCCGGGAGGCGTTCAGCAGCGGGGCCGTGCAGGTCGTCCTCTCCGACCACCACTACTGGGGCGGACTGCGCAACACCCGGGAACTGGCCGCCGTCTGCCGCACCTTCGGCGTCGGCGTCTCCATGCACTCCAACACCCACCTCGGGATCAGCCTGGCCGCGATGACCCACGTCGCCGCGACCGTCCCCGACCTCCACCACGCCTGCGACTCCCACTACCCCTGGCAGTCCGAGGACGTCCTCACCGAGCGGCTCGTCTTCACGGACGGCCGGGTCGCCGTCCCCGACGCGCCGGGCCTCGGCGTCGCACTGGACCAGGAGAAGGTACGACGGCTGCACCGGCGCTGGCTGGACGACGACGGCACCCTGCGCGACCGCGACGACGCGGCCGCGATGCGGGTCGCCGAGCCGGGGTGGACCACACCGGCGGTACCGCGCTGGTAGAGGCGCTCGTTCGGGCGGTCGTACGACGACTGCGGCCGCCTCCGGTACGACATGGTGCAGACTGGCCGGATCCGCACCACGTCAGGGAGCGCACCGTGACCGCGTCCAACGCGTTCGCCGGAGAGGAACCCGAGTACCTCGACGACGACAGGGGAGCAACAACACCGCACTGTGCCGCGCAGGTCGACCCGCTGGCCGGCTTGCGCGCACCGGGCGATCCGCCCTGGGACGTCTACCTCACCGGCACCGTCTTCCTCGACATCGTCTTCACCGGCCTCGCCTCCGCCCCGGTGCGCGGCACCGAGTCCTGGGCGCGCGGGATGGGATCCAGCCCCGGCGGCATCGCCAACATGGCCACCGCCCTCGCCCGGCTCGGGCTGAAGACCTCCCTGGCCGCGGCCTTCGGCGACGACCACTACGGCGAGTACTGCTGGGACGCGCTCGAACAGGGCGAGGGCATCGACCTCTCCCCGTCCCGGACCGTGCGCGGCTGGCACTCGCCGGTCACCGTCTCCATGGCCTACGAGGGTGAGCGGACCATGGTCTCGCACGGCCACGAACCGCCCGCCGACACCCTGTTCCGCCAGCAGAACGCACCCGGCCGCCCCGCCCACGCGCGCGCCGCCGTCGCCTCGCTGCTGCCCGGCAAACGCAACCCGTGGATCGCCAGGGCCGCCGCCGAGGGCACCCGGATCTTCGCCGACGTCGGCTGGGACGAGACGGGGGAGTGGGACCTGGCCGCTCTCGCCGACCTCGAACACTGCGAGGCGTTCCTGCCGAACGCGGAGGAGGCGATGCGGTACACCGGCGCCGACTGCCCGCGCGCCGCCGCGCACGCCCTCACCGCGTACGTGCCGCTCGCCGTGGTCACCCTCGGCGCGGACGGCGCGTACGCCGTCGACGGACGCACCGGCGAGTCCGCCGAGGTCCCGGCCATCGCCGTGGAGGCCCTCGACCCGACCGGTGCCGGCGATGTCTTCGTCGCCGGCTTCGTCACCGGCACCCTCGCCGACTGGCCCCTCGCCGACCGCCTCGCCTTCGCCGGCCTCACCGCCGCGCTGTCCGTCCAGGAGTTCGGCGGCTCCCTCTCGGCCCCCGGCTGGTCGGAGATCGGGGCGTGGTGGCGGAAGGTGCAGTCGGTGGCGGGCCAGGACCCGACGGCCCTGCGGCGCTACGCCTTCCTGGACGGCCTGGTACCGGGCGAGGACCAGGTACGTCCCTGGCCGTTGCGAAGGGCAGTCCCGACGATCGGTTTCGGCCGCGCGGGGTGACCCGGTGCGGGTACGCCGGGGCCGGGGCAGAGTTTCGCTCACCGGCGCTTGCAGGGTGCCGCTGCGCCCACCCGTGCCGCCCTGCGGCACGCCTGCCCGCAGCTGAGTAGCTGAGTGGCTGAGTAGTTGCGACGCGGCCCGCGGCCCGCGGCTGGGGGGAGGCGGTCGGCGCGGCGCCCGCGGCTCCGCAGAACGCGGCTGGACCGCGCCCCGTCCGACCGTGGCTCTGCAGCACGCAGCCGCACAGCGCCCCGTCAGGGGCGCGGGGCTGTATTCGATCTGCGGCTACCGCCGCGTGGGCGCGACCAGCCCCCACCGGCCCGCAGCCGACGATGAGCCGGGACCACCCCCGCCTACTCTCCGAGCACGCCGGAAACCAGCCCCCGTACCAGTTCCCGGACGCTCTCCGACACCTCGGACAACGCGCCGGCGAACAACTCCTCCAGCCCGCCCCCACCGGCTCCCACACTCCCCGCGCTCACCACATACCCCTCCCGCACCGCGACCCTCAGCACACCCTCCGTGTCGACCGCCGCCGCGGCCAGCGTCGGCACCTCCCCGCCCCCCGCGTCGGCCACCTTCGCGTAAGCGCCCCGCACCGGCTCCCGCCAGCGCAGCGCCAACAGCACCGGAGACTTCGCCTGGACCTCGGCGAGGTCCACCTCCTCCACCCCGTCCGTCGTGAGCACGTCGGCCCGCGCGTCCAGCACCAGCGCCGCGGGCAGCAGATCCCGCAGGCTCGACCCCGCGATGTTCCCGCCGACCGTCGCCGCCCGGCGCACCGCCCCCGTGCCGACCCCCTTCGCGGCCAGCCGCAGCACCTCCGGAACCCGGTCGTCCACCTGGTGCAGCAGCACCGCCCCGCCGAGCACCCCGTCCCCTATCACCGTCGCCTCCGGCACCCGCCGCAGGGACACCGCCTGTTCCGGGAAGCCGTCCCGCTGCCAGGCGGCCCACACGAGGGTCGCTCCGCCGACGGGTATCGCCCCCTCGGCCAGGTACTCCCGGGCCTCGGACACCGACGTGGGCAGTCGCAGCTGCACGGCTACCTGCTTTCTGAGGAGCTCTGTAAGGACATAAGGACGTAGCTCGGATTCTGCCCCGGCGTACAGGAGCGCATGCAGGGCTCACGGTTTCACTGAGGGCGCCCTTCCCCAAGAAAAGGCCTACGGCGTTGTCAGTGCCACGTCGTACGCTTGATACCGCGAGGCCGCCCTCAGCTACGCGGCCGTGATGAGGAGGAACCGCAGGCCTTAAGCGCCGGCCCATGACTCAGACACCCACAGCTCACTCTCCCGCGCAGCAGCAGGCCCGAGCTCAGTTCGAGGTTCCCGCCCAGCACCCGATGGTCACGGTACTGGGATCCGGCGACTCCCTGCTGCGTGTGATCGAGAAGGCCTTCCCGGCGGCCGACATACACGTCCGGGGCAATGAGATCAGCGCGGTCGGCGAGGCGCATGAAGTCGCCCTCGTCCAGCGCCTGTTCGACGAGATGATGCTGGTGCTCCGCACCGGGCAGCCGATGACGGAGGACGCAGTGGAACGCTCGATCGCCATGCTGCGGGCGAGTGAGAACGGGGAGGGCGCGGAGGAGACCCCGGCCCAGGTTCTGACCCAGAACATCCTGTCCTCGCGCGGCCGCACCATCCGCCCCAAGACCCTCAACCAGAAGCGGTACGTCGACGCGATCGACAAGCACACGATCGTCTTCGGCATCGGCCCCGCCGGTACCGGAAAGACGTACCTGGCCATGGCCAAGGCGGTGCAGGCCCTGCAGTCCAAGCAGGTCAACCGCATCATCCTGACCCGGCCGGCCGTGGAGGCGGGCGAGCGGCTGGGCTTCCTGCCCGGCACGCTCTACGAGAAGATCGACCCCTACCTGCGCCCGCTGTACGACGCGCTGCACGACATGCTCGACCCGGACTCGATCCCGCGCCTGATGGCGGCCGGGACGATCGAGGTCGCGCCGCTGGCGTACATGCGCGGCCGCACCCTCAACGACGCCTTCATCATCCTGGACGAGGCCCAGAACACGAGCCCCGAGCAGATGAAGATGTTCCTCACCCGGCTCGGCTTCGAGTCGAAGATCGTGATCACCGGTGACGTGACGCAGGTCGACCTGCCCAACGGCACCAAGAGCGGTCTGCGCCAGGTGCAGGACATCCTCGAAGGCGTGGAGGACGTGCACTTCTCCCGGCTGACGTCCCACGATGTCGTACGGCACAAGCTGGTGGGCCGTATCGTCGACGCGTACGAGAAGTTCGACAGCCAGCACGGCACGGAGAACGGCGCGCACCAGGGCGGCCGCTCGAAGTCCGGGCACAAGGGGAAGTAGACAAGCACCGCGCCATGTCGATCGACGTCAACAACGAGTCCGGAACCGAGGTCGACGAGCAGGCGATCCTCGACATCGCCCGCTACGCGCTCGCACGGATGCGCATCCACCCGCTCTCCGAGCTCTCGGTGATCGTCGTGGACGCCGACGCCATGGAGCAGCTGCACATCCAGTGGATGGACCTGCCCGGGCCCACCGATGTCATGTCCTTCCCGATGGACGAGCTGCGGCCGCCGTCGAAGGACGAGGAGGAGCCCCCGCAGGGGCTGCTCGGCGACATCGTGCTCTGCCCGGAGGTCGCCGCCAAGCAGGGCGCCGAGGCCGAGACCCAGCACTCCATGGACGAGGAGCTCCAGCTGCTCACCGTCCATGGCGTGCTGCACCTGCTCGGCTACGACCACGAGGAGCCCGACGAGAAGGCCGAGATGTTCGGCCTGCAGGCGGCCATCGTGGACGGCTGGCGCGCGGAGCAGGGCCTGACCGGGCCCTCGCCGGCGCCGACGGTCTCCTAGTCGGGCGGGTCGTCCTCGAATGAGTCCGCAGATCGTTCTCGGCGCGATCGCCCTGGTCGTCGTCGCCTGGCTGGCCGCCTGCGCCGAGGCCGGTATCGCCCGCGTCTCCAGTTTCCGCGCCGAGGAGGCGGTGAAGTCCGGGCGGCGCGGCAGCGCCCGGCTCGCCGAACTCGCCGCCGACCCGACCCGCTACCTCAACGTGGCGCTGCTGGTCCGCGTCGCCTGCGAGATGGCCGCCGCGGCCCTCGTCACCTACGAGTGCCTCCAGGAGATCCCCAGCACCTGGCAGGCGCTGCTCGCCGCGATCGGCGTGATGGTGCTCGTGTCGTACGTCGCCGTCGGCGTCTCCCCGCGCACCATCGGCCGCCAGCACCCGCTGAACACGGCCACGGCCGCCGCGTACGTGCTGCTGCCGCTGGCCCGGATCATGGGCCCGGTCCCCTATCTCCTCATCCTCATCGGCAACGCGCTCACCCCCGGCAAGGGCTTCCGGCGCGGCCCGTTCGCCTCCGAGGCCGAACTGCGCGCCCTGGTCGACCTCGCCGAGCAGGAGTCCCTGATCGAGGACGAGGAGCGCCGCATGGTGCACTCGGTCTTCGAGCTGAGCGACACGCTGGTCCGGGAGGTCATGGTCCCGCGCACCGACCTCGTCGTCATCGAGCGCTACAAGACCATCCGGCAGGCCCTCACCCTCGCGCTCAGGTCCGGTTTCTCGCGGATACCCGTCACCGGGGAGAGCGAGGACGACATCGTCGGGATCGTGTATCTGAAGGACCTGGTCCGCAAGACGCACATCAGCCGGGACGCCGAGGCCGACCTGGTCTCCACCGCGATGCGGCCCGCGTTCTTCGTCCCCGACACCAAGAACGCCGGCGACCTGCTGCGCGAGATGCAGAAGGAACGCAACCACGTCGCCGTCGTCATCGACGAGTACGGCGGCACGGCCGGGATCGTCACCATCGAGGACATCCTGGAGGAGATCGTCGGCGAGATCACCGACGAGTACGACCGTGAACTCCCGCCCGTCACCGACCTCGGCGACGACCGCCACCGGGTCACCGCCCGCCTCGACATCACCGATCTCGGCGAGCTGTACGGCCTGGAGGAGTACGACGACGAGGACGTGGAGACCGTCGGCGGACTGCTCGCCAAGGCCCTCGGCCGGGTTCCCATCGCCGGTGCCTCCGCCCAGGTCGAACTCCCCGACGGCCGCAGGCTGGCGCTGACCGCCGAGGCGGCCGCCGGACGCCGGAACAAGATCGTGACGGTGCTGGTGGAGCCGGTTCCGGCCGCCGGCGAGCCCGGGGAGGACGCGGCCGAGTGAGCCCCGACCAACTCCGCGCCCTCTGCCTCTCCTTCAACGCGGCCGAGGAGGACTTCCCCTTCAACCCGGACATCTCCGTCTTCAAGGTGCTCGGCAAGATGTTCGCGCTGAGCTGGATCGACGCGAAGCCGCTCAAGGTCAACCTCAAGTGCGACCCCGAGGACGCGATCCGGCTCCGCGCCGACCACGAGGGCCTGATCACCCCCGGCTACCACATGAACAAGCGCCACTGGAACACCGTCACCGTGGACGGCGGACTCCCCGACCGGCTCGTGAGAGAGCTGGTCGAGGACTCGTACGACCTTGTCGTCGCCGGCCTGCCGAGGGCGGAGCGGCTGCGGCTGGACCGGCCGTGACGGCGATCAGCCGTCGAGCTTCCGCACGGCACGGGCAGTGAGTTCCAGGAAACGGACGCACTTCTCGCCGCGGAAGCCACCGGCGTCCTCGTGTTCGAGGCGGATCTCGATCCTCGGTACGGCGGTAAACCCGGTTGCCCATGGTGGGCGGGCGCGGTCGGATCCCTTGTATGACGATCAGGTATCCGCGCCCTCTGCGCCCCGGTGACCGTGTCGGTGTCACCTCTCCCTCCAGTGGAGTGCCCGAGCCGCTGCGCGCGCGGCTCGACGTGGCGGTCCGTACGGTCGAGGAGGCCGGGTACGAGGTGGTGGTCGGGCGGTGCATGGACGGGGCCACGCACGTCAGCGCATCGGCCGCCGAACGCGCCGCCGAACTCACCGGGATGCTGACCGACCCGTCGATCCGGGCCGTCGTACCCCCGTGGGGCGGCGAGACAGGCATCGACCTCCTCCCGCTGCTCGACTTCGAGGCCATCGGGCGGGCCGAACCGACCTGGGTCGTCGGCTACTCGGACATGTCGACCCTCATCACCCCGCTGACCCTGCGCACCGGGGTCGCGACCGTGCACGGCAACTGCCTCATGGAAACGCCCTACCGGCCGCCGGAGGGGCTCCTTTCCTGGCTGGACGTCGTGGCCGCGCCGCAGGGGCCGCCGTTCACCCAGACCCCGCCCGGGCGGTACCGGGCCGCGGGGCGGGACGACTGGATCGCCGAGCCCGGTATCCGGGGCCTCACGCTGGACGCGGAGGGCGGCTGGACCCGGCTCGACGGAGACGGGGACGTGGATGTGGAGGGCCGGCTGATCGGCGGCTGCGTCGAGACCCTCGTGGGCCTCGCCGGGACGCCGTATCTGGACGCGGCCGGCTTCGCCGGGGAGGAACCGCTGATCGTGTACGTCGAGGCCTGTGAGGACAACGCGTTCACCATCTGCCGGAACCTGCACGGCATGCGGCTCGCCGGGTTCTTCGACCGGGCCGCCGCCGTCCTCGTCGGCCGCACCCGCGCGCCCGACAGCCCCACCCTCGGCCAGCACGAGGCCGTGCTCGACGCGCTCGGGCCGCTCGGGGTGCCGATCGTGGCCGACGTGGAGTGCGGTCATGTGCCGCCGTATCTGCCGCTGGTGAACGGCGCGCGCGGCCGGGTGCTGTACACGGCCGGACGCGGTCAGATCATCCAGCGACTCGACTGACTCCGTCCGACGGCGGGGAGTGGGGGCGGGGCGCGTCCCGGATGTTCGTATGCTCGGGGGCATGACCGACAGCAGCGCGCTTGATCCCGAGGACCGCAAGATCGTCACCCTGGCCCGTTCGGCCCGGGCCCGCAACGGGGTGCCGGAGGGGGCGGCCGTACGGGACTCCACCGGCCGTACGTACGTCGCGGGGAGCGTGGAGCTGCCCTCGCTGGCGCTGAGCGCGCTGCGGACGGCGGTGGCGATGGCGGTGGCGTCGGGGGCGGAGTCGCTGGAGGCGGCGGCGGTCGTGAGCGGGGCGGGGGAGGTCGACGCCGACGACTTGGCCGCGGTGCGGGATCTTGGGGGGCCGGGGACGCCGGTGCTGCTGGCGGGGCCGGACGGGGAGGTTCGGCTCACTGTCTCCGCGTGACTCCTTGCCCACCCGCCCACCCGACTCGGTCCGCCGAGAAGCGAGGACTTGTTGACTCCGTCGGGGGAGGGGTGGGAGTTGGTTGACTGGGGTGGCGGGGTGTGGGGGCGGGTGCGGCTTCGTCGTGGTTGCTCGCGCAGTTCCCCGCGCCCCTGAAGGGGCGCAGGCTGAGCCCACCTAAGGGGCGCGGGGAACTGCGCGATCAGCCCCCACGCACCTGCACGGACGCCACCACCGCAACCGCTCCTTCGGCCAACCCCCACAGGAAGGTAGGCCGGAATTCAACCTTGTCGGTCTGTGTCTCTCACGCATCAATGGGAACGTGCAATCCGACGGGCCGTCAGATTCTGATGGTGCGTCGGTTCCAGTGCCCCGCGGTGTGCCCGCATCCACCCGGACCGGGGCCGTCGTCCCCACATGGCATTCCCACGTAACGGGAAGGGAGACCGATCCCCATGAAACGAATCGCCACCGGTGCGGCACTCGCGGCGGGGGCCCTCGCCGCCACGGCGCTGGCCTTCGCGCCCACGGCAGCCGCCGTCACTCCGACCACCGCGACCGTCACCGCCAGCTGCGGCATCTTCGGCGGCGGCGCGGCCACGCTCACCGCGACCCAGAGCGGCACGAGCGCCACCCTCACGCTCACCTCCAGCGCGATCACCACCCCGCTCGCCCTGTCGGCGAACTCCATCGCCTCCACGCTGACCATGGCCAACTCGACCGGCAGCAACGTCGTCTTCAGCGGCACCGTGAACCCGGCCATGGCCGCCGGCTCCGCGGTCACCGTCGGCCCGCTCCCCGGCACCGTGGCCTCCGGCGACAGCCTCGACTTCTACGGCGGCTCGCTGAAGATGGTCATCTTCGGCGTCACCGTCACCTGTACGTCCAGCGCCGCCCAGTCGCCCGGACCCTTCGTCTTCTGACCGGGCCGGCTGACGGGTACGTTCCGGATGCCGCAGAAGCTGATGAACCGTCAGGTTTCTGCGGCATCTCCATTGACTTCTCACGCGGCCTCCACATCAATGGCCCCCTGTCGGCGCAGAGGAGCCGCTGCGCCCGCAACCCTCAGGAGGGGGCCAAGATGGGTTCACCCCCAGGATCACGAAGATCCCGACGGTGGCGCTGGATCTCACTGTTCGGGGCGACCGCGCTCGCGGTCACGGCGGGCGGCGCGCTGGCCTGTCCGGCCGGTGCCGCCGGCACGAACGTCGACTTCGCCACGCACTGCATCCCGCCCGCCGTCGCGGGCCTCCCGCCGATCGACGGCACCACCACCGCCAACATCTCGGTGGACAACACCAGCCCGAAGGTCGGCGACACGGTCACCGTGACCTACACCGTGGTCACGCCCGCCGCCAACAACCCCACCGCACTCGCCCTGCCGGCCGACATCATGACGCCGACCGGGAAGGTGACGCTGGGCGGCGCGCAGACCGGTGACGTGACGGTGACCGGGCCGAAGAAGAACGATCCGGTGCCGGGGTACGGGACCTTCCCCTCGTTCTCCATGACCGGGACGTTCACCGTCACCTCGGCGGGCGCCATCACGCTCTCGCCCAGTGACTACAACATCCACACCAGCTACATCCTGGAGCTGGACACCCCGTGCACGGTCACCAACCCGCCCGCCCCGGTGTCGGAGACCGTCACGGCGACCTCGACCACCCCGGTCAACAACCGGGCCATCAGCCTGGACAAGGCCTCCGGCAACCCCGGTGACAGCGTGACCGTCAGCGGGCAGAACTTCACGCCGGGCGCGACCGTGACGCTGGCCGGACGGTCGGGCAGCAGCCAGACCGCGGACACGGCCACGGCGACCGCGGGCTCCGACGGTTCCTTCAGCGCGCCGATCGTCGTCAACGACAAGACGACGACCGGGATCGTGGCGTACGAGGGGAGTGCGTGGAGCGATACCGCGGGGGCCGGGCCGGCCGCCTATGTCGTGAACGACACGACGCCGGTGCCGGACGGGAGTCAGAAGCTGACGACCACGGTCAAGGCGGGCACCCTGTCCATGTCCCAGGCCGGGGACTCCGTCGCGCTGTCGGCGGTCGACTTCGGTCAGGGCGGGGCCTCGACGGGCGCGTTGCAGACCGTGACCGTCAAGGACTTCCGCGGCGGGCCGGCCGGCTGGTCGCTCACCGGCAAGGTCACCGACTTCACCGGTCCGGGCGCCAAGATCGACGCGGGCAAGCTCAGCTGGACCCCCGCCTGCGCGACCAAGACCGGCAGCCCCAGCACCTGTGCGGCCGGTTCGGCGGGCACCGTCGGCGCATCCGGAGCGACCCTCGCGTCGACCCCGGACTCCACGCTCACCGGGGGTCAGTTCACCGTCGACGCCGGACTCAGCCTGGACGTACCGGCGTTCACGCCTCCGGGGTCGTACTCCGGAGTCCTGACCCTGACGCTCACCTGAGCCAACTCCCCGCGTGGCGGCCGGGCTCCCGGAGACGGGGGCCCGGCCGTCACCCGACCGCTTCCGACCGGGGGTCCGCACCCATGCGTCGCGCCAAGCCGTACGTCCTCCTCCTGAGTCTGTTCCTGACCCTGCTCCCGGGCGTCTTCCTCACGGCGGGTCCCGCGCGTGCCGCCGACAACGGCAGCTGGTCCGTGTATCCGGTCGCCTCCAAGATCGCGGCGCGGCCGTACTTCTACCTCTCCCTCGACCCCGGGCGGACGATCACCGACAAGGTGGCCGTCGCCAACAAGACCGGGAAACCGCTGACCTTCCGGCTGTACGCGGCCGACGCCTACAACACCGCGCGGGACGGCGGCTTCGCCGTCCGGACCGTGAAGGAGCGGATGCGGGGCGTGGGTGCCTGGGTGAAGCTCGGGAAGGCGCGGGTCACGGTGCCGCCGCACAGGACGGTGACGGTTCCCTTCACTCTGCGGGTGCCCCAGGGGGCCGAGCCCGGTGACCACCCGGGTGCGATCGTGGCGCTGGACGAGCGCGTCGACCCCGGGTCGGGCTCCCTGGCGCTCGGGGTGCAGCGGGCCGTCGGCGCCCGGGTCTACCTGCGGGTGAGCGGTCCGACATTGCCGGCCCTCGCCGTCGAGAACGTGCATCTCACCCATCACCAGCCGCTCGTCCCCGGTCTCGGCGACAGCACGGCGACGATCTCCTACACCCTGCACAACACCGGGAACGTCACCCTGGACCCGAAGGTACGGCTGCGCGCGCGGGGCCTGTTCGGCCGGACGCTGCTCAGCCGCGACCTCACCGGGGTTCCCTCCGAACTGCTCCCGGGGGAGCGGGTCCGGCTCACCGCGCCCTGGCGGGACGCGCCCCAGTTCGACTGGGGGGACGTGACGCTGACGGCCAGCGCGACCGGTACCAAGGAGTCGGCGAGCGCCTCGTTCCTCGCGCTGCCGTGGCTGGTGGTGGCGCTGGCCTTCGTCGCCGGGGTGGCGGGCGGCGTGCTGATCGCCAGGTCGCGCCGGGGCGGCGGAACGCCGCTGCTGACGCGTCTCAGAGGGCGTCGGGGCCGCGTTCGCCCGTCCGCACCCGTACGACCGTCTCCACCGGCAGTGCCCACACCTTCCCGTCCCCGATCTTCCCCGTCTGCGCGGCCCTGACGATCGCCTCGATCACCGGCTCGCAGTCGGCGTCGTCGACGACGACCTCGATCCGGACCTTGGGCACCAGGTCGACCTGGTACTCGGCGCCCCGGTACACCTCGGTGTGGCCGCGCTGCCGGCCGTACCCGCTGGCCTCGGTCACGGTCAGGCCGTGCACGCCGAGTTCCTGGAGGGCGGTCTTCACCGCGTCGAGGCGGTAGGGCTTGACGATCGCGGTGACGAGCTTCATGGCTGGGTGGTGACCTTCTGGGCGGTGGGGAGGACGGAGTGGCCGACCGGGGCGCCGTGGCCCAGGACCCCGTGATCGTAAGCCGTCTCGGCGTGCACCGTAAGGTCCAGTCCGGTGTGCTCCTGGTCCTCGTCCGCCCGGAAGCCCATGACCTTGTCGAGCAGCCGGCCGATGCCGTACGTCATGGTGAAGGCGTACACGGCCACGACCACGACCGCCACCGCCTGCTTGCCGAGCGGGGCGAGCCCGCCGCCGTAGAAGAGACCCTCGGCGCCCCCGGTCATCGCCTTCTCCGCGAACAGGCCGATGAGCAGGGTGCCGATGACTCCGCCGACCAGGTGGACGCCGACGACGTCCAGCGAGTCGTCGTAGTCGAACCGGAACTTCCAGCTCACGGCGTACGAGCAGACCACGCCCGCCGCGAGGCCGACGACGAGGGAGCCGAGCAGCGAGACCGAGCCGCAGGACGGGGTGATGGCCACCAGGCCCGCGACCGCGCCCGACGCGGCGCCCAGGGTCGTCGGATGGCCGTCGCGCTTCTGCTCGACGAAGAGCCAGCCGAGCAGGCCGGTGCAGCCGGCGGCCAGGGTGTTGAGGAAGGCGGCGGCCGCGAGGCCGTTCGCGCCGAGCGCGCTGCCCGCGTTGAAGCCGAACCAGCCGAACCAGAGCAGACCGGCGCCCAGGACGACCATGGGGAGGTTGTGCGGGCGCATCGCGTCCTTCTTGAAGCCGAGCCGGGGGCCGAGGACCAGGCAGAGCGCCAGCCCGGACGCTCCCGAGGTGATCTCGACCGGCAGGCCGCCCGCGAAGTCCAGCGCCCCGAGGTGGTGTGCGATCCAGCCACCGGGGCCCCACACCCAGTGCGCCACCGGAACGTATACGAGCAGTGCCCAGACCGGTACGAACACCAGCCAGGCCCCGAATTTCGCCCGGTCCGCGATCGCGCCGCTGATCAGCGCGGCCGTGACGATCGCGAAGGTGAGCTGGAAGGTGGCGAAGAGCAGGGTGGGCACGGTGCCCTGGACGCTGTCCGGACCGAGTCCGCTCATCCCGGCGTGTTCGAGCCCGCCGATCAGCCCGGCCGCCGCGTCCGGTCCGAACGCCAGCGAGTAGCCTCCCGCCAGCCACACCACCGTGACCAGCGCGATCGACACGAAGCTCATCATCAGCATGTTGAGGACGCTCTTCGTGCGGACCATGCCGCCGTAGAACAGGGCCAGTCCCGGTGTCATCAGCAGGACCAGGGCGGTGGCGGCGAGCAGCCAGGCGGTGTCACCGGTGTCGGCGTGCGCGGCGGCGAGGTACACGGGGCGTCTCCAACCTGGGCGGGGGCTCGTCAGAGGGTCACCGGTTCCCGTTTCCGGTCGCGTACGGCTGTGTTTCCGTGACGTTTCGTTGCCGTGGGGTTACCGAAATCTCACGGTGCGGCGGGGTGTCGTGGATCAGGGAGAATGGGGGCCATGAGCGTTCGCAGCCAGTCAACCGAGCCGTCGGAATCGTCGGAGGCCGTCCACCGGGCGGGCTTCGCCTGTTTCGTCGGGCGTCCCAACGCGGGCAAGTCCACCCTCACGAACGCTCTGGTCGGGCAGAAGGTGGCGATCACCGCGAACCAGCCGCAGACCACGCGGCACACCGTGCGCGGCATCGTGCACCGGGAGGACGCCCAGCTGATCCTGGTCGACACCCCCGGCCTGCACAAGCCGCGCACGCTGCTCGGCGAGCGGCTGAACGACGTGGTCCGCACCACCTGGGCCGAGGTCGACGTCATCGGCTTCTGCCTGCCGGCGAACGAGAAGATCGGCCCCGGTGACCGCTTCATCGCGAAGGAACTCGCGGGGATCAGGAAGACCCCCAAGGTCGCCGTCGTCACCAAGACCGACCTCGTCGACTCCAAGACCCTCGCCGAGCAGCTGATCGCCATCGACCAGCTCGGCAAGGAGCTGGGCTTCGAGTGGGCCGAGATCGTCCCCGTCTCCGCGGTCGGCGACAAGCAGGTGAGCCTGCTCGCCGACCTGCTCGTCCCGCTGCTCCCCGAGGGCCCCGCCCTCTACCCCGAGGGCGACCTCACCGACGAGCCCGAGCAGGTCATGATCGCGGAACTGATCCGCGAGGCGGCCCTCGAAGGCGTCCGCGACGAGCTCCCGCACTCCATCGCCGTCGTCGTCGAGGAGATGCTCCCCCGCGAGGACCGCCCCGCCGACAAGCCCCTCCTCGACATCCACGCCAACCTGTACATCGAGCGCCCCAGCCAGAAGGGCATCGTCATCGGCCCCAAGGGCACGCGCCTGAAGGAGGTCGGCATCAAGAGCCGCAAGCAGATCGAGGCACTGCTGGGCACACCC
This sequence comes from Streptomyces sp. NPDC048288, assembly GCF_043201555.1. NCBI lineage: Bacteria > Bacillati > Actinomycetota > Actinomycetes > Kitasatosporales > Streptomycetaceae > Streptomyces > Streptomyces sp. NPDC048288. The sequence continues at coordinate 274,106 of NZ_JBICZD010000001.1, forward strand.
GTCTTCCTCGACCTCCACGTGAAGGTCGCCAAGGACTGGCAGCGGGACCCGAAGCAGCTGCGGCGGCTGGGGTTCTGAGGCCGGGGTGGGCGGGGCTTGGCGGTCGGCGTCCGAGGGAGGCCGGCATCAAGTCCCGCGAGCAGATCGAGGCACTGCCGGGGACGCCCGCCGCGCGGCGGTAGCCGCATCCCGGGGTCACGTCCGGGTCGGGGTCAGGTCCTGGAGGCCTACTACGCGTAGCAGTTGGAGGCGTTCGTAGGACTCCGTGCCTGGGCGGGCCGTGTGGACGACGAGTTGCTGGTGGGTGTCGGCGTTGAGGAGGACCTCGCAGTCGAGTTCGAGGAGGCCGACGGTGGGGTGGCGGAAGCGTTTGGTGGTGGCTCGGCGTACGGCCACCTCGTGGTCGGCCCAGAGGCGGGCGAACTCCTCGCTGCCGGACAGGAGTTCGGCGACCAGGGCGGCGGGGGCCGGGTCGGTGGGGCGGGCCGCGGCCACCGCGCGGAGGTTCGCCACGTGTTCACGGGCCCGCGCCGGGCGGTCCTCCGGCGGGAACAGGTCGCGGGCGGCCGGGTCCAGGAAGTAGCGGCGCAGCAGGTTGCGCTCGCGCGGCGGGCGGGCCAGCACATCGCCGCTGAGCGCCCGGGACAGCGCGTTCTGGGCCAGGATCTCGCCGCAGTCCGTGGACACCAGCGCCGGGGTGTCGTGCAGCCGGTCCAGGACCAGGAGCAGGCCCGGGCGGACGTGCGTGCTCGCGGTCTCCCGGCGCGGGGGCTCCTCGCCGGTCAGGTGGAACAGGTGGTCCCGTTCGTCCTCGGTCAGGCGCAGGGCGCGGGCCAGCGCCGTCAGCATCTGGCGGGACGGGCGCGGGCCCCGGGACTGTTCGAGGCGCGTGTAGTAGTCGGCCGACATGCCGGCCAGCGACGCCACCTCCTCGCGCCGCAGCCCCGGTGTGCGCCGCCGGACGCCGGGTGCCAGCCCCACGTCGGAGGGGTCCAGGCGGGTACGGGCGCGGCGCAGGAAGTCGGCGAGCTCGGGGCGGTCCATGTCTCCAGGGTGGCGCCGCCCGCCCGGCTTATCCAGGGACCGTCGATCCCCTGATCGGAAGGTCTCTCCCGGTGCCGCCGCGGGACGGCGAGGGTGGGGGCAACCAGAGCGAAGGAGACGGTCATGATCACTCTTGTCACCGGTGCGACCGGCCAGGTCGGGCGGCGCTTCGTGCCCCGGCTGCTGGCGGAGGCCCGGACGGGGGCCCAGGCGGGGGAGAGGGTACGGGTGCTGGTGCGGGACGCGGCCCGGGGGGAGCCGTTCGCGGAGCTGGGCGCCGAGGTCGTCGTCGGGGACCTGCGGGACGAGGAGGCGCTCGGCAAGGCCGTCGCCGGGACGGACGCCGTCGTGAACGTCGCCGCCTCCTTCCGCGGGGTCCCCGACGAGGAGGCCTGGGCCGTCAACCGGGACGCGGCGGTGGCGCTCGGCCGGGCCGCGCTCGGCGCCGGCGTACGACGGTTCGTGCAGGTCAGCACCGGGAACGTGTACGGCACCGGACGCGGTCGCCCGCTCGTCGAGGACGACGAGAGCCGGCCCGGCGGCGAGATGTGGGGCGCCTACGCCGAGTCCAAGGCGGCCGCCGAGCGGGAGCTGCTCGCGCTGGCGGACGGCATGGAGGTACGGATCGGGCGGCTGCCCTTCGTCTACGGCGAGGGGGACCCCCACCTCGCCAACTCCCTGCACTGGGCCGCGAACTGGGCCCCCGCCCAGCGCCTCCAGATGGCCCACCACGCGGACGTCGGACAGGGGCTGCTGCGGCTGCTGTACGCCCCGGCCGTGAACGGCCCGGTCTACAACATCGCCGACGACGCCCCCGTCACGACGGTCGAGCTGTACCAGCTCAACGGCGTCGCGGTGCCGGCCGGCCTGAGCGAGCGCGGCGACCGCGACCCCTGGTTCGGGATCATGTCGAACCGGAAGATCCGCCGGGACCTCGGCTTCCGGCCGATCCACCCCAGCGTCTGGACCGCCCGGGACGCCGGAGCCCTCTAGAGCGGGCCCTAGTCGACCCCCCGTATCCGCCCCACGAGCGCCGCCCCCGCCAGCCCGATCACCGCCGCCACCAGGTAGAGGACCCGGTAGCCGCCGAGATACGTGACGATCGGCGCGGCGAGGGCGGGGGCCGCGACCTGCGGCAGGGCGTTGGCCACGTTGATGACGCCGAGGTCCTTGCCCCGGTCCAGGGCCTTCGGCAGGACGTCCGTCATCAGCGCGAAGTCGACCGAGGTGAACACCCCGAAACCGATGCCGAGGAAGGCCGCCGCGACGATCGCCCCCGGCCAGGTCTGCCAGGCCGCAAGCAGCGCCGTCGCCGCCGCCATCAGCATCCCCGACCAGACCACGAAGGGCTTGCGGCGGCCCAGCCGGTCCGACCAGACCCCGCCCACCACGACCGTCGCCATCAGCGTCAGCCCGTTTATGGCGGTCAGGATCAGCACGCCCTGCTCGGCGTCGTGGTGGTGGAGGCGGTCGCGGAGGTAGTAGAGGAGGTACAGCAGGACCAGCGCGTTGCTGAGGTTGATCAGGAACCGGGTCAGCCACGCCCAGCCCAGGTCCGGATAGCGGCGCGGGCTCAGCCAGAAACCGGCCAGGAAACCCCGCCAGGACCACGCGGGCCGGTCCGCCGGCGCCAGCCGCAGATCCGGGTGGCGGAGTACGTACGGCAGCACGCCCAGCGCCGTGAACACCGCGCAGGCCACATAGCCCGCCCCGACGCCCCCGGCGGCCGTCGCCAGGCCCGTGCCGCCGACCACGCCCAGGATCTGCGCGGCCCCCAGCCAGCCGCCCACCGCCCCCCGCTGCAGCCTCGGCACCCGGTCCGGCACCGCCGCCGTCACCGCCGCGAAGGCCGCGTTCAGCGTCAGCTGGACCAGGGCCCAGCCCAGCATCATCGTCCACATCCCACCGGCGCCCGCGAGCAGCAGCAGGGACAGCGCCCCGCCCGCCGTGCCGGCGACGATCCACGGGGTGCGGCGGCCCCAGCGGGACGTCGTACGGTCCGACAGCGCGCCGAAGACCGGGTTCGCCGCCAGCGACACCACCGCGCCGACCCCGGTCACCCACGCCAGCATCGTCTCCTTCGACATCCCGGAGCCGGGCGCGAAGTCCTTGGCCTGGGAGGCCAGCAGGATCTGCAGCGGGCCGTACCAGCCCACCCAGATCGCCCCGTTGGCGAGGGAGAGCGCCGACGTCCAGCCGCGCCCGACCTTCTCGGCCGGTTCCGCCAGGGCGGCCGGCTCCCCGGCCGGCTCACGTGTCGTCGTCATCTCTGCGCCCGCAGCACGTCCCGGAACCAGTGGTACGACGACTTCGGCGTCCGCGTCTGGGTGGCGTAGTCGACGTGCACCAGGCCGAAGCGGCGCTCGTAGCCCTCCGCCCACTCGAAGTTGTCGAGGAGGGACCAGACGAAGTACCCGCGCACGTCCACGCCGGCCTCGGCCGCCTTGTGCAGCGCCCGGATGTGGCCGTCCAGGTAGGCGATGCGGGCCTGGTCGTCGAGGCCCTCGTACGAGCAGCCGTTCTCGGTGATGACGACGGGCGGCAGCCGGTCGCCGTAGCGGTCGCGGAAGCCGGTGAGGAGTTCGGTGAGGCCCTCCGGGACCACCGGCCAGCCGAAGTCCGTCACCGGGACGTCCTCGATGTCCTGGACGGAGAAGGGGAGTTCGGCGGGGAGGGTGAGCCCGCCGAACTCGATCTCGGTGCCCTGCGGGGCGCCCACCCTGGTCGGGGCGTAGTAGTTGATCCCGTACCAGTCGAGCGGTTCGGAGATCACCTTCAGGTCGGCGGCGACGTCGCCCGGCATCAGGTCGCCCATGCCGTCCGGGTACTCGCCGAGCAGGACCGGCTCGGCGAACAGGCGGTTGAGGAGGAGGTCGTAGAAGGCGGCCGCCTCCAGGTCCGCGGGCTCCTGGGAGGCCGGCCAGGTCGGGCCGTGGGAGTTGGCGATGCCGATGTCGCCGGCGCCGGCCGCGCGCAGCGCCCGGACGGCCAGACCGTGGGCGAGGAGCTGGTGGTGGGCGACCGGGAGCGCGTCGAACATCAGCTGCTTGCCGGGGGCGTGGGCGCCCAGGGCGTGGCCGAACAGGGTGTGTTCGGCGGGCTCGTTGAGGGTGATCCACTTCTTGACGCGGTCGCCGAGCCGGTCCACGACCGTGGCGACGTGCTCGGCGAAGCGCGCGGCCGTGTCCCGCTCCAGCCAGCCCCCCGCCTCCTGGAGGGCCGACGGCAGGTCCCAGTGGAAGAGGGTGGGGACCGGGCGTACGCCCGCCGCGCACAGGTCGTCCACGAGACGGTCGTAGAAGTCCAGGCCGCCCGTCGAGCGGACCCTCGGCCAGGAGATCGAGAAGCGGTACGCGTCCACGCCGAGGCCGGCCAGCAGGGCCGTGTCCTCGCGGTGGCGGTGGACGTGGTCGCAGGCCACCGCCGCCGTGGAACCGTCCTTGATCCGGCCCGGTTCCGCCTCGAAGGCGTCCCAGACGGACGGCTCGCGCTCGTCGGCCGCGCCCTCGATCTGATGGGCCGAGGTCGAGACACCCCAGAGGAAGCCGTCGGGGAACCGCGGGAAGGGGGGTATCGGATTGACCGAGTCACTCAGCATGGCCGGGATCATCCTTACCCCCGGTTACGGAAGTCAACGCCCGGACGGGAACTACCCGTTACGCGCCTTCTTTCAACACCCGGGAGATCAGTTCGCGTTGCTCGTCGGTCAGCCGGGGATCGGCCGCGTACACCGTCCGTCCGTCCACCGTGATCTCGTAGGCGAACCCGTCCGGCACCCCGGGCGGCGGAGCGCCCCGGCCGGCCGCGAGCGCGCGCTCGGCCAGGGTCTGCCACTCGTGGGCGTCGGGCCGGCCCGAGGTGTCCACCTCGGCCCGGCGCTCGATGCCCGCGAACCCGCCCGTACGCCTCACCTGAATACGCATGGGTCCCTGTGTAGTACGGACTCAGCCGGTCTGCACCCCCACCTGGGCCCAGGCCTTGAGGACCGCCTCGGTCTCCTCGCCCTCCTTGTAGCGGGCCTTGGCGGCGGTCACCGTGAGCTTGGCGAAGTCCGTGAACCGGGCGTCCGAGGCCAGCTCGCCGCCGGTGAGGACGTCGTACCAGATCTGCCCGGCCCGCTCCCAGGCGTTGCCGCCGAGGGCGGTGGCGAGCAGGTAGAAGGCGTGGTTGGGGATGCCGGAGTTGATGTGCACCCCGCCGTTGTCCCGGCTGGTCTTCACGTACTGCGCCATGGTCGCGGGCTGCGGGTCCTTGCCGAGGCGCGGGTCGTCGTACGCGGTGCCCGGGGCCTTCATGGAGCGCAGCGCCACGCCGTGCACGCCGGGGGCGAGCAGGCCCTCGCCGATCAGCCAGTCGGCCTGGTCGGTGCTCTGGCCGAGGGAGTACTGCTTGATGAGGGAGCCGAAGACGTCCGAGACCGACTCGTTGAGGGCGCCGGACTGGCCGTAGTACTCCAGGTTGGCGGTGTACTGGGTGACGCCGTGGGTGAGCTCGTGGCCGATGACGTCGACGGAGCTGGTGAAGTCGGTGAAGATCACGCCGTCGCCGTCGCCGAACACCATCTGCTCGCCGTTCCAGAAGGCGTTGTCGTAGTCGCGGTCGTAGTGCACGGTCGCGTCGAGCGCGAGCCCGTTGCCGTCGATGGAGTCGCGCTCGTACGCCTTCAGGTACAGCTCGAAGGTGGCGCCGAGGCCGGCGTAGGCGCGGTTGACGGTGGCGTCCTGGCCGGGCTCGGAGCCCTCCTCGCGGACCTTGGTGCCGGGCAGGTCGGTGCCGTGCTGCGCGTCGTAGATCGTGCGGCGCGGGGTGGCGTCGGGGCCCGCCGGGGCGGCGATCGCGGCGAGGGTGCGCACGGCGGTCACGCGGCGGCGGGTACGGGCCGCGGAGTCGTGCTGCAGGGTGCGCAGCGCGGAGTCGGCGAGCGTGCCGTCCTCGTGCTGGGCGAGCTGGTCGAGGATGTGCGGCGGCACGATCCCGCAGAAGACGGGCGTGCGGCGGATGACGGGCTCGGAGCCCCCGTGGGTCGTCATGCACGGCACCCTCGCACTGCGTCACGCGGCTGTCACTACCCGCAACCATGATTGGTGAAATACCGTGACAATTGACCACCCTCCGTGAGGGGGAGTGGTATGGCGCACGTTTTGTCCTGTTCCTCCCCCTGGTCCCGCATACTGATACGGCGCCCCGCCTCCGCAGGGCCTCGGCTAGCATGCTTCGCATCATGCGTTTCGGGCTGCTTCTTCTTAGCTGCCGCGGCGAGGGCCTGTAGTCCAGGTCGACTCCCTCCCCGCGGAGCTTCGCGTTGCGTCGTCGGCCGTCCTTCCGGACACCCACTAGGAGCCCCGCAATCATGGCGAACCGCCAGCAGCCCAGCAGCATGCCGATCCACAAGTACGGCCGCTACGACCAGGTCGACATCCCGGACCGCACCTGGCCGGACAACCGGATCACCGTCGCCCCCCGCTGGCTCTCCACCGACCTGCGCGACGGCAACCAGGCACTGATCGACCCCATGTCGCCCGAGCGCAAGCGCCGGATGTTCGACCAGCTGGTCAAGATGGGCTACAAGGAGATCGAGGTCGGCTTCCCGGCCTCCGGCCAGACCGACTTCGACTTCGTGCGCTCGATCATCGAGGAAGAGGGCGCGATCCCCGACGACGTCACGATCTCCGTACTGACCCAGGCCCGCGAGGACCTGATCGAGCGGACCGTCGAGTCGCTGAAGGGCGCCAGGCGGGCCACCGTCCACCTGTACAACGCCACCGCCCCGGTCTTCCGCCGGGTGGTCTTCCGCGGTTCCAAGGACGACATCAAGCAGATCGCGGTGGACGGCACCCGTCTCGTCATGGAGTACGCCGAGAAGCTGCTGGGCCCGGAGACCGAGTTCGGCTACCAGTACTCGCCGGAGATCTTCACCGACACCGAGCTGGACTTCGCGCTGGAGGTCTGCGAGGCGGTGATGGACGTCTACCAGCCGGGCCCGGGCCGCGAGATCATCCTCAACCTGCCTGCCACGGTGGAGCGTTCGACGCCGTCCACGCACGCGGACCGCTTCGAGTGGATGAGCCGCAACATCTCCCGCCGCGAGCACGTCGTCATCTCCGTCCACCCGCACAACGACCGCGGTACGGCCGTGGCCGCCGCCGAGCTGGCGCTGATGGCCGGCGCCGACCGCGTCGAGGGCTGCCTGTTCGGACAGGGCGAGCGGACCGGCAACGTCGACCTGGTCACCCTGGGCATGAACCTGTTCTCGCAGGGCGTCGACCCGCAGATCGACTTCTCCGACATCGACGAGATCCGTCGTACGTGGGAGTACTGCAACCAGATGGAGGTCCACCCGCGCCACCCGTACGTGGGCGACCTGGTCTACACGTCCTTCTCCGGCTCCCACCAGGACGCCATCAAGAAGGGCTTCGACGCCATGGAGGCCGACGCCGCGGCCAAGGGCGTCACCGTCGACGACATCGAGTGGGCGGTCCCGTACCTGCCGATCGACCCCAAGGACGTCGGCCGCTCCTACGAGGCGGTCATCCGGGTCAACTCGCAGTCCGGCAAGGGCGGTATCGCCTACGTCCTGAAGAACGACCACAAGCTGGACCTGCCGCGCCGGATGCAGATCGAGTTCTCCAAGCTCATCCAGGCCAAGACGGACGCCGAGGGCGGCGAGGTCACCGGCGCCGACATCTGGGCGGTCTTCCAGGACGAGTACCTGCCGAACCCGGAGAACCCCTGGGGCCGCGTCCAGGTCCGCACCGGCCAGTCGACCACCGACACCGACGGCACCGACACCCTCACCGTCGAGGCGACCGTCGACGGCGAGGACACCGTCCTGACCGGCTCCGGCAACGGCCCGATCTCCGCCTTCTTCGACGCGCTGCAGGGCCTGGGCATCGACGTACGCCTCCTGGACTACCAGGAGCACACGATGAGCGAGGGCGCCTCCGCGCAGGCCGCCTCCTACATCGAATGTGCGATCGACGGCAAGATCCTCTGGGGTATCGGCATCGACGCGAACACGACGCGTGCGTCGCTGAAGGCGGTCGTCTCCGCCGTCAACCGCGCGACGCGATAACCCCTCTGACCGGCGGTTTCGGGGCCCTGATCACCTGTTACGGCGATCAGGGCCCCGCTGCTTCTCGGCCATCCGGCCGTGGAGGTCACGGAAAGGTCTCGTACGGGGTACTGACTCCACCTCCTCCATGTGGCTAACATCACGCCAGCGGTGGCGATGTTGCCACGGCGTTACGGAGGTGCGACGTGCTGCCAGTACGGGGACGAGACGGCCGAACCGTCAGGCCTGCCCGCATTCTGGGCACCCGCACCGCGTGGACACCCGTCGGCGACGGCCAGTTCTTCTGCCCCGGCTGCGGAGGCGACCGCAACTACCAGCGCCTCACCGGCCGCCGCCGCTTCACCCTGCTCGGCGTGCCGGTGCTGCCGCGCGGCACCACCGGCCCGGTCGTGGAGTGCGCCGCCTGCCGCCACCACTACGGCACCGACGTACTCGACCACCCCACCACCACCCGCTTCTCCGCGATGCTCCGCGACGCCGTGCACACCGTCGCCCTCGCCGTCCTCGCCGCCGGCGGCACCTGTTCCCGTACGGCCCTGGAGGCGGCCGCGGCCACGGTCCGCGCGGCCGGTTTCGAGGACGCTACCGAGGACCAGCTGGGCGCGCTGGTCGACGCCCTCGCCGCGGACACCGGCCGGGTGTTCGAGCAGCCCGGCGGCGCGAGCCTCGCGATAGAACTGCACGAGGCCCTCGACCCCCTCGCCCCGCATCTCGCCCCCGGCGGCCGCGAGTCCCTCCTCCTCCAGGCCGCCCGCATCGCCCTCGCCGACGGCCCCTACACCACCGCCGAACGCGAGGTCCTCGGCACCGTCGGCGCGGCCCTCACCATCTGCGCCCACGACGTCACCCGCCTCCTGGCAGCGGCCCGCACACCGTCCTGAACGTCACCCGCCCCCGTCTCCGGGCGTTTCGTCTCCGGCGTTCCGCGCGGGTGCGATCGGCTCTCGGCTCTCGGCCGAGCCTCCCTCGGCCCGGCGTTCCCAGGGTGAGGTTCCGGCGCTCTCCGGGTGAGGTTCCGGCGTTCTCCGCGGGCGCGTCCTCCGTTCTCCGGGCCGCGGTGGATTTCCGGCGCGGCCGAGTGTCCCGTCCGGCCGGGCGGGGAACTTCCTTGCGTACCGGAGGACTTCGCCGGACCCACAGGGGACCCGGGGAACGCGTGCGAACGTCCTCGGCGGGCGTCGGGGGACGAGGGGGAGCGCATGAGACCGGGCATGCGCTGGATGCTGGTGGTGGCTCTGAACGTGATCGCGTTCACGGGCGTCTTCCTGCTGTTCTACGCGGTGGACGTGCCGCTGCTGCCGCGGTCCGACGACAGCCGGGTCGCCGTGGGGGTGGCCGCGGCGACCGTCGCCGCGACCGTCGGCGGCACCTGGGGGGCGTGGTGGGCCCCGCGTGCCGCCCGGCCCGAGGCGGGCCCGCCGCCGGACGCCGTACGCCTGGAACTGCCGCATGCCACCGTCACCGTGTCCGGCTCCGCGCCGCCGCCCGAGCCGGCTCCCCTCCTCGTCCGGATGGGGGACCTGCCCCGGGAACCGGTCGGCTTCCAGCCACGCCGTGATCTGCTCGCCGAACTCGCCGGTGCCGCCGAACGGCACGAACTCGCCGTGGTCCACGCGGTGACCGGTGCCCGGGGCGTCGGCAAGACCCAGCTCGCGGCGGCCTACGCCCGGCGTCGTATCGAGGACGGGTGGCCCGTGGTCGCCTGGATCACCGCGGAGAACAGCGGGCAGCTGGCCTCGGGCCTCGCCGACCTCGCCGACCAGCTCGGGGTGCGGGAGGCCGGGGACGACGCGGTGCCCGCGGCCCGGGCGGCCCTCGACTGGATCGGCCGCCATCCCGGCCACCGGTGCCTGCTGGTGCTCGACAACGCCACCGACCCCGACGAGGTGCTGCGCTGGCTGCCCACCTCCGGGCACGCCCAGGTGGTGGTCACGGCCACCTCCCGGGCCTTCGAGTACCTGGCCGCCGCCCGGGTCGACGTCACCGTCTTCAGCGAGGAGGAAGCGCTGGCCTTCCTGCGGGAACGGGTCGGCGCGGACCAGGACGGGGCGGCCGAACTCGCCGCGGAGCTGGGCCGGCTGCCGCTGGCGCTCGCCCAGGCCGCGCACGTCATCCGGTCCCGGGACACGGGCTACCGGCCCTACCTGGACCGGCTGCGCGCCTATCCGCTGGACTCGGCGCTGGAGAAGGTGCCGGGGGAGCGCTACGCGCACCGGCTGGCCGAGGCGGTGCTGATCTCGCTCGAACAGGCCGAGCAGGCGGGGCCGGCCGGCGTCGTACGGACGGTGCTGGAGATCCTCTCGGTGCTGTCCCCGGCCGGCGTGCCCCGGGAACTGCTGCACGGGGCGGCCCGCGAGGCGGGCGTCGACGACCCCACCGCCGTCACGGACGCCCTCGGCGCCCTCTTCCAGGCCTCGCTCGCCACGAACACCGGCACGGACGCCCCGAGCGTGCACCGGCTGGTCCAGCGGGTGGTGCGCGAACGCGCGGGCGCGGCCCTCGGATCCGTCGTGGCCGATGTCGCCCGGTACCTGGGAGAGGTCCGGGTGCCCGTCCACGAGGCCTGGGAGCGAAGGGAGTTCGCCGGTCAGCTCGTCGACCAGATCGACGCGCTCTGGTCGGTCGCGTGCCATGCCCCCGTCGAACCGGGCCCGGACCTGTGGACCGATCTGGTGCTGCTGCGGCGCTGGGCGGCCTACGGGCATCTGCGGCACGTCGGCGCGACCACGAGGGCGCTGGCCCTGGCCGTGCGCACCCGGGCCGACTGCGAGGCGGCCCTGGACGAGGACGCCCCCGCGCTGCGGCTCGCCCTGGAGCTGGAGGGCGACCTGTACAGCACCGCCCGGCGCAGCGAGCAGGCGGTCACGGCCTACGTCCGGCGGCTGGAACTCGCCGGGCGCGCCCTCGCCCCCGACGACCCCGAACTCGAACAGGCCCGCCGGGACCTCGCCGGTGCCTACCTGGACGGCGGACGGTTCGAGCTCGCCGTCCCCATGTTCGAGGAACTGGAGCGTGCCGCGCGGCGCACCCACGGCTCCGATCACCGCGAGGCGCGCGAGGCGCTGGACGAACTCGCGAACGCCTACGCGACGGCGGGGCGGCGCCAGGAGGCGGTGAGCGCCGTGGCACGGCTGCGCTCGGACGTGCTCGGCGCCGCCGGTCCGACGGAGGCGGGCCCGGACTCGCTCGTCGGCCTCGCCGACGCCTACCAGGCGGTCGACGAGGCGGAGGAGGGCGTTCTCCTGCTGCGCCGGTACGTGGAGGAGTGCCGGCTCGCCCACGGCCCCGGCTCCTGGGAGACGTTGTCCGCCCGCAACCGCCTGGCCCGCTGCTGCGCGGACGCCCAGCTGTACGCCGAGGCCCTCGCCCTGGCCGAGGAGGCCGTCACCGACGCCGAGGAGACGTTCGGACCGTCGGCCGCCGAGACTCTCGTGGTCCGTGACACCCTCGCCTACTGCCTGCAGCTGGCCGACCGGGACCAGGAGGCCACCGACCTGTTCCGGCGGCTGGTGGCCGACGAGACCGCTCTGCTCGGCCCCGAGCACATCAGCGTCCTGCATGCCCGCCGCCGACTCGTCTGGTCCCTCGACCAGTCGGTCCGCCACCGGGAGGCCTACGAGGAGAGCCGGGCCCTGCTCGCGGACCACGAGCGGATCCTCGGCGCGGAGGACCCGGCCACCCTGGACGTGCGCAGCCACCACGTCTCCTTGTGCGTGCGGCACGGCCGCCGCGAGGAGGCGGTGGACGGCGCCCGCGAACTGCTCGCGGACCACGAGCGGCTGTGCGGACCGCGCGATCCGCAGACCGTCCAGGTCCGGCTGGCCCTCGGAGACGCCCTCACCGCGGCCGCACGGCACGCGGAGGCGGAGGAACTGCTGCGCGACACGCTGCGGGACGCCGAGAGCACGCTGCCCCCCGGTCACCCGAAGGTGTTCTCGGCCCGGAGCCGGCTGGCCGGCCTGCTGCTCACCACGGGCCGGTACCAGGAGGCGCGGGAGCTTCGGGAGCGGGCCGTCGCCGAGAACGCCCGGCTGTACGGGGAGGATCACGTCAACGTGGTGTGGGCCCGTGCCGACCTGGTCGGCACGCTCCAGCACGGCCAGCAGTACGAGGCGGCCCTGGCCGTCCAGCGCCGGGTCGCCGAGGACATCGCCCGGCGCTGGGGCGAGGACCATCCGGCCACCCTGCTGGCCGGCCGCCGGACGGCCTCGGCCTGCGACTGGGCCGGCCGGTACCGGGAACAGCTCGCGCTGGCCGAACGGAGCGTCGCCGACCACGAGCGGCACTACGGGGCCGACAGTCTGCTCACCGTGTTCACCCGTCAGGAGCTGGTCCAGGCTCTGCTGCGCAACCGGATGCGCGGCGCGGCCCGCAGACTCAACCGGGAGCTGTACACCTGGCTGCGCGGTGCGCTGGGCGACGAGCACCCCCTGACCATCGGCGCGCTCGAAGACATCGCCGACGACCTGCGTACCGCGCAGCGGCGGCTGAAGGCCCTGCGGCTGCGCAGGCGGGTGCTGCGAGCCTGGCAGGCCCGGTCCGACCCCTGGAGTCCGAGCACGGTCGCCGCCCGGCGCAGGCTGGGCTCGGCCTACTGCTCGGTCGGCCTGGTTCACCGCAACGCCATGCTGCAGAAGCGGCTTCTCGACGACCTGACGGCCCGTTTCGGTCCGCACCACACGATGACCCTGATGCAGCAGGACTGGTGGAGCCACGCGCTGTGCGTCTCGGGCCGTTGGCGTCGGGCCCGGGAGATCGCGCGGGCCCGGCTCGCTTCCTACGAACGGCTGTACGGTCCCGGGCACCCCTGGACGCTGGAGGCCCGCCGGTTCGCCGCCCTCATCGACCGCTACACGCTGCGGGTGCGCGCCTCGCTGGCCGGGTACACCGCGCTCGCCGCCGACCATGCCCGGATCCAGGGCCCCGACCATCCGATGACCGCCCGGGCCCGCAGCAACGCGGCCCGCGCCACGGTGTGGGCCCTGCACCCGCGTCGCGCGGCGTTCCTCTTCGACGCCGTGCGGGACGACACCGTCCGCCGCTACGGTGCCGACAGCGTCCAGGTCCGCGTGTTCCTGCGGTACTACCGCCCGCTCTGCCTGGTGACCGGTCACTGGCGCGGTCTGCGCGCCGCGTTCCGCCTCCGCTCCTGACACTCCGTCGGGTTTCGCAACCACCGTGACCCGTTTGGCCGTTGTGGGGATGCAATATGAGTGAAGGGGAGCACCATGGAAGAGTGAGCCATGTGTCTCCTGTGACCCGCGTGAGCCGGATCTCCGTCGCCGCCGCCCTGCTGCTGGGGGCGTTCGCGGTCGAGCCCAGGGCCTGGGCGGCGACCTGTGAGTCCTCCGTGCCGTACGTCTCCGGTGAGGGCGGCTACGCCCAGTACCGCATCCCGGCCGTGGTCCGCACCTGGCGCGGCACCCTGCTGGCCTTCGCGGAGGGCCGGCACACCACCGCCGGGGACAGCGGTGACATCGACGTGGTGCTGAGACGTTCCTCCGACGGCGGCTGCACCTGGAGCCCGCTCCAGGTGGTGGCCGACGGCAACGGCGACACCCGCGGCAACCCGGCGCCGGTCGTCGACCCGCGCACCGGCGACATCGTCCTGGTGACCTCGTACAACGACGGCTCGGTGAGCGAGGCGCAGATCATGCGCGGCCAGGTCACCCAGGCGCAGAGCCGCCGGGTGTTCGTGCAGCGCAGCCGCAGCGACGGGCGGTCCTTCACCGCCCCGCGGGAGATCACGGCCCAGGTGAAACCTTCCGGCTGGCGCTGGTACGCCACCGGACCCGGCCATGCCGTCGCCCTCACCGAGGGCCCGCACCGGGGCCGGCTGGTCGTCGCCGCCGACCACTCCGCCGCCCCGCGCGCCGGCTCCGCCGACACCGGCAGCGAGGCCAAGTACTACGGCGGGCACGCCCTCTACAGCGACGACCACGGCCGCACCTGGCATCTCGGCTTCGTCGACGACTCCTACACCGGCCACGACAACGCCAACGAGACGACCGCCGCCCAACTCCCCGGCGGGCGCCTCTACTTCAACGCCCGCGACCAGAACGGCTCCAGCCCCGGCAACCGGCTGGACGCCTGGTCGAGCGACGGCGGCGAGACCCTGGACGCCGGCTACACCGTCCAGCCGACCCTCGACGAGGTGCCGGTGGTCGAGGGCTCGGTCCTCCAACTCCGGGGCGCGGACTCCCCGCTGCTCTTCTCGGCGCCCTCGGTCCCGACCGCCCGCAGGTCCATGGCCCTGTGGAGCAGCACGGACCAGGGCATCACCTTCGACCGGCTCCGCACCCTGTCCGACCGGAAGGCGGCCTACTCGGACCTGGTCCAGGTGGACAAGAGCACGGTGGGGGTGCTGTACGAGACGGGCACGCGCACGGCGTACGAGACGATCGAGTTCCGGCGCCTCCCGGCCCCCTGAGGAAACCTTTCGCACCACCGGGCAACCGAATCCGGGCGCCCGGTGGTCTGGAGGGCGAGGGGGTGGCTGATGCAGGCCGAACTCGAGGCCCAGTTCCAGGAATTCGTCAGAGCGCGGTGGTCCCATCTCGTACGGACCGCCGTTCTGCTCACCGGCGACCCGCACCACGCGGAGGACCTCACGCAGACCGCGCTGGCCAAGGCGTACCGGTCGTGGCGCCGGGTCTCCCGCGCCGACCATCCGGAGGCGTACGTCCGCCGCATACTGGTCAGCTGCAACAGCGACCGCTTCCGCAAGCGGCGGGTGGCGGAGTCGCTGACCGCCGCGCCGCCGGAGCACCCGGGGCACGACGACGCCGTGACCCGGGCCGACGAGCGCGGCACGCTGCTCGCGGCCCTGGCCCAGCTGCCGCCCAGGCAGCGCGCGGTGGTGGTGCTGCGGTACTGGGAGGACCTGTCCGAGGGGGAGGTGGCCGAGGTGCTCGGCTGCTCCCCGGGCACGGTCAAGAGCCAGGCGTCCAAGGGCCTGGCGAAGTTGCGTACGTTCCCGGGGCTCGCGCAGACCATGAGCCACGCGGGGTCCGGGCAGGGAGGCGGCAGGTGAGCGCGGAACAGCGGGACGGCGGAGTCGGGCCGGACTTCGAGGCACAGGTCCGGGCCCTGCTGGCGGGGGAGGCGTCGGCGGTCCGGCCGTCACCGGTGCCGTATCCGGAGATCCGCCGCCGGGGCGTGCTGGAGCGGCGCCGGCGACTCGCCGTGGGCGGGGCCGCGCTGGCGGCGCTGGCGGCGGTGCCGGTCGGCGCGTACGCGCTGGGCGGCGGCAGCACGGTGACGAGCCCGGCCGGGCCCGGCCCCACCGCGCACCACAGCGCGCCTCCGACCCCCTCCGCCACCCCGAGCGGGTCCGCGTCGGCCGAGCCCGCGCCGCCCGCGTCCGCGGGCCAGCTCCTCGACGGGATCACCTTCGGGCTGGCCGTGCAGGGGCTCGGCCAGTGCCTCGACACCAACAAGGCGAACCACTCGACCAAGGACCCCACCTACGTCGACCTGGGCCGCCCCGCCGACTACCGGATCATCCTCGCGATGCGGAGCACCGGCGACTCGAACGCCCCCGGCGACGGCTACTTCGTGGTCGCGGTGCGCGAGAAGCCGACGGCGACCCGGATCATCTGCGACATCAGCGACGGCCAGGCCGGGCTGAACATCAGCTCCGGGGACCCCTTCGGCGGCGCCAAGCTGCCCGTGGTCCCGGACATGAACAGCGGCAAGCTGTACCAGCAGTCGTTCATCGACAAGGGCAACTGGAAACTGCCGTTCCGCTGGGGGATCATCGGCAACTACCGTGGCGCGGTGGCCAGGATGACCTTCTCCTACGGCGACAGCACGGGCGAGGCGCTCCTCGACCACGGCTGGTTCGTCGCCACCGGCACCCTGCACCGGCAGGTCACCGAGGCCCCGCACCTCAAGGGGTACGACAAGACGGGCAAGCTCGTCTACGACTCCGGCCAGGACGCCTCCTACGAGAAGACGCTGCCCTAGGGCCCGCCCCGGCCGGTCCGGGTCAGCCGGTCCCGACGCCGTGCAGCAGGTTGGCGACCAGCCGGCCCGCGAACGCGTCGGTGAGGGGCTGGTCGGGGAGCAGCAGGCGGTGGTAGCAGGCGCCCCAGAGCTGGTCGACCAGGATCTCGGGGTCGGCGTCGGCGCGCAGCTGGCCGCGGTCCTGGGCGCGCCGCATCGCCGCCACCGCGAGCTCGCGCCGGGGCCCGGAGTAGCGCTCCAGCAGGGCGGCCAGGAGGTCGGGGTCGGTCTGGGCCCGGCCGATGAGCCCGCCGATGACCGGGCCGGCCGGTGTTCCGGTGAGCAGCCGGACGAAGGCGCGGACCTGGGCCGTCAGGTCGGCCGCGATGTCGCCGGTGTCGGGGAAGGCGAGGGTGGACTCGACGGCGTGGAAGTAGCCGTCGAGCGCGAGCGTGCCGCGTGAGGGCCACCACTTGTGGATCGTCGTCTTGCTGACCCCGGCCTCCTGGGCGACCCGCTCGATGGTGAAGGCCGCCATGCCCTCCCGCAGGAGCAGGGCCCCGGCGGCGGTGAGGATGTCGGCCCGCACCTCGTCCGCGGGCCGCCGTCCCCGCCCGCGCCGCACCGGCGTACCCGGAGTCCCTTCGACCTGCTGCACCTGATGCCTCCTGCCCGTGTCCGTCGACCTTCGACCGCCGATCTTCGACCACTCACTGTGACATATGGACGGCGCGTCCACCATCTGCTTATATGGACTCAGCGTTCATTAATAGTCCTCCCCGGAGAGGTGGAATCACGATGTCTGAGGTCACACGTGTCGCACTGGTCACCGGAGCGTCCGGCGGCATCGGCCGCGCCGTCGCCGAGCGGCTGGCCGCGGAAGGCGTGGCGATCGGCGTCCACTACGCGGGCAACGCCGAGGCCGCGCAGGAGGTCGTCGCCGCGGTCGAGCGGGCCGGCGGGCGCGCGGTCGCCGTCCGGGGCGACGTCGCCGACGAGACCGCCATGGCCGAGGCGTTCGACGTGGTGGAGAAGGAGTTCGGCGGGATCGACGTGGTCGTCCACACCGCCGGGGTGATGACCCTCGGGCCGGTCGCGGAGTTCGGCCTGGACGACCTCGACCGTATGCACCGCACCAACATCCGCGGCACCTTCGTCGTCGCCCAGCAGGCCGCGCGCCGGGTCCGGGCCGGCGGTGCGATCATCACCTTCTCGACCTCCGTCACCCGGCTCGCCGCCCCCGGCTACGCCGCCTACGCGGCCAGCAAGGGCGCCGTCGAGGCGATGACCCTCGTCCTCGCCCGCGAGCTGCGCGGCCGCGACATCACGGTCAACGCGGTCGCCCCCGGCCCCACGGCCACCCCGCTCTTCCTCGACGGCAAGGACGAGGAGACGGTACGACGGCTCGCGGCACAGGCCCCGCTGGAGCGGCTCGGCACCCCCGCCGACATCGCCGAGACCGTCGCCTTCCTGGCCGGCCCGGGCCGCTGGGTCAACGGCCAGGTGCTGTACACGAACGGCGGGATCGCCTGACGGTGTGCCGCGAGGTGCTGGTGTGCCGCGAGGTGCCCGCGGGCGACTGCGGGCGCCGTCGCGGCTGGTCGTGGCCGGACGCGCGCCCACGCGGCGGAGCCGCCTGTGGATGCGGCCCCGCGCCGCTTCGGGCCGCCCCTAGTCCTCGGTCTCCTCGCGCAGCGCCGTATCGAGCAGGGACCGGGCCGCCCAGCGCATGACCTCCTTCGCCTCCGCCGCCTCCAGTTCGCAGACGTCGCGGGTCGAGACCAGGGACTCCACGCCGTAGACCAGGGTGAGCGCCATGGTCAGTCGACGGAGTGCGGCGGGCGGGAGGGTGTCGGTGAGGGGGGCCAGGGCGGTGCGGGTCAGGTCGAGGCGGTTGCGGCTGCGGACCGGGAACCCGTCCTCCTCCGGGCCGTCGCCGCCCTGCTCGAGGGACCGCTCCAGGCTCGCGCTCAGCATCGCCCGCCAGGCCGGCTCGTTCGCCAGCTGCATGTCGGCGACCCGGGAGACGATCGCGTCCACCCGCCCGGCCGGGTCGGCGGGCAGGTCCGCGGTGAGGTCCGGGGCGCGCATCAGCGTGCGGGTCTCCCGGAGCAGCTCCTGGGGGCTGGAGAAGTACCGGTAGGCGGTGGCCGTCGAGACCCGGGCCGCCTCGGCCGCGTCCGCGATGGTGACCGGGTGCCCCTCGCGCAGCAGCTCGGCGGCCGCGTCGAGGAGGGCCCGGCGGGTGCGCAGCTTCTGGTTGCGCCGGCCGTCCCGCGCGCCCCTCGCGCCCTCCGCACTCCTTTCGCTCCCCTCCATGATGAGAACCCCTCTTGTCGTGAGAACCATTTCTCATTATGGTAACAGTGTCTCACTACGGGGGCCGCGGCTCCGTGCGAGAGCACGCGGCGCGACGAGAGAGGGGGCTCCTGACCATGGGCTCCATGACACCCGCCGAAATGGAAGAGCTGATCGAGGCGCACATGAGCGCCGAGGAACGCGGTGATCCGGAGGGGTCGGTCGCCGTCTACACCGACGACATCGAGCACGACGTCGTCGGCGACCCGAACGGCCCGAAGCACGGCATCCCGGCGGCGCTCGACTTCTACCGCCAGCTGTGCAAGGACTTCCGCGCCGAGAGCGAGGAGCGCACCCGCACCTACTACTCCGACGACGCCGTGACCATGGAGAACGTGATGACGGGCACGGTCCCGGGCGCCATGCTCGGCATCCCGGGCGGAGGCCGCCGGATCACCTTCCGGATCCTGCACGTCTTCGAGTTCCGCGACGGCCGCATCTCCCGGGAGAACGTCTGGCTGGACGGCGCCGCCGTGGCGGCCCAGCTGACCGCTCCCGCGTAGCACCCCGGCGCCGGCCGCCCGCCCGGCGGCCGGCGCCGACTCCCGCCGTTCCGGGGTGTCGTCGGGGCGCCATCGGGGTGCCGTAGGAGCGCCATTGGTCCCACCTCTGACGGTTTACGCCATTCGCGCGCCTTGCCTTGACCGCCCCCGAACCCCCTCTTATGGTCGCGCTTACACAGGACGTCCGACGTCTCCGTTCCCCCACACTGGAGGCTCCGTGCGCGACGAGGCGACCCACGGCCGCAGGACGTTCCTGAAACACGCCGGGGCCCTGGGCGCGGCCGCCTCGCTGACCACCCTGCCCGCGCTGACGGCCTGCGGCCCCAAGTCCACCATCGACCTCGGCGGCGGCTCCGACCGCACCCTCACCGCCGTGATCGGCTACGGCAACGACGGCAGCTGGGACCCGACCCAGACCGCGTCCGCGTTCGCGATGGCCGCCAACAACCACCTCTACGAGGGCCTGGCCGACACCGACCCGATCACCCGCGCCCCCTACCCGGCGCTGGCCACCGGGCTGCCCGCCGACCCGAACGCCACGACCTGGCGGTTCACCCTGCGCCCCGGCGCCACCTTCCACGACGGGAAACCGGTCACCGCCGACGACGTGGTCTTCGTCTTCGGCCGGATCCTCGACCCGGGCACCCCCACCCTCGCCCACGGCTTCTTCGCGAGCTGGCTGAAGGAGGCCCGCAAGGTCGACACCCGGACCGTCGACCTGGTGCTCCGCTTCCCCTTCCCGGACGGGATCGCCCGCCTCACCCTCGCCAAGATCATGCCGAAGCACGTGTTCTCCCGGCCCGGCGCCTGGGACGACGCGATCCGGGGACTGGCGGTCGGCTCGGGGCCGTACCGGCAGACCGGGCACCACCCGAAGTCGAACACCACCTTCGCCGCGTACGACCGCTACAACGGCCCCCGTGCCCCTGCCTTCCAGCGCATGAACTGGCTGACGATCGTCGACGCCGCCTCACGCGTGGCGCGGATCTCCGGGGCCGGCGCGGGCGCGCAGATCTCCGACAACATCCCGTACGCCAACATCCCCCGCCTCGAACAGGGCGGACTCTCGGTCGGCGGCGGCGCCGGGATGAACAACGCGTTCCTGATGTTCAACACCCGGCACAAACCCTTCGACGACGTCCGCGTCCGCCAGGCCCTGCACTACGCCATCGACAAGGCGAAGATCGTCGAGGTCGCCCTCAAGGGCCACGGGAAACCCGCGAGTTCGTTCCTGAACGAGACCAACCCCGCCTACCGGCGGGCGAAGACGGTCTACGACTACGACCCGGACAGGGCACGGGCCCTGCTGAAGGCCGCCGGGGTCGGCGGACTCCGGGTGAACATCCTCGCCGTCAACGTGAGCTGGCTCGTCGACTGCCTGCCCACCATCAAGTCGTCCTGGGACGCGATCGGGGTCCGCACCACCCTGTCCCCGCAGGAGACCACGGCCGTCTTCACCAAGATGGACCAGAAGCAGGACTACCAGGTCGTCGCCGCCGTCTCGAACCCCAACCAGTTCGGCCTCGACGCCGACCTGATCATGCACTACAACTACGGCCCCGAGAACCTCTGGACGGGCTACGCCCGCTGGGCCGACAACGCTGTCGCCAGGCAGCTCTTCAAGGCCATGGACGCGGCCACCCGCGAACCGGACCCCGGGAAGAAGAGGACGATGATCCAGGACTACATCGACGTCGTCGCCGAACAGGCCGTCCTCTACCCGGTCGTCCACAACGAGCTGATCACCGCCTGGGACCCGCGCAGACTCACCGGCATAAGGGCCCAGCCCTACCCCGGCATCAACGTCCTCACCGCCAAGTGGGCCTGACGGCATGACCGCCGTCCTGCGCATCCTGCTGCGCCGCGTCGCCCTGCTGGTGCCCCTGCTCCTCGGCATCGCCCTGTTCGTGTTCCTGGTGATGGGCTTCTCCGACGTCGACCCGGCGTCCGCGTTCTTCCAGGGCGCCAACCCCACCCCGGCGCAACTGCACGCCTTCCGCGCCCACAACGGCCTCCTCGACCCCCTCCCCGTCCGCTACTTCCACTTCGTCGGCGACCTGCTCCACGGCGACCTCGGCACCAGCGCCCTCACCCGCACCCCGGTCCTCGACCAGGTCCTCACCGCACTGCCGCTCACCCTCCAGCTGACCTTCCTCGGCCTCGGCATCGCCGTCGTCCTGGCCCTCGCCGGCGGCGTCACCGCGGCCATCCACCGCGACCGCTGGCCGGACCAGGCCATCCGGGTGCTCTCCCTGATCGGCGTCGCCGCCCCCGCCTTCTGGCTCGCGCTGCTGATGATCCAGTACCTCGCGGTCGACCGCGGCTGGTTCCCGGCCGGCGGCTACATCAACCCCGAGGACTCCGTCACCGGCTGGCTGAGGACCATGGCCCTGCCCGCCCTCGCGCTCTCCCTGCCGGTCGCCGCCCAGCTCACCAGAATCGTCCGCACCTCGGTGGTCGAGGAACTGGACAAGGACTACGTCCGCACCGCGATCGGCAGCGGCCTGCCACCCCACGTCGTCGTCGGCCGCAACGTCCTGCGCAACGCGCTCGTGAACCCCCTGACCGTGCTCGGCCTGCGGGTCGGCTACCTCCTCGGCGGCGCCGTCGTCATCGAGACCATCTTCGCCCTGCCCGGCATGGGCAAGCTGATGATCGACGCCGTGCAGAACGGCGACCCGGCCGTCGTCCAGGGCGTCGTCCTCACCACCGCCACCGGCTTCGTCGTCGTCAACCTCGTCATCGACATCCTCTACCTGCTGGTCAACCCGCGTCTGAGGGAGGCGACATGACGACCTTCACCCGCACCGGCCTCACCGCCGCCCTCGCCCGTCCCGGCGTACGGCTGCGCAGGCTCACCCCGCCGTCCAGGACGGCCCTCGCCTTCCTGGCCGTCGTCGTCCTGGTGGCGCTCCTCGCCCCCCTCCTCGCCCCCGACGACCCACTCGCCCAGCAGACCCCCGTCGACGGCACCGGGCACCCCTCCGCCGGCCACTGGATGGGCCAGGACAGCCTCGGCCGGGACATCCTCAGCCGGCTGATGTACGGCGCCCGCTGGTCCCTCGCCATCGGCCTCGGCGCCACCGCCCTGGCCCTCGTCGCCGGCGCCCTGCTCGGGGCCCTCGCGGCCACCTCCCGACGAGCCGTGGACGAGACGCTGATGCGCTGCCTGGACGTGGTGATGGCGTTCCCCGGCATCGCCCTCGCCGCCGTCCTCGTCTCCGTCTTCGGCGGCGGCCTCACCGTCCTGATCTGCGCGATCGCCTTCCTCTTCACCCCGCCGGTGGCCCGGGTGGTCCGCGCGAACGTCCTCGACCAGTACGGCGAGGACTACGTCACCGCGGAACGCGTGATCGGCGCCCGCACCCCGCACATCGTGCTCCGCCACGTGGCCGTCAACTGCGCCGCCCCCGTCCTCGTCTTCTGCACCGTCCAGGTCGCCGAGGCCATCGTCTTCGAGGCCTCCCTCTCCTTCATCGGCGCGGGCGTCCGCCCCCCGGACCCCTCCTGGGGCAGCGTCATCGCCGACGGCAAGAACATGGTCCTCACCGGCGGCTGGTGGGCCACGGTCTTCCCCGGCCTCCTGATCCTCCTCACCGTCCTCTCCCTCAACATCCTCTCCGAGGGCGTCTCGGACGCGTGGGCGTCCCCGGCACCGAGAGAGACGGAACCGACGGAGCCCGTGGAGGTAGGCGAGCCGGGAGAGGTTCCGGAGCTGCCCTCCTTGACCGAGGCCGCCGACCGGCTACGACAGCGCGCCCGGCCCCTCCCCTCCCACGAGGGCCCGCCGGTCCTGTCCGTGGAGAACCTCACCATCGCCTTCCCGGACCGCCACCGGGGCACGAACATCGTGAACGGCATCACCTTCGAGGTCCACCCGGGCGAAGTCCTCGGCCTGGTGGGCGAGTCGGGCTGCGGCAAATCCCTGACGGCTCTCACGATCATGGGCCTGCAGCCGAAGACGGCACGGGTAACGGGCCGAATCGATTATTACGCCGCTCAGGGAACGCGCCCTGAAGGGGCGCGGGGAACTGCGCGACCAGCCCCCACTCACCCGCACCCGCCCACAGACCTCACCACCCCCCACCGCCGCCTCCTCGGCCACGAGATCGCGATGGTCTACCAGGACGCCCTGTCCTCCCTGAACCCCTCCATGACCATCAACGCCCAGCTCAAGCAACTCACCCGACGAGGCGGCCACCACACCCCCGCCGAACTCCTCGCCCTCGTCGGCCTCGACCCCACCCGCACCCTCCACAGCTACCCGCACGAACTCTCCGGCGGCCAGCGCCAACGCGTCCTCATCGCGATGGCCCTCTCCCGCGACCCCCGCCTGATCATCGCCGACGAACCGACCACCGCCCTCGACGTCACCGTCCAGGCCCAGGTGATGGACCTCCTCCTGCGCCTCCGCGAGGAACTCGGCTTCGCCCTGATCCTGGTCTCCCACGACCTCGCCCTGGTCGCCGACGTCACCGACCGGGTGGTGGTGATGTACGGCGGCCAGATCGTCGAGACCGGCGTCACCGCCGAACTGGTCGGCTCCCCGACCCACCACTACACCCGAGGCCTCCTCGGCAGCGTCCTGTCGCTGGAGTCCGGGGCCGAGCGCCTGACCCAGATCAGGGGCGTGGTCCCGTCCCCCGCCGACTTCCCGGCGGGCTGCCGGTTCAGCGACCGCTGCCCCGCGGCGACCGACGTGTGCCGGACGACCCCGCCGGCCCTGCTCGGCACCCCCACCCACACCGCGGCCTGCCACCACCCGGCCGCCGACCTGGCGAGCACCGAGGCGGTGACATGAGCGCGGTGGAGCTGACCGGCGTCCACGTGGTCCACAAGGCCCGCGGCGGAGGCTTCCTCGGCCGCGACCGGGTGTACGCGCTGACCGGCGCCGACCTCACCGTGGCGCCCGGCGAGACGGTCGGCGTGGTCGGCGAGTCGGGGTGCGGGAAGTCCACGCTGGCCAAGGTGCTGGTGGGCATCCAGCGGCCGACCGCCGGCACGGTCACCTTCCACGGCCGCGACCTGTGGTCGATGCCGGCGGCCGACCGCAGGGCGACCGTCGGCGCGAGCACCGGCATGGTCTTCCAGGACCCGTCGACGGCCCTGAACCGCCGGCTGCCCGTGCGCCGTATCCTGCGCGACCCGCTGGACGTCCACGAACGCGGCACCCGGCCCGAACGGGAGGACCGGGTACGGGAGTTGATGGCCCTGGTCGGTCTGCCCCGGGCGCTCGCCGAGGCCCTCCCCGGGCAGCTGTCCGGCGGCCAGCGCCAGCGCGTCGCGATCGCCCGCGCGCTCGCCCTTGACCCCGACCTGGTGGTGGCCGACGAACCGACCAGCGCCCTGGACGTCTCGGTCCGCGCCCAGATCCTGAACCTCCTGCTCGACCTGCGCGAACGCCTCGGTCTCGCGATGGTCTTCGTCTCCCACGACATCCAGACGGTCCGGCGGATGAGCGACCGGGTGATCACCATGTACCTGGGCCGGATCGTCGAGGAGACCCCGGCCGCCGAGGTCACGGCCGCCGCCCGGCACCCGTACACCCGCGCCCTGTTCTCGGCCACCCCCGGCCTGCTGAACCCCATCGACCCCATCCCGCTGACCGGTCCGGTGCCCTCGGCCACCCGCCCCCCGTCCGGGTGCCCGTTCCGCACCCGCTGCTGGCGGGCGGACGACGCCTGTGCCGTCCGCATGCCTGACTTCACGGCCGCGTCACGCCCGGG
Source organism: Streptomyces sp. NPDC048288 (assembly GCF_043201555.1). Classification (NCBI taxonomy): domain Bacteria; kingdom Bacillati; phylum Actinomycetota; class Actinomycetes; order Kitasatosporales; family Streptomycetaceae; genus Streptomyces; species Streptomyces sp. NPDC048288. The sequence continues at coordinate 298,756 of NZ_JBICZD010000001.1, forward strand.
TCACCGCTACCGCTGTCACCATCCGTTGGAGGAGGACCAGCCGAGCCACAGCCTGCACCAGGAGCCCTGATGACGCTGCCCACCCCGCTGACCGGTGTCGTACCGCCCGTCTGCACCCCCCTGACACCGGACCGCGAGGTGGACGTCCCCTCCCTGAAACGGCTCGTCGACCATCTGGCGGGGGCCGGGGTGGACGGCCTGTTCGTGCTCGGCTCGACGTCGGAGGCGGCGTATCTGACGGACCGGCAGCGCCGGCTGGTCACGGAGACGGTGGTGGCGCACACCGCCGGCCGGCTCCCGGTCCTCGCGGGAGTGATCGACATGACGACGCCCCGGGTCCTGGACCACGTCGCGTCCGTCACGGCCGCCGGCGCGGACGGGATCGTCGTCACCGCCCCCTACTACACCCGCACCCACCCCGCCGAGATCGCCCGCCACTTCCGCCTGGTCGCCGAGCGGTCGCCGGTCCCGGTGATCGCCTACGACATCCCGGTCGCCGTCCACACCAAGCTCCCCGCCGACCTGGTCCTGGAGCTGGCCGCCGACGGGGTGCTGGCCGGGCTGAAGGACTCCAGCGGCGACCTGGCGGGCTTCCGCGAGGTCGTCATGGGCGGCCGTCGGCTGACCGGCTTCAGCGTGCTGACCGGCTCCGAGCTGACCGTCGACTCGGCCCTCGCGCTGGGCGCCGACGGGGTGGTCCCGGGTCTCGCCAACGTCGACCCGGACGGCTACGTCCGTCTGTACCGCCTCTGCCGGGCCGGCGACTGGGACCGGGCCCGGGCCGAACAGGAGCGGCTGTGCGCCCTCTTCCGCATGGTCGGCATCGGCGACCCGGCCCGGATGGGCGGCAGTTCGGCGGCGCTCGGAGCGTTCAAGGCGGCGCTGCACCTGCGCGGGATCATCGCCTGCCCGGCGACCGCCGAGCCGCAGGTCGCCCTGTCGGAGGCGGAGACCGAGTGCGTGGGCAAGTACCTCGCGGGGGCGGGCCTGATGCAGGGGCCGCCGGAGCGGTGGTGACCGCGACAGACTCCCGCCGAGTCTAGGCACGCAGCGCCACCCCGGTGATGCGAAGCGTGAAATTCCCAGGGGCGGGGGAGCCAGGTGAGGTGAACGCGAAGAACCTCCCCATCGGCTCCTGTGCCGTCGACACCCGCAACGGGCGGCTGGGCATCGTCATGGGGCACGAAGGCCCCTACGTGCAGCTGCGGCCGTACGGGGGAGGACGGGAGTGGGACGCCCACCCGGACGCCGTCCGCGTCGCCACCCAGGCCGAACGGCTCAGCGCGGCCACCGCCCACGCCAACGCCCGCAGCCGCGGCGAGGTCCCTTGAAGGTTCCGTTCCGGAACGGCCCCCCGCCGCGGCAGGGCAGAATGGGCCCATGAGCCTGTTCCGCGACGACGGCATCGTGCTGCGCACCCAGAAGCGGGGTGAGGCGGACCGGATCATGCTGCAGCCATGCGGGGAACACGGCATCCGACTGCGGCTGCGCCGCGGGCCGCGCCCCCAGCCAAGGGTCGGTGCGCCATGAGTCTCTTCCGGGACGACGGCATTGTCCTGCGCACCCAGAAGCTCGGTGAGGCGGACCGGATCATCACCCTGCTCACGCGGGGACACGGGCGGGTGCGGGCCGTGGCGCGGGGGGTGCGGCGGACGAAGTCGAAGTTCGGGGCGCGGCTGGAGCCGTTCTCCCATGTCGACGTGCAGTTCTTCGCGCGGGGCAGTGAGCTGATCGGGCGCGGGCTGCCGCTGTGCACGCAGAGCGAGACCATCGCGCCGTACGGCGGCGGGATCGTCGCCGACTACGCCCGGTACACCGCCGGGACGGCCATGCTGGAGACCGCCGAGCGGTTCACCGACCACGAGGGCGAGCCGGCCGTGCAGCAGTACCTGCTGCTGGTGGGCGCGCTCAGGACGCTCGCCCGGGGCGAGCACGCCCCGCACCTCGTCCTCGACGCCTTCCTCCTGCGCTCCCTCGCCGTCAACGGCTACGCGCCCAGCTTCGACGCCTGCGCCAAGTGCGGCATGCCCGGCCCGAACCGCTTCTTCTCGGTCGGCTCCGGTGGCACCGTCTGCGTCGACTGCCGGGTGCCCGGCAGCGTCGTACCCTCGCCGCAGACCCTGGTACTCCTCGGCGCGCTGCTTACGGGAGACTGGGAGACCGCGGACACGGCCGAGGCGCGATACGTGCGGGAGGGCAGCGGGCTGGTGTCCGCCTATCTGCACTGGCATCTGGAGCGCGGGCTGCGCTCGCTCAGGTATGTAGAGAAGAGCTAGAGGGAGACGAGAAGCACATGGTCGTACGCGGGATCCTGGGGCGTCAGCGCCGCGAGTACCAGGCGCCGGAGCCGCACCCGTCCGGCGCCCGCCCGCCGAAGCTCCCGGGCGAGCTGGTCCCGGGCCATGTGGCCATCGTCATGGACGGCAACGGCCGCTGGGCGAAGGAGCGCGGGCTGCCCCGCACCGAGGGCCACAAGGTCGGCGCCGAGCAGGTGCTGGACGTGCTGCAGGGCGCGATCGAGATCGGCGTCCGCAACATCTCGCTGTACGCCTTCTCCACCGAGAACTGGAAGCGCTCGCCCGAAGAGGTCCGCTTCCTGATGAACTTCAACCGCGATTTCATCCGCAAGTCCCGCGACCAGCTCGACGGACTCGGCGTCCGGGTGCGCTGGGCGGGCCGGATGCCCCGGCTGTGGAAGTCGGTCGCCAAGGAGCTGCAGGTCGCCCAGGAGCAGACCAAGGACAACGACCTGCTCACCCTGTACTTCTGCATGAACTACGGCGGCCGGGCCGAGATCACCGACGCGGTGCAGGCGATCGCCGAAGAGGTCAAGGCGGGCCGCCTCGACCCGTCGAAGATCAGCGAGAAGACCCTGCAGAAGCACATGTACTACGGCGACATGCCGGACGTGGACATGTTCCTGCGGCCCAGCGGCGAGCAGCGCACCTCCAACTACCTGATCTGGCAGAGCGCCTACGCCGAGATGGTCTTCCAGGACGTGCTCTGGCCCGACTTCGACCGCCGTGACCTGTGGCGGGCGTGCGTCGAATTCGCCTCCCGGGACCGGCGGTTCGGCGGTGCCATCCCCAACGAGGAGCTACTGGCCATGGAGGGCAACCAGGAGGGCAACTGACCGCCATCCACCGTTCATGAGGGCCGTCGAGGATGCGGAAGATCCACGGCCACCCCCCGGTCCCCCGCCTCTGGAACGGTCCTCATGAAGCGCGTCATCCCTGTTCTCTCCCTCGGCGCCCTGCTCCTGACCGCGCTGCCCGCGCACGCCACGGACACCGGGCTCACCCACCGCGACAGCTACGGCACCAAGGCCGTCTACGCCCCCGGACAGAACCCGCGGACCTACCAGCAGCCGCCCGCCGGTTACACCGCCGTCTTCACCGAGAACGTCTCCCGGCACGGCTCCCGCTCCGCCAGCGACGGCGAGGACGGCGACACGATCCTCGCCCTGTGGAACCAGGCGAAGACCGACGGCCAGCTCACCCGGCTCGGCGAGAAGTTCGGCCCGGACGTGCAGGCCCTCGAAGCGGCCATGAGCGCCGTCGGCTACGGCAACCTCAGCGGGCGCGGCAAGGACGAGCTGCGCGCCACCGCCGTCCGCCTGGAGAAGCGCCTGCCGTCCCTCTTCTCCTCGATCGCCGCGAACGGCGAGAAGATCGACGTCGTCAGCTCCGGCCAGGGCCGCGCGGTCGACAGCGGTACGGTCTTCTCCACCGCCCTCACCGACGCCGACCCCGCGCTGAAGGCCTCCCTCGGCACCGCCCGCGTCGACAAGAACCTGCTCTACTTCCACAAGTCGTCCGGCGGCGCCGACTACCAGAAGTGGCTGGCGAGCGACGAGCGTCTCGCCACGACCCTCGAGTCGATCACCGACCAGCCGGCCTCGCACCGCGCCGCCGCCCGGGTCCTGGGCAGGATCTTCAAGCCGGCGTTCGTGCGGCGCGTCGTGAACGGCGAGTTCGCCGCCACCGCCGACGACATCACCGCCGCCACCGCCGTCTACAACCTCTACGCCATCGCGCCCGCCATGAGCGAGGAGAGCCCCGACGGCAAGGGCTGGGACTTCGACCGCTACCTCGCCCCGCGCGACGCGGCCTGGTTCGGCTACCTCGGCGACGCCGAGGACTTCTACGAGAAGGGCCCGAGCTTCTCGGACAGCGACATCACCTACAAGATGGCCCAGCCTCTCCTCGACGACCTCTTCAAGCAGGTCGAGGCCAAGCGCGACGGCACCAGCACCCTCGGCGCCGAACTCCGGTTCACCCACGCCGAGGAGATCATCCCGCTGGCCGCCCTCATGCGGCTCCCCGGCAGCGAGCAGCCCGCCACCCCGGGCACCGACTACACCTACGCCAACAACCCCTGGCGCGGCGCCGACGTCGCCTCCCTCGCCTCCAACATCCAGTGGGACGTCTTCAAAAAGGGCGACGACTACCTGGTACGCATGCTCTACAACGAGAAGGAGATCGCCTTCAAGGCGGGCTGCACCCCGATCAAGAAGGGCTCCAAGTTCTACAACCTGAACGAACTGGAGCGCTGCTTCGGCCGGGACTGAAGCGCCCCGTAAGGGGCGCGGGGAACTGCGCGAGCAACCCCCACCGGCCCGCGGACGACAATCGGCTTACCCCGCGGCGCACTCCGCACACGTGCCGAAGATCTCCACCGTGTGGGCCACATTGACGTACCCGTGCTCGGCCGCGATGGCCTCCGCCCACTTCTCGACGGCGGGGCCCTCGACCTCGACGGCCTTGCCGCAGACTCTGCAGACCAGGTGATGGTGGTGCTCCCCCGTGGAGCACCGCCGGTACACCGACTCGCCTTCGGAGGTGCGCAGGACGTCCACCTCGCCGGCGTCGGCGAGGGACTGGAGCGTGCGGTACACCGTGGTGAGGCCCACCGAGTCGCCCTTGTGCTTGAGCATGTCGTGCAGTTCCTGCGCGCTGCGGAACTCCTCGACCTCGTCCAGGGCCGCCGCCACGGCTGCCCGCTGACGGGTCGAGCGGCCCTTCACGGGCTGTCCAGCGGTCGTCACCGGTTGCCTCCTCGCCTCTTCGCCTCTGCCGGGCCATTGTGCCAGCCCGGGCTGAGCGCGTTCAGACGCCGACCTCGTCGGCGGCCCCCCGGCCGGCCGGAATCGCGCACTCCGCCGGATCTCCCGCAGGGCGCCGGGCGGCGGCCGCGCGGGCGCGTCGGCGGGCCAGCGGGGTGGCCAGCACGCTCAGCGCGATGAACGCGGCGATGGTCAGCAGCACGATCGTCGCGCCCGGCGGGACGTACTGGTAGTACGACGTGATCGTGCCCCCGATCGTCACCGTCACACCGATAGCGACGGCGATCGCGAAGGTGGCGGCGAAGCTGCGGCTCAGCTGCTGGGCGGCGGCGACCGGGACGACCATGAGCGCGGAGACCAGGAGCAGGCCCACCACGCGCATGGCCACCGTCACGGTGACCGCGGCGGTGATCGCCGTCAGGAGGTTCAGGGCCCGTACCGGCAGGCCGGTCACCCGCGCGAACTCCTCGTCCTGGCTGACCGCGAACAGCTGCCGGCGCAGGCCGAGGGTGACCAGCAGGACGAAGGCGGCCAGCAGGCAGATCGCGGTGACGTCGGACTCCGACACCGTCGACAGCGAGCCGAAGAGGTACGACATCAGGTTGGCGTTGGAACCGCCCGGCGCGAGGTTGATCAGCATCACGCCGCCGGCCATGCCGCCGTAGAAGAGCATCGCGAGGGCGATGTCGCCGCGGGTGCGGCCGTACCAGCGGATCAGTTCCATCGCGATCGCGCCGAGGACGGAGACCGCCGTGGCCATCCAGACGGGGGACGCCGAGAGCAGGAAGCCGAGGCCGACGCCGGTCATGGCGACATGGCCGATGCCGTCGCCCATCAGGGCCTGGCGGCGCTGGACCAGGTAGATGCCGACGGCGGGGGCGGTGATGCCGACCAGGACGGCGGCGAGCAGGGCCCGCTGCATGAAGGCGTAGTTCAGGAAGTCCATCAGCTCAGCAGTCCCGTGCGCAGTGGTGTGTGCTCGTCGTGGGGGTGGACGTGGTCGTGGCCGGGCAGGGCGTGCTGGCCGACCGCCCGCGGGGGCGGGCCGTCGTGCAGGACGCAGCCGTCGCGGAGCACGACCGCGCGGTCGATCAGGGGTTCCAGCGGGCCCAGTTCGTGCAGGACGAGGAGGACGGTGGTGGCCTGGGCGACCTGCTCGCGCAGGGTCTCGGCGAGGATCTCCTGGCTGGCCAGGTCGACGCCCGCCATCGGCTCGTCCATGATCAGCAGTTCGGGTTCGGCGACCAGCGCGCGGGCGATCAGCACCCGCTGGTGCTGGCCGCCGGAGAGCGCCTCGACGTTGTCCTTGGCCCGGTCCGCCATGCCGACCAGGCCGAGGGCGTGCCGTACGGCCGCGTGGTCGGCCTTGCGGAAGAGGCCGAAGCGGGTGCGGGAGAGCCGGCCGGCGGAGACGACCTCGGTGACCGTGGCGGGGACGCCGCCCGCGGCGGTGGTGCGCTGCGGGACGTAGCCGATCCGGGACCAGTCGCGGAAGGTACGGCGCGGGGTGCCGAACAGGGATATCTCGCCGCCGCTCACCGGCACCTGGCCGATGACCGTGCGGATCGCGGTCGACTTGCCGGAGCCGTTCGCGCCGAGCAGCGCGACGACCTCACCGCGGCGCACGGTGAGGTCGATGCCGCGCAGGACGGGGCGCGAGCCCAGCTCGGCGGTGACGCCGCGCAGGGATATGACGGGCTCGCCGCTCATCTCGTCGTCTCCTCCTGTCACGTCGCGTGTCACTTGGCGCCCAGCGCCTGCCGGAGCGCCTTGAGGTTGGCCTCCTGGACCGTGAAGTAGTCCTTGCCGCGGGACTTGGCGGTGATGCCCTCGATGGGGTCGAGGACGTCCGTCTTGAGGCCGGCGTCGGCGGCGATGGTCTTGGCGGTCTTGTCGCTGACGAGCGTCTCGTAGAACACGGTGGTGACGCCGTCGGCCTTGGCCATGGTCTCCAGGTCCTTGACGCGGGCCGCGCTCGGCTCCGACTCGGGGTCGAGGCCGTTGATGGCCTCCTCGGTCAGGCCGTAGCGCTCGGCGAGGTAGCCGAAGGCCGCGTGGGTGGTGATGAAGACCTTGGTCTTCGTGTCCGCGAGGCCGGTCTTGAACTGGGTGTTCAGGGCGTCCAGCTGCTTCACCAGGGCCGCGGTGTTCTTCTTGTAGTCGGCCGCGTGGTCCGGGTCGGCCTTCTCGAAGGCCTTGCCGACGCCCTCGGCGACCTGGGCGTAGCGCACCGGGTCCAGCCAGATGTGCGGGTCGAGGCCGGACAGCTCCTTGTTCTCGGAGGTGTCGTGGGAGGCCGCGTGGCCGCCGACCTCGTTGCCGTGCTTCTCCAGCGTGGTCAGGGAGGCCGCGTCGATCTTCGTCCGCACCGACGACTGGGCGACCGCGTCGTCGACGGAGGGCTGGAGGTTCTTCAGGTAGAGGACCGCGTCGGACTTCTCGACCTGGACGATCTGCTTGGGGCTGATCTCCAGGTCGTGCGGTTCCTGGCCGGGCGAGGTGAGACTGGTGACGTGGACGTGGCTGCCGCCGATCCGATCGGCGAGGAAGGCCATCGGGTAGAACGACGCGACGACGTCGAACTTGCCGGTCTGGGCCGCCGTGGCGTCGCCGCCGCAGGCCGTGAGGGTGGCTATGCCGAGTGCGGTGACGGTGGTCGCGGCGGCCGCGGGTATCAGGCCTCGTCGTACGTTCATGAGAGTCATTTTCAACAAACATGGAAACCGTTGTCAACAAGCCTCGGTGAGAGGCCGGTAAGGGGATCCGATTTGGTTGAGGGGGAGGCCCCGCCGGTACGCTGAAGCATTCGCTCTGAAGCATTCTCGCTTCGTCGCCCGTCGTCGTAATGAAGAGAGCACCGTGGCCGCCGACAAGATCGACACCATCGTCAGCCTGAGCAAGCGCCGTGGCTTCGTATTCCCGTGCAGTGAGATCTACGGAGGCCAGAAGGCCGCCTGGGACTACGGGCCGCTGGGTGTCGAGCTCAAGGAGAACCTGAAGCGCCAGTGGTGGCGCTACATGGTGACGTCGCGCGAGGACGTGGTCGGCATCGACTCGTCCGTCATCCTGGCCCCCGAGGTCTGGGTGGCCTCCGGTCACGTCGCCACTTTCACGGACCCGCTGACCGAGTGCACCGCCTGCCACAAGCGGTTCCGCGCGGACCACCTGGAGGAGGCCTACGAGGCCAAGCACAACCGCCTCCCGGAGAACGGCCTCGCGGACGTGAACTGCCCGAACTGCGGCAACAAGGGCCAGTTCACCGAGCCCAAGCAGTTCTCGGGTCTGCTCTCCACCCACCTCGGCCCCACCCAGGACAGCGGCTCCGTCGCCTACCTGCGCCCGGAGACCGCCCAGGGCATCTTCACCAACTTCGCCCAGGTGCAGACCACCTCGCGCCGCAAGCCGCCGTTCGGCATCGCGCAGATGGGCAAGTCCTTCCGCAACGAGATCACGCCCGGCAACTTCATCTTCCGCACCCGCGAGTTCGAGCAGATGGAGATGGAGTTCTTCGTCAAGCCGGGCGAGGACGAGAAGTGGCAGGAGTACTGGATGGAGCAGCGCTGGAACTGGTACACCGGCCTGGGCCTGCGTGAAGAGAACATGCGGTGGTACGACCACCCGAAGGAGAAGCTCTCCCACTACTCCAAGCGCACCGCCGACATCGAGTACCGCTTCCAGTTCGGCGGCAACGAGTGGGGCGAGCTGGAGGGCGTCGCCAACCGCACCGACTACGACCTCGGTGCGCACTCGAAGGCCTCCGGCCAGGACCTCTCCTACTTCGACCAGGAGGCCGGGGAGCGCTGGACGCCGTACGTCATCGAGCCGGCGGCCGGTGTCGGCCGCGCGATGCTGGCGTTCCTGCTCGACGCCTACGTCGAGGACGAGGCGCCGAACGCCAAGGGCAAGCTGGAGAAGCGCACGGTGCTCCGCCTGGACCACCGCCTCGCCCCGGTGAAGGTCGCGGTCCTGCCGCTGTCCCGCAACCCCGAGCTGTCCCCGAAGGCCAAGGGCCTCGCCCAGGCGCTGCGGCAGAACTGGAACATCGAGTTCGACGACGCCGGCGCCATCGGCCGCCGCTACCGCCGTCAGGACGAGATCGGCACGCCGTACTGCGTCACCGTCGACTTCGACACGCTCGAGGACAACGCCGTCACGGTGCGCGAGCGTGACTCGATGAAGCAGGAGCGGGTGTCGCTCGACCAGATCGAGGGCTACCTCGCGGGCCGTCTGATCGGCAGCTGAAGCCTGCGGTACCGGTGCCGGGTCCCCGCCGGGGACCCGGCACCGCCGTGTTCACCGGCCCTTGTTCACAGGTCCAGGTCGGCGAAGAGCGCCCCGTGGTCGGACGCCTCGTTCGCCTTCGACGTCACCGTGTCGAACGACTTGAACGTCCTCGGCGCCCACACCCCGCGCCGCTCCACGTCCACGTGCCGCACCAGCCCCCACAGCTCCGGCGACAGCAGCAGATAGTCGATCTTCTGGCTGAGCGTGTGCCCGGTGCCGTACGTGCCGGGGTCGCCCGCGTAGCCGGGGTGGCTCATCACGTCCCGCAGCCCGGTGTCCAGCAGCAGCCGCACCGGCTCGCTGTCGGGGGAGTCGTTGAGGTCGCCGGCGACCAGGACGTGCGGGGAACGCTCCAGCGCGGCCTCGTAGATCTCCGTGACCCGCTCCGCCTGGGCCTTGCGCCGGGCGAGTCCGCCGCCGCGCTTGCTCTTGAAGTGGTTGCCGAGGATCCACAGCGGGGACCCGTCGAGATCGATCTCGTACTCCGGGCAGTCCCGGCTGAACACCGGCTGCCCGTGCGCGTCCTTGTCGGCGATGTGCGACCGTACCGACCTGATCGGCAGCCGGCTGAGGATCCCGACGTCGATGCCGCGGCTGTCGTTGCCGTCGATCAGCAGGTTGAACGGGTAGGGGCGCTTGTGCAGCAGCCCGCCCAGGATCTGGGTGTTGAAGCGGTCCAGCGAGAGCCGGTCCTCCACCTCGACCATCAGCAGCACGTCGGCGTTGATCTCGGTGACCACCCGGCCGGTGTTCTTCACGACGTCCAGGTCGACGTCGTCCTGCACCAGCTCGGCCCAACCGGCCCAGTGCGGGCGGCCCTTGGCGGTGACGGTGATGACCGGGTCGGCGTCGGGCCCGCTCTTCCTGAAGAGCTGGGCGGTGCCGCCCCGGGTCTGGTTGACGTAGATCGGCGGCGGGTTCTCCGGGTCCAGGTCGTAGGCCTTGTACTTCTCGATCAGCTCGGCGATCCGGTGCTTGTCCCCGTCGGAGTAGACGGGGTGGTCGAGAAGGGAGACCAACTCGGCGAACTCGTCGAGGACTTGCTTGCGCAGAGCCGCGTCCGCCAGGTCGAAGACCGTGGCCCGGCGGAACAGGTTCTCGGCGTTGAACGTGGCGATGCGGAGCGTCATGGCGGTCCCCTCGGGCGGCGCGGAGTGCGCACGGCCGGCCGGCGGCAGGCGCCGCCGGGGAGACTGCTCGCCGACATCTCCATTCTCGGAGCCGGGGCGGGGTCTGTCGAACGGAGGGCGGGGACGGTCCCCCCTTGCTGGTCCCGCGTACCCCGCCCCGGCGGTCCGGGGCCGGCCGCCCGGGCTCAACGGCGCTGCAGCGCCTTCACGTTGTCGCCGAAGGTCCAGTTCTTCGAGCCGTCCCAGTTGACCGACCAGGTCATCAGGCCCTTGAGGGAGGTGCCGTAGTGGTTCCAGGCCTGGGAGACCAGGGACGGTGACAGGTAGCCGCCGCCCGCGCCGGACTGGGCGGGCAGGCCCGGGACCTGCTTGTCGTACGGCACCTTGATCGTCGTACCCTGCACGACCAGGCCCTTGTTGAGGCAGTCGGTCTGCGCGGTGAAACCGGCGACCGTGCCCGCCGCGTAGGAGTCGCCCGAGCAGCCGTACATGCTGCCGTTGTAGTACTGCATGTTGAGCCACCACAGTCGGCCGTTGTCGGCGTACTTCTTGACGATCGGCAGGTAGGCGCCCCAGATCGAGCCGTAGGTGATGCTTCCCCCGGTGACGTACGCCGTCTCCGGTGCCATCGTGAGGCCGAAGCCGGACGGCATCCGGGCCAGGATCCCGTCGATGATGCGGACCAGGTTGGCCTGGGAGGCGGAGAGCTGGGTGATGGACCCGCTGCCCACCAGGCCGGTCTCGATGTCGATGTCGATGCCGTCGAAGTTGTACTTCTGCAGGATCGGCACGATCGTCGCGACGAACCGGTCCGCCACGGTGGCCGAGCCGAGGTCGATGCCGGCCGTCGCGCCGCCGATCGACAGCAGGATCGTCTGGCCGGCCGCCTTCGCCGCGCACATCTCGGCGGGCGTCGCCACCTTCACGCCCGCGTCCATGCCGTCCTCCCACAGCGCGGTGCCGTCGGAGCGGATGACCGGGAAGGCCGCGTTGATCACGTTGTAGCCGTGGGCGGCGATCCGGGAGTCGGTGATCGGGGTCCAGCCGAAGGGCGGATGGACGCCGTTGGCCGAGCCGTCCCAGTTCTCCCAGTAGCCCTGCAGGACCTTGCCGGCGGGACGGGACTTGACCGCGCAGGTGTCGGCGGCCGAGGCGGTGGGCGCGGTGGCGATCGCGAGCGGGGCCAGTACGGCCGTCGTGAGACCGGCGGCGAGCAGGCGCAGCGTACGGCGGAGCATGAGCGGTCCTCCCGGTGGGGGTGCGGTGAGGTGTCGTAGGCATGACAGTGCTCGTGGTCCAGACCTCCCGTCAATAGGTCTGGACCATTCCGTGAAGGGTGTGACGACTGGGTGTGACGACCGGGCGTGACGACTATGGAATGACAGATATTGAAATCTGTCAGCTGTCATGCCAGGGTGGAGCCATGACGATGCACACCCATTCCCTCGGATCCACCGGCCCCCAGGTCTCCGCCCTCGGCCTCGGCTGCATGGGCATGTCCGGGATGTACGGCGAGGCGGACCGCGCCGAGTCCGTCGCCACCATCCATGCCGCGCTGGAAGCCGGCGTGACCCTGCTCGACACCGGCGACTTCTACGGCATGGGCCACAACGAACTGCTGATCGCCGAGGCCCTGCGTACCGCCCCGGCCGCCCTCCGTGAGAACGCGCTGATCAGCGTGAAGTTCGGCGCCCAACGCGGCCCGGACGGCGCATGGCACGGCTACGACGCCCGCCCGGCCGCCGTGAAGACCTGGGCCGCCTACTCCCTCCAGCGCCTCGGCGTCGACCACATCGACGTCTACCGCCCCGCCCGCCTCGACCCGAACGTGCCGATCGAGGAGACCGTCGGTGCCATCGCGGAACTCGTCGAGCAGGGATACGTCCGCCACATCGGCCTGAGCGAGGTCGGCGCCGACACCATCCGCCGGGCCGCCGCCACCGCCCCGATCGCCGACCTCCAGATCGAGTACGCGCTCATCTCCCGCGGCCCCGAGCGGGAGATCCTGCCCACCCTTCGCGAACTGGGCATCGCCGTCACCGCGTACGGTGTGCTGTCCCGCGGGCTGATCTCCGGCCATGTCACGCCCGGCCAGGGGTTCGCCGCGAACGACTTCCGCGCCCACTCGCCCCGGTTCCAGGGCGACAATCTCCAGCACAACCTCACGCTGGTCGAGTCCCTGCGCAAGATCGCCGAGCAGAAGGGCGTCTCCGTGGCCCAGATCGCCATCGCCTGGGTGCTGTCCCAGGGCCCGCGGCACAACACAGACATCGTGCCGTTGGTCGGCGCCCGCACCCGCGAGCGGCTCGGCGAGGCGCTGGGCGCCCTGGACGTGACCCTGGACGCGGCCGACCTCGCCGCCATCGAGGCCGCCGTACCGGCGGACGCGGCGGCCGGCGAGCGGTACGCCCCCGCGCAGATGGCCATGCTCGACAGCGAACGCTGATCGCGCTGCCGGGTACCGTCTAGGCCATGGCAGCGACGTCCCCGACCCCGACCCCGACCCCGGTCCTGACCGCCGAGCGCATCCTGGAGGCGACCGAGGAAGTGCTGCGCCGGCACGGCCCGGCGAAGGCCACCGTGGTGGACGTGGCCCGCGCGCTCGGCGTCAGCCACGGCAGTGTCTACCGGCACTTCCGGACCAAGGCGGCGCTGCGCGAGGCGGTGACCAAGCGGTGGCTGGACCGCACCTCGGCCGCGCTGTCCGGCATCGTCGCCGAGGACCGGGACCCCGAGACCCGGCTGCGCGACTGGCTGCGGGCCCTGTTCGAGGCGAAGCGCCGCAAGGCGGGCGCCGACCCGGAGCTGTTCGCCACCTACATGGTGCTGGTCGACGAGAACGGCCCCGCGGTGGGCGGCCACATCGCCGACCTGACCGGACAGCTCACCGAGATCGTCCGGGACGGGGTCGGCACGGGCGCGTTCACCGTCGCCGACCCCGCCGCCGCGGCCCGTGCCGTCTTCCACGCGACCGGCCGCTTCCACGACCCGGGCTACGCGCGGGAGTGGGAGCGGCCGGAGGCCGAGGCGGACTTCGCCTCGCTGGTGGAACTGCTGGTGCGCGGTCTCAGGTCACGTTGACCGTCACGGCCGGGGAGTAGACCTTCTTGCCGACCGCCGAGACCCGCAGGTGCTCGTTGCCCACGGTGTTGAGCTTGGCGGTCAGCGAGTAGGAGCTGCCGTTCTTGGTCTTCGTGGTCGCCTTGAGCGGGACCCACTTGCCGGCCTTCTGGTGCTGGAGCACCAGCGGCCAGCCGACCTTCAGCCCCTGGGTGCGGCCGGTGAAGGTCACCGAGCCACCGGCGTTGACCGAGGTCGTGCTCGGCTTGATGGTGATCGAGGCCATGGCGGACGCGGACGGGGACGGGCTCGGCTTCGGCTTGGCCTCCGTGGCGAAGGCGCCGGCGCTGCCGGCCGACAGCAGGGCCAGCGAGAGGGCACCGGCGGCGAGGGCGCGGGACGCCGGGTGGCGGTGGGTGCGGTGCATGGCAGAGCTCCTGTCGAAGGGGACGAGGACTCATCCAGGCTTGGCCGGGTCGCGCCGGGCGGCGACCCGAACGGCCGTCCGGGCGGTTCCGCGAGGAGCGCGGACCGCCCTTTGAATCCGTAAAGTCCGCAGGTCGCGACATATGCGCTGACCTCGCGATTCGCCCTGTCCCGTGTCACCCGAACGGCGTAGCGGGGCGGGCTAGGCCGTGACCCGCCAGAAGTCCCGCATCAGCGGGGTGGGCGTCGGGCCGGTCATCGCCGCCTGGGTCATCAGGACCGTGACCGTGCCGGTGGCGGGGACCAGATGCGCGGTGGTGCCGGTGCCGCCGACCCAGCCGTACCGGCCCGGGACGTTCCAGGGGTCGGCCGGGGTCACGTCGACCTGGCCGCCGTACCCCCAGCCCTGGCCCTCCAGGAAGAGGGCGGCGTCGTCGCGCTGGGCCGCCGTGAGGTGGTTGGTGGTCATCCGGCTGACCGAGGTGGGGGTCAGCAGCCGGCGGCCGTCCGGGGCGGCCCCGGCGTTCAGGAGCAGCCGGGCGAACGCCAGCCAGTCGTCGGCCGTGGAGACCAGGCCCCCGCCGCCCGAGGGGAAGCGCGGCGGCCCGCTCCAGCCCCCGTCCGGGGTGTCCGACAGCCGCAGGGTGCCGTCCTCGGCCGGGTGGTAGGACGAGGTGAAGCGGTGCCGCTTCGACGCCGGCACCTCGAACGCCGTGTCCCGCATGCCCAGCGGCTCGAAGACCCGTTCCGCGAGGAAGTCGGGGAACGTACGGCCCGACGCCCGCGCGACCAGGATGCCCTGGAGGGCGGACGAGGTGCCGTACAGCCAGGCCTCGCCCGGCTGGTGCAGCATCGGCACCCGGGCGAGCAGACCCAGCCAGGTGTCCGGGTCCGGCCAGTCCCGGAACGGGATGTGGTGCCGCTGCACCGCGATCAGGGCCCGCACGGCGGGCAGGGAGAAGTCGGCGGCCAGGCCCCAGCCGGCCCGGAAGCTGAGCAGGTCCTCGACGGTGACCGGGCGGTCCGCGGGCACGACGTCCTCGACGGGGCCCGTGGGCGTCCGCACCACCATCGGCTCCGCGAGCTCCGGCAGCCACTTCTCGACCGGGTCGCCGAGCCCGATCCGGCCCTCGTCCACCAGCATCAGCACCGCCGCCGCGGTGATCGGCTTGGTGATCGACGCGATCCGGAACACCGAGTCCCGGGCCATCGGCGCCGACCCCTCGGCATCCACGTCGCCGACGGCCACCACCTCGACGTCCGCACCACGGGCGACGAGCCCGACGGCCCCCGGAACGGTCCCCTCCTCGACATGGCGGCGCAGGGTCGCCCGGAGCGCGGTCACGGTCATCGGTCGTCCTTCCCTCGGATGCGGTCGTCTGTACGACTCCCGCCCCGGCGGAAAGTCATCGCGAGGGCTGCGCCCCGGCGGGGTCCACGGTGGCCTGGTGCTCCTCGGCCAGGTGCTCCTCCGCCTTCAGCCACGGCAGGAACTGCGCGCTCTGCTTCCAGCCGCAGGTGTCACACCTGATCGTCCGCTGGATGCCGGTGCGCTGCACCCGAACCGTGTGCTCCCGCCCGTGCTGGTCCCACCGGCTCACCTTGCTCGAGTCGATCTGTGACATAACGCCTCCGGAGTATGTGCCCGTTCTGCCGTTCGGCACGTGTCGACGGGAGGAGTGTGCAGCAAGACCAACATCAACGGGGATTTCTTCACACCGAGTTGGCCAAGCCGTGTCCGGGGGTCCGATCGCGGCCGCTGTGCAGGCATTTGGACCTTCGCGACCCAACCGTCGGACCGGGAACCGGACTTGGTGTACCGGCGGAAACCCTGGACAGAAAATTGACCCTGGCTCAAGATGAGAGCGACCTTGTGAAGCGGCCACCGGCACGGAGAGGCGATGCTGCCGGATCCTCAACGTTTCCTGGCCGTCTCCGGCCGCCGGATCGCGCGCGCCGAGGGCGCGGCCCAGGTCGTCAGGGAACTCTGCCTGTCGACAGTACCGGACCTCGCGGACGGCGCGTTCGTCTACCTCGCGGACCGCCGGGCCGACCGGGGTGCGCCGCTGACCCTGCTGCTGGACGGGACACCGGCCGAACTCGGCGGTGTCATGGGCGGGATTCCCCCGGCCACGGCACAGGTGCCGTCCGACGGCGTGCTGGCCGGGTTCCTGCGCTGCGGCAGAACGCGGGGCAGGGGCGCGGAGGACGACGTCGACGTCGACGTCGACAAGGCACTCCGTGAGCTGCTGGGGAAGGGTCCCCGGCTGCCGCAGGGGGACCGGGTGCTGCTCGCGCCGCTGCGCGCGACCGACGCGGTCGTGGGCCTCGCGGTGTTCCTGCGGCGACCGGACCGGGAGGACTTCGTGGCGGACGACATCGCCCTCGCCGACGCACTGTGCGCGCAGGCCGCGCTCGGCGTGAGCGAGGACACCGCCGCGGATCCCGTCGCCTCCGCCGTGCCGAAGGCCCCGGACGAGGACCGGCTGCGGTACGTCGGCGCCGCAACCCGGCGGATCGCCCGCGGCTTCGACACCGACGAGATCGTCCTCGGCCTGTGCCGGGCCGCCGTACCGACGTACTCCGACGCGGCCCTCGTCTACCTCCGCGACCCGCTGCCGGTCGGTGACGAACGCCCCACCGGGCCCGCCGTGCTGCGGCTGCGCCGCACCGACCGGATGAAGGGCCCCGGCGCCGAGGGCCTGGTCTGGCCGGCCGAGACGGTCGACGACGAGCAGGACGACCTGGACGCGGGCGACTGGAGCGAGGTGGTGCCCGGCGGTGCGCTCGCCGAGGTGCTGCGCGGGGTCCGGCCGGTGTTCGCCGACGACCGGGCGACCCGCGCCGCGCTCGGCGAACTCGTCGGCGAGGACAGCGCGTTGAACGGCTGGGCCGGTTCGCACGCCATCCTCGCCCCGCTGCGCGGCCGCCGCCGGGTCACCGGCGCCGTGGTCTTCCTGCGCCGCCCGGAGCGCCCCGCGTTCGAGCCCGCCGACCTGCTGGTCGCCGCCCAGCTGGCCACCCACACCGCGCTCGGCGTCGACAAGGCCGTGCTGTACAGCCGCGAGGCCTTCATCGCCGACCGGCTGCAGCGCGCGATGCTGCCGCAGGCCCTGCCCCGGCCCACCGGCGCCCGGCTGGCGTTCCGCTACCTCCCGGCCGCCGAGACCGCCCGGGTCGGCGGCGACTGGTACGACGCCATCCCGCTGCCCGGCAGCCGGGTCGCCCTCGTCGTCGGCGACGTCATGGGGCACTCCATGACCTCGGCCGCCGTCATGGGCCAGCTGCGCACCACCGCGGTGACCCTGGCGGGCCTCGACCTGCCCCCGCAGGAGGTCCTGCACCACCTCGACGAACAGGCCCAGCGACTCGGCACCGACCGCATGGCGACCTGTCTGTACGTCGTCTACGACCCGGTCTCGCACCGCATCACCGTCGCCAACGCCGGTCATCCGCCGCCCATCCTGCTGCACCCGGGCGGCAAGACGGAGGTCCTCTCGGTGCCGCCGGGCGCCCCGATCGGCGTCGGCGGCATCGACTTCGAGGCGGTGGAGCTGGAGGCGCCCGCCGGGGCGACCCTGCTGCTCTACACCGACGGCCTGGTGGAGTCCCGGCTGCGCGACGTGTGGACCGGCATCGAGCAGCTGCGCGAGAAGCTCGCCGTCACCGCCCAGCTGACCGGCCCCGACCGGCCGCCGCCGCTCGAAGCGCTCTGCGACGAGGTCCTCGACATGCTCGGCCCGGGCGACCGGGACGACGACATCGCGCTGCTCGCCGCCCGCTTCGACGGGATCGCGCCCAGCGATGTGGCGTACTGGACGCTGGACCCGGAGGACACCGCGCCCGGCCGGGCCCGCCGGTTCACCCGGCAGGCCCTGGCCGGCTGGGGCCTGGAGGACCTCACCGACACTGCGGAGCTGCTGGTCAGCGAGATCGTCACCAACGCCGTACGGCACGCCTCCCGCCCGATCAGCCTGCGGCTGCTGCGCACGGACGTGCTGCGCTGCGAGGTCGGCGACGACGTGCCGCAACTGCCCCGGCTGCGGCGGGCGTCGCCCGACGAGGAGCACGGGCGCGGTCTCTATCTGGTGAACCGGCTGGCGCGGCGCTGGGGCACGACCCGGCTGGGCACCGGCAAGATCGTCTGGTTCGAGCTGGGCGGGTAGCTCCGCTGGTGGCGCCGGGACGACGGGTTGTTGTTCGGCTGCGGCGCCGTCGTGGCTGGTCGCGCAGTTCCCCGCGCCCCTTTGGGGCGCTGGTGCTGGTTCAGCCGACCGTGCGGGGCAGGCGGAGGCTGAGGAGGCCGGTCAGTACCACCAGGCCCAGTTGGACCAGGAGGGTGGTGACGAGGGCGTCCCGCATGCCCTGGTGGGGGACCAGGGAGAGGAACAGGGTGCCCAGGGTGGCGACGCCGAGGGCGAGGGCGGACTGCTGGGTGGTGACCATGACGCCGCTGCCGACGCCGGCCCGCGCGGGCGGTACCTCCGACATCACCAGCCGCAGCACGTTCGGGAGTTGGAGGGCCTGGCCGGCGCCCGCGATCGCGACCCCGGGGAGCAGCGCGGTGAAGTCCAGGTGCGGCCAGTCCCGCCGGGCGGCGAGGACGACCAGGACCAGGCCGACCGCCTGGAGCACCGACCCGGCGGACACCACCCGGCTGCCGTACCGGGCGATCAGCCGCGGTCCGGCGAGCGAGACGAACAGGAAGACGACGGCCATCGGCGCGAGCGCCAGCCCGGCCGGGACCGGGTCCATGTGCTCCCCGCTCTGCAGGGCCACGGCGATCACGAACATGAACCCGCTGAAGCCGACGGAGAACGGCAGCATCAAGGCCAGGCCCCGGCGCAGCGAGGTGAGTGCGAACAGGCTCGGCGGGACCAGCGGGGTGCGCCCGGCCCGGTCGGCGCGGCGCTCCACGGCGTAGAAGGCGACGGCCACGCCCGGGAACGCGGCCAGCGACAGCCAGGTCCACAGCGGCCAGCCCGCGGCCCGGCCCTCGGTGAGCGGGGCGAGCAGGGTGAGCAGGGAGAGGGCGAGCAGGACGGTGCCGGGCCCGTCGACGGGTTCGGGCCGCTGCGACCTCGTCTCGGGCACGAACCGGGCGCCGAGCAGCAGCCCGACGAGCACGACCGGCACGTTGACGAGGAACACGGAGCGCCAGCCGGTGCCCGCGATGTCGGCGGCGACCAGCACCCCGCCGAGTATCTGCCCGGCCACCATGGAGAGGCCGGCGGTGGCGCCGTACAGGCTCATGGCCTTCGCGCGGCGGCCGCCGCTGGTGGCGGCCTGGATGGTGGCGAGGACCTGCGGGAGCATCGCGGCGGCCGAGGCGCCCTGGGCGACCCGGGCGGCCACCAGCGACCAGGCGCCGGGCGCCAGTCCGCAGGCCAGCGAGGTCAGTCCGAAGGCGGCCATGCCGCCGAGGAAGAGCCGGCGGCGCCCGAACAGGTCGCCGAGCCGGCCGCCGAGGACCAGCAGCACGGCGTAGGCGACGCCGTACCCGGCGACGACGAGTTCCAGGACGGCCTCGCCCGCGTGCAGGTCCGTCCCGATGGTGGGCAGGGCGATGTTGACGATGAAGAAGTCGATGAGGGGCAGGGCCGCGGCCAGCAGGACGGTGAAGAGCCCGGGCCCGCCGAGCGCCGGTGGCGCGGACGGGGACCGTACGGTCGCAGGGGTGACGGTTTCGGTCATGACACCGAGCCTGCTGTGCCGCTCAGCCTGGTACCAGAGTCTGTTCATCCTGGTAGAAGAAGTACCTGGCAACAGGATCCGCGAGGCGGCAGGCTGGAACCATGACGACCTCGGCCCATGAGACGGCGGTCCCGGCGGCGGCTCCCACGGCTCCCACGGCTGCCACGGCTGCCACGGCTCCCGCGGCGGCACCGGCGGCCCGCAACGCCTGCATCCGCCGCAGCGAGCTGGCGGCCTTCCTGCGCAGCCGCCGGGAGCGGATCACCCCGGAGCAGGTGGGCCTGGTGCGCGGCACCCGCCGCCGCACCCCGGGGCTGCGCCGCGAGGAGGTCGCCCAGCTCTCCGCGGTCGGGGTCACCTGGTACACCTGGCTCGAACAGGCCCGGGACATCCAGGTCTCCGTCCAGGTCCTGGACGCCCTCGCCCGCACCCTGATGCTCGACGGCAGCGAACGCGCCCACCTCTTCCAGCTGTCCGGTGCCATCGACCCGACCCCGGCCGCGAGCTGCACGGGCGTCACCCCGGCGCTGCAGGAGATGCTCCGGGCCCTGGAACCGATCCCGGCCTGTGTGCAGAACAGCCGCTACGACATCCTCGCCTACAACCGCACCTACGCCCGGCTGCTGTGCGACCTCGACGCGGTCCCGCCCGAGGACCGCAACTGCATGGTCCTCGTGTACACCCACCCGGAGTGGCAGCGCTCCATTGTGCACCTGGAGGAGACCCGCCGTCTGATGGCCGCGAAGCTCCGCGCCTCCATGGCCGGCCATCTCGGCGAGCCGGCCTGGAAGATGCTGGTCAAGCGGCTGACGGCGGAGTCCCCGGAGTTCCGCGCCAACTGGGAGCGGTACGAGGTGGTGGGCGTCCGCACCAGGACCAAGCAGTTCCTCAACCCGTACGTCGGTCTCCTCAACCTGGACCACACGGACCTGTGGCTGACCCCCGAGGCCGGGGCGCGGATGGTCACGTACGTGCCGACGGACGAGGAGTCGAGGCAGCGGCTGGACCAGCTGTACGCGATGGTGGCCGCCGGGCGCGGTTGAGTACGGATACTCAGGACAGGGCACGGCCGTTCGAACCACCATGCGGGGAGGGGACGGAACACCACGACCGCAGGGGGCGACCGATGGGACCAGGTCTTGTCCGCACACTGATACGGCTGACAGTCGGCAACCGTCTGTCGGCGGCCTATCTCACCCTGGTCGCCGTCGTCATCGCCAAGGCGACCGTCGACTCCCTGTTCGTCCAGGACCCGGACCCCGACTTCGCCTGGCTCTGGCCGCCGCTGGTCACCTTCCCCACGTTCCTGCCCGTCGCGGCGCTGGGCCGTACGGTCTGGGACCCGGCGATCATGCCGAACTGGTTCTTCATCACCATGATCGTCGTGTCGGCCCTGCTGCAGTCCCTGGCCCTGGGCGCGCTGCGCCGGGCGGTGCGGACCCGTCACCAGCGCATGATCAGGTCCTGCTGACGGGGGTCGCCCCGGCCGCGAGGCCCTAGACCGGCTCTCCGGCGCCCACCACCTGGCGGATCTCCGCCGACTCCAGGCGCTGGGCCGCGCGGTCGGCCGTGGTGCGGGCCCAGCGGCCGTTCGTCAGGGCGCCGAGGGTGAGGACGGCGAGCCCGCAGCCCGCGAGGATCCACCAGCCGGGACGGGCGGCGGTCACGAAGGTCGTGCGGTACGCCGACCCGGTGATGCCCGAGGCCAGCACCGCGCCGATGACCGCCACGCCCAGGGTCTGGCCCAGCTGCCTGCTGGTGGAGGCGACCGCGGCCGCGACGCCCGCCTGGGACCTCGGCATGCCGGAGACCGCCGTGTTGGTGATCGGGGCGTTCACGAAGCCGAAGCCGATGCCGAACACGACATAGCCGAGGAAGAGGGTGGTGTCGGAGGTCTCCGCCTCGAAGGCCGCGAACAGCACGGCGCTCGCGGTCATCGCCACTCCGGCCACCACCAGCGGCAGCCGCGGACCCCGGCTCGCGACCAGGCGGCCGGCGAGCGGGGCGCACAGGAACATCGGGACCGCCATCGGCAGCATCCACAGGCCCGCGTGCAGGGCGTCCAGGCCGCGCACGTTCTGCAGGTAGAGCGTCGACAGGAAGAGGAAGCCGCCCAGGGACGCGAACGCGCTGATCGCGATCACGGTGGCCCCGCTGAACGGCGCCGAGCGGAAGAAGCGCAGGTCGATGAGGGGTTCGTCGCGCCGGGGCTCGTACCAGAGCAGTCCGGCCAGGGCGACGAGGGCCACCGCGGCGAACGGCAGCACGGTGGCCGCCCCGGCGGTCGGCGCCTCGATGATCGCGTACGTCAGCGAGCCGAACAGGGCGATGACCAGCACCTGGCCGACCGGGTCGGGCCGGCGGGCCTTCGGCGCCCGGGACTCCGGCACGAAGCGCAGCGTCAGCAGGACCGCCGCCAGGCCCACCGGGATGTTGACCCAGAAGATCGCGCGCCAGCCGACCGACTCCACCAGCAGGCCGCCGACCAGCGGGCCGGCGGCCATGGATATGCCGACCACCGCACCCCACACCCCGATCGCCCGGGCCCGCTCGCGCGGCTCGGTGAAGGTGTTGGTGATGATCGACATGGCGACGGGGTTGAGCATCGAGCCGCCCACCGCCTGCACCATCCGGAACGCGATCAGCGATTCCAGGTTCGGCGCGAGGGAGCACAGCAGCGAGCCGATCGAGAAGACGACCAGCCCGGTCATGAAGACCTTCTTGCGGCCGACCCGGTCGCCCGTCGAGCCCGCGAGCATCAGCAGCGAGGCCAGCACCAGGGTGTAGGCGTCGATGGTCCACTGCAGGCCCGCCGTCGAGGCGTGCAGCTCGCGCTGCATGGACGGCAGGCCGACATTGAGCGCCGTGGTGTCGAGGCTCACGATCAGCAGACTCATGCAGCAGATCGCGAGGACGAGCATCCGGCGGCGGGGGCTGAGCTCGGGCATGTCACTCATCGTACGCCCGCTTCGATAGTGTGTCTAACTAATAGTGCCGCTAACTAATGACCGATACATGATCATTGTGCGCCCCGAGCCGGCGCACCCCGCGCATGCGCGACAATGGGGCAATGCCCACGCCCGAGTCGCCCCTCCAGATCGGCCCGCACACGGTCCTGCCGCCGGTCGTCCTCGCCCCCATGGCGGGGATCACCAACGCGCCCTTCCGGACCCTGTGCCGGGAGTTCAGCGGCGGCAAGGGGCTGTTCGTCAGCGAGATGATCACGACCCGGGCGCTGGTCGAACGCAACGAGAAGACCATGCAGCTGGTCCACTTCGACGCCAGCGAGAAGCCGCGCTCGATCCAGCTGTACGGCGTCGACCCGGCCACCGTCGGCAAGGCCGTCCGCATGATCGCGGACGAGGACCTGGCCGACCACATCGACCTGAACTTCGGCTGCCCGGTCCCCAAGGTGACGCGGAAGGGCGGCGGCTCCGCCCTCCCCTACAAGCGCAACCTGCTCCGCGCGATCCTCCGCGAGGCGGTCGCCGGCGCCGGCGACCTGCCCGTCACCATGAAGATGCGCAAGGGCATCGACGACGACCACATCACCTACCTCGACGCCGGCCGGATCGCCGTCGAGGAGGGCGTCACGGCGATCGCCCTGCACGGCCGCACCGCCGCCCAGCACTACGGCGGCACCGCCGACTGGGAGGCCATCGCCCGCCTCAAGGAACACGTCCCGGAGATCCCCGTCCTCGGCAACGGCGACATCTGGTCGGCCGAGGACGCGCTCCGCATGGTCCGCGAGACCGGCTGCGACGGCGTGGTCGTGGGCCGCGGCTGCCTCGGCCGGCCCTGGCTCTTCGCCGACCTGGTCGCCGCCTTCGAGGGCCGCCCCGAGGACGTCCTGAAGCCGGCCCTCCGCGAGGTCGCCGACATCATGGTCCGGCACGCCACCCTGCTCGGCGAGTGGATCGGCGACGAGTCCAAGGGCGTCGTCGACTTCCGCAAGCACGTCGCCTGGTACCTGAAGGGCTTCGCGGTCGGCAGCGAGATGCGGGGGCGCCTCGCCATCACCTCGTCCCTGGCCGAACTCCGCGCCGGCCTCGACGAACTCGACCTCGACCAGCCCTGGCCCACCGGCGCCGACGGCCCCCGCGGCCGCACCTCCGGCAACAACCGCGTGGTCCTGCCGGACGGCTGGCTGAAGGACCCCTACGACTGCGCGGGCATCACCGACGAGGCCGAACTGGACACTTCCGGCGGCTGAACGCCCCGCCCCGCAAGGGGCGCTGGGGGTCCCCCCGGCCGAAGGCTGGGGGAGGAACTGCGCGACCAGCCACGACGGCGCCGCAGCCGGGCTGATCGCGGCACTTCCGGTGGAGCCCTAGTTCGTCTTCGGGTGCGGAGTCGACCCGTACGCCGTCAGGAACTTGTCGCGGAAGGCGCTCATCTTCCACACCGGCGCGTCGTGTGCCGGGCGCAGCCCGTCGGTCCAGTTCCAGGAGTCGATCGCGTCAAGGACCTTCGGGTCCTTGGCGACGATCGAGATCGGCACGTCCCGGCTGGCGTGGTTGCCGCTGACCCGGGCGATCGGCTGGTGGTCGCCGAGGAAGACGAGCACCGTGTCGTCGTTGCCGTAGCGCTCCAGCCACTCGGTGAGCGCGGTCACCGAGTACTGGACCGACTTGCCGTACTCCTGGCGGGACTTGGTGGTGTCGGCGATGACGTCGGACGCCTTGTTGCCGGCCTTCTGGATGGCGTCGAAGATCGAGCCGTCGCCCAGCTGGTCCCACGGCACCATCTTCGGGATCGGCGCCCACGGCTGGTGGCTGGAGGTCAGGATCACGAACGACATCCGGGACTTGCCGTCGGCCGGCTTCTTGCTGTGCACCCGGTCCTGGAACTGCTGCAGCGCGTACTGGTCGGGCATCGTGGACCAGCTGAACTTCGGTCCCTTGTAGCCGAGCTGGAAGGCGTTGTAGACCTTGTCGAGGCCGTAGTAGCTCTGCTCCGGCCAGCCCTTCTGGATACCCGGCATCACGCCGACGGTGTCGAAGTCACCGGTCTTCTGGAACGCCTTGGTGATGGAGAGGTGGTCGCTCGCCATCACGGTGCGGTAGCGCTGCTGGTTGCTGACCCACAGCCCCGACATGGTCGTGGAGTGGCCGAGCCAGCTGCTGCCGCCGTACGTCGCCGACGTCAGCCAGCCGCTCTTCGCATGGAAGCCGGCCTTCGCGAGCGCCGCGGTCCGCACGGCGAGGGTGCTGTCGACGCCGGGTGCCTCGATCGGGTCCTCGATGGCGCTGCGGCCGTAGCTCTCGATGAACGTGAAGACCACGTCCTTGCCGCGCAGGCTGGTCAGCAGCTGGTCGGGCGGGGTGTTCCCGAAGGCGTCCACCTTGGCGACCTTCCGGAACTCGGCCTCGTCGTGCAGGGTGTCCTTCACCTGCCGGGCCTTGATCTCCAGCGTGGTCGCGGTGCTGTCGGCGGCGAGCGGCACACCGCCGGCGAGCTGGACGCCGAAGGAGGAGCAGGTGATCCAGACGACACCGGCGATCAGCGTGCCGCGGGTGGCCCGCCCCGGATGCCGGGCGAGCAGATTGCTCAGCCGGACCGTGGCGAGGGCGAGCAGCACGAACACCACCAGTACGAGGACGACGGCACCGACGGCGACGGCGAGGGTGGCCGTCCGGCCCAGCGTGTCCTCCAGATACGACTCCGCGTCGGCGAGCAGGCTCCAGTCCAGGATGGCGTTGAAGCTCCGGCCCAGGTACTGCTTGAACCCCATGTCGAGCGCGTTGACCAGGGTCAGCGCGCCCAGCACCACACCGAACACCGCGGCCAGCACGATCCGGGGCCGCCGGGGCAGCGCCAGCGCGACGGCCGCCGCGATGATCCCCTCGGACGGCAGCCGCACGAACTTCGCGGGCCCCAGCGCGACCACGGTGTTCGGCATCACCAGCGCCCCGATCACGAGCGCCGCGCAGAGCACGTTGACACCGACCGACAGCGCCGTGGCAGCCCCGGGATGCGCCTCCCCCCACCCCTCCCGCCGCTCCCGAACCCGCCCACTCCAGGCGGCCCAACCCCGGCGACGGGGGCGGGGGGTGTCGGGGGCGGGGGCCGGTTCGCCGGAGCTTCCGGTGGCGGCGGGGGCGTCTGCGGCCTCGGGTTCCGCCCCGACTTCAGCGACGGCCCCGGGGCCGCTCCCGGCCTGGGCCTCAGCATCCGTCCCGGCCTGGGTCTCGGGGTCCGTCTCGGAGGTGGCTTCGGCTTCGGCCTCGGATCCGGAGTCGGCCTCGGCCTGGGTCTCGGGGTCCGCCTCGGAGGCGGCTTCGGCTTCGGCCTCGGAAGCGGCGTCGGCCTCGCCGGTGGCTATGGACTCGGGTTCGGCCTCAGGAGTGGCCTCGGCCTCGGACGCGGCGTCGCTCGACTCGTCCCCGGCCGCAGGACTTCCGGCCGCACCGGAAGCCGCTTCCCGCTCGGACCTCAGCACCTCGGACTCCTCCGGCGGGGCTTCGCGCTCGGACGGCCCGGACGGTGTGTCCGATGGCTGGCGAATGCTCGTGTGCTGAGACAACCCGGAGGTCCTTCCGTGCGAGACCCGTAGAACGGAGGCGGCGGACCAACGCTGGGGAGGCCTGGGCCCGCCGACTTCCCGTACGGTTTGCCCAAGTCCCCTGTTCAGGGCCAACGGCAAATACCCGGCAAACGCCCAGTCAACGCGCCCTGAAGGGGCGCGGGGCTGTGCCGATATGCGGCTCCGCCGCGGGGCGCGACCAGCCCCCACCGGCCCGCAGCCTACACACGACCCCCCTACGCACCCCCCACCGCAGTCAGCAACGCCAACGGCGCCGCCGCCGACCGCGATTCCCGCACACACGCATGCGGATACGGCACCGGCTCCGGATGCGTGTCCCTGCCGTACCCGGCCAGCACCTCCGGCAACCGGTGCCCGCCCGCCGTGGCCGCGTCCACCAGCCCGTGCGCCACCGCCCGCGCCTCGTCGTGCAGCCCGTACCGCGCCAGCCCCAGCGCGATCAGCGCGTTGTCGTGCGGCCACACCGATCCCCGGTGGTACGACAGCGGGTGGTACGCCGCCTGCCCCGCGGCCAGCGTCCGCACCCCCCACCCCGAGAAGAAGTCCGGCTCCAGCAACCGCCGGCCCACCACCTCCCCGTACTCCTTGTCCAGCAGCCCGGACCACAGCAGGTGCCCCGCGTCCGAGGCGAGCGCGTCGACCGGCCGGCCCTCCCCGTCGAGGGCCAGCGCCGGGAAGGAGGACTCGTGCATCCAGAAGTCCCGCTGGAACCGGTCCCGCAGATCTGCGGCGGCCTGCTCCAGGAGCGCGGCGTACGTCTCGTCGGCCCACACCGTCCGCGCCACCCACGCCGTCCGGCGCAACGCGTCGTACGCGTACCCCTGCGCCCCCGCCGCCATCACGGTGCCCATCGGCCGGCTGCCGTCGGCGGAGCAGATCGCGCCGGGGGAGTCCTTCCAGTTCTGGTTGGCGAGGCCGCCCTTGTCCGCGCGGTAGACGAGATAGCCGCGCGAGGTCAGCCCGCCGTGGTCCAGCATCCAGCCGACGGCCGCCCGGGCGTTGCGCTCCAGCCGCCGGGCCAGCTCCACGTCCCCGGTCTGCTCCACGTACGTGCCCAGCAGGATCAGGAACAGCGGGGTGGCGTCGACGGATCCGTAGTAACGGCCGTACGGCACCTGCCCGAAGTGGGCCAGTTCCCCGTGCCGTACCTCGTGGACGATCTTCCCGGGCTGGGCCACGGAGTGCGCGCCGGCCTCGGTCGCCTGGGTGGCGGCGAGCGCGGGGAGGGTGGCGGCGGCCAGCCGGGGGCGGTAGGGGAGGGCGAAGAGGGAGGTGAGGAGGGCGTCGCGGCCGAGCAGGGTGAGGAACCAGGGGGCGCCCGCCGCCGGGACCTTGAGCTCCTCGCCGTCCGGGCCGGTGGCCGGCACCTGGAGGGTGGCGAGGTCGGCGAGGCCGCGGGCGCAGGCCGCCGCCAGCTCCGGCCAGCCGGTCGGGAAGGCCACGCCTTCCACGAACTCTCCTTCCAGGGCCAGGAGTTGTTCGTTGAGCGCGGCCGGGTCGCGCGGTACGCGCAGCGCCCGCCGGTCGCCGTGCGGGCGGCCGATCACCCGGACGACCAGCTCGGTCGTGCCGTGCGGGGCGAGTTCCAGCGTCCAGACCATCCGCCGGGCGCCGGTCCCGGTCTCCTCCACGCCGTCCGGCGCGGGCTCGGCGGTGATCGTCGTGACGGATCGCCATTCGCCCCGGCGGTAGCTGAACTCCAGTCCGTCGTCGAGGACCTGGCGGGAGCGGACGGCACCGGACTTGGTGTAGGTGCGGTGGTCGGCGCGGAGTTCGAACTGGTCGGTGAAGTCCGCGTCGGCGGTGATCGCGAGGCGGATCGTGGTGGGCACCGGGCGGTTGCTGGTGACCCGCAGGGACTCGACGAACGAGCCGTCACCGACGGCCTGTTCACGGAAGAGCGTGTGCGCGGGCGGTTCCTGGCGGCCGCCGCGCGGGACCAGGACGCAGCGGGTGCCGTCCCCGTCGCCGACCGGTGTGAGCACCTCGGGCAGTGCCCCGTCGACGGTCAGCTGCCAGCGGCTGAGGTGGCGGGCGTCCCGTACGAATAAGCCGTCCGGGGAGCCCCCGCCCCGCACGCCGCTGATGTCGCCGCGGTCGTCCACGGCGGCGAACGTCGCGCCGTGCACGAGCAGATGATGCCGGTCCGTCATCCCCGGTCCCCTCCTTTGTCCTTCAGGTCGAACGTGCGGTGTCCACCGAAGACACCTCGTTTTGTCAGCTCTTGTCCAGATTTTGACGCTCGTCATGCGGCGCCCGTTGCCGGTGGTGCAGATCGAGCGCGAGGGCGGCCGTCCAGCTGAACCCGGTCGCGCCGCACGCCTCGCCGGTGTACGGGTCGACGTACTCGGCGAACCCGCTCGCGTCGGCCGTCCGCAGGACCGCCTCGGCGAGCGCGTCCGCCCGCTCCCGCTCGCCGTGCTCGCGCAGCCCCCGCTCCAGCAGCCAGCCGGTGTTGAACCAGGCCGGGCCGCGCCAGTAGCGGTGCGGGTCGAAGGCCTCGCCGAGCAGGTCGTAGCTGGGGACCAGGAGGGTGCCGGTGCCGAAGTGCGGGCCGCTCAGCGTGCGGACGAGCGCGGCGGCGATCTCGCGCGGCAGCTCCGGGAGCAGCAGCGGGACCAGCCCGGACACCCCGCGCTCGGGAATCAGCCCGCCGCCCGTGCCGCCTGTGCCGCCCGTGCCGCCTGTGCCGTCCGCGACGTCCGTGCCGCTCGCACCGCTCGCACCGTCCGTGCCGCTCCCGCCGGCCCGCAGGTCCCGGCAGAGGAAGATCTCCCTCTCCGGGTCCCAGAGCCGGTCCACCAGCGCCGCCGTCAGCCGCTGTGCCCGCGCGTGCCGGGCCGTGCCGGTCGCCCCCAACTCCCGTGCGATACGGGCGAGGGCATGCTCGGAGGCGATGAGCAGCGCGTTGAACGCGGGGTCCTCGACGGCGAACTCGCGCTTGCGGTCGGCGTACTCGGCGTCCCGGTAGTCGGCGGCCAGCCGCACGTACCGCCCGTAGTCCAGATCCGTCGGCCGGTCCTCGGCGGCGCCGTGCTCCAGGTCGGCGCGGCGGAAGGAACGGGCCGGGGCGGGCGCGACCCGGGCCAGCGGGGCGTCCCAGCAGGGGCTGTTGTCCATACCCTGTTCCCAGGGGTGGACGACGGACGCCAGCCCGCCGCCGCCCAGGTCCCGCCGGTGCAGCAGATAGCGGTGCCAGGCGGCCAGGCGCGGGTAGACGCCGGCCAGGAAGCCGCGCGCCCGGGACAGGCCCGGGTCGGCGAGGTGCACCAGCCAGGCGGCCAGCGCGTGCACCGGTGGCTGCACGATCCCGGAGGTCTGTACGGTGCGCGGGGCGCCCGCAGCGCGCCCCGCGGTCGAGGAGCGCCAGAAGTCGGGGCTCGGGAAGTACGCGTCGAGGGGCACGGAGGGGTTGAACACGATGTGCGGGATCCGCCCGTCGGCCCACTGGGCGGCCAGCAGCGTCTCCAGCTCCGTCTGTGCGCGCAGCGGCGAGAGGTGCCGCAGCCCGATCGCGATGAACGCCGAGTCCCACGACCACTGGTGCGGATACAGGTTCCGGGAGGGCACGGTCGAAGCGCCGGTCCAGTTGCCGTCGAGCACCCGTGCGGCCCTGACGTGCAGGGACCCCGGCCCGGTCGGGGACAGGGGCGGTGGATCGTATGCAATCCCGCGATCGAGTGCAGGGGTGGTGAGCTGGGCAGTGCGATCCACTCGGGACTCCCCGAAGACGTTCGGCCGGCCGGGTTCGGCAGTGGCTACCGTAGGGTTACGTCTATTTAACACGCAAAACTCAATATGTAATGCAAGCTTGAGAAACACAAGGGGGTGCGCATGACCGGACGTCCCGGCAGGACCGGCAGGGCCGGTGGGACAGGGAAGGGCGGCGGGCCGGCCAGCGCCGGCGACCTGCTCGAACTGGTCCGCAGCGGCCGGGCCGTGACGCGCGGCGCCCTCCAGCAGGCCACCGGACTCTCCCGGGCGACCGTCGGCCTCCGGCTGGACCGGCTGTTCCGCGCGGGCTGGCTGCGCGAGGGCGCGGGCGGCCCGGTCGACTCCCCGCTGGGCGGCCGCCCGTCCATCACCCTGGAGTTCGACGACTCCCACGCGGTGGTCCTCGCCGCCGACCTGGAGACCCGCCATGCCCGGGCCGCCGTACTGTCCCTGACCGGGGAGATCCTCGCCGAGCACTCCGGCACGGCGGTCATCCAGGACGGCCCGGAGGCCGTGCTCGCCGAACTCGGCCGCTGGTTCGCCGAGTTGCTGGAGAAGGCCGGCCACCGAGCCACGGAGGTGTGCGGGATCGGCCTCGCGGTACCGGGACCGGTCGACACGGACACCGGCCGGGTCGTCCAGCCGCCGATCATGCCGGGCTGGGACGGCTACGACATAAGGGGCCGCACGGCCCGGGCCTTCACGGAGCACACGGGCGCGCCGGCCGTGCCGGTCCTGGTGGACAACGACGCGAACCTGATGGCGTACGGCGAGCAGCGCACCGGATACCCGGACTGCTCGGCGTTCGTCCTGGTGAAGGTCTCGACCGGTATCGGCGCCGGGGTCGTGGTCGACGGCACGATCTACCGGGGCATCGACGGCGGCGCCGGGGACATCGGTCATATCCGGGTGGGCGCGGAGGCGCAGTGCCGCTGCGGTTCCTACGGCTGCCTCGCCGCCGTCGCGAGCGGCGGCGCCGTGGCCCGGAGGCTGGCGGAGGCCGGGGTTCCGGCGGCGTCCGGCTCAGATGTGCGCGATCTGCTCGCCTCGGGCCATCCGGAGGCGGCCGCCCTGGCGCGGGACGCCGGCCGCAGCGTCGGGGACGTGCTGGCGACGGTCGTCACCCTCCTCAACCCCGGCGTGCTGATGATCGCCGGGGACCTGGCGGGCACCCCGTTCCTCACCGGCGTACGCGAACTGCTCTACCAGCGGGCGCTGCCCCGCTCCACCGCTCACCTGGACGTCGTCACCTCGCGGCTGGGGGAGCGGGCGGGGCTGATCGGCGCCGGAGCGCTGGTCGTGGAGCATCTGTACGCGCCGGAGCGGGCGGAGCAGCGGCTGCTGTCGCTGGGCGTGTGACGGGCCGGTTTCCGGCTGGTCGCGGCGTCCGGATCCGCGTCCGCATGGTGAAATCCGCGCGTCTGTGGGAGCGTGATTCTCGCCACCCTTGATAAGGGTTGCGCTCAGATGAGCGGATCATGGGCGACTGCACTTCTCCAAGGGGTGGCACTGGGTGCCACCCCTTGATCGTTCATCGATCGAAATCAGGTGTGCGGTATGACCGCTCACATGAGCGGTAAAGTGCCGTGCTGAGCGTTCTTGTGTTCAAGAAGTGAAAACACAACCGTGTCACCGCTTGCCAAGCTTTGACTTTCGATCCGGTGGCGGACGACTGGTTACGGGCGCATGACACGCAAGTAGACGTACCCAGGCGCCTTCGATCTGGGTATGTTCCTCGCCGTCAGGGCAGCCACCGCGTCCTCGAGGGAGTCGAGACCCGTGTCGGAAAACAAAGAACCCCACGTAGCGAAGCTCGTCTACGACTTCACCGAGGGAAACAAGGACCTCAAGGACCTCCTGGGTGGCAAGGGCGCGAACCTCGCCGAGATGACCAACCTGGGGCTCCCCGTTCCCCCCGGCTTCACCATCACGACCGACGCGTGCAAGGTCTACCTCGACAGCGGCGAGGAACCGGCGGCACTGCGTGACGAGGTGAGTGCGCACCTCGACGCGCTGGAACAGCGGATGGGCAAGAAGCTCGGCCAGGCCGACAACCCCCTCCTGGTGTCGGTCCGCTCCGGAGCAAAGTTCTCCATGCCCGGCATGATGGACACGGTCCTGAACATCGGCCTCTCCGACAAGTCCGTGCAGGGCCTGGCCAAGCAGGCCGGCGACGACCGCTTCGCGTGGGACTCCTACCGCCGCCTCGTCCAGATGTTCGGCAAGACCGTCCTCGGCGTCGACGGCGAGCTCTTCGAGGAGGCCCTGGACGCGGCGAAGGAGGCCAAGAAGGTCACCGTCGACACGGACCTGGAGGCCGCCGACCTCAAGAAGCTCGTCACCAGGTTCAAGAGGATCGTCAAGACCGAGGCCGGCCGGGACTTCCCGCAGGACCCGCGCGAGCAGATGGACCTCGCGATCCGCGCGGTCTTCGACTCCTGGAACACCGACCGCGCCAAGCTCTACCGCCGCCAGGAGCGCATCCCCGGCGACCTCGGCACCGCGGTCAACGTCTGCTCGATGGTCTTCGGCAACCTGGGCCCCGACTCCGGCACCGGCGTCGCCTTCACCCGCGACCCCGCCTCCGGCCACCAGGGCGTCTACGGCGACTACCTCCAGAACGCCCAGGGCGAGGACGTCGTCGCGGGCATCCGCAACACGGTCCCGCTCGCGGAGCTGGAGCGGATCGACAAGAAGTCGTACGACCAGCTGATGCAGATCATGGAGACGCTGGAGAACCACTACAAGGACCTCTGCGACATCGAGTTCACGATCGAGCGCGGTCAGCTGTGGATGCTCCAGACCCGCGTCGGCAAGCGCACGGCGGGCGCCGCCTTCCGGATCGCGACCCAGCTGGTCGACCAGGGCCTGATCGACGAGACCGAGGCCCTCCAGCGCGTCACCGGCGCCCAGCTCGCCCAGCTGATGTTCCCGCGCTTCGACGAGCAGGCGAAGGCCCAGCAGGTCGGCCGGGGCATCGCCGCCTCGCCCGGCGCCGCGGTCGGCAAGGCGGTCTTCGACTCCTACACCGCCGTCAAGTGGTCCCGCTCCGGCGAGAAGGTCATCCTGGTCCGCCGCGAGACCAACCCCGACGACCTCGACGGCATGATCGCCGCGGAGGGCATCCTCACCTCCCGCGGCGGCAAGACCTCCCACGCCGCCGTCGTCGCCCGCGGCATGGGCAAGACGTGTGTGTGCGGCGCCGAGGACCTCGAGGTCGACACCAAGCGCCGCCGGATGACCGTCCCCGGCGGCCATGTGGTCGAGGAGGGCGACGTCATCTCCATCGACGGCTCCTCCGGCAAGGTCTACCTGGGCGAGGTCCCGGTCGTACCGTCCCCGGTCGTCGAGTACTTCGAGGGCCGGATGCACGCGGGCGCCCAGGACGCCGACGAACTGGTCGAGGCCGTCCACCGCATCATGGCCTTCGCCGACCGCAAGCGCCGGCTGCGCGTGCGCGCCAACGCCGACAACGCCGAGGACGCCCTGCGCGCCCGCCGCTTCGGCGCCCAGGGCATCGGCCTGTGCCGCACCGAGCACATGTTCCTCGGCGACCGCCGCGAACTGGTGGAACGCCTGATCCTGGCGGACACCCAGGAGGACCGCGAGGAGTCCCTGCGCGCCCTGCTCCCCCTCCAGAAGAAGGACTTCGTCGAACTCTTCTCGGCGATGGACGGCCTCCCGGTGACGGTCCGCCTCCTGGACCCCCCGCTGCACGAGTTCCTCCCGGACATCACGGAACTCTCGGTCCGCGTGGCCCTCGCCGAGTCCCGCCAGGAGCCGCACGAGAACGAACTCCGCCTCCTCCAGGCCGTCCACCGGCTGCACGAGCAGAACCCGATGCTGGGCCTGCGCGGCGTACGCCTGGGCCTGGTCATCCCCGGCCTGTTCACCATGCAGGTCCGCGCGATCGCCGAGGCGGCCGCCGAACGCAAGAACGCCAAGGGCGACCCGCGCGCCGAGATCATGATCCCCCTGGTCGGCACGGTCCAGGAGCTGGAGATCGTCCGCGAGGAGGCCGACCAGGTCATCGCCGAGGTCGAGGCGGCCACCGGCACGAACCTGAAGCTCTCCATCGGCACGATGATCGAGCTCCCGCGCGCCGCCCTGACTGCGGGCCAGATCGCCGAGGCCGCGGAGTTCTTCTCCTTCGGCACCAACGACCTGACGCAGACCGTCTGGGGCTTCAGCCGGGACGACGTGGAGGCCTCCTTCTTCACCGCCTACCTGGAGAAGGGCATCTTCGGGGTCTCCCCCTTCGAGACCATCGACCGCGACGGCGTCGGCTCCCTGGTCGCGGCGGCCGCCAAGGCCGGCCGGGCCACCCGCCCCGACCTCAAGCTGGGCGTCTGCGGCGAGCACGGCGGCGACCCCGAGTCCGTCCACTTCTTCCACCAGGTGGGCCTCGACTACGTCTCCTGCAGCCCCTTCCGGATCCCGGTGGCCCGCCTGGAGGCCGGCCGCGCCGCGACCGAGTCACAGGGCAGCGACCACCGCTGAGACGCGCCAACCGCAGAGGCCGGCCCCGACCGGCCTCCGCCGAACCCCGGGTCCGCCGTCCGTCCCCGACCCTCAAGACCGATGGGCGGCGGGCCCGGCACGCAAGAGGAGGGGCGGCACCCTGTGCGGGGGTGCCGCCCCTCTCCGCTCTCCGCCTGTCAGTGGTTGACGGTGATGTGCTTGGCGAGCGCGGTGACGGAGAGGTCGCCGTGGTCGACCCACTCGGGGAAGGCGAGTGTCTTGTGCTGGGTGGAGGCGGGCGGGGTGATCTCCAGGTAGGAGGCGCGCACGGCGCCCGAGGTACTGGTGTTGGCGTGCGTCCAGGCGACGACGGCCTCGGCGCTCTCGCCGTCCTTGAGGGTGAGGGTCTTGCGGCCCGGGTCCTTGGCGTACCAGGTGTCACCCCAGTGCGTGTGGGACGTGAGGGCCTTGTGCCGGGAGTTCTCCAGGCCCAGACCGGGGTAGCCGCGCAGCACACAGGTCCTGCCGCTGAGGTTGCGCAGCCTGATCACGACCCCCTCGTGGTTCATGCCACCGGCGAGCTGCTCGCCGAACGTGGCCTTGAGCGCGGAGGCCGAGCAGGTCGGCGTGGTCCTCGCGCCGCTGGTGCCCGCGGCCGAGGCGGTGCCCGCCCAGGCGAGGCCCAGGCCGGCGACGGCGGCCACGGCGAGCACCGCACGGCCGAGCCTGCGGCCGGAGCGGCGCCTCGCCGTGGAACGGGTGACGAGGGTCTGGTCGGTGGTGTTCCGGTGTTCGTTCACGATGACGGTGCTCCACTCGTACTCTGCGCCGCGAGCCGCGTCCGCGTCCGGCGCCGTCTTCTTGTGCCCTACACCAGGTTCGATGCGCGCCACGGCGGAAATGTTCGCCGTATTTCGCGACAATTTCTCCCGCCCCGAGCGCCGGCACGCGCGCCCCGCCGCCCCCCTTCACACCGACGGCTCCGCCCACTGGTCCGCCGGCACCACCCCGACGGACCGGCCGTCGGCGTCCAGGAGGCGGCCGAGGAGTCTGTCCAGCCGGAGGATGTCGCTGACCGCCGCGCAGTTGCGGGTCCCGGGGAGCAGGATGAGGGTCTCCGGCGGCCGCCGTCGGTGAACACGATGCGGGCCTGTACGTCGGTGATACCTGGCACCCGGGGAGCAGGTCCGAAGGCCTCGTCCACGTCCTGAGGTCCCTGCTCGCCGAGGCTGACCTGATCATGGCCGTCGACGGCCGCTCGGACTGCGGGGATCCTCTGTGGCCCCCGGCCATCAGTCGGTGGCCACCGCCAGGTGCGGCGGGGGATCGTCGGATTTCGGCCGGTGTCCTGTTTTGGATCACCTGATCTGATGGTGATCAAGAGGCTGAAGGATTCGCCACGTAGTTTGATCGCTACTTTCTGTAACTCCGGTTGTCGTTGGGGTGACCGGGGCTCTGGGAGAGGTGCGTGTTGAAGAAGGTAGTGGTGGGGTTTGTTGCGGCCGGTGTCTTTCTCGCGGGTGCGGGGACGGCGTTCGCTTCGTCGTGGCAGAAGTTGTCCCTCAAACCGGTGGATCGAGCGGCTGCCTTCGAAAAGGGGCGCTACCGGTTCAACCCGGCCGGACAGAACCACGGTTCGTTCGAGTGGAGCGGGCGGCTGGTCGATGCGGCCCCGCGCGATGGGCACAACGTGTTCGTGGCGGTTCGCGTCGAGGGCCATCCGCCGGTCCGCTACTACGGAAAGCAGGGCAAGGCCGTCGACCTGCACCACTACAACTGGGACGGAGCCCAGCGGTACACGGACGACGCCTACATCACCCTGTGCGTGGACCGGGGGTCCATCAGAGGAGAACTCTGCTCCGCCCAACTGCACCTGACGTCTCCGCAGAAGGACTGAGCAGGTTCACGATGCACGAAGTGCTCGCAGCTCGGGGAATCGAGCTCGCCTACGGCTCCTCGCACGTGGTGAAGAGAGCCGACATCGGGGTCCGGCGAGGTGAGATCGCCGCCATCACCGGTCCCAGCGGGTCGGGGAAGTCGTCGCTGCTGTACTGCCTCGCAGGCGTCCTGCCGGTCCAGGGTGGTGAAATCCGCTTCGAGGGACGCTCGCTGGGTGAACTCGACGACAGTGAGCTGAGTGCCCTGCGGCGCGACCGGTTCGGCTTCGTCTTCCAGTACGGCGAGCTCCTTCCCGAACTGACCGTGGAGGAAAACGCCGCGCTGCCGCTGCGCCTGGCAGGACAGCGGAAGGCGGAGGCGCTCGCCGCCGCAGGCGAGGTACTTGGCCGGCTCGGTCTCGCAGACCTGCGCGGGCGACGCCCGTCGCAGGTCTCCGGCGGGCAGTGCCAACGAGTCGCCGTGGCCCGCGCCCTTGTGCACCGGCCGGCGGTGGTGTTCGCCGACGAGCCGACCGGCGCCCTCGACAGCGTCAACGCGCAAGCCGTGCTGGATGAGTTCCTCGTGCTGGCCCGCTCCCAGGGCACGGCCGTCGTACTCGTGACGCATGATCCGGACATCGCGGCCCGGGCGGACACCAGGTACACCATGGTCGACGGGGTGCTCACCCTGCAGGGAGCGTTGACCCGGTGAGAGAACTCATGCTGGGGCTGCGACTGCTGTTCGGCAGCGGTCGCGGCAACCGCGTGCGATTCGCGCTCATGACGCTGGGCAGCTCGATGGGGGCGTGCTGTCTGGCGATCATGCTGACGATTCCCGGCATCCTGGCGGTCCAGGATGGCCGTGTGGCGGCTCGGCAGCCCGATTCCCCCCACTCCGGGGCGACTGCCGGCCTGCCCCTGTGGCTGGAACGGGCCGATCCCTACGGCTCACACGTCCTCACCCGCGTCTTCATGGCCCGGGGCCCGACGGCCGTGGTGCCGCCTCCGGGCCTGAAGGCCATCCCCGGCCCTGGAGAGGTCTTTGTATCCCCGAGCCTGCGTGAACTGCTGGGCAGGGAGCCGGGACTGGCCCACCGCCTGCCCGGGCGGGAAGCGGGGCTGATCGGCCCCCAGGGCCTGGCCCGTCCGGACGAACTCGTCGCCTACGTGGGCACGAACCGCGACGACCTCCCCGACGGTCGACGCGCCGCCGGGTTCGGACACGACTCGGCGCCGCCCCCGGCCCTGGACCCGTCGGCACTCGACAGCCTGCGCTTCACCATGGCGTGCGTCGTCCTGTTGCCGCTCGTTGTGTACCTGTCGGTGTGCGCCCGTCTCTCCGCCGCGGAACGATCCCGGAGACTTGCCGCCCTTCGACTGATCGGCATGAGCATCCAAGAGGTGCAGCGGGTGAACGCTGCCGAGACCGTGGCCGCGGCCGGACTCGGTGCCGTTCTCGGGCTGGGTGAGTTCTGGGTCCTGAACCAACTCGCTGCCCGGGTCGGCCTTCCCGGGTTCACGTGGTATCCGGGGGACGGCGCGCTGTCCGCTTCGACACTCGTGGCATGCCTGGCCGGTTGCCCCGTGCTCGCCTGGTTCGTGGGACGCGCCAGTGCACGGAAGGCGGCGGCGAACCCGCTCGCCGTACGCAGGTCAGCGGTGCAGAAGGCACCTTCGTCCTGGGGGTTTCTCCCGCTGCTCGCAGGATCGGGCATCGCTGCGGGGTACTGCGTGGCCGGCGCGACAGGGCATGTACCCGATGGCAGCTTTCTGCCCGCGCTGCTCATTCCCTCGTCGGCGCTCCTGATCGGGTTCGGCCTCGTGGCGGCACTTCCGTCGGTGAGCCGGTTCTTCGCGCGACGGCTCGCCCGATCGACCCGTTCTCTCGCGCTCAGTCTCGCGATGCGACGCAACGAAGCCGAGCCGGGGGGCGTGCTGCGGGTGTCCGCGGGCCTGGTCCTGCTCGTGTTCGTGACCTCATTGGCTCAGGGGGTGCTGATCCAGTTCGACGAAAGCATCAGGAACTCCTCCCCGCTGCAGAGCTATGACATGCCCTACGACCAACTCACCGCAGGGCAGCGGAAGTCGCTCGAACAACTTCCGGGTGTTCGAGGCCATGTGATCACCCTGCAGGCCTCGTTGGTCGGTGCCTCGGAGTGGGCAGAGGCCCCTGATGTCGTGGTGGCCACGTGCGCGCAACTGCGGGCAGTGGTGGCATGGGTCGGTGACTGCGCCGACGGGCAACCGATCCGACTGTGGGACGGCGACGGGTACACGGGCGGGCCGGATTTCGCCGGGCGGAAGATTCTTCTCTCGTCGAAGACCGGACAGAGCGGCGCGCAGCTCACAGTGCCCGAGCGAGTTGTCCGGTACCGCGCCCTGGACAGCATCGGACTCGGCATTCAGCCGGTGCTCGTTCCACCGTCCGTGCTGCCGACGGACGCCCGCCCCGGATGGGGCAGGTACGTCCTGGTCAGTGCATCCGATCCGGACACCGTCCGCCAGGTTCTCGACGGCATCGGACGCATCGGCCCGACCATCGAAGTCACCCCCGAAGGAGTGAACCCCACCGACTTCCAGGAGTTCGCCGTAGTCAGGACGCTCCTCACCGTCGGCATGGTCCTGGGCCTGGTCATCGCCGTCGCCGCGTTCGTGGTGGCGGCCACCGACCGGGCCGTCGAGCGCCGCTCCCAGGTCACCGCCCTCTCGCTCCTCGGCGCCCGCCCTCGAACCCTGCGAGCCGTGCAGGTCACCCAGGTCGTCCTGCCATTGACCGTGGGGTTGGTCCTGGCCGTGGTGGTCGGAAGGGTCGCCGAGTCCGGGTACCTGGTCTACTGCCAGGGGGCGACCTTCTGGGACGGCGAAGGGCTGCCTGTCCTCCTCGTCGGCACTCTGGCCGTGATCGTGGTCGCCGCGCTGGGCGCATTGCCGCTCGTGGGGCGGCGGATCGATCCGGAGCTGATTCGGCGGGACTGAGACCGAGAGGTAGTTGAGGCAGGGGGCGGCACCCGGTATCAGGGGGTCGCCCCCTCCGGTCGTCGGGGTGTGGGTAGGTGCGGTTGAGTCGGCGGGGGACCTGCGGAAGGCTTCGGGGGCATGGAGTTCTTCTGTTATCACAGGGACCGGGCCGGTTCCGGGGTGCTGCGTGGGGCGTTGGTGGAGGAGCACTGGTCGTACATGGACCGGTACGACGACGGGCTGATCGCTCGGGGGCCGACGTTCGGGGCGGACGGGGAGACGGTCAGTGGGAGTGTGCACATTGTCGAGCTGCCGGATCCGGCGGCTGCCCGGGCGTTCGCCTTCGACGAGCCGAACTATCAGGCGGGTGTGTACCGGGACGTGCTGCTGCGGAGGTGGCGGAATCTGCTGGGGCGCACGATGTGGGAGTTCCCGGGTGGGCGGACCGGTGGCAGGCGGTACCTGGTGGTGGGGCTCGGGCCGGTGCAGGACGGTGAGGGTGGGGGTGGTGGTGAGGGTGGACTGCCGGGCGGGGGCGGTCGTGACGAGCTGATCGCGTTCGGGCCGTTGCTGTCCGATGACGGCAGGGTGTGGGTCGGTACGGCGGCGCTGGTCCGGGCGGAGGGGCCGGAGGCGGCGCGGGCCGTGCTGGCGCCGGTGCGGTACGCGGATGTCGAGGTGCAGGAGTGGGAGTTCGGCGGGCGGCGGTGAGGGGGGGCAGGGTGGGTGGGCCTTCGCTAGGGGGTCAGGGGGAAGAGGCAGAACTCGTTGCCCTCCGGATCCGCCAGGACGGTGTGATCGTCGTGGCGGGCGCGCACCGACGCCCCGAGGGCCGTCAGGCGTAGCGTCTCCGCCTCCGGGTCGGCGGCGCGGACGTCCAGGTGGACGCGGTTCTTCAGCTGCTTCCGTTCCGGGACGAGCTGGAACCACAGGCGCGGGCCACCCGACGCCGGTTCCAGGAGGACCGTCGGGTCGTCCTCGGGGCTGTCGATGCCCAGGGAGCGCAGGCGGGCCAGTTCGGTGTCGTCGTAGGGGGCGATGGCGTAGTCGTCGAGGGCGGCGGCCCAGAAGCGGGCCGCCGAGGCGGGGTGGGCGGCGTCGAAGACGAGGTCGTGGAGGTGGGCCATGGGCGCATCCTGTACGGCCGGGTGACGTCACGCGACCAGCAACTCCGCGAGTGTGTCGGCGAATTCGGTGACGCGGTCCCGCCCGGGGCCGCTCCGGGCGATACGGAACCCGTGCCGGCGACCCCAGAACGCCGCCTGCACGGCGTGGAACTGGGCCCAGCGTCCGACACGTTCGCGGTCCAGCTCCGCCGCGTCCGCGAAGACGTCGAGGAGACGGTGGACGGCCCTGGCGAGGTGGTCGGCCCGCATGAGCGAGAGCGCGCGGGACTTCAGCAGGGTGCCGCCGTCGTACGCCGGGTCGCCGGCACAGCCCTTCGGGTCGACGGCGAGCCACGGCTCCCGGTCCGCCCGCAGGATGTTCCGTGCGTGCAGGTCGCCGTGGACGAGGGTGTCCGGCTGGGCGAGGCCCAGTTCACGGGCCGTGGCGACGGCCGCCTCCGTCACGCGGGGCGGGAGCGTGTGGGACAGCTCTGCCGCGTTCCGGTGCAGCTCCGCCGCCCAGAGCTCCGCCCGGTCCCGGAGGCGGGGCAGGGCCGGGGGTGCCGGGACGGCCAGGCGGTGGTTGAGGCGGCCCGCGATGGTCACCACCGTCTCGTCGTCGGACTCCAGTGCGGCGAGCGTGGTCGGGTGGGCCCGTTCCAGGAGGAGGGCGAAACGGGCGTCGTCACGTCGGTGGAGCCGCACCGCGCCCCGGCCGGCCCACACCTCGAAGGCGTCCGGCTCGTGGACGTTTCCGGGGTGCGGGAAGGACACCTTCAGGACGGCGCGTGTGCCGGTGGGCCGCTGTCGCACGGGGACGATCAGACCGACACCCCCGTGCGTCACCTCACCGTCGGGCACGCACTCCCAGCGCTCCAGCAAGTCGGCAACGATCGCGGGGAGTTCGGCGATCCAGGCCGCCCCACGATCGCCCTCGCGGTCGATCGTGCCCCGCACCAGTGCCTCCGGAATGCCGATCACCCCGGCACCCTACGCGGCGCCGGCCGGACCGTGCGCGGGCAGTGCGGGGTACGGCCACGATCGGCGGCAGGCCACGTCCGGCGGCCACGACGGACGGTCGAAGGCGGCGGTCACGTCCGACGGCAGGCCACGTCCGGCGGCCACGACGGACGGTCGAATCCGGCGGCCACGTCCGACGGCAGGCCCCGGCCGACGGTCGAATCCGGCGGCCCCGGCGCCCCGCCCTCCCAGGCCCGCGCCTACAGCGAAGCGCCGCTGTCCACCAGCAGGTCCGTTCCCACCACCGACGCCGCGGCGTCGGAGGCCAGGTAGAGCACGGCCGCCGCGATCTCCTCCGTGGCCGAGACCCGGCCCAGGGGAAGGGTGGCCCGCGCCCGCTCCGCCCGGTCCGCGTCCGTCTCGCCCGATCGCAGCGACATCGGGGTGGCGGTCGCGCCGGGGCTGACCACGTTGATGCGGACGCCGTCGCGGATGTGGTCCAGTGCCGCGCCCCGGCTCAGCGCGGTCACCGCGGCCTTCGTCGCCGCGTAGGCGGCGGCGCCGGGGGCGGTGGTGTGGACGCCGAAGTTCGAGGAGACGGTGACGATCGCGCCGCCCGTCGGCTGGGTCCGCATCCGCCGGATCTCGGCCTGCAGCGCGAGGTGCACGCCGGTGACGTTGACCGCCAGCTGCTCGTGCCAGTCGGCCTCCGGGAGGTCGGCCAGTGGCACCCCGCCCCGGAAGAGCCCCGCGTTGTTCACCGCCACGTCCAGCGAGCCGAAGTGGTCCACGGCGGCCACGACCAGCGCCTCCGCGTCCCCGGACCGCGAGACGTCGGCCGGCGCCGCCAGCGCCGCGCCGCCCCGCTCCTCGATCAGCGCGACCGTCTCCTTCAGCGGCTCGGCGCGGCGGCCCGCCACGACCACGCGCGCGCCCTCCGCCGCGAACGCCAGGGCGACGGCCCGCCCGATGCCGCTGCCGCCGCCGGTGACCAGCGCCGTACGACCCGAGAATCGATCCCCGGTGGTGGTAGTCATCAATGCGATCTCTCCCTTTCCCTTTTCCCTTTTCTTGAACGATCGGTTCAGTATCGAGGTGAAAAAAATCCCCGCGTCGGCGGGGAGTGCCGGTCAGTCCAGCAGGCGCAGTGCCTGGTCCGCCGCGTCCCGGACCCGTGCCGGGTCCGTCGAGGCCTTGCCCACCACCCGCAGGCCCTGCAGCAGGACCAGCAGGGTGCGGGCGAGGGCCAGCGGCGCCCGGTCGGCGGGGAGTTCGGCCTGGGCCTGGGCCCGGACGAGCGCCGCGTGCAGGGCGGTCTCGACGCGGTCCCAGTCGTGTTCGACGCTGCGCGCGGCGGCCGGGTCGTGCGGGGCGAGCTCGGCCGCCGCGTTGGTGACCATGCACCCGCGCAGCCGCAGGCCGTCGGTGGCGGACTCGTCGGCGTACTGCCGTACCAGCGCGCGTACGGCCGGCAGCACCGGGCCCGGCTGGGACAGGGCCCCCAGCAGGGGCGGGAGGCGGTCCTGCTGGTAGCGGTCCAGTGCCTTCAGGTACAGGTCGTGCTTGCTGCCGAAGGTCGCGTAGAGGCTGGCCCGGCCGATGCCTAGGTGCTCGACCAGGTCGGCCATGGACGTCGCCTCGTAGCCGCGCCGCCAGAACAGCTCCAGGGCTGACAGCAGCGCGGCGTCCGGGTCGAACTCCTTGGTCCTGGCCATGTGCCAGAGCCTAGATTTTTCCAGAACGATCAGTCAAGTAAGCCTGGAGGGCAGGGTGGGGAGTTCAGGCCGTCCGTACCTCGTACGCGGCCACCCGCACCGTCTCGTCGTCCAGGCACTGTCCGGTCGCCAGGTCGAAGCGCTGCTTCAGCAGGGGCGAGGCGACGAACGGGCGGCCCTGGTGGGTGCCGGTCAGGCCGCGGGAGAGGACCGCCGCGCCGCCGAACGGGTCGCGGTTGTCGATGGCGTACAGCCGGTCCGCGCGGTCGCGGAAGAGGGCGACCTGGCGGCCGTCCGGCAGCAGCGCGGCCACGCCCCGGCCGGGGGTCAGCCGGTCCAGGTCGCAGACCGTGAACCAGCTGTCCTCCAGCCGCAGTTGGACCTTCAGGTCGGTGGTCTCGGGTGCCAGGGTCATCGCTGGGCGCTTCCTTCCAGGACCTCTTCGGTGGGGCGCATGCCGATGGACAGCAGCGGCAGGTCGGGCTTCATCTGGTCCCGCTCGGGCACGAAGCCGACGACCGGGTCGGGGGTGTCGGGGGCGTTGACGAAGGACACGAACCGGGCGAGCTTCTCCGGGTCGTTGACGGTCGACGCCCACTCGTCGGCGTAGTGGGCGACATGCGCCGCCATCAGCGACTCCAGCTCCTCGCAGATGCCCAGGGAGTCCTCGACGACGACGTCACGGACGTGGTCGAGGCCGCCCGGGATCCGCTCCAGCCAGGTCGAGGTGCGCTCCAGGCGGTCCGCGGTACGGATGTAGAACATCAGGAAACGGTCGATCAGCCGGACCAGTTCGGCGTCGGACAGGTCCTGCGCGAGCAGGTCCGCGTGGCGCGGGGTGGCGCCGCCGTTGCCGCCGACGTACAGGTTCCAGCCGCCCGCGGTGGCGATCACGCCGAAGTCCTTCGACTGGGCCTCCGCGCACTCCCGGGCACAGCCGGAGACCGCCGACTTGAGCTTGTGGGGCGAGCGCAGACCGCGGTAGCGCAGCTCCAGGTCGATCGCCATCCGCACCGAGTCCTGGACGCCGTACCGGCACCACGTCGAGCCCACGCAGGACTTCACCGTCCGCAGCGACTTGCCGTACGCGTGCCCGGACTCGAAGCCCGCGTCCACCAACCGCGTCCAGATCAGCGGGAGTTGTTCCACCCGCGCCCCGAACATGTCGATCCGCTGACCGCCGGTGATCTTCGTGTAGAGGCCGAAGTCGCGGGCGATCTCGCCGATCACGATCAGCCCCTCGGGGGTGATCTCGCCGCCGGGGATCCGCGGGACGACCGAGTACGAGCCGTTCTTCTGGAGGTTGGCGAGGAAGTGGTCGTTGCTGTCCTGGAGCGCGGCCTGCTCGCCGTCCAGGACGTAGCCGCTCGCGCCGATCGTCGGGGCGAGGGAGGCGATGATCGACGCCACGGCCGGCTTGCAGACCTCGCAGCCGTCGCCGCCCCGGGCGCCGTCCCGGCCGTAGCGGTCCAGCAGGTCCTGGTAGGTGTTGAGGCGCAGCGCGAGGACGATCTCGTACAGCTCCTCGCGGGTCTGCGCGAAGCAGCCGCACAGGCCCTTGTCGACC
Source organism: Streptomyces sp. NPDC048288 (assembly GCF_043201555.1). Lineage (NCBI taxonomy): Bacteria > Bacillati > Actinomycetota > Actinomycetes > Kitasatosporales > Streptomycetaceae > Streptomyces > Streptomyces sp. NPDC048288. The sequence continues at coordinate 343,320 of NZ_JBICZD010000001.1, forward strand.
TCGACGCCGGACGCCTCCAGCTCCGCCGTGACCAGCTGGCCGAGCACCTTGACGCAACTGCCGCACGTCGTACCGGCCTTGGTGCACTTCTTCACCTCGGGCACGGTGGTGCAGCTGTGCTCGGTGACCGCGCCGCGGATGGTGCCCTTGCGGACGTTGTTGCAGGAGCAGATGATCGCGTCGTCCGGCAGCGCGGTCGGGCCGAGCTGCACGGACTCCCCGGCTCCGGCGGGCAGGACGAGGGACTCGGGGGAGACCGGCGGGACGGAGCCGGTGAAGGCCTTCAGCGTGCCGTACGCCTCCGCGTCCCCGACCAGGATGCCGCCGAGGAGTGTGCCGTCCCGGCCGATGACCAGCTTCTTGTACAGGCCGGAGCGGGAGTCGGAGTAGACGACGTCCAGGCAGTCCTCGGCCGTGCCGTGCGCGTCGCCGAAGGAGGCCACGTCCACGCCGAGCAGCTTCAGCTTGGTGGACAGGTCGGCGCCGGTGAAGGCGGCCTCGTCGGCGGCGATGGTGGCGGCGGCCGTCTCGGCCTGCTCGTAACCCGGCGCCACCAGGCCGTACACCCGGCCGTCCGCCGCCAGCGCGCACTCGCCGATCGCGAACACCTGCGGGTCGGAGACGGTACGGCACTGCTCGTCGACCGTGATGCCGCCGCGCTCGCCGACGGACAGCCCGCAGTCCCGGGCGAGTTGGTCGCGCGGCCGGACACCGGCGCTGAACACCACCAGATCGGTGGCGAGTTCGGAACCGTCGGACAGCTTCATGCCGGTCACGGCGCCGGTCTCGTCGACGACGATCTCCTGCGTGCCCACTCCCGTGTGCACGCTCAGCCCCATCTCCTCGATGGTGCGCAGCAGGGCCGCGCCACCGCCCTCGTCCACCTGGACGGGCATCAGCCGGGGCGCGAACTCCACGATGTGCGAGGTGAGTCCGAGGCCCTTGAGCGCGCCGGCCGCCTCCAGGCCGAGCAGGCCGCCGCCGACCACGGCACCCGTCGTGGCCGTCCTCGCGTACTCCTCGATCGCGAGCAGGTCCTCGATCGTGCGGTAGACGAAGCAGCCGGTGGCGTCCTTGTTCGGGACGGGCGGCACGAACGGGAAGGAACCGGTGGCGAGGACGAGCGTGTCGTACGCGAACACCGCGCCCGACCGGGCCGTCACCTTCCGCGCCTCGCGGTCGACCGTCACCGCCGGGTCGCCGACGTACAGCTCGATGCCGTGCGTCTCGATGAACTCCTGGTCGGTCAGGGAGAGTTCCTCGGCGGTCCGGCCCGAGAAGTACGAGGTGAGGGCGACCCGGTCGTACGCCGGACGCGGCTCTTCGCACAGCACGACCACGCGGTGCGTGGCGGTCAGGCCGCGCTCGGCGAGCGCCTCCAGGAAGCGCTGGCCGACCATGCCGTGGCCGACGAGCACGATCGTGGGGGTGGCCCCCGGGGCGGCGGTGGTCATCAGGAGCCTCCATCGTTGGTGAGCAGGTGGAGCAGCGGCCCGCCGTCGGAGGGCAGCGGCTCTGCTCCCTCCCAGGCGCGGGCGAGCGCGCCGACGGTGCCGAGTTCGCCGACCAGGACCCCGCCGACCAGCCGGTCGTCACGGACGACGACCTTGCGGTACGTGCCCCGGGTGGCGTCGGCGAGCTGTACGACGTCGTCGCCGGGGCGGGCCTCGGTCTCGCCGAACGCGGCGAGGTCGAACGTCGTGGGCGGGGAGTCGGTGCCGGCGAGGGTGAGCCGGGTGAGGGAACGGGTGCCGGTGTAGCGGGAGTCGCCGTTCCCGGCGAGCAACTCGGCGAGCGCTTCGGCCTGTTCGAGGGCGGGTGCCGCCAGGCCGTACACCGTCCCCTGGTGCTGGGCGCAGTCGCCGATGGCGTGGATGCGCGGGTCGGAGGTGCGCAGTTCGTCGTCGACGAGGATGCCCTGGTGGACGGCGAGTCCGGCGTCCTGGGCAAGGCCGGTCCGGGGCCGGACCCCGCACGCCACGACGACCAGATCGGCGTCGAGGACGTATCCGTCGGCGAGTTCCACCGAGCGGACCGCGCCGCCGACGCAGCGCACGTCCCGCACCCGGCACTCGGTGTGCACCTCGACGCCCAGGTCCTTCAGGTGGCGCAGCACGAGCTTGGAGGCGGCCGGGTCGAGCTGGCGCTCCATGAGCCGTTCCGCCTGCTGGGCGAGGACGACCCTCGCGCCGCGCACCGCGAGCGCGCGGGCCGCGGAGACGCCGAGCAGCCCGCCGCCGACGACCACCGCCCGCACTCCGGGCCGTACCGTCTTGGACAGTCCCAGGCAGTCGTCCATGGTCCGGAACGCGTGCACGCCCTCGGGGAGGACGTGGTCGGGCGTGCTGTGCCCGCCCGGGGGACAGTCCCCGGACCCCCGGCCGGAGGAGCGGGCCGGCTCCTCGGCCCGGTGTGCCGGGGCGAGGTAGGTGTCCCTGAACAGGCCGCGCAGCGGCGGGAGTACCGGGTTGGAGCCGGTGGCCAGGACCAGCGTGTCGTATGCGATCTCCGTGCCGTCCGCGCAGCCGACGGTCCGGGCGGCGCGGTCGATGCCGGTCACCCGGGTGCGGACGAGGCCGGCGGGCGCGGGGAGGGCGATCACCTCGGGGGCGTAGCGGCCGGCCAGCACCTCGGCGAGCAGCACCCGGTTGTACGGGCGGTGCTCCTCGTCGCCGACGAGCGTCACGGAGACGTCAGCCCTGTCGAGCTCACCGAGCCGCCGGGCGAGACGGACGCCCGCGAGGCCGGCGCCGATCACCACCACACGCGAATTCGAGGTCATGTCAGGAGCGTGCGCGGCCGACGTTACCCGGCCGCATCACCACTGTTTCCCACGAGGAACGCTGCCCTCTTCGGAGACCGGGGATGGGTGTGAGGGGTCCGGGGGCGGGCCGGCGGGGGCTGTGAGGTGGGGGAAACGCGGGGGTGCGGCCGGGCCGCGGCGCAGGCAGTAGGGGGAGGGGCCCCGGTTGTGTACGGCTCAGCGGCTGCCGGTCAGGTGGGCGAAGACGACCACGTTGCCCTGGTAGCCGGTCGTGCGGGAGTAGCCGCCGCCGCAGGTGATCACTCTGAGCTCGGGGCGCCGAGCGGCGCCGTACACCTTCTCGTCCGGGAAGTCGCGGGCCTGGTAGACCTCCACCGCGTCCACGGTGAACACGGCGACGGCCTTGTCCTGCCGGTCCACCTCGATGGTCGCGCCGCGCTTGAGGCCGCCGAGGTCGTAGAAGACGGCGGGGCCCTCGGTGTTGTCGACGTGCCCGGCGACGATCGCGGTGCCGGTCTCGCCGGGGGCGGTCCCGGCCTCGTACCAGCCGGCGAGGTTCTTCTCGCCGGCGGGCGGCACGTCCAGGCTGCCGGCGGGGGTGAGGGAGAGGCCCATGAGGGGGGCGCTCACACGGATGGCGGGGATACGGATCCGGGTGGGCGGGGAGTGCGGCAGCGCGGGAGCCCGCAGCCGTTCCTCGACGGGGTCGGGGCGGCCCTCGGCGGCGGACGGCTGCGGCGGGGTGTGCGCTCCGGCGCCGGGTGCGAGGAGCCAGATGCCCGAGCCGAGGGCTACGACGGTGACGGCGGCTATCGCGGTGTCCCCGATCTTGCGCATGCGAACCCCTCTCTCAGAGGTGGGAACGTCTCACAGGGGGACCAGCTGCCGGCGATGGTGACAACCTCTGGCAGACGTGACCCCCTACCCCCTCCGGGCCGCGAGGGGCGTCGGACCCGGAGGGGGTGGGATGTGCGGTACCGGCGGACGGACAGCGGAGGGTGTCCGTCAGATCACATCGCCTCTCGCCCGGCGATGCAGGAGCCAGGTACCACCCGCGGCGGCGACGGCCAGAGCCGTCACACCCGCCGCGGTCTGCACGGGGTCGGTGCCCAGGGCACCACCGACCCCCGTCTTCACACTGCCGTGGGGCTGCAGCTGCCCGGCGGCGGCGGGCGTCAGCGCCACCGTCAGGTCCCCGGTCACCTGCCGGGTCCCGTCGGCGCACTTCGCGACGATCTCGTACGTCCCCGGCTGCGCGCTCGGCGGCACCCGGAACTGCCCGATCGCCTCGCCCTCGTGCGCGCTCGGCGCCAGCGTGAACGTGCCGGCGCCGACGGAGCCGGCGTCGCCGACCGCCGACCCCTTCTCCCCGCAGGCCGCGGTGTTCACGCTGACCTGGCCGCCCGGCGCCGCGGTCGACGGGTACACGTCCAGGGTGCCGGTGCCGGTGCCGCCGCCGTACGCCGGCGCGGCGGCCACACCGGCCGCGGCCACGGCGAGCGCGGTCCCGGCCAGCAGACGGGCGGTGCGTCGCATGGTGCTCCTCCGTCGAGCTCGTCCACTCCCTTGCTCTACCGAGGTAAAAGCAGGCGGCCCGGCCCCGCTCCCCGAGATTCCGTCGGCTGTGGGATGAACGGGTGTCACAGAGGCGGTTCGCGACGCGGGTTGCGGGGGAATTCGAGCAGGTCAAAGGGGCTGCGCAGGGAATAGTGTGAAGAACACACGAATGGGGGCCCGGCGGGAGTGAAACGGGTGACGGCCGTCGAATCGGCTACACCGCGCCCTCCGGCACCGTCCGGATCGCCGCGATGTCGAACTGCAGCCGGACCGTCTCGCTCACCATCGCGCCGCCCTCCGCCAGCCGGGAGTTGTAGGCCAGGCCCCAGTCCATGCGGTTGATGGTGGTGGTGCCGTCGAAGCCGACGCGCTGGTAGCCGAAGGGGTCGGTGACATGGCCGATGTAGGTCAGCTCCAGGTCCACCGGACGCGTCGTGTTCTTGATGGTCAGGTCGCCGGTCATGACGTACACGTCGGGGGATGTGAGGCGGACCGCCGTGCTCCGGAAGCGCATGCGGGGGAAGGCGGCGGCGTCGAGGAAGTCGCGGCCGACCAGGTGGGCGTCGCGCTGCTCCACACCCGTGTCGACGCTGCCCGTGGAGAGGATGAGTTCCGCCTGGGAACGGGACGGGTCGCGGCCGTCGAAGTAGAGGCGGCTCTTGTATTCGGTGAACGCTCCGCGGACCGTCGTCACCATCGCGTGCCGGACCGAGAAACCGATTCTGCTGTGGGCCGGGTCGACGATCCATTCGCCGGTGAGGGCGGCGAGGGCGGGGTCGAGCAGGACGGGCGCGGAGGTGGGGGAGGCCGGTGCCGTCGTGGGGCGCGGCGGGGCCGTGGGGGTGCGGCGCGCGGTGTGGGGGCGGCTGAACAAGTTCATGTTTTATCTAGTTAGTGCACGTGGGGAATTGCCGCAAGTACATGTACGGACATGGTCGTTGAGGAATTCGGTGGGCCGTCACGGAAACCGCACATCTTCACCATGGATTCCGCTCAGGAAGCATTCCGGAATTCCCCAACTCCGCGGGATCGACTCCGCGGATCGACTCCGCGGGCTCAATTCCTTGAATTGCGCCATTCGATGCCGTCCGAGGTGTATGCGACGGCCGCCCCGGTTCGCTCACCGGGACGGCCGCCGCCATGACTCAGTTCACGTTCACCGCACTCCAGGCGGCCGCCACGGCGTTGTACTCCGTGCTCCCCGCCCCGTACAGGTCCTTGGCCGCGTTGAGCGTCGCCGTCCGGGCGCCCGCGTAGTTCGTCGAGGACGTCATGTAGACCGTCAGCGCGCGGTACCAGATCGCGCCCAGCTTGTCGCGGCCGATACCGGTGACCGTCGAGCCGTTGTAGGTGGGCGAGTTGTAGCTCACGCCGTTGATGGTCTTCGCGCCGCTGCCCTCCGCGAGGAGGTACGCGAAGTGGTTCGCGACGCCGGAGGAGTAGTGGACGTCCAGGTTCCCGACCGAGGAGCTCCAGTAGTCCGCCGAGCTGCCGTCCTTCGAGGGCTGGTCCATGTAGCGCAGCGCCGTCTTGCCGAAGCCGGAGCGGACGATCTTCTCGCCGATCAGGTAGTCGCCCGGGTCGGAGGAGTTGTTGGCGTACCACTCCACCAGCGTGCCGAGGATGTCGGAGGTGGCCTCGTTCAGGCCGCCGGACTCGCCCGAGTACGTCAGGGCCGCCGTCTTGGAGGTGACCCCGTGGGTCATCTCGTGGCCGGCCACGTCGAGCGCCACCAGCGGGCCGAAGGTGGTCCCGTCACCGTCGCCGTACGTCATGCAGAAGCAACTGTCGTCCCAGAAGGCGTTGTTGTAGCTGTTGCCGTAGTGGACGCGGTTGTACGAGCCCTTGCCGTCCCCGGCGATGCCGTTGCGGCCGTGGACGTTCTTGTAGTAGTCCCAGGTCTCGTTGGTGCCGTACTGGGCGTCCACGGCAGCCGAGGCGCGGTCCGAAGTGGCCCCCGTTCCCCAGTGGTTGTCGGCGTCGGTGAACACCGTGTTGGGCGCCCGGCTGATGCAGATGCCGAAGATGCACAGGTCGGTCTTGTTCGCCGCGTCCCCGGTGAACGTGTTGCCGCGGGTGGGGTCCGTGAGGTTGTACGACGATCCGGACTGCGTGGTCTGCAGCGGGACCGTGCCGCTGTACAGCGACTGGCCGTCGCCGGTCGCCGTCTCGATGCTGTCCCAGGCGTCGATCTGGGCGCCGGTGCGGGCGTCCGTCAGCACCGTGCGGGCGACCGGGTTGCCGAGCGAGTCCTTGCCGACCGCGTTGGTGCGCCAGGCCAGCTTCGGCGTGCCGTGCAGGGCGTCGACGACCAGCTGCGGTTTCGCCTGCACCTGCTTCAGCGCGTCGCCGAGGTTCGCCGCCCGCAGCGCGTTCACCGCGAGGTCGGCGGCCTTCGGCGCGGATATGTTCGGCACGATCGAGGCGAGGGATATCTTGCCCCGGGTCGCGCGGTCGGCGCCGCGGTAGCTGCCGTTCGGCTTGAGGTGGACGACGAAGTCGCCGCCCAGGACCGGGAGTTGCCGGTACGTACGGTCGTAACGCACGTGCTGGGTGCCGTTCTTGTCCACGACCACGTCCCGGACCGAGGTGCCCTCGGTGGACGTGAGTCCCAGGGTGCCCGCGTACTGCACGAGCGCCTGCGCCGCGTTCTCGATCGCGGCGGCCCTGGTCGGTCTGGTGTCGGCGTGGGCGGCGGGGGACAGCGCGGCGGCCAGCAGGGTCGCGCTGGTGACGGCGACGCCCGCCGTGGCGAGACGGGAGGCTCGGGTGTTCCGTGTCCGGCTCATCGGTCTCCTTGGAGATGCGCCTCGAAGGCGTGGGGGGTGTGAACGGGTTGCATCAGCGGTACATGAGCGTGCTCTTGCGGGTGAGAGAGGGGCGGCGTACGCAGGCTTTCTCGGCGGGAACGAAAGTTCTCTCCTCGAATGCGTGACCCTCAGTGGCGTGGGTCGTTGGGGAAGGTGATGGGTTTCTGCGACGTCGGATCGGGGGGTGACGGGGATGGGTGGGCTGCGCGCAGTGGCGGTGCCATTCGTAGTCCCCGGCCCTTCCGGGGTGGCGGTTCGTGACCGGCTCAAGGGCCTGAGGCCCGGGGATGAGAAGGTCCTGAGACTGGTCGGTGACCACCTGGGGTCGCTCGCCTCCGGTGATCTGAAGGTGCGTTGCGCGACCGGGCCGGAGTATGACGGTGAGCGGTGGGCGCAGCGCAAGAAGTCTCTGACCGTGGAGTCCTCCTCTCGCTGGGCCGGGTCGATCACAAAGGCCACGCATGACCAGTGGGCTTTGGCCCGCCGCGCCTCGCTCGCGTATATCCACAGCCTCCAAGCGGCAGTGCGTACGATCACACGCCGGCTGTCCTTGCCCGTCAGAGAGAAAGGCGCCAAGCACACGCCGGGTGGCTATCGCAGCCGGCAGGAATGGTTCACCAAGTCCCGCCGCCTGCACGCTCTTCAAGGCAGGCTGGAGGCGGCACTGTCCGACTGGCGGGCTGGAGTGGTTCATGTGGTGCGCGGTGGCAAGCGCCTGTTGAACACCCGGCACCACTTGGATGCGGCTGGGCTTACCGAGGAGCAGTGGAGGTACCGGTGGCAGGCCGGCCGCCGTTTCCTGCAGGCCGATGGCGAGTCCGGCAAGCGGTACGGCAACGAAACCATCCGCGTCAGTCCCGAGGGTGAGGTCTCCCTCAAACTGCCTGCTCCGCTGGCGCATCTGGCGAACGCACCGCACGGTCGGTACGTCCTCGACGGCAAGGTGTCTTTCGCGCACCGAGGTGAGCGGTGGGCCGATCGTGTCACCGCCAACCGGGCCGTCGCCTACCGCATCCATGAAGACGTGGGCCGGGGTCGCTGGTACCTGACCGCGTCCTGGACTGTCTCGCCGGTCCAGACCGTGCCACTGGAGGTGGCCCGCGCGAACGGCCTCGTAGGTGTCGACACCAACGCGGACCACCTGGCCGCGTGCCGCCTGGATGAACACGGCAATCCTGTCGGTCGGCCCGTCCGCTTCGACTACGACCTCACCGGCACCGCCGACCACCGTGACGCGCAGGTCCGGCACGCCTTGATGCGGCTGCTGCACTGGGCCAAGCGCCACCGCCTCGCCATCGCGGTCGAGGATCTCGACTTCCAGTCGGAGAGGACTCGCGAGAAGCAACGCAGCCACAAAGGCCTCCGCAAGCTGATCTCCGGCATGCCCGTGGCCAGGTTGCGTGCTCGGCTCGTCAGCATGGCGGCCGAACTCGGCATCGCCGTGATTGCCGTTGACCCCGCCTATACCAGCAGGTGGGGAGCCCAGCACTGGCGAGAGCCCTTGACCACCAGGAACAGGAAGGCCACTCGTCACGACGCGGCAGCGGTGGCGATTGGAAGGCGCGCCCTGGGGCACCCGATCCGGCGACGGACGGCACCGCCCCGCACCCACCTGAGTGATGGGTGCGGGCATCGGACCGTCCAGGCCGGACCGGTGGGACTCGGGCGTGAGGGAAACCGCCCCCGCATTCCCGGACCACGGACGCGATCCGTGCCGCCCGGGCGCCGGGAGAACGCGGTCAACCAGAACACCCAAGACCGTTCGGGGTGTTCGGCTGAGCATGGGTTCTGGCAACAGGACTTACTCCCGCTCGGTCTCGAGGAACGGTGGCGCTGATGTGAGGAAGATTTAAGGGCCCCCGACATGTCATGTCCATAGCGCCTCCATGGAGATGTGTGTGGAGGTGGGGTGGGTGGAGAATCCGTTCTGTGACCAGCCGCGACCCTCGCCACCTCCCGTTCTTCGTCTACGGCACGCTCCGCCCCGGCGAGATCAACCACGACGCGTTTTTGCGCGGGCGCACGGAGACGGAGGAACCCGGCCGGCTGGCGGGCGCGGTGCTCTACGACGGGCCCGGCTATCCCTACGCGGTCGAGGAACCGGAGGGAGAGGTGCGCGGCGAACTCGTCGGCGCGCGCCCGGAGTCGTACGGCCGAATGCTGCTGGAACTCGACGCGTTGGAGGAGTGCGTGCCGGGCGACCCGGCGAGCCTCTACGTGCGTGTGGAGCGGGATGTGGTGCGGCTGCGGGACGGGGCCGCCGTCCGGGCCTGGGTGTACGTCGCCGGGCCGGCCGTGGCCGAGAAGCTGCGTGCCGAGGGGCGGCGGATCGGCGGGGGCGACTGGCTGGCGCGCTGAACCGGAACGGGCCGGGAGCCGGAGCGGGCCGGGAGCCGGAAGAGGTCTTAGGGCCGCACCGTTTCCACCCGCACCGCGCACGCCTTGAACTCCGGCATGCGCGACGTCGGGTCGAGGGCCGGGTTGGTGAGGGTGTTGGCGCGGCCCTCGCCCGGCCAGTGGAAGGGCATGAAGACGGTGTCCGGGCGGATCGTGGCGGTGATCCGGGCGGGGGCCACGGCCCGGCCGCGGCGGGAGACCACGGCCAGCGGGTCGCCGTCGGCCGCGCCCAGGCGTGCCGCGAGGCGCGGGTGCAGTTCGACGAAGGGGCCGGGCGCGGCCGCGTTGAGTTCGGCGACGCGGCGGGTCTGGGCGCCGGACTGGTACTGGGACACCACCCGGCCGGTGGTCAGGAGCAGCGGGTACTCGTCGTCCGGTTCCTCGGCGAGCGGGCGGTGGGTGACGGGGGCGAAGCGGGCCCGGCCGTCGTCGGTGGCGAAACGGTCGAGGAAGAGGCGGGGGGTGCCGGCGGACGCGGGTCCTTCGGCGGGGCAGGGCCAGAACACGCCCTGTTCCTCGGCGAGTCGGCGGTAGCTGATGCCCGCGTAGTCGGCGGGGCCGCCCGCGCTGGCCCGGCGGAGTTCCTCGAAGACCTCCTCGGGGTCGGCCGGGAAGCCCTTCTCCACGCCGAGGCGGGCGGCGAGGCCGTGCAGCACCTCCAGGTCGCTGCGGACCCCGGCGGGCGGGGCGACGGCCCGGCGGCGCAGCAGCACCCGGCCTTCGAGGCTGGTGGTGGTGCCGGTCTCCTCGGCCCACTGGGTGACCGGGAGGACGATGTCGGCGAGGGCCGCGGTCTCGGACAGTACAACGTCACATACCACCAGCAGGTCCAGCGCCCCCAGCCGCTCCTCCACATGCCCCGCCCGCGGCGCCGACACCACCGGGTTCGACCCCATCAGCAGCAGCGCCCGCACCTCCGTCCCCAGCGTGTCCAGCAGCTCGTAAGCGCTGCGCCCCGGCCCCGGCAGGCTGTCCGGGTCCACGCCCCACACCCCGGCCACATGGCGGCGCGCCTCGGGGTCGGTCAGCTTGCGGTAGCCGGGCAACTGGTCGGCCTTCTGGCCGTGTTCGCGGCCGCCCTGCCCGTTGCCCTGCCCGGTGAGGCAGCCGTAGCCGGACAGCGGACGGCCCGCCCGGCCGGTCGCCAGGCACAGGTTGATCCACGCGCCGACGGTGTCGGTGCCCTTGGACTGCTGCTCGGGCCCGCGCGCGGTGAGCACCATCGCGGCCTCGGGCGCGCAGAACAGCCGTACCGTCTCCCGGAGTTGTGGAACGGACACCCCCGTGATCCGTTCCACGTACTCCGGCCAGTGCGCCATCGCCGCCGCCCGCGCCTCCTCCCAGCCGGCCGTGCGCCCGGCGATGTACGCCTCGTCGGTCCGGCCCTCGGCCACCACCAGGTGCAACAGGCCGAGCGCGAGGGCGAGATCGGTGCCGGGGCGCGGGGCGAGATGCAGATCGGCCTGTTCGGCGGTCTTCGTCCGGCGCGGGTCGACGACGATCAGCTTGCCGCCGTTCTCGCGCAGTTCGGCGAAGTAGCGGAGCGCCGGCGGCATGGTCTCGGCGAGGTTGGAGCCGACCAGGATCACGCACCCGGTCCTCGGGATGTCCTCCAGCGGGAAGGGCAGACCCCGGTCCAGGCCGAAGGCCTTCGTGCCGGCGGCCGCCGCGGACGACATGCAGAAGCGGCCGTTGTAGTCGATCTGCGAGGTGCCCAGCACCACCCGGGCGAACTTGCCGAGGGCGTACGCCTTCTCGTTCGTCAGCCCGCCGCCCCCGAACACCCCGACCGCGTCCGGGCCGTGGGCCGTGCGCACCGCCGTCAGCCCGGCGGCGGCCCGGTCCAGCGCCTCCTCCCAGGAGGCCGGCACCAGCGCGCCGCCCTTCCGCACCAGCGGCGAGGTCAGCCGCACCGCGGTCGACAGCACCTCGGGTGCCGTACGGCCCTTGCCGCACAGCGCGCCCCGGTTGACGGGGAAGTCCGCGCGCTCGGAGACCTCGACGCCCCCCGTGGGCAGGGGCGACAGGGCCATGCCGCACTGCAGGGCGCAGTACGGGCAGTGGGTGGGCGTCGAGGCGGTCTCCATGCGGCCAGCGTGCTTCCGGCGTGTTACGGGACGTGACAGCCGCGTGTTACGCGACCGGGACGACGGCCTCCCCGCCGGGCCCCGGCCCACGTGAGCGCCGATACGGCCGGGGCCGCCGATGCCCCCTGTGACGGACGGCATCCCCTGTGGCTCATTCCGTACCGCCGTTGGCCGGTCACGCACCGTTGAGAGTTCAAGGGGCCGGACTACAGTCGTCGCCACCGCTGCTCCGCAGGACCCCGCACGGCGTTCGACACACCGGCCGGGCCCGGGCCCCCCGCCGCACCCGGACTCGGCCTCCCCCCACTCGAAACAGCCAGCCAGGAGGTCTCCGAGCCATGCCTCTGCGTCACCTCACCCCCCGCGACCAGCACCTCTTCTGGCAGTACGGCCGCGGCCCCGGCGCACCCGTCCACGAACCCCTCGTCCACCGCGCGATCGAACGGCACGCGATCGCCCACCCCCACTCCGTCGCCGCCGAACACCACGGCGCGACCCTCACCTACGGCGAACTCGACCGCTACGCCGCCGTCCTCGCCGCCCGCCTGGTCCGCGAGGGCGTCCGCCCCGGCGACCACGTCGGCCTGTTCACCCGCCGCTCCATCCCGATGCTGGTCGGTCTGCTCGCCGTCCTCAAGACGGGCGCCGCCTACGTCCCCCAGGACATCGGCCGCACACCTCCCGCCCGGCTCGCCCACGTCGTCCGGACCGCCGGCACCCGCGTGATCCTCACCCTGAAGGAACACGCCCCGCGCGTCCCGCTCCCCGACGGCCACCGGCTGATCGCCCTCGACGACCCGGCGCCGTACGAACCCGGACCGGCGCGTGCGCTGCCCGCCCACCCCGACGACGGCTGCTACGTCGTGTTCACCTCCGGCACCACCGGCCGCCCCGACGGGGTGAAGGTCACCCACCGCAACGTCACCAACCTGCTGCTCACCGAACCCGGCGGGCTCGGCATCCGCCCCGGCGACCGGGTCGCCCAACTCCTCGACATCGCCTTCGACATGGCGGCCTGGGAGATCCTCGGCTGCCTTACCCACGGCGCCACCCTGGTCATCCGCGGCAAGGACATCGCCGCCGCGGCCCGTACCGCGACCGTCCTGGTCGCCACCCCGACCGTGCTGTCCGGCATCGACCCCGCCGCCTGCCCGCGCGTCCGCACGGTCGCCGTCGCCGGGGAGCCCTGCCCGCGCCCGCTCGCGGACCGCTGGGCGCGCCGGGCCGCCTTCTTCAACTGCTGCGGCCCGACCGAGGTGACCGTCGTCCACACCATGGGCCGCCACGACCCGGCCGCCGGACGGCTCACCATCGGCCGGCCCACCCCCAACAACACGGTGTACGTCCTCGACGCCGACCGCCGTCCGCTGCCCGTCGGCGAGGTCGGCGAGATGTGGGCGGGCGGCGACTGCGTCCCGGCCGGCTGCCTCGGCGACGACGCCCTCACCGCCGAGCGGTACGCCCCCGACCCCTTCCTCGGCGGGGGCCGTGCCATGGTCCGCACCCGCGACCTCGGCCGCTGGACCCCCGACGGCGACCTCGAACACCTCGGCCGCACCGACGAACAGGTCAAGGTGCGCGGCTTCCGCGTCGCACTCGACTCCGTCTCCTCGGTGCTGGAGTCGCTGCCCGGCTGCCGCCGCGCGGTCACCCTCAAGCGCGACGCCCACAGCCTGGTCTCCTTCGTCTGCCCGGCCGACGTGGACCCCCGCGCCGCGCGCCGCGCGGTCGCCGACGCCCTGCCGTACTACTGCGTGCCCGCCGAGGTCGTCCCGCTGCCCGCACTGCCCGAGACCGACCACGGCAAGATCGACAAGACCACGCTGCTGAGGCTGGCCGAGGAACGGACGGCCGGGGCCGGAGCCGGGGCCGGGGCGCGGTGACCACGTCGGTGTGCTCCCGCTCAACCCGTGTCTGCGGGTGGGTGGGGGCTGGTCGCGCCCACGCGGCGGAGCCGCACATCGATACAGCCCCGCGCCCTAGGGGCGCGCCGCAGCCAGGGCGTCGGCGACCCCTGGTTCCTTCTTTCCCAGGAACTGGGGGTTCGGCTCGAAGACGACGTCCAGGGCTGCCTTGGTCGCCGCCAGGACCTCCCTGGTCCCGCCGTAGTACCAGGTGACGTCGTGCTTGGCGTCGACGCCGACGCCGTACGACGTCACGCCCGCGGCCTCGCAGAGGGCCACCGCGCGCCGGATGTGGAAGCCCTGGCTGATCAGGATCGCGCGGTTCACGCCGAAGATCTTCTTGGCGCGGACGCAGGAGTCCCAGGTGTCGAAGCCGGCGTAGTCGCTGACGATGCGCTGGGCGGGGACGCCGTGCCGGGTGAGGTAGGCGCGCATGGCGTCGGGCTCGTCGTAGTCCTTGCGGCTGTTGTCGCCGGTGACGAGGACGACCTTGATCCGGCCCTCCTTGTACAGCTCCGCCGCCGCGGTCAGGCGGTTGGCGAGGTACGGCGACGGTTCGCCGTCCCACAGGCCCGCGCCGAAGACGACGGCGACGTCGGCGCGCGGCACGTCCGCCACCGAGTGCAGCCGGCCGGTCGTCGACACGTACAGCCAGGTGGAGGGCAGCAGCGCCAGCACGCATCCGGCCATCACGCCCTGCACCAGCCGCCGTCGGCCGGTACGGGTGCGCGGCAGCCGCGGTCGGCGGATCTTCATACGGTTGTTCCCCCCTGTCGGCTTCGACCTTGGAGGACGCAGCGCGGGACGTTCCGGTTCGCTCACACCGTGCGGACGTGTGGCGTGAAGTGCCGGAAAACACTCGTGACGGTCAGGCAACGGCGGTGCAACCTCGCCCGGCGAGGATCCTCGCATGACCGTGACCGACCTTTCCCCGCGCCCCGGCCCGCCCGCCCTGGTCCTGGTGGCCCACGGCAGCCGCGACCCCCGGGCGCTGGCCACCGTGCGGGCGCTCATGGAGCGGGTGCGCGAGCTGTGCCCCGGCCTGCCCGTGCACCTCGGTCACATAGAGCTGAACGAGCCGCTGCTCCCGGACACCCTCGCGGCCCTCGGCGACGCCCGGGCCGTCCTCGTCCCGCTCCTGCTCAGCCGCGGCTACCACGTCAAGCAGGACATCCCGGAGATGGCGGCGGCCTCGGCGGCCCGGACGCGCGTCGCGGAGCCGCTGGGCCCGCACCCGCTCCTGGTCGACGCCCTGCGCGAACGGCTGCTGGAGGCGGGCTGGCGCCCCCGGCCCGCGAGCGCCGTGATCCTGGCGGCGGCGGGCTCCCGCGACCCCGACGCCAGGGTCGACACCGCCCGCACGGCCGACCTCCTCGCGGCCCGCCTGGGCGTCCCGGTCCTCCCGGCCTACGCCTCGGCGGCGACCCCGACGGTCCCGGAAGCGATCACCGCCCTGCGGGCGAGGGGGCGCCGCCACATCGCCATCGCCTCCTACTTCACGGCCCCCGGCCGCTTCGCCACCGAGTGCGCGGCGCACGCCCCGTGGATCGCCTCGGCCCCCCTGGGCGCCCACGACGCGATGGCCGAACTGATCCTCCACCGGTACGAGCGGGCCCTGGCAACGCCGGTGACCGCGGCCGCCTAGGGGTGCGTGGATCGCCGCGGGTGCGTCGTGGTTGATCGCGCAGTTCCCCGCGCCCCTTTCAGGTCGGTCCAGTGGACCCACCTTCTTGGGGGCGCGGGGAACTGCGCGACAAGCCCCCACGCACCCGCACCCGCCCGACAACGCAACTTGGCGGATCAGTAGGCGCACCAAACCCCCATTTGTCACCCCCGCCGCTTACTGTCGAACCATGGCAGTCCCCGCACCCGCACCCCCGGCCTACGACCCGGCGTCAGCCGACCGCTGGGCCCCCGAACCCGACAAACGCCCCGGCCGCACCGCCTTCCAGCGCGACCGCGCCCGCATCCTGCACTCCGCCGCCCTCAGAAGGCTCGCCGGCAAGACCCAGGTCGTCACCCCCGGCACCTCCGCCCAGGCGTGGGACGCCAGCCCCCGCACCCGCCTCACCCACTCCCTCGAATGCGCCCAGGTCGGCCGTGAGCTGGGTGCCGCCCTCGGCTGCGACCCCGACCTCGTGGAGGCCGCCTGCCTCTCCCACGACCTCGGCCACCCGCCCTTCGGCCACAACGGCGAACAGGCGCTGAACGAGTTCGCGGACGACTGCGGCGGCTTCGAGGGCAACGCCCAGTCCCTGCGGCTCCTCACCCGGATCGAGCCCAAGCGGTTCACCCCGGAGGGCTCCGTCGGCCTCAACCTCACCCGTGCCGCCCTGGACGCGGCCACCAAGTACCCGTGGCCGCGCGGCGCGCACCCCACCGACCCGGCGTCCCCGAAGTTCGGCGTGTACGAGGACGACCGGCCGGTCTTCGACTGGGTCCGCAAGGAGGCCCCCGGCACCCGCACCTGCTTCGAGGCACAGGTGATGGACTGGTCCGACGACGTCGCCTACTCCGTGCACGACGTGGAGGACGGCCTGCACGCGGGCCACATCGACCCCAACTGCCTGCACGCGGAGGCCGAACGGCAGGAGGTGTACGCCGTCGCCGTCGGCCGGTACGTGCCCGCCGGCACCGACCCGGCCGAGCTCGCCGCCGCCCTGGACCGGCTCCAGGACGAGGAGTGGTGGCCGCACGGCTACGACGGCACCGCGGTCGCCCAGGCCCGCCTCAAGGACGCCACCAGCCAGCTCATCGGCCGGTTCTGCCTGGCCGCGGAGGGCGCGACGCGCGAGACGTACGGCGGTGGCCGGCTGACCCGCTACGGTGCCGAACTCGTCGTACCGCGCGAGGCACGGATGGAGTGCGCGGTGCTGAAGGCGATCGCCCACCGGTATGTCATGCAGCGCGCCGAACAGGAGCGGATCCGCGCCGATCAGCGGGTCGTGGTGGCCGAACTCGCCGAGGCGCTCACCGCCCGCGCCCCCGACGGCCTGGATCCGCAGTTCCGGGCGCTGTTCGACACGGCGGGTGACGACCTCGCCCGTAAGCGGGTGATCGTCGATCAGATCGCCTCGCTCACCGACGCCTCCGCGCGCTCGTTGCACGCGAGACTGACGGGGCGTATGTGAACGATCTGTGACCTTGTCTGACCCGATCAGGTCATGATCGCGTCAGCGGGGGGCACTCCCTCTTCCCGCATCACGCTGCGTGCGGGAGGCTCACAGTGCGGCGCATGTGGGCGGCATATGTGGCGGCACCCTTACGAGGAGGCATCAAGTGGTCGACGCGGACCAGACATTCGTCATCGTCGGAGGCGGACTCGCCGGCGCGAAGGCGGCCGAGACGCTCCGAGCCGAGGGCTTCAGCGGCCGGGTGATACTGATCTGCGACGAACGCGACCACCCCTACGAGCGCCCGCCGCTCTCCAAGGGCTTCCTGCTCGGCAAGGCGGAGCGCGACAGCGTCTTCGTGCACGAGCCCGCCTGGTACGCGCAGCACGACATCGAACTGCACCTCGGCCAGACCGTCGACCGCATCGACCGCGCCGCCCGCACCGTCCGCTTCGGCGACGACGGCACGATCGTCCGTTACGACAAGCTGCTGCTGGTCACCGGTGCCGAGCCCCGCCGCCTCGACATCCCCGGCACCGACCTGGCCGGCGTCCACCACCTGCGCCGCCTCGCGCACGCCGAGCGCCTCAAGGGCGTCCTCGCCGCCCTCGGCCGGGACAACGGGCACCTCGTCATCGCGGGCGGCGGCTGGATCGGCCTGGAGGTCGCGGCGGCGGCGCGGACGTACGGCGCCGAGGTCACCGTCGTCGAGCACGGACCGACCCCGCTGCACGGTGTGCTCGGGCCCGAACTGGGCAACGTCTTCGCCCAGCTCCACCAGGAGCACGGGGTCCGCTTCCGCTTCGGGGTGCGGCTCACCGAGATCGTCGGGCAGGACGGCATGGTCCTGGCCGCCCGCACCGACGACGGCGAGGAGCACCCGGCGCACGACGTCCTGGCCGCGATCGGCGCGGCACCGCGCGTCGGCCTCGCCGAGGCGGCCGGGCTGGAGATCGCCGACCGGGAGCACGGCGGCGGCATCGTCGTCGACGAACGGCTGCGGACCTCCGACCCGGACATCTACGCGGCCGGTGACGTGGCGTCCTTCCCGCACACCCTGTTCGGCACCAGGCTCCGCGTGGAGCACTGGGCCAACGCCCTCAACGGCGGCCCGGCGGCGGCCCGCTCGATGCTCGGGCAGGAGGCGGTGTACGACCGGGTGCCGTACTTCTTCACCGACCAGTACGACCTGGGCATGGAGTACAGCGGATGGGCGCCGGCCGGGTCGTACGACCAGGTGGTGATCCGCGGGGACGCGGGCAAGCGGGAGTTCATCGCCTTCTGGGTGAAGGAGGGCAGGGTGCTCGCCGGGATGAACGTGAACGTGTGGGATGTCACAGAGGACATCCAGAAGCTCGTCCGCAGCGCGGAACCGGTGGACACCGAGGCCCTCGCCGACCCCAAGACCCCCCTCGGCAGCCTCCTGCCCTGACCCCTCCGTGGTCTCTCCGGGCGACGGGACTGTCGGTCCGCCCCCGTAGAATTCACGCGTGGCAGGACGGATCAATGACGAGGACGTGAAGGCGGTACGGGACGCGGTCCCGATCGACGCCGTCGTGTCCGAGTACCTCCAGCTGCGCAACGCGGGCGGCGGGAACCTCAAGGGACTCTGCCCGTTCCACGACGAGAAGTCGCCGTCCTTCCAGGTCAGCCCCAGCAAGGGACTCTTCCACTGCTTCGGCTGCCAGGAGGGCGGCGACACCCTCACCTTCGTGATGAAGGTGGACCACCTCTCCTTCTCGGAGGCGGTGGAGCGGCTGGCCGCCCAGGCCGGCATCACCCTGCGCTACGAGGAGGGCGGGTACAACCCGGCCCACCAGCGCGGCGAGCGGATCCGGCTGGTCGAGGCGCACAAGATCGCCGCCGGCTGGTACGCGGAGCAGCTCGCCACCAGCCCCGAGGCCGAGACCGGCCGCCTCTTCCTCGCCGAGCGCGGCTTCGACCAGGCCGCCGCCGTCCACTTCGGCGTCGGCTACAGCCCCCAGGGCTGGGACCACCTCACCCGCTATCTGCGCGGCCAGGGCTTCACCGACAAGGAGCTGCTGCTGTCCGGGCTGTCGCAGGAGGGCCGGCGCGGCCCGATCGACCGCTTCCGCGGCCGCCTGATGTGGCCGATCCGGGACATCGGCGGCGAGGTCGTCGGCTTCGGCGCCCGCAAGCTGTACGAGGCCGACAACGGGCCCAAGTACCTCAACACGCCCGAGACCGCGATCTACAAGAAGTCCCAGGTCCTGTACGGCATCGACCTCGCCAAGCAGCACATCGCGAAGTCCAGCCGCGCGGTCGTCGTCGAGGGCTACACGGATGTCATGGCCTGCCACCTCGCCGGGGTGACGACGGCGATCGCCACCTGCGGCACGGCCTTCGGCGGCGACCACATCAAGATCCTCCGCCGCCTGCTGATGGACAACGGCTCGGCCCGCGTCATCTTCACCTTCGACGGCGACGCGGCCGGCCAGAAGGCCGCCCTGCGCGCCTTCGAGGACGACCAGAAGTTCGCCGCCGAGACGTACATCGCCATCGCACCGGACGGCATGGACCCCTGCGACCTGCGCCTCGCCAAGGGCGACGAGGCGGTCGCCGACCTGGCCGAACCCCGCACCCCGCTCTTCGAGTTCGCGCTCCGCCAGATCGTCGCCCGCTACGACCTGGACACCCCGGCGGGCCGCGCGGCCGCCCTCGACGAGGCCGCGCCGATCGTCGCCCGGATCAAGAACAGCGGGGCCCAGCACGAGGTCGCCGTCCAACTGGCCGGCATGCTCGGCATCCTCGACACCCAGTTCGTGGTCAAGCGGGTGGCCCAGCTGGCCCGCTGGGCCCGCGAGAAGGGCGGCAAGGGCCCCGGCCCCGCACGTGGTCCGCAGCAGCCGTCGTACGACGCCCCCGCCGGCCGCCGGACCGCCTCCGGCCCCGCACTCAACCTCCGCAACGCCGTCTTCGCCACCGAGCGCGAGCTGCTGAAGCTCGCCCTGCAGCGCCCGGAGCTGGTCTCCCCGGCGTTCGACGCGTACGGCCTCGACGAGTTCACCGCCGAGCCCTACGCGGCCGTACGCCTGGCCATCATGGAGGCGGGCGGCGCCGAGTACGGCGTCCAGGACCCCCAGGAGTACCTGGTCCGCGTCCGCGAGACGGCCCCCGACGACACCGTCCGCGCCATGGTCACGGAGCTCGCGGTCGAGGCGATCATGCGGCGCACGGTCGACGAGAACTACGCGGGCGAGCAACTCGTGACCGTCCGCCGCCGGGCCGTCGACCGCCGGATCCACGAGATCCAGATCACCCTCACCCGCCTCGGCAGCGGCGGCGACCCGGCCCAACTCGCGTCCGTGCAGAACGAGTTGTGGGTACTCCAGCAGTACGGTCAGGCGTTGCGCGAGCAGGGCGCCGCCGCGCTCTGAGGCGGGTGCGGCCGGGCAGGGTAACCGCGCGGTCACGGACCGGACGCAAAAAGTCACCGCACGCCCCTCGTGGCGGCGATGTGTCTTACCCCACACTGGGGTGCGGTGCCTGAGTCCTCGGAGCGCGGCCGGCCCGTCCCGGACGGGTCCCATACCCCCGCCGTTCCACTCATCGCGTACGGGACGGACAGCGGCGAGGCCGTCGTCTCCGCTCCCGAAGTACCGCTGCCGCACCCCCTGGCAGCGATCATCCTGGAGGTCGCCCCCGTGCAGACCCAGACCCTGACCCAGACAGACAGCAGCACGCTCACGGACGAGCCGGAAGCCGACACCGACGTCTACGCCGGTGTGCCGCCGCAGAGCAGGGTGGCGGTGCACCCCGAGACGGAGCCGGAGGCGGAGGGCCCGCCGCCGGAGGAGCTCACGGCCGACGCGCCCGAGACGGAGCCCGAGCCCGCCGAACCGCCCGCCGCCGCCCGCGCCGACACCGGCAGCCCCTCCTCGGACCTGTTCCGCCAGTACCTCCGCGAGATCGGCCGTATCCCGCTGCTCACCGCCGCCGAGGAGGTCGAACTCGCCCGCCGGGTCGAGGCTGGCCTGTTCGCCGAGGAGAGGCTGGGCGGCGCGTCCGACCTCGACAGCGAGCTGGCGCTGGACCTGGACCGGCTGGTCGTGATGGGCCGGATGGCCAAGCGCCGGCTGATCGAGGCGAACCTGCGGCTGGTGGTCTCGGTGGCGAAACGGTACGTCGGCCGCGGCCTGACCATGCTCGACCTGGTCCAGGAGGGCAACCTCGGGCTGATCCGCGCCGTCGAGAAGTTCGACTACGCCCGCGGCTACAAGTTCTCGACGTACGCGACCTGGTGGATCCGCCAGGCCATGTCCCGCGCCCTGGCCGACCAGGCCCGCACCATCCGCGTCCCGGTGCACGTGGTGGAACTCATCAACCGGGTGGTCCGCGTCCAGCGCCGGATGCTGCAGGAGCGGGGCTACGAGCCGACGCCCGAGGAGGTCGCCGCGCATCTCGACCTCGCGCCGGAGCGGGTGGGCGAGGTGCTGCGGCTGGCCCAGGAGCCGGTGTCCCTGCACGCCCCCGTGGGCGAGGAGGACGACGTGGCCCTCGGCGACCTGATCGAGGACGGCGACGCGACGAGCCCGGTCGAGTCGGCGGCGTTCCTGCTGCTGCGGGAGCACCTGGAGGCGGTGCTGTCGACGCTGGGGGAGCGGGAGCGCAAGGTCGTACAGCTGCGGTACGGGCTGGCCGACGGGCGCCCTCGGACGCTGGAGGAGATAGGGCGGATCTTCGGCGTGACCCGGGAGCGGATCCGGCAGATCGAGTCGAAGACGCTCAACAAGCTCCGCGACCACGCCTTCGCGGACCAGCTGCGGGGCTATCTGGACTGACCACCGCCGGCCCGCCGCCCCCCTCCGGCAGCCGGCCCGGACCCCACCCGTCCGGGTGGGGTCCTCCCGTCCCGTGGCGTCACTCGACATGACACATGCGCAAAAACGCAAATGCGTCAACAGGACGGTTATAAGCGTCACATAATGAAATCCGGCGCTGTGTCTGAAAACGAACGGCAATTCGAGGGGGGCTCGTTTATGGCGTCTGGCGCTGCGCGTGGTGCATCCGTCCTGAGAGCGGAGAGGAATCCCTGGCCGGCCGGCAGCCTGCTGGGCGAACTCCCGGCACCGACGCGCGACCATCTGATCTCCTTAGGAAGACCGACACGCTTCACCGGCGGCGAACGGCTGATGCGAGAGGGGGAATCGGGCTCGCACGTGTTCCTGCTGCTCAGCGGCTGGTTCAAGGTGCTGGCCATGACGGAGGACAATCGGGAGGCGCTGCTGGCGGTCCGGGCCGGCGGCGACATCGTGGGCGAACTCGCCTGCTTCGACGACCAGCCCCGGGTCGCCACCGTGGTGGCGTCCGGCACGGGCGTCGCCAACCGGATCAGCAGCCAGGAGTTCCTCGCCTTTCTCGGGCTCTACGACGACGCCGCGCAGGCCGTGATGCGGGCCGTGGCGGGAAAGCTCCGCTGGGCGACCCGGCGGCGCCAGGAGTTCGGCAGCTGCGCGGTCGCCACCCGGGTGGCCCGGGTACTGGGGGAACTCGCCCGGGTCTACGGGCGGGCCGGGGACACCGGTATCTCGATAGGAGTGGCCCTCAGCCAGCCCGAACTCGCGGAACTGGTCGGCGCCTCCGAGCCGAGCGTGCACCGGGTGTTACGGTCCCTGCGCCAGCAGGCGGTCATAGAGACCGGCTACCGGCGGATCCTGGTACGGGACGTGTCCGAACTCAGCCGGATCGCCGGCACGGTCTGGGGCAGCCCGCCGCTCACCGCGTCATCCCTGCCAGGACCAGCCACGCGGCCGCGGCCGGCACCATCGCCGAGACCCAGATGACGGCGCGGGCCGCGTAACGGTTCTTCAGCTCGGCGATCCGGGCGATGGCGTCGGCCGTCGCCCACAGCTCGGTCACCGGCTGCCGGTCGGGGGCGGCCCCCCCCCCCCCCCCCCCCGCCCCCCCGAACCCGTTTGACGCCGCCCCCCCCCCCCTGCCGCGGCGCCTCACCTGCACCCGCACCTGGGCGCACACGGGGAAACCCCACCC
>NZ_JBICZD010000001.1:365973-812676 GCF_043201555.1 Streptomyces sp. NPDC048288
CCCGCGCCCGCCCCCCCCGCCTTTCTTATTAGAGCCGCCCCCGCCGGGGGGGGGGGGGGCCCCCCCCCCCCCCCCCCCCCCCCGGGGGGGGGCGGGGGGCCCCCCCCCCCCCCCCCCCCCCGCGTCCAGCGAGAACCGGTTGGACGCGGCCAGCCCCGCCTTGCGCGGCCGGATCACCTGCACCAGCAGCTGGCCGGAGACGGTGAACGCGACCCCGTAGGCGAGGGTGGCCAGCCAGAAGAGCGCGGCGAGCGGTGTCGTCGGGGCCGGGGCGCCGACGTCCCCGACCCGGGTGGCGATGACGGCGGCGAGCCCGACGTGCACCGTGACCATCGTGCCCGCCTTCGCGTCCGCCTGCTGTGTGACCAGCTGGAAGGAGGTCAGCGCGGCCACCGCCGCGGTCAACTCCTGTGTCGCCCGCTCGTGTTCGGTCGTCATTCAGTGCCCACCGTGGTGGAAGTCCGGCAGCTGGAAGTGGTGGTGACCCGGGTCGTGATGGCCGGGGTCGTGGTGACCGGGATCGTGGTGGCCGGGATCGTGGTGGCCCGGGTTGTGGTGATAGGGGTCCGGGTGGTGCGGATCGGGGTGGCGGGGGTCGGGGTGGTACGGGTCCGGGTGGTGGCCGTCGTCAGGGTCGTCGGCGTCGTAGTGGTCGTAGTCGTAGGGGTCGGCGTGGTGCGGGTCCGCGTGGTGGCCGTCGTGTCCGGCGTCGTGGACCCCGTGGTCGCCGTGGGCTCCGTGGTGCCCCGTCTCCTGGTGCGGCTCGCCGGGGTGTTCCTCGTCCGGGCCGTCGAAGTCGGGGTCGGCGGCGGTCGCCGGGGCCTCGGCGCGGCCGCCCGGCAGGACCCACTCGCTCAGCGTCCTGCTCTGGGAGATCACGGTCGCCGCGAGATGGGCCGCGCCCAGCGCCGGGACCACGAACTCCCGCAGCGCGGCCCGCCCCGGCGAGTGGCCCCAGATCACCTGCTCCGGCCCCAGGTCCCGGGCCGGAGCCGACCTCGGCACGTGCAGCCAGGCACTCGACGCGAAGTCCTTCTCCTGGAGGACCACGTCGATACGGCGGAACTCCTCCGCCGACAGCCCGTGCGCCTGGGGCAGGATCACGTCCCGGTAGATGCCGTCCGACACGGCGAGCGCCAGGTCGCCGGCCGGGTCGGTCTCCAGCGCCTGCCGTACCGGACCGGAGTCGATCAGCCGGTTGACCAGCACCACGCAGTCGCCGAGGTACCCCCGGTCGGCCCGGGAGATCGCCCCCTGGCCGATACCGGCCCGCATCCGCAGCCTGCCGAACAGCCCGGGCGCGCGGTTCGCCTGGTAGAGGCCGTCGCGCAGGCCGAGGACCAGCGCCGGGACCGCGCGCACCACGTCCACCCCCGCCGGGAAGACGACCAGCTGGCCGTCGCCCTGGAGCTGCTGCTGCGCCCGCACCCGCAGCACCCTGGCCCGGCGCAGCGCGTGTTCGACCACCAGCCGGAGCCGGTACTGGGCGTCCTCCTGCTCGGGGTAGGTGTGGCGGCTGTAGTGGCGCAGGTCCACCGCCAGGCACAGCCGCCTGCGGTACCGGGCCATCACATCCTCACCAGGTCGTCGACCACGTCGTCGAGGTCCATGCCGGCCCGCCGCAACTGCTCGTCCAGCTGGCCGAGTTCGGCACGGCGCTGCTCGACCGCTTCCGTGCCCTGCTCCCGGGTCTCCTGGGCCGCCGCCACACTGCGGGTCAGTTCGTCGATCCGGGCGGACAGCCCGCTGTTGACGGCCTCCGCGATCGGCCGCATGGTCGTGTCCACGAACGACTTGGCGGCCGTACGGGCCTGCTTGGGGGCCTCCAGCCGGATCTGGGTGGCCATCTCCCGGCCCACGGCCTCCCGCATCTTGCCCTCCAGACGGCCGCCCGCCATGTTGCTCTGCACGATGCCCTGGACGACCAGACCGGCGATCAGCGTCGGCAGCCCGAACGGGGTGAACAGCCACACCATGGCGATGGCCATGGTCGGCAGCAGCGAGCGCAGTGCCTCCTTGACGCCGAACTGCGCGCCCACCATGCCGCCGGCCACCCCGCCGAGGACGAAGCCGCCCACCCCGGCCAGGAACCGGGTCAGCGGCGGCTCCTGCTGACGCTCACCGGCCGCCGCGGCGCCGGTCACCCCGGTGAGGTCGACCCGCAGCCGGTCCAGGCGCGCCTCGAAGGAGCCCAGTTCGGTGTTCATCCGCTCGGCGAACTTCTCCAGGTCCTGGGCGATCACCGGTTCCAGGGAGCTCGCCACCCACTGGGCCACCTTCTCCTCGATCTGCTTGGCGGTGCCCGCGGCGATCTCCCCGGCGATCTGCTCGACACGCTCCTTGAGCTTGAGCGGGTTCATGCCGAGCTTGGTGGTGAGGGGGACGTCGGCCGCGACCACCGGGGCCTCGTCCGCGACCGCCGCCAGGAAGCCGCCGAGCAGGTTCTCCACCCGTTCCTGGAGCTGCCGGGTCTGGTTGTCGGTCTCCATGGTGATCTGCCGCGCCTGGGCCTGGAGTTCGCGCAGCGGCTGCTGGGCGCTCTCCCAGCGCCGCTCCAGCTCCCCGCTGCGCGAGTCCAGCATCGCCAGCTCGTGCGGGATGTTGCGGTCCAGCTCACGGGCGAGACCGCTGAGTGCGCGGGCCGGGGCGAGGATCTTCACCTTGTGGCGTTCGGTGGCCAGATAGCGTTCCAGCGCCGCCTCCAGCGCGGCCACCCCGGAGCCCTGGAAGCCGGCGGTGTCCTCGGCGATCCGGGCGCGCAGCGCCGTCTTGCCGTCCACGAAGAAGAAGCGGCCCTGGTCGCGTTCCTCGCCGCGCAGCGCGGTGATGCGGTGCCGGGCGGCGGCCATGACCTCCTCGCGCTCGTGGTCGTCGATGGCGTCGAAGTAGGTGAAGACGAAGAACGGGTCGTGGGCGTCCAGATACGTCGTCAGGAACTGGGACTCGTCCATGCTCATCGGGGCGATGGCATGCTGGAGGAAGATCACCGCGTCGGCCTTGCGGAGGTAGCCGAGGGTGATCTCGTCGCGGCTCTCGTGGTCGTTGAGACCGGGCGAGTCGACCAGCACCACGTTGTTGCGGCACAGCTCCAGCGGCCAGATGACCTCGGCCTTCACATAGGGGTTGCGCTGCTCGTGCGCCTTGTTGTTGACGGTGATCAGGTCGACGAGCCGCTCCGGGGAGACGGACTCCGGGGAGACGGAGTCCTCCTTCCACAGCTGCGCCGCCGGGGCCTCGCCGAACCTGACCTCGGTGATGACCGCGGTGGCGGGCACCGCCTTGACCGGCAGCACCTGCGCGCCCAGCAGGGCGTTGACGAAGGTGGACTTGCCGCGCTTGAAGTCGCCGACGACCATCACGTAGAAGGCGTCGGTGTCCATCCGCTCCAGGATGGCGGAGACCATGCTCTCCGCCCCGCTGTCACCTATCTGTTCGGCGATCTTGCCGAGCTGGCGGCAGATGCCGGTCAGCCGCAGTCGCTGGGCCGCCGCCGCGGCGTAGCCGCCTTCTTCCGTGCCCATGGTCCGTTCGTCCTCTCTGACGCTCTGACGCTCTGATCTGTGAATCTCTGGCTCTCTTGGCTCTCTTGGCTCTCTGTGCGGATCCGGCTCCCGGGTCAGGCCCGGAGTCCGGCGCGGATGCGGGCGCCCAGGGTGGCCGCGGACCGGGCCAGGGACTCCCAGTCCCGGTCGCCGCCGGTCCGCGAGTCGGCCACTGTCCGCCAGGCGTCGTGCCAGGCGAGATGCGACTGCCTCAGCTGTTCGAACACGTCCCCGTAGACCTCGGAGACCATCTCGACCGCCCGCCGCTGGAAGGCGGTGGTGGCCTCGTCGACGACCCGGACGAGCAGCGCGTCCACCTCGCTGCGCTGGGTCTCGGTGGCGGCCCGGATGGACGCCTCGGCGAGCAGCCCGCCGAGCAGGCTGAAACCGGCGCCGTAGATCATCGGCAGCGGGGCCGAGCGGGCGGCGGCGAGCAGGTAGCCGACGATGGCCCCGCCCTGGGCGCCGAGCCGGGTGGCCAGCCGGACCCCGGACAGGTTGGAGACGTCACCGGAGATCTCCGGCTCGACCGACAGCCTCAGCCCGCCCGCGCCCGGGATCCAGCTCGGCCGGGCGCCGGGCAGCCGGGCGGCCACCTCCGCGTCCAGCCAGCCGCTGTCGGCGGTGAGGGCCGGCAGCAGGACGGTCCGCTCGGAGTCCTTGGCCAGGACGGACAGTTCGTGGCGCAGCCGGAACGGCAGGTCACGCTCCCACCAGCCGCGCGGGTCCGCGGCCCGGTCCAGCTCCCAGCGCATCCGTTCGATCATGCCGTCGCGCTTGCTCTGGACGTACTCCCGCAGCCGGGTGGTGAGGGTGAGCTGCCGGGCCGTCAGGTCGATGCGCAGCTGCTCCCACTGGCGCTCCTCGGTCTCCCGCGCCGCCTGTGCCTTCTTCGCCGCCTCCTCGGCCTCCTCGGTGGTGAGCCGGTCCGTCACCATCGTCCGGCTCGCGATCGCGGTCATCGCGTCGCAGTGGTCGGCGACCTGGGCGGCGATCCGCCGGTCGCGCCACACGGCACGGCCGTCCCGCCGGGCGAACCCCTCGGTGAGCGCGTGCAGCGCGGCCACCTCGGCCTTGCCGGCGCCGGGCCCCGGGGCGGCCAGTACGGCCAGGCCGGCCAGTCCGGCGAGCCGTCGCCCGAGGTCCTCCAGGGCCTCCGCCCGGTCCTCCGGGTCGAGCAGGTCGAGCATCGTGACGACGACGGCGACGAAGGGGATGTGCCGGCGCAGCACCTCCTCCTCCAGCAGGCCGCGTTCCGTGATGCCCAGCGGGGACAGCGCGGAGACGACGAACAGCACGGCGTCGCATCCGGCGGCGACCTCGCGCACCTGCTCCAGCTGCTGGTCGTTGCCGAAGTTGACCCCGGGCGTGTCCACCAGTTCGGCGTCCAGCCCGGCCAGCCAGTCGTCGGCCACGGTGAGCGTGACGGAGGGCTCCGGGGCTCCCCCCGTGGTCCCGGAGCCCTCCTCGGGGACGGCCCCGGGGACGGCCCCGGTCAGGCCGTCCCACGCGCCGTGGCCGTCGAGCCGGCGCAGCTCGCGCCGGCCGTCCGGCCAGCGGACGGTGAGCGTCTCGTCCTGGGCGGCCCGCACCACCACCGGGACCCGGGTCACCGGCAGCGAGCCGGTCGGCAGCAGGTCCCGGCCGAGCAGCCGGTTGACCAGGGTGGACTTGCCGCGGTTGAACTCGCCCACCACGGCGACCCGGAACAGGCGCCGGCCCCGCCCGTCGGCCAGCGCCCCCAGGTCCGCCGCGATCCCGTCCAGCCCGTACCCGGCCGCCAGCTCCTGCGCCTCCCGCAGCCAGCCGGGCGTCTCCCCACCGACATCGGCGACATGCGAGGGCACGGCCGGCACACCGGATCCGCCGAGGCCGGTGCCGGTGCCGGTGCCCGTGTTCGCGGTGTCGATGTCGGTGTCGGCAGGGCTGGTGTCGGTGTCGCTGCCGGCGGGGCTGGTGTCGGTGTCGGTGCTCCCGTCGGTGCCGGTGCCGCCGGTTGCGATGGCGGCCGGAGCGACGGTGTCGGCGCTGCCACTGCCGTTGCCACTCCCACTTCCGCTGCCGCCGCCGCTGGCGGTGTCGGTGTCGGTGGTGGCCGTGCCCGTCGTGGTGGCCGACGGCGGGGCGGGTGACGGGGGTTGCTGGGGTTCGGCCTGTATGTCCATGGCTTACGCCTCCTTCGGTGCGTGCACGGTGCCTGAGGTGCGCCGGCGCAGGACGGCGACCTGTTCACGCCGCTCGCGGGCGCCGGCCGCGGTCCGTTCGGCGGCGGCGACGGCCGCGGCCAGCGCGGCCCGCTGGCGTTCGTTGGCCAGGGTGAGCCGGGCGATCTCGTCGCTGAACCCGGCCTCGTACTTCTGCCGGAGCGCCGCGACACTGCCCTCCACGGCCTCGGCGATGCGCTGCAGCGAGACCGCGTGCAGGGCGTCGACCTCGGCGTACGCGGTGGCGATGACCGGGCGCGCCTTCTCCAGGAACTGGGCCCGCGCGGTGTCCCGGCCGCGGGTGCCCATCATGGCTCCGAGGGCGCCGCCGATGACCGTGCCGATACCGGGGGCGATGAAGCTCCCGATGACGGCGCCCGCCGCCGCGCCGCCCCCGGTGCGCCAGTTGCCGACGCTGATCAGTTCGGTGCCGACCGCGGTCAGCGCCGCGTCGACCTCGGACAGGTCCGGTTCGGGCAGGTCCAGGTCGGTCACGGGGACCACGGGCGCGGCCGGTGTCTCGCCGGCCAGACCGGCGAGCGCGCCGTACTGCGCCGCGAAGTCCCGGGCGAGTTCGCCGGCTTCTGCGGACAGCAGCTCACCGGCCTGCCGGGCCGCGGCCCTGGCCGTCTTCCTGGCCTCTTTCCTCAGGTGGCGGCCGACGATCCCGGAGACCTCGGAGGCCGCCTCCCGAATGTTGTCGATCTTGTTGTCGGCGACCGCGGCGACCACCTTCTCGTCCAGCCCGGACCGTCCCGAACCGACCGGGGCGCTCGTCGCGGCGACGCGCGTGCCGGTGTTCACCCGGTCGACGACGCGGCGGGTCCAGGTGTCCAGGAAGCCCGGGAAGTCCGGCAGCGACAGGGCGGCCAGCCCGCGCCCCGCGCGGCCGTGCTCGGCGCGCTGGGCGTCGGCGGTCTCCTCGACGGCCGCCAGCAGCTGGGAGAGCAGGGTCAGCACGGTCGCCGCGATGGCGGCCTCCCGCCGTTCCGCGGCCAGTCGTACCAGCCGCTGCTCCACGGCCCGGAACCGGGCCAGATGGCCGGGGTGGTCCACGGCCGCCCCGCTGCCCCGGTCCGGCGCTTCGGCCTCCCGCAGCGCCCTGCCCGGTGCGCAGGGCAGCAGCAGCGGATCGGCGATCCCGATCGACCTGAGCCGGTCCGCGACGAACGCGACGGTCGCGTTCCGTTCGCCCTCGTCGACCAGATCGATCTTGGTGAGCACGAAGACGCACCGGTCGTGGTGGCCGAGCAGCGGCCCGGTCAGGAAGTCCGCCAGGGTCATCGACATGGCCGCGACGGCCGGCACGACCACCACCGCCAGATCGGCCCGGCCCACGGCGGCCTCGGCCATCTCCCGGTGCCCCGGGTCGGTCACGCTGAACCCGGGGGTGTCCAGGACCGCCACCCCGTCGCCCAGCGGCCGGACCGGGGACCGTACCTCCAGATCCCGCACCGCGAGCGCGAGATCCGTGGTGAGCACCCGGGCCAGCGCGGCCTCCAGGGTGTCAGCGGACGGCGTGCCAGTGGACAGCGTGCCCGCGGACGGCGGTTGCCGCCCGTCGGCCCACTGGTCGAAGGCCGCCGACGGCCAGTCCAGTCCGGTGCCGTCGGCCGTTCTCAGCCGCAGGCCCTCGGTGCCCTCGTGATGCCGGAGCACCGTGGTGACAGTGGTCGTCACCCGCGCCGACGACGGCAGCAGCCGGCGCCGCAGAAAGGCGTTGAGCAGGGTGCTCTTGCCGCTCGACGCCTCGCCGAAGACGGCGATGCGCAGTTCGGGGTCGTCGGCACGGGTCTGGACGGTCCGCAGTGCCGACCACAGCTTGTCGCGACGCGCGGCCGGGAGGTCGAGCTCCCCCAGGACGTCGCGGATCCATTTCAGGTGTTCGCCGACGGCGGGTGCCCATGTTCCGGCCGCCCCGTCGAGCACGGTTTTCCTCCCCACGCCGGCAGCGTAGGGAGAGCGGGGGTGGCCGGTTCCCGTCAGACGATGGGATCGCGGCAAGTAGCTCTTTCGGCCGCCCGCACAGGCCGCCGACGGCAACGGCCCCGCCCTCGGGGAGGGTGGGGCCGCCGTGCCGTCCGCTCGGTTCGCGGCCGGTCAGTCCACCTCGGCCACCGCCTGCGCGAACTGTGCCTTGTACAGCCGTGCGTAGGCGCCGTCCGCGGCCAGGAGGTCCGCGTGCGCGCCCTGTTCCACGATCGAGCCGTTCTCCATCACCAGGATGGTGTCGGCGTCGCGGATGGTCGACAGCCGGTGGGCGATGACGAACGAGGTCCGCCCGTGCGCCAGTTTGGCCATCGCCTTCTGGATGAGGACCTCGGTACGGGTGTCGACCGAGGAGGTCGCCTCGTCGAGGACGAGGATCGTCGGGTCGGACAGGAACGCCCGCGCGATGGTGATGAGCTGCTTCTCACCCGCGCTGACGCCCGTGCCCTCGTCGTCGATGACCGTGTCGTAGCCGTCGGGGAGGGTCCGCACGAACCGGTCGGCGTGGGCCGCCCGGGCCGCCTCCTCGATCTCGCCGCGGGTGACCTCGCGGGAGGCGCCGTACGCGATGTTCTCCGCGATGGTGCCGCCGAACAGCCAGGTGTCCTGGAGCACCATGCCGATCCCGGCGCGTAGCTCGTCCCGGGACATCCGGGTGACGTCGACGCCGTCGAGGGTGATCCGGCCGCCGGAGACGTCGTAGAACCTCATCAGCAGGTTCACGAGGGTCGTCTTGCCGGCGCCGGTCGGGCCGACGATCGCGACCGTGTGGCCGGGCTCGACCGTCAGGGAGAGGTCCTCGATGAGCGGCTTCTCCGGGTCGTAGCGGAAGGAGACGTGCTCCAGCGCCACCCGCCCGCGCAGCTCGGCGGGGCGTTCGCCCGGCACCGGGTCGGCCTCCTGCTCCTCCGCGTCGAGGAGTTCGAAGATCCGCTCGGCGGAGGCGACACCGGACTGCACCAGGTTGGCCATGGAGGCGACCTGGGTCAGCGGCATCGAGAACTGCCGGGAGTACTGGATGAAGGCCTGGACGTCACCGATGGAGAGCGCGCCCGACGCGACCCTGAGGCCGCCGACCACGGCCACCAGCACGTAGTTCAGGTTCGACACGAACATCATCAGCGGCTGCATCACACCGCTGTTGAACTGCGCCTTGAACCCGGCCTCGTACAGCGCGTCGTTCTGCTCGGCGAACTGCTTCGCCGACTCCTCCTGGCGGCCGAACACCTTCACCAGGGTGTGCCCGGTGTACATCTCCTCGACGTGGGCGTTCAGCTTGCCCGTCGAGCGCCACTGCTGCACGAAGTGCGGCTGCGAGCGCTTGCCGATGCGGGTCGCGACCACGAAGGACAGCGGCACGGTGACCAGGGCGACCAGGGCGAGGATCCAGGACACCCAGAACATCACCGCGAGCACGCCGATGATGGTGAGCAGCGAGTTGATGAGCTGGCCCATCGACTGCTGCAGGGTCTGGCCGATGTTGTCGATGTCGTTGGTGGCGCGGGAGAGGACCTCGCCGCGCTGCCGCTTGTCGAAGTACGACAGCGGCAGGCGCGACAGCTTCCCCTGGACGTCCTCGCGCATCCGGTACATCGTGCGGTTGACCGCCCGGTTGACCAGGCGCGTCGCCACCGCCATCAGGAGGCCGGCGACGAGGTACGTGCAGAGCGCGAAGAGCAGGACGTTGCCGACCTGGTCGAAGTCGATGCCCTTGCCCGGGGTGAAGTCGGTGGATTTGAGCATGTCGGCGACCGTGTCCTGGCCGCGTTCGTGCATGGACTGCAGGACCTGGTCCTTGGTGGTCCCGGCCGGCATCTGCTTGCCGATGACACCGGCGAACACCAGGTCGGTGGCGCGGCCGAGGATCTTGGGGCCGATCACGTTGAGGGTGACGCTCGCGACCACGCAGAACAGCAGCACGTAGATCGTGAGCTGTTCGGGTTTGAACCGGGCGATCAGTCGTTTGCCCGAGTTCTTGAAGTCCATCGAGCGCTGGTCGGGGCCGCCCCCGGCCATCATGCGTCCCATGGGCCCGGCCATCAGGCGGCCTCCGCTTCCGTCAGCTGGGAGAGCACGATCTCCCGGTAGGTCTCGTTGTCGGCCATGAGGTCGTGGTGCCGGCCGGTGCCGACGACCCGTCCCTCGTCGAGGACGACGATCCGGTCGGCGTCCCTGATGGTCGCCACCCGCTGGGCGACGATGACGACGGTCGCCTCGGCGGTCTCCCGGCCGAGCGCGGCGCGCAGGGCCGCGTCGGTCGCGTAGTCGAGGGCGGAGAAGGAGTCGTCGAAGAGGTAGATCTCCGGGCGCTGCACGAGCGTACGGGCGATGGCGAGGCGCTGGCGCTGGCCGCCCGAGACGTTGGTGCCGCCCTGGGCGATGGGCGCGTTCAGCCCGCCCTCCAGCTTCTCCACGAAGCCCTTGGCCTGCGCCACCTGCAGCGCGTGCCACAGCTCCTCGTCGGTGGCGTCCGGGTTGCCGTAGCGCAGGTTGGTCGCCACGGTCCCCGCGAACAGGTACGGCTTCTGCGGCACCAGGCCCACCGTCCTGGCGAGCAGCTTCGGCTCCAGCCCCGAGACGTCCTCGCCGTCCACGAGGACGGAGCCGTCCGTGGCGTCGAAGAGGCGGGCCACCAGGCCGAGCAGGGTGGACTTGCCGCTGCCGGTGGAACCGATCACGGCGGTCACCTCGCCGGGCCGGGCCACCAAGTCGACGGCCTTGAGCACCGGCTCCTCGGCCCCCGGGTAGCAGAAGCCCGCGCCCCGGATCTCCAGGTGCCCGTGGCGCCGCAGCTCGATCACCGGCGCGCTCGGCGGGACGACGCTGGACTCGGTGTCCAGGACCTCCTCGATGCGCTCGGCGCAGACCTCCGCGCGCGGCACCATCATGAACATGAAGGTGGCCATCATCACGGACATCACGATCTGCATGAGGTAGGCGAGGAACGCGGTCAGATCGCCGATCGCCATCTGGCCGCTGTCGATCCGGTGCGCACCGAACCACACCACCGCGATCGACGACACGTTCACCGTGGTCATGACGATCGGGAACATCAGCGCGAGCATGTTGCCGGTGGCCAGCTGCATCTCGGTGAGATCGCGGTTGGACTTCCCGAACCGCCCCTGCTCGTACTCGTCGCGGACGAACGCGCGGATCACCCGGTTGCCGGTGATCTGCTCGCGCAGCACCCGGTTCACCGTGTCCAGGCGCACCTGCATGGCCCGGAACAGCGGCCGCAGCCGGCGCACGATCAGCGTCACGCTGATCCCCAGCACGGGGACGACGGCGACCAGCACCCCGGACAGCGGAACGTCCAGGCCGAGGGCGAGCACGATGCCGCCGACACACATGATGGGCGCCGACGCCATCAGGGTGAACGCCATCAGGACCAGCATCTGGACCTGCTGTACGTCGTTCGTCGTACGGGTGATGAGCGAGGGCGCCCCGAAGTGACCCACCTCACGCGAGGAGAAGGACTGCACCCGGTCGAAGACGGCGGCCCGCACGTCCCGGCCGAGCGCCGACGCGGTTCTGGCGCCGTAGTAGACGGCACCGACGTTGCACACCACCTGGGCGAGCGAGATGGCGATCATCAGGGCGCCGAAGGACAGGATGTAATCCGTGTCACCCTTCACGACGCCGTTGTCGATGATGTGCGCGTTGAGCGTGGGCAGGTAGAGAGTGGCGCAGGTCTGCAGGAACTGCAGCAGCACCAGGATGGAGATGGGTTTCCTGTAGGGCCTGAGATAGGTCCGCAGAAGTCGTATGAGCACGCTACGTCTCTCGGAGTCGGCGGTGGGGTGGGTTCGCGTGCCCGCCGCGGTGGGCGGGTCGCTTGCCCTAGGCCCCTATCGTCCGACACTCCACCCGCGTTACCTCAACCGATTAACCCGAGAGCGGATGCCTTGCGGCACCGGGGGCGCACGATTACGCCCGAAACGCCCCCGGATGGGTCTGTTCGCGCACCGACACGTACTGCTGCCGAACGGCCTGCCCCACGGCCAGTTCGTCCCCGGGCTCCAGCACCTGGGCCGCCGCCCCCTGCCACACCGGCGGGGTGCGCGGGTCCAGCGTCCCCTGCGAGACCCCGAGCGCCCAGGCCGCCTGCCGGGCCGCCCCGATCGCCGCGTAGTCCGCCGGCTGCGGTACGACGACCTGCGCGCCGAACAGCATCGGCGCCGCCGCCTGCACGGCCGGCAGCTCGGCGGCCCCGCCGAGCAGGAAGACCCGCCGCACCTCCACACCCCGGCCGCGCAGCACGTCGAGCGCGTCGGCGAGCCCGCACAGCATCCCCTCGAAGGAGGCCCGCGCCAGATGCTCCGCCCTCATCGACTCCCGGCGCAGCCCGGCCAGCGTCCCGGCGGTGTGCGGCAGGTTCGGCGTCCGCTCGCCCTCCAGGTACGGCAGCATGACCAGCCCGTGCGAGCCGGGCGTCGACTTCATCGCCAGGTCGGACAGGCTCTCCAGATCGGCCAGGCCCAGCAGCTCCGCGGTCCCGCGCAGGGTCCGTACGGCGTTGAGCGTGGTGACGACCGGCAGATGCATCCCGGTGGCGTCGGCGAGCGAGGTGATCATCCCGGAGGGGTCGGCCAGCGCCTCCGGATGCACGGCCATGACCGACCCCGAGGCGCCCAGCGACACGACGGCGTCCCCGAAGCCGAGCCCCAGCCCGAACGCGGCGGCCATCGTCTCGCCGGTCCCCGCGGAGATCAGCAGCCCCTCCGGGGTCGTACCGGCCGCGTCGGACGGCCCGATCACCTCGGGCAGCATCACCTGGTGCCCCAGCGCGAGTTCGACGAGGTCGGGCCGGTACCCGCCGGTCGCCGCCGACCAGTACCCGGTCCCGGAGGCACCCCCGCGATCGGTGGTCCGCCGCACCGGCCGCCCCAGCAGCTGCCACACCAGCCAGTCGTGCGCCTGCAGCAGTACGGCGGTGCGCCGGGCGTTCTCCGGCTCGGTCTTCGCCAGCCAGCGCAGCTTGGTCACCGGCTGGGCCGCCTGGGGGACGCACCCCACGGCCTGCGCCCAGGCCTCGCGGCCGCCGAGCGCGTCGAGCAGATCGGCCGCCGCCACCTGGGCGCGCTTGTCGCCGCCGACCATCGCCGGGCGGACCGTGTTGCCCTGGGCGTCCAGCGGGACCAGCGCGTTCTGCTGCGCCGACACGCCGATGGCCTGCACGCCCTCGAGGAGACCGCCGCCGGCGGCCTCGCCGAGGGAGAGCAGCCAGGCCTGCGGGTCGACGTCACTGGCGCGCCCCGCGCCCGTGCCCGCGCCCTCCGGCGTGTCGACCGGGTGCGGTGCGTATCCCTGGCGGAGCACCGCACCCGTGTCCGTGTCACAGACCACGATGCGAGTGAAATCCGGTGAGCTGTCCAACCCGGCGACTATCCCCATGACCGAAATTCTGCCGCACGCTCCGCTGTGGTTCGGCCGAGGGCGCCGTTCGGGTGGGGGCCGCGTTTCGGGTGCGGGGGCGTCGGGGCTGGTCGCGCGGTTCCCCGCGCCCCTGGGGGTTGTCGTCGGGCGTTTTGAAAGGCGGACCTACGTGTTGCTGGTGCCCCAGTCGTCCGCTCCGTCGGCCCGGCTGCGCTCGCGCAGGGAGCGGACGCGGGCGGCGACGGAGTCGGGCATGTGGTCGCCGACCTTTGCGCTGACCGAGTGGAAGGCCTTGCCGGCGTAGACGCGGCCCTGCTGGGCGGCGGTCTCGGCGGTGTTGCGGACCGCCGGGTTCTGGGCGACCTGCCGGGCCGACTTCTTCAGCTGCTCGTAGCGCTCGCGTCCGGCCCTGGTACCGAGCACGTAACCGAGAGCGAGCCCGACGACGAACGTGAGCTTGTAGCGCATGGTGACCACCCTTCCCTCGTGGGGGAGTCTCGTGGGGGGAACCGATTGGCGGAGCACCCCCCTGCTTGCGCTAATGTATGTGTCGCAGCGAGCGCCCGCCCCCTGGCGAATACCCAGGTAGGTGCGTTCGATGCGACGAGGCATTCCTCCGTAGCTCAATTGGCAGAGCAGCCGGCTGTTAACCGGCAGGTTACTGGTTCGAGTCCAGTCGGGGGAGCTCGGTCCTCCGTAGCTCAATTGGCAGAGCAGCCGGCTGTTAACCGGCAGGTTACTGGTTCGAGTCCAGTCGGGGGAGCATGCTGAACGAGGACCCCTTGTGGGGTCCTTTTTCATGTCCCGGGGAACCGCCGGGCCTGCACCGATGTCCTGAAGGTCGTGAACGTCGCGCTTCGCCGACCATCCGAAGCAGGAGATCGTATGAGCGGCTATGCTGCGGCAGACGGCGCGCACACATGTACGCGACACGCCGCTATGGGGCGGTAGCTCAGCCGGTTAGAGCAGCGGACTCATAATCCGTCGGCCGTGGGTTCGAGTCCCACCCGCCCCACCATGCAGGTACCTGACCTGCGGAAACGTCTCATCTCGCGTAAGGATTCAGGGCTTTGGGTTGCGGGGCTGAATCCGCTGCTCGTGAGTTCAACTCCGCTGCTGTCGGCTTTAGTTCGGATCGCCCTGACCTGGGAAGATGTCTTGGTTCGGGGTAGGTGCGGGGCTCCGCAGGCGGTGTGTGGGAGGGGTTTGGCCCCCGATTCTGGACGCTGGCTGGACGCGGGGAATCGGAAGGTGCTGTCCGGTGACCTTCGAGTGTGCCGCTTCGGTGGTGCAGGCGGTTGGGATCCGCGCTCACGCGAAGCCTGGTGTCTGTCCGGACGGCCCGTAGTGGAGCAGGGTGAGTCCGGCTTCCTCGGCGGCGGCCGCCACGAGGAGATCGACGGGACCCGCGCTGCGGTGCTCTTCCTTGGCCGTCAGCTGCTCTTGGATGATGCGGGAGCGGCGGTAGACGCCGTCGGGGCACCAGGCGTAGTGGGCGTCGAGGGCCGCCTTTATGCGGGTGCGGTCCGTGGCCGAACGGACCGAGTGCAGGACTTCCAGTTCGGTGAGGTCGCAGATCGCGACGAGGCCGGCGGCGATCCTGTCGTCCCATTCGGTCGTGTTCTGGCGGAGCAGGACGAGGGCGAGGGCGGAGGCGTCGATGAGGTAGTCGGCGACGGTCACTCGTCGGCTCCGGCGCTCGGGACGTCACCCGCACTCGTGGGTCGGTAGCCATCCTTGTCCGGCAACAGGTCCATGTCCAGGGCACTGTCGGCCACCAGGCTGCGGGCTTCTTCAAGTGCGCGCAGACATCGGTAGCGGGCGGTGACTTCCCGTAGGGCGGTGTTGATGGTGTCGCGCTTGGTGGTGGTGCCCAGTTCCTTGGCCGCTTCCTCCAGTGCCTCGTCGTCGAGGTCGATGACCGTGCGACTCATGATGTCCTCAGTCACATTCAGGCTGCGTATATCAAGATACTTGATCCTTTATATACCGGCCGGGCTCCGGGGCGGAGAGACCGCACACGGAAGAAGGCCCTCGCCTTGCGGCGGGGGCCTTCGACCTCCTGCCGAGCCGTGATGAACCGGCAGGGTCGTGGCGGCGGTGCGGGTCAGCGCAGGGCGCTGACCTCGGTTGCCGACAGTGTGCGCGGGTAGACGTGGACGTCGGCGACGGAGCCGGGGAAGGCCAGGTACGGGGTGGTGGCGGAGGCGCTGTTGATGCAGCCGCCGATGGTGAGGGGGAGGGAGGAGTCGTACTGGGGGCTGAGGTTGGTGGCGGTCCCGATCAGGGTGCTGTTCTGGTAGAGGGCCATGTTGCCGGTGGTGGAGCCTCCCGGGACCGGTGCCCGGAAGGTGGCGACCAGGTGGGTCCAGGTGCCGACCGGGCCGGAGTTGTTGTCTCCTTCGGCGGTGGGGAAGTCGGCGTTGTCGTCGTTGGTGGTGGTGGTCTGGAACATCCAGGCGGCGCTGGACTTGTCGTAGGAGAGGTAGAAGGACTGGTGCTGGGTGGTGCCCTGGCAGACGGCGGTGGTGCCGAGGGCAGAGTTGATCTTCACCCAGGCAGAGACGGTGTAGTCGCCGAGTGTGTTGACCGCGCTCTGCTTGCTCTTGAGGAAGCCGGTGCTGCCGTCGAAGGCGACGCTGCCGGACAGCCCGCTCGGCGCGTCGCTGCCGTAGGTGGCGCCGCCGGTGGCGGTGACCGGGTTGAGGGAGGCGGTGTCGGTGCCGTTCGATCCGAGCTTCCACTCGTCCTCGGGCATGCCGTTGTCCCAGCCGGTCGGCACGATCACGCTTGCCGCGTCGGCATCGCCGGCCTCCATCGCGTACGGGTAGACCTGCACGTCCGAGACGGAGCCCGGGAACGCGTTGTACGGCGAGGTCGCTGCGGGGTCGTTGATGCAGCCGCCGACGGTCAGGGGCATCGACGAGTCGTACTGCGGGGTGAGGTTGGTGGCGGTCCCCATCAGGGTGCCGTTCTGGTAGATGGACATCACGCCGCTGTCGGCGTCGCCGTCCACGGGGGCGGTGTAGGTGACCAGGAGGTGGGTCCAGGTGCCCACGGCCCCGGTGTTGGTGTCGCCTTCCGCGGTGGGGAAGTCGGCGTTGTCGTCGTTGGTGGTTGTGGTCTGGAACATCCAGCCCTTGTTGCCCCGGTCGTAGCCGATATAGAACGCCTGGTGCTGGCTGGTTCCCTCACAGATGGCCGTGGCCGGATTATCCGTGGAGTCGAGCTTCACCCAGGCGGAGACGGTGTAGTCGGCGAGGGTGTTGACGGCGGTGTGGTCGCTCTCCAGGAATCCGGTGCTCCCGTCGAAGGAGGTGGCGGTGGCCGGCGCGTTGACCGCGTCTGGTCCGGTCGAGCCGAAGGTCGCCCCGCCGACCGCGGTGAACGGGTCGTCCCCGCGCGCGTCGGTGCCGTCGGCGGCCAGGTCCCACTCGTTGTCGGGGGTGTCGCTGCCGGTGGCCTCCGGGACGATCAGGTTCGGCGCGATGCCGACGACCTGCGTGTTGGTGTCGTTGAGGTAGCGGGCGGCGAGGTCGTCGTAGTACGTGTTCGACGGGTTGCCGCTGGAGAGGTCCGCCGCCTTCACGGTCGGCGAGGTGGCCGTGCCGTCCGTGGAGACCGCTGCGGCACACCCGCACCGCCTACACGGGTGACAGGACCACCGTCATCCCGCCCACCGGGGCGGTCGCCACCACCACGGTGGCCGACGCGCGCGGTCAGAACACCGAGCTCGACCAGTTCACCGTCGCGCCGACCGTGGGCGGCAACGCGACCGACGGCTTCACCGTCACCGGTGGGACGTCCCACGCCACCCGCTACGGGTACGACGCGGCCGGCCTTCAGAACAAGGTGACCGGCCCCGACAACGCGGTGTGGGGCTTCGGCTACGACCTGCTGGGCCGCAAGACCTCGCAGGCGGACCCGGACGCCGGCGCCAGCCACTACGGCTTCGACGACGCCGGGAACCTCGTCTCCACCACCGACTCACGCAACAACGAGCTGGACTTCACCTACGACCTGCTCGGCCGCAAGCTGACCGAGACGGACAAGGCGAAGAACTTCAAGGTCGCCTCGTGGCTGTACGACTCCCTGCGGATCGGCCAGCTGACCTCGTCCACCAGCTATGTGCAGGGCGTGACAGGCGGATACACGGTCGCGACGACCGGCTACACCACCCTGGGCAAGTCGACCGGTACGAAGATCACGCTGCCCACGAGCGAGGCACCGCTGCCGGCCAGCTACCAGACCACCTACACCTACACCCCCAAGACGCAGCTGCTGGCCACGCAGGCCGACCCGCGCACCCAGGGCCTGAACAACGAGACCATCACCTACGGGCACGACGTGCTCGGCAACCCCACCACGACCGCGAGCAGCATCCAGACCTACGTCGGCGGCACCGTATACACCAACTACGGCCAGCCCTCGCAGCTCACGCTGGGAGCGTCCACCAACCCCGCCTGGATCACCTACTCCTACGACGACCAGACCCGCAAGCCCACCGAGCGGCTCATCTCGCGCACGCAGGCCCCGGGGCCGCAGGTGGACGACACCACGTACTCCTACGACGCCGCCGGCAACCCGCTGACCACCGCCGACCAGCAGTCCGAGACCGGCAACACGGTCAAGGACACCCAGTGCTACCAGTACGACGCACTGGCCCGGCTGTCCCAGGCATGGACCGCGAAGACCGCCTGCCCGGCGCAGGGTACCGACCCCACCGCCGCGACCGTCGCCGGCACCGCCGGGTCGTACTGGCAGTCCTACAGCTACAACGCCATCGGTGACCGCACCCAGGTGGTCGACCACTCCACCACCGGCGGGGCGGACGTCACCACCGGCTACGTCGAGGGCTGCACCACCGGCTGCAACGCGACCGGCGCCCAGCCGCACACCCTCACCAAGACCACCGGAGGAAGCAACCCGGCCGACTTCGTCTACGACGCCGCGGGCAACCTGCTCACCCGCACCCCCACCGGCAGCGGCGCGGGCCAGAGCCTGACCTGGGACGACGAAGGCCACCTGGCCCAGGTCGACACCACCGGAAGCAGCGCCGGCACCACGAAGTACGTCTACGACGCCGACGGCAACCAGCTGATCCGCCGCGACCCCGGGAAGACCACGCTGTTCGCGGGCGACACCGAGATCGTCGTCAACACCGGCGTGACCCCGAACGTCCTGCTCGGCGCCGTACGCACCTACGCGCACGGCGGTGCCGGCAGCCCGGTGGCGGTCCGCTCCAGCCTGCCCGGCGGAGGCACCGACTACCTCTTCGACGACCCGCACGGCACCGGCACCATGGCCATGGACACCACCACGCAGAAGGTGTCCCGTCAGCAGTACACGCCGTACGGGCAGCAGCGGGCCAACGCCAACGACACCCCGTGGGCGGACCCTACTCACTCGTTCCTCGGCAAGTCCCAGGAGGCCGCGACCGGTTACACCGACGTCGGTGTCCGCAAGTACGACCCGGCGCTGGGGCGCTTCATCAGCGTCGACCCCAAGTTCGAGGCCACCGACCCGCAGGAGCTCGGCGGCTACGCCTACGCCGGTGACAACCCCGTCACCAACGCCGACCCGAGCGGCCAGATGTACCCGGCGGACATGGGCCCCGGGCCGTCCTACCGTCCGCCGACGGACGCGACGGACTGGCTTTTCCGGGGGACCACGGAGGGGTTCGGCGGATCGGCGAACATCCAGTCCACCGGGTCCACGCCGACCTCTTCGGATCCGGGTGTCTCCACCCACTTCGCCACCCAGGCCGCGAACGACTACCACGGCCAGGGCGTGCTCCACATCCTGAACCGGCAGGACCTCGTCGAACTGGAGATAGTGGACAACTACTACCAGTCGATCCCGCACGAGAGTGAGGTGTGGGTCGAGGGGTCCGCCACCGATCTCGCCAAGCGGGCCAGGGTGACGATCCCGGTCGAGCAGGCCAGGAGCATGCTGTCCAAGATGGGGATCGACGTCGATCCGTCCACCAGGCTCGGCGACCTGGACGACAACCTCATCAAGACCCCCAAGCTGACCCCGGCTCAGATCGAGGACTTCGCCAAGAACGCCGGGGCGACCGGCGGTTCGGGCAGCGGTGCCGCCTCGACCGCGAGCAAGCTGGCGGGCTCGGCGGGTGGCGACGCGGGCTTCATCACGGTGGGCGGCGCGCTCAAGGGCAGCCTCTTCGTCGGTGCGGTGGCCCTCTCCGCGTACGACGTCGCCAAGGCGCCGCCCGCGCAGCGGCTCCACACCGCCACCCGGGACGCCGCGGGCCTCGCGGGCGGTCTGGCGGGCGCCACCTACGGGGCGGAGGTAGGTGCGTCCATCGGCTCGGCCATTCCCGGCGCGGGTACCGTCATCGGCGGTGTCGTCGGAGGCGTCGTCGGAGGCCTCATCGGCAGCGGTGTGGCGTCCGATGTGGCCGACAAGGTAATGAACTGGTTCTGACCTGGATGGAGGCATCCGCAGAGTGAGCGGTACCGAGCCTGTCGGACTGCTGAAGGTCGTGATCGTGTACGAGCGGCCCTCAGCGCACACGGTGGTCTGTCATGCCCGTTGCGTCAGTGTGGGGCGGAGTGTCTTCCCCGGCGACGAGGTGCTCCCGGTGGACAGCCCATCGGGAGAGGGGGGTTCCCCGGCCAGGGTGCTTCGGATACACCGAGAGCCCCTCGGGGAGTTCACCGAACTGACCCCCGGCTGGAGCGCCGTCGTACATCTGGAGGCCCCCGAGGGCACGGACCTGTCCTGGGTGCAGCCCATGGTGGACCTCCGGGTGGTGCCGCCGGCGACCGGCCCGGAGCAGGAACGGGCGGACTGAGTGCCGCGGGTGAGAACGTGACCGGTACCGAGCCTGAGGGGCTGCTGCAGGTGGAGACCGTGTACGAGCGGCCCTCGGCGGACAAGGTGGTCTGCCACGCCCGCTGCATCAGTGTGGGGCGGAGTGTCTTCCCCGGCGATTCGGTGCTTCCGGTGGACAGCCCACCGGATCCCGGGGCACTCTCCCCGGCCCGGGTGGTCCGGATCCACCGGGCGCCGTTCGGAGAGTTCTCCGAACTGTCCCCCGGCTGGCACGCCGTCGTCGATCTCGAGAGCGTCGAGGGCGCGGACCTGTCCTGGGTGCAGCCCGACGCGAACCTGCGAGTCGTCCCGCCGGCGACCGGCACGGAGCAGGGACAGGCGGGCTGAGCACCGCCTTTGGCGACTGTCGGCCGGGATTCCGCGTCGGGCCGCAAGGGACGGGACACGCCGGGCAGCCGCCGCGTAGCACAGGTTGTCACACCCACCACGCCTTCATGACGGCACGGGAGAGGCGGCTCCGCGACAGGCCCCCAAGGGCTGGGCGGAGCCTCTACGCGTTGGAACGTACATCCGTTTCTCGCGGTTTCGGCGCTCGTCGCCGAGCTGGGAGGACCGACCCTGTGGCGGCCTGGCTCGTCCATCCGGGACGCGTTCTGGACGCAG
Source organism: Streptomyces sp. NPDC048288 (assembly GCF_043201555.1). Lineage (NCBI taxonomy): Bacteria > Bacillati > Actinomycetota > Actinomycetes > Kitasatosporales > Streptomycetaceae > Streptomyces > Streptomyces sp. NPDC048288. Next base: position 386,546 of record NZ_JBICZD010000001.1, read on the forward strand.
GTTGGACACAAGGATCGGAAAAGACTGACAAGGACCGAGAAGGACCGAGACGCCAAACCTGCTCTGACCTGGGAAAACGACCAGGATGAGCATGGATCGACAAGGGTCGCCAAGATCCTCAAAGGACTCATAATCCGTCGGCCGTGGGCTCGAGTCCCACCCGCCCCACTCGTGCAGGTCTTTGATCTGCGGAAACGTTGTTTTTGTCCTGTCGGATTGTCAACTTCGCCTGAATAGACTGAATCCGCTGCTCGTGAGTTCAGCCTCGTTGCCGGTGTCGGCATTGCGAATGCCCCTGACCTGCGCGGATGTTCCAGTTCGCGGCGGTTGAACTTGCGGTACGTGGCTCCTGCGGCTGGTTGGGCACTGGATTCTGGACGCTGGCTGGGCGCGGGGAAACCGGAGGGGGCGCTCCGGTGCCGAGCCATCCAGTCTGACCAAGGGGTGGCGGGGTCGGTGCGGTGTGGCGGCAACCGGGCTCGTCGGGATCATGTGGCTGTCGTCGAGGCCGGATCGGCACGAAGGAGAAACGGCCCGTACTGAAAACGGCCCAGATCGCACCAAGGAGTCGCCTCCCTGCCTCACGGTTTCGGCGAGGCAGGTAAGTCGACGGTTGCCGACGCGCCCCGTTCAGCTGGTCGGACTACGGACTGCTGTAGCTGACCTGTTCTGACGCCCGTTTGAGGAGGCCTCCGGCATCGTGATCACCACCCATGTAGAGACGCGCACCCCCGACCAGCTGTCCACGACCTCGGCCACTGCTGCGATGCCCGTGCTGTACGTGCCGGACATCCACATCGCCGCGACGGTCTTCTAACGGGAGCTGGTCGGGACGAAGTGGGCGTGCACGGTATTCCTACGAGACCCCGAGGAGGGCCCCATCCGGCTGGAAGCGGGAGAGGAAGTTCCCGAGCGGCTCGTCCCACTCTTCCCGAATCCGGCCGCGTGGTCGGGAGAGGGTCCCTCTCCGGATGAGGCCACTCGAACCCGGTCGGTGCGGAAGAGACACCGACCGTGGCGGATTCTGCCTCGGAGTCGGAGTCGGAGTCGGAGCCCGTCAAGGCTCCAAGGCGACGCACCGCGATGGCAGCCGGTACACATGCGTAGGTAGCGGCACGTCACCAGTGAGGCTCTGCACCGTCACGGTGCCGACCCTCGCCTCGTACGACAGGAGCATCTGATGGACATCGCTGTACACGCCTGGCTGCTGGCTCAGCTCGGCCCCACCACGGACACTGTCAACCTGGACGCACGCTACGCGCGCCTGATCTCAGCTCGCACTGTCGCAAACGAGGTCCCTGGCTGAGCGGCGCGCGAAGCTGCTTGCTGACCCGTTCGGCATGACTGTGGACGGTGTGGTCACCATCGACCAGGGCGACAACCTATCGGGGCTCGAACGCCAGATCACCGCGCTCGTGGATCTAGTCGCGCCGGACGAACTGGCCGACGGAAGACACTGACCTTGTGACCACGTCGCCGCTACGCGCTCGCCGAGGCCGGTAGATGGCATGCCGTACGAGAGGCCACCGCTGGTGTCCGGAGACCCGGACGAGATCGCACGCCGTGTCGCGGCCGTACTTGAAGCTGCTTGACAGCGACTCGCCGCCCACAGCGCGCCGTCCTCGCCCAGCTAGCTGACAACCCGAGGACGCCGCACACCGTGGCGACGCTGGAAGGGTTCAAGCAGCCGATCCGCGCCTTTCGTTAACGCGCCGACGAGGATGCCCGGCAGTTTGTTTAACGGCAGCTGCCTTACCTGTACGCCGCCGACGCTCAATCTGCAGCCGAAGCCCTCGACGTGACCTTCACCTGGATCACCTTCCACCGCGACGCCTTAGAGGCGCTCGAGGCCGACTCCTATGCCGACTTCCTGCGCCGCCCCCAGGAGGCCGAGCGGATGCCGAACCAGTTCTATGGGCGGCGCGAGACGCGGGCCGCCGGGAGGGAGGTTTCGCTGTTTGCAGCGGGCAATATGACGGCGAAGCAGGCTGCGAAGAATCTGGCGGTCAAACTCGCGGCTGGCACAAGCTGACTCACATCGTTCACCGCAACGGTGCTCGCGTCCCGGTTCGTGCCTGGGCTGAGGCCGCTATCCTCGCCAAGTCGGCCGTCGCCTACAACGCCGATACCTTCAACCGGATCCGCCAGGCGGGCGTCGCGGTGGTGGAGGTCTTCGATGGCCTGGATTGCGGCGGGACGACTCATCGAGACACAGATAGGCCAACCACACAGTGCGAATGGTCGAGGATGCCGCGGAATGGCCGATCTCGCGTCCACGCTGTGGGCGGACATTTGGTCCACGGCCGGATCTGACGTTCGCCTGACGTGCCAGGGAGGCACGGCCGCCGGCGTCGGGGGCCGTGGACTAAGCCTCCTTCTGCATACCCCGGGGCTGTATAGGGGTAAACGGGTGAATGACTTCAGCTCACTCCGACACCGCGGTGAGGTCGACGCCGAGTTCCTGAGCGAAAGCCTCAATCTCAGCCAGGGCCAAGCGGAGGTCTCCGGCTACGGATCGGGTCAGTTCGTCGATGGACTTCTGAGGTTCATTGGCCGCCGACGCCTCGGGGCTGAGGCGGGCGATGTCCAGGTTCACTTGCTTCTGGGCCAGGAGCTCTGCGGCCCTGTGGCGCCGGAACCGGTCGGACTGTTTGCGGTGCTTACGGTCCGGGTCGGATGGGTCGAAAGCCTGCCTCTCGAAGTCAGCCAAGTGCTCGGGCTTCAGCGGGTTCTTCTTGAGAGTGAAGCGGCTGCCGGTGCGGAGGTCGTACGTCCATACGTGGGTGGTGTGTGGTGGATCGTCGTCTGTGCGATGTTCGGAGACTGCTTCGAAGAAGAGGACGTGGGCCTTCACGCCGCCGGCGTAGAAGATGTTTTCCGGTAGGCGCAGCATGGTGTGCAGGTTGTAGCCGGTGAGCAGTTCGCGGCGGACCAGATCGCCGACACTGCCGGGGCCGCCCTCGTACAGGACGTTGTCGGGGACGATTACAGCTGCCCTGCCCCTGTCGGTGAGCTGGGTTCCGATGTGCTGAAGGAAGTTCAGCTGCTTGTTGGTCGTGGTCTGTTCGCCCACCCAAAAGTCTGGGCGGTTGTAGGTCACGTTGTCGCGGTCGTCTACCTCGGCGTCCGCTTCCTTGCCGGACATCTTGATACCCGACCTATTACCAAAGGGCGGATTCGCCAGCACCAGGCTGGCAGGCCGCTCGGGGGGCTTGGCCAGGGCGTCGCCGACTTCGATGATCGGCTTCCCAACGGGGTCACCGAGTGAGTGCAAGAGGCAGTTCATAGCGGCGAGGCGCGCGGTCGCAGGCACGATCTCGTGACCCCAGATCGACTCCGTGCGGAGACGGTGGAGTTCGTCGTCCGGGAGGTCGTCACCGCAGTCTCGGATGATGTACTCGTACGCGGCGATCAGAAAGCCGCCGGTGCCGCAAGCCGGATCGGTGATCGTGTCGCGCGGCGTTGGCCGCATGCACCGCACGATGGACTCGATCAGCGCGCGCGGGGTGAAGTACTGGCCCGCACCGGCCTTGGTGTCCGACGCGCTGCGGGCGATCAACGCCTCGTACGCAGCCCCGTTGATGTCGGAACGAGAGTTGCGCCACTTCTCCTTGTCGATGAGGTCGACGATCAGGCGGCGGAGATGGGCCGGGTTCTCGATGTGGTTGCGGGCCCGATTGAAGATCAAGCTGAGGGTGGTGTGGTCGTTCTGTTCACTTCGGTGGCCGAGGTCTGTGAGTAGCTTGCTGTATGCCTCCTCAAGCGGGTCACCCTCGAGGTCGATGAGCTCGGACCAACCGCGGCCCTGCCACTCGGGCGTGGAGGGCAGCATGTACTCGTGATCGGCCGGGTCGGGCCGGTGGGCATTGAGCTGCTCCGTCTCGTCAGCCATCTTCAGGAAGACCAAGAGGCTGAGCTGTTCCAGGTAGCTCGAGGCGGAGACGCCGTCGTCACGCAGGACATTGCAGTATTTCCACAGGCGATCTACGAGCCGGCGGGCTTCCTGATTCACGAGCTGAACTCCAGAGGGAGGGCGGTCTGCTCACCATCGGTGAGGGTCGTGTCGTGTGTGCTTATAGGGGGTGGAGGAGCGGTATCCACCCTCGCCGCCCGTCTAGCGCGAGCTGTCTTCCGTGCGGCTTTTCGATCAGCGTCGGCTGCATCGCGCTCGACATGGATTTGCTTGAGCAGCTCCTCAGCAGGCTCGTCAGCCGGATCCTGCGCAACGAGACGACCGGAGAAGGCTTCGGAAAGAAGGGCTCGGCGCAGAGCGGCGTTGTGCCGGACAGTGCGGTCCAGGCCGAGTTCGATGCGATCGAGGGCTGCGAGGCGCTGCTTGGTCGTGCGGATCAACCGCTGCTGTTCCCCGAGCGGCGGCACCGGGAACTCAACAGCCTTCAGACGGGCCCCGCTGAGGTGTGCGAGGTTCGTGGTGATGCGCACTTCGCGCATGAAACGCCGGGCGTGGAGGTGACGGCGGAACACCAGAAGTGCCCAGCCGGGCAACACGTCGTTGCTGGCACGGAAGCGCAACAGGCTATTGGTGAAAGCGACCCCCTCAGGGATCCCCCGGTACATGGCGGGGCGGCCGACGAGATGAGGGCTTTGGCCCTCGTTCAGCAGGATGTCGCCGGGCTCCAGGCGATACTTATCGAAGACCCCGGAGAAGTCCATGTCCTTGACGTCATTGCTGTCGATGCGGTCTTCGAAGACGTTCGCGACGCGCAAGTATGGACGCACCTTCGGGCCGGTGTGCCAGTCGGGGTGCCGGGCACGACCCAATTCGACGGTTCCGGCCCTGCCGGTCGTCGTGGCCGTCCAGTGAGCAGGCCACTGTTCAGGCTCCGGCACGGCGTCCAGCAGGATGGCCTTGCGAAGGGCGGCGAGGTCGCGGCGGGCGGAGATGACGCTGCGCTCGATGGTGTCGAGCCGGGCCATGCGGATGTTAAGGGCGGCGGCGATGCGGTGCTGCTCGGCGGTGGGCGGGACCGGAAATTCCACGACCTTCAGCCGTGCCGCTGACAGATGCGCGATGTTCGTCGTGATGCGGACCTCGCGCATGAAGCGTCCGGAGTGCAGATGATGGCGGAAGACGAGCAGCGCCCATTCGGGCAAGATCCCGGTGTTGCCCCGGAAGCGAATGAGGCTGTTGGTGTATGCCACGTCTGCGGGCTCGCCTCGGTACATGGCGGGGCGGCCGACGAGATGAGGGCTTTGGCCCTCATTGAGAAGGATGTCGCCGGGCTCCAGGCGGTACTTATCGAAGACCCCGGAGAAATCCATCTCCTTCATACCTGTCGGGTCGATGCGGTCTTCGAAGACGTTGGACACCCGCAGATAGGGTCGCATTTCGGGGCCTTCGTGCCAGTCGGGATGGCGCGATCGGCCCAGTTCGACGTCACCGACATCCGCTACCCACGCCCACGCCCACCCCGCTGGCAGCCCTTTAACACAGCTCCTGCTGCCATCCTCAACCTTGCTCGCGCTCACGCACCCAATTCCCTGTCCAACTCGTCCACCAGCTCACCCGGCTGCCACCGGCTGTCCTTGAAAGCATCTACGAAGTCGCCGTAGCCGCCTGCCGCCGCTCGTCGGCCCTCGTCCAGCGAGGTCACCGTGAGCGTGGCGTTGGCTGCTACAACGTTCACGACCTGCCGTAGCCATGCTTGCTGCCGGTCGTCGAATGCGACGCCTGCCGTCTCCTGGCGGGCGAGCCACGCTTCCAGCCGACGCTCAACCGTACTGCGATATGGCTGGAACTCTTTTCCATCGAGCCCGAGCTCGTACCGCATGACGGATAGGAACTCGACCAGTCCGGCGTTCCGCCTGGCGACGCCCTTGGCGATCTCCAGGTCAACGTATGCCTTCCAGAGCCTGGCCTCGGTCCATTCACGCCGACTTGCCCGGACCTTGTCGATCAGCTCTCGGAGTTCGCGGAGTACCTCGCGGGGTGGCTGCCGTTCTTGGAAGGCAAGCTGCAGCGGCAGCATCTGGTCTGCGTGCTCAGCCATGTACGTCCGCCAGTCGTCGACGACCCTGCGGGCCTCCTCTTCGTCCAGGAGGCCGCGTGCCTCAAGGAGCTGGTCCTCGCTGAGGTGGTCGATCAGCAGCCAGCTGTCTTGGGCGGCTCTGAGAATTGCGGCACGCAGTTCGTCATTCGCGGTCAGCAGGCCCACGGCGTCGGCGATCTCTACGAACCCGTCCAGCTCATCCCTCTCGTCCGGCGCCGGATTCTCCGCGCGTACCACCGTTGGCTGCTCAGTGTCGAGGGCCCGGACCAGGGAGCGGACCAGTCCCTCGTACGTCTGGTCGGCATCCAGATGCTCCTCGATGGCCGCCCGGCCCCGCTCATCCAGGCGGCGTCCGAGACGGCTGAGGCGGCCGGCGAGGGTGGCGATGTCGTCGGGATGGAGATGCTCGCTCTTCTCGCAGGCGCTTAGGAGCCGCACGAGGCTCGGCACGGGGGCGGTGTCGTCTCGTACCAGCGGGCGGGCGTCGGTCTTCGGATGCTCAGTGACCCCCACCGCGTCAACAATTACGAACCTATCCTTATGGACGGCGTCCGCTGTGACCTTGACGAGATCGACGTCCTTGACCGTGCGGGCGCCGCGGCCCTTCATCTGCTCGAAGTATGACCAGGTCTGGATGTCTCGCATGAAGACCAGGCACTCCAGTGCCGGAATGTCCGTGCCGGTGGCGATCATGTCGACGGTCACGGCGATGCGCAGGTCGCGTTTGTTGCGGAAGTCGGACAGCGCTTTGTCGGGACGAGAGGCCTGGCTGGTGATCTTCTTGCAGAAGCCGTCCCCGGCCGCGAACGCATCACGTACGGCCTCTACGATGGCATCGGCGTGCAGGTCGTTTTGGGCGAAGATGAGCGTCTTGGGAACGATTTCCCGGCTCTGGATCTCGCCGGTCTCCTGGTCAACGATCGGCGGGAAGATCTCCGTGAAGAGATTTTCCCGGAAAGTCTTCACAATCAGGCGGAGCTGGTCGCTGGAACGCACCCGATGGTTGACCTCTGTGCGGACGTAGGGATCGTCCTCCTCCATAGTCTGCCACTGCTCGGCGCGAGTCAGCTTGTGGACCTTGGCAATCACCGAGTTGATCTGCTGGACGGTGCCGTCGGGATGGATCTCCGTACTCGACGCGGGGATGGCCGATCCCTGCTGGGTGATCCGTGTGCCGATCTTGTAGATGTCGTAGTCGACGTTGACGTTGTCGGCGACGGCCTGTTCGTACGTGTACTGGCTGACCAGGTTGTTGCCGAAGAAGGCGAAGGTCTGCTGGATTGGCGTCGCGGTCAGACCGACCACATGGGCGTCGAAGTACTCCAGGACAGGGCGCCAGCGCCCGTAGATCGACCGGTGGCACTCGTCGACCACGATCACGTCGAAGTAGTCGGGCGGCAGATCGGGGCAGTAATTCACGGACGCCACGCGCCCGGCAAGCCGGTCGGCCCGCTCGGTCTCGAAACTCTCGTCGTCTTCGGCCGGCATGGGGTTCCCCGAGAGCTTGCACCACAGCCGCTGGATCGTGGAGATGACGATCTTGTCCGAGTCCGCGATCGCGCCCTTGCTGAACAAACGAAGTGGCATCTGCTCGTGCAAGGGCGTCTTGGCTCCGAGCGGTACGAAGTCCCGGTACTCGTTGTACGCCTGTCTACCCAGGTTGTTGCGGTCCACCAGGAATAGCACCCGGCGGGCGCCAGCGTGCCGCAGCAGGCGGTAGCTGCTCTGGACGACGGTGTACGTCTTCCCCGCCCCGGTCGCCATCTGGATGAGGGCCCGCTGTTGGTCGCGGGCGAGGGACTTCTCCAGCGCCTTGATGGACTTGTACTGGGCGGAGCGCAGTCGCTTGTGGTCGAGGCGCACGGCGGGGAGCTTGCGCAGGCGGGCACGGAAGGTAGGAGCAGTCGGCGTTCTCTCGGCTTCCCGCATCCAACGTTCCAGCGTGGCGGGCTGATGCGGGGCGAATACGCGTCGACTGCGCACGCCACCCTGCGGGCTGTCAGGGGCGAGGGTGCCGTCGAGCTCTTCGGCGTCCAGCGTGTTGCGGAACCGCCAGCCGGCACCGTTGGCGGCGTACTGGAAGGGGAGGGGGTGGGCGCCCCGCCAGGCGCGGTCAGTGTGCCGGTCCGCGATCCGGGATGCTTGTTCGGCCGCAGTGTCGAGTAGAACCTGCTCGTCGCTCTGTGCGGGACCGGCGGCGACAATCCCGCAGAGGCGACGCTGCACGTAGAGAGTGAACAGGACCAGGGTGGGAGAGACCGGGGAACGCACAGCCTCGTGAGCAACGCCCAGCTCGCGTTCGCCTGGCCCGTAGACCCGCCAGCCCGAGGTGGCCAGCGCCGTCTCCGTCGTTCTGGCCCACTCCGGTGTGGCACCGCTCATGGTCCCTCCCCAGTACGTCTCTGCCCGGACCGGTTGATTGTCCGTACACCGATTACAGCAGCCGCTGTACGCGGACCGGGAGCGTACGCAAAGATCAAGCCCGGGACTGCCGCTGTCACTGGTGGTCCGTACAGTGGGCGATATCACACACGGTGTGTCGGATGTCATGCCGAGGGAAGGATAGGCCGGTGTACGTGGCGAGGCTCAAGGTTGACGGGGTGCGTGGTTTCCACGGGCCTCGCGCCTGTGACCTCGATTTCACCCGGCCCAGCGGCGGATATGCGGGCTGGACAGTGATGGCTGGGCGAAACGGCTCGGGCAAGACCACGCTGCTGCGTATGCTCGCGCTCACGTTGACCGGGGGACGCCGTGCACACAAGCTAGAGCCGGAGCTCGAAGACTACCTGACTCACGGGGCAACCCGGGGTTCAGTGGTGGCCAAAGTCATTACTGACCGGGCCGCCGATGCGATGGCCCCACGCGGGGGTACGGCGGAAGCACGGCTCGAATGGCGGCCGGAGCAGGATGAGGGAGTTGACGCGGGCGTCTTCGACGGGGTCGTCGAAGACTTCGAGCCGCCTACCGAGGTCGTCTTCTCGGGCCACCGGGGCCTCACCTCCACCATGTGGTCCTCGGCCCCACCGCCTGGCTGGTTCTGTGCCGCCTACGGACCCTTCCGGCGCCTCACCGGTACCGGCCTCTACGAGCGCACTCCGCAGCAGTTCGACCGGACCACCGCGCTCCGCACCCTCTTCGAGGAGCAGTCGGCCCTCACCGAGGCGTTTGACTGGCTCCTCTCCCTCCACCTGCGCTCCCTGGAAAAACGCCCCGGGATTCGCGAGCTCAAGGCCTGGGTTCTGAGGCTGCTCAATGACGGTGACGGCAACGACGCGCTGCTACCGGACAGCTATCGCATCGAAGGCGTCGACTCCGACGGGATGTGGCTGCGGCGGCGTGACGGCTACGACCCCGCGGGCGCCAAAATCGAGCTGCGGCAGATGAGCGACGGGCAACGAACCGTGGTCGCCCTGGTCCTTGACATCGTCCGGCAAATGCACGCGGCGTACGGGACCCTCACCTTCGAGGAACGTGATGGTGGCACGGTCGTACTGCCCCACCCGGGGGTGGTGCTCATCGATGAAGTCGACGCACATCTGCATATGACATGGCAGAAGCGCATCGGGCACTGGCTCACGGCGCACTTCCCGGCGATTCAGTTCATCGTCACCACCCACAGCCCGTACATCTGTCAGGCAGCGGACCCGGGCGGGCTGATCCGGCTGCCGGGGGCGGGAGAGCAGGAGCCACCACACATGGTGGACGGAGATCTGTTCGGGCGGATCGTCTATGGGACGGGGGATGACGCGGCGCTCTCGGACTTGTTCGGCCTTGACTCGCCGTATTCCGACGAGGCGCGTCAACTGCGGGACAGGCTGGCCGAGTTGGAGTACGACGTCCTGCTCGGGCGGGCCGGCGCCGAGCAGACCGACGAGTACTTGCAGCTGCGCGAGCGCCTCTCCAGTTCGCCGGTGGCCCGTGTCGATGAAGTGATGGAGCGTTATCGGCTGTCCCGGGAGCGCGAAGCGTGATCCCGATTCAACGCCTCGAGCTACCCGAGGCTGTTATGGCACGGATGACGGTGCTCACGGGGCGGATCGGGCTCAGGGACGAAGCAAGTGGTGCACGCAAGAAATACGCGGACAACTTGTGGAAGAGTGAGGACGAGGTCAAGCAGGGGCTGCGTGCGGTGCTCCGTGAGATGGCCCCGGGAGTTCTTGGTTGCTGCATGTACTGCGGTGGTTTCGGAGCGACCGACGTCGAACACTTCGAACCACGGGAACACGACGCGCTCAAGACCTTCTTCTGGCCCAACCACCTTCTGGTGTGCGGGCCGTGCAACAGCACATACAAGCGGGACTGGTGGGAGTGTGACGCAGGGACTGGCGAGCCCTTGTTAGTCGATCCAACCAGGGACGACCCGTTCGACCACTTGCTGCTGAATCTCAGGGAAGGCAAGTACCGAGGCGAGACCGACAAGGGGCGGACGACCGTCAACGTGCTCGGCCTCAACCTTCCCGAGCGACGCCTGATAGCCGGCCGGAAATTGGCGCAGCTGAACATCCGGATCGTGCTGAGGGATTGGGGCAGGGCTCGGCAACAGGGCGACGGGAAGGCCGAGCGCGATGCCCTGGACGTACTGAAGGGGCAGCCGTTTGCCGACGTGTGGCAGGCAATGCTGCGCCAAGCCGTGCTCCCGGGAGCAGCCTTGGTTATGAGCGACGAGCCGCCCGAAGTTCTTTCCCTGCTGCGAAACGAAGAACTGCGTGCGGCGACGTTGATTGAATTCCCTATGCAGTCGGTACCGGCGGAGGGCGCCTAACGGCTGCCCCCGGAGATCTGTTCTCACGCGCGCCGTCGTTACTCACGGACAACCACGGCGAGCCCGCCAGGGGCTCGGCGTCATGGGGCTGGAAGTGTGTGTAGACCTGCAGCCAGTCCACGACCGGGCCGGTGGCGTCTCCTGTTACCTGTGGTTCCGGCGGACGGAGCGGACGCCAGCGCCAGCCGCATATCGTTCGCGGCTACTTCGGCGGCCCGCACGTCCTCACCCTGGACGAGAACCTCATGAGTTCCTGATCAGTAACAGCCCTAGTGGGATTTCTCGGAGCCGTCCTGGCTCGCTCCAGCGAGCTTGCCGCCGACGAATACCACGCCCAGCCCGAGGGCTGCTGCACCGGCGGCTGCCACCACCTTCATCCCCGCCCCCAGGAAGTGCTTGCTCTCGCTGTCCTTCTGGTACACCTGCCGCACGTTTTGGTCGAGCCGGTCGTGGAGGGCCTCCCGCTGTGCCCAGCTGAGGTCGTCCCGACCGGGGTCAGCCCGTAGGGCGTCCCGCTGGTCCTGCGAAGCCTGATAGAAGTGGTTCTGACTGTTCTCGTTGGCTGCGAGAGTGGACTTGTGAGCCTCTGCGACCGCATCGATGTCGGTCTTGCCCAGGTCCTTAAAGGCGCGGAACTGCTCAATGAGCTTGAGCCGCACCTCGGTGGCCATCTCGGCATCGCTGCCGCGAACTTGAGCACCTTGTCCTTGGACAGATTCCGCCAGCTCGGGATCCCCAACTTCCGCTTGACAGTTGATTCGTTCACATCGCTCATTCCCTGACTCCGCTCGTCGTCCCGTGAAGCATCCCGGATCGTAGCGGTACCCACCGACAAGCCCCTCCTTCTGGTCCTCGGCCTGCTCGTCATGACTTGTGAGCTGTATTCGGGGCCAGGTACACCCACTGCGCGTCAGCCAACGGCACGACCTGACCAACGATCGCATGGTCGGGACGCCACAACCTGGACACAAAGATCGGAAAGGACTGACAAGGACCGAGAAGGGCCGAGGCACCAAACCGCGTCTGACCTGGGTAAACGGCCAAGATAAGCAATGATCGACAAGGGCCGCCAAGATCCTCAAGGACTCATAATCCGTCGGCCGTGGGTTCGAGTCCCATCCGCCCCACTCGTGCAGGTCTTTGATCTGCGGAAACGTCTCATCGAAGGCGCGGGTTCAGTTCGTTGGGCCAAGGGGCGGAATCCGCTGCTCGTGAGTTCGACTCCGTTGCGGAGCGCACGGAAGAAGGAGGACTCCCGGCCGGTGTGCGGATGTGCGGCTGTGCGGGCTCTGGCTGTGAGCTGCTCCTGGATGACGCGTGAACGGGTGGCGTCCGGCGCCGGTCCGTAGGTGGGGGCGGCGCGAATTTGCCGAGTCGGGGCTGACGGCGGTCGGTTGTGTCCTGGGCCCCTGCCGGAAGGGGGACGGTGCGCCGCACAGCCGCCGCGCCGGGTCACGGGTCGCGCAGGTGGTCCAGTTTCTCGGCGTCGTCGGTTCCGCTGTCGGCCGAGTAGGTGACGATACGGAGGTCGGAGCCGGGGACCATGAGGACGTCGAGGTCGAGGGCGAGGTCGCCGACCAGGGGGTGCTCGATGGTCTTGCGGTCGCCGGTGTGGTGGCCCGCAGTGCCGTTGGACCACAGGCGGGCGAAGCGGGGGCTGGTGTGCAGCAGCCGGTCGACGAGTGCGGTGAGACGGGCGTCGTGGGGGTAGGCCGCTGCCGTGACCCGCAGGTCGGCGGCGAGGGACTCCTCCTCGGCCTCGTCGCCCGCCCAGGAGCGTATGGGCCAGGCGGCGATGGAATCGACCCGGTGACCGCCGCGGGAACGGAACATCCCGGCGACGAGATTGCCCTGGTCCCAGCCGTAGGTACGGGGGTCGCCGACGGTGGCGGTCCACATCCGGTTCCAGCTGACCAGCGTCCAGTCGGCGGCGTAGACCGCGACCGGCGCATCGCTCATCTGCCGCACGAGCCGATGCACTCTTGGCGGCACGTGCAGTGGTACGGCGCCGCCGGCGGGCGGCGCGAGACTGGCGCAGCGGAACAGGTGGTCGCGCTCGGCGGTGTCCAGCCGCAGGGCCCTGGCCAGGGCGGTGACGACCTGGGCGGAGGGATTGCGGGCGCGGCCCTGTTCGAGCCGCACCACGTAGTCGACGGACAGACCGGCCAGCCGGGCCAGTTCCTCGCGGCGCAGACCGGGAATGCGCCGGGCGGCGTCGGGCTCCAGTCCGCTTGCCAGGGGCGAAAGGCGCTCACGCCAGCCTCGCAGGGCGACGCCGAAGTGGTTCGTCGATGCCATGCGATCATCATCGTTCGAATTCCCTGCCCGGGCAGGACCTCCTTTCTCACTTCTGGGTAAAGCCGGGGAGCGGCCCTACCGAGGGCGCGGGCGTTCGTGCAGGTGCAGTGCCGAGGGGTGCGACCGGTCGTGGTGGTAGGTGTCGGTCCCGGCTTTCTGGCCGTAGAAGTGGGTCATGGGGGCGTCGGCGATCAGCGAGTCCTGGTTGGTGATCTCCAGCCGGATGCGGTCGCCCGCGCGGGCGAGGAACGACAGCGGCAGCAGCTCGATGCGGAGTTCGTAGACCTTCCCGGGCTCCACCGGCTCCAGGGCGCCGTGCAGGTGGAACGGGCGCATGTCGCTGGTGAGTTCCGGGTCCTCGGCGCGGTGGGAGGCGCGCAGCCAGCCCTGGCTGACCTTGATCGGGGCCCCGGCTCCGGGGTCGCCGGGTACGAGGGACAGCTTGACGATGACGTCCATGTCGGCCTGGTCCGTGGAGGCGTACAGCGTCAGGGTGGCGTGGCCGGTGAACTCACGGTCCTCGGTCATGGGCGCGGTGGTGAAGGTGTTGACGCGTGCGACGTGGTCGGGGACGCCGTGTTTGTCGAAGACCGTGACGCCGGCCGTCCATTCGGGGTCCGGGTAGGACCAGGAGGTGGACGCCCGGTCCGACGTGGGCCCGGTCTCGGTGAGCGTGCCGTCGTTGAGGGAGCGGACGGCGCCGCTGTGCTCTCCCGCGAGGTGGAAGGTGCTGGTCCGCACGTCCGGGGGCGGCCAGGAGGACGCCGAGCGGTAGGTGTCCTCGCCGTTGACGTAGAAGCGGACGTCGGGCTTGTCCATCACGCCGTTGTCGGCGCCCTTGAGATGGTGGTCGTACCAGGGCAGCAGTTCGGTGCGGTGGAAGTCCTCGTCGAAGTAGTACCGCTGCGCGGCGGCGAAGCTGTCGGGGTGGGCCACCAGCAGCTTCTTGGGACCCCGCACGCGTTCGAAGCCGTAGAAGTTGCCGCGCAGATGCAGCGCGGCCTTGCCCCACACGCCGATGGAGAACACGGGGATCTCGATCTCCGGCAGTTCCCAGAACGGGGAGCGGCGACGCTGCCACTCGTCGTCCAGGGGATGGGAGAGGACGTCGTAGACGAAGTCCTGCTTGTCGCCGACGCCGAAGTCGATGCCGTCGATCTGGTGCTGGACCAGCACCGAGCCGAAGAGCCAGGTGCTCAGGAAGCCCTGGATCGGAATGCCGCCGTGGTACATCCAGTCGCGGTACATGTCGGTGGCGCCGTCGTACGCGACGATCGTCCGCAGGTGCGGCGGGCGGGTGCGGGCGGCGTTCCACTGGCTCCAGCAGTAGTGGGACATGCCGATCATGCCGATCGCGCCGGTGGACCATGCCTGGGCCGCGACGTGCTCGATCATGTCGTGGATCGCGTCGCCCTCACCGCGCGACACCGGGTCCCAGGTGCCCTCGGAGCGACCGGTGCCGGGCACGTCCATGACGACGTAGGCGTAGCCGTGGTCGAGGTAGAGCTGGATGGGGCCGTACTCGATGAACGGGAACACGGGGTGCGGCGGCAGGTGCCGCAGCGCCTTCTGGTACGGGGATGCGCCGAGGACGACCGGGAACGGCCCCTCGCGGTCGGCGGGAAGGTAGACGTCGGCCCGGACGAGATCTCCGGCGCGGGTGCGGACCTCGGTCTCGAAGGGCGCCACGTTCACATCGACCATGACGGTTGCGCTCCAGGCTCTTCCGGAGTGAGGGGGGCGGACGCGATCACGGCTGGAGTACGGCGTCCGGCGCGGCGACCGGCGTGACGTCGGGTGCGCTGCCTTCGGCGGCTTTCGCGGCCCGGGCCCAGTGGGTGCGGGTGAAGGCGGCGGCGGAGTCGAGTGCTTCGTCGGCTTCGTCGAGCAGGGCGGCGAATGCCTGGAAGACGTGGGGGACTTGGGGCCAGACCTGGAGTTGGACGGGGACGTCGTGGTCGGCGGCGCGGGCGGCCAGTCGTAGGGCGTCGTCGAGGAGGATCTCGTGTGAGCCTGCCTGGATGAGCAGTGGGGGCAGGCCGGTGAGGTCGGCGAAGATCGGGCTGGCGAGTGGTTCGGTGGCGGTGGTCGGTCCGAGGTAGTCGTGGGCGCGGGTGTGCAGGGCCTCGGGGGTGAGGGCGGGGTCGAGGTGGGCTTTGCCGGTCGTGCTGGTGCCGGAGACCGTGAGGTCGGCCCAGGGTGAGAAGACCGTGGCCGATGCGGGCTGGGGCAGGCCCGCGTCTCTGGCCGCGACCAGCGTGGCGGTGGTCAGGCCGCCGCCTGCGGACTCGCCGACGAAGGCGATCTGTTCGGCGGGGACGTTCTGGTCGAGCAGTGCGCGGTAGGCGGCCAGCGCGTCGTCGACGGCTGCGGGGAAGGGGTGTTCGGGTGCCAGGCGGTAGTCGACGCAGACGGCGCGGGCACCGCAGCGCCGGGAGACGTCGGCGGCCAGGCCCGCCGCGTCGGCGGCGGAGCCGATGGCGTAGGCGCCGCCGTGGAGGTAGAGCAGCACGCGGGACGGATCGTTGCCGGGGGTGTCGACGGTGACGACGGGGACGCCGCCGAGGTGCCCGGGGGCCGTGGTGACGTCCGTGGGCAGCGGGATCGAGGTCATCATCTCGTGGAAGACGGTGCGTGCTTCGGTGACGTCGCCTCCGACGTCGAGTGGTGCGTGGCGGAGCATTTCGTCGAGGGCGCGGCGTTGTTGCCCGGACATGGTGGTGCCTCTCGTGCAGGGGGGTGGGGGGCCGGGGGGTGGGGGTGTTCAGCGGGGTGGGCCGAGGATGATCTGGCCGTAGAGGTCGGCGGCTTCGGCCATTCGGTCCTTGGAGATCTCGAAGTCTTCGGGCCGGGGGGTGGCCAGGTCGCGTCCGGCGTGCTGGAACATGCCCTCGATGCCGCCGGGGGTGCAGATCATCAGCAGGTCGGCGGTGTCGGAGGTGATCCGGTAGCCGTGGGGGATGTTTCTGGGGAGGTAGACGATGCCGCCTTCGGTCAGTTCCATCTCCTGGTCGTCCGACCACAGCAGGGCGGTGCCCTGGATGAGCATGAAGATCTCGTCCTCGCGGGTGTGCAGGTGGTACGGCGGTGCCTCGCCCCTGGCGACGCTGAAGCGTCCGACGGTCAGCTGTCCCTCGGTGGCGGCGCTGTCCAGGAGGACGGCGAACTGGCCTCCGTCGAGCCATTCGAGCTTCTGCTGCTGATCGGGCTGCGCGAGATAGGCCATGCTCACGACGGTGTCCGTCCTGTGCGGTCGGCGGGCGCTGTGCCCTCGCCGGTGGGAACGAGCGCGACGACGGGGATCACCCGGCGCGTCTTGCGCTGGTAGGCGGCGAAGCCCGGGTAACGGCGGGCCTGCTCCGCGAAGGCGGTGTCGCGTTCGGTGCCACGCAACTCCTGCGCCCGTACGGCGACCTCGTCGTCGCCCACCTCGATCCGGACCTCGGGATGCGCGAGGAGGTTGTGGTACCAGTCCGGATTGCGGTCGGAGCCCGCCTTGGAGGCGAAGACCAGATAACGGCCCTGATCGGCCAGGTACATCATCGGATTCACCCGGGCGGCACCTGAGCGCGCCCCCACGGTGTGCAGCAACAGCACCGGGGCCCCGGCGAACCCTCCGCCCAGCTGCCCGTGGTTCGCGCGGAACTCCTCGATATTGCGTTCGTTGAAACCGGTTGTGTCAGCCATGGTCTCTCCGGCGGGGGAGGGGATGGACGGTCCCCGAGCCGTGCGGCGCGCGGTGTGCCGTGCCCGCGCCCTGCCCACGCCGGGGCTCCGGGCTCGGATCTTCATGGTGCTCTTCGGGAACCCGACGCCACCAGACGCGAGACTGAGACCAGCAGTACCACCTGGCGGTTTCGGAACCTCGGGGCCGACGGTCCGGGTCGCCAAGATTCTCGAAGGGCTCATGATCCGTGGGCCGTGGGTTCGCGTCGGCCTGGAACGGGCGTGCGCGGCCTCGCGCACATGCACGCTGTGCGTGGTCATCGCCCTATGGGAGCTCGCAGCCGCGAAGATGCGATCCGGATCGACCGTCGGCGCGATCGGGTCTCACACCGCCGCGGAGGTGGTCTCGGTCTCGCGTGCGGCCGTGCTTGCCAGCAGGCGCAGGGCCGCCTCGGAAGGTGAGCCGGGTTCGGCTGTGTAGGCGATGAGGCGTTGGCCGGAGGTGCCGGGGAGGAGGAGGTTCTCGAAGCTCAGGTCCATCGTGCCGACCAGCGGGTGGCGCAGCCGCTTCAGTCCGGAGGCGCAGGTGCGCACCGGATGGCGGGCCCAGCGGGAGGCGAAGTCGTCGCACTGGACGGTGAGTCGACCGACCAGTTCGGTCAGCCGGCGGTCGTCGGGGTGCCGGCCGGCGATCAGCCGCAGCGAGGCGACCGCGAGCTGTGCCTCGTCGTCCCAGTCGGTGTAGAGGGCCCGGTAGCGGTCGTCCAGGAACAGCATCCGCGTCACATTGGGCCGGGTGCCCGGAGCTCCGGGGCTGTCCGCGGGCAGATGCGCGGCGAGCAGGGCGTGACCCAGCCGGTTCCAGGCCAGTACGTCGTTGCGGCGGTCCAGGACCAGGGCCGGCACCTCCGACATGGCCGCCAGCAACTGCCGGGCCGAGGCGCCGGCCTGCTCCGCGCGGGGTGTGGTGCGGCGGGCCGCGGTGGCGGTGGGGCGGGCCAGGTCCTTGAGGTGCGCGGTCTCGTCGTCGGTCAGCCGCAGGGTGCGCGCGATCGCGTCCAGCACGGAGTCCGAGGCGCTGAGCGCGCGGCCCTGTTCGAGACGGGTGTAGTGGGTGATGCTGACCCCGGCGAGCATGGCCAGCTCCTCGCGGCGCAGCCCGCTGACCCGGCGGCGGGTCGGATGCGGGGTGATGCCGACGTCCTGCGGACGCAGTGCCGCACGGCGGGACCTGAGGAAGTCGCCCAGTTCGGACGGAGTGTCCATCGCTGCCTCCCGTTCGCTCGCCTCCATGATGCCCACCCGGCGCGCCGGGCGTGAGCCGTGAGGGTGGTCATGTCATGACCACCCTTACGACGGCTGTGCGAGACAGGGTGCTGGCTGGGGTCCCTGGCCGAGACGAGTCTCTTTCCCGGCGGTGCGTACGACAGACGCGCCGCGGAAGCCCGGACCGACTGGGCTGAATCCTGACGAAGGGGACTCGACGTCATGTCCGTCATCGATGCGGAGACGGCCGGTACGGCCGCGGGAACGGCTCCGGCGGTCCTCACCCCGCGCCTGCGGCTGGTGCTGGTGCTGCTGCTCGCGGCCCAGTTCATGCTGGCCGTGGACTTCTCCATCCTGAACGTGGCGCTGCCGGTGATCGGTGAGGGCCTGGGCTTCTCACTGGCCCGTCTGCAGTGGATCGGCACCGCGTTCGCCCTGTGCGCGGCGGGCTTCACCCTGCTGTTCGGCCGGGTCGCGGACCTGTTCGGCCGCCGCCGGCTCTTCCTCGGCGGGCTGGTGGTGCTGGGCGCGGCCTCGCTGGTGGGCGGTCTGGCGCAGAACCCGGAGGTGCTGATCACGGCCCGTGTCCTCCAGGGGCTCGCGACGGCCGCGGTGACCCCGGCCGGCCTCGCGCTCATGACGACCTCGTTCCCGGAGGGCCCGCTGCGGGAGAAGGCCCTCGGCCTCAACGGGGCTCTGATGTCCGCCGGATTCACCACCGGCGCGATCCTCGGCGGCCTGCTGACCGACCTGCTCTCCTGGCGCTGGGCGTTCTTCATCAACGTGCCCGTCGTCGTCGCCGTCCTGGTCGTCGCCCCGACGGTCGTCAAGGAGTCCCGGCCCGACGAGCGCCCGAGGCTGGACGTGCCCGGCGCCGTCAGCGTCACCCTCGGTCTGCTGGCCGTCGTCCTCGGCCTCACCCAGGCCGGCGAGCACGGCTGGGGCTCCGCGAACGCGCTGCTGTCGCTGGCGGCCGGTGTGCTGCTGCTGATCGTGTTCTGGGCCGTCGAGCGCGGGGTGAGCGCCCCGCTGGTGCCGCTCGGGGTGCTCGGCAGGCGTTCGGTGGCCTGGGGCAATGTCGCCGGTCTGATCGCCTTCCTCACCGAGACCTCGCTGGTCTTCCTGCTCACCCTCTACCTCCAGGAGGTGCTCGGCTTCTCCCCGCTGGCCGCCGGTCTGTCCTTCGGCGTGCTGGGCATCGGGACGGTCGTCGGCGGCTCGGTCGCCCCGAGGGTCATCGGGCGGATCGGCAGCAGGCGGACGCTGATCGCCGGCGGCATCCTGCAGACCGTGTTCACGGCCGCGCTGCTCGGCCTCGGCGCCGACCGCTCCTGGATGTGGCTGCTGCTGGTCGCCACCTTCGCCGGTGGCGTGGGCAACATGCTCGTCATCGTCGGATTCATGGTCACCGCCACCTCCGGTCTCGCCGACCACGAACAGGGCCTGGCCACCGGGCTCGCGACCATGACCCAGCAGATCGGCATCACCATGGGCACGCCGGTCATGAGCGCCGTCGCCACCGCCGCGATGACCGGCACCGGAGCCTCGGCCGTCCTCGGCGGACTGCGGACGGCCATCGCGCTCAACGCCGCCCTCGTCCTCCTCGGCACCCTCACCAGCGCCGTGTTCCTGCGCGACGCGCGGCCGGGCGCACGGTGACCCAGCCCCCTCCGAGGAGCTGACGTGCAGGTCATCTGTCGGGGCTGCGACCCCGGCAGCGAGCACCCGCCGGTCGGCCGCAACGCCCCCGACTTCCGCCTCCAGGACGGCACTCGCCTCGCCAAGCTGCTGCCGCATCGAACAGGCCGCCGGTCAGTGGTTCGGTACCCCTGCGAAGCGGGCGTCCGCTTCCCTGGGAGAAGATCGCGTTCGGCTGCGTGAACGATGAGTGTGAAGAGGGATCGAGGAAAGAGCCATGGCGAGAGAGCAGGTCACGGTGTGTCTTCCCCCGTGCGATCCGGGGGACGTCGTCCGGGCCGTCGGCGCGGCGATGGCGCCGTACGACTACAACCGTGACGCCGGGGTCGGTGATCCGGACGCCGAGACCTGGTGGGACTACTGGCAGGTCGACGGCGGGGGCTGCGAGTTCCTGGTCGTCCCGGGGTACGAGGACGACCCGCGCCTCGTCCGGGGTGCCGAGACCTTGTCCGGGCAGCCGCGCAACGTGCCGCCGACGCTGTGCGACGGCGGACCACGTGCGCTGCTGGATCTCGAAACGCCGCGTGCGCGGGCGGCCGCCGAGGCACGCAGGACCTTCGAGGCATGGCAGGAGTTCGCTTCCGCCTACCCGCCCGGCCGTGCTTTCGGTGACTTCCGGGCCCGGCACCTCGCCGACCCCGAGAGCTATTCGCAGGTGCAGGCCGTGGAGGACTACCGCGCGCAGCCGGTCATCGCGGCGTTCCTGGACAACCCCGAACTGGAGGAGGTCGTGGGCGACGACCCGATCGCCCGCCTGAGTGACGACCTCGACGGTTTGGTGCGTCACGCCATGGACGACGTCCTGCCCTCGAACGCCCTGCTGACCCTGGAGGGGCACTGGCTGGACGTCGCGAACGACGCGCGGCGCCGCTACTTCAGCGACTACCTGATCGGGCTTCCGGCCGACGCGTACGCCGTCCGCGTGCTGTACCACGGGTGAGGTCGCGGTCTCACATTCCGGTCATGCTGCCGCCGGTGAGGCCGGGGGCCAGTGCGGGGAGCCAGAAGACGGCGATGGCCAGGGCGAGTGAGGTGAGGCCGACGGCGCGGGCCACGAGGTGGCCGGCCGGGGCCAGCTTCTCCGCGGTGATCACGGCGGTCAGGGCCGCCATGGCCCAGAGGTTCATCGCGCCGAAGGCGGCCAGCAGCACCATCAGGGACCAGCAGCAGCCCAGGCAGAAGGCCCCGTGGTGGACTCCGGCGCGCAGGTCGCGCGAGGGGCGCGGGTAGGAGGCGTAGCGCAGCATCAGGCCGACCGGTGAGCGGCATTTCGCCAGGCAGCGGTCCTTGAGGGGGGTGAGCTGGTAGACGCCGTTGAGGGCGAAGACGGCCGCGGCCACCGCGGTCCCCGCGATGGCGGGGAGGGCCGCCGCCCGGTCCAGGCCGGCCGCCAGGGCGTACGCGGGCAGCCCGGCCGCGGCCCAGACCAGCAGGTAGGCGAGGGTGAAGACGGCCATGCGCGGTGTGCGGTGCGTGGTGATGGTGCGGGCGTACAGCGCGGCGACGGGTGCCGTGGCGGGCAGCATCATGGCGGCCGTCATCAGCGTCCACACGGCCAGGAACGCGGGCAGGGCCAGACCCATGGTGCCCGGCATCGTCTGCGTGCCCCAGCGGGTCACCAGCCAGACCCAGGCGGCGGCCGCCACGACCAGCAGCAGTGCGGCGGGGCTCGCCCCGCGGCGGACGGCGACCGGGCGACCGGTCACGCGGACCACGTGAAGGGCGCCGAGTGGGCGTTGCCGCCGGAGAAGTCCCAGGAGCGGCCGTACACGCCGGCGCCGGTGGCGCGCGTGGAGCGGGCGACGGTCAGTGTGCTGTTCGCCGGGTGGAAGATGCCGGTCAGGCTCATGACCGGGCCGTCCTCGCCGAACTGCGGGGCGACCTGGTCCTCGATCTCGATGTCGATGGCGTCGCCGACCCGGGCGGCGTGACGGCGGCCGTCGTCGTGGTAGTCGATGGGTACCCGCTGCACGCCGAGGACCTCGCCGATCAGCGGGGCGAGCGCCGCCATCGGCCCGCCCGCTCGGCCGGAGAAGACCCGGCCCAGGGCGTCCGCCTGCCCCTCGTCGGCCGCGGCGTCGAGGTACAGCGCCACCTGCCAGCCGCCGTCGGCCATCACCCGGGGCGCGTCGATGAAGACGGCGACGCTGCGGTCGGAGACGTCCACGCCGTCCACGGTGCCGCGGTCCACATGGAACGCGAAGGTCACCTGGCAGCGCTCGTGGTCGGCGGGGGCGGTCAGGCCCGAGGTGGTGCAGGGACAGACCACGTCGCAGTTGCAGCTCTCCAGATACGTGCCGTTCAGACTCCAGGGCATGGCGCTCCGCCTCCCTCTGTCGCGTCCCCCTCGGCCGGGGGAGTGCATCGGGAGGCTCCGTCCGTCCCGGTGCCACTCCTCTCCAGGCTACTGCCGCCGGGCGATCTTGCGGACCCGGATATGTCGCTTATCGTGGCTTTCGTGGCGTTCGAGGAGTCGTCCCCGGAGCCGGGGCGACGGTCCTGGGCACCGCTGCTGGCGGTGTGCGCCGGGTATTTCATGGTGATCCTGGACGTGACGGCCATCAACGTCGCCGTGCCGGTGATCGGCCGGGAGCTGTCGGCCTCGCTCACCGGCATCCAGTGGATCACCGACGGGTACACCCTGGTCTTCGCCGGGTTCCTGCTGACCGGCGGCGCGCTGGGGGACCGGCTGGGCAGCCGCCGGGTGTTCTGCTGGGGTGTGGCGGTGTTCGTGCTGTCCTCGGCCGCGTGCGCGCTCGCGGCGAGCGCCCCGTCGCTGGTGGCGGCGCGGCTGGCGGAGGGGCTCGGCGCGGCGCTGATCGTGCCCGGTTCGCTGGCCCTGCTTCAGCAGGCCTACCCGACCCCGGCCGCCCGCTCGCGGGCCTTCGGGCTGTGGGGGTCGATGGCGGGCATCGCGGCCGCCGCCGGTCCGCTGCTGGGCGGACTGCTCGTCGCCACCCTGGGCTGGCGCTGGGTGTTCTTGATCAACCTCCCCGTCGGAGCGGCCTGCCTGGTGCTGACGCTGCGGCACGTGGCCCGCTCGCCCCGGCACGCCGCCCGGGCCCTGGACTGGCCGGCGCAGTGCGCGGTGCTGGCGGCGGTGGCACTGCTGACCGCGGCGCTCAACGAGGCCGGACGGCGGGGCTGGTCCGATCCGGCCGTGCTCGCCGGGGTGGGCCTGGCCGCGCTGGCCGCCGTGGCGTTCGCGGTGCGCGAGCGGCTGGCCCGCTCTCCCGTCCTCCCGCCGGACCTGCTGCGCTCCCCGGCGATGAGCGGGGGAGCCGCCATCGGCCTGCTGTTCAACTTCGGCTTCTACGGCATGGTGTTCACCGCCAGCCTCGACTTCCAGCACCAGCGCGGCTTCAGCGCCCTCGGCACCGGGCTGGCGCTGTTCCCGGCGGTGGCGATGACCATGTTCGCCTCGGTCCTGTCCGGACGGCTGTCCCGCCGCACCGGCCACCGTCCGCTGGTGGTCTCCGGCATGCTGCTGGCCGCCCTGGGGCTGGCCGGCTGGGCCGCGGCGGGGCCCGACCCCGCCTACCCGCTGCTGGTGGCCCCGATGATGGCCGCGGGGTTCGGCACCTCCTTCGCCCTCACCGGCTCGACCGCCACCGTGATGGGCGCCGCGCCCGCCGCGTACTCGGGCGCCGCCTCCGCCCTCTTCAACACCACCCGCCAGATCGGCAGCGCCGCCGGCGTCGCGCTCGGCGGCAGCCTGCTCGCCACGGCCGCCGACTACGGCACCGGGCTGCGCGTCAGCATGGCCGTCGGCGCGCTCGCCTACCTGGTCGCGGCGGGCCTCGCCCGGCGGTGCGTGCCGGCGGCACCGGGAACGGCCTAGGGCACCGTACGGCCGCCGGCCCGGCGACCGCACCGGCGACAGGCGGTCGCTCTTTGTCAACTCGCGTTGTTAGAAAGGATGTTGACGGTCGTTTTGTGGCAGGGAAAGGACACGCGTGTCGCTTTCTCGCGGTAACTTCTACCCGTCAGTAAGAGGTCCGAGCTACGGGGGACGTGTGGTCG
Organism: Streptomyces sp. NPDC048288; assembly: GCF_043201555.1. Classification (NCBI taxonomy): domain Bacteria; kingdom Bacillati; phylum Actinomycetota; class Actinomycetes; order Kitasatosporales; family Streptomycetaceae; genus Streptomyces; species Streptomyces sp. NPDC048288. Next base: position 410,270 of record NZ_JBICZD010000001.1, read on the forward strand.
CCTCTCCGCACGGCGAGAAGTTCGCCGCCTGCCTTCGGATGCTGAAGGACCGCAGCGGCCGGGGCTACGACCGGCTCGGCAAGGAGGCGGGCGTCAGCGGGTCCAGCCTGCACCGGTACTGCTCCGGCCTCAGCGTCCCGACGGACTACCGCGTGGTGCACGCCTTCGCCAAGGTGTGCGGCGCCAGCGCCGAGGAGCTCCGCGAGGCGCACCGGCTGTGGGCGCTGGCGGACACCGAACGGGACACACCGGCCACGGCCGCCGAGGAGAGCCCGCAGCCGAAACAGGGGCCGGAGCTGAAGAAGGAACCGGAGCCGGAGCCGGAGGCCGAGCGGGCACCGGAACCGCAACCGAGACCCGAGCGGGAACCGGAACCCGAACCGGAGGACGTCACCCCGGCCGCGGCCGCGGCCGCGGCCAGGATCGGGACCGGGCGGTCGCGGTGGTTCCGGATGCCCGACAAGCTGTCCCCCCGTGCGGCGGTGCTGGCCGCCGTGGTCGCGGTGGTGCTGGTGGCCGGGTTCGTGTGGCTGCCCGGTGACAGCACCGACGGTGACCCGTCGGCGTCCGGCGACAAGGTGCTGGACTCCCCGGCGTGCAGGACCGTGAGCATGGGGCAGCACGACGACTGTGTGCGCGAGGTCCAGACCCTGCTGGCGCGCGCCAAGGGCAAGCTCGCCATCGACGGCGACTTCGGGCCGGAGACCCTGCGCCGGCTGACCGCCTTCCAGGTGCTGGCGGGGCTGCCCGCCACCAGCGTCGCCGACGACGCCACCAAGAAGGCGCTGTACGCGCACCAGGTGAACATGACCACCTGGTCGCCGGCCAGGGTGGCGAAGCGGGTCCGTGAGGTGTTCGCCGAGGACCCCGGCACCGCCGTGGCCGTGGCCCGCTGCGCCTCCTTCCTCGACCCGCTGTACGTGCTGCCCAACACCAACGGCAGCCGCAACTGGGGCGTCTTCCAGATCTCCGACGCCCGGCTGCGGGACCTCGACGGCACCCCGCTCAAGGCGTTCGACCCGGACTGGAACATCAAAGCGGCGCACCGGCTGTGGAGCGTCCGGCACGACTTCCACGACTGGCCCTCCTGCGAGGCGGCGCTGAAGAACACACCGAAGAGCTGATGCCCGGAGCTCCGGGTACCGCCGAGGCGGTACCCGGAGCTCCGATCCCCCGGATGCGACGGCCTCAGATCGTGCCGTCCTCCCACCACCAGTCGCGGCCGAGGTCGGCCCGGCTGTCGACGTGCTGGTGGTCGACCGTGTACGTCTCCAGCCCGGAGAACCCGCAGGTCTCCGCCTTCTGGTAGACGGTCTTGGTGGCAACGCCGGGCACGTCCAGGTCGGCGGCCGTGCCGTACAGGTGCATGCTGTCGCTGGCCCCGCCGATCTCGGCGTTGTGCGCGATGCTGCGGAAGCCGGAGTTGACCGTGATCGGCTTGTCGCCCAGCTTCTTGCGGAGCGCCTCCAGCTTGTACATGCAGCGGCGGACGTTCTCCTTCACCGCCGACGCGCTCAGCTTGCCGCCGTTGAAGGTGCCGTCCGACTGGTTCACGAACTCGCTCCAGTTGAAGTGGAGCGTGGAACCGTCGGACTGCTCCAGCGCGTTGAGCTTCGCCTGGGTGTTGGGTCCGACGCTGGCGTCGGCGGTCAGGCCGTACGCCGTCTGGAACCGGCGTACGGCCGCGGCCGTACCGGAGCCGAAGTCGCCGTCGATGCTCACCCGGCTGTGGCTCGCGCTGTCCGCCGCCCAGCCCGCGATCCGGATCTGCAGCTCGGTCACATCGGCGCCGGTGGCGCCCTGTTCCAGGGTGCGCGACCAGGAGTAGGCCTGCGCGGTGCCGGAGAACAGCAGCTGACCGAAGGCGACACCGGCGCCGGCGGCCAGCGTGCCGCGCAGCATGGTGCGGCGGTCCAGGGGACGGGAGGAGAAGGTCATGGTCGTCCTTTCGAAGAGGCCGGGGAAGGTCAGTAGGCGAGCTGGAACGTCACGTTCTGCGCGTCGATGTCGTAGGCGTGGACGCGCAGGACGAAGTGGGTGCCGTCCTTGACGTCGGTGGCGACGGTTCCCCACTCGGTACCGTGCGTGGTGTACGCGTTGCCGTTGTTGCACAGGGTGGTGTGGTCGACGAACACCACACAAGCGTCCAGGTACACGCCCGGCTCGTCCGTGATGAGCCGCAGGTTGATGTCGTTGCACCGCGAGGACGTGGTGTAGGTGCCGTACTCCTTGGCGGCCGCCTGGTAGTGGTACGTCAGGGTCTTCGCGCCGCCGTAGCAGCTGGTGGCGGCGGCCGAGGACTGTGCCGAGGCGGGCGCGACGCCCACGGCCAGCAGGGCGGCCGTGGTGAACAGGGCCGACGCCAGCGTTCTGTTGCGGATCATGGTGCTCTCCCTGTGGCCGGGGGTCAGAAGGCGATCTGGATGGTGGCGGAACTGCCTTCCAGGTCCACGCCGTTGGGCACGGTGAACCTGGTCCCGTCCAGGACGTCGGTGGCGATGGTCGTCCAGCTCCAGCCGACCTTGGTCCAGCGGTTGCAGACACCGGTCTTCTCGAACTTCACGCAGGCGACGACGTACTCCGCGTCGCCTCCGACGACGCGCATGTTGATGTCGGCGCAACGGCTCGTGGTCCGGTACGGGCCGAAGTCGAGGACCTCCCCGTAGTGCACCGTGACCGCTCCGCCGTAACAGCTCGTGGCGGCGGTGGCGTTGGCGGCGGTGGCGGCGGTGGCCGCCGAGGCGGGCGCCGGGGCGGTGAAGCCCAGGGCGACGAGCAGGGCGACGAGGGACGCGCGGGCGAACCGGGCGGTCATGGTGGTCCTCCTCGGTACGACGGCGGGGGCGGCCGGGATCACCGGTTGGCCAGCCGGTCCAGGTCGGCCTGGGTGCCGTTGAACACGTCACCGGTGGCCGGGGCCTTGATGCCCGGGAAGAGCGCGGCGTCGGTGTACTGCCACATCGTCCAGGTCGTCGAGCCGTTCGGCAGCGGCGGCTGGGTGATCGACTGGCGGTAGTCCGCGAGTTGCATCGGATACCGGGCGAACGCGGTGGTCGAGCCCAGGCAGTCGTCCAGGAAGGACTTCTGGGTGTAGATGACCGGCGTACGGCCGAAGGCCGCCTCCACCTTGTCCAGCCAGGCCTTGGCGTCGGCCACCGTGCCGTAGGTCGGGCAGCGCCCGGTGCCGTCGTCCATGCGTTCCAGGTCGAACACCGGCGGCAGGTCGCCCGCCCGCTGCCCGGTGTAGCCGGTCGCCCGCACCGCGGCGATGAACCGGTCGGCCTGCGCGGCTCCCGTGTCGGCCGCCGAGCCCGTGTAGAAGTGGTACGGCGCGACGGCCAGTCCCGCCGCCCGGGCCGCCGGCAGGTCGGTGGCGAGGTACTCGTCGGTGACGTTCAGGCCGCGGGTGGCCTTGACCGTCGCGAACTCGACACCCGAGGCCTTCACGGCCTTCCAGTCGATCGGCGCGCCGCCCGGGTGCTGGTACTTGGCGGTGTCCAGGCCGTCGATCGGGTAGCCGGCCGGTCGCGGTGGCGTGCAGTACGCGTTACGACTCGACCAGTCCACCAGCTTCGCCCAGGTGTTGGGGCCCACGACCCCGTCGGCGCTGAGCCCGGCGCAGTGCTGGAGCTCGATCACCCGGCCCTCGGTGCCGCCCCCGAAGTCGCCGTCGATGGTCAGCGGCGGGTAGTGGAACGGCTCCATGGCCAGGTTCAGCCGGCACTGCACCTCCTTGACCTCGACGCCGTTCGCGCCCTCGCGCAGCGTCGGGCGGGTGTCCGTGTGGCCGCACACGGTCGCCTGCGCCGTGGCCGACGTGCCCTGGGCCGCGCAGGTGTGCGGCGCGGCGGCCCAGGTGTTCAGGGCCGCCCAGGTCTGCGGTCCGAGCACCCCGTCCACGCTCAGCCCGGCACACGCCTGGAACTCCTTGACGCGTGTCTCCGTCGCCGGCCCGAACGAGCCGTCCGCCGCGATCGGCGTGTACCGGCTCGGCTTCGTCGCCAGGTCCAGTTCGCACTGCGCCTCGACCGTCGGATCCCCCGTCGATCCCCGCTGCAGCGTGGGCTGTTCGCTCGTGTGCCCACAGACCGCGACCGCGGTCGCCGCGGTCGCCGCGGTGGTCACGGACTGGGCCGCCTGTACCGCGGCGGGCCCGCACAGGGGCAGGACCGCTGCCACGGCGAGGGTCAGACCCCGCAGAAGCGTCCTCCGTCCCATCTGGTTTCCCCCTCATGTGAGTTGACCGGGAACTCCCGGCCCGGATCATGCTGACCCGCCCGCCCCCCGCCCCGGGCACACCCGGCCCGGCCGGGGACGCCGGGACAGTCACACGCCGCTGACCTGCGGGGACGCGATGCCGCTGGGACGGAGCTGGGACGCGGGCGGCAGCAGGGGAGGCACGTGCGTGCGAAGAGGGGGTCTCGTACCCGTCGATCGGGGCGGCACCGAGGAGGGCCGGGCGGCCGGTCCGGGAATGCCGGGCGCGCTCTCAGCCCTCCCGGGCCGGCACCCGCAGCGTGGTGCCGTTGCGGGCGTGCCAGGCCGTGTGGTGGGCGTGGGCCGCGGACTCGGCGCGGTGTCGGGCGGCGGCGGGGACCGGCAGGGCGCAGAGGGCGTCCAGGGTGGTGAGCATCTGCCCGGCGAAGCGTTCGCCCAGCCCGGTCAGGCGGTTCGAGGCGAGGACGGTGACGGTCGCCTCGCGGGCGGCGAGGCGCCAGCGGGCGAAGAGGACGTGGGCGGTGGCGCGCAGCGCCGGGTCCGGCTCGGACTCGCGGCGGGCGTTCCAGAACCGGGCCACGCCCAGGTGCGCGTACGCCCCGTGGAAGAGGCCGAGCAGCGGCCGGGGGTCGGGGCGCCAGGGGGCGTAGAACCGCTCGGCGTCGCTGGGTTCCAGGAGGTCGAAGAGGTGCAGCAGGGCCGCCAGTTTGTTGTGCTGCATCTCGTGCACCAGGGTCACCGCGAACGTCGTCCCGGTGGGCGGACGGGACAGCGCCACGCAGCCGAACGCCTCCGCGCTGCTGCCGCTGACCTGCCCGGGGCCGCGGCTCACCAGCGGCACCAGCAGCAGGGGGCCGGCGGCCAGCTCCGCGTATGCCTGGGGGAGGTCCGCGCGCAGCAGTGCGCAGGCCTCCCGGGCCACGGTCTCCCAGTGCCGGGTCTCCCCGGCTCCGAGGTCCGCGGGGTGCGGTGCCGCGTTCGGGAAGTACGGCTGGTCCAGGACGTCCAGCAGCAGCGGCGCGCCCCCGTCCAGGGTGTCCAGCAGCCGGGCCCCCTGCCAGCGGCCCGTGCCGCCGTACCCCCGCGCGGGTACCGGGACCGGTCCGTCGGTGTCGGTCCCGGACGCGTCGGCGAGGGTGACCAGGGACCGGCCGTCCGCGGTGACCCGCAGCCGGGCCCGGTCGCCGGGGCGGGCGCCGGGGAAGCGGGTCCGGCCGAGCGAGGGCAGCGCCACCCGGTCGCCGTCCACCGGCCACTCCACCCGCCCGGGCAGCCCCGCCCGGACCGCCGCGGCGGCGGCGAGCGCGGTGAACCACCGGATCGGCGGCCCGCCGTGCCCGGTTCCCGCCGCCGCCTTCTCCGCCGCCGCCTCCGCCTTCTCCGCCGTCTCCGCCGCCGTCTCCTCCGGCTCTTCCCCGGTCCTTCCGTCCCGTTCGCGCACCAGCCGCGCCAGCAGACCGAACAGCGCGGGGCCCGCCGCCGGATGGGACAGGACGGCCGCGGTGGCCACGGGGTCCGCGCGGGTGGCGGCGTCGAACAGCTCCCAGGCCCGGCCGGCCTCCCCGGCCGACGCGCCGCCCAGCTCCCCGGCGGTGCGCGTCACGGCGTAGGCGCAGGCCAGGCGCCTGCTGTGTTCCGCGCGGGCCAGCAGTTCCAGGGCCGCGGCCCCGCCACCGCCCGCGGCGACCGCGTCGAACATCACGCCCGGCATCCCATGCGGCACCGGCGTCATACCGCCTCCACAGGCCGGGGCCCCGTGCCCCGCAGCCTCTCCGTCTTCTCTCCGGCACGCGCCAGGTCCATGCCCAGCCGGTGCCGTACCCGCCGGATCAGTTCCGCCAGATCGGCGCAGTAGACACTGGGGTTGGCGAAGCCGGTGCCGGGCCGGTAGCGGGTGGCGTAGTGGCCGCCGCCGCACACCCGGTGCAGCGGGCAGGCCAGACAGCTCGCGCACAGCGCGTCGGCGCCCCACTGGCGGGCCGCGACCCCGGGGTGCAGCAGCAGCGTGTCGAAGGAGTGCCGCCACACGTCGAGCCCGGTGGCCGCCGCCCCGTCGTACGCCGTGCGCAGCGCGTCGTCCTGGGTGAGGGCGCCGTCGGTGTCGACCACCGCGTAGCGCACCGGGGACAGGCCCAGTGACTCCGTGCGCGGGGCGGCGCCCAGCAGCAGGGCCAGCAGGTCGTCGAGGAGCCGTATCCCGGTCTCCCGGACCGGTGCGTCGTACCAGCGTTCGAAGACCGCCCACAGCCAGTCCGCGTACGGGGTCAGCCGGCCGCTCGGGTCCAGGCCCGGGGGCGGGGTGTGCCAGGTGCCCAGCGGGAGCAGGAAGTCCAGGGCCGGCGGGCGGTGTTCGAGCAGGTCCTCGTAGGTGCGGACCGGGTCGTTGCGCAGGTCGACCGTGCACAGCAGGGCGCCGAACAGATGGCGGTGGCGCTCGCTCGCCAGCCGCCCGAGGGCCGCGTTCACCCGGGCGTGGCTGCCGCGTCCGTCGGCGCCGCGCCGGTGCCGGTCGTGGGCGGCCCGGCCGCCGTCGGTGCTCACCCCGATGCGCAGGCCCAACGCGTCGCACAGCGCGAGCCGTTCCTCCGTCAGGCGGATGCCGTTGGTCTGCAGCGACAGGCGCAGCCGCACTCCGCCGCCGACCGCCGTGCGCAGCTCCTCGACGGTGCGGGCGAGTGTCTCGTCGTCCAGGAGGAGGGGCTCGCCCCCGTGCAGCACCACGCCGGCCTCGGACACGCCGTGGGCGGCCAGGTGTTCGGCGATCCGCTCGGCGACACGCCGTACGGTCGCCGGTGCCATGGCGCGCGGCAGGCCGCGCCAGCTCTGGTCGTGGGAGCGGTACATGTAGCAGTAGTCGCAGGCCAGGTCGCAGCGGCTGTGCACCTTCAGCACGAAGGAGTGGAACGGTCGCGGGACCCAGCCCGCCGCCCGGCGCTCCGCCACGTCGACGGACCTCGGCCAGGGCGGCTCGGCATGGCGCAGTGGCGGTCGACTCATCCGCTTCCCCCCGACGGCGTACACCGCGGACCTCGGCGGACGCGGTCGGCGGCGCACTCTGTGCCACCAGTATTCGTTCGCCGTGTGTTCAGCGTCAATATCGTTAATGAGCCAACGCAAGCCCTTGCGGGAGCAGTTGACGGTCCGTCGGGCGCGCCGTACGGCTGCCGTCGACGGCCCGGCGGAGCTACGCTGGGACGGCGGACCCGCCCAGGCCCCGAGACCCGTGGAGCGGACACCATGGCAGTGGATGAGGACGCCGTCGGCGAGGAGGCGCGGCTCCGGCGCGCCGGGAGTCCGGTGCCCGATCGCGCCGGGAGTCCGGTGCCCGAAGTCGAGTCGGCGGTCCTCGACCTCTCGGTCCTGTCGCCCGAGGACGTCGCCGCCCTGCCCGACACGGTGCTGGGCGCGACCCTGCGCCGGGTCTACGACAGCTGCGCCGAGGGCGACCCGTTCGTCACCGGACACAAAGAGAGCACCACCTGAGGCATGAGGCGCCTAGGGGGTGCCCGGCGGACCAGGCCGGCGACGCGGGGTGTGGCACGCACTCGCCCAGGGGCGGTGTCGTCACTCGCCGACGCCCCACGTCGACTCCCTCCTCCGCCTCGCGGCCGCACGCACCACACCCCGCTCCGGGTCGGCGTCGGTGCACCGTTGCTGCCCGCCGGCCTGATCCGCCGGGCACCCCCTGGGGCGGCCGGGCCGTCGGTGGTGGCGTTCGGCCTGTACTGTCGGCATCGCGCGCCCGGTTTGCCCGTCTTGGTGGGGGTGTTGGCCGTCCTGTCCGGCCGTCACCTGCCCTGCCGTCTTCCCCTGCCGTCTTCCCCTGTCGTGTCGCGCTGAGCGGAGAGGTCATGCCCGTCGCCAACTCCCCTGACAGCCCCGGTCCGTTCGCTGTCTTCCTCGCGACCTCGGAGAACCTCGGCCTGAGCACCACCCTGCGCAACACCGCGGACGTGCTCGCCGAGGCGGGCCGCAGCGTCCTGCTCGTCGACGGCCGGGCCGGCGACCCCGAGGCCGCCCCGCCCCTGCCGCCGCCGGTCCCCGGCGAGGTGCGCACCGCCGCCGTCGGCGGCACCGCGCTCGGCGCCCTCGGCGACGACCCGGTCGCCCGGTCCTACGACCACGTCCTCGTCGAGGCCCCGGTGCCGGACACGCCCGAGGCGGCGGAACCCGCCGACGCGGCCGCGTTCGCCGACGCGCTCGTCCTCTGCTTCGCGATGACCGCCTGGTCCATCGACGGCGCCGCCGCCCTCGCCGAGGACCTGACCGCCCACCGCACCGGCCGCCCCGTACGGCTGCTCACCCTCGGCCTGAAGAGCGACGTCGGCGTGCACGACCGGCTGCGCGAGGCACGCGAGCGGGCCCGCCGCCGGTTCCGCGGGTTCGCCCGGGCCGTCGGCGAACGGGACACGCCGTTCCTGGAGATCCCGTACAACCCGCTCTACCAGGACAGCCGCAGCCTGGCCGTCGAGGCCGAGGAGGCCGGCACGGTGGCCGGGCTGCGTCCCTACTACGAGCGGCTCGCCGACTGGCTGCGCGCCCACCGCGTCCCGGGCCTCACCCATGTCACCGTCGTGCACTCCGTACGGCACGCCGCCTGGGCCGCCTGGCTCTGCGACCGGCTGGCCGCCAAGGGCGTGCACGGCGAACTGCGCCGCGCCGACACCTACACCGGCGAACGGCCCGAACACGGCGCGGCCCTGCTGTTCCTCGCCCCGGACGACGCCGACGACACACTGCTCGCCCAGATCGGCGCGCTCTCCCACACCGATGTGCGCATCGTCCTGGTCGACGAGTCGTTCCCGCACGCCGACGCCGCCCACCACGAGCGCATCGACCTGCGCGATGCCGACCAGGACGAGGCGCTGCGGCTGCTCTACGCCGGCCTCGGCCTCGGCACCGCCGAAGGCGTCCCCGCCGCGGCCGTCCTCTTCCCGAGACTGCCGGAGGCCACCAACCTGGGCCCGCGCAACCGCGCCTTCACCGACCGCGACGAACTCCTCGCCACCCTCGGCGAGCGGCTGCGCGAGGCCGGCGGCGACGGCGCCTGCCTGGTGCTGCACGCCCCCAGCGGCTGGGGCAAGAGCGAGGCCGCCCTGGAGCTGTGCCACCGTCTCGGCCCCGGGTACGACGTCGTGTGGTGGGTGCGCGCCTGGGAACTCCTGCGGGTCGAACGCGGCCTGGCCCGGCTGGCCGGACGCCTCGGCGCCCGCGAGGACCGGCTCGGCGCCCCGGCCGCCGACACCGTCTCCCGCCTCCTCACCCGCCTCTCGCGCCCCGACGGCGACGTGGGCAGCTGGCTCATCGTCTACGACGGTGCCGTCGACCCCGCCGAACTGCACGGCCTGCTCCCCGTACCGCACCGCGACGGCCACGTCCTGATCACCAGCCGGGTACTGCCGGACCAGGTACCGGACACCGAGGAACGGCCACCGCACCTGACCCCCCTCGCGATGCCCGCGATGACCGCGCAGGAGAGCCGCGCGCTGCTCACCGACCGGGTCCCGGAGATCGGCGCACAGCAGGCCGCCCAGATCGCCGGCGTCGTCGACTCCGTGCCGCACGCCCTGAACCTGGCCGGGCACTGCCTCGCCGAACGCACCGCGCTGCACCGCACCGACGACCACCTCACCCCGGAGGCCGCCGTCCGCGCCGCCGTCGCCGACCTGGTCGCCGAATTCCGCGCCGACAAGACCGAGTTGCTGCGCACCGTCCCCGCCGTCTCCGCCGTCGAGGTGATGGTCCAGGTCGCCCGGCGTTTCGCCCTGACCACCCCGGGCGCCGCCGCCTGGAGCGCCGAGAGCCCCGACCGGGACGCCCTCGGCTGGCTGCTGGACGCCGCCTCCCTGCTCACCGGCCGCGGCATGGGCCTGGAACTGCTGCGCTCCCGGCGCATCCTGTCCGAACTCGGCCGCGACGACGAGGCCGACCCCGGCAACGGCCGGACCCGGACCGTCCCCCGCCACCCCGACGACGTCCAGCTGCCCGACGAGCACATGGTCAGCGTCGCCCTGTGGGCCCTCGGCCAGGTCGGCCTGCTCGACGTCGACTTCGACCGCCGGCAGCAGCCGCTCGCCCAGCACCACGGACTGCGCGACCTGATCCGCGCCCGCATGGACCCCGAGGAGCGCCAGCACATCGAGTCGGTGCTGCGCGGCGTCCTCGCCGAGTACAGCCAGCAGGAGAACCAGGACCTGCCCGCCGACTGGGCCCGCGAGGTGTACTCGCTGCGCATGTGGGAGGACCCCCGGCCCCGGGTGCGCCGCTCGCTGCTCAGACACCTCGGCGCCCTCGGCGGGCGCGCCGAGACCGCCGACCTCGACCGCCTCCTCGACATCGCGGGACGGGCCCGCGAGGAGTGGCGGCGCGACGGCGACGAACAGTCCCCCGAATACCTGCGCCTGCTCAACTTCACCGCCCGCGCGCACCGGCTGCGCGGCGCCTACGAACACTCCCGGGAACTCGCCCAGGAGGCCCTGCGCGGCCACCGCCGGCTGCTCGGCCTCACCCACCCGCGCACCCTGCTCTCCGCCGACTCCTACGCCGCCACCCTGCGCGCCCTCGGCCGGTTCGAGGACGCGCTCCTCGAACTGCGGCCCGCCCTGGACGGGCTGACGCTGCTACTGGGCCCCAAGCACCAGGCCACCATCCAGGTGGAGCACAACCTCGCCCTCACCGAGGCGCTCACCGGACGGGTCGCCCCGGCCCTGGCCCGCGTCCAGAACCGCTTCCGCCACCGCCAGGCCGTCGGCGGCCCCGACGACCCGGTCGCCTGGGGACAGGCCGACCTGCTCGCCTACCTCTACCGCTGCGTCGGACGCGACGGCGAGTCCCGCGACCTGCTGCGCCGGCAGCTGCGCCGGCTCGGCGACGCCTCCGGCATGGTCCGGCTCCGCGCCGAGGTGGGCCTCGCGATCAGCGAACGCCGCTTCGCCGACGGCTTCCCCGCCGTGAAGGACCCCCGCTACGGCCACGAACTCGCCCACGAGCGCGACCAGCAGGCCCTGGGCGTCTACCTCAGCCGGTTCGGCGCCGACCGCTACGACACCCTGCGCTGCCAGTTCAGCTACGCCGCCGACCTGCACGCGCTCGGCAAGGCCGAGGAGGCCGAGCAGCAGGCACGGCAGTGCGCGGAGGCCGTCGCCCGGCTGTTCGGCCTCGGCCACCCGTTCAGCGCGCTGTGCCAGGTACGGCACGGCGTCTACCTGCGGGACTCGGCCGAGGCGGGGCTGCCGGACGCCGAGGCGGGACTGGCCGAGGCCGAGGCGGTCGGACGCAGCGCCGCCGCCCTCCTCGGCCACTCGGTGGGCCGCGGCCACCCCTGGGTCGCGGCGGCCGAGCACTCCCTCGCCGTCACCCTCGCGGCGGCCGGCCGCACCGAGGAGGCCGTCACGTTCGGCCGGTCCGCGCTGGACCGGCTGCGCGACCTGGGGATGGTGGACCGGCCCGACGGGCAACGCGTCAGCGCCCACCTCGACCGGCTCGCCGGCATCGACACCGGCCGCCCCGCACCGGCCTCCGGCTACGACATCGACCTGGAACTGCCCGGCATGTGACCCGCGCGAGGCGGCAGCGCAGCACCCCACGGAAAGGCGACCCCGGTGGCAGCACCCGCGACCCAGCACACGCAGACGCTCAAGGAGTCCCACTGGACCGTCACCGGCCACGGCCGGATCACCGCGATGTGCGAGGAGGCGGTCGCCGCGACGCCCGCCGTGCGGTCGCTCTGCCACTACAGCAACGGCATCCTCGACTTCGCCGTCCTGCGCCTGGACCGGGCCCCGCTCAGCTCCCTGGTCACCGAGGCCGGCGACGAGGCCCGCAACGAGGCCCTGCCCGGCAGCCGGCTGCTGCTGTCCGCGCAGGATCTCGGCGGGGTGCTGCGCCCGCTCGGCACCGGTGAGCTGATGCGTACCGTCGTCGTCAACCAGCGCGGCGGACTGTGGGGCGGCCGCGCCCGGCCCGGCGAGTTCCTGGCGGCCACCGCGGACGGTCCCGACGGCGTGCCGGCGATGGACACCACGATGAACCGCCTGGTGGCCCGGGTCCGCACCGAGGTCCACTCGCTGCCCGACGAACTGCTCGGCGGCGACACCGGGGCCGCGCCCCATCCGGACGGGCCGCGCCCGCAGGCGGTGGCGGACGGCAGCCCCCGCATCGACTTCGGCACGGCCGCCGCCGCGGACACCGCGTACGAGCAGCGGATGCGCGACCTGTGGCGCGAGCACGTGAACACCACCGACCTGCACTACGCCGCCTACTACCAGGACTGGACCCTGGTCTGCGTCGGCGACGTCTTCGAGGCGCACTCCCTCGGCCCGCGCTTCCTCGGCGTCAGCGTGCGCACCCGGCGCACCGCCTACCGCGACCTGTCCCGCAGCCTGCGCGGCCATCTGGTCCGCCTCACCGACGCGCTCGGCCCGGTCGGCCCGCCGGTCGTCGACCGCCCCCCGCTCGACCGGATCGTCCTCGACGTCCAGGAGGGCGCCGTCTACGTGCTGTGGACCTCGCCCCGCTCCTTCATGCTGGGCGTCACCCTCGACCAGCGGCAGGTCGGCCACGCCGACCGGCGCCTGGCGGAACTGGCCCGGGCGGTGCCGGAGGTCATGCCGCAGCCGTCGCGCTGAGCGTCCCCCACACCTCCTCGGCCAGGCCCTCGACGGTACCGGCGGGGGCCGGCGCGTGCGCCTGGTCGGCGTCGCCCAGCAGATGCACCGGCAGCACCTCGACCGCCCGCTCGTACTCCCGGCAGATCCGGCGCAGTTCGACGAGCTGACGCTCGGTCGGCGCGGTGTCCGCGGTGGCCGCCGACCAGATGGCCACGGAGCTGCGGAACTTCTCCGTCAGGGACTGGACGAGGGTGGCGCAGCCGAAGACGCTCAGCTCCGCCGAGGTCGTCGCGGAACGGCGGGCCACGGCCCGGTCGGCCGCCCGCCGGGTGACCCCCTCCAGCATCGCCAGCGCGTCCCGGAACCGCCGCCCCACCGGCCCCGGCAGCTCCTCCCCGGACTCGCCGCCGGCACCCCGGGAGCCGGACGGCAGCACCGTGGCCGTCACCGGCGTACCCGCACGCGGCTCCAGGGCCAGCGCGGCCATCGCCCGGCTCAACTCCTCCAGCTGCGCCGTCTGCTGGTCCAGGTCGCGGCGCAGCTGCTCGCCCAGTTCGACCAGGTCGCCGTCGCGCCGCTCCGTCACCAGCCGCTGCGCCAGCTGCAGCAGCGCCTCGTGCACGCTCTGCGGGAAGCCGGTCTGCCGGTACACCAGCGGCCGGGACCCGATGGACCGCCAGAGCCGGTCCTGCATCGCCTGCGACACCAGTCCGTTGACGACCAGCAGTGCCTCGAACCGTCCCGGACTCACCGCGCTGCGCAGCCCGTGCACCAGGGCGGTGACCCGTTCGGCGTCGTCGGCCAGCAGGAGCGAACGGGCGTAGATCACCGCGAGATACGAGTTCGGGGCGGGCGACAGCCAGTACATGACCTCCTCCCGCTTGTCCGCCGAGCGGGACAGCCGGACCGGCACCGGGTCGCGTGAGGCGATCCGCCACTGGCCCAGGTCCAGCGCGTCGTGGACATCGCTGAGCACCTGCTCGTACGTCACCCGCTCGTGCAGCCGGCGGGCCGCCGTCAGCACCGTCGCCCCGGGCACCGCGCGCACCAGCCCGTCGCCGTCCTCGCTGATCTGCCAGGCCTCCCGGCAGATCCTCAGCACCCGGCGGGGCACCCCCTCGGCCAGCCCGTGCACCAGCCGCAGCCCCTCCTCGTCGAAGGGCCCGGTGGCCGGCCGGGCCGCGTCGGCCGCCGGTTCGCCGGCGGCCAGGTAGCGGGCCACCAGCTGCCGGGTGCGGTCCTCGTCCAGCCCGTTCGCCCACAGTTGCACCATCCGCTCGTGGACGCTGGGGCGCAGCGCGCGCAGCCCGTCCGTCGAGGTGCAGAACACCAGCAGACCGCCGTGGCTGGTGTAGATGTTGACGAGGCGTTCGAAGGCGTCCATGAAGGTGCGCCGGAGCTCCTCCCGCCAGTCCAGCACCTTCTCCAGGGAGTCCAGGAGCAGTACGTACGGCCGGCCGACCCGGCCGTGCAGGAAGCCCTGGACGGCGAGCGCGTCGAAGACCCGGTCGATGCCGGCGACGGTGTCCGCGCGGTCCGCGGCCGGGCCGATGGGCTCGGTGACCCCGCGTTCGCGCAGCGGTTCCGCGGGCTCCCCGCCGCGCAGCCACTGCCAGACCATGGGCTTGAACGGCGGCTCAAGCAGCAGCGCGAGCGCGGTGGCGAACCCGCGGTGCTCGGTGACCTCGCCCAGGGTGCCGCGCAGATCGGCGTGGATCACCTCGGGGTCGTAGCGCAGCGCCGAGACCACCTTGTCCGGGTCGAGGGTGCGGTCGCGCAGACCGGCCGCGATGTCCTGCAGGGCGGTGCGGCGCGGGTCGTCCTCCTGGGCGCCGACCCAGCCGGCCGTCACGTACGCGTAGTAGTCCCGGACCAGTTCCTCGAAGGCCTGGCGGCCCTGCGGCAGGTCGGTGGGGCCGCGCAGCCGGTCCCGGTAGAGCCGCCCCATGTCCTGGGCCGGTTCGTCCACGGTCCACATCGACGCCTCGGGGCGGTCCGCGCGCACCTTCTGGTACGCCCGGCGCAGCGCGTGGCTCTTGCCCAGCCCGAACCCGCCCACCAGGGCGACGGCCAGGCCGCGCCGGCCGCCCGCGGCGGGCGGCGCGAAGTAGTCGTCGACGAGCCCTTCGAGGTCGGCGACGAGCGGGGTGTCGATATGGGCGTTGCCGGAGTCGGCGCCCTGGACCGCCGCGTCCCCCAGATCGGACGACGGCCCCAGGCGTACGACAGGGCTGCGGGGGAACGGGTTCCTGTGCCAGATCTCTCCACTGTCTGGGGCCACGGGGGCACTCCTCGTGTGTCCGGTTCGGGCGTTCCGAGCGGCGGGGCGGGGGCGGGGCGGGTGTCGGACCGGGTCCTTGGGAGCGGTGGCCCGGGCGGGGTCCGGACGGGGTCCGGCGGGGTCCGGACGGGGTCCGGTCAGGCGCCGGGCGGGGGCGCCGGCTGCGGGGGCACCCCGGCCGGGGCGGGTGGCAGGCGGGCCAGGGAGGCCAGATCGGGGGTGGGCGTGGGCAGGTCGGAGGCGGTGACCCGCACCCGGCCGTGTCTTCTGCGCTGTTCCTCGGCGACGCTGAAGCAGATCTTCCGCAGTTCCCGCACGTCCGAGTGGCGCCAGGCCTCCGGATCGCGGGGCGCGTCCGGCGCCGTCGTCGGTAAGGCGTCGGGGTCGGGATGGTCCCCGCGGGCCGCCTGGCTGAACTTCACGGTGTCCTCCGGGCTGAGGCTGCCGAGCGAGAGGTGGGTGAGCGCGGGCTGGCTGCCCAGGACCGCGATCACCTCGTCGTGTGCGGTGCGCGGGTCGTGGTGACCCACCTCGACGAACAGTACGATCCGGCTGCGCGCGTGTCTCAGACAGCTCCTGAGGAACTCGGTGCGCACCGCGCCCATGTCGTCCCGCCAGCCCAGATGCGGCACCAGGGCCAGCAGCATCGCGTCCTGTTCCGCGAGCAGCCGGCTGATCTCCGCGAACGTGTCGAAGACCGCTCCGTCGACCGGTACCCGGCCCTTGACGACGTCGGTGAGCCGGAGTTCGAGCTCGGAGACGATCTTCTTCCGGATGGCGCCGTTGATGCCCTCGGTGGTGGCGAACCGGCCCCGCTCGTCCACGCTCACGGAGTCGGCGTGGTTGCGGTACCCGCCGGTCATCACCACCACCGGACGCGGCGGCCGGATGTCGTCAGGGCCCAGCCGGCTGCGCTCGGCCCGCGCGGCGGCCTCCCGCAGCCGCTCCTGCATCAGATGGACGCACCGGTGGATGAGCGTGGTCTTCCCCATGCCGACCGGCCCGGTCACCACCACCACGTGCCCGCGGTCCACCTGCGGCAGGATCATCTCGGGCAGCCGGGCGAGGCTCGCCTCGAACTTGCGCACCTGCTCCTCGGCGTGGTCCACGTCCACCCACGCCCGGACATGGCTGTCCTCCTCCCAGGCCACCAGCGGATGGTCGTCCAGCGGTTCGGTCTCCCACCACAGCCCGGAACCGTCGCCCGGCACGCGGACGCCGTACGGGTTCGTCCCCACGGACTGGGTCATACGGCCGCCCCCGGCGTCGTGTCCGGAGTCCGCGGTGTGTTCCGTGCGTCCCGTGTGTCCCCTGTGCTCCGCTCCCGTACCGCGCGCAGGGTCCAGTAGCCGGGCGGGCGGTCGAGGTCCGACACGGCGCCCGGCAGGGCGTCCAGCGCCTCGCCGGGCCCGCGGGCCTCGCCGGTACGGGCGTCCGCGCCGAGCACCGTGCCGTTGCGCACGGCGGGCAGCGGCCGGGACAGCGGCAGCCCCTCGGCGAGGCGCCGGGCGGCGCGCCGCCGGACCTCGGGGCCCGGCACCCGCAGCAGCGTGGCCGCCAGCGCCTCGCGTGCCGCACGCACCGCCGGGTGATCGGCGCCCCGGGGATCGCTCTCGTAGCCCGTCAGATAGGTGCGCGCCGTCGACCGGAACGCGGCCTCCTCCGCGACCAACCGCCTGCGCAGCTCCCGCCGTTCGGCGGAGACGCGTTCCGAGGTCTGGCCGAGGAGGGTGAGCAGCGCACCGGCGGCCGACAGCAGCACGCCCTGCCAGAGCGCCGACAGCCAGCCGCCGCCCCCGCCGCCCCCGTCCGTCCCGGCCGCCGTGGCGGGGGAGTCGGACGAGGCGGCCATCAGCGCGGAACAGGCCCGGGCGAAGTCGGTCTCGTGCCGGTCGGCCCACTCCTGCGCGGTCAGCCGCCCGGCGGAGCCGACGGGCCGCACCCCGGCCGGGCCCGTCGTACTGTCCGCGCGCAGCAGCCGCAACCGCACCGCCGCGGCGACCAGACTGTCGAGCCGGGCGGGGTCCAGGCAGTACACGAGCTGCACGTCCCGCTCCTTGGACCCGGCAGAACCGGCCCACGCCGGAGCGGCCGCCGACAGCAACAGCGCGGCCCCACAGGCACACACGGCGGTCAGCGCGACCGCACGGAGCCGCGGCCGACGCCGGAACACGGCGGTCCGCCGGGCGGGCGGGCGCTGCGCGGGTGCGTGGCGTTGC
Source organism: Streptomyces sp. NPDC048288 (assembly GCF_043201555.1). Classification (NCBI taxonomy): domain Bacteria; kingdom Bacillati; phylum Actinomycetota; class Actinomycetes; order Kitasatosporales; family Streptomycetaceae; genus Streptomyces; species Streptomyces sp. NPDC048288. Next base: position 427,597 of record NZ_JBICZD010000001.1, read on the forward strand.
GCGGGCGTGTGGCGCTTGGACGTGTGCCGCGCGGGTGGGTGCTGCTCGGGCGTGTGCAGCGAGGGCCGGGCACCCAGCGGGCGGGCTTCCGGTGCGCGGGCTTCCGCCGCGCGGGCCTCGGGTGCGCGGGCTTCCGCCGCGCGGGCTTCCGGTGCGCGGGCCTCCGGCGCACGGGCCTCCGCCGCACGGGCACCCCGTCTCGATAACCCGTGCCGACCGCGTTCCGTCGTCTGCCTCATGCGTCTCTCCCCGTTCGGCCACCGGCGTCCGGTGGTTGGTACGACTTGCGGATGCCGGCGGCTAGGCGACCGACCGCCGCTCCAGCACGTTCTCGCCCGCGGTCTCTTGGCCGTACCGGGACTGACGCCCGGGCTCGGCGGCGAGTTCCCCGGCGTCCTCCCCGGCACCGCCGCCGCGCGGCCGACGCGGAGCGCGGGAGCGCAGCGCCTGCCCGGCGCCGTAAAGGATGTTGACGGTGATGACGGCGGGACCGACCGTGGCGGCGGTGCCCGGAAAATCACGCTCAAGAGTGAGGGCGATGAGGACGGCCGTGATGCCGTTCTGCTGGCCGAGGCCCAGCTCGATCCGGTCGGTGCGCGCCAGCCCCTTCACGAACAGCGGCATCACGGTGAGCGCCACCACGGCCTGGGCGCCGAACGCCGCCACGCCCAGGACGAGTCCCGGCCACCACGCCACCCCGTGCGCGAGCAGCAGGCCGAGCGCCGAGAACGCGGCCAGGTACGCGCCGCCGACCGCGCGGTCGACCACCTTGCCGAGGACGGTGGAGCGCACCACCAGACCGGCCAGCGCCACCGCGAGCATCAGTTGCTGTGCGGCGGCCAGCACCAGCAGCGCCCCGACCAGCAGCACCGCGGCGCCCCCCACGGTCCGCCGGGCCGACACGGTGTCGGGCGCCTTGGCGGCCAGCAGGCGCCCCGTGAACCACAGCAGCAGCACACCGGCCAGCAGCGCGGCGTTGAGGCCGAGCCCGGCCAGATAGCCGCCGGTGCCGCCGCCGGTGATCCCGGGCGTGCCCGTGCCGCCGGTCAACGGGTGGGCCACGCCCGCCAGGTACAGGGTCAGCAGGACCGTCATCGGGTCGTCGAAGGACGCCCACGCCGTCAGCAGCGACCGCGCCCGTGGCGACATACGGTCGTTCCGGCCGAGGGCGGCCACCGACAGCGGGTCGATCTGGGCCACCGCGACGCCCAGAACCAGCGCTTCCGGCCTGCGGAAGACCAGCAGCATCGTCCCGGTGATCAGCGCGGCCTTCAGCACCACGCCCAGGGTGACGGCCGCCACCACCCCGCGCAGGTCGGCGCGGAGCGCCTTCAGGTCGATGCCGTACGTGCTGCCGTACAGGCCCACGGCGAGCAGCAGCCCGGCGCCGAACACATAGCTGCGGGAGTCCACCAGGGCCGAGGTGTCCGCGACGCCCGTGACCTGCAGGAGCAGCCCGCAGACGGTGCCGGCGGCCAGTGCCCCGGCGCCGGCGAGGACGATCGGGGGAACCGCGCCGAACGGTCGCGGTGAGCGGGCGCCCCGCGCTGTCACCATGGCCTTCTCTCCCCCTCCGTCACGGTCCGCGCGGTGCCCGGCACGGGCGATGCCCGCGCGTACGCGGCGCCGCGCGGCCGCCGCGGGTCAGCACCCATGGGCAGGGTGTGATGGTAGGGGGCACGCATGCCGCGCCGGAAGTCGGACACCGGCCTGCTGAGAGAGTCGACAGGTCCCTCGCGCCCCCCGGCCCACACCGTCGCGCGGGACGGCTCCGCCGCCGTACCGCCTTGTCTTCACGATGCCCGTCCAAGCCCGCTGCCGAACACCGGATGGCGTCAACAGGGCGCATTCCGACCGGCTCTGACCGCCCGCTGCCCGCGAGGGAGAGCACGGCCGGCGCGCGCCGCACGGCATGCGCGGGCGGTGCGGGCTCACTGGCCGAGGGGGTGCGGGCTCCGGCGCCCTCTTGACCGCGCACGGCCGGATCTCCCTCGTCCTGGTCAGCGCGGGCTGGATCCTCGTGACCACGGCCGCCGCGGGAGCGAACCGGGTGCTCCGCCGGTCCTGACCGGAATCCGTGAACGACAGCGGAACTTCAGGGCAACCAGGACCGGCCCCCGTATGTCTAGGTGGCGTCACACATCATCGGGTCGTGCCGCGGGGAGACGGCGCGCCCGCCGATCCCGAAGGGGGCCCTTCATGCGTATCCGCCCGGCCGTAGCCGCCGTGTCCCTCGCCACCGCCCTGTCCGCGTCCGTGGTTCCGGCCGCCACCGCCCACGCGGCGGACCGTGCCGCGTCCGGCCCCACGGTGTTCTCGGACGTCGTCGTCAACGGCGGCAAGGACATCGTGCTCGGCCTCACCACCAAGAAGACCGTCACCCTCACCTGGACGGCGACCGACCCGGACGGCGTGGCCGCCTCCTGGGCCTACCTGTGGCACGGCCCCAACACCGACGACGCCGACGGCATCCTGCCGCACTACCCGCCGGCGGGCACCTGCACCGTCTCCGCCACCGACCCCGCCGTCTCCACCTGCAAGCTGAGCTTCACCGTGGACGCCGCGCGGGACCTCGACCACAACGGCCTCGCCGGCACCTGGAAGGTCCTCGCCGAGGCACAGGACACCACCGACGACTGGACCGACGCCGACGTCGCCGGCACGGCGCGGATCAAGCGGTACGCCAAGGTCACGGTGAACGCCTCGCCCGAGCCGGTGAAGAAGGGCCGGACCGTCACGGTCACCGGGAAGCTGACCCGGGCGGACTGGGCGGGCGGCACCTACAAGGGCTACCAGGGGCAGTCGGTGAAGCTGCAGTTCCGCAAGAAGGGCAGCACCGCCTACACCACCCTGAAGACCGTCACCACCGGCAGCGGCGGCACCCTGAGGACCACCACCAAGGCGAAGGCGGACGGCTACTTCCGCTACGTCTTCACCGGCAGCGCCACCACCGGCCCGGCCACGGCGGCCGGCGACTTCGTCGACGTCAGGTGAGCGCCCGGGCCGTACTCGGCCCACGGTGTGACATAAAGGAACAGGCAATGACTTCTTCCTGAATCCCTCGTTACGGAACGCGGAAGGCTCCTCCGCCCTCCTCCTGTGCGTAGGCAAAGTGCACAGGCAGGGAAGTCAGGGACTGACGACATGGGTTTGACCAGTCGAACGACCGTATACGCGTTGGCGGCGCTCGCCGCCCTGTGCGTGGCGCTGCTGGTCTGGCTCTGGCCGCGCTTCGCCAGGCCGGGACTGTGGTCCGTGCTGGGGCGGCTGGCGGTCATCGGGGTCACGCAGGTGACGATCGTCGCGGCGTTCGCGTGCGCGGTGAACTCGTCGTACCAGTTCTTCGGTTCCTGGGGCGAGCTGTTCGGTCACGTCGACACCGCTCCCGTCGGCGTGACCCAGGCGGCCGGCGGGAACGGCGGCGGCTCGGTGAACGGCATAAGCAGTGTCCGCGGCGCGCTCGTGCAGCCCGCCGGTGACGAACAGCTGAGCCGGGTCGGCGGGCTGCCGGACGGACCCGCCGCGTCCGTCGGGCGGGTGGAGTCGGTCAAGATCATCGGCAGGCGCACCGGCGTGGTCGACCCGGCCTTCGTCTATCTGCCGCCCCAGTACTTCCAGAAGGCGTACCACCGGATGCGCTTCCCGGTGATCGTCGCGCTGAGCGGCTACCCGGGCAGCATCTTCAACCTCGCCGAGCACCTGCGGGTCTCACAGACCGCCGGGGAACTGCAGGGCAAGGGCGAGATGCAGCCGACGATCATGGTGATGATCCGGCCCACCATCGCCCCGCCGCGTGACACCGAGTGCGTGGACGTCCCCGGCGGACCGCAGACCGAGACGTTCCTCGCCAAGGACCTGCCGGAGTCCATCAGGTCCGTCTACCGGGCCGGTCACGACGCCGGTTCCTGGGGCGTCCTGGGGTACTCCTCGGGCGGCAGCTGCGCCCTCCAGCTCACCCTGCGCGACCCCGGCGTCTACACCACCGCCGCCGCGCTCTCCCCCGACTACAAGGTCAAGGACGACCCCACCACCGGCAACCTCTTCGGCGGCGGTCCCGGCCGCCGGGCCCGGGTCGACGGCCACGACCTGATGTGGCGGCTGAAGCACCTGCCCGTCCCGCAGGTCTCGGTCCTCGTCGCCAACAGCAGGCACGGCGAGAAGGGCTACCCCGAGACCGAGGCCTTCATCAAGGCCGTCAAGGCGCCCATGCGGGTCGTCTCCATCCTCCCCGAGAACGGCAGCCACAACTTCCCCACCTGGGTACGGGAGATGCCCGCCGCCCTGAAGTGGATGAACACCCAACTGACCTTCCCCCAGGACGTCGTCCCCCGCCACCACCCGAAGAAGACCCTCACCGAGGCCCGCCCCGCCCCGGCCCCTGCCCGCACCCGGTGAGGCTCAGACCCAGGTGTCCAGCCACATCCTCGACTGCCAGCCGGAGTACGGGATCGTCTGCCCGGTGTAGAGGGGATAGAAGTAGACGAAGTTCCAGATGATGAGCAGGACCAGGGCGCCGGCGGCCACCGCGCCCCGGGTGCGCCGGCGCCGGTCCGCTCCCGGTGGGCCCAGTACGGCGCCCAGCGTCATCGCCACGGCCAGGCACAGGTAGGGCACGAAGACGACGGCGTAGAAGGAGAAGACGGTGCGGTCCTGGTAGAGGAACCAGGGGAGGTAACCGGCGGCCACCGCGCAGAGGATCGCGCCGGCCCGCCAGTCGCGGCGCAGGGCCCAGCGGTAGAGCAGGTAGCCGAGGGCGCCGCACGCCGACCACCACAGCAGCGGGGTGCCCAGGGCGAGGACGGTGCTGGTGCAGGCGGTCGCCGCGCCGCAGCTGCCGGGCGGCGGGGAGTCGTAGGCGAACAGCACGGGGCGGCCCATGACGAGCCAGCTCCAGGGGTTCGACTGGTACTTGTGCGGCGTGTGCAGGCCCACGTTGAACTGGTAGACCAGGTACTCGTAGTGCCAGAAGCTGCGCAGCGGGGCCGGTATCCACGACCAGGTGCCGCCGCGGCCGTCGGCCCAGTGCCGGCCCCAGCCGTCGTCGGACAGGAACCAGCCGGTCCAGGTCACCAGATACGTCAGCAGGGCCGTCGGGACGAGGGCGAGGACCGAGCCGCCCAAGTCCCTGCGCAGCACGGCCCGGTACGGGTGGCGGGCGCCGGCGACCCGGCGGGCGCCGACGTCCCACAGCAGCGTCAGGACGACGAAGAAGACCAGGACGTACAGGCCGTTCCACTTGGTCGAGGCGGCGAGGCCCAGCAGGACCCCGGCCGCCAGCCGCCAGGGCCGCGCTCCCGTCCCGGCGCGGTCACCGGTGTCCGCGTCCGGGCGCACCCGGCCGTCCGCGCCGGTGGGCAGGGCCGCCGCGAGCCGGGCCCGCGCCCGGTCCCGGTCGATCAGCAGACAGCCGAACGCCGCCAGCGCGAAGAACATCACGACGAGGTCCAGCAGCGCGGTGCGGCTCATCACCACATGCAGACCGTCCACCGCCAGCAGCGCGCCCGCCAGACACCCCAGGAACGTCGAACGGAACAGCCGGCGGCCGATCCGGCACAGCATCAGCACCGACAGGGTGCCGAGCAGCGCCGTCATGAAGCGCCAGCCGACGGGGTCGAGCCCGAACAGCCACTCGCCGACCGAGATCACCCACTTGCCGGTCGGCGGGTGCGCGACGAAGGAGCCGGTGTCGGAGAGCGGGATCACCTGCGGGTGCGCCAGGATCTCCGGGTCGGCGACCTTGCGGTCCGGCCAGGTGCCCTCGTAGCCGAGGTGCAGCAGTGCCCAGGCGTCCTTGGCGTAGTACGTCTCGTCGAAGACGATCGCCCGCGGCCGCCCCAGCCGCCAGAAGCGGATGGCGCCGGCCACGGCGGCGACCAGCAGCGGGCCCAGCCACGCCGTCGCCCGTGCGAGGCGGTACGCCCGGTCCGGGCCGACGCCCAGCAACTGCCATACCCGGGTGCCCGGTTCGGGGAAGGGCGGCACCAGGCGCTCCCGGACACCGGCGCCGGCGCCCGGGGTGCGCGGGGGACCGGCGTATCCGAAACGGCGCAGGCGCTCCAGCCGGCCGGGGGGCGCCGGCGCCGGACGTATGCCGTCGAGGTCGTGGGAACGCGTCGCGCTGCTGTTCGTCACCGGACGACCTTAGACCGTCCGCCGACACCGGCCGACCGCCCCTCGGCTCCCGCCGATGAGTGTCGACAGTAGGCCGGTTTCTGATGAGCGATCCTGAGAATCTCGCCCAACTGTCGACAGTTTCCCGGGTGTTGGGGCAGACTGCACCGCGATCCGGAACCGTCCGTAGGCAATCCGTAGGCAAGTCGTGACCGCGGAGGAGTCGTTCATGGCAACAGGCAGCAGTGCGACAGGCAGCAGCGCGTACGAGCCGTCGATGAGGGACCGGGTGCGGGCGCTGGTGGCGCTGTCGACCGTGGGTGCCGGTTCCGCGGCGCTCTCGGGAACCGCCCGCGCGGCGGACGCGTCGGACACGCTCACCGTGGGAGCCGGGGAGACGTACGTGGTCGCCACGACCACCACCCTCAGCTCTCTGACGATCGCCGAGGGCGGCACCCTCGCCGTACCCGACGGATACAGCCTCACCCTGACCGTGGACGGCGTGGAGACCGGCTCCGTGCTGACCGCCACGCTGGCCACGAGCACGACGATCGCACCGGGGTCGTACAGCGGCGACATCGTGCTCACCGTTGCCGAACAGAACCCCGCCACCTTCGCGGGCGTCACCTTCCCGCTGCGTCAGGCCCTCTACGTGGGCGAGGACGGCATCGTCGCCGCCAAGTCCGCCACCCCGGCACTGGTCGGCGGCACGGTGACCGACACGGCGGCGCAGGGGGTGAGCGTCACCTCCACCGGCGAGGCCTTCGACGGCTTCTACGTCGCGGAGGGCGCCGCGTACACGGTCACCGACACCACGATCGGCTTCACCGGCAACGGCCGCTGCGACTTCGTCGGCGACGGCGCAGCCCTCGTCGGCACCGGGTCCGGGACACGACTGGTCCTGGACGGCGTCACCGTCTCCAACAAGGGGGTCGTACGCAGCGGGCTGGTCGCCGAGGACGGCGCCGATGTCGTCGTCAAGAACTCCAGCATCCAGTGCCTCAACGGGACCCTGCCCGCCGACTACGTCTTCGGCGGCGGCGCGAACATGCTCGTCGTGCCCTGGCGGCTCGGCATCTCCGGCAACGTCCGCGCCACCAACCTCATCGGCACCGGCACCCGGGCCACCTACCTCAACTCCACCATCGCCTCGGAGACCTGGGGCGCCTTCTCCACCGACTCCGTCTCGGGCGCCCAGGCCACCGCCGTCAACTGCGCCATCAGCAACCTCGGAGACGAGGGCTACGGCTCCTTCGCCGACGGCGACGTGACGGAACGGATCCTCGGCTGCACCCTCGACACCGGCACCTACGCCACCATCATCGGCGCCTCCAACAGCACGCTGTACTACGGCGACAGCACCCGCGCGGACGTGGCCCAGCTCAACACCGACCTCGAACTGGGCCTGACGGACGACGAGTTGGCCGCCCTGCCCGAGCAGAGCACCACCATCACCTCCCGGCAGTTCGGGGTGATGTGGCACGGGGCGGGCACGCTCCACATCAGCGGCGGGACGCTCCTCACCACCGGCGCGACCACCTTCCTCGACAAGGCGGTCCGGGCCACCATCACCGTGGACGGCTCGCAGGGCGCCGCGCTCACCCCCGGCAACGGCGTCGTCCTCCAGGTGATGGAGACCGACAACCCCGGGTCCAACGCCGGCGTCTACACCGAGCCCACCGACGACCCCGTGAAGGACGGCACCTGGGACGTCTCCACCGCCCACGACACCGACACCACCGCCGCCTTCACCGCCATCGCCCTCACCGGCGACTTCTACAACGCCATGCGCACCGGCCGGAACATGGCACTGACCTTCGACGCGTCGGCCGTCACGGGCGTGCTGTCGGCCTCCGCCTCGCGGCACGCGATCGACACCATCACCTCCGCCGAGTACGCCCAGCTCGGCCATGTCACCAACACCGCGCAGCCGGTCGTCAACAACGGGGTGCTGGTCACGCTCACCGGAGGATCGGAGTGGACGGTCACCGGGACGTCGTACCTCAGCCGGCTGACGCTCTCGGCGGACTCGGCGGTGACCGCGCCCGCCGGGAGCACGGTCTCGATGACGGTCGACGGGGAGCCGACCGCCATCGAGCCGGGCGGGGACTACAGCGGGGCGATCACCCTGACCGTGGCCTGACCCTGGGCCGACTCAGCCGCACGAGCCGGTGAACACGTCCACCGCGTCGTCGCTGCTGCTCGCGACCAGCAGGTCCTGGGTGCCGTCGGACGTGACGTCGGCGGCGGTCGCCTCGTAGGCGCCGTCCGCCGACAGCTCGGTCAGCTCGCTGAGCGAGCCGCCCGAGGTACCCGTGTAGACGCTGACCGAGCTGCCGTTGTTGGACGACACCAGCACGTCCGGGATGTCGTCGCCGTTGATGTCGGCCGAGTTGACGGCGACCGGCAGGGCGGACGTGGTGTAGTCGACGGGGTCCTGGAAGGTGCCGTCGCCGTTCCCGGCGTAGACCTCCAGGGTGTCGGAGCCGTTGCTGATCGTGGCGAGGTCGGTCGTCCCGTCCCCGTCGAAGTCGCCCTGGGTGAGCGAGTAGAGGCGGGCCACGCTGCTGTAGTCGGTGACGTCCCCGAAGGTCCCGTCGCCGTTGCCGAGGGCCACGCTGATCCCGCCGGCGGTGGCGACGCTGGCGGTGGCGACGTCGAGGTTGCCGTCGCCGTCGAAGTCGGTGAGGACGAGGCCGTGCGGCCGGGTCACGGTCACCGTCTGCGAGGAGACGGTGAACGCACCTTCACCGTCGCCCAGCAGCAGGTTGACCCGCCCGGCCGACTCCTCGGCCACCGCGATGTCCAGATCGCCGTCCCCGTCGACGTCCCCGGCGACCAGCGAACGGGCGCCCGAGCCGACCGTGTACTGGGTGGCGGTCCCGAAGGTGCCGTCGCCGTTGCCGAGCAGGACGCTCACCGTGCCGCCGTCGAAGTCGGCGGTGGCGAGGTCCGGGTTGCCGTCGGCGTCGAAGTCGGCGATGACGGTCTGGTACGGCTTGTCGCCCACGGCGTAGTCCGTGGCCGTGCCGAAGGTGCCGTCGCCGTTGCCCAGCAGCACCGAGACGGTGTCGGCGTCGTTGTCCGCGGCGACCACGTCGGCGTTCCCGTCGCCGTCGAGATCGCCGGTCACCACGTGCCGGGGGTTGTCGCCGGTGCTCGCCGAGTCGGCGGACTTGGTGAAGGAGCAGGTGGCCGCCGCCGTCGTGGCCGGCTGGCTGGCCGAGGCGACGGCGGTGACACCTGCCGCGACCGTTAAGGCACCGGCCGTTCCGTAGGCCAGGAGGCGGGGTGCCCGGCGGTTCCTGTGTTTGTTGACTGTCATGGTCACGGGAACCTACGGGCACCTCCTGTGATTCACGTGTTACGCGACCGTGCTTTCCCGGGGTGCCGCTGCGGCAGGGGTACGACGACGGTGGCCGTCCCTCCGTCGTCGTCGCTGACGGTGACCACCGGCCGGTGCCCGCCGGGCCTCCGGTACAGGTGCTCGGCACGGCAGACCGAGCCGCGGACCGTGCCCCGCGTCGGGCGGCTGCCGTCCTTCCAGTCGACGACGCAGGTGTGGGTGTCGGAGGCGCCCGGGTCGGTGAAGCGGACGGCGACGGTGACCCGCCGGTCGCCGTGGCCGTGCGCGTCGGTGATGGCCGGCGGGGCGTTGGCGACGGTCACGGTGGTGGTGTCGGTGCTGCGGCCGCCGGTCAGGGTGAGGGTGTAGGTGCCGTTGTCGGTGCAGGTGACGGTGGTCGTCGCGGACGCCGGGTCGGTGACCGTGCAGGGGGCTTTCGCGGGCAGGGTCCACTTCGCGGTACCGGCGCCGGAGAGGGTGCCGGCGAGCGGGATCGCGTCCCCTTCCGTCCCACCGGCGTCCGGTCCCGCGTGCACGACGGTCACCGGATCGATGCTGGTCAGCGTCGGCACGACCGGCTTGATCAGTCCGTCCGCGTCGAACTCCAGCTTGTCGACGGTGGTTTCGCGATGGGTGCCGTCGCCGCCGGGGATGGCGAAGCGGTGGTAGGCGATGTACCAGTCGTCGGTGTTCGGGACGTGTACGACGCTGTGGTGGCCGGTGCCCTTGATCCCCAGGGAGAGGTCCTTGGACAGGATCACGCCCCGCTTGCTCCAGGGACCGGTGGGGGAGGGCCCGGTGGCGTAGGCGACGCGGTAGTTCTCGTCCCGGGTGTCGTTCTCCGACCACATGAAGTAATAGGTGCCGTTGCGCTTGATGACGAACGAGCCCTCGTTGTAGCCGCTCGGCGTGATGTCCTCGACCTTCGCCGTGTCGATGGACGTCATGTCGGCGTTCAGCGGGACCACATAGGCGTGGCCGTTGCCGAAGTAGAGGTACGACTGCCCGTCGTCGTCCGTGAAGACGGCCGGGTCGATCATCTGGCCGCTGAAGTCACCGGACTTGAGGAGCGGCTTGCCGAGGGCGTCCTTGAACGGCCCGGTCGGCGAGTCGGCCACCGCCACCCCGATGTTCGCGTCGGCGCAGAAGTAGAAGTAGTACTTGCCGTCCTTCTCGGCGATCGTCGGCGCCCAGGCCCTGCTGTCCGCCCAGCTGACGTCCGGACCCAGGTCGAGGATGACGCCGTGGTCCGTCCAGTGGACGAGGTCGGTGGAGGAGTACGCCTTGAACTGCGTCCCGCTCCAGCCGTCGTAGCCGTCGGTGGTCGGGTAGAGGTAGAAGGTGTCGCCGAAGCGGACGATGTTCGGGTCGGCGTTGAGCCCCGGCAGTACCGGGCTCTTCATGACGAGGGCCGAGACCGTCCAGGTGCGCCGCTTGCCGTCGGAGCCCGTCACCTCGTACGTCACCGGCTTGCTGAAGTCGTGCACGCTCCCCGAGGCCGGGCTGATGGCGGCGCCGTGGGCGAGGGTGAACTCCGGTGCCAGGGAGGTGAGATCGGAGCCCTCGGTCATCGGCAGCGTGATCCTGCTGTCCGCGTCGTCGACGATGGCGTCGACCTTCAGCCCGGTCTGGGTCGCCTTGGCGATCCCGGCCGTGTTGCCGCTGAGCTCCATCACCTCGGCGGCCGACAACGCCCGGTCGTAGATGCGGAAGTCGTCGACCTCGCCGCCGAAGTACGGGTCGGCGGAGTACAGGGAGCGGCCGATGTAGCCGGTGTAGTCCTTGCTCGCGTCGTACAGCTCGGACGGCTTGATGGTGGTCGTGGTGCGGGCCGCCTCGACGCCGTCCACGTAGAGGACCATCGTGCCGGTGGTGCCGTCGAGGGTGACGGTGACGTGCTTCCACTGGCCGGGCGTGAGCTGCGAGCCGGCCGTCAGCTTGGACTCCGCCGACCAACTCGCCTTGGTGATGGCCGAGTAGAGACTGGAGCCGCCGTTGGACGGGGTGGCGAAGAGGTACGTGTCGCTGTCCGGGCCCAGCCCGAACAGCCACTGGAAGCTGTCGCCGCCCTGCCACTTGGCGTACGTCGACACGGTCACGCTGCCGGCGTTCTTCAGCACCCCGTTCGGGATCTTCACGTACGGCGAACTCGTCGCGTCCCCCGACATCTTGAAGGAGCCGCCCTCGACCCCGGTGCCGAACGCGGGCGTACGGACATACGTGCCGTGATAGCCGTGCCCGCTGCTGTCCACGGCGATGTTGCCGCCGCTCTCGTCGAAGTCGTAGTGCAGCAGCAGGTCGGCCGGGACGTCGGGACCCTCCTCCGACACCGTGACCTCGGCCTGGACCGGGATCGCGGCGCCGTCCGGGAGGCTGCCGGTGACGGTGAAGGTGCCGGGCTGCGCGTACGCGGACGCCGGGACGTCGTCCCAGCTGACGGCCACGGGCCGGTCGGCACCGTCGGCGTACGTGGCGATGACGGTGGCGGGGAGGACCGGGGCCTGCCCCGTCCGCGTCTTCACCCGCACGCTCTCGACGCTCTCCACCAACTGATCGGGCTGGTAGGCGCGGAGGAGCCGGTCGTACTCGGCCTGGGTGACCGGGAGCACCGTGCCGTGGCGGGGCTTGGCCGGGAGGTCGTAGTCGGCGACCGGGGTCCAGACCCCGGAGTCGAGGTCGTCGGTCTCGAACGGGATGTACCCGCGCCCGCCGAACTCGTCGAGGAACGCGTACCACTTGTCCTCGGTGTTGGACTTGAAGACCAGCGGCCCCTCGGCCGCGCTCATCGCGCCCTTGCCGATGCCCTCCGCGACCGGGGTCCAGTCGGTGCTGCGGATCGAGTCGCTCTTCTCCTCGAAGATGAACTTGCTGTTGGGCGTCGAGGAGGTGTTGTTCCGCTCGTCCTTGGAGAGCCGGTAGTAGGTGCCGTCCTGCTGGATCATCGTGGAGTCGATGACCGACCAGCCGCGGTCGATCCACACCTTGGGCTCGCTGAAGGTGTAGAAGTCCCGGGTGGTGGCGTACATCATGCGGTTGTACGTGTCGCCGGAGTGCGCCTCGTCGCCGTACAGCTTCGACGCCCAGAAGACGACGTACTCGCCGAGCTTCGCGTCGTAGAACGCCTCGGGCGCCCAGGTGTTGCCCGCGCTGTCCGGGGCGACCTTCACCAGCCGCTGGTTCGTCCAGTGGACGAGGTCGGTGGACTCCCAGACCATGACGGACCTGGAGCCGGTGCGCTGGGCGGCGTCCCAGTCGCCGTTGCCGTAGATCCTGAGGTCGGTGGCGATCTGGTAGAACTTGTCGCCCTCGGGGGAGCGGATGATGAACGGGTCGCGCAGGCCCTTCTCGCCGAGCGTGGAGGTCAGGACGGGCTTGCCGTCGTTCAACTCCCGCCAGTTCAGCGGGTCGTCGCCCTTGCTGAGGGCGGCGTAGAGCTGCTCGCCGTCGGCGGTGCCCTCGCCGGTGAAGTAGCTGAACATGTAGCCCTTGAGGGCTGCGGGGGCGGGAAGTTCGGGGACGCGGGCGGTGAAGGTGCGGGTGCTGTGCGCCTCGCCCCTGGTGACCGTGGCGGTCAGGTCGACCGTCGTGGCTCCGGCGCCGTGCGCGGGGCGGTGGACCGTGCCGTCGGCATCGATGACGTCCGGGTCGGCGGAAGACCAGGTGACGGTGGTGCCGTAGGCCCCATCGGCGGGCAGGGTGAGGTTGCCGCGGGCGTCGTCGATGTTGTGGACGGTGAGGGCGTCGGCGGCCTGCTCGGCGGCGGTGGCGTCGTCGAAGTCGGCGAGGACGGTGATGTCGAAGGTCCTGGTGTCGGTGACCGTGCCCTTGGTGAGGGTCGCGGTGAGCGTGGCACGGGCGTCGGGGGAGCCGGCGGCGGGCCGGGTCACCTTGCCGGAGTCCGAGACGACGTCAGGATGGTCGCTGGACCAGCTGATGGCCGAACCGCCCGCCGTGCCGGTCTTCGGCAGGTCCAGGTCGGCGGTCACGCCACCGGTGTCGCCCAGGCTCAGGGCCGCCTTGTCGTCGGCTACCCCCTGCGTGTCGACGGGCAGGGCGAGCTGCTCCACCTCGGCGCCGTCGAGGGCACGGTCGTATACGCGGAAGTCGCGGATGCGGCCCTTGAAGAGCTTGTCGCCCGAGTAGACGGACTTTCCTATGTAGTTGGCGACGGTGCTGCCCGACCCGATGGCGCCGGGGGTGATGGTGACGGAGGTGTTCCGGCCGACCTCGACGCCGTCCTCGTAGAGCACGCCCGTGGTGCCGGTCTGGGTGTAGGCGAGGTGCTTCCACACCGCGCGGGTGAGGTTGTGGGAGTCGGACGGCTTGGTCGTCTGCTCGGTGGACCAGTTGCCGGTCGCGAGGGAGGTGCGGAAGGAGTTGCCCGTGGTGAAGAGGTAGCCGTTGCCGCTGCTGCCGCTGGAGTTGCCGAAGCCGTAGAGGAAGTACGGGGTGGACTGGGCGGAGTCGATCCGCACGTCCAGGGACACCGTGATGGCGTCCATGCCCTTCATGACGTCGTCCGGGACCTTGACGTACGTGTCGGAGCCGTTGAAGCCGAGGCCCTGGCCGGAGGACGACCAGTCGGCGGTGCCGTTGACCGTGCCGTCGCGGCCGTTGCCGGAGGCGTCGGAGGCTCCGTCGGCGGAGTCGAGGGGGTACCAGAGGGCCAGGCCGGTGGTGAGACTGTCGGCGGTGGGGGTTTCGGCCGCCGCGGGGAGCGTCGGTCCGGCGAGGGCGAGGAGCGTCGAGGCGGCGGCCAGGGCGGCGAGGTGACCCGCCCGGCGTCTCGCGCGGCCACGGGGTCGTGCGGTGTGCGGCATGGCGGCTGTCATGGGGGTTCCTGCCAAGTCCCTTGTCGTTAACTGCAGATGACGTCGCGTTGCGAGAGTGTCAAACGATGTATACGGGGTCGTCAAGAGTTTTCGAACAATGTCCGACTGGTCGAACATGCAAGGCGGCCGGACTCCGCGCCCCCGACACCCGCGTCGAAGTGGGCCGTTGCGACGACAACCAAGCCCTGGCCATGGCTTGGCCTACGGCTGCCCGCCCCGGGTCCAATCTTCAACTAAGCAACTCCCGTCCCGGGTAAAGAGGTCTACCCGCATAGAACCCCCGGTGCTGTCATGCCCACGACTGCCCGGCACCGTGCCGGGCGGCACCTCACCGGGAGACCCCCACATGTCCCGAACGCGGCGCCCCCTCGTCACGACCCTCTCCGCTCTCGCCCTCACCGTCGCGGGCCTCACCCTCACCACCGGCACGGCCCACGCCCAGTCCTGCAGCCAGGCCTACCTCCCGCTCCCCGACCCCAGTTGCCAGCCCGGCGACTTCAACCCCGACGTCACCCAGAGCACCATCGACTCCACCATCTGCGTCTCCGGCTGGACCGCGACCGTACGGCCGTCCAGTTCCTACACCACCGCGCTGAAGAAGAAGCAGATCGTCGAGTACGGCTACACCGACACCAGCACCTCCGACTACGAGGAGGACCACTTCGTCCCGCTGGAGCTCGGCGGCGCCCCCAAGAGTGAGCTGAACCTCTGGCCCGAACCGGAGTACGGCACCAAGACCGCCGCCAACAAGGACACCGTCGAGAACAAGCTCAAGAAGGCCGTCTGTGCGGGCACCGTCAGTCTTTCCGACGCCCAGGACGCCATCGTGACCGACTGGACGACGGCCCTGTCCAGCCTCGGCCTGAGCTGACGCCGCCAACATTCCTGCCCCGCACGAGGCTTGGACCTGCCACGTGCGGGGCAGAGCCCTCCTACCGGACAGCAGGTGCGGGCAGTGCTCGGCAAGAGGAGGGCGTCATGGACGGTCGGATCCGCGTACGCGTTGTTCGTCGCCCCGCTCCTCGGGGCCAGGAGATCGACCGCAGGACGCCTTCCGGGCGCATCCTGCCGTACTAGCCGGAGGCCGACGGCCGGAGGCCGGTGGTCGGCGGAGGCACCGGCAGACGGCGGAGGCACCGGGAGGCCTGACCGCCGCCGGACGGCCGGGCCCGGTTCGCCCCGGCGCTCACCTGGCACCCGTGCGCGGTGTCACCGTCCTGACCGGCAAGTCGTCCCGGCCCTCACCCACCCTGCCTCCCACCCCTGCCTTCCCCTTCGCCCCGCCACTTCGCCCGCCCCTTCGGCTGGGGCTCGCCCTGTTTCGCTCCGTCGGCCCGCGCATTCGTTTCGTGTCTCGACGCCATGGGCACATTTCGGGCGATATGGGCCCGGCTGCGGGCGCAGGAGGAGGACGCGGGAGTGCTCGACCTGGTGCGGACCGCGAGCGGGCGGCGGCTGGAGGTGGCCGTCTCGGGGAATCCCGGGGGACGGCCGGTGATTCTCCTGCACGGCACACCCGGCAGCCGGGTGGGCACCTGGCCCATGCTCTGCCACCAGGAAGGTGCCGCGCTCATCAGCTTCGACCGCCCCGGATACGGCGGTTCGGACCGCAGCCCCGGCCGGCGGGTGGTGGACGCCGTCGAGGACGTGGCGGCCGTGGCGGACGCGCTCGGACTGGACCGGTTCGCGGTGGCCGGCCGTTCCGGCGGCGGCCCGCACGCCCTCGCCTGCGCGGCCCTGCTGCCGGGCAGGGTGACCCGGGCGGCCGCTCTGGTGGGGCTCGCACCGCGAGACGCCGAGGGGCTCGACTGGTTCGCCGGGATGACACCGTCCAACGTCGACGAGTTCCGTACGGTATTCACCGACCCGCAGCGGTACGCGGCACGGATCGCCTCCCGCGCGGCCGCGATCCGCAGCAACCCGGAGCGGCTGCTGCAGGAGCTGCGGTCCGGTCTGACCGAGGACGACCGGCGGATCGTCTCCGACGACGGCGTTCGGTCGATGCTGCTGCGGAACTACTACGAGGCGCTGCGCACCTCGCCGTACGGCTGGATCGACGACATGATCGCGCTGACCAGCCCGTGGGGATTCGACCCGGCGCACATCGGGGTGCCGGTGCTGCTGTGGCACGGGGCGAAGGACGTGTTCACGCCCGCTTCCCACTTCTCCTGGCTGGCCGCGCGCATCCCGCGCGCCGAGGCCGTCCTGGCGCCGGACGCCGCGCACTTCGCCGCGCTCCGCGCCCTGCCCGACGTACTGGACTGGCTGCTGACGGGAAAGCGGCAGGACTGACCGACGGCGCCCGGTGCGCCGCACGCGCTCACAGGGTCAAGGGTTCGAGCTGGGCTGATCACGCCGGCCCAGGCCGGCGCGCGGCACGTCGGCGAGTTGGAAGCGCAGACTCAGTTACGCGACCGCGGCACGCACACCCGGCAGGTGGCGAGGTTCTGGCTCAGGTGGTCCATGAGCGCCATGATGTGACTGCACAGGTCGTTGAAGAGGACGCGTACCCGGTGGTCCGGGTCCCCGCTGTCCGGGCCCCACGCTCCGCAGTGCCCACAAGTCCCCCCTGCCCGCCGACGGTTGTTCTACGGCCGAACCAACAATGTGCCCGACAGGCGATATATGGACATATCAATCTTCGTGTGAGCGGCAGCCTCACGCATTGCGCACAACGCGGCCGGCTTTGGCCCCTGCCGGGGCTGCCTGAGGTGGACTGCACAGTGGGAATGCCCTGCGACCCTCTTGTGCGGGGACCCGCTTTCCGTCCTCATTGACATCTCAGGCCGTTTTTTCGGGGGCGCGCGGAAGCCTACGGGGGCGCGCACGGCATTCGGGGGGCGTCATGGGGGCTGCAACCACTCCGGTTCCGAGCACCACACTGGACGATCAGGATCTGCCGCCGCTGTTCCGGTCGAGCGATCAGTGGGCGTTGCGTCATCAGAGCGACTCGTTCCGGGCGGTGCGGACGCATCTGCTCCTGCTGCTGCTGGCCACCACGGCCGCCGTGCTGACCGAACAGGCCTCCGGGCACGTCATGACGGTGCTGGCCGCGGTGCTGTACGGGCTGACGATAGCCCTCGGTCTGAGCACCTCCCGCCGCCGTTCCCGCGCCCACTGGCAGGCGCACCGGGCGGCGGCCGAGCTGACGAAGACACTGGCCTGGCAGTACATGGTGCACGGCGGGGCCTTCCACTCCGATGTCGCCGACCCGGACGCGGTGTTCGCGGAGCGCTTGGAGGACCGCCTGCGCGAGCTGCGCAAGTGCGGCTGGGAGGACTCCCGCGACGGGGTCGGGGAGCGCGGCAAGGGGCAGATCACGCCGCGGATGCGCGCGGAGCGGGCCAAGTCGTACCCGGCGCGCCGGGATCTCTATCTGCGCGACCGGCTCCTGGAGCAGGCGGTCTGGTACAAGAACCGGGCCTCGCGCGCGCACCGCGCCGCCGCCCGCTGGTCGAGCGTCACCGCGGGCCTGACCCTGTTCGCCCTGGCCGCCGCCCTGCTGCGGACCGTCGGCCTGCTCGGCGGCGCGGACCTCGCGGGGCTGCTCAGCGCGGCCGCCGCGGCCGGTGTCGCCTGGCAGGAGGTACGGCGGCACGGCCCGCTGACCCAGGCCCACTCCCTCATCGAACAGGACCTGGAGACCACCCGGATCGCCATGTCCACCACGGTCACGGAGTCGGGCTGGGCCGAGGCGGTGGAGGAGGCCGAACGCCTGATGTCCCCGGCGCACACGGAGTGGCTGGTGCGCTTCGGCAACTGAGGCGCCGTCCGTGGCGCGGTGCCCGGGACCGGCCGGCGTCAGTCCCGCCGTACCCCCGGCTGCCACAGCACCGTCACCGGCACCCCGCGGCGCCGGGCGTAGGCCACCACGTCGCCGGTGCCGCCCGGACCGCGCGCGGGCCGGCCGTCCCAGACGGCGATCAGCTGGTCGGAGTGGTCCACGACCCAGCAGCCCGCCGCGAAGTACGCCTGCTCGTGCGTCGGCTGGCGGGGCAGGTCGACACGGGTCGTGCAGGATCTCAGGATCCTGCGGAACGCCGCCCGCTCCTCCTCGTCGCCCAGATGGGCCTCGTAGTCCATGCCCGGGATCACGGCCGTCACCGGGACGCCGTGCGCCAGGGCGATGTCCGCGAACAGCTGGTCGGCGCCGGCCGCGAGGCAGCTGAGCGCCTCCAGCTCCACGTCCGTACGGCTGAACTGGTGCCGCAGCTCGGAGTGGACGAACGGCAGGAGCGAGGGCGGGATCGAACGGTGCCCGGTCACTCCGACGCGGGTGACGGCGAGGCGGGTGACCGCTGCCGCCCCGGCGAGGTACTCGGTGAGTTCGGCTGTCACGGAACGTCCCCTCCCGTCACCATCGGTGAGTACAGCCTAATCGAGACACGACAAGGTGCGCAGGGGGCGCATCGACTCACATCGCGTACGTCCTACGCTGCCAGCGGATCCAGCACCAGCGGTTCGATCCGGCCCTCCAGCATCGCCCCGATGCCCTGGACGACACACACGTCCGGCCGTTCCGCGATGTGCACCGGCATCCCGGTGGCCTCCCGCAGCAGCTGGTCGAAGCCGGGCAGCAGCGCCGAGCCGCCGACCATCATGATCCCCCGGTCGGCGAGATCGGCGACCAGGTCGGGCGGGCAGTCCCGCAGCACCTTCCCGATCCCGTCGAGCACGGCCGTCAGCGGGGTCTGGATGGCGTCCCGGACGGCCGCGGTGTCCACCTGCACGCTGCGGGCGAGCCCGGTGACCACGTCCCGGCCGTGGATCTCCGTCGACGCCGGCCCCTGCGGGGTGAGCCCGTTGCCGGACAGGGCGAGCTGCAACGGCCGTACCGACTGACTCGGCAGCATCAGCTCGTGCTCGTGCCGCAGATGCTGCACGATCGCGTGGTCCACGGACTCGCCGCCGACCGGCAGCCGCTCGGCGCGCACGATGGACCCGAGGGAGAGCACGGCGACCTGCGTCGCGGCGGCCCCGCACACCAGGATCATGGTCGCCTCGGGCCGTTCCACGGGCATCCCGCACCCCACGGCGGCGGCGATCAGCGTGTCGACCAGCTCCACCCGCCGCGCCCCCAGTCCGACCAGCGTCTCGATGGTCGCCCGCTGGGCCAGCGGATCGGCGTCGTGCGGGGTGCAGGCCGCCGCGCGCAGCCGGGGCTTGCGGCGCAGCATCCGGCGGATCTTGTCGCCGAGCAGGTGCCGCAGCATCCGCTGGGCGATCTCGATGTCGACGATGGTGCCGCCGGAGATGGGGCGTACCACGCGGATGTAGTCGGGCGTGCGGCCCGTCATCTTCTCGGCGAACTCGCCGACGGCGATCAGGGCGCCGGTACGGGTGTTCACGGCGGCGACGGAAGGCTGGTCGACGACCAGGCCCATGCCCTTCACATACACCCGGGTGCGGGCGGCCCCCAGATCGACGGCGAAATGGCAGCGGCGCAACTGCTCCAGACTGACGGTCACGGCAGATCCTCCCGAGTGCGCGGGCCGTGTGGGCTGACACCGCCGGTCGGCGGCCTGCTTCGCATCCTCCGGGCGATCAGCACGGCGCGCCTTCGGAAGGGGGCCGGGCGGGGCGCGGCTGAATGGGGGGTTTCCCGGTCCGAGGGGGGCGCAGGCCGGCCATACCCCGGCGGCCACCCCCACCAGACGCGCCCCCTGTCCGCCGCCCCACCCGACCGCACGCTACGAGGAGGGGAGGGGCGAGGAAGGGAGGGGCGAGGAAGAGGGCGAGGAGGGGAGGGGCCGGGAGGGGAAGCCGACGTTCCTTTGGGCGAGGGGCGACCTCGCTCGCTGCCCACGGGGCACGCGATCGGCCTGGTGCCCTCGTGGGCCATCGGTGGCCCCGGCGCCCTCCGCTGCCTCGACGGCCCTGGCGGCGGTCGGTGCCTTGCCGGCGCCGCCCCGTCACCCAGCACGTGGTCCGGGCGATGGCGGTGGCGGTGGTGGTGTGGTGGGTGTGTCGTCTGGGTGGGGCACGATTCCGCGGATCACGGCCAGCTGCACCAGGTCCTGGGGGCGGATGCGGAGTTGGTCGGCGGTGGGTTCGGCGTTCTCCGGGGGGCGTTTGAGGATTGCTGTGGCCAGTTCGGGGGCGATGACGGAGAAGTAGCTGTCGGGTGTGGCCCAGGTGTTGTGGGGTGCGGCGAGGGCCAGTGCGCCGCCGGAGCCGCCCTCGCCGATGACGAGGGTGGTGATCGGTGTGCGGGCTGCCGCCACCTCGGCGAAGAGTTCGGCGATCGCGGCGCCCGCTCCCTGCCGCTCCGCCTCGGCGTCGTTGGCGGCGCCCGGGGTGTCGACGAGGGTCAGTACGGGGATGCCGAGCCGGTCCGCGAGCCGTATCAGCCGGGCGGCGGTCCGGTACCCGGCCGGCCGGGTCGCCGTGCCGGTCTGCGCGGCGAAGGCCACGCCACGGCCGTCCCGCTCGCCGAACCCGCACAGCATCCCGCCCGGATCCGCGCCGCCGCACCGGTCGCCGGACAGGGCGACCCGGCGGCTGAAGTAGGCGTCCAGGTAGGCCTCGGCGCGCGGGCGGCGAGGTGCGCGGGCCCGCTGGACGGCCTCCCAGCCGGTGGCGGGCAGCCCGCTGCCGCCGAGGGCGGGCGGTGGGTCGGCGGGGGCCGTGGCCGGTGCGGTCAGCAGCCGCAGCCACAGCCCCAGCACCGGCCTCAGCTCCTCGACGGACACCACGGCGTCCGCCGACCCCGCCGCGACCTGGGCCTCCGCCGTGTACGCGGCCGGGTCCGCGTCCGGCGGGCGGACCCGGGAGCCCGCGAAGCCGACCTGTGCGCCGGGCAGGGCCAGGACGACGTCCGCGCCGGCGCCCAGGGTGGCCCAGCCGCCACCGGTCGTCGGATCGCGCAGCACGGCGATCTGCGGCAGCCCCGCCTCCCGGGTGAGCGCCGACTGCCGTGCCACCCGCTGGAGTTGGGTGAGGGCGAGCATGCCCTCCTGCATCCGGCTGCCGCCGGTCGCGACCAGCGGCACCACCGGCAGCCGGTGGGCGCGGGCATGGACGTACGCCGCCTCCAGCCGGTCCCCGGTCCGCTCGCCCAGCGAGCCGCCGAGGAAGCCGAACTCGAAGGCGATCAGGACGGCCGCCGTGCCCTCGACGCGCGCGGTCCCGACGACGACGGACTCCTCCTCGCCGGTGCGCTCGGCGGCGCGGGCGCGCGAGGCGTCGTACCCCTGCCAGCCGAGGGGCCCGTCGGGGCGGGACCGCCTTGTCGGGGAGGGGAGTTCGGTGAAGGTGTCCGGGTCGGTGACGAGGCCGAGGATCCGCCGGGCGGAGAGCCGTCCGGCCGTTCCCTCAGGCACCCAGGGCCCGCTTCATGATCTTCCCCATGTCGTTGCGGGGGAGGGCGTCCAGGTGGTGGACGACGCGGGGCCGCTTGTGCGGGGCCAGCCGGGCGGCCACATGGTCCGCCAACTCCGGCAGGGACGGCGGCGCCTGCGGATCCGCCGGGACGATCCAGGCGACGACCCGCTCGCCCAGGTCCGGGTCCGGTTCCCCGGTGACGGCGGCCTCCCGCACCCCCGGATGCTCCAGGAGCGCGTTCTCGATCTCACCGGCCCCGATCTTGTAACCCCCGCTCTTGATCAGGTCGGTGGCCTTGCGTCCGACGATCCGCACCGAGCCGTCCGGCTCGCGCACGGCCATGTCCCCGGTGCGGAACCAGCCGTCGGGGGTGAACGCGGCGGCGGTGGCGTCCGGCCGGTTGAGGTACTCGGTGAACAGGTTGGGGCCGCGCACCTGGATCTCCCCGACGGTCTCCCCGTCCAGGTCCGTGATCGCCGTGCCGTCCTCTTCCACCAGACGCAGCTCCACACCCGGCAGGGGGACGCCGACCGTTCCGGCCGGTGCCTCCCGGTCCGCGCGCATGCTGGTGTTCATCAGCGTCTCGGTCATCCCGTACCGCTCGATGACCCGCCGTCCGGTCGCGGCCGCGATCCGCTCGTGGTCGTGCAGGGGCAGCGCCGCCGAGCCGGACACCAGCAGCCGGGCCCGGCCGAGCGCCTTGGCCAGTCCGGGGTCGTCGGGCAGGGCCTCGGCGATGCGGTGGTACATGGTCGGGACGCCGAACATCATGGTCCCGCCGTCGTTCAGCTCCCGGGTGACCCCGGCGGTGTCGAACCGCCCGAGGTGCCGCACGGAACCGCCGCGCCGCAGCGGCCCGAGGATCCCCAGCACGAGTCCGTGCACATGGAAGAGCGGAAGGCCGTGGACGAGGGTGTCCTCGCCGGTCCACTGCCAGGCGTCGGCCAGCGCGTCCAGGGTTGCCACCAGCGCGCGGCGCGGGACGACGGCGCCCTTGGGCGGGCCGGTGGTGCCGGAGGTGTACACGACGAGGGCCGGGTCGTCCTCGGCGGTACGGTCCTCCGGCACCGGGCCGGCGGCCCGCACGTCGACGTCGATCCGGGGCAGAGCGGCCACGGCCGGCGGGAGGGCGGCGCCGGGGGCCGCCAGCACCGCGGTGGGCGCGCTGTCGGTGAGGATGTGCGCGAGTTCCTTCTCGCCCGACCTGGGGTTGAGCGGTACGGCCGCCCGGCCGGCGAGCAGCACCCCGACGACGGCGACGGCCGTCTCCAGTTCCGGGGTCGCCCACACGGCGACCCGCTCGGCGTCCCGGACCCGGCCGGCGACGGCGCCCGCCGCGCCGGCGACCTCCCCGTACGTCAACGACCTCGCGCCGAACCGCAGGGCGACGCGCTCGCCCGGACCGTCCACCAACGCCGGAAACAGAAGGGACACGCGACGACTCCTCACATCGGACACAGCGGTCGGAACCTCGACAGCCCCTTCCTACACCAGGTCCCGAGGCCGCGCGGTTCCCGGCGCCTCTTATCCGGCCGGGACGGACGGGCCGGCCGACGCCACCACGTCAGCCCCCACGTCGGCCCCCACGTCGGCCACCACACCGGCCACCACACCGGCCACCACGTCGGCCACCACGCAGCTCACGTTGTCCGCCCCGCCCGCCGCGTTCGCCTCCTCGGCCAGCACCCGCACCGCGTCCCCCGGTTCCGTCCCGCCCGCCAGCAGCTCCCGGATCCGGTCGTCGGGCACCGCCCTGCTCAGCCCGTCCGAGCACAGCAGGTACCGGTCCCCGCGCCGGGCCTCGTGCAGCTTCAGGTCCGGGACCGCCTCCGCGCCGCCCGACAGCGCCTTGGCCAGCAGCATCCGCTGCGGGTGGCTGTCCGCCTCCTCCGGTGCCAGCCGCCCCTCGTCGATCAGCGACTGCACCACGGTGTGGTCGTGCGTGATCCGGAACAGCTCCCCGTCCCGCAGCAGATACGCCCGCGAGTCCCCGATGTGCACGAGGGCCAGCCGGGACCCGGTCCACAGCAGCGCGGTGAGCGTCGTACCGATGTCCGCGCTGCCCCCGGCCACCTCCCGCACGGCCGCACCGGCCGAACGCACCGCGTCCTCCAGGAGGTTCAGCACGCCGCCCGCCGGGAACTCCTCGTCCTCCAGGAACTTCAGCGCCTCCACGGCGGCGGCGCTGGCCCGGTCCCCGGCCGCTCCCGCCCCGTCGGCGACGGCCAGCAGCCGCCGTCCCGCGTAGGCGGTGTCCTGGTTGGCCGGCCGGACGAGCCCCCGGTCCGAGTGGGCCGCATAGCGCAGTTCGAGCATGGTCGTCGTGTCCCTTCTCGTCTCTTCTCCTGACAGGTGGTCGACGAGAAACGCGGCCAGATCCCGCCGTACGACGGTCTCCGCCTCGACCCGCGCCCAGTACGCCCGTATCTCCTGGGCGGCCCGGCCCGCCGGCAGCCCGCACACCTCGCGGATCAGCGCCAACGGCATCCCCAGCCGCCGCAGCCAGGCCACCAGCCGCGCGCGTTCCAGCTGGGCGGCGGCGTAGTACCGGTAGCCGGTGTCCGGGTCGACCCGGGCGGGCCGCAGCAGGTCCAGCTCGTCGTAGAGCCGCAGTGCCTTCGGTGAGAGCCGGCAGGCCTTGGCGAAGGCTCCGATGGTCATCCACTGCATGCGCTGCCTCGCGTTCCTCGACGTCCGCCATCGATGCTGGGGCTTCACCGAAGGTGAAGGTCAACAGGCCAACGGCTAGCCTGCCGGGGAAACGTGACCACCGTCAGTCAAGGGAGCCCCGCCGTGCCCCGGATAGCCCTCGCCACCTACGACCCCGGCACCGAGCCGAGCAAGGACCAGGACCTGCCGGTGCTGCTGCGCGCGCTGGCCGCCGCCGGGGCGGACGCGGTCGCCCACCCGTGGGACGACCCGGAGGCGGAGTGGGGCGGCCACGACCTGGTCGTGGTCCGTTCGACCTGGGACTACAGCTGGCGTGCGGACGAGTTCGTGGCGTGGGTGGAGCGGGTGGGGAAGGCGACGCGGATCCTCAACCCGGCGTCGGTGCTCCGGTGGAACACCGACAAGCGGTACCTCGGCGACCTCGCGGCGGCCGGAGTCCCCGTCGTACCGACCCGCTATCTCGCTCCCGGCGATCCGGCCGGGCTCGCCGACTTCCCCGCCGA
Organism: Streptomyces sp. NPDC048288; assembly: GCF_043201555.1. NCBI lineage: Bacteria > Bacillati > Actinomycetota > Actinomycetes > Kitasatosporales > Streptomycetaceae > Streptomyces > Streptomyces sp. NPDC048288. The sequence continues at coordinate 452,382 of NZ_JBICZD010000001.1, forward strand.
CCGCGACTTCGTCGTCAAGCCCACCTTCGGCGCCGGCGCCCGGTTCGCCGCCCGCTACACGCCCGCCGATGACGGGACGGCCGTACGGCACCTCGCCCGGATGCACGACGAGGGCCTGACCGCGATGGTGCAGCCGTACGTCTCCGGGATCGACGTCAGCGGGGAACGGGCGCTGCAGTTCTTCGGCGGGCGGCTGCTGCACGCCAGCCGCAAGCGGGCCGTGCTCACCCGGGGCACGGCGTACGACGCGGAGAAGGTCGCCCACCCCGACCTGGAGCCGTGGACCCCGACCCCGGCCGAACTCGCGGTCGCCGACCACGCGTTGGCCGCCGTACCGGAGGCTCCCGAGCTGCTGTACGCGCGGGTGGACCTGGTCGACGGGGAGGACGGGCGGCCCCGGGTGATGGAGCTGGAGCTGATCGAGCCGAACCTGTTCCTGTTCCTGCACCCCGGGTCGGTGGACGCGGTGGTGGCGGCGGTCATCGGCGCGGCGCGTCGTCGATGACGGCGGTGCGCTGCAGCAGCCCCCAGGTGAACTCCGCGACCGCCTGACGTCCGTCGGGGAGGGTGAGGGCCAGGCCCCAGCGGGTGGGGGCGGTGCCCTCCAGGGGGCGGGCGGGGGCGAAGGCGCGGGCGGCCTCGTCGAGGGTGCAGGACCAGGGGGTGAGGTCCTCGAAGGTCTCCAGCCTCGGGGCCGGGGCGCCGGGGGCGCGGACCAGCCACTCGTTCCAGACCGCGCCGCCGGCCCCGGCCAGGACCTCGAAGCGGAGGGTGGGCCACAGGGGGAGCGGCCACTGCCAGACCGCGCACTCCAGGTCGCCGACCGTGCGGGTGGACTCCGTGTCGGGCGGGCCGAGGACCGAGCGGTAGCGGGCCGCCGCCGACCGGGATCTGGGCGAGCGGACCATCGCCTGCCAGCGCTTGTTGGCCTCCCGCATGTCCGCGAGCGAGGCGCCCAGGGCGCGGCGGGCGTCCTCGACCAGGTCCGGGTTGTGGTCGGCCATACGGCGCAGCAGCACCAGCTGGAAGTCCAGTTGCATGGGACCCATGGTGCACTTGCGTGTGTCCGGCTCGTTCCCGGCCATTGCCCGGGGAATCCTCGGTGGTTAGCCTGTGTTCGTCATGCCGATCGCCTGTTGATATCTCGAACGGCTCCGCCGCTCCGACGAGATCTGGCGCTTACCCAAGGGAGGGGGCCGGACGTGGGACGCCTTGTGCCTGCCGTGACCCGGGCTCTCGACATTCTTGAGCTCTTCCTGGACGGGGACGGGACCCTCTCCGCCCCCGACATAGTGCGCAAACTCCAGCTGCCACGGACCACCGTGCACGAGCTGGTGACCACGCTCTCCGCCCGCTCGTACATCGTGCCCGTACCCGGACAGCCCGGACGTTACCGGCTCGGAGTCCGTCCGTACCAGCTCGGCAGCCGGTACGCCGAGCAGCTCGACCTCGCCGCCGAGGGCCAGCAGGTCGCCCGGTCGGTCGCCGAGACCTGCGACGAGACCGTCCATGTGGCGATCCTCGAAGGCACCGACGTCATCTACATCGCCAAGGTCGACTCCACGCACGCCGTGCGCATGGTCTCCGCCGCCGGCCGCCGGCTGCCCGCCCACTGCACCTCGGTCGGCAAGATGCTGCTGGCCTCGCTGCCGGAGCCGGAGCTGTCCGCGCGCATCCCGGACGACGCCGACCTGGTCCGGATGACCCCGAACAGCATCACCGACCCGGACGCGCTGCGCGAGGCCCTCACCGAGATCCGCGCACGCGGCATCGCCGTGGAGAGCCGTGAGTCCAACCCGGACGTCTCCTGTGTCGCCGCGCCGGTCCGGGACCGTACCGGCCAGGTCGTCGCGGCGCTCTCCATCTCCGTCCCGATGATCCGCTGGAGCGACGAGCGCCGGGGCGAGCTGGAGCAGCTCGCCGCCAAGGGCGCCGCCGAACTCTCCGAGCGCCTCGGCCACCGGAGCGTGGGATGACGACGACGGCGTACGAGGTCGCGGTGGCGGCGGAGGCGACCCTCGGCGAGGGCCCGACCTGGGACCCGGCCACCGGCCGCCTCCTCTGGATCGACATACTCGGCTCCCGCGTGCACACCTACGACCCGGCGACCGGCCGCCGGACGATCCGCACCACGGACCAGCACGTCGGCGCGGTCAAGCCGCGCGCCGGCGGCGGTCTGGTCCTCAACCTCCGGGACGGCGTCGCCCTCCTCGACCCCGACGACACCTTCCGCTGGCTCCACCGCGAGCCGGTCCCGGGCCGCCGGGCCAACGACGCGGCGGTCGCCCCCGACGGCTCCCTCTGGGCCGGCACGATGCGCTACGACGAGGCGGCGGGCGGCGGCACCCTGGCGCGGGTGACGGCGGACGGCACGGCGACGACGCTGCTGGCGGACGTCACCGTCAGCAACGGCACGGGCTGGAGCCCGGACGGCCGCCACGTCTACTACATCGACACCCCGACCAACCGGGTGGACGTCTTCGACTACGACGGCGAACTCCCCTCCAACCGCCGCCCGTTGGTGACGATCGAGGAGGGCGCCGGTTACCCCGACGGCCTCACGGTCGACGCCGACGGCTGTGTGTGGGTGGCGCTGTGGGACGGGGGAGCGGTGCGCCGCTACACGCCCACGGGTGAACTGGACCGGGTCATCACGCTGCCCACCCCGCGTACGACGGCCTGCGCGTTCGGCGGCGCCGATCTGACGGACCTCTACGTCACGACGGCCCGGGTCGGCCTGGAGCGGCCGCATCCGACGGCGGGTTCCCTGCTGGTGATTCCGGGGGCCGGGAAGGGTGTCGCCCAACCGGCGTTCGCCGGGTAGCGGTTGCCTGAAGAACCCGGTTCGGCTGCGGGTGGGTGGGGGCTGGTCGCGCCCACGCGGCGGAGCCGCACATGTCAGAGCCCCGCGCCCCTGACGGGGCGCTTTCCGGCTCCGTCACTCGAGCCCGCACCGCCTCGATCTCCTCGGGGCGGCGCAGTACCCGGGACACCGCTCCGATCTCCTGGAGGAGGCGGGCGGTGTCCGGGGCGTCGGTGGCCGGGCCCGCCGTACGGCCTTCGCTGTCGACGGCGTCCAGGATGCTCACCGCCGACGCCAGTGCGCGGGCGCGGTCGGGCGGGTGGCCGAGGTGGAGCGCCGCGTCGTAGGAGCGGCGGTCGAGGTCGGTGTCGATGCGGCGGGTGAGGGGGAGCAGGACGTCACGGATGAACGTCTCGCGGCGGGTGAGGCGCAGTTCGGGGGTGGCGCGCAGGACGAAGGGGACACCGTCGCCGTGCACGGTCCGGGTCAGCCGGTACAGCGGCCGCAGTTCGCGGTGGGCGAGCCGGATCCGCCAGCGGTCGTGCAGGTACTGGCCGGCGTGGGGGAGGATGAAGCCGACGGCGATGAGGATGGCGGCGAGGGCGGCGACCGGCGGGGCCAGGTCGGTGCTGAGCCAGTCCAGGTTCGCGCCGGACCAGCGGGCGCCGACCGCGACCAGCTTGGCCGCGTCGAAGATCAGGTTGAGCAGGTAGCCGACGCCGAGCAGCTTCAGCCCCCAGCGCAGCCAGGCGTCGAGGCCCTCGGTGCGCACCCAGTTCCAGATCAGCCGTGAGGTGATGACGCAGGCCAGGCAGTGGGCGAGGAGGTAGAGCAGGATCTCCTCGCCCATGAACGGGGTGGTGGCGTAGTAGGTGTCGAGGTCCCGGGGCCGTTCCACCGGCACGTCGGCGAGCGCGAACAGCAGCCACAGCGCGGCGATCACCCCGGTGTAGCCGGCGACCACCCAGCGGATCGCGCGCCGGGTGGGCGCCGAGCGGTCGGAGAGGCCGTTGCGCCAGGCGATGATCAGCAGCAGGCAGGAGGCGCCGAGCGCGGTGAGCAGCGAATAGCACCAGGGCGCCGAGATGTTGGGCACGCCGGCCCACCGGTTCACGGCGGTGATCGTCGAGGGGCTGCAGAACACGAACACCGCGCAGCCGAGCAGCAGCAGTCCGCCGACCGCGCGCAGCAGCGGATCACGCCACAGCCGGACGATGCTGGGCAGCTTGATCACCAGGGCGGTGGTCAGCACCGCGGTCGGGATCCAGAAGGAGATGTAGAACTCGCTGAGGAACCGCGAGGGGTTCAGCGCCGGCGAGGCGGTCGTCACCGTGCCGCCCCACCGCGCCCGCGATAGCCGAGGGTCCGCTGGACGGGGTCGGGCGGGGTGCGGTGCGGGTTCTCGACGTACGGCCGGAAGGCGGTCGCCAGCCGGTACCCGAAGTCGTCGGCCTCGGCCTCGTCGCTCTCCCGGGAGCCGTTGCGCGCGGCCACCGTCAGCGCCCGCTCCCGCCAGCCCGGCTGGTCCGCCAGCGCCCGCGCCGCCGCCGGGCCGACCCCGTGCTGGTGCCGGTGCCCGGCGTGCAGATGCCACAGCTCATGGCCGAGGATGACCAGTTGCTGCACCGCCTCGGCCCGCTCCTCGACGATGACCAGGTCGAAGTCCTGGAACTCCACCCACAGCCCGGTGACCTCGATCTCGTCCGGGAACCGCTCGAACCGCAGCTCCACCGGCCGCCCGGCGCGCCGCGCGGCCATCTCCTCGCACAGCGCCCGGCACAGCTCGCCCACCCCGGCGGGCGGGCGCGGCCGGGCACGGACGGCGGCGGCGAGGTCGGCGGCGAGGACGCGCATCCCCGCGTTCGTCCGGGAGCGCCAGGGGCACAGCCTCGCGGCGATCCGGGCCCACCGGTGCCGCGCGCCGGCCAAGTCCATCGCTCCCCCTTCGCACCGCCCCACGGCGGTCGCCGCGCTGCGTCGGCCGGTCCGAGATTACGCGTCCCGAAGTGTCCGCGTCATGGGTTCCGACGCCGGTGGTTCACATGAGAACGACTGCCCGATACAGGAAAGTCACGCCGGACCCATTGACGCGCAAGCGCTTCGATTTTACGGTCCCGTTCGAAGTTACGAGCGTAATCCGAAATGTCGAACGAGTGTAAGGGCAGGCAATGGGACGACCTGGCCTCAGTCGCAGGCACCTACTGGGCACGGCGGGAGGGCTGGCGGTGGCAGGAAGCTTCGGCTTCGCGGCCCTCGGCACCGGCGCCGACGCGCTCGCCTCCACCGCGCGCACCCGGGTGCGCTACTGGAACCTCTTCAGCGGCGGCGACGGCTCCAACATGATCGCGATGCTGGACGCCTTCCGTAAGGCGCACCCGGACATCGCGGTGAAGGACTCCACCCTCCAGTGGGGCAACCCCTTCTACACCAAGCTCGCCATGGCCGCCGCCGGCAACCGCGCCCCGGACCTCGGCGTCATGCACATCGGCCGGGTCGACGGCTTCGCGCCGGGCCGCCTCCTGGACGCCTGGGACGTCGACCTGCTCGCCAAGTACGGCCTGCGCGAACAGGACTACAACCCCGGGCTGTGGCAGCGCGGCGTCATCGACGGCAGGCTCTACGCCCTCCCGCTCGACATCCACGTCCAGCTCTGCTTCTACCGCAAGGACGTGCTGAAGAAGGCCGGACTGCTCGGCGCCGACGACCGGATCGTGCCCGTCACCTCGGTCGACGACTGGTTCGGCGTCCTCAAGGAGGCCAAGAAGGCCACCAAGAAGGGCCTGCAGACCATCGGCCTGTGGATCAACGACCAGAACTTCCAGTGGTGGTTCTTCGTCGCCTTCTACACCCAGCTCGGCGGCACCTGGTTCAACGACGAGCGCACCGAGGTCACCTTCGACACCGACAAGGCCACCCAGGTCCTGGAGTTCCTGCGCCGGCACGTCGGCGAAGGCTACGCCGACCCCGCCATGGGCTCCGTCAACGCCGAACAGTTCATCAACGGCGCCCCGTTCGCCTGGGAGGGCAACTGGTCGGTGCCGGTCTACTCCGGCGCCGAGCTGGACTACGGCGCCATCCCGCTCCCGCCCGTCTTCGGCACCCGGGCCACCCACGCCGAGTCGCACTCCTTCGTACTGCCCCACCAGTCCGACCGCGGCGGCGCCACCGACGAGGCCGCCCACCAGCTCGCCGCCTACGTCGTCACCCACGCCCAGCAGTGGGCGGCCGGCGGCCACATCCCCGCCTACAAGCCGACCCTGTCCACCCCCGCGTACCAGAAGCTCTACCCGCAGAACGAGTACGTGTCGGCGATGGACCACCAGGCCAACGAGCCCAAGGTCTGGTTCGCGGGCTCCACCGGCATCCTCGCCCAGCGCGTCGGCCCGATCGTCGTCTCCTCGACCGTGGGCTCGGCCAAGCCCGACGCCGCGGCCGGGCGGATGAAGAAGGAACTCGCCACGCTGCTCGCGATGAAGAACCCCATGGACGGCAAGACCGCCGCGCAGGGAGGTACGGCCGCATGACGACCGCCGAGACCGTTTTCGCACCGGCCCGCACCAGAGCCGCCGCCGTCAGCGCCACCCTCCGCCGCAAGCAGGGCTTCCAGCACGGCGGCTGGTTCGTGGCGCCCTTCCTCCTCCTCTTCACGCTCTTCGTGATCTGGCCGCTGCTGCGCGGTGTCTACCTCAGCCTCACCGACGCCAACATCACCGGCGCCGACGCCAACTTCGTCGGCCTCGACAACTACCGCGAGGCCCTCAAGGACCCGCTGATGTGGGACGCGCTGGGCCACAGCGCGTACTTCACCCTCCTGGTGGTCCCCTGCATCACGGTCCTCGCCTTCCTCCTCGCGATGCTCGCCCACCACATCGAGCGCGGGAAGTGGCTCTGGCGCCTCTGCTTCTTCGCCCCCTTCCTGCTCCCCTCCACCGTCGCCGGCAACCTCTGGCAGTGGCTGTTCAACCCCGGCACCGGCATGATCAACCACGTCTTCGGCGCCAACACCCCCTGGCTCACCGACAAGTCGTACGCGATGCTCGCCATCGTCATCGAGACCCTGTGGTGGACCGTCGGCTTCAGCTTCCTGCTCTACCTGGCCGCCCTCCAGTCCATCCCCGCCCACCTCTACGAGGCCGCGAAACTGGACGGCGCGAACGCCTGGCACCGCGCCGTCCACATCACGCTCCCCATGCTCCGCAACATCACGGGCCTGGTGATCGCGCTCCAGATCCTCGCGTCCCTGCAGGTCTTCGACCAGGCCGTGGTGATGATGGACTTCGGCCCCGGCCCCGAGAGCTCCACCCGCACCTTCGTCCAGTACACCCTCGAAGAGGGCTTCACCAGCTACCGCGTGGGCTACGCCTCCGCGATCTCCGTCATCTTCTTCGTGATCATCGCCGCCGTGGCCCTCGCGCGCATGTGGCTGCTGCGCAACCGCACCGAGGAGGCCACCCGATGACCACCGCCGTACCCGTGAAGCCCCGCAGGACCTGGACCCCCAGCCAGATCGTCCTCACCCTCCTCGGCACGGCCGTCTCCGCGGTCTTCCTCGCCCCTCTCCTCTGGGGCCTGTTCACCTCCCTCAAGTCGGAGACCGAGGCCGTCGAGGTACCGCCGCACTGGCTCCCGAAGCACTGGACCGGCCAGGCCTGGAAGGCGCTCTTCGACACCGGCAACATCACCGACTGGTTCGTGAACTCCCTGGTCGTCTCCGTCTGCGTGACGTCCGTCGTCGTCCTGGTCAGCGCCCTCGCCGGATACGGCTTCGCCCGCACCGAGTTCCGCGGCAAGGGCGCCCTGATGGGCCTGGTCATGTCCGGCCTGATGGTCTCCCCGGCGGTCCTCGGCGTCCCGCTCTTCACCACGGTCCAGCAGATGGGCATGGTCGACACCTACTGGGGCATGATCCTTCCCCAGTGCGCCCCCGCCGCCATGGTCTACATCCTCTACAAGTTCTTCCAGGGCATCCCGCGCGAACTCGAAGAGGCCGCCTTCATCGACGGCGCGGGCCGCTGGCGGGTCTTCTTCACCATCGTCCTCCCGCTCTCCCGCCCCTCCCTCGCGGCGGTCGGCATCTTCACCTTCATCGCCTCCTGGAACAACTTCCTCTGGCCCTACATGGTGACCAACAACCCCGACCTGATGACCATGCCGAACGGCATCGCGACCGTCATGAACTCCTACGGCATCCAGTGGGCCCAGCTCATGGCCGGCGGCCTCATGGCGGGCCTCCCGCTGATCATCGTGTTCGTCTTCTTCCAGCGCCAGATCGTGGCGGGCGTCGCCCACACGGGCCTGGCCGGCCAGTAGGGAGCCGAGAGTGTTGAAGCGCTTCCCCAGACTCGCCGCCCTCCTCACGGCCGCGACCATCGCCCTCCTCCCCACCACCGCGACCGCCGACCCCACCTACCCCGACCCCCTCCCCCTCACCGGCCAGCAGATCATCCACGACCCCACCGTCCACCGGCTCGCGTCCGGCCAGTACGTCGCCTACTCCACCGGCGGCATCATCGGCGCCCGCCTCTCCACGGACCTCCACGACTGGACCGACGCGGGCAACGCCTTCACCACACCCCCGGCCTGGTGGTACGACTACAACTCCACCGCCGACCCCTGGGCCCCCGACCTCTCCTACCGCGACGGCCGCTACTGGCTCTACTACGCGGTCTCCTCCTGGGGCACCAACCACTCCGCGATCGGCGTGGCCACGTCCCGGTCGGGTCTCCCCGGCACGTGGCAGGACCAGGGCAAGGCCTTCTCCTCCGAGACGTCCGACTCCTGGAACGCCATCGACCCGGCGATCGTCCGCGCCGACGGCAGGCTCTGGATGGCCTTCGGCTCCTACTGGACCGGCATCCGCATGGTCGAGCTGAACCCGAGAACGGGCAAGGCCCTCCCGGGCGCCCCCGTCGCCCACCTGGCCACCCGCCCCGACGCCCCCTACGCCGTCGAAGGCGCCTCGATCCTCCACCACGGCCGCTACTACTACCTCTTCGCGTCGTACGACGCCTGTTGCGCCGGCGTGAACTCCACCTACAAGATCAGGGTGGGCCGCTCGACAAAGGTGACGGGCCCGTACACCGACAGCACGGGAACGCCGATGCTGAACGGCGGCGGAGACCTGCTCCTGGCAGGCCACGGCCGCTACATCGGCACGGGCGGAGAGTCCACCTTCCGCACCCACGGCAAGACCTGGCTGGCCTACCACTACTACGACGCCGACGACAACGGCACCCCAAAGCTGGGGCTCAACCCCTTGGGCTGGACAAAGAACGGCTGGCCCAAGGTCTTTTAGGGGCGCGGGGAACTGCGCGACCAGCCACAACGCACCCGCACCCGCCCACGAAACACAAGTACTCCCCCCGAAAGGCGAAAATGCGCACCGCCCGCTTCACCCTCGACCCCGCCTTCACCATCGGCGAAGTCAACCCCCGCCTCTTCGGCTCCTTCGTCGAGCACTTGGGCCGCTGTGTCTACACCGGCATCTTCGAACCCACCCACCCCTCGGCGGACGCCGAAGGCCTCCGCCAGGACGTCCTCGACCTCGTCCGCGAACTCGGCGTCACCACCCTCCGCTACCCCGGCGGCAACTTCGTCTCCGGCTACCGCTGGGAAGACTCCGTCGGACCCGCCGAGGACCGCCCCCGCCGCCTCGACCTCGCCTGGCGGTCGACGGAGACCAACCGCTTCGGCCTCTCCGAGTACATCGCCTTCCTGAAGAAGGTCGGCCCGCAGGCCGAGCCCATGATGGCCATCAACCTCGGCACGCGGGGCGTCGCGGAGGCCCTGGAACTCCAGGAGTACGCCAACCACCCCTCCGGCACCGCCCTCTCCGACCTCCGCGCCGCCCACGGCGACAAGGACCCCTTCGGCATCAAGGTCTGGTGCCTGGGCAACGAGATGGACGGCCCCTGGCAGACCGGCCACAAGACGGCCGAGGAGTACGGCCGTATCGCCGCCGAGACCGCCCGCGCCATGCGCCAGCTGGACCCGACCGTGGAACTGGTCGCCTGCGGTTCCTCCAGCCAGTCCATGCCGACCTTCGCCGAGTGGGAGGCGACGGTCCTCGCGGAGACGTACGACCTGGTCGACTACATCTCCCTGCACGCCTACTACGAGCCCCAGGACGGCGATCTCGACTCCTTCCTGGCCTCCGCCGTCGACATGGAGTCCTTCATCGAGAACGTGGTCGCCACCTGCGACCACGTGGGCGCCAGGCTGAAGTCCCAGAAGAAGATCAACCTCTCCTTCGACGAGTGGAACGTCTGGTACACCTCGAAGTGGCACGAGATCGAGAACTCCGACACGCGGGACTGGCCCGAGGCCCCCCGCCTGCTGGAGGACAACTACAGCGTCCTGGACGCGGTGGTCTTCGGCTCCCTCCTCATCGCCCTGCTCCGCCACGCGGACCGCGTCACGGTCGCCTGCCTGGCCCAGCTGGTCAACGTCATCGCCCCGATCCTGACCGAGCCCGGCGGCCCGGCCTGGCGCCAGACGACGTTCTTCCCCTTCGCCCAGGCCTCCCGGTACGGCAGGGGCCAGGTCCTGGACGTCCGCGTGGACTCACCGACCCACGAGACGAAGAAGTACGGCGAGACGGCCCTGCTGCACGCCACGGCGGTCAGGGCCGAGGACGGCACGGTCACCGTCTTCGCCGTGAACCGCAGCCAGTCGGAGGCCCTGCCGCTGGAAGTGGCCCTGGGCGGACTCGGTCTGACGTCCGTGGCGGAGCACAGCGTGCTGGCGGACGAGGACCCGAACGCCCGCAACACCTTGGAGGAGCCGGAGCGGGTAACCCCTCATCCGGCCGAGGGCACATCGCTGAACGACGGCACTCTGAGCGCCGTCCTTGAACCCCTTTCCTGGAATGCGATTCGACTGACCTAGGGGTCAACGCGCCCCGTCAGGGGCGCGGGGAACTGCGCGATCAGCCCCCCACAACCCGCACCTAACGGCCGGGGGAGTCCACCCCCACCACCGGCACTCCTCCGGCCGCACTCCCCAGCAACTCCAGCCGCACACGCCCCGGCCCGATCTCCGTCGTCCCGTCCCCGAGTACAGCCAGCGCCAAGGTATTGGCTCCCCGAGTCCGCAGAATCCCGTTCGGCAGCACGAACGTGTGCTGCGGCCCCACGTCATTGATGTACTGCCCGAGATTCCACCCGTTCAGGAAGATCTGCACCCGGTACGCCCGCCCAGGGTCGTCCTCCAGGACCAGCCCCACCGACGCGTCGACCCCGTCCGGTACGGCCAGCCGGAAGCCGGTCCGGTACCAGGTGACCCCCATCCCCTTGTCCGCGCGCGGAAGTTCGACGGCCTCCCAGGCACCGTCCGCGAACCCGGGCAGATGCCAGCCCTCCCGTTCGCCGTACAGCCCGCCGTTGTTCTGCGGCCCGCGCACGGGATCCGGGGCGAGAGGCCCCTGGATCCGCCAACTCACCTTGGGAGAGGCCCCCTTGAAGGTCGCGGCGGTCAACCCGCGTGCCGCCTTCTGGGTGTCCACGGACTTGCCGTCCATGTCGTGCTGCATCCGCCGCACCAGCACGGACAGCACATGCGACCGCTGCTCCTTCTCCCGCTCTTTCTCCTTCTCCCGCTCCTTCTTCGACTTCGGCCCGGCGACGGGGAACGCGGCCGTGGCCGTCCAGCTCCCCTGCCGGACCGTCTTCGTGTCCGGCACCGGCATCCGGTGCGACCCCAGCGGCTTGCCGTCCAGCCAGGCCAGCAGCATGCCCTGGGTGCCGGTGCTGTAGGCGAGGGAGACCGACTCCAGGTCGGACAGGTCGCCGTCCACCTGCCCCCGGTACCAGACGTCTCCGTAGTGGAAGCCGTAGTCGTCGGCGAACAGCACCGGCTGCCCGTCCGGCACGGGCGTCGTACTGAACGACGTCTTGTGGTCCGCGACCGTCCACGTGGAGTCGTCGAAGGCCACCGCCGACTCGGGGTTCTCGGCGCTCCGGCGCCAGCCGCCCAGCACCGGCAGCGCCGGCTTCGGCGCCCCCGCCATGTCCGACAGGGCGACCAGGCTCCCGGAGACGCTCACCCGCGTCCGTACCGGCTGCCCGTTCCAGGTGACCGAGGTGATCCCGCGCGGCCCCCAGACCTCCAGGCCGGTCGGGGCGACCGTGTCCCCGGTGAGCCGGACCGTCGACCCGTCGAGCTTCGCGTGGCGCAGCAGCGCCGGGCCGTAGACGAGGAGCGTGCCGGACGGGGTGTCGTACGGGAACAGCCGCAGGGACGTCGCGTCGTCGGCGAAGAGCAGCAGCAGCGGGGTGTCGGACTCGCCGCGCTCGACGAGGACCCGGGTGAGTCCGCCCTGCCCGAGCGGAGCGGTCACGTGCAGGACGCCCTGGTCGTAGACCCAGGCCGCCTCGGCGTCCAGGCGGGTGACGTACGGCTCGGCCGGGCACTCCAGCACGAGGTGGGCCATCTCGCCGTACCGGCCGGTGAACAGGGCGACGTCCTGGCGGCCGGCGGTGAGGACGAACATCGGCTGGGCGGTGGCGTACCGCAGCTTCCGCTTGCCGAGGGAGAGCCCGGTGGTGATCAGCCGGGCGTCGTGCGCCGGGACGGTGACCTCGATGTCGTCGTGTCCGTCGGCGACCACCGCCCGCACGGCGGAGGTCACCTCGCTCGCGCCGTCGTTGCGCAGCACGTAGACGTGCGCCTGGGTGTCGGGGTTGGTGAGGTGGTACGCCTTGAGCCCGTCGACGTGGACGTCCGCCGCGCGGTCCAGTTTCGCGAAGTCCGGGACGCGCTGGAGGAGGTGGCCGAGCTGGTGCATCGGCGCCATCTTCGGGGTGACGTTGCGGGCCTCGTCGATGGCCGCGCCGTAGTCGTACGACGTGTAGACGACCGGTGCCGGGAGCCAGCCCCAGGTGGTGCCGCCGTACGTCATGTAGACGTTGTGGAGGGTGAGGCCGTTGGCGAGGTTGGTGAGGTAGAAGCGGCGTTCGTAGGCCGCGTCGCGGGTGCGCCGGGACTCGGCGTACCCCTTGCCGCCGAACTCGACCCCGCCCCAGGGGTCGAACCAGCCGCCCCCGAACTCGGGCACGAACCCGGGCGTGCGGGGGCTGGCGGTGGCGCCGCCCTTGAGGCCGCCGATCCCGAAGCCGCCCCAGTCCGGCGGGGTCTGGGTGGGCGAGGGGTAGCCGTCGAAGCCGTACAGCCACTTCCCGGACTCGCCGCCGGTGTCGAAGGAGCCGGGGATCCAGTAGCCGTTGCGGCCCTTGTCGTTGTGGAAGAGGGGGACGTCGATGCCGTCGGCCCGCACCTTCTTGTACAGGTGGGACATGTAGGCGGGGCCGCTCGGGTCGGCGACGTGGCCGTCGTACTCGTTCTCGATCTGGTAGAGCAGGACGGAGCCGCCGCCGTCGGTGAGCTGGTGGCGGCGGACGATGCGGTTGACGGCCGTCAGCCACTGGTCGACGTGGCCGAGGTAGGTCGGGTCGGTGGTGCGGGCGGTGCCCTCGGTGGCGGTGAGCCAGCCGGGGAAGCCGCCGGCGTCGACCTCGGCGTTGATGTACGGACCGGGACGCAGGATGACGTACAGCCCGGTCTCGGCGGCCGTACGGAGGAACAGGTCGAGGTCGCGGACGCCGGTGAAGTCGTAGCGGCCGGGCGCGGGGGAGTGGTAGTTCCACGCCACGTAGATGCTGACCGTGTTGTAGCCGTGCGCCCGCATCTTCTCCAGGACGTCCCGCCACAGGGACGGGCTCGGGAGCCGGAAGGGGTGCAGCTCGCCGGACCAGACGACCAGCCGCCTGCCGTCGACGACGAGGGAGTAGTGGTCGTAGCCGATGGTGTGCCGCTCGCCGTCCGCGCCCGGCGGGGCGGGGGCCGGGCCGGTGGGCACACTGCGCGCGGCGTACGCCGAGGGCGCCCCGGGGCCGCCGCTGCCGCCCAGGGCGAAACCGAGCGCGGCCGAGCCGGCGAGGGCACTGAAGGTACGTCTGCTGAGCGCCAAGGGATCCTCCCGGGCGATCTTACGGGGCGCGGGTCCGGTCATTCTGCACGGGCGGACGCCCCACAATGGACCCATGAGGATCTCGGCACGGGCGGATTACGCGGTACGGGCGGTACTGGAGCTCGCCGTACGGCAGGACGGCGGCCCGGTGAAGGCGGAGGAGATCGCCGCCACCCAGGACATCCCGCACAAGTTCCTGGAGGGCATTCTGGGTGACCTCCGGCGCGCCGGGATCGTCGACAGCCGGCGTGGCGGGGGCGGCGGCTACCGGCTGGCCCGGGAGGCGTCCGCGATCACCGTGGCCGACCTGATCCGCGCGGTGGACGGCCCGATCGTCTCCGTACGCGGCGAACGCCCGACGGGCCTGGCCTACACCGGCACCGCCCAGCCCCTGCTGCCCCTGTGGATCGCCCTGCGCGCCAACGTCCGCAAGATCCTCGAAGGCGTCACGGTGGCGGACATCGCGGCGGACGCGCTCCCGGAGCCGGTCCGCGCGCTGGCGGCGGAACCGGCGGCCTGGGAGAACCCGTAGCGGCAGCGGGGCTGTGAAATCCGGTGGTGTGAATGGCCGGAGTTCGCCCTGACCGGTGCGCGTGGGGGTTCCTACGATTCGAGCGCCCCGGCCTTCACAGAAAACTCACAGGTTCTTCAAAGATGAACCAGATGAACCGTGTGGGTCGTGCGTGACGGCCGTGGGTGTCACCCCCCACTCGATCACCGAACTGGAGAAACCAATGAGACGTGGACTCCTGCTCGGCGGGGCGCTCACCGCGCTGCTCGCCGCCGGGCTGCCCGCTCAGGCCCGTGCCTCCTCGTCGCCCGTGTTCGACGACCCGCCGCCGGACAAGATCGTGATCAACATAGCCACGGTCAACGGCTCCGGGTGCCCGGCGGGCACCACCGCCGTCGCCGTCTCCGAGGACAACACCGCCTTCACCGTCACCTACAGCGCCTACCTCGCGCAGGCCGGCGGCAACTCCGACCCCACCGCCTTCCGGCGCAACTGCCAGCTCAACCTGGTCGTGCATGTGCCGCAGGGCTTCACGTACGCCATCGCCAGCGCCGACTACCGCGGCTTCGCGTCCCTGCAGTCCGGCGCCACCGGCACCCAGCGTGCCTCGTACTACTTCCAGGGTTCGTCCAACACGGCCGCCGCCAGCCACCCCTTCAGCGGCCCCTACGACGACAACTGGCAGGCCACCGACACCACCGACTGGGCCCAGCTGGTCTGGGCGCCCTGCGGGGTCCAGCGCAACTTCAACATCAACACCGAGCTGCGCGTGAACGCCGGGAGCGCCAACCCCGGCAAGGTCAGCTTCATGACCATGGACTCCACCGACGGTGACATCAGCACCGTCTACCACATGGCCTGGAAGGAGTGCCCGGCCAAGTAAGTAGCCGGCGGCCGCGGGGTGCTCTCCGCGGGTCCGCCCGGTGTGGTCCTCCCCGCGTCCGTCAGCGCCCGCCGGCCGGTGCCATCGGCCGGCGCGGCGCGTCCGGGTCGGACGGCGACGCGGGGAGGGCCGCACCTCCCCGCGGCCTGGCGGGACCGCTCACCCCTTTCCGGCCGTCGTGGTCCGGAAGGTGTTCCGGTAGGCCTGCGGGGAGACGCCGATCGTCGCGTGCAGGTGCTGGCGCAGGGAGGTGCCGGTGGCGAAGCCGACCTCGGTGGCGATGCGGTCGACGGGCAGGTCGCTGGTCTCCAGGAGATGGCGGGCCCGGTGCACCCGCTGCTGGATCAGCCAGCGGCCCGGGCTGACGCCGGTCTCCTCCTGGAAGCGGCGCGCGAAGGTGCGCCGGCTCATCCGGGCGTGCTCGGCCAGCTCCTGCAGCGCGAGCGGCCGTTCGAGGTTCTCCAGGGCCCAGGCCCGGGTGGCCGCCGTGCCGGTGGCGCCCTCGTCCGGCACCGGCTGCTCGATGTACTGGGCCTGTCCGCCGTCCCGCCACGGCGGTACGACGCACTGCCGGGCCACGCTGTTGGCGACCGCGCTGCCGTGGTCGGCGCGCACGACGTGCAGGCACACGTCGACCCCGGACGCCGCCCCCGCCGAGGTCAGCACATCGCCGTCGTCGATGAACAGCACGTCGGGGTCGAGGGCGACCTGCGGGAACATCCGCCGGAACCGGGGCGCCAGCGCCCAGTGCGTCGTCGCGGGCCGCCCGTCCAGCAGCCCGGCCGCCGCCAGCGCGAACGCCCCCGTGCAGATGGAGACGATGCGGGTCCCGGGCCGGATCCGCGCCAGCGCGGCGGCGACGGGCTCGGGCAGTTCCTGTGCGATCCGCGCCATGTCGTACGGCGGCACGACCACCGTGTCCGCGCTCTCCAGCGCCTCCGGCCCGTGCCCGACCGTGATCGTGAAGTCGGCGCTGGTCGCCACCGTACGGTCCTCGGCCGCCGCGCACGTCACGACGTCGTAGGCGCCGGGCACGCAGGGGAAGACCCGGTTCGGGATGCCCAGTTCGAAGGGGTAGACCCCGTCGAGGGCGAGGACGACGACCCGGTGGGGGCGGGTGGGCAGGAAGTCGATGTCGGCGGACATGGCACGATTCTATCGCTTGCCGCATATCCTGCCATCGAACGGCGACCCTACCCAGCGGGGACTCGATGAAGCTGCTCCTCACCGACTCCGGTGTCACGAACGAAAGCATTCTGGCGGCACTGGTCGATCTCCTCGGCAAACCGATCGCCGAGGCCGACGCCCTCTGCATCCCGACCGCCGGGTACGGCGGCCCGTACGGGGATCCGGGCGGGCCCTGGCGTTTCATCAGCGGCCGGTCCCCCAGCCCCATGACCGGGCTGGGGTGGCGGTCGGTGGGCGTGCTGGAGCTCACCGCGCTGCCCGGCATCGACAGGGAGCGCTGGGTCTCCTGGGTCCGGGCGGCGGACGCCCTGCTGGTGAACGGCGGCGACGCGCTGTACCTGTGCCACTGGATGCGGGAGTCCGGACTCGCCGACCTCTTCCCCTCGCTGCGCGACACGGTCTACGTGGGGCTCAGCGCCGGGAGCATGGCGCTGACGCCCCGCGTGGGGGAGTTCTTCGTCGGCTGGGAGCCCCCCACCGGCGACGACAGCGCGCTGGGAGTCGTCGACTTCTCCCTCTTCCCGCACCTGGACAGTCCGGACTGCCCGGAGAACACCCTGGCCGAGGCGGAACGGTGGGCCGCCGGGATGGCCGGTCCGGCCTACGCCATCGACGCCCGGACGGCCCTCAAGGTGACCGACGACGGCGGCGTCGAGGTCGTCTCCGAGGGGAACTGGAAGCTGTTCGAGCCGGGCGCGTGAACGCGGGCCCGGTCAGCGGCCGGGCCGGGGCACGAGGTCCACGATCGCCAGGACCCCCTCCACGCGGAAGCTGTCACCGTCCCCTTCCGGGAGCAGGACCGCGTCGAGGCGGCCGAGGCGGACCGAGGACCGCTGGAGTTCGGCCGACCCGTCCAGGACGATCGCCAGAACACGGGTCCCGGCAGCGGCCCGTACGGAGGTGTCGGAGCGCACCACGCGGACCCGCGCTGTCATCCCGGCACGCCGCACCATCACGTTGAAGTCGACGATCGGCCCGTCGAGCAGCCGGCACTCGGTGACCGCGTCACCGGCGAAGGCGAACGGCTCGTACGGCGCGTCGATCACGTGCGGGACCTCGTCGACGGTGAGGGCCATGCCCGGTCCGCCGACGACGGTGATGATCCTGTCGACTCCGGGAAACGCGGAGAACGGTCCGCTGGACGCCACGTCGGCCAGGCTGACCCGCCAGACGAAATCGTCCGTCCCCGCGCCCGGCGGATCAGCCGCGACCTGCGATGTCACGCCTCCGCCGTTCTTCCAGGGTGCGGGCGTCCTGTCCTTGGCACGCAGGATCTGCGGTGTCACGTGGTGTCCTTCCGGTTCGCACTGTCAACAGCCGTTTCGTATGCGGGACGACCGCCTCAGAGGGGCTTGTCCAGGCGGATCCGGGTGTCGCAGCCGAGGTCCTGTTGGTGTGTGGTGGAGCCCTGCCGGTAGGTGAAGCGGCAGTCGGTCAGGTCCCCGTGCACGGCTCCGGTCACCTTGACCCGGGCCTCGTAGTACTGGTCCGACTGGTCGTGCGCCGCGACCCGGACCGGACCGGTCCTGACGTCGTCCGTGGCAGCGACGGGTGACGTCCCGATGAGGTAACCGCCGGCGGTGATGTCCACCCGATACCCCGTGATGCGCAGCCCGGCCGGCACATGGACGATCTTCGCGTCGATGACGGTGAGCGGTTTCCCCGTCCTGTTCGACAACGGCGGCATCGCCACCCAGTACTCGTCGCCGACCTGGGCGTGGTCGTTCTCGGCGATCCCGGCCGCTTGCGAGCTGCCGTCCAGAGCCGTGCCCCCGCCGGAGCACGACGTGAGGAGGGCGGTCGTGAGGAGAGCGAGCAACGCCCGTCTTCGATGTCTCATGCGGCGATCATCGCACCGCCGATGTGGGTGATGATGGGCAGGTGGCAAGGGGGGACACAGTGGTGAATACGGTCCGGTACGCGCGGGTGGTCGGCGGTGCCGTCGCGTTCTTCGTCGGCCTGTCCGGGTGCGCGGGGAACGCGGAACCCTGCGGCGGTGTCGGTGTGGTGGCCCAGGTCGGCGTGTTCTTCGCGCAGGACGGCTACGACGGTCTCGCCGGCGCCTCCGTCCGGCTCTGCGCGCACGGCAGGTGCGTCGAGGACCGGATACCGGCCGAGGACGTCACGAGCGTCCGTCTGCCGCTGCCGGACGACATCGGCCCCGACCTCGGCACGGTCCGCTTCCGGGTCACCCGCAAGGGCAGCACGAAGCCCTTCATCGACGCGTCCACCGACAAGAGGCTCAGCCACCAGTCCGACGGCTGTGGCGGCGGCGCCTACAGCGGGGCGCTCGCCTTCACCAAGGAGGGCGGCCTGACCGCCACGGTTCCCAAGAGCGTGTCGGATGCCTGGATCAAACAGGTCAGGGCAGGCGCTTCCCGGCGTGCGTGAGGAAGTTGGCCCACGTGGCGGGGGAGAGGGCCAGCTGGGGGCCCTGGGGGTTCTTCGAGTCGCGGACGTGGACGGTGGCGGGGCAGGCGGCGACCTCGACGCAGTCGCCCTCGCTGCCGCTGCTGTAGCTGCTCTTGAACCAGGTCAGTTCGGACGTGCTCATAGCGCTCCTCGCATCTGCTCCAACAGGGCCCTGGAGTCCCGGAGGTTGAGGGCCTGCGCGCGCAGTTTTCCATATCGCTGGTGGAGGACGCTGATCTCCTTCGGATCGGCGATGAGGCGGCCGTTCTTCTGCCCTTCCGAATAAGCGAACCACTGATTCTCGGGAGTCTCAAGCAGCTGCAACGGGCCGTCCAGGCCTGCGTGTGTTGGCTGCCGCAGCGGCATGACCTGGATCTCCACGTTCCGATGCTGGTCGATCACCTCCAGCAGGTGGTCGAGCAGCTCTCGTGTCACTTCGTCGCCGCCCGTTCGTCGCTCCAGCAGGGCCTGCTCGACGATGAAACTGAATGCGCACGGCCGCTCCCGCCGGGTGGACAGCAGATCCTGTCGGGCCGCGCGTGCGGCCACCCGATCGTCCAGTTTCTGATCGTTGGGGATCGGCGGAACGCTCAGGAAGACCGCCCGCGTGTAGGCCTCCGTTTGCAACAGGCCCGGCACGACCCGGCATTCGTAGGTGTAGAGGCTGATCGCCGTCGCCTCCATCCGCGCCCACCGCCGAAACCAAGCCGCCAACCCCGGTTGCCGCGCCACATACCCCGCCGCCCGCCGTAAGGCCCCCGTGTTGCCGAGGGCCTGCTCGGCCGCCTCCACGAAGGACTCGTCCGGCATGCGGCGGCCCAGCTCCACCGATGCCACCGTGTGTTTGGAGAACCGCACCCGCTCCCCGAACTCCTCGCGGCTCAGCCCCGCATGCTCCCGCAGTGCCTGGACCACCGCCCCGAAAGTCCGCAGACTGTCCGACGACTCCGGCTCGACTCCATCGCCCACGTAGGCCACCTCCCGCCCCTCATGGTGACGGCCCGTGAGCAGTACGGTCCAGTCGGTGACCGTGTACGCGCCGTCGGCGTACGCGGCGATGACCTGGAGAAGTGCCCGTTCAGGGGGCCAGATTGGGGGCATGGACGCTCCCCCCACCGCGGTCACCGTCAGTCGAACACTGGCCCAGCGGCTCAGTGCCACCCCGCGGGGTGCCCGGCTCGCCCGGCATCTCGCCGTCGCCCAACTGCACGCGTGGGGAGGGGTGTTCGCGGCGCCTGATGTCATCGACAAGGTGTCCGTGATCGTCGCGGAGCTGGCCGCGAACGCGGTGACGCACGGGCGGGTGCCGGGGCGGGACTTCGAGTTGCGGGTGTCGGTGGTGACGGGGAGCGTGCGGGTGGAGGTCACCGACACCCGGGCGGAACGGCGGCCGCCCGCACCCGGCGTCGTAGCACCGCAGGGGGTGCTGGACGACGGCGGGCGCGGGCTGGTGCTGGTGGACGCGCTGGCCGACCGCTGGGAGGTGGTGGAGCGGGACTGCTGTGGCGCACCGGGCAAGACCGTACGGGCCGAGGTGGACCTGCCCCTCCGTCGCAGACCCTGAGCCGGGCCCCGGGGGACGCACCTTCCCCGGGGCCCGCGGTGTCAGCTGGAGACGCCGAGGGTGAGCGTGCCGGTGTAGCCGGCGGAGGTGGAGCCGGTGACGGTCATGAGACCCGAGGAGGCGCCTCCGTCGTCGTAGATCCCGTCCTGGGCGAGCGTGGTGCGGGTGACCGTGTTGGTCGAGTAGGGCGAGACCGCCGCGACCGCGGTCGTGATGGTCTCGTTGATGAAGAGCTGGCCGGTGTGCAGGGTCGACCCGCCGGTGAAGGAGCCGTCGGAGGTCAGGGTGACGCCGGTGTGGACCTTCACGTGGATGTGGACGCAGCGGCCCCGGTACCAGCCCGGGTAGATCGTGGTGATGTTGGCGACGCCGCTGGAGTTGGTGAGCACGCCACCGCGCAGGAAGGTGCCGTCGTCGGCCTCGTTGTGGCCGTTGTTGCCGACGTACCCGGAATACTCGCCGAGGGCGTCGCAGTGCCAGATCTCCACCAGCGCGTTGGGGATCACCGTGCAGGCGGAGTTGACGACGGTGAGGGCGAGCTTGAGGGCGATGCCCGCCTTCCCCTCGGTGACGTCGGCGCGGACCAGTGCGCCGTCGAGGTAGTAGGGGCCTTCGGTCATCTCCTCCGTGAGCGTGCAGACCGCCGCGGCGGCGGCCGGCTGGAGGTCGGGGGCGGCGGCTGCCGCGGGGGCCTCGGTCGAGACCGCTGCGCCTACGGCCAGGGCAGCGGCGGTCGTCCCGGTGGCGACGAGTACGGTACGGCGTCCGACGGAGCGGGCGCCCTCTGAGGTGTCTGTCATGGACACGGCACCGTAGGAACGGTTGCTGTTCGCAAGCTGTCAGTTGGGCAAAGTGAGCGTCAGTCAAGTCTTCTGTTGAGACAGGTGAGTTGACACGTGACCCCCGTGAGAACCGTTGACGGCAAAACGATTCGATTCTACGGTCCGTCCGAATTGGCGATCGCTGTTCGACACCTCGGACAATTCATGAAGGAGGCTTCGCGTGAGCCGCACCCGCACCGCACTCCTCGCCCTCCCCGCCGCGATCCTGCTCGCCCTGGTCCCGACGAGCGCGTCGGCGTACCCCAACCCGGGCACGGTCACCGGTGACGTCGTCGTCCACGACCCGACGATGATCCGTACCTCCGCCGGCCGCTACCTGCTGTATTCCACCGGCGGCGGCCTCGCGTACAAGACGTCCACGAACCGCGTGGCCTTCACGGCGGGCTCCGACGCGTTCACCACGAAGCCGAGCTGGTGGTCGACGTACGCGACGGAGGCGTGGGCGCCGGACATCTCGTACCACGGCGGCAAGTACCTGATGTACTACGCCGTCTCCACCTTCGGCTCCAACACCTCGGCCATCGGATTGGCCGGTTCCGCAACGGGCCTGCCGGGCTCCTGGTCGGACTACGGCATCGTCTACACCTCGACGTCCGCCAGCGACTACAACGCCATCGACCCCAACCTGTTCGTGGACGGCGACGGCAAGTGGTGGCTGTCGTTCGGCAGTTGGTGGACCGGCATCAAGATGATCCGTATCGACCCGTCGACCGGGAAGCAGTACTCCGGCGACACCACCCGCTACTCCCTCGCCGCCCGCCCCACGGGCAGCAAGGCGGTCGAGGCGCCGTACGTCGTCGAACGCAACGGCTACTACTACCTCTTCGCCTCCTACGACCTGTGCTGCCAGGGCACCAGCAGCACCTACAAGGTCAAGGTGGGGCGCGCGACCTCGGTCACCGGCCCGTACTACGACAAGAGCGGCGTCGCGATGACGAACAACGGCGGCACGGCCGTCCTGGAGTCGCACGGCGCGGTCATCGGCCCCGGCGGTCAGTCGATCATGAACGACACGGACGGCGACCTGATCGTCTACCACTACTACGACGGGAACGACAGCGGCACACCCAAGCTCGGCATCAACCTGCTGGACTGGAGCACCGGCTGGCCGGTGGCCTACTGAGCGCACCGGGCGAAGCCGGGACGTCGTTCCGGCTTCGCCCGGAAAACGGCCTGGTGACAGCTTCCGTACGGCTTCCGTTTCCCGACCGGCACAGGGCCCGTTGGTAGCGTCGGCGGACACCGTGCCGTCCGACCGAGAGAGACCTGATGTCGCCGACGATCCGCAGGGCCGTGATCCCCGCCGCCGGACTGGGCTCCCGCCTGCTGCCGCTGACCAAGGCCACGCCGAAGGAGATGCTCCCGGTCGGCGACAAACCGGTGATCGAGCACACCGTGCGCGAGCTGGTGGACTCCGGGATCACCGACATCACCATCGTCGTCTCGGGCGGCAAGAGCCTGATCCAGGACCACTTCCGGCCCAACCCCGGGCTCGTGGACCAGCTGCGCGCCGACGGCAAGACCGCCTACGCGGACGCCGTCGAGGAGGTCGCCGAGCTGGCCCGCAAGGGCCACATCACCTACCTCGACCAGTACGGCCCATACGGCAACGGCACCCCCGTGCTGAACGCCGCCCGCTCCTTCGGCGACGAGCCGGTCCTGGTGCTCTGGCCGGACGACGTGTTCGTCGCCGAGGTCCCGCGCGCCCAGCAGCTGATCCGCGCCTACGAGCAGACCGGCTGCCCGGTCCTGGCCCTGCTGCCGATGGACCCCGCCGACTCCCAGCGCTACGGCGTGCCCATCGTCAAGGAGGACCTCGGCGACGGCCAGCTGCGCATCACCGGCCTGGTCGAGAAGCCCGCCCCGGCCGACGCGCCCTCCCCGTACGCGGCCATCGGCGGCTATGTCGTCACCCCCGGCATCATCGACGAACTGCGCGAACAGACCCGCCGCTGGTACGAGCACCGCACCGGCGAGGTGTACCTGACCGACGCCATCAACGCCTACGCCACCAGCCGGGCCGTGTACGGGCAGGTCATCCAGGGCCGCTGGTACGACACCGGCAACCCGGCCGACTACCTCGTCGCCCAGATGGCCTTCGCCCTCGCCCACCCCGAGTACGGGCCCGTGCTGCGCGGCCTGGTGCGCCGGCTCGACGGGGAGCCGGAGGGCACGCCGGATACGGTATGATCGTTTCAGAGCTGGTCGCCTTAACTTCCGGTGGCTGGTGCTGCGTTGGTGGTCCAAGGAAAGACGCCCCGCTTCCTGCGGGGAAATGCAGGTGCAAGGCCTGCCCGGCGCTCGATCCGGTGCCCGTCCGCGTTCTCAGCGGACGGGCACCGTGCTGTTTGGCCCGAGCCCGCGCCCGCGTTATCGATCTTCGCCTCGAACAGAAACCCTTTAGGGGTAATTGATCCATTTCGGCCGCTTATATCCGAGATGTGCCTGATAGGAAACCTCCTGGTTGGAAGGCGACTCCCAGGGGCGGGCATGGCAACAGCACAGGTCGGTGTAGTGATTCTCGGCGCCGGCCCCGCGGGGCTCGTCCTCGGGAACCTCCTGCTGGAGCGCGGCATCGACTGCGTGATCCTGGAGCGGCGGAGCCGCGCGGCGGTGGAGGGCCGGGCCCGGGCCGGGTTCCTCGCGGCCCACTCGGTGCGCGTGCTCACCGAGCACGGCCTGGCGGCCGGCCTGCTCGCCCGGGGAAAGACCCACACCACCTGCCTGTTCCGCAGCGACCGGGGCGAGTTCACCCTGGACTACGGCAAGCTGGGCCAGGGCGAGGCGC
The DNA here is from genome assembly GCF_043201555.1 of Streptomyces sp. NPDC048288. Classification (NCBI taxonomy): domain Bacteria; kingdom Bacillati; phylum Actinomycetota; class Actinomycetes; order Kitasatosporales; family Streptomycetaceae; genus Streptomyces; species Streptomyces sp. NPDC048288. The sequence goes on from NZ_JBICZD010000001.1 coordinate 476,339, forward strand.
ACACCGTCTACCCCCAGCAGGAGCTGGTGCGGGACCTGGTCGCCGAGTACCTGCGGCGCGGCGGCGAGATCCGGTTCGGCGCCGAGGCCGCGGGGGTCACCGGGGGCACGGTGCGGGTGCGCGGGGGCGCGGACGTCACCGGGCGGTACGTCGCCGGATGCGACGGACACCGGGGGAGCGGCCGAGCCGCGCTGACGGCCCGCGGCGTCCGCACCGCCCGCCGGGACAACGGCGTCTCCTGGCTGGCCGTGCTGGTCGCGGCCCCGCCCAGCCTGGAGGCCGTCGGATACGCCCTGCACGAGCGCGGGTTCGCCGGCCACATGGCCAGGACCGCCACCGTCACCCGGTACTACCTCCAGTGCCCGCGCGGCACCGACCCCGCCGACTGGAGCGAGGACCGGATCTGGGACGAGCTGGTGACGCGGATGCGGACCGCCGAGTTCGGGCCGCTGCGCGAGGGCACCGTCCTGGAGAAGGCGGTCGTCGACCTGCGCTCCGACGTGCTGGCGGTGCCGGGCGTCGGGCGGCTCTGGCTGGCCGGCGACGCCGCCGGGCTCATCAGCCCGTCCGCCGCCAAGGGCGCCAACCTCGCCGTCCTCCAGGCCGAGTCGCTCGCCCGCGCCCTCGAAACGGCCCTGGCCCAGAACGACCGGATCGGCCTCGCCCGCTACGCCGCCGACTGCCTGCCCCGCGTCTGGCGGGCCCACGAGTTCTCCCACTGGATGAGCGGCCTGCTGCACGGCCCCGCCGGTCCGGACGACGACGAGGCCCGCTACGCACGGCAGTTGCAGTACGCCCGCCTGGAGAGCCTGCGCACCTCCCGCGCCCACCAGGACTTCTTCGCCGAGAACTACACCGGCATCTGACCCCCGGGGACCGAGCTCCCCGGTTCTCCCTTCCCCACGATCATCAGGAACCCTTCATGAACCTCTCCGTCGTACAGCCATGTCTGACGGAAGCCGACCTGGAACGGATCGGGCACGCGGCCGACCACGTCCGCGCCCACGACACCGACCGGGTCCTCACCGACCTGCTGCCCGCGCTGACGTCCGACGAACGGGCCGACGTCTCGCGCCATCTCGTCTACGACCACACGGCCGTCCTCGTCTTCCCCGCCACCCTCGACGGACTCTGCGACGAACTGCGGCGCGCCGGGATGGAACCGGGGGCCGTCAGGGCGAGCGTGATCGTCCGCGACCGGGTACGGCGGCGCTACGGCGCGGTCCTCGGCGACAGCCCCGTCGGGATCGTCCATGTGCCCGTCGGCGGGCGGACCGTGGAGATCTTCGCGCTGCCGGTACCGCCCGGCTCCCCGCTGGAGGCGGTCGCCGCCGACGAACGGGCCGCCGGCCACGAGTCCCACCACGCCTTCGCGGTGACCGCGCCGGGCCCGGTGATCCCGGCCGGACTGCGCACCCTGCTGACGGAACGCGGTGGAGCGGTCCCGGACGGCGGCGGCCACAACAGCCACGAGAACGTCACCGTCCTCTACTTCCGCGCCCCCGACCACCGCCGCTTCGAACTCCGCCTCCCCGGCCGCCACGATCCCGTCCCCGACCCCACCCTCGCCCTCCTCGGGGTCATGACCGGCGCCTGGGCCACCCAGGCCGTCCGCACCATGGCCGAACTGGGCCTCGCCGACCACCTGGCCGACCACCCCGACCTCGCCACCCTGGCGCGGCGCACCGGCACCGACCCCGACGCCCTGCACCGCCTGCTCTGCTACCTCACCGCACTCGGCCTGCTGACCTCGTCCGACGGCACCTACCGCCTCACCGCCCTCGGCGAACCCCTCCGCACCGGCACCGAGTTCTCCCTGCACCCGCTCGCGCTGCTCTACGGCGGCCTGTTCTACGACTCCTTCGCCGGCCTGCCGTACGCCGTACGCAGTGGGCAGGAAGCTTTCGCCCACCGCTACGGACAGCACCACTTCCCCTACTTCGCCGCCCACCCCGAACTCGGAGACCTCTTCCACCGGGCGATGGCCGCGAGCGCCGAGATGTTCCTCCCGGTCCCCGACCTCTTCGACTTCTCCGCCGCACGCCGCGTCATCGACATCGGCGGCGGCAACGGCGCCCTCCTCGGCCGGGTGCTGCGCGCCCACCCCCACCTGGAGGGCGTCCTCCTCGAACGCCCGGAAGCCCTGGAGGCGGCCCGGCCGGCCCTGGCCGACCTGACCGGCCGCGTCACCTTCCTCGCCGGCGACTTCACGGAGGGCGTCCCGCCCGACGGCGACGTCTACTTCCTCTCCCGCGTCCTGCACGACTGGGACGACGACCGCTGCCGCACCATCCTCCACCGCTGCGCCGACGCCATGCGCCCGGGCGCCCACCTCCTCGTCGTGGAACGCCTGCTGCCCAGCACCACCGCAGCGGCCTGGGACATCCACATGCTCTGCAACGTGGGCGGCCGTGAACGAGAAGAGGCCCACTACGGACGCCTGCTGGAGGAGTCAGGCTTCAAACAGGCAGCCTGCCACCCGCTTCCCTTGGGAGCCTCACTGCTCCACGCCGTGCGGGTGTAGGGCCCCGTCAGGGGCGCGGGGCCGCATCGAATGTGCGGCTACCGCCGCGCGGGCGCGACCGGCGACGACGCCCTTCCACGCCGTCCGGCAGAAGCGCCCCGTCAGGGGCGCGGGGAACTGCGCGACCAGCCACAGACAGCCCGCACCCGGCCGCGCACGGAACCCCTACGGCGCTCGGCGTCAGCCGACCTGACCCATCCCCGCCGCATTCGGCCAGCTCTGGGCGTTGGGCCACCCGGTGGCCGCCGCAGGCGACAACCCGGGCGCCTGGGCGGGGGCGGGAGCCGTGGCCCCCCGCACCTGCGCCGCGGTCAGCCCGCCCCGCGCCGGTACCCCGGGCGGGGTCGGTCCGGGCTGCGGCGCCATCGGCATCTGCATGGGCGGCGCCGGCGCCTGCTGCATCATCGGCTGCGGCACCTGCTGCATCATCGGCGCGGCCGCCGGCATCGGCATCCCGACCGGCTGACCGCCGACGGGGAGCGGCATGCCGACACCGGCGGCCGGAGCCGCGGCGAGCCCCGGCCCCATGGCGGGGGCCATGGCCGGTGCCATGGCGGGAGCCGCGGCCAGACCCGGGCCGGGCATCGCGCCCACGGCCTGCGCGAGCTGCATCCCGGCCCCGTTGGTCTCGCTGACCAGCCGGTCCACCGCCGCCGTACCCGAGCTGTAGCTGGTCCCATTGCCCAGCTCGGGCACGGCGGCTCCCCTCCTGGTCCCGTAGAGCACCTGTTCCATGGCGGACACCAGGCGACGTACGTCCACTTCGGGGCGCACCACGAGACGCAGGAAGCGGCTGGACGAACCGATCTTGTTGCCGCACTCGCGGACCAGGATCCGGTGCTCGGTGAGCATCCGGTCCCGGACCACGGTGCCCTCGGCGCCGACGGGAAGGCGCACGAAGAGGAAGTTGCCCTGCGAGGGGTAGACGGTCAGACCGGGCAGCGTGGCGAGCTGGCTGGCCATCTCCAGGCGGTCCTTGCGGACCTGCAGCAGGCTCTGCGCGTACTCGGCGCCGTGCTCCTTGAGCATGAAGACGACGTACTCGGCGAAGGCGTTGAGGTTCCACTTCGGCAGCATCGAGCGGACCTTGCCGGCCAGCGAGGGGTTGGCGACCATGTAGCCGAAGCGGATGCCGTGCAGGCCGAAGTTCTTGCCGAGGCTGCGCAGCACGATGACGTTCGGCCGGATCATCGCCTCCTGGACGACGCTCGGCTCCTGCTCGGCGTCGGCGAACTCCAGGAACGACTCGTCGATGACGATCAGGTCCAGGTCGGCCATGGCGTCCATGAACTGCACCAGGGCCTGCTTGTGGATGAAGCCGCCGTCGGGGTTGTTGGGATTGCAGATGACGGCGACCTTGGTGCCCCGCTTGCGGATGAACTCGGCGTACTGCGCGAGGTCCAGGACGAAACCGTTGGACTCCTGGAGCGGGAACATGTCGACCCGCTTGCCGGTCTCCATCGGCTGGTCGGTCCAGCGGCCGAACGTGGGGACGGGGATGGCGAGGGACTCGCGGACCAGCAGGTGGTCGATCCAGGTGATCAGCTCGGTCGACCCGTTGCCCATGGCCACGGCCTGCGGCGGGAGCTGGAGGAGGTTGCACAGCTCGGCGGTGATGGTGTCGGCGCTGCTCGGGTAGAAGGTGATGATGTCCTTCAGCCGGGCGGACATCGTTTCCATCATGGCCGGAGTGGGGAAGTAGGGGTTGCAGGGGATGCAGAAGTCAACCGGCCCGGTCCCGTCGCCTCCTTCGCGCGCCAGCGCCGCCATCGACGGGCTGTGAGCACCGCTGCGGAACAACGAGGTGACGTTGCCGGCCATTGAACCTCCGTATGAGGCGGGCCCGTTGGGGACGTCCGGGCCCGTCGTCCAGGGTGGCCCGCGCGGGGGAGCACGGGCCGCCCTTCAATACGGAGACAGCTGATCCTCTGTTCAACGGGTGTGAAAAAAGTGTGAGTTTACGTTTCTTCTTGTTATCCGGCTGTGCAACGCCCCTGAAAGGCGAGCGGGGAACTGCGCGACAGGCCCCTTACCGGCCGCACAGTCCCCCACAACCTCAGGCGTCGAACGAATGAACCGTCCGAGTCCTGTAGACCTGCCCCGGCCGCAGCACCGTCGACGGGAAGTTCGCGTGGTTCGGCGAGTCCGGGAAGTGCTGCGTCTCCAGGCAGAGCGCGTCACCCTGGCGGTAGGTCTTCCCACCTGTGCCGGTCAGCGTCCCGTCGAGGAAGTTGCCGGAGTAGAACTGCAGCCCCGGCTGGTCGGTCGCTATCTTCAGCGTGCGGCCGGAGCGCGGCTCGCGCAGCGTCGCCACGTGCTCGGGCTTGGCCGTGATCCCCTTGTCGAGGGCCCAGTTGTGGTCGTAGCCCTTGGCCTGCACCTGCTGGACGTGCGCGGCGCGGATGTCCCGGCCGATCGTCTTCGTCTCGCGGAAGTCGAACGGCGTGCCGTGGACGGTGGCCAGCTCACCGGTGGGGATCAGCCCGGAGTCCGTCGGCGTGTACTTGCCGGCCGCGATCGTCAGCTCGTGGTTCTCGATCGTGCCGCTGCCCTCGCCGCCCAGGTTCCAGTAGACGTGGCTGGTGAGGTTGACGACCGTGGCCTTGTCGGTGGTGGCCTCGTAGTCGATGATCCACTCGCCGTGCCTGGTGAGGGTGTACGTCACCTTCGCCTTGAGCGTGCCCGGGTAGCCCATCTCGCCGTCGACGCTGGTGTAGTGCAGGTGCAGGCCGACGTCCGAGCCCTTGGTGAACGGCTCGACGTCCCAGACGTGCTTGTCGAAGCCCTGGGTGCCGCCGTGCAGGCTGTTCACGCCGTCGTTGACGGACAGCTGGTAGGACTTGCCGTCCAGGGTGAACTGGCCCTTGGCGATGCGGTTGCCGTAGCGGCCGATGAGGGCGCCGAAGTACGGGGTCTTCGCGACGTAGTCGTCGATGTTGTCGAAGCCCAGCGAGACGTTGGCGTAGCGGCCGCGCCGGTCCGGGATCTCCAGGCTCTGGACGACACCGCCCCAGTTGAGGACCTTCAGCCGGGTGCCGCCGTTCTCCAGCGACCAGCGGTAGATCTTCGTGCCGTCGGCGAGCTTCCCGAAGGACTCCTTCACCGGCTTCCTGCCTCCCGAGGCGGCCTCGGCGCCCGCCGCGGCAGCGGCTGATGTCGCTGTCGTGCCGAGGGTGGTGGCGGCGATGCCCGCCGCCGCGGCTCCTGCGATGACCGTGCGTCTGTTCAGTTCCATGTGCGGCTCCTGCAAATAGGAGGGGCCCCGCCTTTCGGCGGGGCCCGCGCTGACTACGAACCGGACTTGCGCTTGTTCCACACGTCGAAGCCGACCGCCGCGAGCAGGGCGAGGCCCTTGATGACCTGTTGCCAGTCGGTGCCGACGCTGAGGAGGTTCATGCCGTTGTTCAGCACGCCGAGGACGAGACCGCCGATGATGGCGCCGAGGATGGTGCCGACACCGCCGCTCATGGAGGCGCCGCCGATGAACGAGGAGGCGATCGCCTCCAGTTCGAAGCCGTCGCCCGCCTTCGGCGAGGCCGCGTTCAGCCGGGCCGCTACCACCAGGCCGGCCAGGGCCGCGAGCACGCCCATGTTCAGGAAGACGTAGAAGGTGACCTTCTTGTCCTTGACGCCGGACAGCTTGGCCGCCGGCAGGTTGCCGCCGATCGCGTAGATGTGCCGGCCGAAGACCGCGTTGCGCATCACGTAGCCGTAGCCGACGACCAGCGCGCCCAGCACGATCAGGACGATCGGGGCGCCCTTGTAGCTGGCGAGCAGCATGGTGAGGACGAGGATCGCGGCGACCAGCGCGGTCAGCTTCAGCAGGAACAGCCGGGTGGGCGGCACGTCGAGGGCGAACTCCTGCTGGCGGCGCCGGTCGCGGAACTCCTGCCAGACCACGGCGGCGATCAGCACGATGCCCAGGAGCAGCGTGATGTTGTGGTAGTTGGTGTGCGGGCCCACCTCGGGGAGGAAGCCGTTGCCCAGGTTCTGCAGGCCGTTCGGGAACGGGCCGATGGTCTGGCCCTGGAGCAGGATCTCGGTGAGACCGCGGAAGAGCAGCATCCCGGCGAGGGTGACGATGAACGACGGTATGCCGAAGTAGGCGATCAACACACCCTGGGCGGCGCCCGCGAGGGCACCCATCACCAGGCACATGACCAGCGCGATCGGCCAGGCTATGCCGTGATTGACCGTCAGCACGGCCGCGAAGGCGCCCACGAACGCCGTCAGCGAGCCGACCGACAGGTCGATGTGCCCGGCGATGATCACCATCATCATGCCGATGGCGAGGATCAGGATGTAGCTGTTCTGCAGCACCAGGTTGGAGACGTTGCGCGGCAGCAGCAGGTCGCCGTCGGTCCACACGGCGAACAGGGCGACGATCAGACCGAGCGCGATCAGCATGCCGTACTGGCGCATGTTGCGGCGCAGCCCGTCGAGGACCAGCTGGAGCAGGTTCCCGTCGGCGGCCGATCCGCTCTTGCCCGGCGGCGCGGGCGCCGGGCTCTTGGCGGTGACATCCGTGCTCATCGCGTTACCTCTTTGTCCTTCGTCATATGGCGCATCAGCACTTCCTGCGTGGCCTCGGCCCTGGGCACCTCACCGGTCAGGCGGCCCGCGGCCATGGTGTAGATGCGGTCGCACATGCCGAGCAGTTCGGGCAGCTCGGAGGAGATGAAGACGACCGCCTTGCCCTGGGCGGCGAGCTGGTCGATGACCGTGTAGATCTCGTACTTGGCGCCCACGTCGATGCCGCGGGTCGGCTCGTCCAGGATCAGCACGTCAGGACCCGCGAAGATCCACTTGCTGAGGACGACCTTCTGCTGGTTGCCGCCCGACAGCTTGCCGACCGGCTCGAAGACCGTCGGCGCCTTGATGTTCATGGACTTGCGGTAGCCCTCGGAGACCTGCCGCTCCTCGTGCTCGTCCACGATCCCGCGCCTCGCGACCTTCTTCAGCGCGGTCAGCGAGATGTTCCGGTTGATGGTGTCGATGAGGTTGAGGCCGTAGTGCTTGCGGTCCTCGGTGACGTACGCGATGCCGTGCCCGACCGCCTCGGCGACCGACTTGGTACGGATCTCCGTGCCGTCCTTGAGGACCGTGCCGCCGTCGTAGCGGCCGTAGGTCCGGCCGAACACGTTCATGGCGAGTTCGGTGCGGCCGGCGCCCATCAGGCCCGCGATGCCGACGATCTCACCGCGCCGGACATGGATCGACACGTCGTCGACGACCTTGCGCTCGTGGTCGATCGGGTGCCGCACGGTCCAGTCGCGGATCTCCAGGGCCGGCGCCGCGTCCTCCTCGCCCTCGTACGCGGTGCGTTCGGGGAAGCGGTGGTCCAGGTCGCGGCCCACCATGCCCGAGATGATCCGCTCCTCGGTCGTCTCCTCCGACTTCACGTCGAGGGTCTCGATGGAGTGGCCGTCGCGGATGATCGTCACCGAGTCGGCGACCCGGCGGATCTCGTTGAGCTTGTGGGAGATGATGATCGAGGTGATGCCCTGGTTCTTCAACTCCAGGATCAGATCCAGGAGTTTGCCGCTGTCCTCGTCGTTCAGAGCCGCGGTCGGCTCGTCGAGGATGAGCAGCTTCACCTTCTTCGACAGCGCCTTCGCGATCTCCACCAGCTGCTGCTTGCCCACGCCGATGTCGGTGACGCGGGTCTCCGGGTGGTCGTCCAGACCCACCCGGCGCAGCAGCTCGGTGGCGTGCCGCAGGGTCTCCCGCCAGTCGATGAACCCGCCCTTGGCGTGCTCGTTGCCGAGGAAGATGTTCTCCGCCAGCGAGAGGTACGGCGACAGCGCCAGCTCCTGGTGGATGATCACGATGCCGCGCTGCTCGCTCGCCCGGATGTCACCGAACTTGCAGAGCTCGCCCTCGAAGAGGATGTCCCCCTCGTAGGTGCCGTGCGGGTGGACGCCGGAGAGGACCTTCATCAGGGTCGACTTGCCGGCGCCGTTCTCCCCGCAGATGGCGTGGACCTCGCCCTGGCGGACGGTCAGCGTGACGTCCGACAGCGCCTTGACGCCGGGAAAGGTCTTGACGATCGAGCGCATTTCCAGGACGGGTCCCGCCATGGTCTGCCTTCCAATCAGTGCTTGTCGATCAGGGGTCGGCGGATTACTTGAGCTCGGCGTCCGTGTAGTAGCCGCCCTTGACCAGGACGTCCTCGTAGTTGGTCTTGTCGACGCTCACCGGCTGCAGCAGGTAGGCGGGGACGACCTTGGACCCGTTGTCGTACGTCTTGGTGTCGTTGACCTCGGGGGTCTTCTTGTTCAGGACGTCGTCGACCATGGTCGCGGCGACCTTGGCGAGCTGGCGGGTGTCCTTGTAGACGGTCTGCGTCTGCTCACCGGCGATGATCGACTTCACCGAGGCCAGCTCGGCGTCCTGACCGGTGATGACCGGCAGCGCCTGGCTGCCGGAGCCGTAGCCGTCCGACTTCAGCGCGGCGATGATGCCGATCGAGATGCCGTCGTAGGGCGAGAGCACCGCGTCGACCTTGGCGGACTTGTAGGAGGAGGTGAGGATGTCCTCCATGCGCGACTGCGCGGTCGCGCCGTCCCAGCGCAGCGTGGTGACCTTGTTCAGCGCGGTCTGGCCCGACTTGACCACCAGCTGCTTCTTGTCGATGTACGGCTGGAGCACGCTCATCGCGCCGTTGAAGAAGTACTTGGTGTTGTTGTCGTCGTTCGAGCCGGCGAACAGCTCGATGTTGAACGGGCCCTTCTTGCCGCTGTCCAGACCCAGCTTGTGCACGATGTACGTGCCCTGCTCGACGCCGACCTTCTCGTTGTCGAAGGACGCGTAGTAGTCGACGTTCTTGGTGCCGAGGATCAGCCGGTCGTAGGCGATGACCGGGATGTTGGCGTCCGCGGCCTCCTGGAGCACGTTGTTCAGGGACTTGTTGTCGATGGCCGCGATGATCAGGCCCTTGACGCCCTGCGTGATCAGGTTCTCGATCTGGGAGACCTGGGTGTCCGGGTCGTCCTCGCCGTAGACCAGCTTGGTCTTGTAGCCCTTGGACTCCAGGTTCTTGACGACGTTCTTGCCGTCGGCGATCCAGCGCTCGGACGACTTCGTCGGCATCGCGATGCCGATCGTGCCGCCCTTGGCGCTGCCGCTGTCCTCCTTGCTGCCGCCCTCGCTGCTCTGGCCGCAGGCGGACAGGGTCAGTGCGAGGGAGGCGGCCCCGGCTATGGCGGTCAGTGCAGCTCTGCGGTTGCGCATGTGATCAGTCCTGTTCGTCTCGTCGTTGAGAGGGGCTGTGCTGGGTCTGGTCCGTCGGCGGTTCAGGCGTCGGCGGGGAAGCGGTTGAGCGGGCCGGGCAGCCGGGAACCGAGCGGCGCCATGTCGCCGTCCGCGCCGTGCCGGGCGAGCAGGTCCAGGGCGAGGCGGCCGCGCCGCACCCGCTCCCGGGCGGTGTCCAGGGTCACGTCCCGCAGATGGGTGCCCCACGGGTAGATGCCGGGAGCCTTGGACAGACCGAACTTCAGGTAGAGCGGTGCGCCGCGCCGGATCAGCTCGGCGACCTCGTACATCCGGATGTAGCCGCCGAGGTCGTCGGGGGCCTCGATGTACATGTCCATGGGGGCGCCGGAGACCCGGCGGATCTCGGTGAGGTGATCGAGCGTCAGATCGCTGGGCACGTTGAGCGAGTCGGCGCCGAGACGCTCGTACACCGCGTAGGACGCCGGGTTGACCGGGCCGATCAGCGCAGACACCTTCAGCGTGGTGTCCGCCGGGATGATCCCGGTCTCGCGCGCCCGGTGCAGCGTCCACAGCACGCCCTCGTCGGCGACCAGCAGGCACTTGACGCCCAGCTCGGTGGCGCGGACGGCGTCCTCGACACAGCCGGCGACGGCGTCGTGGCCGCGGGCGCGCAGTCCGGCCCCCCGCGAGTCGGAGCGCACCGAGCCGCCGATGTCCCAGGTGCCGCGCGGGCCGGTGAACAGGCAGAGCTCGATGTCCCGTTCGCCGGTGGCCTCGACCATCTCGGTGATCTCGGCGTCGGTGAGCATCCACACGCCGCTGCCCTGGCTGATCCGGTGGATCGGCACGTCCAGGCGGGAGGACTCCTTGAGGACGACGGCCAGCGCCTCGGGACCCTCGCAGGAGGGGATCTCGGTGCGCCACTTGCCGCCGCCCGGGAAGCTGTGGGCGGAGGCGTCGGCGGGGTCGAGGGCGGGCGCACCCAGACCGAGGGCGGTGAGCGCCTGCTCACCGGGTCGGCGGGCCGCCGTAACGGAAGCGTCGGTCGTCACAAGCTGTCCTTCGTGTTCGGTATTTCGGACAAGGTTCGCGGCTCGGGGTAGCGAAAAGACTTGGTGGTACGCCGGCCACGGCGAGGTCAGGTCACGCCGCGGCCGGCGTACGACTAGGGGCGGAGCAGCACCTTGCCCACCTTCGGATCACCGGCCCCCACCAGCTCGATGGCGTGCGGGAACTCGGTCAGCGGCAGCTCGTGCGTGACCAGCGGCAACGGGTCGAGGAGACCGGCCCCGAAGACCCGTACCGTGTGCGACCAGGCGTCCGGCGGCGCACCGAAGACGGTGTGCACCTCCAGCTGCCGTACGACGAGGTCGGTCGGGTCCAGGCCGTCGGCGCCCGCGGCCGGGATACCGGTCAGGACCAGGCGTCCGCCGCGCCTGAGCAGGGAGGCGGCGGTGCGCGCGGCGGACGCGGACCCGGCGGTCTCGATCACGACGTCGAAGTCGTCGGGCAGTTCCTGGTCCTTCGTACGGAAGTCGGTCGCCCCGAACTGCCGGGAGAGCGCCTCCCGGTCGTTCCGGGTACCGACGACGAGCAGTTCGCCCGGCGAGACCGCCCGCAGGAACTGCACGGCGAACATGCCCAGCGTTCCCGTGCCGACCACCGCGACCCGCTCGCCCGGCTGCGCGTTGCCCTTGAGCGCGGCCGCCGCGATACAGGCGGCGGGCTCAAGCAGCGCGGCCGCCGTGAGGTCCGCGTCGTCCGGAAGGACGTGCAGCAGCCGGGCCGGCAGGGTCAGCGTGGCGGCCATGGCACCCGGCTGGGTGAACCCGGTCTCCTCGTACCCGTCCGTGCACAGGGTCGTCTCGCCGGCATGGCACCGGTCGCACACCTGGCAGTTCCGGAAGCCCTCGCCGACGACCTTGCGGCCGACCAGGCCACCGGGCACCCCGGCGCCCACCGCCCGTACCGTCCCCGACCACTCGTGGCCCGGGGTCAGCGGGTAGCGCACATAGCCCTCGGGCCGGTTCCCCTGGAACACCTCGCGGTCGCTTCCGCAAATCCCGACCGCGTGCACGGCGACCAGCGCCTCGCCCGGACCGGGCTCGCGGGGCGTGTGCTCCTCGACCCGCTGGACGCCCGGCGCCTCGACGACGACCTGGGAGGCGGGGGAGGCGCTCACTTCGACGTCCCCTTGGGCTTGCGCTGCTCCCAGCCGTCCGCCCAGAGGTCGAAACGGGCCTGCTGCTGCGGGAACTCCGCCGCCGCGTCGGCGTCGAACTCGACCCCGAGACCGGGCTCCTCGGACAGGTGGAAGTACCCGTCCACGACCTCCGGCGCGCCCTTGACGACCTTCTTGATCTCGGCGTCCGCGAAGTCGTTGAAGTGCTCCAGGATCTTGAAGTTCGGGGAGGTGAACCCGACCTGGAGGGAGGCGGCGGTCAGTACGGACCCGCCGACGTTGTGCGGGGCGACCAGCACGTAGTGCGTCTCGGCGGTGGCGGCCAGCTTCCTGGTCTCCCAGATACCACCGATATGGCCGACGTCCGGCTGGATGATGTCCACGGCCTGGCTCTCGAAGAGCTCGCGGAACTCGATGCGGTCGTGGATGCGCTCACCGGTGGCGACCGGGATGTCCACCTTGGCGGCGACCTTCTCCAGCGCCTTCAGGTTCTCCGGCGGGCAGGGCTCCTCCAGCCAGGCCGGCTTGAAGGGGGCCAGCTCCCTGGCCAGCCGCACGGCGGTGGCGGGGGAGAAGCGGCCGTGCATCTCCAGCATCAGCTCGGCGTCGGGCCCGATGGCGTCCCGCACGGCCTCGATCAGCGACACCGAGTACAGCGTCTGCTCGTGGTCCAGCTCGAAGTGCCCGGTGCCGAAGGGGTCGATCTTCAGCGCCTTGTACCCGCGCTCGATCACTCCTTGGGCTGCCTTGTGGTACGCCTCGGGCGTTCGCTCGGTCGTGTACCACCCGTTGGCGTACGCCTTGACCTTGTCGGTCACCTTCCCGCCGAGCAGCTGCCACACCGGCACGCCCAGCGCCTTGCCCTTGATGTCCCAGCAGGCCATCTCGATGACGGCGATGCCGGACATGACGATCTCGCCCGCCCGGCCGTAGTCGCCGTACTTCATCCGGCGCACCAGGTCTTCCACGGCGAACGGGTCGGAGCCCAGAATGTGATTGGCCTCGGCCTCCCGCAGGTAGCCGATCAGCGCGTCGGTGTGACCGAGCATCCGGGTCTCGCCGACTCCCGTGATGCCTTCGTCGGTGTGCACCTGGACGTAGGTCAGGTTGCGCCACGGCGTCCCGACCACGTGTGTGCTGATTCCGGTGATGCGCACGGCAGTTGCCCCTCAGCTGTTCGAGATTTCGTCACACGTTCGAAATGCTGGCGTGACAGTAAGGACGGGGCGGTCTAGGTGTCAATGGGTCGAACAGGTAACGGTTTCGACAAGGCTTTCGATAATTTTTTCGGTCCCGCACAGAACCTTCACAGGCCCGGCTAGTGAAGTGACCCGTGGGGAACTTAGTCTTCCCGCGTCATGGACTACTGCCTCCCGTGCCGACGGCACCTCAACGGCGCCCTCGCCTGCCCGGGGTGCGGCACCCCCATCGAAACGCTACGCGCGTCCGCGCGGGAAGCGACCGCACCGAACCCGCACACGGCCGGTGAAGCGCAGCACGCGGAGCCGGAGTTCGCATCGGACGGGTACGACACCGACGGCCATGGCGGCCACGACGGTCACGGGGCCGAGGGGTACGAGGCCGAGGCCGACGAACCGCCCGCGGGCGGCCGGGCGGAACGGCGCCGGGCGGCCCGTGGACGCGGCGGCCGCGGCCGTCCCGCCGACGACCCCGCCGACGACCCCGAGGAGCCCGTCACGGCCGACGGCAGCCGTCGCGACCGCAAGGCGGCGGCCCATCGCCGGCGGCGCCGCAGGATCCTGTTGGTCAGCGCGGCCTGCGTCCTGGCGGCCGGCGGTCTGAGCCTCGCCGAACTCGGCACGGACGCCATACCGTTCACGACCCCCGGCCCGGCCTCGGCGGGCGGCGACACCACCGACGGCGGCACCTCCACCTCGTCCCCCGACACCACCGCCGAGCCCCTCGGCGACACCTCCGGCGCCACCGGCCCGGCAAGCTCCGCCTCCGCCGACCCCTCCGCCTCCCCGTCCCCCTCCTCGTCGAAGGACAAGGCCTCGGACTCCCCGTCGGCCACTCCCAAGGACACCTCGGCCCAGTCGGCGACGACCGACCCGGTCACCGGGCAGCCGACGGCGACCGCGACGAGCACGGCAGGCTCGACCCCGACCTCCGACCCCACCACCTCGGACCCGTCCCCGAGCCCGTCCCCGAGCGACACGTGCACGCGGTTCCTCTGGTGGTGCTCGTGAGCTGAAGCGCCCCGACAGGGGCGCGGGGCTGTATCGATTTGCGGCTCCGCCGCGTGGGCGCGCTCAACCCCCACCGGCGCGCACCCAAATCTCTGCCGAAGCAAATCCAGCAAACATGTCACATACGGCCGACGCCCCCCGTCATAGGTGTGCAACCCACTGAGCAACCCCACAGGGAGCACACCATGGAAGCCCGTCTCAACCTCTTCGCCAGCCCCGTCGCCAACAAGCTGATCAAGGCCTTCAACGGCGCGGGCAAGGCCGCCGAGGGCACCACGATCCCCGCCGCCACCCTGGAACTCGTCAAGATCCGCGCCAGCCAGATCAACGGCTGCGGCTTCTGCCTCGACATGCACACCAAGGACGCGGCCGAGGCCGGCGAGACCCAGCAGCGCCTCCACATGGTCGGTGCCTGGCGCGAGGCCACGGTGTTCACGGACGCCGAACGCGCCGCCCTGGAACTCGCCGAGCAGGGCACGCGGATCGCCGACGCGGCGGGCGGGGTCCCCGACGCGGTGTGGGAGAACGCGGCCAAGCACTACACCGAGGAGGAACTCGTCGCGCTGGTGGCGACGATCGCCCTGATCAACGCCTACAACCGGCTGAACGTCATCTTCCAGCAGCCGGCGGGCGACTACCGCCCGGGCCAGTTCGCGTAACCTCCGGCGTTCACGCCTCCAGCATGCGGTGGAGCAGGTCCCGCAGGGACAGCCGCTCCTCCTCCGACAGCCCCGCCAGCGGCTCGCGCGCAAACCGCAGCTCGTCTCGCAGGTCGCGGGCGACCCGACGGCCCTCGTCGGTCGCCGCGGCCAGCTTCACCCGGCGGTCGGCGGGATCGGGCCGCCGCTCCACGAGCCCGCGCGCCTCCAGCCGGTCCACGATCCCCGTCACGTTGGACGGCTCGCACTTCAGCTTCAGCGCCAGCTTCCGCATCGGCAGCGGCTCCAGCGACAGCAGGCTGAGCAGCCGCGCCTGCGCCCCGGTGAGCGTGTGCTCGCCCGCCGCCTCCTCGTAGTCCGCGTAGAAACGGGCCACGACGTCCCCGATGAGTTCGACGACCTCCAGGGTCAGGGCGTCGGGGCGGCGGGTCTTCGCTGGGCTGGACTGTGGGGTGGACATGCGCTCCAGGGTACCCCGTTACTTGACATCCTGAAATATTCAGGAGCATGGTTGTTTCAGGTACTGAAGTATTCCGGAAAGGCGCACGTCATGATCAACCGCGAGTGGCACCTGCTCAGCCGTCCCGTCGGCTGGCCGAAGCCCGAGGACTTCGCCCTGGTGGAGGCGGAGGTCCCTACGCCGGGTGAGGGACAGGTGCTGGTACGGAACAAGTACCTCTCCGTCGACCCGTACATGCGCGGCCGGATGAGTGCCGCCAAGTCGTACGTCGCCCCCTTCGAGCTGGGCAAGGTCATGCAGGGCGGAGCGGTCGGCGAGGTCGTCGAGTCGAACGCCGAGGGCATCGCGGCCGGCGACCACGTCCTGCACTTCCTCGGCTGGCGCGAGTACGCCGTCGTGGACGCGAAGAGCGCGGTCAAGGTCGACGCCGGTGCCGCGCCGCTGTCGACGTACCTCGGTGTCCTCGGCATGACCGGCCTCACCGCCTACGCGGGTCTGCTGCGCACCGCCTCCTTCAAGGAGGGCGACTCCGTCTTCGTCTCCGGCGCGGCCGGCGCGGTCGGCAGCCAGGTCGGCCAGATCGCCAAGCTCAAGGGCGCCTCCCGGGTGATCGGCTCGGCCGGCTCCGACGAGAAGGTCAAGCTGCTGGTCGAGGAGTACGGCTTCGACGCGGCCTTCAACTACAAGAACGGCCCGGTCAACGAGCAGCTGCGGGCCGCCGCGCCCGACGGGGTCGACGTCTACTTCGACAACGTCGGCGGCGACCACCTGGAGGCGGCCATCGGCCAGCTGAACCGGGACGGCCGGATCGCGGTCTGCGGCATGATCTCCGTCTACAACAGCACCGAGCCCGTCCCCGGCCCGAAGAACCTCGCGCGTCTCATCCAGACCCGCGGCCGGATCGAGGGCTTCCTGGTCGGCGACCACTACGACCTGCAGCCGCAGTTCGTCTCCGAGGTCGGCCCGTGGGTGGCCGCCGGGCAGCTCAAGTACCGCGAGACGGTCGTCGAGGGCATCGAGAACAACGTGGAGGCGTTCCTCGGGGTCCTGCGCGGCGACAACACCGGCAAGATGATCGTCAAGCTGTAGGGCCGTCCGGTCTGTCTATGGTTTCCGGTATGCGGTAACTTCTTTCCGAAACCGTCGTCGATCGTGGGCGCGAGTCGCGGCGGACCGAGGAGAGAAGAAACCGCATGCCCATTCAGCAGTCCGACGTCCTGTACACCGCCGTCGCCACCGCCGAGAACGGCCGTGACGGCCGGGTCGCCACCGACGACGGCCGGCTCGACGTCGTCGTCAACCCGCCGAAGGAGATGGGCGGCAGCGGGGCCGGGACCAACCCGGAGCAGCTGTTCGCCGCGGGGTACAGCGCGTGCTTCCAGGGGGCGCTCGGGGTCGTCGCCCGGCAGGCCGGGGTGGACGTCTCCGGCTCGACCGTCACCGCGCGGGTCGGGCTCGGGAGGAACGACGACGGGTTCGGCCTCATCGTGGAGATCTCGGCGGCGATTCCGGGCGTCGAGGAGGGGGTCGCCCGTGAGCTGGTCGAGAAGGCGCACGGGGTGTGCCCGTACTCGAAGGCGACGCGCGGGAACATCGGCGTGACGCTGGTCTGACGGTTGTCGTTGATGTTGTTGCGGAGGCCGCACCCTTGGACGTGGGGTGCGGTCTCTCGTCTGCGGGGTGCGGGTGCGTTGTGGCTGGTCGCGCCCACGCGGCGGTAGCCGCATATCGGATACGGCCCCGCGCCCCCAGGTGGGTTGCGCTCAGCGTGTTTCAAGTGCTGCTTTGTGCACGGCCTCTGCCAGCCGGTCGTTCTCCGGGGCCGCGCCGCCCGGGAACGCGAAGCGGCGGCGGGTGTAGCCGTAGGCGATGCCGCTTCGCGGATCCGCGAAGGCCTGGGAGCCGGCGGCGCCGCTGTGGCCGATGGTGCCGGCGCCCAGGAAGGGGTGCCAGGTGTCGGCGGTGGCCTGGAAGCCGAGGCCGTAGGACTTGTGGGTGCGGGCCACCAGGTCGTAGCCGACCGAGTGGATCTGGCCGAACTCGGCCACCGTGTCCTCCTTCAGCAGCGGGGCCTTGCCGTCGACCTCGCTGAGCAGGGCCGCGTACATCCCGGCCAGGCCGCGCGCCGAGGCCACCCCGCCGAAGGACGCCGGGCCCTTGGCGCGCACCAGGCGGTCGTTGGGCAGGGACGCCAGGTCCGTGGGCTCGGCCGTGTGCTCGTTGAAGGCGATCCCGGCGAGGGTCCGCGGACCGGACGGAACGGAGTCCAGCAGCGCCTGCTGCTCGGATGTCGGGAGCAGCGGCAGGGTGGTGCGGAAGCGCGGCTCGTGCGCGGCCGGCAGGCCCAGGAAGAGGTCCAGGCCGTACGGCGCCCGCACCCGCTCCTCGTACACGTCCTGGAGCGTACGGCCCGTCGCGCGCCGTACCACCTCGCCGGTGAGCGCCCCGATGACGAGCGCGTGGTAGCCGAAGGCGGTGCCCGGGCGCCAGAACGGCCGCTGGTCGGCGAGGCGTTCGGCCATCGCCCGGTCGTCGGTCAGCTCCTGCGGGCTGAACCCGCTGTCGGTGCCGATCAGGCCCGCCCGGTGCGCGATCAGGTCCCGCAGGGTCAGCGCGCCCTTGCCCTCGGCGGCGAACTCCGGCCAGTAGTAGGTGACTTTACGGTCCAGCTCCAGTGTGCCGTCCTGCACCAGCATCGCCACGACGAGATGGGCCGCGCCCTTGGTGGACGAGAACACGCCGTACAGGGAGTTCCCGTCGGCCCCCTCGCCGGCCCACAGGTCGACGACCCGCCGGCCGTGCACGTACGCGCACAACTGCCCCTCGTAGTCGGCCGGTTCGCCGGCGACGAAGGCGGCGAACTCCTCGCGCACCACTTCGAAGCCCTCCGCGACCGTGCCCTGGACGGTGATCTCCTGCGTCATCCGCTCTCCTCAACCGAGCCGCCGCAAGCAGCTCCCACTGTGAACAACGCCCTACCCTGAGATCGGTACGTCGACATGTACCCGTTCGACTCAACAGGGACGAGCAGGTCTTCGCGCCGGCGTCCCCCCACTGTGCCCCGGCGGGGCCCCGGTAAAGTTTTCGCCATGCGTGATCTCGGTGTCGGTTTCGGATATCTCCTCAAGGGCCAGCGCTGGGTCGGCCGGCACGGCAGGCAGTTCGGCTTCGGGCTGCTGCCCGGTCTGATCACCCTCGTCCTGTACGCGGCGGCCCTGGTCTCCCTGGCGATATGGGGAGCGGACTTCGTCGCCTGGGCCACCCCGTTCGCCGACGACTGGTCCAGCCCCTGGCTCGGCCTCTTCCGCGGCTTCCTCACCGCCGTGCTCTTCGCCCTCGGCCTGCTCGGGGCCGTCCTGACCTTCACCGCCGTGACGCTGCTGGTCGGCCAGCCGTTCTACGAGAACCTCTCCGAAAAGGTCGACGAGGACGTCTCGCCCGACGGCACCGCGCCCGAGTCCGGGCTGCCGTTCTGGCGTGAGCTGTGGATCTCGGCCCGCGACAGCCTGCGCGTCCTGGTCCGCGCCGCGCTCTGGGGCCTGCTGCTCTTCGCCCTCGGCTTCCTCCCCTTCGTCGGGCAGACCGCCGTACCGGTCCTCGGCTTCTTCGTGACCGGGTTCTTCCTCACCGAGGAACTCGCCGCCGTCGCCCTCCAGCGCCGGGGGATCGACCTGCGCACCCGGCTCGCCCTGCTGCGTTCCCGCAAGACCCTGGTGTGGGGCTTCGGCACACCCCTCGGCCTGGCCTTCCTGGTGCCGTTCGTCGCGGTGTTCCTGATGCCGGGCGCGGTCGCGGGCGCCACCCTCCTCGCCCGCGACCTGCTGGGCGAGGAGACGGCGGAGGAGGACGCGGAGACCGGCGAACCGGTCAGTTCCTGAAGCTCGCGTCGGCCGCCACGGTCACGATGGCCCGCACCTGGTCGATGATGTCCACCCGGTTCCGCACGAAGTCCGGGTCGGTCACCTCGGTGGTGTTGCCGGCGCCGAACTCCAGCACCGGTGTGTGCACATGGCCGCCCGGCAGGGTGTCGTGCAGGCCGAGCCGGTCCCGCAGCAGGGTGGCGCGGTAGGCGATCTCGTTGGAGAGGTAGTTCCCGCCGCCCCCGGCCCGCGCTGTCGATCCGTCGGTCGGCCCGTCCGCCCGCACGACGGGATCGGTCCCGCCCGCCGGGATCTCCGTCACCTCGGTGTGGTCGTACACCGGGAACCGTCCCGTGTCGGCCGCCGTGATCGCGGCGTACGGCAGGGTCGTGGTCGTCCACTGCGGCTGCGAGGCCGGGTCGGCGACCGGGACGGTCTCGGTCCGGCTCAGGTTCTCGTTGTCCGGATAGCCGCCCCGCCAGGCCCCGTTGGTCCGCTCCACGTCGAACCGCCCGATGCGCCCCTGGCTGACGGTCGTGAACAGGTCCACCTTCGGCAGGTACGGCCGCAGGGTCCGCTCCACGGTGCCCTGCGCGAAGTCGTCCCAGCGCACCGGGAAGACGGCCGTCTCGACCCGGGCCGGTCCCTCGTCGGTCTGCAGGACCGTCCCGTCGAGGGCCAGGGCGCTCGCCCCGGAGGGATTGGAGATCCGGATGTCGCGGTCGAGCGTGAACGGGTCGAACCCGGTGACGAGGATGCGCTTCATGTGCCCGCTCATGTGCCCGCCGGGATAGCGGAGGTCCGTCTGCCCGCGCGAGGTCCGCTCCAACACGTCCAGCAGCGCGCCGCGTTGGGTGTCGCTCACCCCGAACCCCGGCTCCCAGGTCCGCACTTCCCGGGTCATCCCGAGCCGCGCCCAGTACAGCGGCCGGTCGTCGTCCCGGCTCAGATCACCCCCGGCCGGCCCCCGCCCCTGCGCCCGGTCCACGGCCCGCCGCCACAGCGCCGACCCCTCGCGTACGACGATCCGCCGGGCCTGCGCGTAGGAGTGCGCGCCGCCCAGCGCCCGGGTGAACTCCGGTGCCACGGCGTCGAACCCGGACCGCCGGAGTATCTCCTGCGGCACCGCCTTGTCGAGCCGTTGCTCCTCGACGGTGGGGGCGGGGGCGGCGGCCGTGGCATGGGCGGACGTCGGGGCGAGTGCCCCGGCGAACAGGGCGATTCCGAGAAAACCGATCCGAACGCGCAGCGATGTCACGGGAGTTGGCCTTCCGTCGCAGTGGGGTGCGTGGTGCCGGACGGCCGCAGTATCGCCCGTGGGAACTGGTCTACGCCATGGTGCCCCCGGGTGTGCCGTGCGGGACGCGGGCGGCCGCCTCCCGCAGCGCCCCGAGGAAGGACTCGGCGGCCGGGGCCAGGGAGCGGCCCCGGGCGGTCGCCGCGTACACCGCACGGGCCGGGGCGCCCTCGTCGAGCACCGGCAGCAGGGCGATGTCCGGGCGCACCGAATCGGCGGCGAGCGCCGGGACCAGGGTCACGCCGAGGCCCGCGGCGACATAACCCTGCTTCGCGGTCCACTCGCCGACCACATGGGCCACCCGCGGGCGGAACCCCTGGCGCAGGGCCGCCTCCAGAAGGGTGCCCTCGACACCGGAGCTGCCGGAGATCCAGTCGGCGTCGGCGAGCAGGCCGAGCCGGACCGGGCCCGCGGCGCCCGCCAGCGGGTGGCCGGCCGGGACGGCGACGTACAGCGACTCGTCGAGGAGGTGGTGGAGTTCGTACGGCTCCAGCGGGGCGCGGCCCGTCGTCGAGACCACCGCGAGGTCCAGATGGCCGGCGGTCAGGCGGTCCAGGAGCCGGGGGGTGAGCCCCTCCTCGCGGGACAGCCGCACCCCCGGGTGCCGGGCCCGGAACGCGGCCAGGGCGTGCGGCACCAGGGCCGCGTCGGCGCTGGCGAACGCCCCGAACCGCAGCCGTCCGCCCGCCACCTCGCGCAGCGCGGTCAGCTCCCGCGCGGCGCCGTGCAGGGCCTCGGCGACGGTTTCGGCGTACGGGACGAGCGCCCGGCCGGCCTCCGTGAGCCGTACCCCGCGCGGCAGCCGGTCGAAGAGCGGACCGCCGCCCAGCGCCGCCTCCAGCGAGGAGATCTGCCGGGACACCGCCGACTGCGTCCAGCCGAGCGACCGCGCGGCCACCGTGAACGAACCGTGCCGCGCGACGTCCAGGAACACCCGCAGCCAGACGCTGGAGACGTCGGGCAGGGGCGGGTGCGGGAGGCGCGGGAGGTGCGGAAGCTGCGGGGGCCGTGAGGGGTGCGGATTCGGCATGGCAGCCATGCTAGACATTCGCTTGTCGCATCACTCGGGCCCGCCTAGCGTCGACCGCACGGACACGGAAGGAGCCCCGTGAAGGTCACCCTGGACAACCCGGCCGACGCCCCGCGGCCCGCCAGCCCCTACTACTCCCAGGTCGCCCGGGTCGAACACGCCGACGGCAGCGCCCTGTTGTTCGTCTCCGGCCAGATCGCCGAGGGCGCGACCCTCGCGGAGCAGAGCCGGGGCGTCTTCGAGGGCCTCGGCGCGCTGCTGCGCGCGCACGGGGCGACCCTGGCGGACGTCATCAACATCCGCACGTATCTGACCGACATCTCCCGGCTCGCCGAATACGGCGCCGTACGCCGCGAGTTCCTCACCGGCACCCCGCCGACCAGCATGACCTTCGAGGTGCCCCGGCTGTTCCGGCCCGAGGCCCTCGTCGAGATCGAGGTGGTGGCGGCGGTGGCCGGCTGAGGCGGTGGCCGGCCGCGCGCCGGGTCGCACGCCGGGTCGCGGGTGGTTGTGAAGGGTTCGTACGAGTTCGCGGCGGGGCGCCCGATCACCGGCCGCCGGCTCACAGCCACGGCTAAGGTCGGGAGCGGGCCACGCCCCCCTTGAGCAGCCCCGGTCCGGGACCTGACCCCTGGACCGGGGCTTGCGGCTGTCAGCGCACCCCGAAGGCGTACACCGTCTCCGAGCGGTACACCGCGCCCGGGTCGAGGCGGGTGCTCGGGAACTCCGGCCGGTTGGGGGAGTCCGGGAAGTGCTGGGTCTCCAGGGCGACACCGTCGCCGGGGGCGAAGGGGCCGGTCAGGTGCTCGGCCGTGTAGAGCTGGACGCCCGGTTCGGTGGTGGACACCGTGAGGGTGCGCCCGGACGCCGGATCGTGCAGTTCGGCGATCTCCTGCGCGGCGGCCGTGACGCCCTTGTCGAGGACCAGGTTGTGGTCGTAGCCGGAACCGACCTTGCGGGCCGTACGGAAGTCGAAACGGGAGCCGGAGACGTCCTCCAGGACCCCGGTCGGGATCAGGTCGCCGTCGACGGGCGTGTAGCGGGAGGCGGCGATCCGCAGCTCGTGACCGCCCGCGTTCCCGGAGCCCGCCAGGTTGAAGTAGCTGTGGTTGGTGAGGTTCACGACGGTCGGCGTGTCGGTGACCGCCTCGTAGGAGACGCGCAGCGCCCCGGAGGGGTCCAGCGTGTAGGTCGCCGTGACCTCCAGCCGCCCCGGGAAGCCCTCCTCGCCGTGCGGGCTGACGCGCGTGAGCCGTACCCCGTGCTCGACGCCCGCCACCTCCCACACCCGCTTGTCGAAGCCGTGGGCGCCGCCGTGCAGGGAGTTGGGGGCGTTGTTGGGCTCCAGGGCGTAGGTCACGCCGTCCAGCGGGAAGCGGGCGTGCGCGATCCGGTTGGCGTACCGGCCGACCAGGGCGCCGAAGTACGGGCCCGGGTGCTCCAGATAGCCGTCCAGACCGGCGAACCCCAGCACCACGTCCGTCGTCCGCCCGTCCCGGTCCGGGACCTCGACCGACTGCACGATCCCGCCGTACGACAGGATCCGCACCCGGGTCCCCGCGCGCTCCAGCGTCCAGCGATGGACCTCGGTGCCGTCGGAAAGTGTGCCGAAAAGTTCGCTCATGTGGAAACCCTAAGCCAAGGGTCTAGTCCACCGGGTCCTTGGCGGTGACCGCCCGGTAGGCGATCGCGGCGAGCCTGGACTGGCCGTCGGTGCTCGGATGGAACCAGTCCCAGTGGCTGAGCTGATCGGTCCCGAACCGGTACGCGTACACCGCCCCGCCGTCGAACCGGCACCGCCGGTCCTTGGCGCAGACCTCCTGCAGCACCTTGTTGTAGTCCTCGACCCGCCGCTGGACCTTGTCCCGGCGCAGGGTCGCCCCGCTGGTCAGGTCGTCCGCGTCGGAGAGCATGGACGGGCAGATGCCCAGCTTCCACACCTGCTTGCCCAGCGGGTTCGTCCGCCCCTCGGACCACAGCCGCTTCAGGTTCGGCACGCTCGCCACGTACACCTGGGTCCTCGGCAGCGACTTGCGCAGGGTGCCCAGCGCCTCCTCGAACTGGGTGCGGAAGGCGGCCACCGAGGTCATCGCCCGTACCGAGGTACGGCACGCGTCGTTCGCCCCCACCATCACCGTCACCAACTGGGGCCTGCGCACCGCCGCGTCGGCCAGCTGCCCGGACAGGTCGGCCATCCGGGCGCCGGTCTCCGCGTAGTTCCAGCTGTGGTCGGCCGCCTTCGCCCGCCCCAGCAGCCGTACCGCCAGACTGTCCACCTGCTCGCTGGTGCCGGTCGCCCAGGACACCTCCGGGCAGTCCGAGAGCACCGTGCACGCGTCGAACCCCCGCGTGATGGAGTCGCCGACGGCCGCGATCGAGGCCGGGCTGCGGTCCCACACCTGCACGGTCCGGGCGGCCCGGGTCCGGCCGCCGTCCGGCGCGGCCGACGAACCGCCGAACACACCGCACCCGGCCACCCCCAGCGCGGCGGTGGCGGCGACGGCTCCCACCAGGGCACGCGAACGCCGGCGTCGCTGCTTGCGCATTCCCCGGTGGTCCTCTCGGTCGGCCTGTTCGTCCCCCGTAATGACAACGCACGGGAGTTCCCGCGCCGCGCCCTGCAACGGTCCACCCCTGTACAAGCGTCCCCCTGGGTGAATGGCAGGGGTTTCCTGGCTGTGGGACCGACGGTACGTCACACTCCTTGCGCCACCGCACGGTAGCCTCGCCATCAACGCGGCCGTCGTGCCACAGCCGCCAGCCAGCCAGCAAGATGTCCCGCTCTGCCCGGAGGTCCCGGTGACGACACGTGGAGTTCTGTACGTGCACTCCGCGCCGCGCGCGCTGTGCCCGCACGTCGAGTGGGCCGTCGCCGGGGTGCTCGGCACGCGCGTCAACCTCGACTGGATCCGGCAGCCGGCGGCACCCGGCACCTGGCGCTCCGAGTTCTCCTGGCAGGGCGAGGTCGGCACGGCCTCCAAACTGGCGTCCGCCCTGCGCGGCTGGCACCTGCTCCGCTTCGAGGTGACCGCCGAACCCTGCGCGAAGGCCGAGGGCGAGCGCTACAGCTGCACCCCCGAACTCGGCATCTTCCACGCCGTCACCGGGATCCACGGCGACATCCTCATCCCCGAGGACCGTCTGAGGGCCGCCATGACCCGCTCACAGCGCGGCGAGACCGACCTCGAGGCCGAGATCGCCAAACTCCTCGGCAAGCCCTGGGACGACGAACTGGAGCCCTTCCGCTACGCGGGCGAGGGCGCCCCGGTCCGCTGGCTCCACCAGGTGGTCTGAAGGGGCACGCTCACCGCAACGCCCTGCTTTTAGGGGCGCGGGGAACTGCGCGAGAAGTCCCCACCGGCGGTCGGCCGACAACGAAACGCACCGTGGCCCGAACTCCATCCAACGGAGTCCGGGCCACAGGCGTTGAGTCGGCGTTTCTCAGATCGTCCGGAACGCCAGGACCACGTTGTGGCCCCCGAAGCCGAACGAGTCGTTCAGTACGGCGATCCGGCCCTCGGGCAGCTGCCGGGCCTCGCCGCGGACCACGTCCGCGTTGACCTCGGGATCGAGCTCCGCGAGGTTGATGGTCGGCGGAGCCGTCCGGTTCACCAGCGCCAGGATCGACGCGACGGTCTCGATACCACCGGCACCGCCCAGCAGATGACCGGTCATCGACTTGGTCGCCGAGATGGCCATGTGGTCGACGTCGTCGCCGAACACCTTCCGCAGCGCCTTGATCTCGGCCACATCACCCTGCGGCGTCGACGTCGCGTGCGCGTTGACGTGCACGATCTCCGCCGGCTTCAGGTCCGAGCTGTCCAGCAGGTTCTGCAGCGCGTGCGCGATGCCGTTGCCCGAGGGCTCCGGCTGCGTGATGTGGTGCGCGTCGGCCGAGATGCCCTGGCCGACCGCCTCGACGTAGATCCGGGCCCCGCGCGCCTTCGCGTGCTCCTCGGACTCCAGGACGATCACGCCCGCGCCCTCACCGAGCACGAAGCCGTCACGGCCGGAGTCGTAGGGACGCGACGCGCCCTCGGGGTCGTCGTTGTTCTTGGACATCGCCATCATGTTGCCGAACGCGGCGATCGGCAGCGGGTGGATCGCCGCCTCCGTACCGCCGGCCACGACGACGTCCGCACGGCCGGTGCGGATCATCTCGATGGCGTACCCGATGGCCTCGGCGCCGGAGGCGCAGGCCGACACGGGGGTGTGCACACCGGCCCGCGCACCCAGCTCGATACCGACGTTGGCGGCCGGCGAGTTGGGCATCAGCATCGGCACGGTGTGCGGGGAGACACGGCGTACGCCCTTCTCCTTGAGCACGTCGTACTGGTCCAGCAGGGTCGTCACACCGCCGATGCCGGAGGCGATGACGGCGCCGACCCGGTCGGGGTTGGCGGAGACGTCCTCACCGGCCTTCGCGGTGAAGCCGGCGTCCTTCCAGGCCTCCTGGGCGGCGATCAGCGCGAACTGCGCGGACCGGTCCAGCTTGCGGGCCTGCGGGCGCGGGATGATCTCGCTCGGTTCGACGGCGATCTGCGCCGCGATCCGGACGGGCAGCTCGGCCGCCCAGTCCTGCTCAAGGAGGCGGACGCCGGACTTGCCGGCGACCAGGGCCTCCCAGAACGAAGCTGCGTCGCCACCCAGCGGTGTGGTTGCGCCGATACCGGTGACGACCACGGTGCGATTGGTCGGGCTCATCGGGAATTCTTTCTCCAACGGATACGGGATTCGACGGCGCCACCGCCGGGTGGCGGGGCATTGCAGCCGGAGACCGGCCAAGGGCCTCAGGCCTGGTGCGTGAGGATGTAGTTGGTCGCGTCGCCGACGGTCTTGAGGTTCTTGACGTCCTCGTCCGGGATCTTGACGTCGAAGCGCTCTTCGGCGGCGACGACGACCTCGACCATGGACAGCGAGTCGACGTCCAGGTCGTCGGTGAAGGACTTGTCCAGCTGGACGTCCTCAACCGGGATGCCGGCGATCTCGTTCACGATCTCGGCGAGACCTTCGACGATCTCTTCCTGAGTGGCGGCCATGTCAGGCGCTCCTTCTTAGATGTTCCAGACGGTTGCTGCGGTGGTGCTGACGGCGTTCCCGCACCGGATGCATGATCCGGCACGGAGTGCCTAGGGGAGGGTAACGACAGTGGCGGCGTAGACGAGACCCGCCCCGAACCCGATGACGAGCGCGGTGTCGCCGCTCTTCGCCTCGCCGGTCGCCAGGAGCCGCTCCATCGCGAGCGGGATCGAGGCGGCCGACGTGTTGCCGGTGGTGCGGATGTCACGGGCGACCGTGACGTGCTCCGGCAGTTTGAGAGTCTTCACCATCGAGTCGATGATGCGCACATTGGCCTGGTGCGGGATGAAGACGTCCAGGTCGTCCGCGCTGATCCCGGCCGCGTCCAGCGCCTGCTGAGCGACCTTCGCCATCTCGAACACGGCCCAGCGGAACACCGCCTGGCCCTCCTGCGTGATCGCCGGGAACTTGATGTTCCCCTCGCTGTCCAGGGGCAGGTTCGTGACGTCGCCGACGTGGAACCTGTCCCAGGGCACGGTCTGCTTGATGGTCTCGGACTTGTCGCCCTCCGACCCCCACACCGTCGGGCCGATCGCCGGCTCCTGCGAGGGGCCGACCACGACCGCGCCCGCGCCGTCGCCGAACAGGAAGGCGGTGGCCCGGTCCTCCAGGTCGGTGAGGTCGCTGAGCCGCTCCACGCCGATCACGAGCACGTGTTCGGCGGAGCCTTCCACGATCATGCCCTTGGCGAGCGTGAGGCCGTAGCCGAAGCCCGCGCAGCCGGCCGAGATGTCGAAGGCGGCGGCCTTGTCGGTGCCGAGCTTGTCGGCGATCTCGGTGGCGACGGCCGGGGTCTGGCTGAAGTGCGAGACGGTCGAGACGACCACGGCGCCGATCTGCTCGGCGGAGATGCCCGCGTCCGCGATCGCCTTGCCGGCGGCCTCGATCGACATCGCGGCGACCGTCTCCTCGGGGCCCGCCCAGTGCCGGGTCTCGATGCCGGAGCGCGACCGGATCCACTCGTCGGACGAGTCGATCTTCTCGAGGATCACCTCGTTGGGCACCACACGGGTCGGGCGGTAGCCGCCGACACCGAGGATGCGCGCGTACGGGGCACCCTTGCTGGGCTTGATCTTCGACATCGCAGTGCGCTCCTAATTCAGCTGTGCTCGGCGATGAGCTCGCGGGCCGCGTCGAGGTCGTCGGGGGTCTTCAGGGCGAGCGTCCTGACGCCGGGCAGGGCACGCTTGGCCAGGCCGGTCAGGGTGCCACCGGGGCACAGCTCCAGGAGGGCGGTGACGCCCAGCTCCTGGAAGGTCTCCATGCACAGGTCCCAGCGGACCGGGTTGGCGACCTGGCCGACCAGCCGGTCCACGACCTCGCCGCCGGAGGCGACGGTCCGCCCGTCCTTGTTGGAGACGTAGGTCAGCTTCGGGTCGGCGGGCGAGAGTTCCTTGGCGGCCTCGGCCAGTGCGTCGACCGCGGGGCCCATGTGGTGCGTGTGGAAGGCGCCGGCGACCTTGAGGGCGATGACCTTGCGGACACCCTCGGGCTTGTCCTCGGCGAGCGCCGCGAGCTGCTCCAGGGTGCCGGCCGCGACGATCTGCCCCGCGCCGTTGATGTTCGCCGGGGTCAGGCCCAGCTTCTCCAGGTGCTTGACCGAGACGTCCGGGTCGCCGCCGAGCAGCGCCGACATACCGGTCGCGGTGATCGCGGCGGCCTCGGCCATCGCCAGCCCGCGCTTGCGTACGAGGGTCAGCGCCTCGTCCTCGCTCAGCACACCGGCGACGGCGGCGGCGGTGATCTCCCCGACGCTGTGCCCGGCGACCGCGCCCGGCGCGCCCGCCGCGTCAGCGGCTGATGCATAGGCACCGAGTGCCACGGCGGACACCAGTCCGGCGGCGACGAGCAGCGGCTGGGCCACCGCGGTGTCCCGGATCTCGTCCGCGTCGGCGTCCGTGCCGTAGTGCACCAGATCGAGGCCGATCACCTCGGACCAGGCACGCAGACGGGCCTCCACACCGGGGAGGTCGAGCCAGGGGGTCAGGAAGCCGGGCGTCTGGGCGCCCTGGCCGGGAGCGACGAGTACGAGCACTCTCACACTCTCTCTTGTCGGCGGCCACGGCCGCCCGTGGGGACAGGGACGAAGAACACGAAGGGGTTTTGTGGGGCCCCGACAAAAACCTATGGTTGGGGATCTCCATCGACCAGACGCCCCAGGATCAGCGCGATCCGCAGTGTGAAGGCGGATCGTACATCGGATGGCGACCATCCGGTGACGTCAGTCACACGTCGGAGCCGGTAGCGCACGGTGTTCGGGTGGACGAAGAGCATCCGGGCCGCGCCCTCCAGGCTGCTCGCCTGTTCCAGATAGACGCTCAGTGTTTCCAGCAGCGCCGAACCGGCTTCTTCCAGCGGTCTGTAGATCTCCTCCACCAACTGCTCACGCGCGCTCGGATCGCCCGCGATGGCGCGCTCCGGGAGCAGATCGTCCGCCAGCACGGGCCGCGGCGCGTCCTGCCAGGCGGAGCAGGCCTTCAGTCCGGCGGCGGCGGCCTGTGCGGACCGGGTGGCCGCCAGCAGGTCCGGCACCACGGGCCCCGCGACGACCGGCCCGGCGGCATAAGGGCCGATCAGCGACTTGGCGACGGCCAGCGGGTTGTCGTTGCCGCCCGCGATGACGACCAGCCGGTCGCCGAGCACACCCGTCAGCACCTGCAGCTTGGCGTGCCGGGCGGCCCGCCGGATGGCCTCGACGGTCAGCTCGCTGTCCCCGTCGGGCGCGGTGCCGAGCACGACGCACACGTTGTCCGGAGAGTTCCACCCGAGCGCCGCGGCCCTGCTCACCGCGCCCTCGTCGGCCTCGCCGCTGAGCACCGCGTTCACCACCAGCGACTCCAGCCGCGCGTCCCAGGCACCCCGTGCCTCGGCGGCCTGGGCGTACACCTGGGCGGTGGCGAAGGCGATCTCCCGGGCGTAGACGAGCAGCGCCTCGCGCAGCACGCTCTCGTCGCCCGGGGCCGCCACCTCGTCGATGGCGGACTCCATGACCTCGATGGTGGTCCGCACCATCTCCACGGTCTGCCGCAGCGTGATCGCCCGGGTCAGCTCGCGCGGCGCGGTCCCGAACACGTCCGTCGAGATCGCCTGCGGGGCGTCGGGATGCCGGAACCACTCGGTGAAGGCCGCGATGCCCGCCTGGGCGACGAGCCCGATCCAGGAGCGGTTCTCCGGGGGCATGGCCCGGTACCACGACAGGCTCTCGTCCATGCGTGCGATGGCCTGGGCGGCGAGGCTGCCGGACGACTTCTCCAGCCGCTTCAGGGTCGCGGAGTGCGGGTGGACCGGATGAGCCAGGGGATCGGACTTGCGCGTTACGGGTTCGGGCACGTGGACAAGACTGCCTTATCCGGACGGGAGCATGCGCCGCCGGGTGCCGACTGCGGTCTACGGTGGTGCCGTGATGGACGTCAGGCGCGCGGCGCAGCGCTACCCGGGAGGCGACCCGGCGACCGGGATCGAGTCGTCGCACGCCTTCTCCTTCGGCCCGCACTACGACCCGGACAACCTCCGCTTCGGCGCGGTCATCGCCTGCAACGAGGAGCGGCTGGCGCCGGGCGCGGGCTTCGACGAGCATCCGCACAGCCACACCGAGATCGTGACGTGGGTGGTCGAGGGCGAGCTGACCCACCGCGACTCCGAGGGCCACGAGACGGTGGTCCGGCACGGCGACGTCCAGCGGCTCAGCTCGGCGGGGGGCGTCCGCCACGTCGAGCGCAACGACGGCGCGCAGCCGCTGACCTTCGTCCAGATGTGGCTGGCCCCGGTACGCCCCGGCGGCGAGCCGTCGTACGAGATCGTCCGCGGCATCGCCGACTCGACCCCGTACGCCGTCCCGGAGGCCGGCGCGATGCTCCACGTCCGCAGGCTGGTTGCGGGGGAGCGGACGGCGGTGCCGGACGGGGCGTATGTGTATGTGCACGTGGTGCGGGGGGAAGTGCGGTTGGGCGGGGAGGAGTTGGCGCCCGGGGATTCGGTGCGGGTGGTGCGGGCGAAGGACTTGGCGGCGGAGGGGCTGACGCCGGCTGAACTGCTGATGTGGGAGATGGCGGGGTAGCCGCGGCCGTGGTTCGGCTGCGGGTGCGTGGGGGCTGGTCGCGCGGTTCCCCGCGCCCCTTGGGTTTCTCAGCCGCGGGCGGGCGTGCCGCGCAGCTCCGTCAGCACCGCGTCCGTGAACAGCGGCCAGGCCTGGACCGCCCAGGGGCCGAAGGCACGGTCCGTGAGGGCGACGCACGCCGCCTTCGCGTCCGGGTCGACCCACAGGAACGTGCCCGACTGTCCGAAGTGGCCGAAGGTCCGCGGGGAGGAGGAACTCCCCGTCCAGTGCGGTGTCTTGCCGTCGCGGATCTCGAAGCCCAGCCCCCAGTCGTTGGGGTTCTGATGGCCGTAGCCCGGCAACACGCCCTTCGTGCCGGGGTAGTGGACGGTCAGCGTCGCCTCCGCCACCGTCCGCGGGTCCAGCAGCCGCGGTGCCTGGAGTTCCGCCGCGAAGCGCAGCAGGTCGGACACGGAGGAGACGCCGTCCTTGGCCGGCGAGCCCTCCAGCGAGGTCGACGTCATGCCCAGGGGCTCCAGCACCGCCTGCCGCAGATACTCCGCGAACGGGATCTCCGTGGCCTTGGCCACATGGTCGCCGAGCACCTCGAACCCGGCGTTGGAGTACAGCCGCCGCTCCCCGGGCGGCGCCGTCACCCGGTGTTCGTCGAAGGCCAGCCCCGAGGTGTGCGCGAGCAGATGCCGTACCGTCGCCCCGGACGGCCCCGCCGGCTCGTCGAGGTCGAGCGCCCCCTCCTCGTACGCGACGAGCACCGCGTACGCCGCGAGCGGCTTGGTGACGGAGGCCAGCGGGAAGCGGTGCCCGGCCGGCCCATGGGTGCCCAGGACCGTCCCGTCGGCCCGTACCGCGCCCGCCGCCGCGGTCGGCACGGGCCAGTTCTCGATGGACGCGAGGCTGTTCAAGGACGACATGGCCCCGAGCCTAAGCGGCTCAGAGCGTCAGCCGCATCGAGGGGTCCGGCTTGCGGACGAAGCCCAGCGAGGCGTACAGCGGCTCCGCCTGGGAGGACGCGTTCAGGTCGACCTGGGCGGCGCCCCGCTCCCGGAACCACTCCAGCAGCTCCGCCATGCACGCCCGGGCATACCCCCGGCGCCGGGCGTCCGGGTCGGTCGCCACGCTGAAGACCTGGCCGACCCGCCCGTGCGGATTGCCGGCCCGGCCGATCCGGTACTCCAGTGTCCCCACGACCAGTGCGGCCAGCGCCCCCGGCCGCTCCGGATGATCGACGACGAACGCGGCGAAGTCCCCGTCGGCCGCGCCGAGCCGGGCCCGGAGCGTGGGCAGCGACTCGGCGTGCCACTCCGTGGGGCCGTCCGGCTCGACCATGGAGTCGATCATGACCTGGCGCAGGCGCAGCACTTCCGGCGCGTCCTCGGGCCCTGCACGGCGTACGAGACTCATGCCGGGCACGCTAGCCACCACCCGTCCCGCGCGTCGTGCGTATTTCTTACCGAATCCACTTGCTTCGAGCCCACTCGAAGGCCATAGCGTGGGCGTATGACGGTGCTGCAGACCACGACCGAGGCCCCCGCCGACCAGGGATCCGGCACTCTCGCCGACAGCTGTACGTCCGCCCCCGTGCGGCACCCGCGCCCCGAGGGCCAGGACCGCTACACGATCAGCGAGGTCGTCGCCGTCACCGGCCTGACCGCCCACACCCTGCGGTGGTACGAGCGCATCGGCCTCATGTCCCACATCGACCGCTCCCACACCGGCCAGCGCCGCTACACCAACCGCGACCTCGACTGGCTGGACTTCGTGACCAAGCTCCGCCTCACCGGCATGCCGGTCGCCGACATGGTCCGCTACGCGGAGCTGGTACGGGAAGGCGAGACGACCTACCCCGAGCGCCGCGAACTCCTGGAACAGACCCGCAGAGACGTCCTGTCGAGAATCGCAGAGCTGCACGACACCCTGTCGGTACTGGACCGCAAGATCAGCTTCTATGAAAAAGGCGGCGAGTAACCCGCCGAACCACTGCCGATCACAGCTCCGCCAACAACTCCGCCTTCTTCACAGCGAACTCCTCGTCGGTCACCAGCCCCGCCCGATGCAGCTCCCCCAGATGGCGAATCCGCTCGGCGATGTCGGCGGGGTCCCGCCGCCCCGCCTGTACCGGCAACGCCGACGCCCCCTTCGCCCGCACCGCCTCCAGCACCGCCGCCGCGAACGGCAGTGACTCGTGCACGGGCCCGTACCCCAGCCCGAACACCACGGTCGCGGGATCCTGGTCCGCCGGTACCGCCGCCCCCGCGTGGTCGCGGCGCAGCAGCCGCAGATGCCCTTCGAAGACCTCGGGCGACCGCCACTCCACACCCACCAGGTCGGTCACCGCGAAGCTCTGGTCGCCGGCCTTCCACTTCGCCGTGGACGCGCCCGTCCAGGACCACCGGAACTGCACGGCTCTGCCGTCGAAGCCGGCCTTCCCGTCGTACGCCTTGAACTGCCGGGGCGCCTCGGGCGCGGGCACCAGAAACCTTTCGGCCGGTCCGGACCCGGTGAGCAGCGGCCGCAGTTCGTCGGCGTAGTACTCCGCGAGGGTCTCCCGCTCGGCGGGGAGCACCAGCCGGTACGGGTCGCTGCCGTCCTTCAGCTGTCCGGCCGCCGCCTCGATCAGCGGATCCGCACCGGCGCGCGGCTCGGCCCTCAGGACGACCGTGCCCCGTTTGCCCGGCGACACCGTCACCCGTTCCAGCGCGGCCAGCGGCACCCGGCGTTCGCCCAGGGCCTGGAACAGCTTGGGTGTTCGAATCCCCCGTTCGTAGCGGATGAGCACGGAGTCGGACTCGAACTCCCAGGCGGCATGAAATCCGGCCAGTACGTCACCCATGCGGCTCATCGTATGCGGCACGTGCTTCCCAGTCCCATCCCCGCGCATACCGCACTTCCTGCTGTCTCTACGCGCGTCCGGCCGTCGAGGTGCCGGACAAACCCGCCCGGCACCCGTCATCGTCATGGGCACAGGTGACCGCACCGTACGCGCCAACCCCGATGTCGGCGAGGTTGCGCAGGCTGTCGGTGCCCGGTTCGAAGTAGCCGGCGTGGCCCTGTGCGTCGTGTGCCGACAGCACCCGCGCCCCGAAGGAGGAGGAGACGGGGTCGGCGCCGTGGCCGAGTCCGCCGAACTCCAGGTAGGGGACGTCCTGGATCCAGTCGGTGGCGTCCCGCATCGCCCATACCCGGGCCGAGGTGTCCAGGTGCGAGGCCTTCTCGACCCGCATCCCGGGGCTCGCGGCCACCGCTATGTCGGCCACCCGGTCCGGCATGGCGTGCGCGGCGACCCCGCAGACCACCGAGCCGTAGCTGTGGCAGAACATCGACACCGGCGCCCTGCCGGGCAGGGCCCGCAGCAGTGCGTTGAGGCGTACGGCGCCCTGCTCGGCGGCCATCCCGGTCGCCGCGTCCACCCCGAGCCCGTCGGGCGCGGTGTAGTCGGCCCAGGCGATCACCGCGGTGCGGGTCGTGGGACGCGCGGTGTGCTCCGCCGTGTAGAGCGCCTTGGCCATGCCGACCGGCGCGGTGTACTGGCGGTTCGTCTTCTGGAAGGTGAGCAGGTCGGTGTCGACGCCGGGGACGACGACGGAGATCCGCTCGGCCCTGGCGAGGTCGCCGAACACCTCGGCGACCCGGCCGCTGCCGTCCGGGTCGAAGGCGAGGATCTGCCGGCCGTTCGCCAGCAGCGCCTCGTAGCGGTGCATACGACGGCCCGCGTCCTGTTGCCCGGCCGCGGTGAGCCGGGGGTCGTGCATGCGTTTCTTCTCGACGGCGCGCTGCTGGCCGAGGGCGATGTGGTTGGCGCGGTAACGCAGTCCGACCGGGGCGCCGTTCATGTTGCCGACCGCCAGCGGGTAGCGGTGGACGAGCCGGTCGCGCTCCTGTGCGGTGAGCGAGGCGAAGAAACGGGTGAGCCGCGCGGGCGACGCCTCCGGGTCCGGCAGGTGGAGACCATGGACGCTGCCGTGCTCCCACTTGTCGAGGGAGGTCTGCAGGGCGGTGGTCTCGCGGTGGGCGCGCAGGGCCGTCCAGCCGGTGGTCGCGAGCATCACGAACACCACGGCCAGGGCGAGGAGCGCGCGCCAGACGTTGAGTGGCGGGGAGGTGTCGAAGGAAGTCACTGGGAGGACACACTAGGAGAACGAGAGGGTCTCGCGGTAACCGAGTGACAGTTATCACGTTTCGGCAAACGTGAGCCCCATCTCAGGCCCGTGTGGCGGGACTCAGCCCGTCCGCCAGTTCCCGGTGAGCGCCGGTCCCACCTGATCGAGGTAGGACGCGGTGAGTTCGCGGATCGCCGTCGCGCTGAAGTCGTCGCCGACCGACCACTCCCGCTCGGTCACCCGGATGACCGCGCCGAAGAGCGCCACCAGCAGCCGGGGCCTGGGGTCGGTGGCGAAGTCGACGCCCTCCCGTTCGGCGATGATCCGCGCGAGCTCCTCCTCCGTCTCCGACTGGCGCCGCAGATGGGCGGCGAACAGGGGCGGGGTCGCCTCGATCATCTTGTAGGTGCGCATCAGCAGTTCGACCGGGACGTACCGCTCGACGGCCTCCTCGATGGTCTCCCAGCTGTCCATGACCGACCGGCGCAGCGCCTCCAGCGGGGTCTCCTCGGCCGGGCGGCCGCGCACCGCCTCGACGTAGTGCGCCTCGGTGATCCGCGGCACGAAGAAGGCCACCTCCTCCTTGCTCGCGAAGTAGCGGAAGAAGGTGCGCTGCGAGACGTCGACGGACTCGGCGATCTCGTCGACGGTGGTGCGTTCGTACCCCTGGGTCACGAACAGTTCGAGGGCGGACCGCAGCAGCGTGTCCCGGGTGCGCTGTTTCTTGCGTTCGCGCAGCGTTTCCATGCCTGACAGTTACTGACTAGTGAATTTGTTTGTCAACTGTCAGTGGCTGTCATTAGCCTCGCAGGCATGACTAGTCAGACCACGATCGACGCGGCGGGACCGGGGGACGCGACACCCGCCGCCCCCGCGGACCGTCCGCCGGCCTCCGGCCTGCGCGGCCACCCCTGGTTCACCCTGATAACCGTGGCCGTCGGGGTCATGATGGTGGCCCTCGACGGCACCATCGTGGCCATCGCCAACCCGGCGATCCAGAAGGACCTCGGCGCCACCTTCGCCCAGGTGCAGTGGATCACCAACGGCTACTTCCTCGCCCTCGCGGTCTCCCTGATCACCGCGGGCAAGCTCGGCGACCGCTTCGGCCACCGGCAGACCTTCCTCGTCGGCGTGGTCGGCTTCGCCGCCGCGTCCGGGGCCATCGGTCTCTCCAGCAGCATCGGCGCGGTCGTCACCTTCCGGGTCTTCCAGGGCCTGTTCGGCGCGCTGCTGATGCCGGCCGCGCTCGGCCTGCTGCGGGCCACCTTCCCGGCCGAGAAGCTCAACATGGCGATCGGCATCTGGGGCATGGTCATCGGCGCCTCCACCGCGGGCGGCCCGATCCTCGGCGGTGTGCTGGTGCAGCACGTCAGCTGGCAGTCGGTGTTCTTCATCAACGTGCCGGTCGGCGCGATCGCCCTGGGCCTCGGCATCGTGATGCTGCTCGACCACCGCGCGGAGAACGCCCCGCGCTCCTTCGACCTGCCCGGCATCGCGCTGCTCTCCGGCGCGATGTTCTGCCTGGTGTGGGCGCTCATCAAGGCGCCGGCCTGGGGCTGGGGCGACGGCAGGACGTGGGCCTTCCTCGCCGCGTCCGTTCTCGGCTTCGCCCTCTTCTCCTTCTGGGAGACGAAGGTCAAGGAGCCGCTGATCCCGCTCGGCCTGTTCCGCTCGGTCCCGCTCTCCGCGGGCGTGGTGCTGATGGTCCTCATGGCCATCGCCTTCATGGGCGGCCTGTTCTTCGTGACGTTCTACCTCCAGAACGTGCACGGCATGGACCCGGTCGACGCCGGCCTCCACCTGCTCCCGCTCACCGGCATGATGATCGTCGGCTCTCCGCTGGCCGGCGCCGCGATCACCAAGCTCGGCCCGCGCATCCCGCTGGCCGGTGGCATGGCGGCCACCGCGATCGCCATGTACGGCATGTCCACGCTCAAAGCGGACACCGGCAGCGGGATCATGGCCGTCTGGTTCGCCCTGCTGGGCCTCGGCCTCGCGCCCGTCATGGTCGGCGCCACCGAGGTCATCGTCGGCAACGCGCCCATGGAGCTCTCCGGGGTGGCCGGCGGTCTCCAGCAGGCCGCGATGCAGATCGGCGGCAGCCTCGGTACGGCCGTGCTCGGTGCCGTGATGGCCTCCAAGGTCGACGGCGACCTGGCGGGCAACTGGGCCGACGCGGGGCTGCCGAAGCTGACCCCGGCGCAGCTGGCCCAGGCTTCCGAGGCGGTCCAGGTCGGGGTCGCGCCGGTCGCCAAGGGCACGCCCGAGGCGATCGCCGCGAAGATCACCGACGTCGCCCACGACACGTTCATCTCCGGCATGAGCCTCGCCTCGCTGGTCGCGGCGGGCGTGGCGGCGGTCGCGATCCTGGTCGCCCTGCTCACCAAGCGCGGCGAGAACGCGGGCGCCGACGCGGGTGTCGGCCACATCTGACGCTTCTCCGGGCGGAGTTCACCTATCAGGGTGACGCCGCTAAAGATTCCTCGCGCTCGGCAGGCGCCGCAGGTCACAGTGGGTCACGTCTTCCGCAGGGCATGGAGGACTTGATCCGAGCTGCGGCGCGCTGCCGGAGGGGGGCAGCGGGCCGTGTTCGGCGTCAGCCACTCAGCTGCGGGCATGCGTGCCGCTAGGGGCGGCACGGGTGGGCGCAGCGGCACCCGGCCAGCGCCGGTGAGCGCAGTGCCGTGACCTCGGTACCCACCCCCTCGCGCAGGGCGGCGACCTCCGCCCGCAGTGCCCGTACCTCCTCGGTCAGCCCCTCGATCGCCTCCGTCTGCCGCCGTTCCTCCACGTCGTCCTTCTCGAAGCGCGCGATGAACCACGTGGCGATGTTCGCCGTCACCACACCCAGCAGCGCGATCCCCGAGAGCATCAGGCCGACCGCGATCATCCGGCCCAGCCCGGTCGTCGGCGCGTGGTCCCCGTACCCCACCGTCGTCATCGTCGTGAACGACCACCACAACGCGTCACCCAGCGTGCGGATGTTCCCGTTCGGCGAGTCGCGTTCCACCGAGAGCACGGCCAGCGAGCCGAACATCAGCAGGCCGACGACCGCGCCCACCACGTACGTCGTCAGCCGGATCTGCGAGGCCATCCGGGCCCGCCGCCCCACCAGCGTCAGCGTCGCGACGAGCCGCAGCAGCCGCAGCGGCTGGAGCAGCGGCAGCACCACCGCGCACAGGTCTATCCAGTGCGTCCGCACGAACTCCTTGCGGCGGGGCGACAGGCCCAGCCGGACCAGGTAGTCCAGGGCGAAGGAGCCCCACACCACCCACTCGGCCATCGTGCACACGGCGGTGAGGACATGCCCTGCGGAACTGTCCACGATCGGCAGCGCGTAGGCGATGGCGAAGACCACCGCGAGTGCCAGCAACGGCCGTTGGGTGATCTGCTCCCAACGTGCCTGCGCGGACTGTTCCTTCATGTGCGCATCGTAAAGAAAGAGCAAGGGCGGCGGGGACCATGGCCCCGCCGCCCTCGAACGCTCCGCCGGCCGGACGCTACGCGTCGCCGCCCGCCGCGCCCGGGTCCGCCGCCGTGACGTCCAGCAGCTGGTAGCGGTCGATGGCCTGCTTGAGGACCGAGCGGTCGAGCCTGCCCTCGCGGGCCAGCTCGGTCAGCACCGCGACCACGATCGACTGCGCGTCGATGTGGAAGAAGCGGCGCGCCGCGCCCCGCGTGTCGGCGAAGCCGAAGCCGTCGGCGCCCAGCGACTGGTACGTGCCCGGCACCCAGCGCGCGATCTGGTCCGGAACCGATCGCATCCAGTCGGACACGGCCACGAACGGACCCTCGGCGCCGCTCAGCTTCTGCGTCACCCACGGCACCCGCTGCTCCTCCTCCGGGTGCAGCAGGTTGTGCTGCTCACAGGCCACGGCCTCGCGCCGCAGCTCGTTCCAGGAGGTGGCGGACCAGACGTCGGCCTTGACGTTCCAGTCCGTGGCGAGGATCTTCTGGGCCTCGATCGCCCAGGGGACCGCCACGCCGGACGCCATGATCTGCGCCGGGACCGTGCCCGCCGTGCCCGCGCTGATCCGGTGGACGCCCTTGAGGATGCCCTCGACGTCCACGTCGGCCGGCTCGGCCGGGTGCTGGATCGGCTCGTTGTAGACGGTCAGGTAGTAGAAGACGTCCTCGCCGTGCGGGTGCTCGGCGTCGCCGCCGTACATGCGGCGCAGGCCGTCCTGGACGATGTGCGCGATCTCGTACGAGTACGCCGGGTCGTAGGCCACGCAGCCCGGGTTCGTCGAGGCGAGCAGCTGGGAGTGGCCGTCCGCGTGCTGGAGGCCCTCACCGGTCAGGGTCGTACGGCCGGCGGTCGCGCCCAGGACGAAACCGCGCGCCAGTTGGTCGGCCATCTGCCAGAACTGGTCGCCGGTGCGCTGGAAACCGAACATCGAGTAGAAGACGTAGACCGGGATGAGCGGCTCGCCGTGCGTGGCGTAGGCCGAGCCGGCCGCGATCAGGGAGGCCGTGCAGCCGGCCTCCGAGATGCCGTCGTGCAGCATCTGGCCGGTCGGCGACTCCTTGTAGGCGAGCAGCAGGTCGCGGTCGACCGCCTCGTACTGCTGGCCGAGCGGGTTGTAGATCTTCGCGCTCGGGAAGAAGGAGTCCATACCGAAGGTGCGGTACTCGTCCGGCGCGATCAGTACGAAGCGGCGGCCGATCTCCTTGTCCCGCATGAGGTCCTTGAGCAGTCGTACGAACGCCATCGTCGTGGCGATCGACTGCTGGCCGGTGCCCTTCTTCACGGTCGCGTACGTCTTGTCGTCCGGCAGCGCGAGCGGCTCGGAGCGTACGACGCGGGTCGGGACGTAGCCGCCCAGGCCCTTGCGCCGGTCGTGCATGTACTGGATCTCCTCCGAGTTCCGGCCCGGGTGGTAGTACGGCGGCAGGCCGGACTCCAGCTCCTTGTCGGAGATCGGCAGGTGCAGGCGGTCGCGGAAGCCCTTGAGGTCGGCGACCGTCAGCTTCTTCATCTGGTGCGTGGCGTTGCGGCCCTCGAAGTTCGGGCCCAGCGTCCAGCCCTTGATCGTCTTGGCCAGGATGACCGTCGGCTGGCCCCGGTGCTCGGTGGCCGCCTTGAACGCCGCGTAGATCTTGCGGTGGTCGTGGCCGCCGCGGCCCAGGTGCAGGATCTGGTCGTCGGTCATGTGCTGGACCATCGCGCGCAGCCGCTGGTCGTCACCGAAGAAGTGGTCGCGGATGTACGCGCCGGACTCGGTGGCGTAGGTCTGGAACTGGCCGTCGGGGGTCGTGTTCATCTTGTTGACGAGCACGCCGTCGCGGTCCTGGGCGAGCAGCGGGTCCCAGGTGCGGTCCCAGACCAGCTTGATCACGTTCCAGCCGGCGCCCCGGAAGACCGACTCCAGCTCCTGAATGATCTTGCCGTTGCCGCGCACCGGGCCGTCCAGCCGCTGCAGGTTGCAGTTGACGACGAAGGTGAGGTTGTCCAGGCCCTCGCGGGCGGCGATGGACAGCTGGCCGAGCGACTCCGGCTCGTCCATCTCGCCGTCGCCGAGGAACGCCCAGACGTGCGACTTCGAGGTGTCGGCGATCCCGCGCGCCTGCATGTAGCGGTTCATCCGCGCCTGGTAGATCGCGCCGATCGGGCCGAGGCCCATCGAGACGGTCGGGAACTCCCAGAAGTCCGGCATGGAGCGCGGGTGCGGGTAGCTGGAGAGGCCGTTCGGGTACTTCGACTTCTCCTGGCGGAAGCCGTCCAGCTGGGTCTCGCTGAGCCGGTCGAGCAGGAACGCGCGGGCGTAGATGCCGGGGGAGGCGTGGCCCTGGAAGAAGACCTGGTCGCCGCCGAGGCCGTCGTCCTTGCCCCGGAAGAAGTGGTTGAAGCCGACGTCGTAGAGGGAGGCCGAGGAGGCGAAGGTGGCGATGTGGCCGCCGACGCCGATGCCCGGGCGCTGCGCGCGGGAGACCATCACCGCGGCGTTCCAGCGGGTGGCGTTGAGGACCTTGCGCTCGATCTCCTCGTTGCCCGGGAAGAAGGGCTCCGCGCGGGTGGCGATCGTGTTGACGTAGTCCGTGCTGCGCATCTCGGGCACGGCCACCCGCCGCTCGCGCGCCCGCTCGATCAGGCGGAGCATCAGGTAGCGGGCCCGCTCCCGGCCGCGCTCGTCCACGGCGGCGTCGAGCGAGTCGAGCCACTCCTGGGTTTCCTCGGGATCGAAGTCAGGAACCTGACTCGGAAGGCCGCCAATGATGATCGGGTTGCGATCGGATCCGGAAGCCACGCTGTTCCTTACCTGTCAGAGGGGCACTGATTCCCTGATTTTTTGCTGTTTTCCCTGCGTTCTGCCTGCACCGCTGTCCATCGTCCACCTCGGGGCAGCGCACGTCATCTCTACCGCGAGGTAACTCGGGCCCGGCCAAAACGCAACGATACGCCCGGGGTGTGACGCGCTTGGCAAACTCGTTCGACCACCGCATGTGAGGATGATTCCGAAAGGTGCATAGCGGGCAAAAGGGAGTGGTGTGAGCCACAGCCGTCCGCGATACGGTGCCGGGAGTTGCGGCGACACGGCCGGGATCGTCACCGTTTCGGCGGTCTGAACGGCCGGGTACTTGCGCGATCGGTCCCGCCCGTGTGGACTACGGCCAATGCTTCGCGCACGCGCGTGGCTGAGTTAATCACCAAGACATGATCAGGAGGCAACCCGTGAGCGCGACCGCGGACCACGCGGAGGAGCGGACCACCCCTGCCGTCAGGCTGGGGTTCCAGCCAGACCAGGTGGTCCAGGAGATCGGCTTCGACGACGACGTCGACCAGGAGCTCCGCGAGTCCATCGAAGAGACCATCGGCAGCGAGCTGATGGACGAGGACTACGACGACGTGGCAGACGCCGTGGTGCTCTGGTTCCGTGAGGATGACGGCGACCTGACGGACGCGCTGGTCGACGCCCTCGGCTACCTCGAAGAGGGTGGCTCGATCCTGCTGCTGACGCCGAAGACCGGCCGCGACGGCTACGTCGAGCCGAGCGACATCGGCGAGGCGGTCACGACCGCCGGCCTCTCGCAGACCAAGAGCGTCAGCGTGGGCAAGGACTGGAACGGCAGCCGGCTGAACACGCCGAAGGGTGCCGCCAAGAAGCGCTGAACTCCGCCGGTGGACGGACCGGTCGCCGGTCCGTCCACCGGCCTGCCGTGATCGCCGCGCGAAGGTCGCCGCATAGGGTGTCCTCACCCCAACAGCCCCTTACGAAGGGATGCAGCGATGGCGATCCAGGTCGGCGACAAGGCGCCCGACTTCGAGCTCAAGGACAACCACGGCCGGGCCGTGAAGCTGTCCGACTTCCGCGGCGAGAAGAACGTGGTCCTGCTGTTCTACCCGTTCGCCTTCACCGGTGTGTGCACCGGTGAGCTGTGCGAGCTGCGCGACAACCTGCCGAGGTTCGAGGACCGCGACACCCAGCTGCTCGCCGTCTCCAACGACTCCATCCACACCCTGCGCGTCTTCGCCGAGCAGGAGGGCCTGGAGTACCCGCTGCTCAGCGACTTCTGGCCGCACGGCGAGACCTCGCGCGCCTACGGCGTCTTCGACGAGGGCAAGGGCTGCGCCGTCCGCGGCACCTTCGTCATCGACAAGGAGGGTGTCGTGCGCTGGACCGTGGTCAACGGTCTGCCGGACGCCCGCGACCTCGACGAGTACGTGACGGCGCTGGACGCGCTCTGAACCGCCCGGCCCGTGCGGCCCCGGGCGAACCCCTAGGGGTCGGGACGGCCGACACCCGGTAATTCTTCGGGGTCCAGGGCCTGCGAGGCGCGGGAACCCGTCACTAGGATCGAGACGTTGATCCGGTATCCGACGCACGACGGGGGCTCCCCGCCCCTGACACGACATGGGAGGACTCGTGGGAGTCAGCCTCAGCAAGGGCGGCAACGTATCGCTGACGAAGGAGGCCCCCGGCCTGACCGCGGTCCTCGTCGGTCTCGGGTGGGACGTCCGGACCACCACCGGCACCGACTTCGACCTGGACGCCAGCGCGCTGCTGCTGGACACGGCGGGCAAGGTCGCCAGCGACCAGAACTTCGTCTTCTTCAACAACCTCAAGAGCCCCGACGGCTCGGTCGAGCACACCGGCGACAACCTCACCGGTGAGGGCGAGGGCGACGACGAGGTGATCAAGGTCAACCTGGCCGGTGTCCCGGCCGAGGTCGACAAGATCGTGTTCCCGGTGTCGATCTACGACGCCGACAACCGCCAGCAGTCCTTCGGCCAGGTCCGCAACGCGTTCATCCGCGTCGTCAACCAGGCCGGCGGCGCCGAGATCGCCCGTTACGACCTGTCCGAGGACGCCTCGACCGAGACCGCGATGGTCTTCGGCGAGCTGTACCGCAACGGCGCCGAGTGGAAGTTCCGCGCCATCGGCCAGGGCTACGCCTCGGGCCTGCGCGGCATCGCCCAGGACTTCGGCGTCAACGTCTGAGCCAGGCGAACGCCCGTGGGCGTTCGAAAGTCCGCTCTGTCCGGCGCCGCACCGTTTACGGTCGGCGCCGGACGCGC
Source organism: Streptomyces sp. NPDC048288 (assembly GCF_043201555.1). Taxonomy (NCBI): domain Bacteria; kingdom Bacillati; phylum Actinomycetota; class Actinomycetes; order Kitasatosporales; family Streptomycetaceae; genus Streptomyces; species Streptomyces sp. NPDC048288. The sequence goes on from NZ_JBICZD010000001.1 coordinate 519,527, forward strand.
AGGACAACCGGAGAAACACCGCTAGGGGAGGACCATCACCATGGGCGTCACGCTCGCCAAGGGAGGCAATGTCTCCCTCTCCAAGGCCGCACCGAACCTCACCAACGTCATGATCGGACTCGGCTGGGACGCCCGCTCCACCACCGGCGCCCCCTTCGACCTGGACGCCAGCGCGCTGCTGTGCGACGCCGGGAACCGGGTCCTCGGCGACGAGTGGTTCGTCTTCTACAACCAGCTCAAGAGCCCCGACGGCTCGGTCGAGCACACCGGCGACAACCTCACCGGTGAGGGCGAGGGCGACGACGAATCGATTCTGGTCGACCTGCCGAAGGTGCCGGCCAACGTCGAGAAGATCATCTTCCCGGTCTCGATCCACATGGCCGACGAGCGCGGCCAGACCTTCGGCCAGGTCTCCAACGCGTTCATCCGCGTGGTCAACCAGGCCGACAACCAGGAGCTCGCCCGCTACGACCTCAGCGAGGACGCCTCCACCGAGACCGCCATGATCTTCGGCGAGCTCTACCGCTACCAGGGCGAGTGGAAGTTCCGGGCCGTCGGCCAGGGCTACGCCTCCGGCCTGCGCGGCATCGCCCTCGACTTCGGCGTGAACGTCTCCTAGCACCTTCATAGTCCGGATGTGGGGCCCGACACCCCCGCAGGACACCGGTGGCCTCTAGACTGCGTGGTCAACAGTAGGTAAAGCCGAGTACGGCGCGAGCGAGACCCGTACACACAAGATTGGGTAGCCAGTGCTTCTGAAAACCTTCGGCTGGTCGTTCGCGATCACCGCGCTCGGCCTGGTCGCCGCGGTCTTCTACGGGGGGTGGGAGGCCTTCGGCATCGTCGCGATCCTCGCCGTCCTGGAAATCTCCCTGTCGTTCGACAACGCGGTCGTCAACGCCGGAATCCTGAAGAAGATGAACGCCTTCTGGCAGAAGATCTTCCTCACCATCGGCGTGCTCATCGCGGTCTTCGGCATGCGGCTGGTCTTCCCCGTCGTGATCGTCGCGGTCACCGCCAAGATGGGCCCCATCGAGGCCGTCGACCTCGCGCTCAACAACAAGGACCGCTACCAGGAACTGGTCACCGACGCCCACCCGGCGATCGCCGCCTTCGGTGGCATGTTCCTGCTGATGATCTTCCTCGACTTCATCTTCGAGGACCGCGACATCCAGTGGCTGCGCTGGATCGAGCGCCCGCTGGCGAAGCTCGGCAAGGTCGACATGCTGGCGGTCTGCATCGCCCTGATCGTCCTGCTCATCACCGCCTTCACCTTCGCCACCCACGCCCACCAGCACGGCGGCGGCCACACCGACAAGGCGCAGACGGTCCTGATCGCCGGTATCGCCGGCCTGATCACCTACATGATCGTCGGCGGTCTCTCCGGGTTCTTCGAGGACCGACTGGAGGCCGAGGAGGAACGCGAGCACGAGGAAGAGGAGGAGGCCGAACGCACCGGGAAGAAGAAGTCGCCGGTGGTGCTGGCCGGCCAGGCCGCGTTCTTCATGTTCCTCTACCTCGAGGTCCTGGACGCGTCCTTCTCCTTCGACGGCGTCATCGGCGCGTTCGCCATCACCAACGACATCGTCCTGATGGCCCTCGGCCTGGGCATCGGCGCCATGTACGTCCGCTCGCTCACCGTCTACCTGGTCCGCCAGGGCACCCTGGACGACTACGTCTACCTGGAGCACGGCGCCCACTACGCGATCGGCGCGCTGGCCGTCATCCTGATGGTCACCATCCAGTACCAGATCAACGAGGTCATCACCGGTCTCGTCGGCGTCGTCCTGATCGGCTGGTCCTTCTGGTCCTCCGTCCGCCGCAACCAGCGACTGGCGGCCGCCGAGGGAAAAGCGGGAGCGGACGAGAAGGCTGAGGTCTCGTCCGGCGTCTGACAGGCCGAAAAGGAGGGTGTGACACCCTTCTGGACGAGGAACGCTCTGATGGGGGCGGCCGACCGGGTCGGCCGCCCCCGGGCGTCGGCGGGAGTCTCTGGGGGCGGGAATGGGTTTCTTCGACGGGCTGCTGGGCGGCAGGGCGGCCGAGTTCGACTCGGGCAGCGCCGCGTCCAACTCCATCGAGCTCACCAAACGGCATCAGCAGGTGTCCCTCACGAAGCAGGGCGCCGCCACCGGCAACCTGCGGGTCAACCTGAGCTGGCGGATGCGGACGTCCGACTTCGACAGCGAACAGAAGACGAGTCTGTTCCGGCACCCCTTCAAGGCGCTCAGGCCGCCGGAGGTGATCGGGCACGGGCAGAGCATGGTCAACGTCGACCTCGACCTCGGGGCGCTGTACGAGCTGGCCGACGGGTCCAAGGGGGTCGTGCAGCCGCTCGGCGGCCTGCTCGGGGACGTGAACGCGCCGCCGTACGTCAAGCTCAGCGGCGACGACCGGTTCGGGTCCGCGTCCGGCGAGACGATGTACATCAACCTTGATCACCGGGACGACATCAAGCGGCTGCTGGTGTTCGTGTACATCTACGACCAGACGCCGGCGTTCGACCGCACCCACGCGATCGTCACGCTGTACCCGAGCAACGGGCCGCGGATCGAGATAGGCCTCGACGAGCGGCATCCGCAGGCTCGGTCGTGTGCGGTGGTGATGATCGAGAACGTGAAGGGGGAGCTGGTCGTCCGGCGCGAGGTGAAGTTCGTGTACGGGTTCCAGGGGGAGCTGGACCGGCTGTACGGGTGGGGGTTGCAGTGGGGGCGGGGGTACAAGGCGAAGGCGGAGCGTTAGATCGCCGTGGTCGCGCCCACGCGGCGGAGCCGCATATTGATACAGCTCCGCGCCCCTACCTAGGGAAAGTCACCGGCCGATGAATTGTGGGCCTTGGGGCGGCAGGCGGAAGTCCGTGTTGGGGACCGTTGCCGCCGGGATGGGGGCCGGTGGGGGGTAGCCGTAGCCCGACTGGGGTTGTTGCTGGGTGTAGGCGGGCTGGGGGTAGCCGTAGGCCGGGGGCTGGGCCGGTGAGGTGGGCTGGGGGTAGCCGTAGGCGGGCTGGGCCGGGACCGTGGTCGGCTGCTCGGGGGGCAGCGGCATGGAGGCCGACGGCTCCTCCATCGCCTCCGACTCGTCCACGGAGATGCCGAAGTCCGTGGCCAGGCCCTTGAGGCCGTTGCTGTAGCCCTCGCCCAGCGCGCGGAACTTCCAGCCCTCGCCCCTGCGGTACAGCTCGCCGCAGATCAGGGCCGTCTCGGCGCCGGTCTCCGGCTTGATGTCGAAATGGGCCAGCGGTTCGGCGTCCGGGGTGGTGGCGTCGTACAGCAGGATGCGCAGGGCGGGTACGTGTTCGAACGGGATGCCGTCCGCCGATGCGACCAGGAGGATTCGGCCGACCGTGGGCTCGACACCGGGCAGATCTGTCTGGATCGTGTCGGTGAGGCCCTCGGCCACCCGCTTCTTGCCGAGCCGCCAGACCTTCCCGGAGGGGTGCCGGGGCTGGTTGTAGAAGACGAAGTCCTCGTCGGAGCGCACACGACCGTCGGGGCCGAGGAGCAGCGCCGAGGCGTCGACGTCCGGAACTCCCTGCCCGGGTGTCCAGCGCAGCACGGCCCGGACCGTGCCCGCTTCCACCGGGACGTTCGAGCCCTTCAACATCGCGTGCGTCATGCGGTCATCCTGCCCTCTCGGTCCTGGTCACGACAACGCGGGGGGCCTCGCGACCGACACAGGCGGGTTACCTGAAATTCATGCCCTGCGGGAACCTCCGACATGGCTTTGTACGTACTATTACCGGCCACCCTTTACCCATTTCACAGGCAAGGCCCACGCCACGGGGGAGTTCTATGCGTCATTTCGGGCACATCGCACCAGAGGTGCGACAGCGCCTCTTCCACCAGGAGCCGTGCGGGTTCACCGCCGACTCCCCGGCCCGGCTGCTCTCCGCGGCCCTGGGCGCCACCCTGTACAGCCCGGCCACCCGGCCGCGGCTCGCCGACGACATCGTCAAACAGGCGGGGATCGGCGTGGTCTCGATGGTGCTGTGCCTGGAGGACTCCATCGGTGACGAGGACGTGCCGGCGGGCGAGGAGAACCTGGTCCGGCAGTTCGCCGACCTGGCCGAGCGCGAGCGCGCGGGCGTGGAGCTGCCGCTGCTCTTCATCCGGGTGCGCGAGCCCGAGCAGATCCCCGATCTCGTACGACGGCTCGGCGGGAGCGTGTCGCTGCTGTCCGGATTCGTGTTCCCGAAGTTCACCGAGGAACGCGGCATCCCCTTCCTGCAGGCCCTGGACGGCGCCTCCACGCGCAGCGGGCGCCGGCTCTTCGGGATGCCCGTCCTGGAGACGCCCGAGCTGATGTACCGGGAGACGCGGGTGGACGCCCTGGAGGGCATCGCCCGTGCCGTCGACAAGTACCGCGACAAGGTGCTCGCGCTGCGGCTCGGCGTCACCGACTTCTGCTCCTCCTACGGGCTGCGGCGGGCGCCCGACATGACCGCCTACGACGTCCAGATCATCGCCTCCGTCATCGCCGACGTGGTGAACATGCTGGGGCGGGCCGACGGCACCGGGTTCACGGTGACCGGGCCGGTCTGGGAGTACTTCCGGGTCCCCGAGCGCATGTTCAAGCCGATGCTGCGGCAGAGCCCCTTCCTGGCGGAGCAGGCCGTGGAACTGCGCGAGCGGCTCATCGAGCACGCCATGGACGGCCTGCTGAGAGAGATCTCCCTCGACCAGGCCAACGGCCTGCTCGGCAAGACCTGTATCCACCCGTCCCATGTCATCCCCGTGCACGCGCTGTCCGTGGTCAGTCACGAGGAGTTCTCCGACGCCCAGGACATCCTGCGGCCGGAACGGGGCGGCGGGGGTGTACTTCGCTCGGCGTACACGAACAAGATGAACGAGGTGAAGCCGCACCGCGCCTGGGCCGAGCGGACCATGCTCCGTGCCGAGGTGTTCGGCGTCGCCAACGAGGACGTCGGCTTCGTGGAGCTGCTCGCCGCCGGAATACCCGGGTGACGGGTTCTAGGGGACGACACAAGGAACGCATGAACATCGCAGCGAACAACGGGGACTGGTCCGGCAGCTGGGTCGCCGAACGGCTCGGCGTCGAACTCGTGGGCGACGACGGCCTGACGGCCCTCCTCGGCCTCGCCCTGCGCCGCAACCCGAAGCGGGCCCACCTGCTGGTCTCCAACGTCCTCGGCAAGCACGTCCCGCAGTCGCCGTCGGTGGTGTACGGGCATGGCTTCGCCCTCGGCCGCCGGGTGCGGGACCTGCTCGGTGAGGGGGAGGCGGCGCGGGCGGTGGTCGTCGGTTACGCCGAGACGGCGACCGGCCTCGGCCACTCCGTCGCCGACGGCATCGGCCTCGCCCCCTACCTCCACTCCACGCGCCGCCCGGTGCCGGGGGTGACCCCGGCGGGCGGCTTCGAGGAGTCCCACTCCCACGCCACCTCGCACCTGCTCCTGCCGGAGGACCCCGCCCTGCTGTCCGGTGAGGGCCCGCTGGTCCTGGTCGACGACGAGTTCTCGACGGGCAACACGGTCCTGAACACGATCAGGGACCTCCATGCCCGTTACCCGCGGAAACGTTACGTCGTGGTGGCTCTGGTCGATATGCGCTCGCCTGCCGACGCGGGGCGCCTGACGGCGTTCGCCGAGGAGATCAACGCGCGGGTGGACCTGGTGGCGGCGGCCTCGGGGACCGTGAAGCTGCCCGAGGGCGTCCTGGAAAAGGGCCAGGAACTGGTGGCGCGGTACGAAGAGAGTGCCGCGACAGGCGGTCGTTCGGGTGCGGCGCCGTCGGGGCCGGTCGCGCAGTTCCCCGCGCCCCTTGAGGGCGTTGCGCCCAACCCCCCCGGGGCGCGGGGAACTGCGCGCCCAACCCCCACCCACCCGCAGGCACCCGACAACCGCACCACCCCCCACCTCACCCGCGTCGACCTGCACTGGCCCCCCGGCCTCCCCGACGGCGGACGGCACGGCTTCACCCCCGCCCACCGCGCACGCCTGGAGTCGGCCCTCCCCCTGATGGCGGCCCGGGTCGCCGAAGCGCTTCCCCCCGACGCCCGCCGCGTGCTCACGCTCGGCTTCGAGGAGCTGATGTACGCCCCCCTCAGGATCGCCCGTGAGCTGGAGGCGCTGGTGCCCGCCGAGGTGCGGTACTCCACCACCACCCGCTCACCCGTGCTGGCCGTCGACGACCCCGGCTACGCCATCCGCAGCCGCCTGGTCTTCCCGGCCCACGACAACCCCGCCGACGGCCCCGGCGACCGCTACGCGTACAACGTGGCGGGCGCCGGCTTCGACGCCGTCGTCCTGTTCGTCGACTCGGCCGGCGACACCCCCGAACTGCGCGCGCCCGACGGCCTGCCGGCCCGGCTCGGCGCGCATGCCCCGCACGTCCTGCTCGCGGTTGTACCGTCGTACGCCCCCGCGCTGACCGAAGAGAGCCCCGCCATGCTGCCCGAGCCCCTTCGCGGCCCCGCCTTCTCCTCGTACCCGGCGGAGGACGTCGGCTGGCTGCTCCAGGACCTCTCGGACGTGACGCTGGAGGCGCCGACCGAGGAGCGCGAGGAGGCGATCCAGAGCGGCGGCGCGCACTACGCGGAGTCGCTGCCGGTGGAGTACCAGCCGAGCGAGCGGTACCAGGCGCTCTTCCACGCCGCCCTGGAGACCTCGGCCGCCCGGATCGCGCGGGCCGTCGGCGTCGTCACCGAGACCGTGCTGGCCGAACGGTCGCCGCGGCCGGTGCTGGTGTCGCTGGCCCGCGCCGGGACCCCGGTGGGCGTGCTGATGCGCCGCTGGGCGCAGTTCCGGTACGGCCTCGACCTGCCGCACTACGCGGTGTCGATCGTGCGCGGCCGGGGCATCGACGCCAACGCGCTGCGCTGGCTGGCCGCGCACCACGACCCCCGGGACGTGGTCTTCGTGGACGGCTGGACCGGCAAGGGCGCCATCACCCGGGAACTCGCCGACGCGATCGAGGAGTTCGAGGAGCGGGAGGGGGTGAGCGGCTTCGATCCGGAGATCGCGGTGCTCGCCGACCCGGGGTCCTGCGTGCGGACGTACGGCACCCGGGAGGACTTCCTGATCCCCTCCGCCTGCCTCAACTCGACCGTCTCCGGCCTGATCTCGCGGACCGTGCTGCGGGCCGACCTGGTGGGGCCGAACGACTTCCACGGCGCGAAGTTCTACCGCGAGCTGGCCGGCGCCGATGTGTCGGTGGCCTTCCTGGACGCGGTCGTGGCGCGGTTCGGCGAGGTCGTGGAGGCGGTGGACGGCGCCGTGAAGGAGCTGGCCGTGGCCGACCGCACGCCGAGCTGGGAGGGCTGGGCGGCCGTCGAGCGGATCAGCGAGGAGTACGGCATCCACGACGTGAACCTCGTGAAGCCGGGCGTGGGGGAGACCACCCGGGTGCTGCTGCGCCGGGTGCCCTGGAAGATCCTCGCGCGGGCCGGGGCGGGTGCCGACCTCGACCATGTGCGGCTGCTGGCGGAGCAGAGAGGGGTACCGGTGGAGGAGGTCGGCGAGCTGCCGTACACCTGTGTCGGGCTGATCCACCCGAAGTACACGCGCGGGGCGACCGGCGCCGACGGCAAGGCGGTGAACCTCTGATGGCGGTGCTCGTCGCGAGCGACCTGGACCGTACTCTCATCTACTCGGCGGGCGCGCTGGCGCTGACCATGCCGGACGCGCGGGCGCCCCGGCTGCTCTGCGTGGAGGTGCACGAGGCCAGGCCGCTGTCGTACCTGACGGAGACGGCCGCGCAGCTGCTGACCGAGCTGGGGGACGCGGCGGTCTTCGTGCCGACCACCACGCGGACCCGCAAGCAGTACCAGCGGATCAATCTGCCGGGGCCCGCCCCGAAGTACGCCATCTGCGCCAACGGCGGGCATCTGCTGGTGGACGGGGTGTCCGACCCGGACTGGCACGGGCAGGTGCTGGCGCGGCTCGCCGACGAGTGCGCGCCGCTGGACGAGGTGCGGGCGTATCTGACGGAGCACGCCGACCCGGTGTGGCTGCGCAAGCACCGGGTCGCCGAGGATCTCTTCGCCTACCTGGTCGTGGAGCGGGAGCTGCTGCCCGAGGAGTGGGTGAAGAGCCTCGCGGTGTGGGCCGAGAACCGTGGCTGGACGGTGTCGCTCCAGGGCCGGAAGATCTACGCCGTACCGAAGCCGCTGACCAAGAGCGCGGCGATGCGGGAGCTGGCGCGCAGGACCGGGGCCGGGCTGACGCTGGCCGCGGGGGACTCCCTGCTGGACGCGGACCTGCTGCTGGCCGCGGACCGCGGATGGCGGCCGGGGCACGGGGAGTTGGCCGACGCCGGGTGGGCCGGGCCGGCCATTACCGCGCTGCCGGAGCGGGGAGTCCTTGCCGGAGAGCGAATCCTGCGGGAATTCCTGAAGGCGGTCCGTACGGCGGGCTAGCCGCAGCAACCGCCGCCGCAGCAGCCCCCGCCGGAGCCGGCGGGGGCCGCCGACGCGGTCCCTCCGACGGCCACCGCCGACAAGAGCTTTACGGTGTCCTCATGCCCGTCAGGGCATGCTGCGGGGGCCGACGACTCGGCCATCGGGCGGGAGAGTTCGAAGGTGTCGCCGCAGGTGCGGCAGCGGTACTCGTAGCGGGGCATGGGAACAGGCTAACGCCGGTGATGCGGGAGTGACGGGCATCACTTCACCTCAGAATTTCATGAGTGTTCCTTTCTGTCCGATACTTGTGCGGAGATTTTGAAAAGATCGCTGATAATTTGAGCTGGCCGCGAGGAGCCAAAAGACCGGGGGAAGAGGGGGCTCATAGCGCCGCGCCTGTCGCGGCCCTGTCCACCCGACCTGTCTAACCGCGCGCGCAAGACCGAGTGCGAGGGGAGACGCAGTCGTGACGGACGCAACGGAGCGGACGGGCGACCCGGAGGACGGCCATGACCAGGCCGGCTCCAGGAAGAAGAAGCCGTTCGAGCCGGACGCGACGCTGCACCTGAAGGTCGACGGCCTGCGCGCGGAGCATGCTCTGTGGCAGAAGGGCGACGACGCTCAGCGTGCGCAGGAGGTCGCACGGCAGAAGGCGGAGGCTCTGTGGAACGAGCTGCACGCCCAGCGGGCCGAGAAGGCCGACGCCGTGAAGGCCGATGCCGTGAAGGCGGGTACGAGCAAGGGCGCGCCGCGCGGGAAGTCGGATCCGCCGACCCATGACGAGACCCTGCACCTGAACGTGGCCGCCCTGCGGGCGGACGTCACGATGCAGATCAGGGTGCCCGAACAGCGGCAGCCGGAGGAGGAGTCGGCGGCCTCCGGCGGTCGTGCCGAGCGGCGCCGCAGCGCCCGCCTCTCGCCCCGGGAACGGGTGCTGGCGGCGGGGGCGGGGATCCGGGCTCTCGTGGGGCCCCGACTCGCGCCCCTGGCGCCGTACGCGCGCAAGCTGCGCCCGCTCTACCCGCGGCCCGGCCGGGCCGGCTGGCGGCGCTGGGTGCCGTCCTGGCGGCAGTGGCTGGGAGGCTTCCTCGGGAGCATCGGCCTGACCGGGCTGTTCCTCGTCGTCGCCTACGCGACCACGGACATACCGTCCAACCTCAACACGTACGCCACCCAGCAGGACAACGTCTACTTCTGGTCCGACGGGACGCCGATGGCCCGGACCGGCTGGGTGCAGCGGCAGGACATGCCGCTCAAGGACATACCCGTGGACGTGCGCTGGGCGGTGCTCGCGGCCGAGAACGAGAGCTTCTACTCCGACCCCGGCATCTCGGTCAAAGGCATAGCCCGGGCCTTGTACCGCACGGTCGGCCAGGGGGACACCGAGGGCGGTTCCACCATTACCCAGCAATACGTGAAGAACGTATATCTCACACAGAACCAGACCGTAAGCCGTAAATTCACCGAAGCGATGATCTCCCTCAAGCTCGACAACAAGATGAGCAAGGACCAGATCCTGGAGGGGTATCTCAACACCAGCTGGTTCGGCCGGGGGACGTACGGCATCCAGCGCGCCGCCCAGGCCTACTACGGCAAGGACGTCGGCCAGCTGAACGCCAGCGAGGCCGCCATGCTCGCCTCGCTGCTCAAGGGGGCCGGGCTCTACGACCCGACGCTCAGCAAGGCCAACCACCAGCGGGCGGTGGAACGCTGGTCCTGGATCCTGGACCGGATGGTCAAGATCGGCAAACTGTCGGCGACCGAGCGGGCCAAGTACAAGAAGTTCCCCGAGCCGATCGAGACCAACAAGGTCTACGACACCGGAAGCCAGAGCGACTACCTGGTCGAACTCGCCCAGCAGTACGCCAAGAAGTCCGCCCACATCTCGGACAAACAGTTCGACCTCGGCGGCTACCAGATCTACACGACCTTCGACCGCAAGAAGGAGGACACGCTCACCAAGGCCGTCACCAAGGCGCGCAAGGCGGCCAAGGAGAGCGACTCCAAACTGGCCGAGGCCGCCCACTACGGCGCCGCCTCGGTCTCGGACGACGGACGGATCGTCGCCGTGTACGGCGGACCCGACCACCGTAAACAGGGCTACAACGAGTCCAACTCCACCACCGTCCCGGCCGGCACCTCCTTCCTGCCCTTCGTCTACGCCGCCGGCCTCCAGAACGGCGTCCACAAGCAACGCGGCGGATCCGCCACCGAGGTCACCCCCGAGACGCTCTACGACGGCGACGACAAGGTCCCCGTCACCACCCCGGACGGGCCGTACTGGGACCGCAGCGGCAAGAAGGTCTTCGCGAACAACGACAACGGCACGTCCTACGGGCAGATCAGCCTGGGCAAGGCCCTCGCCCAGTCCGTGAACACCCCCTTCATGCAGCTCGGCATGGACACCGGGCTCGACAAGGTGCGCTCCACCGCGGTCGCCTCCGGGCTGCTCTCCGACAGCATCGGAGCCCAGGTGCCCGCCCTCTCCATGGGCAGCTCCACGCCCAGCGCGATCCGTATGGCGGGCGGCTACGCCACGTTCGCGGCCGGCGGCACCCACACCGAGCCGTACTCCGTCTCCAAGATCACCCGCAATGGCCACCGGGTCGCCCTGGACACCCCGCAGCCGACCCGCGCGGTCCGCGACGACGTGGCCGAGGACGTCGAGCAGGCCCTCACCGAATCGTTCCGCCTGGCCCATCCGACCACCGCGCTCACCAGCACGGCGGCCGGAAAGGCGGGTGACACCCTTGCCACCAGTGACAAGGACACCGCCTCCTGGTACACCGGCACGGTCTCGAAGGTGACGACGTCGGTCGTCGTCTACCGCATCGACCTGAACAAGTCCCTGGAGCCGCTCCCGCTCAAGGGACTGGCCGGAACCGGCACCGACAACGTCCCGTACACGGTCTGGGCACAGGCCATGGGCCTTGACTGACCACCAAGGCCCCGACGCTCCCCACGCCACCCACCCGCAGAATGAGCCGCGCATGAAGCCCCGCACGAAGTCGACAACCGGCGGCCGACGCCGCAAGGCGCCCGCCCGCGACCGCCGTCCAGCCCGCCCGGAGTTCCTGACCCTGGCCGCCTTCCTGGTCGTCGCCTCCCTCGTCGCGGGCTACCTGGTGCTGACCAAGCAGGACGACACCGCCCCCACCGCCTCCGGCACCAAGAAGGCCAGCCCCTCGGCGTCGGCCTCGCCCAAGTGGGACGGCAAGACCAAGATCCTCGGCGACGGCTCCACCTCCTACACCGGACCGCAGAAGGACCAGCTGAAGCCCGAGAAGCTCAAGCCGGGGGAGAAGCCGCCCCAGTTCGTCGTCTTCTCCTGGGACGGCGCGCTCCAGGGCGACGACGAACTCTTCTCGCACTACCGGGAGATGGCCAAGGAGTACAACGCCCACATGACCTTCTTCCTCACCGGCATCTACCTGCTGCCCAAGAGCAAGAAGACCCTCTACACCGGCCCCATGCACCAGCCCGGCGACGCCGCCATCGACTACGCCACCGACGCGCACATACGCACCACCCTGGAGCAGCTCCGCGAGGCGTACAACCAGGGCAACGAGATCGGCACCCACTTCAACGGCCACTTCTGCGAGGCCAAGGGCGGCGGCGAATGGAGCGTCGCCCAGTGGAAGAGCGAGATCGACCAGTTCTTCGAGTTCACCGAGAACTGGAAGACCAACACCGGCTTCAAGGACATACCCGCCCTGCCCTTCGACTTCAAGCAGGAGGTCGTCGGCGGCCGCGCCCCCTGCCTGGAGGGCCAGCCCAACCTGCTCAAGGCCCTCCAGAAGTACGGCTACAACTGGAAGTACGACGCCAGCTCCCCCGGCGACCTCCAGATATGGCCCTCCAAGAAGGACGGCCTCTGGAACTTCCCGCTGCAGATGGTGCCGTACGGCGACAAGATCCAGTCACTCTCGATGGACTTCAACTTCCTCTACAACCAGTCCAACGGCGAGACCGACGGCGACCCCTCCCAGTACGCCACCTGGGAACAGCAGACCGTCGACGCCTACATGAACGGCTTCAACCGCGTCTACTACGGCAGCCGCGCCCCGCTGTTCATCGGCAACCACTTCGAGAACTGGAACGGCGGCATCTACATGAAGGCCATCGACCAGGTCGTCCCGAAGATATGCACCAAGAAGGGCGTCAAGTGCGTGTCCTTCAAGGAGCTCTCCGACTGGCTCGACGCCCAGGACCCGGAGACCCTGGCCCGGCTGCGCTCCCTGGACCCGGCACAGGCCCCGGCGGACTGGTCCTCGATCGTCAAGTGAGGCGCGCGGAGGGCTGATTCCAGTTCTGCAACCCCCTTCACAGGAGTCACACACGTCGTGCGAAGATGCCGTCGCCCGGTAGGTGTACCGGCGTAGAGGGGAACACCATTGAAATCCAGAAAACTGAGCCGTAAGCGGAGCCGTACGGCCATAGTCACGGCGGCGGCTGCCTCGGTCGTCGCCGGCGTCGCCCTCGTGCCCAACTGGAGTGCGGGAGCGGCCGTCGTCGACGACCCGACCGTGGACGCCGCGACCAAGGCGACCTTCCAGAAGCTGGCCGACGCGGTCTTCACCGACCGCACCCAGGCTCTGGTCCAGGGGGCTTCGAAGAAGCAGCAGACGTCCCGCTTCTCCGGCGACGTCCGGCTCTCCAGCACGCAGTCGCGCGACGAGGACTCCGCGCTGACCCAGCTGCGCGGCCGCCAGAGCCGCATCGCCAAGGCCGGCGAGACGTACAGCACCGCCAGCACCAAGGTCACGCTCGACGCGACCCGGGTCACCGGCCGCACCGCCAAGGCCGACGTCACCGAGACCACGACGCTGACCTACGCGAAGGCCACCGGCAGCGAGCCGAAGACCACCGGCTTCCAGGCCCACCACGAGCTGACCTTCAAGGCCGACCAGCGGGGCACCTGGCAGCTGACCACCATCAAGGACACGGACGACGGCGGCCTCGCCGTCAACACCCTGTCCAAGCCCGCGGTCAAGGCGCCCGCCACCGGCGACGACGGCAACACCACGCCGGACGCCCCGCGCGCCGCCACCACCCGCAACCCGGTGGCCGTACCGAAGACGCTGACCGGCGGCACGTACGACTACAAGGCGATGGCCACCTACGCCGAGAAGTACTGGAACAACTACAACACGGACTACCCGGACTTCAACGGCCACGGAGCGGGCGGCGACTGCACCAACTTCGTCAGCCAGTCCCTGAAGGCCGGCGGCTGGAAGCACGTCCCGGGCTACGTCTACGACTACACCAAGTGGTTCGGCAACGCCGACATCCAGTCGGACTCGTTCGTCGGCGTCAACGAGTGGTCCTGGTTCGCCCAGAACTCCAAGCGGACCACCCCGCTCGCCAACGTCTACCAGGCCGAGGTCGGCGACGTCATCCAGGTCGACTTCGACCGGGACGGCTCGAAGGACCACACGATGATCGTGACGTACAAGAGCAACGGCGTCCCGTACGTCACGTACCACTCCAACAACACCTACCGCAGGTCGCTGGCGAGCCTCATCGCGTCGTACCCGAACGCGTACTACTACGCCTACCGCACCTGATCACCGGTGATCTCGGCCCGCTGCTCCGCCTCGGGGTGGCGGGCCCGCCAGTACGGGTTGTCGTGCGGCAGGTTCGTACTGACCCTGCCGTACATCCCGAACACCATCAGCACCAGCCCCACCACAAAACTGAACAGCACGTTCTGGATCCTGAACGCCAGGAAGTTCGAGTCCGTGCCGAGCAGGCCCAGGAACAGGAAGCCGTTCAGGATGAACAGCACCCCCAGGACCATGTTCAGCGTCGACGCGAAGTTCCCGCCGATCACCATCCCGACGAACAGCAGCAGCCCGACACAGATCGACAGCACGCTCAGCGAACCGTTGGTGTTCAGGCCGATCGCGGTGTTCCCGCCCGTGTCGAAGAAACCGATGTTGTCGGTGAGCCCGAGGATCCCGAAGGCCAGCAGGAACAGGCCCATCAGGCCCGCCCCGATCCGGTAGACCCGGTTCAGACGGTGATCGACGGGCAACGCCTCGTCAAAATCGATCTTCCGCCGCCGCGTCCCCGGGTGCGTCACGTGTGAGGCCATGTCCGCCTCCTGCTGTCGAGTGCGGGTCGCCTACCCAATATCCGCCCGCGCCGACCGCTCGGCAACGGCTCACGGATGCCCGGTGCCCCGGTCCTCCCGGATCTGCCCGACCACCCGCGCCACGCCCTGCCGCACCGCTTCCGTCTCCGTCAGGAAATGCCAGTAGTCGGGGTGGCGCCCCTCCAGCGTCCCGACCGCCCGGTCCAGCCGCGCCACCGCGTCGTCCAGCGGCCGCGCGTGCCGCGGATCGGGACTGGTCCGCCCGGCCATCGCCAGCCGCTGCGCGTCCCGGATCGCGAACCTGGTGCGATCGATCTCCGCCTGCGGATCCTTCTGTACGGCGTTCAGCCGCCCCAGCCGGTCACCGGCCGCGGACACCGCCTCGTCCGTACTGTTGAGCAGCGCCCGCACGGTGGACAGCAGCGACGTGGCGTCCGCCCACTTCTGCGCGTCCCGCGCGGCCTGCGCCTCCGTCAGCTTCAGCTCGGCCTGCCGGACGTTCTCCACGGCCTGCCGGGGCACCTGCTGCAGATCCTGCCAGCAGGCCGCCGAGAACCGCCGCCGCAGCTCGCTCAGCACCGGATCGACCTGCCCGGCCCGGGTCGTCAACGCCTGCGCCCGGGTCCGCAGACTCACCAGCCGGTGATCGATCTCGGCGGCCCGCTCCGGCAGCCGCTCCGCCTCGACCCGGATCGCCTCGGCCTCCCGCTGCACCCGCCCGGCCCGCTCCAGCGTCGCCTGCACACCGTGTTGTCCGGCCCCCTGGTTCAGCTTCGTCAGCTCCGGTGACAGCGCCGCCAGCCGGGCCGCCAGGTCATCGGCCCGGAGCCGGGTCTCCCGCACGGCGTCCAGCGCGTTGCTCGCCGCCAGCAGCGCCTGCCGGGCCCGCTCCACGGCCGGCGCCAGCCGCGCCAGCTGCGTCTCGGCCTTGCCGAGCAGCGGCCCCAGCGACTCCCCGAACCGGTCCAGCTCCCGCTTGACCCCGACCAGCTCGTCCTTGGCCCGGTTCAGCTCCCCGCGCGCCCGGGACGCCGTCGACGCCTCCAGGTCGTCCCGGTCCAGGTCATAGGCGTCGATCGCCTGGATGTACCGATTGCTGACCTCGTCGATCCGCTGCCCCAGCGCCCCGAAGTCGGCCACGGCCCGACGGGCCGCCGGCGAGTCGTCGACCGCGGAGATGGTCTCTATGGAGATCCGCAGATCCCGCTGGGCGCTGTCCAGCTCGTAGAACGCGGCCGCCGCCGCGTCCTTCGCCGCCTGCGCCTCCACCCGCTGCCCCTCGGCCCGCCCCCCGAACCACCGCCGCGTCCCCCCACCCGCGAACGCACCGGGGACCACGAGGACGGCCAGCAGCGGCAGGGCGACCAGGGTGAGGGAGTCCCGGAGCAGCCTGGAGCGTGGGGGAGGTGAATACGACTGCCCGGGTGTCGCCGATGTCGCCGTCACTTCCCTCTCCCGTGCCGCGGTGCGCCCAGTGTTCTGGCGGTGATGACATTGTCCCACCCGGGGAAGACGAACACACGGGCCGGTCAGTTCGCGGTTTGTGAGAACAGAACAGCCCGGATACGTGTTTGCGGGGCAGTGCCTCGGGCAATGTAGGCTGTCGACTCGTCCCGGGTGCGTAGCTCAGGGGTAGAGCGGCTGCCTTACAAGCAGCATGTCGGCGGTTCGAAACCGTCCGCGCCCACGTCAGGAAGACGACAAGAAGACCCCGGCTGTTGCGGCCGGGGTCTTCTCGTGTTGTCAGTCCTCCTTGTGCGCGTGCTTGAGGCGGCTTCGGGCGTCCATGCGGTCCGGTGCCGTGACGTCCGCCCAGAAGCGGTGGCCGCTGACGAACACGGCGAGTTCGTGCTCGCGGCGGCGCAGCTTCTCCACCTCCGCCTGTTGGTCGTCGGTCCAGCCCGGGGAGGCGGGGCGCTCCACCTTGCGCCAGCCGCCCTTGTCGCTGAATCCGTCCAGCGGCTCGACCGACCAGGGGAGCCGCTTCAGCAGGGCCGACAACTCGGCCCGGACCTGATGCAGCTCCTCCTGACCGGCGAGGAGGTCACTCGGAAAGTCATAGGTCGCAGCCACGCGGCAATGGTACGCCTGTTCGAATTTGGGTGGCGAGCTTGTTCGTGGGGTTCATGTGTTCGAGGCTCGGGGGCGCCGGTCGTCGGGGGTCTCCATCTGTGGGTGGAGGGTTCTCCATCGACCCGTGGGTGCTGGTGACCGGTTGGGTGGTCGGGGGAGCCTTGGGGCATGGGTTCACTTCACTCGGCGCTGGTCGCTGTCGCCTATGTCTGCGTGCTGGTCTTCGTCGTGGCCTGGATCGCGGGGGCCGTCTACTTCGGTGTGAAGAGCCGGGCCGGTGTGCGCGGCTGGGTGCGGGGGCTGCGTCGCACGCTGCCGCGGCGGGTGCTGCTGGTGGCGGGTGCGTGGGTGTTCTCGTGGGCGGTCGGGCGTTCCGGGGGGTTCTGGCGGCAGCTGCGGTACTGGCAGCCGGAGCTGGCGCTGCTGGGGGCGTTGATCGCCGTCGCCTCCACCGGGCTGCTGCTGTGGGCCCGGTGGGTGCTGGGCACGATGTGGGCGAGTGTTCCGACGGTCCAGGAGCACCACGAGCTGCGCACGGACGGGCCGTACCGGCTGGTCCGTCACCCCATCTACACCGGGCTGCTCGGGCTGGTCGTCGGCGCCATGCTGGCCTGCGGCTTCGGTGTCTGGACGGCCGTCCTGGCGGTCGCCGTGCCGTGGCTGCTGCGCCGGGTCCGGATCGAGGACGGGCTGATGGCCGGGCTGTTCGGGGCCTCGTACGACGCCTACCGCGCCCGTGTCCCGGCGCTGATCCCCCGAATACGCCCCGTCGCCGGGGTGGCGCGGCGGTCGTGACGCCGGTGGTGGCGGTGGGGGGTCAGGCGTGGGGGCTGGGTGTGCGGAGTCGTTCGGGGAAGGGTGTGCCGGTCAGTTCCTCGGAGACCGTCCAGAGGCGGCGGGCGGTGTCGGGGTCGCCCGCCGCCGCGGAGCGGCCGACGAGGGTGGGGGCGCCGCGCTGTTCGCCGAGGCCGTCGGGGCCGACGTAGGAGCCGCCGGGGAGGTCCCGGGTCGCGGCGTACAGGGTCTTGGCGGCGCCCGCCGTGCCGTCCTGGCCGACGAGGCGGTTCATCGCCCGCATGAGGACGCGGCGGCCGGGGCTGCGGTCGTGGCGCTGGAGGCCGGTGGTGGCGTGGCCGGGATGTGCGGCCAGGGCGCGGACGGGGGAGCCGGCGGCGGTGAGGCGGCGCTGCAGCTCCAGGGTGAAGAGGAGGTTGGCCAGCTTGGACTGGGCGTAGGCGCGGACCGGGGTGTACTCGCCGGCCAGGTCCAGGTTGTCGAAGCGGATCCGGGTGCCGGGGACCTTGTGGCCGTTGGAGGCGACGGTCACCACGCGGTCGGTGAGGTACGGCAGCAGCAGGTTCGTCAGGGCGAAGTGGCCCAGGTGGTTGGTGCCGAACTGGGTCTCGAAGCCGTCCTTGGTGCGGGACTCGGGGACGTTCATGATGCCCGCGTTGTTGATGAGCAGGTCCAGGTCCCCGTGCCAGTCCTCGGCGAACCGGCGGACGGAGGCGAGGTCGGCCAGGTCCAGCCGGCGCACCTCCAGGGTGCCGCGGGCGTCCGTGACGGTGCGGGCGGCGTCCTCGCCGCGGTCGGTGTCCCGTACGGCGAGGACGACATGGGCGCCGGCGCGGGCCAGGCCGTCGACGGTGGCGAGGCCGAGGCCGCTGTTGGCGCCGGTGACCACGGCGGTGCGGCCGGTCAGGTCGGGGAGGTCGAGGAGGGCGGGGAGGGCGGTGGTGTGTGAAGGCTTGGTCATGGCGTCAATGTATTCAGTGAATACAATGTAGTCAATGATTACAATGTAGGTATCGATCACATAGAGGTAGGGTGATCCGCATGAAGACCCGCCCCTACCACCACGGAGACCTCCGTGCCGCGCTGCTGAGCCATGCCGAGCAGGGGCTGCGCGAGAAGGGGCCGGGGGCGCTGTCGCTGCGGGAGCTGGCCCGTGAGGCCGGGGTCAGCCCGGGGGCGCCGAGCCGGCACTTCCGGAACAAGCAGGCGCTGCTGGACGCGCTGGCGCTGGAGGGGTTCGACCGGCTCACGGCCGTGCTGACGGGGGCGGTGGAGCGGGCCGGCGAGGCGTTCGCGGACCGGCTCGCCGCGCTCGCCCGCGGCTACCTCGCCTTCACCGCCGGCAACGCGGCCCTGCTGGACCTGATGTACACGACGAAGTACGACGCCGACGCCTCCGGCGAACTGACCGCGGCCACCCGGCGGTTGTCCGCCGTGGCCTCGGGGCTGATCGAGCACGGGCAGCGCCGGGGCGAGGTCCGCGAGGGGCCCGTGGAGCGCGTCGCCCTGCCGCTGATGGCCGCGTTGCAGGGCCTCGGCACCCTCGCCACCACCGGCGCGCTGCCCCCGGAGCGGATCGAACAGAGCCTGGACGACACGGTCGCGTTCCTGCTGCGTGGGTACGCGCCCTGAGCCCGCGACGCGGGAGAACGGAAGAAGGAGAAGGATGAGCGGGCAGCAGCCGACGTTCGTGAAGGTGTGCGGGCTCACCCAGGAGCAGCAGATCGACTGGGCGGTGGAGTTGGGGTACGACGCGATCGGGATCGTCGTGACCCCGAAGAGCAAGCGGTACTGCCCGCCCGAGCGCGCCGTGCAGCTCGCCGGGTACGCCCGGGGGCGGATCCCGGTCTTCGCCGTGGCCCTGACCCACGCCGAGACGGCCGGGGTCGCCGAGCACGTCGACACCGTCCAGATCTACGAGACGGCCGACATCCCGAACCTCGCCCTCGCCTCCGGCAGCCCGCCCGAGAAGCCGGAGGCCCTGCAGTACTTCTTCTACGACGCCAGCGCGGGCAGCGGTGTGTTCGCGGACATCCCCGACTGGGTCCGGGAGCTGCCCGGGCGGGTGGTGATCGCCGGCGGCCTCGACGAGCACAACGTGGCTTCGGTGATCGAGGAGTTCGGCCCCTACGGCGTGGACGTCTCCAGCAGCGTCGAGACCGCGCCGGGGGTCAAGAGCCGCGAGAAGATGGCCGCCTTCCTCGCCGCGGCCCGGACCCCCGGGCGGCACACCGCCTAACGGGCGGCCGCGCGCAACTCCCGTACGATCCGGGCCGTCACCGGCACGGGGACGCCGTGCCGGTCCGCCGCGCGCAGCAGGGCGCTGCCGATCGCGTCGAGTTCGAGCGGGCGGCCGGCCTCGGCGTCGCGCTGCATCGAGGACTTCATGGCGGGCGGGAAGGCGTCGTAGCGGGCCAGGGCCTGGGCCGGGTCGACGGGGGCGCCGCAGGCGCGGCTGACCGCGGCGGTCTCGGCGAGGAGCGAGGCCAGTTCCTCGCGGTGCCGGGTGCGGGCCTCGCCGAGGGGGAGGGCGTAGCGGGTGGTGAGGAGGGCGAGGGGGGCGAGGAAGGACATCTTCGCCCAGAGGGCCGTGGTCTCGTCCTCCAGGACACGGGTGGCGGGGCCGGCGGCGGTGAGGGCCTCGGCGAGGGAGTCCAGACGGGGGCGGGGGACCTTGGCGCCGGTCAGGTCGATCTCCGCGAAGGGGCTGGTGTGTTCGACCAGACCCGGGGCCACCCGGGTCGACTCGACGCGGATCACGGACGGCGCCACCCGGTCCTCGGCGTAGCGGGCGCGCAGCAGCGCGGGGTGTTCGACGCCGTTCAGGAACGGCACCAGCAGGGCGCCGCCGAGGGCCGCGGGCGGGATCCGGGTGAGCGCCGCGTCCAGGGCGGTGGCCTTGACGGTGATCAGGCAGGCGTCGACCGGTTCCCGGAGGGTCGTGCCGGCCTCGACGGGGGCCGTGAAGTCGCCGTACGCGGTGCTGCGGACCTGGATTCCGCCGGTGCGCAGGGTGTGCGCCGTCTCCTCGCCGGACAGGCACAGGACGCGGTGGCCGGCGCGGGAGAGCAGGGCGGCGAGCAGGCCGCCGACGCCGCCGGGGCCCAGGACGGCGACGGTGAGCCGGGGGCCCGGTGTGCGCGGGGTCCGCGGCGGGTGCGGTGAGTTCGACTCGTGCGTCATGGAGTTGTCCTCTCGTCGGTCGGCCCCGGGAGCGGTGGCCGCCTCGGGAAGATCCTCGCAGGAGGCAGGGGGGCTGCGGGAGACTGGGGACATGTGCCGGAGTATCAAGACCCTGCGTCCGCCCCAGCTGCCCGAGGAGGCCACGGAGGAGGAGATCCGTGCCGCCGCGTTGCAGTACGTACGGAAGGTGTCCGGGTTCCGGGCGCCGGCCGCGCACAACCGGGAGGTGTTCGAGCGGGCGGTGGCGGCGGTCGCCGAGGCCACCGCCGAGCTGCTGGACGGGCTGGAGGTGCGGGGACAGGCGGTGCGGGGCGCCGCGGGCGAGGGCGCGGCCTAGGCCGGACGGCGTCTTCGCATCAGGTAGCCCGCGCCGGCGCCCGCCGCGAACAGCGCGGCGACCGACACCGCGGTCGCCACCCAGGTCGCGCCCAGCCACTGCGCGCCCAGGTAGCCGAGGGCGACGCTGTAGACCGCCCAGGTCAGGCCCGCCAGGGCGGACCAGGGGAGGAAGTCGCGGACGCTGCGGTGGGTGGCGCCGGCGCCGAGGGAGACGAGCGAGCGGCCGGCCGGGGCGAAGCGGGCCAGCACGACCAGGGCGCCACCGCCCCGGGCCAGGGCGTCGCCGAGACGTTCCTGCGCCTTGCTCAGCCGCCGGGAACGGGCGATCGCGCGGTCCAGGCGGGCCCCGCCGCGCCGGGCCAGCCGGTAGGCGACCAGGTCGCCGAGGACCGACGCGGTGGCCGCGCAGAAGGTCAGCGCCAGGATGTCGGGTACGACGTGCGGGACCTTCCCGGCCGAGGCGCCGGTGCCCGCCGCCGCTGCCGTCGCCGCGGTGATGACCAGGACCCCGCTGGGCAGGACCGGCAGGAACACATCAAGCAGCACGGAGAGCGCCACCATGGCGTAGATCCAGGGCCCGGCCTCCAGCGACCCCATACTTTCCCACACGACGGTTCCCCCGTGATTGTCCTGTTGCGCCCCCCGACGACAGCCATACAGCGTACGCCGGGGGTGTGACAGGAGTGTCACGGGGGGCACTTGAGTTCGGCAAAGGGTTATACGGACACCGGCGTGTCACGGCCGCCCCTGCCCGTCGGCGTCCCCGCCTCCGCCGCGGCCGTACGCAGCACCGCCCGGGCGATCGCGTCGGCGTCCGACAGCGTCACCGAGTCCACGCCCGGACGGGCCCCGGCCGCGGTCACCCAGTGCACCCCCTCGGTGGGGACGCCGAAGGCCAGCCGCCGGGGGTGCGGCAGGCCCTGGCGGTCGACCAGGTGGTAGGGGCGTGCCGTCACGTCCAGGCCGCCGGTCTCGTGGCCGTCGACCGTGTGCGGGCGGCAGGCGCCCTCGCGCACCAGCGCGGCCAGCAGTTCGTCCGCCGTGCGGCGCAGGTCGGGCTCCGGGAGGCGGGCCTCGATGAGCGTGGTCACCCGGACCGCCGAGCCGGGCACCTCGGCCGAGCGCGCGACCCAGGCGCCGTCCTCCCGGCCGACCTCCAGGCCCGGGCCCAGCACCTCCACCACGCCCGCCTCCAGCAGCGCGGTCAGTTCCTCGATACGGCGGCGGGGCGGGCCGATGGACAGGAACGCGTTGAGCGGGGTGTACCAGCCGTCCAGGTGGGTGCGGCGGGAGGGGCCGGTCAGGCCGCCGTGGTCGACGACCAGCCGTATCTCGTTGCGCAGGT
This sequence comes from Streptomyces sp. NPDC048288, assembly GCF_043201555.1. Taxonomy (NCBI): domain Bacteria; kingdom Bacillati; phylum Actinomycetota; class Actinomycetes; order Kitasatosporales; family Streptomycetaceae; genus Streptomyces; species Streptomyces sp. NPDC048288. Next base: position 541,717 of record NZ_JBICZD010000001.1, read on the forward strand.
CCCGCAGCACGTCCAGGGCGGCCTTCAGCGGGCCGCGCACATTGCCGAGGGCGGCCTGCGCCGCGTCCTCGCGCAGATGGCCGAGGAGCCAGCCGCGCCACTGCGCGGGATCCGTGAACCCCCGCTCCCCGTAAGGGCGCTGGAGGCGCTCCCAGGACCAGCGGACGGCCTCCGGGACGCCGGCCGCGTCGAGTACGGCCGCCTCCGCGCCCCGGCCGTCGGCGGCGAGGAAGCGCTCGGGGAACTCCGGGTCGCCGGTCAGGGCGGTGTAGTACACCGTCTCCACCTCCTTCGCGACCAGCGGCCAGACCTCCGCGAGGAAGTCGGGCGCCTCGCCGGAGTCCGCGCGTTTGCGGAAGCCCGCGATCGCCTCGGGGGTGAGCAGGAGCGGGGTGTGACGGCCGTACGGGCCCTTGGCGTTGTCGCCGCGCGCCTGGTACGGGACGCCCCGCCGGGAGCCCGCGTACAGCCGGGGCTCGCGGCCGGAGGGGGTGTAGCGCAGGCCGCCGCCGGGGGTGCGGGCGAAACGGCCGCCCCGGCCGGTGGTCAGCAGGGCCAGGTGGTCGAAGAAGTTGAGGCCGAGGCCGCGCAGCAGCACCGGTTCGCCGGGCGCGATCGGGGTGAGGTCTACGTCGGCCGGGTTGGCGGGCGGGAGGTGACGCAGGCCGTGCCGGGCGGCGTGGGCGGACAGGAGGCGTTCCTCGGGGGACGCGGTCGCCGGGAGGTGGCCCTGGGCAAGGACCACCGCCGCCAGGCCGGGCAGGGTGCGGCCGTCGTCGAGGGTGAGCGTCTGGCGGCCGTCGGGGTCGTCGCCGAGGTGTACGGCCAGGCCGCGATGGGTCCGTATCCGGACCGTCCGCGGTGCCCGGGCCGCCGTGCTCGTGAACACCCACTCCAGGTAGCGGCCGTAGTGGGCGCGGGTCGGGTAGTCGTCGGGGCCCAGCTCGCCGGCCGCCCACGCGTGCAGGCTGGGGCCGGGCCGGATCGGGCCCGAGCAGTCCACGCTGTCGTCGGTGAACAGGGTGACCTGGCTCGCCACGGTGTTCATCAGCAGCTCCGCCGACTGCGCCGTCCGCCAGACCCGGCCCGGGCCGGGCGGCGCGGGGTCGATCACATGGACCGTGAGGTGCCGCCCCGGGGGCAGCAGCTCGGGGGCGGAGGCGCAGAGGCGTTCCAGGACGCTGGTGCCGCGCGGGCCGGCGCCGACCAGGGCGACGGAGACCGGCACGGATTCCTGGGGCGAGGAGGACAAGGACGTGACTCCCGGGCTGTGGGTGCGCAGGGCAGGAAGACCGTCCCCGCACCGATGACCGCGGGACATCCGCGAACATCGGAAGCGGACGGTCCGCCTCATCATGCCGTTGCGGTTAACAGAAGCCAACGCGCGCCCCACACGCCGCAGTTGTCCCTCATGAGGTGGTGAGGGCGGACTCCTCCACGGTCTCCAGGCCGCCGTCGCGACGGGCCCGCTCCAGCCGCAGCCGGGCCGAACGGCCGTGCAGCGTCAGCGTCATGAGCTGGTTGCCGAACCACGGCCCGCCCCTCTTCCGCCATGTCACCGGCGGTCGCGCACAGCCCCCGTGCCGGGCGAACCGGCGCCCGAGGAACCGGGCCAGGGCGCTCCAGCCGAACCGGAAACCGGCCCGTATCGTCGCCGGCACGGAGTTGTGCACGGGGGAGCACGTGAGTTGCAGCACACGGGAGTCGAGCGGGGCCCCGGCGGGCCACGAGGGTTCGGCGATGTACGCGTGGTGGACGTCCCCGGAGAGCACGCAGATGGTCGCGGGCGCCTCCGGGCCGGAACCGGTGCGGGCGAACAGGTCGGCCAGTTCCGCGAAGGACGCCGGGAAGGCCGCCCAGTGCTCCAGGTCCGCCGCCCGGCGCAGCCGCTCCCCGAACTCCGCCCAGCGGGCGCCCCGTTCACCCCGGCACAGCGCCGCGTCCCAGGTCTCGACGTCGTGGATGAGGTGCGGCAGCAGCCAGGGCAAGGAGGTGCCGACCAGGAGATGGTCGTACGACTCCCGGTCGGCCAGCGCCTGTTCGCGCAGCCACTCGGCCTCGCCGGGGTCGAGCATGGAACGGTTCCGCTCGTCCAGCACCCGGGCCGCCCGGGTGTCCACCATCAGCAGCCGCACCCGCCCGAAGTCCCGCCGGTAGCTCCAGCGCACCGAGGCGGGGTCGGCGTCCGCCTTGGCGGCGAAGGCGCGCAACGCGTCGGTGCCGTCGGGGGAGTCGAGCACGGCGGCGTACAGCGGGTCGGCGGCCAGCTCGGCCGGGGAGAGGTTGCCGAGGTGCTGGTGCACCCAGTACGACATCAGCCCGCTCAGCAGCCGCTCCTGCCACCACGGGGTGGTCCGCATGTCGGCGAGCCAGGCGGCGGAGGTGTTCCAGTCGTCGATCACGTCGTGGTCGTCGAAGATCATGCAGCTGGGCACCGTGGAGAGCAGCCAGCGCACCTCGGGGTCGAGCCAGGACTCGTAGTAGAGGCGGGTGTACTCCTCGTAGTCCGCGACCTCGGCGCCGGGCGGGTCCGCGAGGCCGCGGCGGGCGGCCAGCCAGCGGCGGGTCGCCTCCGAGGTCTCGTCGGCGTACACCTGGTCGCCCAACAGCAGCAGCACGTCGGGCCGTTCACCGCCGGCGGCGAGGCGCGCGGCGAGGCTGTCGAGGGCGTCGGGGCCGACCGGGTCGTGGCCGTCGGCCGGGGGCGCGGCCCAGCGGCAGGAGCCGAAGACCACGTCGAGGCGGTCGCCCTCCGCCGGGACGCGGATCACCGAGGGCGGGAACCGGGAGTCGGGCAGCGGCCACACCCGGGTGCCGTCCAGGATCACCTCGTACGGCGGTGAGGTGCCCGGGGTCAGTCCGGTGACCGGGACGAGGGCGTAGTGGTGGCCCGCCACCTGGAAGGTGCGCGCGGTGCCGCCGGCACCGTCCGGGCAGCGCACCTCGGCGGTGCACGGACGGCTCGCCTCGACCCAGACGGTCGCCGACGAGCCGTCGGTGTACCTCAGCAGCGGCCCCAGGCGCAGTTCGGCCACGATCCCCTCCTCCGTCGCCCCGTACGGTACGGAACGACGGAGGACCGTGGGGAGGTTCCGGCTCTCAGCAGCTGGCGAGGTAGCTGGTGAGCGCGCTCTTCTCGGCGGAGTCCACGGAGAGGTCGTAGTAGTACTTCACCTGGACCCAGGCGCGGACGTAGGTGCAGCGGTAGGACGTGAGCGAGGGCATCCACTCGGCCGGGTCCTGGTCGCTCTTGGACTGGTTCACGTTGTCCGTGACGGCGAGGAGCTGCGGGCGGGTGATGTCGTTGGCGAACGCCTGGCGCTGGGCGGTGGTCCAGTTGCGGGCGCCGGAGTCCCAGGCCTCGGCGAGCGGGACCAGGTGGTCGATGTCGAGGTCCGAGGCGGCGGTCCAGGTGGCGCCGTCGTAGGGGGAGTACCAGCTGCCGCTGGTGGCGGTGCAGGCGGAGTTGGTGACGACGTTCGTACCGTCCCGCTTGAGGATGTACTCACGGGTGTTGCAGGTGCCGCTGATGGTGATCCAGGTCGGGAACAGGTCCCGGTCGTAGCCCGTGCGGACCTCGGTCGCCACGGTGAGCGAGGCGAGGTAGGTGCGGGCGGTGGAGGCGCTGACCGGCGTGGGGAGGGCGGCGGAGGCGCTCGGGGAGTTGAAGAGTGCGGCAGAGGCTATGAGTCCGGTAAGGGCGGCGAGTATGCTGACTCGTCGACGCGCGTAGAACTTCGGCATGCGAACTCCCTGGTGGGGGTGGGGTGTTGGAGCGCGAGCGAGGGAATGCTCGCGCCGCCGTGTTGCCGATGGGTGAGCGTTCGGTAAGAAACTAATGACGTGTTCATGACACGACAAGGTGTGCGACGTGACTCACAGGTGGGAGCCTCGGCCTTGGGGTCGATGGCCGGGTCACGTATCGTGGTCGGCGTTGAAGGGGAGTAGCTCTTCGCCGGACCGTCGACATACTGCTCAGCCCGTCTGAGCCGGCGCCCGGAGGCGGACCTCGATCAGGGGGCCGCCAGCGAGACCTTCGGCAAGCAGTGCACGCCTGTGCCGTACGCGGCGCGGGTTGTCCGTGTGTGCTGCCGTGCCGAGGTGTCGTGTGTCACATGCGAAGTGCAGCACTCTCGGTGGGGCGGCCCCTACCGATTGAGGACCCTTGATCAGCATCACCGTGACGGCGCTCGTCTTCGGCGTCATCTTCCTCGCCGAACTCCCCGACAAGACCGCCCTCGCCGGCCTCGTCCTGGGTACGCGCTACCGGGCGTCGTACGTCTTCGCCGGTGTCGCCGCGGCCTTCCTCCTGCATGTCGTGCTCGCCGTCGCCGCGGGCAGCGTGCTGACCCTGCTCCCGCAGCAGATCGTGCACGCGCTCACCGGCGTGCTCTTCCTCGGCGGCGCGGCCGTGCTGCTGCTGAAGAAGGGCGAGGAGGACGAGGAGATCCGCAAGCCGGCCGACCAGTCCTTCTGGAAGGTCGCCGGTACCGGGTTCATGCTCATCCTGGTCGCCGAGTTCGGTGACCTCACGCAGATCATGACGGCCAACCTCGCGGCCCGCTACGACGACCCGATCTCCGTGGGCCTGGGCGCCGTGCTGGGCCTGTGGGCGGTGGCCGGTCTCGGTATCGTCGGCGGCAAGGCGCTGATGAAGAAGGTGCCGCTGCGGCTGATCACGCAGATCGCCGCCGTGCTGATGCTGGCGCTGGGCGTGTGGAGCCTGTGGGAGGCGATCGCGGGCTGAGCTGTCGCGGGCTGAGCTGAAGAGTGGGTGAACGGTCGGCGAAGGCGCTGGCGGGATCGCCCCCTGTTTTGTACCGTAGAGAAACAAAGTGGCTCCCGCCCGTTTTCCCTGACCGGCGGGCGGGGCCGCCTTGTTCTCCGCCCGGCCCGTTTAGGAGCTGCCGATGCCGGCCACCGTCGTTCTCACCGCCCGCGCCCTCCTGCTCGACATGGACGGCACCCTCGTCAACTCCGACGCCGTCGTCGAACGCATCTGGCGGCGCTGGTCCGAGCGGCACGGGCTGGACGGCGACGAGGTCATGAAGGTCGTCCACGGACGCCAGGGGCACGCCTCGATGGCCGTACTGCTGCCGGACCGGCCGGTGAAGCAGAACCTCGCGGACAACGCGCGCATGCTGGCCGAGGAGACCGCCGACATGGACGGCGTGGTGGAGGTGCCGGGCGCGGCGGCCTTCCTCGCCTCGCTGAGCGGCCTCCCGCACGCGCTGGTCACCTCGGCGGACGTGCCCCTGTCCACGGCCCGGATGGCCGCGGCCGGCCTCCCGCTGCCCACCGTACGCATCACGGCGGAGTCGGTCGGCGCGAGCAAGCCGGACCCCGAGGGCTTCCTGAAGGGCGCCGCCGAGCTGGGCGTCGCCCCTGCCGACTGCGTGGTCTTCGAGGACTCCGGCGCGGGCATCGCGGCGGGGCGGGCGGCCGGGATGCGCGTGGTGGGAGTCGGGGCCCGCGCCGCCGTGCACGGGCCGGACGTGGTGGTGCGGGACCTGACGGGGGTGCGGGTGGAGAGCGTGGGCGCCGGGCTGATCCAGCTGCACGTCGGCTGAGCCTGAGGCCGGGGTGCCGGGGTTTCGCTCACCGGCGCTGGCCGGGTGCCGCTGCGCCCGCCCGTGCCGCCCCTGGCGGCACGCATGCCCGCAGCTATGTGAGACACGGCTGGACAGCGCCCCTTCAGGGGCGCGGGGAACTGCGCGACCAGCCCCCACCCACCCGCACCCGACCACGCACCGAACCGCCCCCTGTCGGCCCGCCCCCTACGGCTCCGTCGTCTCCGACTCCAGCGACGCCCGCGTGGCCGTCCCGTACACCCCCGACTCGTCGGTCAGGATCCCCCGCGCCAGTTGGTACGTGCGCACCGCGTCCTCGGTCTTCTGGTCGTAGTGGCCGGTGGCCTTCCCCGAGTAGAGGTTCAGCTGGGCCAGCCGGAGCTGCAGCTCGGTGACCTCCGCGCCGGAGTCGCCGGGGCGCAGGACCCCGCCCGAGGTGGGCTGCGCTGACTCGCCCGTGCCCATCGCCGACGCCGAGGCGGACGGGGTCGCCGAGCGGGACGCCGTCCGGGAGGGCGCCGCGCTCGACGGCGAGGGGGACGTGCTCGGCGACGCGCTCGGGCTGGTGGAGGGGGACGGCGAGGACGAGGGCGAGGACGAGGTGCTCGGCGTCGCGGCCGAGGGGGACGCCGTGCTCGGGGTCACGTCCGGGATGCTCTGCCGTACGTCCTCGGGGCCCGCCGTGTCCCGCGTCGGCGTCGCGTGCGAGAAGGCACCGCTCACGACGCCCGCCACCGCCACCACGCCCACCACCGCCGCGACCGCCGCCGCCAGGAGCAGGGCCCGCCGGGACCGGCTCCGCGGCTCCTCGGCCGGGGCTGGGGAATCGCCGGGGGCGTCCGTCGCCGGACCCGGACCCGGCGTCGGACCCGGCGTCGGCTCCGGCACCGCCCGCAACGGCACCGTCGGCTGCGCCACCACCGGCAGCGGCTCGGTCTCCCCGCCGTCGGCGCCGACGCCCGCTCCCGCGCCGGACTCGATGTCGATGTACGGCCGTATCCGCAGCGGATCGAAGTCCTCCGCGGCGGCCTGCTCGGCCGTGCGCGCGTCGCGCAGCGCGTCGGACGTCCGCTGGTTGCAGTCGCAGGAGGGCGAGCCGTCCGGTTCCTTCGGCGCCCCGCACTCCGGGCACTGATGGCCCCCGGTCGTATCCGTCACGGTGTTCGTCCCACCCCTGTCACGCATCTCACGAACTCCACAGACTATGCGGAGCACCCACACGTACGTTCGCAGGAACCCCATGTTTCAGGGGCCCCGAAGGGGACTCGACGGGCCATAACGGGTGACACCGTCCACGATGGAAGGTGGTCGGCCGTAGTACCCCCGGGAGGTCTCCATGGCCCTGGACACGACGCACCCGACGGCGAAGGACGCGGAGCGCGTCCCCGGCAACGTGCTCGTCCCGATCGGCGCGCTGCTGCTCGGCCTGCTGCTGGCCGCGCTCGACCAGACGATCGTGGCGACGGCGCTGCCGACGATCGTCAGCGACCTGGGCGGTCTTGAGCATCTGTCGTGGGTGGTCACCGCCTATCTGCTGGCCTCCACCGCCGCCACCCCGCTGTGGGGCAAGCTCGGCGACCAGTACGGACGCAAGCGGCTCTTCCAGATCGCGATCGTGATCTTTCTCATCGGGTCCGCGCTCTGCGGGACGGCCCAGGACATGGGCCAGCTGATCGCCTTCCGCGCGGTGCAGGGGCTGGGCGGCGGCGGACTGATCGTGCTGTCGATGGCGATCGTCGGCGACCTCGTGCCACCCCGCGAACGAGGCCGCTACCAGGGGCTGTTCGGTGCCGTGTTCGGCGCGACCAGTGTGCTCGGACCGCTGCTCGGCGGGGTCGTCACCGAGCAGCTGAGCTGGCGCTGGGTGTTCTACGTCAACCTGCCCGTGGGCGTCGTCGCGCTCGCCGTGATCGCCGCCGCGCTGCACATTCCGCGCCGCCGGGCCCACCACGTCATCGACTACCTCGGCACCTTCCTGATCGCCGCCGTCGCCACCTGCCTGGTGCTGGTGGCCTCGCTGGGCGGCACGACCTGGCGCTGGGGCTCGCCGCAGATCATCGGGCTCGCGGTGCTCGGGGTACTGCTCGCCGTCGCCTTCGTGGCCGTCGAGCGCCGGGCCGCCGAACCGGTCCTGCCGCTGAAGCTCTTCGGCATCCGCACCTTCACCCTCGCCGCCGTGATCAGCTTCATCGTCGGCTTCGCGATGTTCGGCGCGATGACCTACCTGCCGACCTTCCTCCAGGTCGTGCACGGCATCTCGCCGACCCTGTCGGGCGTGCACATGCTGCCGATGGTGATCGGCCTGCTGCTGTCCTCCACCCTCTCCGGCCAGGTCGTCAGCCGCACCGGCCGCTGGAAGGTGTTCCCCGTCACCGGCACCGCCGTGACCGCCCTCGGCCTGCTGCTCCTGCACCGGCTCGACGAACACAGCTCCACCGCCGAGATGAGCGCCTACTTCTTCGTCTTCGGGCTCGGACTCGGCCTGGTCATGCAGGTGCTGGTGCTGATCGTGCAGAACTCCGTCTCGTACGAGGACCTCGGCGTCGCCACCTCCGGCGCGACCTTCTTCCGCTCCATCGGGGCCTCCTTCGGCGTGGCCGTCTTCGGTTCCGTCTTCGCGAGCCGGCTCGCCGACAAGCTGGCCGACGCCTTCCGGGGCGTCCGCCTCCCGCCCGGCGCCACCCCGGGCGCCCTCCAGGCCGACCCGCGCGGCATCGCCGCCCTGCCGCCCGCGCTGCGCCCGGCGGCCCTGCACGCGTACGCGTCCTCGATCACCGACGTCTTCCTGTACGCCGCCCCGGTCGCCCTCCTCGGCTTCGTCCTCGCCTGGTTCCTCAAGGAGGACCGGCTGCGCGGGTCGGTCACCGCGCCGGACGCCTCGGAGACCATCCCGCCCAATCCGGTCCAGCGGTCCTCCTACGACGAGTGCTGCCGGGCGCTGTCCTTGCTCGGCACCCGCGAGGGGCGCCGGGAGGTCTACCGGAAGATCAACGAGCGGGCCGGGGTGGACCTGCTGCCCGCCGCCGGCTGGCTGCTGCTGCGGATCCGCAAGTACGGCTCGGTGGAGCCGGGGCAGCTCGCCGAGCGCGGGCCGGTCCCGATGACCGTCGTCCTGGAGGGCGCCCGCCAGCTGGAGGAGCGGCACCTCGCCGAACGCCTGGGCCTGGACCTGACGTTGACCGAACAGGGCCGCGGGGTCGCCGAACGGCTCGCGAAGGCCCGCGAGGAGTCCCTGGCCGACCTGCTGGGCGACTGGTGGAGCCCGGACCGCCCCACCGACCTGGACCGCCTGGTACGGGAGTTGACCGACGAGCTGTGCGGCACCGAACGCGAGCAGCCGCAGCACCCGTCGGCGGGCACGGTCAGGTGAGTGCCAGCTCCTTGCGGAACCAGTGCTCGGCGTAGACGTCGTCGTTGTGCGGGCCGGTCTCCGTGTAGCCGAGCCGCGCGTACAGGGCGCGGGCCTCCACCAGGTCGGAGCGGGTGTCCAGGACGATCCGCCGGGCGCCCAGCGCACGCGCCGCCTCCTCCGCCGCCGCGACCAGCAGCGGGGCACCGCCCCTGCCGCGCAGCTCCTCGCGCACGAAGACACGGGTGAGTTCGGCGGTGGCCGGGTCCAGGAGCCGTACGCCCGCGCTGCCGGCCGGCTCGCCGTCGTACCGCCCGATCAGCAACCGCCCGGTGGGCGGGGCGAGTTCGGGACCGGTCCGGGCGGCGACCTCGCGGTCCAGCTCGGCCGGGTCGGTGCGGCGGCCCTCGTGGAGCAGGTACCAGCGGTCGCTGACCTCGGTGTAGTACGCCCGCCACAGGGCGAGCGCGACGGGCGAGTCGGGGTGTTCGGGGGTGACGGTCCAGGAGGTCATGGGTCCTGATTCCAGGCCGGTCCGGGGTGCCCGCGCAACCGGATATGCGGGCGGGGGACACCTGTTGGCGGTGGCCGGGAACGCCCGTCGGCGGTTTGCGGGCCGCCGCCCGGGTCACCCGTAGGGCGAGCCGGCCCGTCGGGCCGAGACACCGGAGGGCACCCATGTCCCCAGGTTTGATCATCGCGATCGTGGCCGCCGTGGCCGTCGTCGCGGCCGCACCGGCCCCGCGCGCCAGGGGCCGCGGCCCGGAGCGGACGGCTCCGGCGCGGCGGCCGACACCGAACGGCTCCGGCCGGCCCTGCGCGGCTACCGCGAACTGGCGGACCGGCTGCTAGGCCTGTGACTCCGGGTCCGCCGCGCCCGCCGCCGTCCGGCGCTCCCGCCACTCCCGTACGACCTCCTCGACGTCGTACGGCTTCTTGCCCAGCGGGGGGCCGGGCGGCGGCTTGAACATCATGTCTCGGATCTTGACGTTGACCTCGGTGATGATCTTGCGGACGATCCGCTCTGAGGGCGCCGCGTAGGCGGCCGCCAGAGCGTCCTCGGCCTCCTTGCGCAGCGCGAGCGTCGGCGGCAGGAACGCGAGGCCCTCGCGGGCCAGCTTCCGCTTGACCCACCACATCTCGTCGTACGGCGTGTCCAGGACGGCCGGCAACGGCTCGCCGGCGCCCGGCAGTTGATCGAACTCACCGTGCCGCTGCGCGTCGTGGATCTGCTTGTCGACCCAGGACTCGAACGGCACCCCGGGTGGCTTTCGCTCGGTCATGACTCCATTGTGCCGGACGTGATCCCGCCGGGCGTTTTATCATGCGGCCGAGATCCAGGACGGATCTCAGGAAAGACCCAGGAACCGCGCAGGGGGAACGCACGTGCTCGAACTCACCATGGCCTCCGTATCCGGGGCGACGGGCGAGACGGCCGGAATGCTCATGGCCGACGCGCCCAGCGACCCGGGCGCCGTGCTGCGGGTGGGCCGCGACGCCTCCGTCTGCCGGCTCACCACGCCGGACGACTGGCTGTTCGTCTCCCGGGTGCACCTGGAGTTCCTGTGCGGGCCCGAGGGCGGCTGGCAGGTCACCTGGCTGCGCGGCTCCCAGGCCGAACCCTCCTCCGAGGTGCTGCTGAAGGTCGGCGAGTACGCCCAGGCCCTCACCTACGGCGGCACGGTGGCGCTGCCCCGGGGCGGCTCCGGCGAGATCGTCGTCCGGGACCGCACCGCCCCGCGCAGCGTCAACGTGGGCTTCTACCACGAGGGTTGAGCCGCACCCCGCGGGCGTCCCGCGGGCGCCCCGCGGGACGCCGCTCAGTCGAGCACCCGGGCCAGCGCGAAGCCGTCGTAGCCCTTGCTGCCGACCGTCTGGATCGCCGTGCCGGTCAGCCTCGGGTGGGCGGCGATCAGCTCGATCGCGGCGCGGGTGCCGACCACGTCCGGTTCGGCGCTCTCGGCGTCGACGACCCGGCCGCCGCGCACCACGTTGTCGACGACGATCAGGCTGCCGGTGCGGGTGAGCCGCAGCGCCCACTCCACGTAGTGCGGGTTGTTGGCCTTGTCGGCGTCGATGAAGACCAGGTCGAAGGGGGCCGGGTTCTCGTCGGCGAGCTTGGGCAGCGACTCCAGGGCGGGCCCGACCCGCACCTCGACGACCCGCTCCAGGCCCGCGCGGGCGAGGTTGCGGACCGCGACCTCGGCGTGCCGGGCGCTGTACTCCAGCGAGATCAGCCTGCCGTCGGCGGGCAGGGCGCGGGCCAGCCAGATGGTGCTGTAGCCGCCCAGCGTGCCGATCTCCAGGATGTTCCGCGCGTCCTGGATCTGCGCGAGGAGCTGGAGCAGCTTGCCCTGGTTGGCGGTGACGTTGGCGTGCGGGAGTTCGTTGGCCTCGCTCTCGCGCAGGGCTGCCTGGAGCGCCTCGTCGTCCGGTGAGAGGTGGCTGGTGAAGTAGAAGTCGACGTCGTCCCAGAGCTGAGAGCCGCTCATGCGTCCGCTGCCTTTCGCCTGTCCGGGTAGCTGTCCGGTCAACAGCTACCTGGATAGCACTACTGAGGCGGCGGACGCACCGGTGATCCACCGCCCCGGTGCCGGACGGAACTCAGCCGATCGGCGCAGGCGGCTCGGGCGGCGGGGGTGGTGTGGGTGGTGCGGGTGGCATGGGCGGCTGTGCAGGGGGCGGGGGCGGCGGTCCGGACGGGCGGCGGGAGCGGTGCACGGCGGCCAGCGAGACGGCCGTGCCGACGAGCAGCAGCGCGCCGCCGACCGTCAGCAGCCAGGCCGGGATCCCGGCGACCTCGCGCAGCCGGTCCGTGTAGACGACCTGCCGGAAGGGGGTGTCCGAGGAGGCCCGCCGCAGCACGTGGTCGGCGGAGATCCGGGACGGCTGCGGGAACTCCTGGCCGATCGCCGTCAGGTACGGGGTGCCGGCGGCGAGTTCGCGCAGGCTGCCGGAGGGGTTGCTGAGGCGGCCGGCGAAGACGACCCTCGGACGCTCGCCGCCGATCGCCGAGCTCGGCTCCATGCGGTGGGCGGCGAGGACGTACAGGCCGAGCGACTGCGGGGTGGTCGCGAGCCGGGACAGCCGCATCGGGTAGACCGGCCGGTCGCTGGCGAAGGCGAGGTGGAGCGGGTCGAGGGCGCCGTTCAGCGCGGTGTCCGCGGTCTCAGGGGCGAGCTTGACCGCCACGTACTCCCAGCGGTTCTGGACGTACGGCTTCAGGGCGGTGCTGAGGCGGGGCGGGAAGGGGAAGCCGTTGCTGCGCAGCCAGCCGTCAAGGGCGGCGGAGTCGGTGGCGGTCAGCTGGGCCACGTCGAACGGGCCGAGCCGCTGGCGGCCGACCACGCCGACGCCGGGGGGCTGGGCGGTGCGCGGCGGGCCGGGGGGCGTGCCGCTGCCGGTGGTCAGGGGCCAGTCGCCGTCCTGGGGCCAGAAGTGGTAGCGGGTGCGGTGGGCCGGGGCGGTGAGGGTGTGCAGCTGGTCGAAGAGGGCGGGGTCGGCGAGGGCGACGGTGGCGCGGTGCGGGACGGGCATGATCCAGGCGGCGCGGTCGGCGTCGCCGGACACGGTCAGCCGCATCACGATCTGTTCGCGGGTGCCGTCCCAGCGCAGGAGCGACTCCTCGCGGGAGACGGCGATCTGCCGGCCGGCGTCGGGCACGAGGGCGCCGCAGGCGCAGGCGTACGCCGGGGCGGCGAGGCTGCCGAGCTGGAGGGCGGCGAGGATGAGGAGGACCGCGAGCAAGTGTCTGCGTTGACGCTGGCCGCTCATGAACCGATGCCCTCCGCCCTACCGTCGATCAGGACTTCAGACGGTATAGCGGAGGGCGTGGTACCAGGAGCCGTTCCGGACAGCCACCGTCTGTCTACCGACGGTACGGACGAGGCGGTCGGTTGGTTCGAAGGCGCAGGTGGGAAAGTGCCGGGGGCTTGTGGTTGTCGGTCGGCCGCGGGTCGGCGGCGGCTGGTCGCGCCCGCGCGGCGGAGCCGCATGTTGATAAAGCCCCGCGCCCCTGGCGGGGCTGGGGTGTGTGGCTGGTCGCGCCCGCGCGGCGGAGCCGCAAGTTGATACAGCCCCGCGCCCCTGGCGGGGCGCTGTCCTCAGGTCGCTTCCACCGCGGGCGCCGAGCCCGGAAGGGGCCTGCCCGCTGTCTCTGTCATGCGCCAGGCGGCGAAGCCGCCGATGACTGCGGCGGCCATCATGTAGTAGGCGGGCATCATCATGTTTCCGGTTGCTCCGATGAGGGCGGTGACGACGAGGGGGGTCGTGCCGCCGAAGAGGGAGACGGAGATGTTGAAGCCGATGGAGAGGGAGCCGTAGCGGACGCGGGTGGGGAAGAGGGCGGGGAGGGCGGCGGGCATGGCCGCGGTGAAGCAGACCAGGAGGAGGCCGAGGGCGCCCATGCCGAGGGCGACCGCGAGGAGGCTGCCGTCGCGGATGAGCAGGAGCGCGGGGACGGAGAGGAAGAGGAAGCCCGCGCAGCCCGCGGCGATCACCGGGCGGCGGCCGACGCGGTCGGTGAGGGCGCCCGCGAACGGCTGGACGACCATCATCAGCGCCATCACGCCGAGGACGACGAGGAGGCCGTGCGTCTCGTCGTACTTCAGCTCGCTCGTCAGGTAGCTGGGCATGTACGACAGCAGCATGTAGTCCGTGACGTTGAAGACCAGGACCAGGGCCATGCACAGGAGCAGGGCCCGCCACTGACCGGTGATCATCTCGCGCAGCGGGACCTTGGGACGGGACCGCTCGGACTTCGCCACCTCCGCGGCGAACGCCGGGGTCTCCTCCAGGCGCATCCGCAGGTAGAGGCCGATGACGCCCATCGGGCCCGCGATCAGGAACGGGATCCGCCAGCCCCAGGCGGTCAGGTCGTCGGAGGAGAGCAGGGCCGTCATCAGGGTCACCAGGCCCGCGCCGCCGATGTAGCCGGCCAGCGTGCCGAACTCCAGCCAGCTGCCGAAGAAGCCGCGCTTCTTGTCCGGGGCGTACTCGGCGATGAACGTGGACGCGCCCGCGTACTCGCCGCCGGTGGAGAAGCCCTGCACCAGGCGGGCGGCGAGGAGCAGGATCGGGGCGCCGACGCCGATCGTCGCGTAGGAGGGGATCAGGCCGATCGCGAAGGTGCCCGCCGCCATCATGATCATGGTCACGGCGAGGACCTTCTGGCGGCCCACCCGGTCGCCGAGCGGGCCGAAGACCAGGCCGCCGAGCGGGCGGACCAGGAAGGCCGCGGCGAACGCGCCGAACGTGGACAGCAGCTGGGCGGTCGGGTTGCCGGACGGGAAGAAGACCTTGCCCAGCGTCACGGCGATGTAGCTGTAGACGCCGAAGTCGAACCACTCCATGGCGTTGCCGAGCGCGGCCGCCTTCACGGCGCGCTTCACCAGCGCGGGGTCGGTGACCGTGGGCGCGGGGGCGGCGGCGCGGGGGCCGGGGACCTGGACGGACGGGGTGACAGCTGTGGCGGTCGCCAAAACGGGGCTCGCCTGCCTTTCGTGGGGGACAAGGGGCGCGGCCCGTGCGGCGGCGGACGGGTCGAAAAGTGACCATAGGGGGACTTGGTGTCGTTACGGCCCGTACGTGCTTCGGTGCACGGTGCAGCTAAATGCGGTGTACGCAGGGACGTCTGCCCGCTCCCGAGGGCGTACGCGGGGCGCGCACTGTGATCCTTGTCGCGCTCCGTGGAGGCAACCGCACCCCCCGCCCACTATCGTCTTCCGGACCAAACGCGGGCGGACGTCAGGTGAAGAGGGGGTTGCCTGCGTCTCTGTCCAGAGGTGGTGGGAGCCTCATAGGGTTCTCAGAGCGAACGAGCGGTGTGCGGGACGGGGCGGGAGGCCGACGGGGCGTGGCGGACGTGGAGCACAGAGGGCGGGCGGGGGACGCCTTCGGCGGGGCGGTGGCCGGTGCGCGGTTCAGGATGGTCCGGCTCGGCCTGTGGGCGGTGGCCGCGGTCCTCGTCGTACGGCAGCTGGCCGTCGTGCTGCGCACGCCGAGCGGGGAACGGCTGACGGACCTGGAGACCTGGGTCGGACCCGAGGGCGTGCTGCACGTCAACGGGTCGCTGTACGACTCGACGCGGTTCACCGGCACCCCCTTCGGCGGGCTGGTGCTCAAGCCGCTCACCCGGGCCGCCGAGCAGGCCCTCGGCTGGGGCTGGACCTTCGGCACCCTGCTGCTGGTGGTCGCCCTCGGCCTGGTCGCCGCCCGGGCGCTGCCCCAGCCGGTGAGCCGCCGTACCGCACTGCTGGCCGCCCCGGTCGCGATCAGCCTGCTGATGCTCTCGCTGCCGGTCCGCAACACCCTCTGGCTCGGCCAGACCAGCATCATCCCGGTGCTTCTCGTGCTGCTGGGCTGCTTCACCGTGCGCGGGGAGCGGAGCAGCGGGCTGTGCATCGGCCTGGCCGCCGCGCTCCAGCCGGCCGTGCTGCTGTTCGCGCCGCTGCTGTGGTTCACCGGCCGCCGCCGGGCCGCCCTCACCACCGGCGCGACCTTTGCCGCGGGTACGGCGCTGGCCTGGGCGGCGATGCCGCACGACTCGTACACCTACTGGATCCACCACATCGCCGGCACCGGCCTCGGCGGCCAGGCGGACGCGCTCGCCAACCAGTCGCTGCACGGCGCGCTGCTGCGGTTCGGGCTGAGCGGGCCGCTGGAGATCGTCCTGTTCCTGGCGCTCGCCTCGGCCGTGGCCGTCCTCGCGCTGCGCCGCGCGGTGCGCTACGCCCGGGACGGGCAGCTGCTGCTCGCGGTGGCGATCACCGGCTGCGCGGTGGTGGCGGTGTCGCCGGCCGCCTGGCAGCACCAGCTGCTGTGGGTGCTGCTCGCGGTGGTCGGCCGGGCCGGGCGGCGGGCCGCCGACCGCCCGGTGTGGCCGGTCGTGGTCGTCCTGGTGATGACCCTGCCCGCCAAGGCGCTGCTGCCGAACCAGGCGCTGTTCGTGCCCGTCCGCGACAACGCCGTGCTGCTCGCGGCGCTGGCCGCGGCCACGCTCGTCCCCTTCGTGTCCCGGACCGCCCCGGAGTTCGCCCGTCCGGTCCCCACGGACTACGCGGAGCCGGTCCCGTCCCGCTTCCGCCGGATACCGCTGACGTCCTCGCTGCGCCGGGTCCTGACCCGGCCCAACCTGGTCCTCGAACTGCTCGCGATACGGCTCGTCTACTTCGCCTACCAGCAGATCCGGCTCGCCGCCGCCGGGGGAGGGGACGGCACCGGCGGGCGGCTGCGGGCCGAGCGCCACGGGCACCAGATCCACGACATCGAGCGGTTCCTGCACCTCGACATCGAGCACTGGGCCAACCACGCCGTGTTCGGCGTCGGCTGGCTGCGGAGCTTCTTCGACTTCTACTACGAGTCCTTCCACTTCGTGGTGCCGCTGAGCGTGCTCGCGGTCCTGTGCGTCCGCCGGCCGGTCGACTACCGCTGGGCCCGTACCGCCCTCGGCTTCGCCACCGGCTTCGCCCTGATCGGCTTCTGGCTCTACCCGCTGGCCCCGCCCCGGCTGATGCCGGGCCTCGGCATCATCGACACGGTCCACGGCCCGCAGAACTTCGCCAAGCCGGACTACGGCACGCTCACCCAGCTGACCAACCAGTACGCGGCGATGCCCTCGCTGCACTTCGGCTGGTCGCTGTGGTGCGGGATCGTGATCGCCGTGGTCGCGCCGAAGTGGTGGATGAAGGCCCTCGGCCTGCTCCACCCGCTCTTCACGGTGTCGGCGATCATCGCCACCGGCAACCACTGGGTGCTGGACGCGGTGGGGGGCGCGGTGGTCGTCGGCGCGGGCTTCGGCGTCGGCTATCTGCTGCAGGGGCCGCGAGCCCGCCTGGTGAAGGCGGCGGCGGTCACCGAGGAGGGCCGGGAGCCGGTGCCGGCACCGAGCTGACGCCGGCCCCGCCTCCCGGCCGTGGGAGGCGGGGCCGGCGCCGCTCACCCGGCCGTCACAGCCGCCGCATGGCCTCCCGGCCGGTGACGGCGAGGACGTACCCCGCCCCGGCGAGCGCGGCGCATTCGGCGATCAGGTACAGCGGCAGACCGCCGGCCGCGTCCCGCACCAGGCTCATCACCGCATAGAGCGCCGCGGCCGCCTGGAGCAGTGCCGCGGCGGCCAGGCCGGCCGCGACGAGCCGGCCCGGGAACCGCCCGGCCACGCGGTCGAAGGCGAGCACGGCGGAGTTCCAGACCAGCACGAGCAGCGACGCCAGCACCACGCCGTAGAACAGCATGCCGGGCCCCGCGGATCCGCAGTCCTGGTCGAGGTTGCGGCCGTCCGCCTGGTCGAAGTCGCAGACAGCGGTGGCGAATCCGCTGATGAACCAGGTGACCGCGCCCAGCACCAGGCACTCCAACAGGGCCACCGCGGCCGCGAAGCGGCGGTGTACGAGGCTCATCCGCTGGTCCCCTGCACGAGCGAACCGTTCTTGATGACCCAGAGGGCGCCGCCCGTCGCCTTGTTGCGGCACTTCAGGCGGACCTTGGTGTAGGGCTTGTCGGCGCCCTTGTAGGACCGGCCGACGATCCGGCCGATCTTGTTGTTGCGCAAGTCCATCTCCTTGTCGTTCCCCTTGGACGTCGCCTCGTGGTTGGTGGCGATCGCGTAGGCGTAGTCGCTGCCCACCGCGTTGCTGAGGACCATGCGGGCGTTCCAGTAGCAGTGCCGGAAGGCGTCACCCGTTCCGAGGTAGACGGAACTCTCCTTCCAGTAACCGTCCTTGGCGTACTCCCTGGTCTTGTTGAGGGCATGCTGGCCGTGGTAGCCGTACGCCGCGATGCACGCCGACTTGTGGCCGCTGTCCTTCGTGCACCACTTGTACTCGGTGTTGTTGAGGTCCGCCCCGTAGAAGTCGGGGTCGAGGAGCACCGGATAGGTCACGTCGGTACCGGCCTGCGGCGCGAGGGCCACGGTCACGACGTTGCCGTCCGCCGTGAGGGTCACGGGGATCTCGTCACCGTCGGCGTCCCGGGCGGCCGGGGCGTCGATCATGACGGCGACGTCGGAGTCCGCGCTCTGGACGACGAGGCTGCCGCCGTCGGTCCCGGAGATGGTCTGCCCGGTGGCGAGCGCCACGGTGTAGCTGTACGACGCCGGGGCCGCCGCGGAGCGCAGCAGGTGGAAGGTCTCCACGCTGTTCTCGTCGGTGCGTACGGCGAGCGTGTCCGAGTCGGTCTGGGTGTTCGGGTAGACGACGAGGCTGGTGCCGTACAGGGAGGCCGCCGAGCCCGCGGCGTCCGGCAGGGCGATCGAGGCGGCGGCGGTGCCGGTCGCGTCCGTCGCGGTCACCGATCCGGTGGCGTCGTCGGGCAGCGCCAGGGTGGGGCTCGCGGCGGCCGAGTCCTCGTCCTCGGTCACCTCGGCGAGTTCCTCCTCGGTGAAGTCG
This sequence comes from Streptomyces sp. NPDC048288, assembly GCF_043201555.1. Taxonomy (NCBI): domain Bacteria; kingdom Bacillati; phylum Actinomycetota; class Actinomycetes; order Kitasatosporales; family Streptomycetaceae; genus Streptomyces; species Streptomyces sp. NPDC048288. The sequence continues at coordinate 560,019 of NZ_JBICZD010000001.1, forward strand.
GCGGGCGCCGTGTCCTCGTCGACCTCGGTGACGTCGTCGAGGGTGACGTCCTCGTCGGCCTCCTCGGCCTCGGCGACGGCCGCCGCGTGGAGCACGTCCGAGAAGTGCGTCTCGGCGACCTCGGCGGCGAAGTCCGCGGTTGCCGTGCCGCTCAACTGCCCGACGTAGAAGGTGTACTCGGCGGTCTCCGACCAGGTGCCGGCCGCGTTCTGGACCCGGGCCGTCAGCGTGTGCACCCCTCGGTCCGAGGGCGTCAGCGAGACCGTCTTCCGGCCGGAGGAGAGGGCGGCGGTGACGGCGGTGCCGCCGTCGAGGGCGTACTCCACCGTCGGCGCGGTGGTGGCCGTCGTGGTGAAGGTGAAGTCGCCGGACGTGCCCGCGTCACCGTGCCAGCCGCCGTCGCCCGGATAGGCGGTGGAGGAGACGGTGGGTGCGGCCGGTGTGCTGGTGTCCACGGTGAGGGTGCGCCAGCCGCTGACGGCGGAGGAGTCGCTGCCGTCGTAGGAGAGGGCCCGCCACTTGTAGGTGCCCGCCGCGAGTGCGGCCGGGGACCAGGTGAAGGTGGAGCCGGACGCCTTGTAGGCCGTGGTGCCGGAGGTGACCTGGGTGGTGCCGGCCGCGTCGTACACCTGGAAGGTGACCCGTACGGACTGGCTGTCGCCGTCCGTCGCCCTGGCGCTCAGTTCGGGTGTGGTGTCCGCGGTGTAGGAGCCCGTGGCCGGTGCGACGAGGGTCGGGGTGGCCGGGACCGTGTTGTAGGTGACGGACAGCTTGGGTGCCTTGCTGGTGTCCGAGTAGTTCGCGGAGCGGTAGCGGCGCCAGGTCGTGGAGTCGGTCTCGCTCTTGCCGCGCACCTCCACGCCGTAGTTGGGCTCGCCGTCCTCGACCCAGGCCTGCACGATGCCGCCGATCTGCCAGGTCTGCCGGGCGGCCGGGCAGTCACTGGAGTAGCCGAACGCCTCGGTGCTGGTCTTGGCGCCGGTCGCGGTCGACGCCGGCTTGGTGTCCCAGGTCACCGTGGAGGAGTCCCAGGAGCCGGTGATCCGCCGGACCTGCACCCCGGCCCCGCTCGTCGAGCAGGTGGACGAGTAGTAGCTGTGCATCGACAGGTACGCCGTCTTGATCTCCTTGCCGGCGAACTGCGAGACGTCGAACTTGAGATACGACCGGGCCACCGTGCTGCCGCTGTTGTACGTGCCCGCTTTGAGCTCCGTGGAAGAGCGCTGGGAGTCCGTGTAGTTGGTGGCGAGCCAGGTGTCGGTGGTCACCGCCAGCGAGGCGATGGGGTCCAGGGTGACCGGGTAGGTCAGCTCGGGGTCGGACAGGAACTCCTGGTCCGGGGTGAGGACGAGGACGGTGCCGCCGTCCGCCTCCGTCTCCACGGAGGTGGTGATCTCCTCCTGGTGCGCGGACTCCCCGGATGCCGGGTCGGTGGAGGAGTCCCACATGTGCGGCGCGGAGGCCTCGGCGACCACGGTGCCGCCGGTGTCGTGCAGCAACAGGTGCCCCGAACCCGCGTCCTGAGTGAGCGTCAGGCCCTTGAGGTCCAGCGGGATGCGGTACGACGTCACCGCGTCGGGCGCCTTGTCCAGCAGGATCGACTGCTCGAACCCCTGGGCGAGCGCCTGGACGGTGAGCGTGACGCCGTGGCCCAGGTCGTAGGCGGCCGTGTCACCGTCGACGTCCGGCGCGGGCAGGGTGCTCTGCCAGTCCATGCCGAACGAGGTTCCGGCGCCGTCGCCCACCGAGACGAGGTCCTTGTCGCCGCCGTCGGAGACCTCGACCTCGGCCGGTGCGGTCTCCGGCTCCAGCGTGGTCCCGGTGTCCACCAGGTCGGTGTCGATGCCCTTCCAGGACCCGTCGTCCTGGCGGACCCGGATCGGCCCGGCGTAGGACTCCGTAGTCAGGGTGCCGTCGGGGTTGGCGTAGGTCGAGGTGTCCTCGGTGCGGTCGGCCAGCACCTGGATCCGCCGGCCCTGGAGGACCGCCTGCAGCCGTGCCGCGGCCTCGGTCGCGGCGGTCGCCGGCCGTGCTGCCACTGCCTCCGTGTCCTGGGGCTCCGTGTCCTGGGGCGAGGCCGAGACGGTCGCGCCCGCGCTCAGGAGCGAGGTGGCGACGAGTGTCATCGCCACGGTCCCGACTCCCGCGCGCAGCGCCGACGGTCTCGGTACGCGTCTCTGTCCCGTCTTTCCTGTCTTTCCCGTCTGTCTCATGTCCGCCCTCGGTCGCATGGATATATCTATGAGCGCGACAGAGAATCCGGCGATCATGAACATTGGGTGACGGTGAACGGGACTCGCCGGCGACTCGAATCCCAGGTCCGTACCGGGTTGTCGTACAGATTGGGCAAAATCGCTTGCCGTCGACCGCAGCCTGTGAGGGGACCATGGGCTTCCGGTCCGCGAGGCGGGCATACCGCTCAAGTGGAGCGCCGGTCACCGATATGGAATCGTGACCGGCGCAACTCGCCTACAGCCGCTGGATGATCGTGCCGGTCGCCAGGCCGCCGCCCGCGCACATGGTGACCAGGGCGAACTCCTTGTCCGTGCGCTCCAGTTCGTGGAGGGCGGTGGTGATGAGGCGGGCGCCGGTGGAGCCGACGGGGTGGCCGAGGGCGATGGCGCCGCCGTTGACGTTGACCTTGTCGAGGTTCTGCTCGAAGACCTGGGCCCAGCTCAGGACCACGGACGCGAAGGCCTCGTTGATCTCGACCAGGTCGATGTCCTTGAGGGACATGCCGGCCTTGCCGAGCACCGCGCGGGTCGCGTCGATCGGGCCGTCGAGGTGGAAGTGCGGGTCGGCGCCGACCAGGGCCTGGGCGACGATCCGGGCCCGGGGGCGGAGTTTCAGGGCACGGGCCATCCGCTTCGACGCCCACATGATCGCGGCGGCGCCGTCGGAGATCTGGGAGGAGTTGCCGGCCGTGTGGACGGCGGTGGGCATGACCGGCTTGAGGCCCGCCAGCGCCTCGGCCGACGTGTCCCGCAGCCCCTCGTCCCGGTCGACCAGGCGCCACATGCCCTGCCCCGCGTGCTGCTCCTCCTCCGTCGTCGGCACCTGGACGGCGAAGGTCTCCCGCTTGAAGCGTTCCTCGGCCCAGGCGTGCGCCGCCCGTTCCTGCGAGAGCAGCCCGAGCGCGTCGACGTCCGCGCGGGTCAGGCCCCGGTTGCGGGCGATGCGCTCGGCGGCCTCGAACTGGTTGGGCAGGTCGACGTTCCACTCGTCGGGGAAGGGCTTGCCCGGCCCGTGCTTGGAGCCGGAGCCCAGCGGTACGCGGGACATCGCCTCGACCCCGCAGCTGATCCCGACGTCGATGACCCCGGCGGCGATCATGTTGGCGGTCATGTGCGAGGCCTGCTGGGAGGAGCCGCACTGGCAGTCGACGGTCGTCGCCGCCGTCTCGTACGGCAGCCCCATGGCCAGCCAGGCCGTGCGCGCGGGGTTCATGGACTGCTCGCCGGCGTGGGTCACCGTGCCGCCGACGATCTGCTCGACGCAGTCGGCGGGGATGCCGGTGCGGCCGAGGAGTTCTCGGTAGGTCTCGCCCAGGAGATAGGCGGGATGGAGGTTGGCGAGCGCGCCACCGCGCTTGCCGATGGGGGTGCGTACGGCTTCGACGATCACGGGTTCCGCGGCCATGGGGGCTCGGTCCTCTCCTCGGTCACCCGCGCGGCGCAGGGGCGTCCCGGCCCGGCCCGCCACGCAGAACTAGAACGCGTACTAGTTCTGTGTGCAGTCTGCTGACAGCCTGTCCACAACCGCAAGGGGGTTGCATGCAATTGGAGCGCCCGTGCCCCTTGCGACTTGTAGAACCCGTTATTACCTTCGCGGCAGCCGACCTTTCTGATGGGTCGTCAGAACCGAAGTCCAGAACGCATGCCCAGGCCCGTACACGGTGGGAGTGAGTCGCCAATGCCCTGTCCCGCGCTGCCCGACGGGTTCGACCTCACCGACCCCGATCTGCTCCACCACCGGGTGCCGCTCCCGGAGTTCGCCGAACTGCGCCAGGCGGAACCGGTCCGCTGGATCGAACAGCCGCACGGCCTCGCCGGGTTCGCGGACGACGGCTACTGGGCCGTCACCCGGCACGCGGACGTCAAGTACGTCTCCACGCACCCCGAGATCTTCTCGTCCTGGCTCAACACGGCGATCATCCGCTTCGGCGAGCACATGCAGCGGGACGCGATCGACGCCCAGCGGCTGATCCTGCTCAACATGGACCCGCCCGAGCACACCCGGGTCCGCCAGATCATCCAGCGCGGCTTCACCCCGCGCTCCATCCGCGCCCTGGAGGAACGGCTGCGCAGCAGGGCCGGGGCGATCGTCGAGGCGGCCCGCGCCCACTCCGGACCCTTCGACTTCGTCACCGAGGTCGCCTGCGAGCTCCCCCTCCAGGCGATCGCCGAGCTGATCGGCATCCCGCAGGACGACCGGGCCAAGATCTTCGAGTGGTCCAACAAGATGATCTCGTACGACGACCCGGAGTACGCGATCACCGAGGAGGTGGGCGCCGAGTCCGCCACCGAACTGATCGCGTACGCGATGAACATGGCCGCCGACCGCAAGCAGTGCCCGGCCAAGGACATCGTCTCCACGCTGGTGGCGGCCGAGGACGAGGGCAACCTGAACTCCGACGAGTTCGGCTTCTTCGTGCTGATGCTCGCGGTGGCCGGCAACGAGACCACCCGCAACGCCATCACCCACGGCATGCACGCGTTCCTGACCCACCCGGATGCCTGGGACCTCTACAAGCGCGAGCGCCCGGCGACCGCCGCCGAGGAGATCGTCCGCTGGGCCACCCCGGTCAACTCGTTCCAGCGCACCGCCACCCAGGACACCGAACTGGGCGGCAAGCTGATCCGCAAGGGCGACCGGGTCGGCGTCTTCTACGCCTCCGCCAACCACGACCCCGAGGTCTTCACCGACCCCGACACCTTCGACATCACCCGCGACCCCAACCCCCACCTCGGCTTCGGCGGCGGCGGCCCGCACTACTGCCTCGGCAAGTCCCTGGCCGTCCTGGAGATCGACCTGATCTTCAACGCCATCGCCGACGCGATGCCGGACCTGCGGCTGGTCAGCGACCCGGACCGGCTCCGCTCGGCGTGGATCAACGGGGTGAAGCACCTCCAGGTCACCACGGAACGGCCGTAGTCCCCTCCGAACCCGGGCCGACGGCTCCCGGCGCCGCCGGCCCGTCCGGGCATACGTCGGCACCCTCGCCCAGAGGAAACGGGCGAGGGTGCCGGAAGCGCAGGGGGGCTGGTCGGGCGGCTCAGTACCAGCCGTTGGCCTGCCAGAAGCTCCAGGCGGCCGTGGGGCTGCCGTAGCGGGAGTTCATGTAGTCCAGACCCCACTTGATCTGGGTGGCCGGGTTGGTCTTCCAGTCGGAGCCGGCGGACGCCATCTTCGAGCCGGGCAGGGCCTGGACCAGGCCGTAGGCGCCGGAGGACGAGTTGGTCGCGGAGGGGTTCCAGCCGCTCTCGTGCGAGACGATCTTGCTGAACGCGTTGAACTGCGCGGCGTCCGGAATCATCTTGTGCGCGATCGCCTGGGCGGAGGAGGCCGAGGTGGTGGCGGCCTGGGCGGGCGCCGCACTCAGTGCCATACCGGCGGTGGCGGCGGCCACGGCGGCGGCGGTGAGGACCTTCTTCGGGGAGGCGATGCGGCGGATGATGGACACGGACACGGAGAACCTCGTTCGTCGGGGACAGGAAGTCGCCGTGCTCCGGAATCCCGTGGGACGGGTGTCCGTATGCGTCGGCGCCGCGGCCCGCTGTGGGCTCGTGGCGCCTGGCGACGTCATCCAGACAAGCAGGCCGGAACCCTGCCCGCAATCACCCCTTTTACTAGTTGTGGTCGTATAGGCGCCGATGGTCCGTTGTGTGGCGTGGCTCTCAATGTGCAGGTCAGGAGGCCTGGCGAATCGGACATATGGGAAAAGTCTGACCACTACTCCGGATCGTAGGTGACCTGCGTCATGTGGGGTGCTTCACCGGTCGCGTCACCGCGCGCGTACGACGCCTCACGCCCCGGGGCCGTCGAATGTGACCGCGGTCTCGAAAGCGGCCCTGCGGGTCGCCCGCCGCAGCGCCCGCAGCAGCGCCGGACCGAGCACCAGGGTGAGGACGACCGTGCACAGGGCCCGGCCCAGGTTCCAGCCCATGGCGGTGGCCAGGCTGTAGGCGAGGAACCGGGCCAGGTTGGCGGCGGGCCCGGCGTCCGGGTCGAAGGCGATGTTCGAGGCGGTACCGCTCAGCAGCGGCCAGCCCGCCAGGTCCACGGTCATGCCGTACGCGAAGGCGGCCACGAAGCCGTAGACCGCCAGCAGCGCCAGCTCCGCCCGTCCGCGCAGCCGTCCGGCGCCCGGCAGCAGCCCGGCCCCCATCGTGAACCAGCCCATCGCCAGCATCTGGAACGGCAGCCAGGGCCCCACCCCGCCCGTGAGCAGCGCGGACGCGAACATCGTGAGCGAGCCGAGGGTGAACCCGAAGCCCGGCCCGAGCACCCGCCCGCTCAGCACCATCAGGAAGAACATCGGCTCGATCCCGGCGGTGCCCGCGCCGATCGGCCGCAGCGCCGCCCCGGTCGCGGCCAGCACGCCGAGCATGGCCACCGCCTTCGGGCCGAGCCCCGACTCGGAGATCGTCGCCCCGAGCACGGCGACCAGCAGCACCAGCAGACCCGCGAAGAGCCACGGCGCGTCCTGGGCGTGCGAGGCGATCCGGGAGGAGGGCGGGGCGAGGAAGGGCCAGCCGATCGCGACCACACCGACCGCGCTGACCAGGAGCAGCGCCGCGAGCGAGCGGGGACCGAGCCGCACCGCGTCCGTCATGCCAGCGCCTCCCTCACCTGGGCCGCCGTGAGCCACCGCTGCGGCGCCAGGATCTTCGTCACCTGCGGGGCGAAGGACGGCGAGGAGACGACGATCTCGTCCGTCGGCCCGTCCGCGATCACCTCCCCGTCCGCGAGCAGCACCACCCGGTGCGCGAGCTCGGCGGCCAGCTCCACGTCGTGCGTGGCCAGCACGATGGCGTGCCCGTCCGCCGCGAGCCCGCGCACCACGTCCACCAGCCGGGCCTTCGCCGCGTAGTCCAGGCCCCGGGTCGGCTCGTCGAGCAGGAGCAGCGGCGGCCGGGCGGTCAGGACGACGGCCAGCGCGAGCGCCAGCCGCTGCCCCTCGGACAGGTCACGGGGGTGGGTGCCGTCCGCGACCCCGGGAAGCAGGCCGGACACCAGGCCCCGGCAGGTCCCGGGCGCCGCCCCCGCGTCCCGGTCGGCGGCCGCGCACTCGGCGCCCACCGTGTCGGCGTACAGCAGGTCCCGGGGCTCCTGCGGGACCAGCCCGACCAGGCGTACGAGGTCGCGCGGGCGTGTGCGATGCGGCACCGCGCCACCCACCCGGACCGTGCCGGAGCCCGGTGCGACAAGGCCGACCAGGGCGTTCAGAAGGGTCGACTTCCCGGCGCCGTTGCGGCCCATGAGGGCCACGGTCTCGCCGGGGGCGACCGAGAGATCGACGTGCCGCAGAGCATCCACCCGGTCCCGGCGGACGGCGAGCGAGCGGACCTCGGCGAGGGCGTCGGCGCGGGACGCCCGGGGCTGCGGCGCCGATGTCGCTGCCGATACCGATACCGATACCGATACCGATACCGACACCGAAGCCGCTGCCCGTGTCGGTGTGCGCCCGGCGAGGCGCTCGCGCAGCCCGCCCGCCTGCCGCCGGGCGTCCCGCACGGTCATCGGCAGCGGCGACCACCCCGCCAGCCGCCCCAGCTCCACCACCGGTGGGCATACCGGCGAGACGGCCATCACCTCGGCGGGCGTCCCGCACACCGGCGCCGCCCCGGGCTCCGGGAGCAGCACGATCCGGTCGGCGTACTGCACCACCCGCTCCAGCCGGTGCTCGGCCATGAAGACCGTGGTCCCCAGGTCGTGCACCAGCCGCTGGAGGACGGCCAGCACCTCCTCGGCGGCGGCCGGGTCGAGCGCGGAGGTCGGTTCGTCGAGGACCAGGACCCGGGGGTGCGGGGTGAGCACCGAACCGATCGCGACCCGCTGCCGCTGCCCGCCCGAGAGCGTGGCGATCGACCGGCCCCGCAGCTCGGCCAGCCCGAGCAGATCGAGGGTCTCCTCCACCCGCCGCCGCATCACGGCCGGGGCGATCCCCAACGACTCCATCCCGTAGGCGAGTTCCTCCTCCACCGTGTCGGTCACGAAGTGCGCGAGCGGATCCTGCCCCACCGTGCCGACCACATCGGCGAGTTCGCGCGGCTTGTGGGTACGGGTGTCGCGCCCCGCGACCGTCACCCGGCCGCGCAGGGTGCCCCCGGTGAAGTGCGGCACCAGCCCGCTCACGGCGCCCAGCACCGTCGACTTCCCGGTGCCCGACGGCCCCACCAGCAGCACGAGTTCGCCTTCCGGAACGTCGAGGTCGACGCCCCGGACGGCCGGCCCGGCCGCGCCCTCGTACGTCACCGAGACATCCTCGAAACGGATCACGACGGCTCCTTCGGCACGACGAACGCGGGCAGCAGACCCAGCAGCACGGCGGCCGCCGGCCACAGCGGAAGCGTGGGGGCGACCAGCGGTACGACCCCGGGACGCAGCGCGTCCGGATCGCGTACGGCGGCCACGGCGATCAGCGCGGCGACGGCCGCCCCCGCCCCCGACACCAGCCAGGCCCGCGCGTCCCACGGATCCGGCCGGTACCGCGTCCGCAGCGAACGCCGGCCGCCGAGCCGCAGCCCCGCCAGCGCGGCGACCACCCCGGCGAGCAGCACGGGCACCCCGTAGCCGCCGCCGTCGGCCGCCAGCAGCCCGTACGTCCCCGCGCAGACGCCCAGCAGACCCCCGAGAGTGAGCGCGGCCGTCGTACGCCGCACCCCGGCGGGGACGTCCGCGCTCCTGCCGTAACCCCGCGCGTCCATCGCGGCGGCGAGGGCGACCGACCGCTCCAACGCGCCCTCCAGCACCGGGAGTCCGACCTGCAGCAGCCCGCGGACCCCGGAGTCGGGACGGCCCCGCAGCCTGCGCGCCGCCCGCAACCGCCGGCCGTCGGCGATCAGGTTCGGCGCGAACGTCAGCGCGACGACCACCGCCACCCCCAGCTCGTACAGGGCCCCCGGCAGCGACTTCAGCAGCCGCGCCGGACTCGCGAGCGCGTTCGCCGCCCCGACGCAGATCAGCAGTGTGGCGATCCGCAGCCCGTCGTACAGCGAGAAGACCACCCCCTCGGCGGTGACCCGCCCGCCGAGCCGGATGCCCTGCGCCCAGTGCGGGAGCGGGACTTCGGGAAGGGTGACGAGGGTGTGCGAACCGGGGATCGGCGAGCCGAGGACGACGGTGAACGCGAGGCGCACGAGAAGGACGGCGAGGGCCAGCTTGGCGAAACCCGCGTAGGAGCCGGCCCACGGCGCGGACCGGCTCCGGCAGACGGCCACGACGTAACCGGTCACGCTGATGAGAAGGGCGAGCAGGAGGGGGTTGGCGGTACGGGACGCGGCGACCCCGAGCGAGAGCGACCAGAGCCACCAGGCGCCGGGGTGGAGGGTGTGGGTTCGTCGGTCCGGGCGCAGGGGTTGGGCCGCTCGCCCGCGCTTGCGGGGTGCCGCCTGCGCCCACCCGTGCCGCCCCAGCGGCACGACTGCCCGCAGGCTGAGTGGGTGACTCTGCGGCGAGCGGCGCGGATTCCTACCCAGGGGCGCGGGGAACTGCGGGACCAGCCCCCACCCGCCCGCAGCCGAGCGACTGCCTCGCTCACGCATTCTTCCGCCGCCGCGCCTGCCAGAACGCCCCCACGGCAAGGACCGCGACAACTCCCGCACCGGCCAGCAGCCCCACCGACGGCCCGCCGCCCGACGTACCACTCGCCGCCGCCTTCTCCCCGCACCCCTTCTCGGGATACCCGGCGATCGCACACAACAACGCGTTCGCGTCGTACCGCAACGGCTTCGCCACCGCCGCCAGCGCCTCCGCCGTCGTCGCGTCCGTGGCCACCACCGCGCACGCGGTCCGGCGCGCGGGCGGGCGCTCCCCGGACGGCGCGTCGGCCGTCGTACCGAAGTCGACGACCAGCCCCACCCGCTTCTTCCCCGCGACGGCGTCCGTGCCGCCGCAGATGCTTCCGAAGTCCGCCGTCCCGCGCGGCTGCGACGCGTCCGCGGAGTCCTCGCTCACCGCGAACCGGAAACCCTCGACGGAGCCGTCGGCGGGCCGCGCGGTGGAGGGCCCCTGCGTGGCGTACGTCCAGCGCGAGCCGTCCCGCTCCCAGAAGGACCAGTAGCGGTACCCGACGGCCTGCGCCGGAACGGCGACCGCGCACAGCGCCACCACGGCCACGAGCAGCAGCACCGCACGGCGGACGGCGGTCACAGCTGCTGCTTCCGGCGGCCGCTGAGCAGGAAGCCGATGCCGATCCCGGCGACGAGACCCGTGCCGACGATCCACCAGACATTGGTGCCCGACGACTTCTTCGCGTCGTTCTTCTCCTCGGCGTGCCCGGTGGCGGCCGTCCGGGGGGCGGGCCCGGTCGCGTTGAGGGCCGTCACCAGGTCCGTGCCGCCGAAGTCCCGCGGGTCCTTGCCCATCGCGTGGGCGGCGAAGACCAGTTCGGCGTAGGCCGCGGGCCCGCTCTGCCGCGCCCACCGCACGGAGTTCGCCTCCAGCCAGGCGTACGGCTTCTTCGCGGTCCGCGTCCCGCCCTGCGCGGCCAGGGCGACGACCGCGTCGGCGGTGTTGCCGTAGTCCGGCTGGGGCTTGGCACCGGCGAGCGCGGAGACCAGGTAGCCCTTCCCGGCCACGGCGTCCGAGAGGTACGCGGCGCCGTTGCGGGCGACCTCCTGCCGGGTGAGGGCCTTGCCGGAGTCGGCGCAGGCGTGGCCCTCCGCCGGGGCCTTCGCGGCCGTCGGCGCGAACCCCTTGCCGAGGGCGCCGAGCACCCCGGCGGCCGTCGCGTCCGCGTTGGCGGTCGGCTTGCCGTCCTTGCCCGGCTGGTAGGCGAGACCGCCGCCACCGTCCTGGCCGCACGGGACGGACCACGTGGCGAGGAGGCCGTACGGCGACTTGTCCGCGCTCGCCCCGGCCGCCGCGAGCGCGCCGACGACCACGCCGGTGGAGTTGGTGTCGCTGGGCGAGCCAGGGGCGTAGCCCCAGCCGCCGTCCTTGTTCTGCTGCGACTTCAGCCAGGTCACGGCCTTGCCGGCGGCGGCGTCGTGCCCGCCGACGGCCTTCAGCGCCTGTACCGCGGCGGCCGTGCTGTTGGTGTCGACGGTCACCTTGGCGTCGCAGGCCGCCGTCGGCTCGGCGCGGAACGCGGCGAATGCGCCGCTCGCGCACTGCTGCCCGGTCAGCCAGTCCACCGCCTTCGCGGCCGGGGTCACCCCGACCGTGCGCTGCGCGAGCAGGGCGAGCGACTGGCGCCAGACGCCGTCGAACGTGGGGTCCGCGCTGCCGTACAGGCCCGACGGGAGGACCGTGGAGGCGGACGGGGACGGGGTGTCGGCGGCCAGTGCGGCCGTGGCGGGCGTGGCGGCACCGATGACGGCGGTGGCGGCCAGCACCGCGGCGCTGCGGTGGAGGACGTTCATGGTCGGCGGGTGCCTCTTCCTGCGGGGGAGCCGGGCGGCACGGGACACCCCGGCGGCTCGGCTCCGTGAACCTCGACGGTGCCGTGCGCCGGCGGACACCGGCGCACCTGAGCCGATCAACGTCCCGGGCGGGGCAGTCCGGCTCACCGCCGACGGCGGTTCACGGTTGCGGGTCAGCGCCGGAATTGCACCGGCTTCCCCCCGTACGGGTGATGACGACCCGGCTACTTTACCGGCCGTCTACAAGAAGCTGAGAGGGGGCTGTGCGCGGGACCGGTTCGTTATGGTCATGCCATGACGGGGAGACTGCTCGGCTCGGGCCGCTCGGCCGACGTGTACGAGATCGACGAGGCGTGGGTGCTGCGCCGGGACCGCGAGGGCTGGGGGGACGCGGCGGCCGAGGGCGCGGTGATGACGTACGTACGGGAGCACGGGTACCCGGCGCCCCGGGTGCGGCCCTCCGGGTCCCGGACCGAGCTGGTCATGGAGCGGCTGGCGGGGCCGACCATGCTGGCGGTGCTGCTGTCGGGGGAGATGGGCCCCGAGGAGGGTGGCGCGCTGCTCGCCTCGCTGCTGCGGCGGCTGCACGCCGTGCCCGGGCGGGACCCGGCCGACCCCGGCGCCCGCGTGCTCCACCTCGACCTGCATCCGGACAACGTGATGCTTGCCCCCGACGGTCCCCGGGTCATCGACTGGACCAACGCGGAGGACGGCCCGCCCGGCCTCGACTGGGCCATGTCCGCGGTGATCCTCGCCCAGGTCGCCGTCGGCGAGATGCCGGACGTCCACCCCCTCCTCGCGGCCCTCCTCGCCGACCCGTCCGAACTCACCGAGGACGGACTGGCGGAGGCGCTCCGACGCCGCGCGCTCAACCCGACGATGAGCCGCCGGGAGGTCGAACTCCTCGGTGAGGCGGAGAAGTTGATCCGGCGACTGACCGGGCTGTAGAGCGAGGGGCGGAGCCAGAAGCAGAACCGGGGCCGTCCGCCGTGCGCTAGGCCGCCGTGGCGAACGGGGCGATGCGGGCGGTGAGGTGGCGGGCCATGCGGCGGAGGGCGTCCTCGCAGGCGGAGGGGGTCTCGGCGGTCGCGACCCAGAGGGCCAGCCGGTCGGCGGCGGTGGCGTGCGGGCCCTCGGTGACGTGGTTGCCGGTGTCCTGGGTGAGGATCATGCGGTCGGCGCCGGGTTCCTGGGCCGCGTCGGGGGAGAGGTCCAGGTGGTCGAGGCGGCCGGTGGCGGCCGGGTAGGCGAACTGGATCGCGGCCGCCCGCTGCCGGGTGGGCGTGGTGTCCGGGACCTCGCCGGTGGCCAGCGCCGCGGCGGCCTGGGCGAGGTCGACACCGGTGGCCCGCCGGACGAGGAGCGGGATCAGGTCGCCCGGGAGGTGCGGGGTGACGCCGGTGACCCGGGGGCCGCGGTCGGTGAGGGTCAGCCCGATGTGCAGGACACCCCGGGTGAGACCGAGGGCGTGCACGGTGCGGTCGACGGCCAGCCGCAGGAAACGGTTGTGCAGCAGGCCGTCGTGGGCGTGCACGAGATGCCGCAGGGGCTGCCGGGCGGGGGCCGGGCCCAGGGTCGTACGGGTGATGGCGGCGATGCGGATCTCGCCGTCCAGGACGACCGTCTCGGCCGAGACCCGGGGCGCGCCCGGACCGGCGGCGGGATCGTCGACCGGGACCGTGCGGTCGGCCAGCAGCGCGCGCAGCGCGGCCGGGTCGGCGCAGGCGGCGGCCGTGGCGGGGGAGAGGCCGGGCAGCCCCAACTGCCCGGCGATCCTGGCGGCGGCGACCGTGTACTCGCCCGAGTGGGTCAGCACACCGCGGACCCGGTGCCGGGCCGCGAACCGCACCACCGCCGATGCCGTCGCCCCGTCCTTGCCGGGGTCCGCCGCGAGATGACCGGCCAGGCACGGACGTGCCCAGTCGGGCGGCGCGGGGTCCACCAGCACCACCGGGCGGGCCGCGGCGACGCGCGTCAGGACGAACTCGTCGTACGCACGCCGGCGACCGGCCCCGAGGAGCAGGACAGGCTGCGACATCGGTTCGCCTCACCTTCTGGGGAGGAGGCGGGGCGGCTGGTCGCCCCGGGTGCCGCTCCCCCATCGGCGGCACCCGGGGCGGGTCGGTTCGACCGTGGCCTGGTGGTGTGATCCTTTCCTGTCGGACCGTCATATGTCAACGATTGCTGCCCTGTTCCGCAGTGGTCCTTGTCATGTCTGGTGGCCGGGACCGAGGATTCGATAGCCTCGCGTCTGCCCGGCCGGGCAACCCGCCGACGCCGAACGGTCGTTGACATGTGTGCAGGGGGACCTTGGTGAGTGACGCCCATGCCCCGCTGACCGGCGTTCTGGAGCGGCTCGGGGAGCTGACCGGACGGCCCGGGCGGCTGTCCGAGGTACTGGACGTCGCCGAACTGTCGTATCGCACCGGGATCCCCGTCGGAGCCGTCGCCGAACTGCTCGCCGGCCGGGCCGCGCCCGAGGCGGGGCTCGCCGAACGGGTGCGGCAGCGGCTGGACTTCATCCGGGAGAACCGGCGCCGGCCCGACGGCAAGCGGTACTCGCTGGGGGAGCTGGCGGCGATCGCCGGCACCAGCAGGCAGTGGCTGAGCGAATGGCGCAAGAGCGGCCTGCCGAGCCTCGAACACACCGACCGGCTACGGCGGTTCTTCGGCCTGCCGCCCGGCTTCTTCACCGCCGACGAACCCGAGGCGCTCCACGAGGCGCTCCAGCCGGTGCTCCAGTGGTACGAGGCGCAGGCCGACCCGCTGTCCCGGCTGCGCGAGAGCGGACTGGGCCGGCTGGCCGCCCGCGCCCCGCAGATGAACGCCCGGCAGCTCGCCACCCTCGCCGACCTGGCCGAGATGATCATCACCTCCGAGGGCGCCGCCAACTGAGCCCGGAGCAGGCCGACTCACGACTTCGAGGACACCCCATGCCCTTAGGAATGCCCTTAGGAACGACGCCGACCGCCCGCGAGGACGACGACGCATGAGCCCGAGACGATCGCCCAAGCGGTTCCTCGACCGGCTCGTCCGGGACACCGCCCGCACGCTGGAACCGCCGACCGGACCCGAGGCGTTCCTGCACGCGCTGTGCGCCACCCTCGGCCCGGCACTGGACCGCCCGGTCCGGCTCAGGTTCGTCGCCTTCCCGCCGGGACTCGACGTCTCCGGGATCACCCTCGCCACGGATGACGAGTACATCGTCGTCGTCGAGGAACGGGCCGCCGACGCCCACAAGTTCGTGATCGCCGGGCACGAGATCGGCCACATCCACTACGGCACGCTGGACGTCCACTACCCGGACGGCACGCCCGCCGCCGCCCGCCGGCTGCTCGCCCGGTCGGACGAGGACGTCCCCTGGGACCGGGTCGTCGCGCTGGCCACCCGCTCGCCCGCCGCCCCCGCCGCGCGGGCCGAGTGGGAGGCCGAGGAGTGCGGGCTGCGGCTGGCCGCCAAGTTCCGCAAGGTGGTCGGGCCGTACGCGGCGACCGGCCGCACCACCCAGGACACCCTGACCGACCGGCTGTCGTCCTCGCTGGGCAACATCGGCGGTCCGTGATGGGCGGTGGCCGGCACTGGGACATGGCGGGCTCCTTCGCCGCCTACGCGATCCCGGCCGTACTGATGGCCGTGGCCTTCGTGATCAAACTGCCGCTGCTCAGACGCGCCTGGCAGGACCCGATCCTGCGGGCCACCGCCCTGCTGCTCGGCATCGGCGCGATCGTCTTCGCCTCGCTCCCGCCGGGCAACCTGCACCGCATCAACGAGCTCACCGGCGTGCCCAACTTCGCGGGTGTCTGGGTCTATTCGCTGCTGACCGCCTACTCCGGCGCCTGCCTCTGGCTGATCATCACCTGGCGCGAACCGCCGTCCGCCGCCCGGCGCCGCAGGACCCGCCTGGTGTGGGCCGCGTACGCCGTGATCATCGTCGGCCTCTGGCTGACCTTCGCCCTCGGCGACCACCACGTGGAACGGCTCCGCGACCTCGACACGTATTACGCCAACACCCCCTGGATGCGCGAGCACACGATGCTCTACCTCCTCGCGCACATGGTGTCGGCCGTGGTCGCCGCGAGCATCCTGTGGGCCTGGTTCCAGGAGATCGCCGACACCTGGCTGCGCCGGGCCGTGGTCTGCCTCCAGGTCGCCTACGCGCTCGGGTTCGTCTTCGACGTCGCCAAGACGGCCGCCGTCGCCGCCCGTTGGACGGGCCACGACTGGGACTACCTCTCCACGTACGTCGCCCCGCCGTTCGCCATCGCCGAGGCGTTCCTGGTCTCGGTCGGCTTCCTCGTCGGCCAGGTCGGCCCGCTCTGCGAGGAACACCGGCGGCTGCGCCGCGCCCACCGGCGACTGGAGCCGCTGTGGCGGGCGATGCTGACCGTCGGCGCGGCCCCCGCCCCGGCCACCGGCCGGGTCTCGGGCGCCGAACTCCGGCTGGAACTGCGCCGGGCGGCCATCAACGACGGCCTGCTCAGGCTCGCCCCCCGGCTCAGCGGGGAGCGGCGCGAGCGGATCCGACGCCGGGCGGTCGCCGAGGGGTACGACGGGTCCGCCGCGCGCGGGATCGCGGCGGCGGTCGACATCCTGGTGGCGGTGGACGCCTCCCGGGCCGTGGCCGACGGCCCGACCGCGGCCCACCCCGCCCACGGCCACCCCGCCGACGCCGACGCCGCCCCCACCGATGTCCCCGACAGCGAACTGGAGTCCGTGGCGCACGCGCTGCGGGTCCACGCACCGGTCATAGAAACGTTCCGCCGGCAGGCGGCCGCCACAGAAGGTCTCAGCACCCATGCCTGACATGCCCGACCGAGCCACCGCAGCGGACCGTCGCACCGCGATCGTCATCGGCGGCAGCACCGCCGGACTGCTCACCGCCTCGGTCCTCGCCACCCGCTTCGACGAGGTCACGGTCGTCGAGGCCGACCGGCTGCCCGAGGGCCCCGAGCGCCGCAAGGGCCTGCCGCAGGCCCGGCACGCGCACCTCCTGTGGTCCGGCGGCGTGGCCGCCCTGGAGGACCTGCTCCCGGGCGTCACCGAGAAGTTGGTCGGCCGGGGCGCCGGTCTCGTCGACGTGATGAAGGACCTGGTCAGCAAGGCGCCGACGGGGCAGTGGTTCCGGCGGTTCACCGACTCGCGGCACAGCATGATCGTGTGCAGCCGGGACCTGCTGGACGCGGTGGTCCGGGCGGAGGTGCTGGCCAGGCCGGGGGTGACGCTGCGGGACGGCACCCGGGTGGCGGGGCTGGTGGGCGACCGGGACCGGGTGTCCGGCATACGTGTCTCCGGCACCGGCACCGACTCGGACGGCGGCGGTGACGGCGTCCTGCTCGCCGATCTCGTGATCGACGCGAGCGGTCGCGGCTCCCGGACCCCCGAGTGGCTGACGGAACTGGGCCTGCCGCCGGTCACGGAGCGCGTCGTGGACGCCGGGGTGGCCTACGCCAGCCGCGTCTACGAGGCCCCGCCCGCCACCGCCGCCCTGCCCCGCTACCCCGTCGTCAACGTCCAGGCCGACCCGCGCAACGCCCCCGGCCGCGGCGGGGTCCTCCTCCCCATCGAGGGCGGCCGCTGGCTGGTCACCGTCTGCGGCACCCGCGGCGGCCAGCCGACCGCCGAACCCGCCGGGTTCGAGCACTTCGCGCTCACCGGCCTCAAGGACCCGATCATCGGCCGGCTGATCGCGAACGCCCGGCCGCTGACCGACCCGGTGACCACCCACAGCACGGCCAACCGCCGCCGCTACTACGAGAACGTCCCCGTCTGGCCGGAGGGGTTCGCGGTGGTCGGTGACGCGGTCGCCGGCTACAACCCGGTCTACGGCCACGGCCTCTCGGTCGCGGCGCAGAGCGCGATCGCGGTCCGCGAGGTGCTCGGCCGGCATGACGCGGGTGCGCTGGGCACCGCCCGCCGCATCCAGCGCGCGGTGGCCCGGCCGGTGGGCAACGCGTGGAATCTGGCGGTGGGGCAGGACGCGTACTACCCGGGGGCGGCACCGGAGCCGCCGACGGCGGTGGAACGCCTGCTCACGGCGTACGTCGACAAGGCGGTGGCGGCTGGCTCGGGCAACCCGCGCGCGCTGCACGGGCTGCTCGACGTGATGAGCCTGACGACCCCGCCGACGCGCCTGTTCGCGCCCGACATGCTGTGGAACGTCTTCTTCGCCGGACGCAAGGGACCGTTGGGCGAGGTGCCGCTGTCGGTCGCGGAGCGCGAGGCGGCGGGGCTGGAACGGTAAGGGGGGCCAGCCGCTCCAAAGGGTCCATGAGGGGCGTTTCTACACCGCCACGTACGTGATCGGGTCGGTCCCCGCCACCGGTTCCGCCTGCCCCAGCTTCACCAGGCGGCGCAGATGCGCCTCCGCCTCCGAGACGGCGATGTTCCGCGAGCCGTAGGGGATCCGGTCCCAGGGCCGGTTCCACTCCATTCGCACCGCCAACTGCCAGGGCGTGAGCGGCTGTCGGAGCAGGGACAGCAGGTCGGCGAGGCGTTCCTCGTGGTGGGAGAGGAGTTCGCGGACCCGGCCCGGCGCGTCGGCGAAGGTGTGCTGGTGGGCCGGGAGGACCTCGGCGGGGGCGAGGCGGCCGATGCGTTCCAGGGAGTCGAGGTAGTCGCCGAGGGGGTCGGTGACGGTCGCGTCGTCGGGGTCCTCGTAGAGGCCGATGTGCGGGGTGATCTCGGGGAGGAGATGGTCACCGGAGAACAGGCGTCCATGACCGGGGAGTTGAGCCGGGTGGGCCTCCTCCAGGTGCAGGCAGACATGGCCGGGCGTGTGCCCGGGCGTCCAGATCGCGCGCAGCCGGCGGCCGGGGAGGCCGAGCAGCTCGCCGGGGACGATCTCGCGGTCGGGCAGGGCGGGCGCCAGCCCCGCCGGAGTGCTCCGGCGACGCGGTCCGCCCCGCAGCGGTGCCACGTGCTCCTCGGGCGCCCCGGCGGCCGTCAGCTTCGCCGCCATGTACGTGAACCAGCGTTCGGGCCGGGTCTCCCGGGCCCGCCGTACGATCGCCGCGTCGGCCGCGTGCATCGCGATCCAGGCCCCGGAGGCCTCCCGCACCCGCCCCGACAGCCCGTGGTGGTCGGGGTGGTGGTGGGTGATGACGACACCGTGCACCTCACCGGCCCCGACCCCGCACGCGTCCAGCCCCGCCGCCAGCACGTCCCAGGACCCGGGGTCGTCCCACCCGGTGTCGACCAGCACGGGTCCGCGGTCGGTGTCGACGACGTACACGAGGGTGTGGCCGAGGGGGTTGTCCGGGATGGGCACCTCGACGGAGCGCACACCTCCGCCGTGGTCGTGGACGGTCACCTCCGGCGCCACCGCGGCCGTCCCGTCCTCCCGGTCCTGTCCGTCCCGCTCGTTCCGCTTGTCCCGCTCGCCCTGCCTGTCCTGACTGTTCGCCATTCCGCCGCCCTCCGCCCCCGCGCCGTCCCACGGCCTTCGCTCACTATAACCAGACCTGATTGCACGTCAGATACAGAGAGGCGAAGGTCACTTGGGAACGGCGCGGGGCGCGGTCAGGAGCAGAGGTTGACGTGCCGGACGGCCAGGACGTGCCCCGCCGCGTCGATGAGGCGGCTGCGGGCGAGGTGTTTGCCGGTCACCGCGTTGGTGATCGCCGTGGCGATGGCGGTGGTCTGGGCGCCGACGTTGCCGCCCAGGTCGAACAGGACCATGTCGGCACCGGAGCGCAGGGCCTGCACCGCGGCGGCGGGCACGCTGAACCCGGCCGCCGAGATCGCCTTGGCGCTGAGCGAGTCGGTAACCACCAGCCCCTTGAAGCCCAGCTTGCCGCGCAGTTCGGAGCTGATGGCGGTGGGCGACAGGCTCGCCGGGTTGGTGCCCAGGCCCGGCACGACGTTGTTGGCGATCATGATGGCCGGGGCGCCGGCCTTGATGGCCGCGGTGAACGGCGGGATCGCCACCTTCTGCAGGGTGGACCAGGGCAGGGTGCGGGCCGGGCCGAAGTCGGAGTTGTAGGTGGAGCCGCCGATGCCCGGGAAGTGCTTGACGACGGGTATCACGCCCCCGTCGCGCATCCCGTTCATGTACGCGACACCGGCCTTGGAGACCACCGCGGTGTCACCGCTGAAGGACCGCCATCCGTCGGGGTTGGTCTTGCTCGGGGCCTCGTTGCGGCCGTCGACGTCGACCACCGGCGCGAGGTTCATGTTGACCTGGTTGGCCGCCATCCTGGTGGCGACCTTGGCGACGTTCTGCTGGATCTGCGCCGGGGTCCAGTGCGCGCCCATGTAGGCGGCCCAGGGCAGGTCCCCGACCAGGTTCGCCATCCGCTGGATGCCGCCGCCCTCCTCGTCGGTCATCACCAGCAGGCCCAGATGGCCCGGCACGTGGGACTTCAGGGTGGTCAGCCGGGAGCCGAGGTCGGCCGGGGCCTTGCTGCCGAACAGCACCACCCCGCCCGCACCGGCACTCACCTCGCTGGTGGCGTCGGCCACCGAGGTCTCCGACACCGGGACGGAGATGGTCAGCATGGCCAGCCGGCGGTTCGACCACCCGGCCAGCTTGGTGCTGTTGGTGCACGCGGCGGGGGTCGCGCTGGTGGCCGTGGCGGACGTGGTGGCGGGGGTGGCCGGGGTGGCGGCGGCCGTCGCGGCGGGATCCGCCCTGAGGGACGACGGCACGGCGGACGAGGGCGCCGGGGACAGACCGGGGTCGCTGGAGTGCGGGGCGGCTGCCCCGGGGGCGCCCGTGCCGCAGCCCGCCAGGAGCATGGCCGCCATGACGGCGGCGGTGCTGACTCTGTGTGCGGTCGCGGCCCGGCGGGGGACTCGCGGAGCTGCGGTCGCGCTGCTGCGGTCACGGTACGACGGGACGATCATCGCCCGGCCTCCTTCCGGAAGGCGCGACGGTACCCGTCGCGCCGAGGGCCGTATGAGCATGGGATGGGCCTTACGAAGCGTGTGATGCGCTCCGGGCCGAAATTGTTCGAAGGTCCACGGTCGGCATGTCACCAGGATCGCGCGTCCCGGAGCCGACGGGAAACCAGACCGCCGCCGCCCTGACCGGCCCGCCCTTGGCCCCCCTCCCGAAACCGCTGGTCAGAGCCGTTTGCCCGCTACCGGCAGAGCGCCCGCGGGACGGTGCCGCAGGGCCCGCCGCCAGGGTCCCGCCGCCGTGGCCCCGCCGACGCTCCAGGACGCCGTCCGCTGCTGCCCTGAGGTCCTCTCCCGGGCCGTGGTCCCGGCGACCGGCACCGCCTGCACTCGCCCTGCACTCACCCTGAACGAGGACGAACGGCTCCCGGAGTCGGTCCGAGGCATCCCTCACCGGCACTGAAACCGCAGGTCAAGGCCTATTCGGCCGCACCCCTGGCTTCCTTGAACTAGAACTGGTATCAGTTCTGAGACATCGTCAGGAAGGGTGGCGGGGCGCCATGACCGAGTTCCTGGAGTACGGGCAGCTGTTCATCGGCGGGGAGTTGACCGACCCCCTGGGCGAGGACGTCATCGAGGTGATCTCGCCGCATACCGAGGAGGTCTTCGGGCGGGTGCCGCACGCCTCCCGGGAGGACGTGGACCGGGCGGTGGCCGTGGCGCGCCGGGCCTTCGACGAGGGGCCCTGGCCGCGGATGACGCTCGACGAGCGGATCGAGGTCGTCACCCGGATCAAGGACGCGATCGCCGTGCGGCACGAGGAGATCGCCCGGGTGATCTCCTCGGAGAACGGCTCCCCGTACTCCTGGAGCGTCCTCGCCCAGGCGCTCGGCGCGATGATGGTGTGGGACGCGGCGATCAGGGTGGCGCGGGACTTCACCTACGAGGAGACGCGCGACGGGGTGCTCGGCAGGATCCTGGTGCGGCGGGAGCCGGTCGGGGTCGTGGCGGCCGTGGTGCCCTGGAACGTGCCCCAGTTCGTGGCCGCCGCCAAGCTCGCCCCGGCCCTGCTCACCGGCTGCACGGTGGTGCTGAAGCCGTCGCCGGAGTCACCGCTGGACGCGTACATCCTCGGCGAGATCACGAAGGAGGCCGGGCTGCCCGACGGGGTGCTGTCCATCCTTCCGGCGGACCGCGAGGTGAGCGAGTACCTGGTCGCCCACCCCGGTGTCGACAAGATCTCCTTCACCGGGTCCGTCGCGGCCGGCAAGCGCGTGATGGAGGTCGCCTCGAAGAACCTCACCCGGGTGACCCTGGAACTCGGCGGCAAGTCGGCGGCCGTGGTGCTGCCGGACGCCGACGTGGCCACCGCGGTCGCCGGGATCGTGCCGGCGGCCTGGATGAACAACGGCCAGGCGTGCGTGGCGCAGACCCGGATCCTGCTCCCGCGCTCCCGCTACGACGAGTTCGCCGACGCCTTCGCCGCCGCGGCGGGCGCCCTCAAGGTCGGCGACCCGCTCGACCCGGCGACCCAGGTGGGCCCGCTCGTCGCCCGCCGCCAGCAGCAGCGGAACCTGGACTACATCCGGATCGGGCAGGAGGAGGGCGCGAAGATCCTCACCGGCGGCGGCCGTCCCGCCGGTCTGGACCAGGGCTGGTACGTCGAGCCCACCCTCTTCGGCGGCGTCGACAACTCCATGCGGATCGCCCGGGAGGAGATCTTCGGCCCGGTGATCTGCCTCCTCCCCTACGGCGACGAGTCCGAGGCCCTGAAGATCGCGAACGACTCGGACTACGGGCTGAGCGGCAGCGTCTGGACGGCGGACGTGGCGCACGGCATCGAGGTCGCCCGGCAGGTCCGCACGGGCACGTACTCCGTGAACACCTTCAGCCTCGACATGCTCGGCCCGTTCGGCGGTTACAAGAACTCCGGTCTGGGACGCGAGTTCGGGCCGGAGGGGTACGGCGAGTTCCTCGAACACAAGATGATCCACCTGCCCGCCGGCTGGGAGGGGTGAGGCGCCGCCATGGGTGACCGCTGGCACGTCGAGGTCGACCGGTCGATCTGCATCGGCTCGGCCCAGTGCGTCCACCGCGCCACCGGCTCCTTCCGCCTCGACTCCGCCATGCAGTCGCACCCCGTGGACCCGGAGACGGACGCCAACGGGAAGGTCCTCGACGCGGCCGAGAACTGCCCGGTGGAGGCGATCACGATCACCCTGCTGGGCAGCGGGGAGCCGGTGTTCCCGCCGGAGGACTAGGCGGCCCAGGAGGGCTCAGGAGGGCTAAGGGGTCTGCAAGGTCGCGAACAGGGCGTGGGCGCGGCTGCCGTCCGGCTGCTCCCACGCCCCGCCGACCTGCCCGACCGCGCTCTCGGGCGGGGTCGACCCGGGGGTCAGCACCCGCCGCAGCCGCAGCACCAGGCCGGTGTCCGGCACGGCGAACTCGGTGCTCCGGTCGGTGTCGACGGGGGCGCCGAGACCGGCGACGGGGCCCTGACCGGCGTAGGAGCGGACGACCTCGCGGTCGGGGGTGTCGCTGACGCTCTGCGCCTGCGCCTGGACGCGCCCCTCGATCAGCGCGAGCAGCCCGGCGGTCAGCACCGGGTCGTGGCAGCCGTCGTAGACCCAGCGGCCGCCGAGCACACCGTGCTCCATGGTGCCGACGAGCGCGTGCTCGGCGCCGGCGAGCGGGGCGCCGCGGTAGGTGAGCGGGACGAGATACGCCCCCGAGTCCTCGGTGACCACCATGAACTCGATCCCGACCTCACCCTCCGGGTCGTCGAGCCGGAAGCCGCCGGCCTTCGTCAACTCCGGTGCGGCGGAGCCGCGGTACCAGGGGCGGGTGGGCAGCCAGCCGGCGAGGAGTTCGACCTTGGTGGGCTTGAGGGTGGTGCGGTGGATGAGTGCCATGGGGGAGATTCTGCGGTCCTGCGGGTCCGCCCCGCCAGGTACTTTCCCGCGGGCGGCGGGTCCGCGCGGCCTGAGGTACGCTCCTGCGGTTCCGACGGGCCGAACAGGGTGGGAAACGTGCGCAAGTCCGAGGCCGAGGCGCTGATCAGGGCGGCCTACGAGGCCTGGGACGCCGAGGAGTGGCCGACCGCCGCCGGGCTCTTCGAGCGGGTCCTCGCCCACTTCCCGGACGAGGAGCGCAGCGCGGTGTGGTGGTACGACGCCGCGCTCGCCCACAAGTTCCTGCGCGACTGGGCCAAGGCCTGCGCCCTGGGCCGGGAGGCCGCCGCCAGGGCACCGCGCGGGGAGGGCGATCCGGCGTTCTGGAACCTCGGTATCGCGGCCACCGTCCAGGGGGACTGGGCGACGGCCCGGGACGCCTGGAGCGGCTTCGGCATCCAACTCCCGCCGGGGGAGGGTGAGATCGACGGGCGGTTCGGGCAGGCCTGTGTCCGGCTGGACACCGCCGGCGAGCGCGAGGTCGTGTGGATCGACCGGCTGTGCCCGACGCGCGGGCGGGTGCGGAACGTGCCGGTCTCGGCCGGGCGGCGGTTCGGCGAGATCGTCGTGCACGACGGCGAGCCCAAGGGGCACCGGGTGGTCGACGGCCGTGAGTTCCCCGCCTTCGACGAACTGCTGCTCCTGCGCCCCTCCGAGCTGCCGACGCTGGAGGTGACGGTCGGCGCCGGCGAGGTCGCCGACCTGGAGGCGCTGATCGAGCTGTTCGTCGAGAACGACTTCGGCGCCGAGCCCGCGAGCGGCCTGCAGCTGCTCTGCGCCTGCTGCAGCGAGGGCACCCACGAACAGCTGCGCAAGGCCCACGCCGGCGCTCAGCGGGTGTCCCTGGCGGCCCCGGAGGCGGTGGGGTAACTTTTGGCGTTTGTCAGAAAAAGTCCAGAAAATCCCCCATTGGGGTGTTGTCATACCCCCTGCGCGTTCTATCCTGAAAGCAGCCTACGAGGCGAGTGAGGGAGTCCGAGCGGAGTAGCCGACTCTGGCGTGACGCAGATGCAGAAGCATCCGCCGGTGCCGACGTCGACGGTCGGGCTGAGAGGCCGGAAGGCAGCGGTAAGGCCGGACGGCGACCCCCATCACCTGATCCGGACCATGCCGGCGAAGGGAACCCGTCTCGTAGGTCTTTCCGTGCCCGGTGCGCCTACGGCCGTTCGCCCGGCTCCGTCAGGTCGATCAGCCGGCAGACCGTCTCGATGTCTATCTTCACCTGGGCGATCGAGGCGCGGCCCGAGAGCCAGGTGATCAGCGCCGAGTGCCAGGTGTGCTCGATGACGCGGACGGCGGAGAGCTGGGCCGGGGTGGGGTCGGTGCGGCCCATCGCGTCCAGGATGATCACCGTCGTCTGCCGGGAGACCTGGTCCACCTCGGGGGAGACGCTGCGGTCGGCGAAGGTGAGCGCCCGGACCATCGCGTCGGCCAGGTGCGGCTCCCGCTGCAGGGCGCGGAAGGCCCGCATCAGGGTCTCGGCGACCCGCTCGGAGGCCGTGTCGCCCGCCGGGGGCTTCTTGCGCAGGGTGCCGTGCATGTGCTCCAGCTGGTCCTGCATGGTCGCGACCAGCAGGTGCACCTTGGAGGGGAAGTAGCGGTAGAGCGTGCCCAGGGCCACCTGGGAGGACTCGGCCACCTCGCGCATCTGCACCGCGTCGAAACCGCCCCGGCTGGCCAGCTGGGCGCTCGCGTGCAGGATCCGGCGGCGCCGGGCCTCCTGCCGCTCGGTGAGCGGCGGGGTGGCCGATCTGGCGCCGATGTCCACCTTGGCTTCCGCAGGCATGGGTCCCGTCCGTGACAGTCGGTGAGGGCAGCGTTGGGGCGAGTGATCAGACAGCATGGCAGGGGTTCGCGCCGTGGCGCGAATCACCTGATCCACTGCTCACTCCGCCCCTACCTGCCGGTAGATTCAGAGCTTCTTGAACGATCAAGTCTGAAACTTGTTCTAGATTAGCGTCCCGGCGTAATCTCGCGGGAAAGAGCAGGGAGAAGGGGGCCCGGAGTGACCGCTGAGGCCAGGCGGGCGGGTACCAAGGAAGAACCCGCCGCCGACGGCGAGCGACCGCTCGACATCGCGCTCCTCACCTATAAAGGGAACCCGTTCTGCGGCGGCCAGGGCGTCTACGTACGGCACCTGTCACGCGAGCTGGCCCGCCTCGGCCACCGGGTCGAGGTCATCGGCTCCCAGCCGTACCCGGTCCTCGACGAGGGGTACCCCGCGCTCACCCTCACCGAGCTGCCCAGCCTCGACCTGTACCGCTCCCCGGACCCCTTCCGGACCCCGAAGCGCGACGAGTACCGGGACTGGATCGACGCCCTCGAAGTGGCGACCATGTGGACCGGCGGCTTCCCCGAACCGCTGACCTTCTCCCTGCGTGCCCGCCGCCATCTGCGCGCCCGCGCCGGGGAGTTCGACGTCGTCCACGACAACCAGACGCTCGGGTACGGCCTGTTGGGCGACGTCGGCGCACCCCTCGTCACCACCATCCACCACCCCATCACCGTCGACCGGCGGTTGGAGCTGGACGCGGCCGAGGGCCGGCGGCGGCGGTACTCCGTACGGCGCTGGTACGCCTTCACCCGGATGCAGAAGCGGGTCGCCCGCCGGCTGCCCTCCGTGCTCACCGTCTCCGGCACCTCCCGCCAGGAGATCGTCGACCACCTCGGCGTCCGCGAGGACCGTGTCCACGTCGTCCACATCGGCGCCGACACCGATCTCTTCGCGCCGAATCCCGCCGTGCCCCAGGTGCCCGGCCGGATCGTCACCACCTCCAGCGCGGACGTGCCTCTGAAGGGGCTGGTCTTCCTCGTCGAGGCGCTCGCCAAGGTACGGACCGAGCACCCCGCCGCCCACCTCGTCGTCGTCGGCAAGCGGCCCACCGAGGGACCCGTCGCCCAGGCCATGGAGCGCTACGGCCTGGCCGGCGCCGTCGAGTTCGTGAAGGGCATCTCGGACGCCGAACTCGTCGACCTGGTCCGGTCGGCCGAGGTCGCCTGCGTGCCGTCGCTCTACGAGGGCTTCTCGCTGCCCGCCGCCGAGGCCATGGCGACCGGCACCCCGCTGCTCGCCACGACCGGCGGCGCGATCCCCGAGGTGGCCGGCCGGGACGGGGAGACCTGCCTGGCCGTACCGCCGGGCGACGCGGGCGCGCTGGCCGCCGGGCTCGGCCGGCTGCTGGGCGACCCCGAGCTGCGGGCCCGGCTCGGCCGTGCGGGCCGTGAGCGGGTGCTGCGGCACTTCACCTGGGCCCGCGCCGCCGAGGGCACGGTGGCCCGCTACCGCGAGGCGATCGCCGGCCGTACCGGGGAGCGGTCCGCGCCCACGACTCCGGGCCGCCCCGCGGCCACCCCCCTCGCAGACGTCGCTTCCACTCCCGAAAGCAGGGCCACGTGCTGACCGTCGACTTCTCCCGGTTCCCGCTCGCCCCGGGCGACCGAGTCCTGGACCTCGGCTGCGGAGCCGGCCGCCACGCCTTCGAGTGTTACCGGCGCGGCGCCCAGGTCGTGGCCCTCGACCAGAACGCCGAGGAGATCCGCGAGGTCGCCAAGTGGTTCGCGGCGATGAAAGAGGCCGGCGAGGCCCCGGCGGGCGCCACCGCCACGGCCATGGAGGGCGACGCCCTCGCCCTGCCGTTCCCCGACGAGTCCTTCGACGTCGTCATCATCTCCGAGGTGATGGAGCACATCCCCGACGACAAGGGCGTGCTCGCCGAGATGGTGCGGGTGCTCAGGCCCGGCGGGCGGATAGCGGTCACCGTGCCGCGCTACGGCCCCGAGAAGGTCTGCTGGGCGCTCTCCGACGCCTACCACGAGGTCGAGGGCGGCCACATCCGCATCTACAAGGCCGACGAACTGGTCGGGAAGATCAAGGAAGCCGGTCTGCGGCCGTACGGCTCCCACCACGCGCACGCGCTGCACTCGCCGTACTGGTGGCTGAAGTGCGCGTTCGGCGTCGACAACGACAAGGCGCTGCCGGTCCGCGCGTACCACAAGCTGCTGGTCTGGGACATCATGAAGAAGCCGCTGGCCACGCGGGTCGCCGAGCAGGCGCTGAACCCGGTGATGGGCAAGAGCTTCGTCGTCTACGCGACCAAGCCGCACCTGCCCGCGGTGCCGGAGAAGGCCGAGAACGCCGGGAACGCCGAGGTGGCCGCCAAGTGACCACCCCCCGGACAGAACACCTCGTCCTGCCCGGGGTCCTCACCGCCGAGCAGGCCGCCGCGACCGTCCGCGGCATCCTCGCCGTGCAGCGGGAGGACGGCGCGATCCCGTGGTTCCGGGGGCACCACCTGGACCCCTGGGACCACACCGAGGCCGCGATGGCCCTTGACGCGGCAGGGGAGCACGAGGCCGCCGAGCGGGCGTACAGCTGGCTGGCCCGGCACCAGAACGAGGACGGCTCCTGGTACGCGGCCTACGCCGACGGCGCCCACGACGACGTCACCGACCGGGCCCGCGAGTCCAACTTCGTCGCCTACATAGCCGTCGGCGTCTGGCACCACTACCTCTCCACCGGCGACGACACCTTCCTCGACCGGATGTGGCCCGCCGTCTACGCGGCCGTCGAGTGGGTGCTGCGGCTGCAGCAGCCGGGCGGCGAGATCGGCTGGCGCCGCGACGACGACGGCACGCCCGCCGACGACGCGCTGCTGACCGGGAGTTCGTCGGTCCACCACGCGTTGCGCTGTGCGCTCGCCATCGCCGAGCAGCGCGAAGAGGCGCAGCCGGACTGGGAGTTGGCGGTGGGCGCGCTGCGGCACGCGATCCGGCTCCACCCGGAGCGGTTCCTGGACAAGGACCGGTACTCGATGGACTGGTACTACCCGGTGCTGGGCGGGGCGTTGACCGGTGCGGAGGCCAAGTCCCGTATCGAGAAGGACTGGGAGCGGTTCGTCGTGCCCGGGTTCGGGGTGCGGTGTGTCGTACCCAATCCGTGGGTGACGGGCGGGGAGTCGGCGGAGCTGGCGCTGGCGCTGTGGGCGGTCGGGGAGTCCGACCGGGCGCTGGAGATCCTTCAGTCGATCCAGCATCTGCGGGACGCGGAGTCGGGGCTGTACTGGACGGGGTACGTGTTCGAGGACGACGCGGTGTGGCCGCGGGAGCTGACCACGTGGACGGCGGGTTCGCTGTTGCTGGCGGTCGCGGCGCTGGGCGGGCATGACGCGACGTGTGCGGTGTTCGGGGGCGAGGAGCTGCCTTCCGGGCTTGAGGTGGATTGCTGCGCCTAGCGGGGTGGGGGGTTCTGTGGTAGGGCGGGTGCGGCGTCGTCGTGGCTGGTCGCGCAGTTCCCCGCGCCCCTGACGGGGCGCTTTTCCCGCCCGGCGTTCATCAGTGGCGGTGCATGCGGTTGGCTATGGCGTGGCCGATGAAGAGGTAGACCACTGCCGCGAGGCCGTAGCCGGCCACCACGCGGGCCCAGGCCTTGTGGAAGGTGAAGAGGTCGTGCGACCAGCCGGCGAGCCAGTCGGCCGCGTTGTGGACGAACTGGACCAGGCTGTTCGCCCGGTTCGCGTCCAGCAGGTACATCAGGATCCAGAGGCCCAGGATGAGGGCCATGACGTCGGCGACGACCGCGACGACCCTACCGGCCTGATTGGCACCGCGTTCAGAGGACATACCCTGCGGCTTGCCGCTGAACGGTCCTTGAAACCTTGACGGTGTTCCCCCGAGTGGCGCGCTGCCGCCATCTGGGTGAGGCTGCCGGAGGAAGTACCCGCTCGGGGAGGACACCGAGACACACGGGAGGACCCCGTGCCCGTACCGATACGGCGCCTCGTCGTCGCACTGACCCTCTGCTGTGCCCTGGTCGCCGGCGTCACCGCCTGCGCCGGCAGCACCCGGAGCAAGTCCATCGACAACGCCGCGGTGGCGGCCGCCGTGGCCGACACGCCCAGTCCGAGTACGTCCGCGGAGAAACAGAAGTTCGCCAAGACGCGGTTCGTCGCCAACGCGTCCCTCGCGGCCGGCGCGACCTACCAGTGGATCGTGAAGCCCTGGAAGGCCGGCAAGTTCAAGAAGGGCGCCCACGGCCGCACCTTCGCGCTGATCAAGGCCGGTGCCGCGGGCGCCTTCGCCTACAACCGGCTCAAGGCGGCCAAGAAGAACGCCCAGGGCGATCCGCTGCTGGCCAAGGCGATCGCACCGCTGTCCGCGGGCATCGACGCCCTGAAGGACCTGCCGTCCAAGCTCCGCAAGGGCGACGGGGACGCGGCGAGCTCCTTCAACGACATCATCAACCAGGTCAAGGAGGCCGGGCAGAGCGCCGGCGCCACGGTCACCAACCAGGTGCCCAAGGCGTCCCAACTCACCCACTGACAAAGGCGGTTCGGCGCCGGTGTGTCGTTCGCCCCGTGTTCGGCCGGAGTTGACGCTTCCGGCGGTGTGTGTTCGAGACGGTCCCCGATGATCCTGCCCCCGGAGAGGCAGGAGTGCAGGTGTCCGACTCCAGACCCGTCACCGCCGGCGAGCCCCGGCTCGGCATCGGCCGAAGACCCCGGCGCCGCTTCCCCCGCCGCGTGCTGCTCGCGCTCCCGCTGGCCCTCGCGGGCCCGTTCTCGCTGCTGCTGCCGGTGGACGCGCCCCGGCCGTACCGGCAGGTCGTCACCATCGAGGCCAAGATGGCCTCCAAGTCGGACTTCTTCAAGGACGCCGAGGTCCGGCGGCTGCTGCTCCGGCACGGCATCCGGGTGGACATCCACCGCCTCGGCTCCCGGGGCATCGCCACCCAGTCCCTCAAGGGCATGGACGTCGTCTTCCCGTCCGGCCAGCCCGCCGCGAAGATGATCCTCGACCGGCAGCACGGGATGAGCGCGAAGTCCGCGCGCCCCTTCGTCACCCCGCTGGTCCTCGCGACCTTCCGGGACTACGCCGAGACCCTGGTGCGGGCGGGCGTCGCACGCCCCCAGCCCGGCTCGGACCCGGCCCACACCCTCTACTACGACCTCGACATGCGCCGCTTCATGGGCCTGCTCGACGGCCGGGACGACCGGAAGAACCCCGGGGACGGCACCGGCCGCACCGCCGACACCTGGAACGGCATCGGCTTCGGCGAGATCAGCGGCCGCAGCAACAGCGGCCGGGTCCTGGTCCGCACCTCCAGCGTCTGCGAGTCCAACTCCGCCGGCACCTATCTGGGCATCCTGGCCTTCGTCGCCAACGGGAACACCACCCCCGGCACCGAGGACTCCAACGACCCGCGGCAGGCCTCCGACGCGGTGCGCCGGCTCGCCGAGAAGATCAAGCCCCTGATCGACCTCCAGGGCATGTGGGCCGACGAACAGGCCGACAGCTACTTCTCCGACCTCGGCGAGAGCATCGCCCCCGTCTCGGTCATCTACGAGCACCAGTACCTGGCCCACCAGATCGAGTACCACGACAAGCACCACCGCGAGGACACCGGCCGCGTCCTGCTCTACCCCACCCCCTACGCCCTCACCGAACCCCAGCTGATCTCCCTGAGCCCTCAGGGCGACAAGCTCATCGACCTGATGCAGAACGACCCCGAACTGCGCGACCGCGCCGTCGAACTCGGCTTCCGGGTGCGGTTCAGCGGCGAGGACGGCACCAGCGAGCGGCTCAACGCGTACCTGCGCGACCACGGCATCCAGGTGCCCCGGCAGAACACCGACGAGACCAAGGTCTACGAGCCCGCCCTGGACGTCCTGGAGGACCTCATCACCTACGTGGGCGACTGCCCGCCGCCGGTCACCCAGGACGACCGGTGAACCGGTCCGTGCGGGCGGCCGTCACCGCCTGCCTGGCCCTGCTCCTGCTCGCCGCCCTCACCACCGCGTGCGGCGGAGGCGGCGGCGACCGGGTCACCCTGCGCGTCCTCGCCGGCCCCGAACTCGCCGACGTGGCACCGCTGCTGGACGACCTGGCCGCCGACACCGGGGTCCGCCTGGAGATGACGTACGAGGCCACCGCCGACCTCGCCGGAGTGGAGACGGCCGCCGGGAAACCGTCGTACGACCTGGCCTGGCCGGTCTCGGACCGCTCGTTCCTGCTGCGGCTGCGGGCGGCCGGGAAGAGCGCGGTCCGGCCCGAGTCGACGCCGATCATGCGCTCGCCGGTCGTGGTCGGCCTCACCCCCTCGGTCGCCCGCAAACTCCGCAAGGGCGTCCCCGGCGGCCGGCTGACCTGGGCGGACATCGCGGACGCGGCCGCCCGGGGCACCGTGCGGTTCGGGATGGCCGACCCGCGGCGCAGCGACACCGGGCGGGCCGCCCTGGTCGGCGTGGCCACGGCGGCGGCCGGCACCGGCAGCGCGCTGCGCGCGGCGGACGTCTCCTGCGACCGGCTGCGCGGCTTCCGCTCCGGCCAGACCCTCACCGCCGCCAGCTCCCGCGACCTGCTCGCCGGCTACCCGGCCCACCAGGACCGGGCCGACGCCCTCATCGCCCACGAGTCCGAACTGCTCTCCCTCAACGCCGGCGGGAAGCTCCGCGCACCCCTGGAGATCGTCCACCCCGACGACGGCATGGTGCTCTCCGACTTCCCGCTGCTGCTCCTCGACCCGGCGCGGCGGACGGCGTACCGCAAGGTCGTCGACTGGCTGCTCGGCGCCGACGCGCAGCGCAGGCTGATGGAGACGACGCACCGCCGCCCGGTCAACCAGGACGTCACCCCCGCCCCCGCCCTGCGCACCTCCGTCGGCAACGCGCTCTCCTTCCCCGACCGTCTCTCCGTCGTCCGGCAACTCGTCGACGACTACGGCGATCCCGCCGACCGCACCGCCGACCAGGTGGTGTTCGTGCTGGACTTCTCCACCTCGATGCGCGGCGAGCGGATCGCCGCCCTGCGCGCCGCCTTCGCCGGGCTCAGCGGCGCCGACCCGTCCGCCGGGGGCAAGTTCACCCGCTTCTACCGGGGGGAACGCCTCACCGTCGTCCGCTTCGGCGGGCATGTCCTGCAGGAACGCACGGTGACCGTGCACGGCGACGCCGATCTGCGCGCCCTGGACCGGGTGGTCGCCGACGGCGGCTTCGACGGCGCCACCGCCGTCTGGTCGGCGCTCGACCGCGGCTACCGGATCGCCGCCGACGCCGTGCGCGCCACGCCCCGACGGCCGGTGGCGATCGTCCTGATGACCGACGGCGAGAGCAACTCCGGCCTGTCCTACAAGGAGTTCCTGCGCCGGTACGAGGCGCTCGGCAGCGCGGCGAAGGCGGTGCCGACGTTCGCCGTCCCGTTCGGCGAGGCCGACACCGGCGCCCTGGCACGGGCCGCCGAGGCCACCGGGGGCCGCGTGGTCGACGCCCGGCTCTCCTCCCTCTCCGACGCGTTCAAGGAGATCCGTGGGTGCCATTGACAGCGAGTGGTGGGGCGCGTGGGGGTGGCCGTGGGCCCTCCTGTGGGCGCTGACGGCACTGGCCTGGGCGGTCCTCGCCGGGTACGGCGGCACGGTGTTCGTCCGCCGGCGGCGCGGCCGGGGCGGCGGGCGGACCGTCCACGGCATGTGTTTCTACCTGCACGAGCAGCGGGTGATGGACCTCTTCCAGAGCGGCGGCTTCGCGGCGGCCCTGGAACAGGAGGTCGCCGACCGCACCAACGTCACCACCGGCTTCGGGCTCAAGGGCCGGCTCGGCCTCGGCGACGGCGGCGCCACCCAGGACATCACCCGGGAGCGGGTCACCACCTACGTCAGGCAGAACACCCCCATCACGGTGATCCGGCTGCTCATGGACACCATGCGCAAGGAGGACGTGATCGTGGACGCCGACCTGCTCACCGACCGGCTCGTGCCCAACCGGGCGCTGGGCGAGCGGCTGCGGGAACGGCGCAGCGAGCGGGTCGCGCTGAGCGACGTGATGTCGGAGTTCGTCTGGGTCACCGGCCGCTTCACCGCCCGCAGGCTCGGCGACCGCGCCCTGCTGCTGCGGGCCGGCTACGGGGCCGCCCCGGACGAGCCCGCGCACGTCAGGCTGGTCTGCTCGGTGTCCGAGGTCCGCGAGGAGTTCCGGGACGAGGAGTACCCGGACGGCGTCGAGTTCCAGGCCCGCTGCCTGGGCAAGGTCCGCAGCTGGAACCGCGAGGCCCGCGAACTGACCCTGGACCCGCTGGCCGTCTTCCGCTGAACGACCGGTGACCGACTACGAGTTCAGCTCGGCCAGCACCCGCAGGGTGTGCGGATCCGGCGCCAGCGCCAGCAGGTCGGTCACCGGGCCCTTGCGCCACAGCTCCAGCCGTTCG
This sequence comes from Streptomyces sp. NPDC048288, assembly GCF_043201555.1. Taxonomy (NCBI): domain Bacteria; kingdom Bacillati; phylum Actinomycetota; class Actinomycetes; order Kitasatosporales; family Streptomycetaceae; genus Streptomyces; species Streptomyces sp. NPDC048288. The sequence goes on from NZ_JBICZD010000001.1 coordinate 593,590, forward strand.
GCGATCCGTTCGCGCGGCCCGACCAGCGAGATCTCGTCGGCGAACGCGTCCGGCACCGCCAGCACGGCCTCCTCCCGCCGCCCCGCCAGGAACAGCTCCTGGATCCGCCGCGCCTGTGCCTCGTACCCCATGCGCGCCATCAGGTCGGCGTGGAAGTTGCGGGCCGCGTGCCCCATCCCGCCGATGTAGAAGCCCAGCATGGCCTTCACGGGCAGCAGTCCGGCGGCCACGTCGTCGCAGACCTTGACCTGGGCCATCGGCGCGACCAGGAACCCCTCGGGCAGCTCGGCGACCGCCGGGCCGTACACCTCGGGCCGGCTCGGCGCCCAGTACAGCGGCAGCCAGCCGTCGGCGATCCGGACCGTCTGCGCCACGTTCTTCGGCCCCTCGGCGCCCAGCAGGACCGGCAGGTCGGCGCGGAGCGGATGGGTGATCGGCTTCAGCGGCTTGCCGAGACCGGTCCCGTCCGGCCCCCGGTAGGGGTGCGAGTGGAAGCGCCCGGCCGACTCGACCGGCCCCTCCCGCCGCAGCACCTGCCGTACGACGTCCACGTACTCCCGGGTCGCGGTCAGCGGCGACTTCGGGAACGGGCGGCCGTACCAGCCCTCCACCACCTGCGGCCCGGACAGCCCGAGCCCCAGCATCACCCGGCCCCCCGACAGATGGTCCAGGGTCAGCGCGTGCATCGCGGTGGTGGTCGGCGAGCGGGCCGCCATCTGGGCGACGGCCGTACCCAGCCGGATGGTCGACGTCTGCGCGGCGATCCAGGTGAGCGGGGTGAAGGCGTCCGAGCCCCAGGACTCCGCCGTCCACACCGAGTGGTACCCGAGCCGCTCGGCCTCCTTCGCCAGCGGCACATGGTCCGCGGCGGGCCCGCGCCCCCAGTAGCCGAGTGCCAACCCGAGCCGCATGCCAGCCTCCTGACGGTAGATCAGGTCGAAGTCGGGACGGACTGTACGACAACGGCCCCTCACCCGGAAGGGCAAGGGGCCGTATGCGGTCTTCCGGCGGTCGGCTCAGCCGCGCTGGATCCCGGAGGTGTCCTGCAGCACGCCACGGCGGCCGTCCTGCGTCTGGGCCACCAGGGCGACGCCCCGCTGCTCGACCGCCAAGTACCAGGTGCCGGGCGCCAGTTCGGCGATCGGCGCGGTCGAGCCGTCCTCCGCGAACAGCGGCCGCGCCACCGGGACGGCGAACCAGAACGGCGAGAAGTCGGGGGCCGGCGGCTGCTGTGCGGCGGCCGGGGGCTGCTGCTGGCCGAAGGGCTGGCCGGGCTGCGGCTGGGCGCCGTACGGCTGGCCGGGCTGCGGGGCGGCGGCACCCGGGTAGCCGTAGCCGCCGGGGGGCTGGGCGCCGTAGGGCTGCGGGGCCTGCGGCTTGGGGGCCGGGATCAGGGCCGCCTGGAGCGCCGGGACCAGCGGGGTGGCGATCGCGGCGGCGGCCAGGAGCAGCGCGGCGATCAGGCCGAGGATCAGACCGGAGCCGGCGCCGATGCTGACGCCGGCGACGCTGTCGCTGAACGGGCCCAGCGGGTCGATCGTCGACCAGAACGCGGTCCACACCGAGAACACGGTGAGGCCGACGCCGATCTGGCCCAGATCGAGCCCGACGAACTTGAGCGGCTGCGGCAGCGCGCGGGCGAGGACGATCAGGACCGCGCCGGCGATGCCGCCGACGTACATGCTCATCACCAGGCCGAGGTTGTCCCAGGCGTTCGGGTTACCGTTGCCGGCCGTGTCGAACGTGTCGAGGAACGACGCGATGAACAGCAACACCGCTGCTCCGATCACCACGCCGTCGCCTCTAGTGAGGGAGCGGATATTCACTTCAGGTCCTTCGTAGGTCGTCTCGTCGGCGGAGGAGGCGTCGCGGGGTGTGCCCCACATCCTAGGAATCGAATTGCGGAAATCGTAGGAATCTCAGGAAGGACACTATCGTCCGGACGATCAGGGTGTCCGCCCGGACCTGTCCGCCGATGCCTACCCGCGCAGGAAACTCACGATCCCCTCAGAAATTCCCTGTGCCGCCTTCTGCCGCCAGGCCCCGCTCGTCAGCAGTGCCGCGTCCTTGCTATCGCGCATGTTGCCGCACTCGATGAACACCTTGGGAACCGTTGACAGATTGAGACCGCCGAGATCCTTACGTACGTCGAGACCGGTGCCGTTGCCTACGTAGTTGGACGGAGCGCTGCCGGTGACCTTCGCGAAGTCGCTCTCGATGCGCTCCCCGAGGGTGCGCGAGGAAGCCACGATCGGGCGGGTGTCGGCGGCACCGGAGTGCACGGACGCGGGCAGGATGACATGGAACCCGCGGTCGCCCTCGGGCGCTCCGTCGGCGTGGATGGAGATGGCCGCGTCGGCGTGCGCGGCGTTCCCGATCTCCGCGCGCTTGTTCACACACGGCCCCCAGGCGGGCCGGTCCCCGTCATGGGTCAGCCGCACCGTGGCGCCCTGCTTCTCCAGCAGCGCCCGCAGCCGGTGCGCGACGTCCAGCGTGAACCGGGCCTCGCTGTAACCGGCGTTGGTGGACGTCCCCGTCGTGTCGCACTCCTTCCAGTTCGTCCCGATGTTCACCTTCTGGTTGATCTCGGACGTGTGCTGGAAGTTCCCCGGGTTGTGCCCCGGATCGATCACGACGACCTTCCCCTTGAGCGAGGGCACCGCACTGGGACTCGGCACCTTCGCGTCGTCGCTCGGGGAGACCGGCGCCGACCGGGTCGTCGCCGCGCCCGCCTGCCCACCACTCCCACCGGGCTTCCCGACCCCCTCGTACACCACCCATCCGAGCAGCGCACCGGGCACCAGCGCGACAAGACCGACAGCAAGCGGCACCCGCCGCGACCGGCGCTGCTGCGGGAGATCGAATTCCGGGCCTGTGTACGACACGTCTGCGACTCTAACCGTGCCCTCAGATCCCCGCCCCCGTTCGCCGCAGGACACGCAGCGAGTCGTGGGCCGAGAGCTCGGTGAACGCGCCGGACTCCAGGGCGCGCAGGTAGACGCGGTAAGGGGCCTGCCCGGTGAACTCGTCCTTCGGGTCGGGAAAGACGTCGTGGATCAGCAGCAGTCCGCCTTCGGCCACATGGGGGGCCCAGCCCTCGTAGTCGGCGGTGGCGTGCTCGTCGGTGTGCCCGCCGTCGATGAAGACGAACCCGAGCGGCGAGTTCCAGAGCGCGGCGATCCGCGGCGACCGCCCGACCAGCGCGACGACATGCTCCTCCAGCCCCGCCCTGTGCAGGGTGCGCCGGAAGGTCGGCAGCGTGTCCATCAGCCCGAGCTCGGGGTCGACCGTCTCGGGGTCGTGGTACTCCCACCCGGGCTGCTGCTCCTCGCTGCCCCGGTGGTGGTCGACGGTGAGCACGGTGACCCCGGCCGCGCGGGCCGCGTCGGCGAGCAGGAGGGTGGAACGCCCGCAGTAGGTCCCCACTTCGAGGAGGGGCAGCCCGAGCGCCCCCGCTTCGACTGCGGCCGCATACAACGCCAGCCCCTCGTGCAGGGGCATGAACCCCTTGGCCTTCTCGAACGCGGCGAGAGTCCTGGGCTCGGGCGCTGCCATGGGGGTCCCTTCGGTAGTACGACGCTCCGGCGCCCCATGCTGTCGTACCCCCTGTCGGCGAACCGACAGGGGGTACGAATGAATCGCCCTCAGGTACCGCGCCCCTTCAGGGGCGCGGGGCTGTATCGATTTGCGGCTCCGCCGCGTGGGCGCGACCAGCCCCAGCGGCGCCGCACCCGCCAACCGGCAGACCGCGGCACCCGACTAGGCGCTGACCGTCTCCCCAGGCAGCGAAAGATCCAGATGCACCGCCCGCTCATCCCCCGCATGCGTGGCGGACGAAGCCAGCGGCCCGTGCCCCGCCGCCGTCGCGGCCAGCACATACGCCCCCTCGGCCGGCACCGCGAGCGCATACGCCCCGTCCTCGCCGGACAGCGTCGCCCCCGCCTGCCGCCCCCGCCGGTCGATCAGCGTGACCTTCGCGCGGGGGACCGGCGTGCCCTCGGCGGACAGCACCCGCCCGCGGAAGCCCCGCAGCACCGACTCGGCGTTGGCCAGCGCGGCGTCCTCCTCGCTGCTGGCGCGCAGCTGCGTGTGCTGGGCGGCGGCAGCCTCCGGCACGCTCCGCTTGGGCAGGAACAGCGCGAGCACCAGGCCCACGGCCACCGCACCCGTCGCGATCAGGAAGGAGACCCGGAAGCCGTGCATCGTCGGGATGGCGACACCGCCCACGTGGTTCGCCGTGTTCGCCAGCACCATGCCGATGACGGCGCTGGACACCGACGTACCGATGGACCGCATCAGCGTGTTGAGACCGTTCGCCGCACCCGTCTCCGACGCCGGGACCGCGCCCACGATGAGCGCCGGCAGGGACGAGTACGCGAGGCCGATGCCCGCGCCGAGGACGACCGCGATGACCAGGCTCTGCCAGGGCGCGCTCATCAGGCCGAGGCCCGCGCCGTAGCCGATCGCGATGATCAGCATGCCGAGGATGAGGGTGGTCTTGGGACCGTACTTGGCGGACAGGCGGGCGTAGACGGGCGCCGTGAACATCATGGTCAGGCCCAGCGGAGCGACCAGCAGACCGGCGGCGACCATCGACTGGCCGAGGCCGTAGCCGGTGGCCTTCGGAAGCTGCAGCAGCTGCGGAAGGACCAGCGAGACGACGTAGAAGCTGACGCCGACCATGATCGACGCGAGGTTGGTGAAGAGCACCGCCGGGCGGGCGGTGGTGCGCAGGTCGACCAGCGGGGCGGAGTGGCGCAGCTCGAACACGCCCCACAGCAGCAGGACCGCGACCGAGGCGCCGAACAGGCCGAGCGTGGTGCCGGACGACCAGCCCCAGTCGCTGCCCTTGGTGATGGGGAGCAGGAGCAGCACCAGGCCGGTGGAGAGGCCCAGCGCGCCGGCCACGTCGAAGGAGCCCTCCGCGCGCATCGGGGATTCCGGTACGAACAGGAGGGTCAGGGCTATGGAGAGCACACCGAGGCCGGCGGCGCCGTAGAACAGGGCGTGCCAGTTCATGTGCTGGGCGACCAGGGCCGCGGCGGGCAGCGCGAGACCGCCGCCGACGCCGATGGAGGAGCTCATCAGGGCCATCGCCGAGCTGAGCTTCTCGCGCGGCAGCATGTCGCGCATCAGGCCGATGCCCAGCGGGATCGCGCCCATGGCGAAGCCCTGCAGGGTGCGGCCCACGATCATCGTGAGCAGTTCGCTGGTGAGGGCGCTGATCAGCGCGCCGACCACCATCACGGCGAGGCTGAGGATGAGCATCCGCCGCTTGCCGTACAGGTCGCCGAGGCGGCCCATGATCGGAGTGGCCACGGCGCCCGAGAGGAGCGTCGAGGTCAGGACCCAGGTGGCGTTGCTGGGTTCGGTGCCCAGCAGCTGCGGCAGGTCCTTGATGACCGGGACGAGCAGGGTCTGCATCACCGCGACCACGATGCCCGCGAAGGCGAGCACCGGGACCACGGCCCCGCTCGCGCCCCGGGTGGGCTGGTCGGTCGTCGTGTGCGTCATTGAGTGAGGCCTCCCGATTGATAAGTACCGGCTAAACCTCGTATGCGCAGGCAACTATTCCGTTGCTTCGGGCTGCTAACGGAACCTTGACCGTCCCATGGGTTTCTGATCTGCCGTCAGGGGATGGCGCATTTATGAAACACGTTCTACTCTGCGCGCCATGAAGGCCTATGTTGCTGGCGTCGGTATGACCAGGTTCGAGAAGCCCGAGACCCGTGACTGGCAGTACTGGGACATGGTCCGGGAGGCGGGCGGCTCCGCCCTCGCCGATGCGGGGATCTCGTACAGCGAGGTGGAACAGGTTCCGATCGGCTACTGTTTCCAGCCCTCCACCGCCGGTCAACGAGCCGCCTATGAACTGGGTCTCACCGGCGTCCCCGTCTACAACGTCAACAACAACTGCGCCACCGGCGCGACCGCACTGATGCTCGCCCGGCAGCTCGTCGAGGGCGGCGCGGCCGACTGCGTCCTCGCCCTCGGCTTCGAGAAGATGAAGCGGGGCGCGCTGGGGAGCGGAGCCGACGGCGGGGACTTCGCGACGTCCCCCGTCGCCCGGCACTACGGCGTGATGGCCGCCCGGCACGGCTTCGAGATGACCCCGCCCACCGCGCAGATCTTCGGCGACGCGGCCCGCGAGCACATGGAGCGGTACGGCACCACCGAGGCGCAGCTCGCCGCCGTGGCCGCCAAGAACCACCGGCACTCGGCGAACAACCCGTACGCCCAGTTCCAGGACGTGTACGAGGTCGACGACATCCTCGCCGCGCGCACGGTCCACCGCCCGCTCACCAAACTCCAGTGCTCGCCCACCTCCGACGGCGCGGCGGCCGCCGTGGTCGTCTCGCAGCGCTTCGCCGAACGGCGCGGGCTCACCGGGCTCGTCGAGATCGCCGCGCAGGCGATGACGACCGACACCGAGGAGTCCTTCGCGTCCGGCTCCTGCATCGACGTCGTCGGACAGCCGATGTCCCGGGCGGCGGCCCGCCAGGTCTACGACCGCTCGGGCCTCGGCATCGAGGACGTCGACGTCGTGGAACTGCACGACTGCTTCTCCGTCAACGAGCTGCTGACGTACGAGGCGCTCGGCATGTGCGCCGTCGGCGAGTCCGGCAAGCTCGTCGAGTCCGGTGCCACGACCTACGGCGGGCGCTGGGTGGTGAACCCCTCCGGCGGGCTCATCTCCAAGGGGCATCCGCTGGGCGCGACCGGGCTCGCCCAGACCGCCGAGCTGGTCTGGCAGCTGCGGGGCACGGCCGGCGACCGGCAGGTGCCGGGCGCCCGCGTCGGCCTCGCGCACAACATCGGGCTGGGCGGGGCCGCGGTGGTGACGCTGTTCCGGAGGGCGGGGTAGGCCGCAGGACCGAGGTCCGGGTGGGCCGAAAAGCCGATGCAAGGACCGTAACCGGGTTGAGAGCATGACACCCATGCTGGAAGCCGCGGACACCTCGCACATATCCCGCCGCACCGCGTCCCCCACCTGGCTGGTGGTGGCCCTGGCGTGTGCCGGACAGTTCCTGGTCGTGCTCGACGTGTCCGTGGTGAACGTGGCGCTGCCGTCGATGCGCACGGATCTGGCGCTGAGCGCCTCCGGGCTGCAGTGGGTGGTGAACGCGTACGCCATCGCCTTCGCCGGGTTCATGCTGCTCGGCGGCCGGGCCGGTGACCTGTACGGCCGCAAGCGGATGTTCCTGGTCGGGCTCGGCCTGTTCACGCTGGCCTCGCTCGGCGGCGGGCTCGCGCAGGACGGCTGGCAGCTGCTGCTGGCGCGGGCCGTGCAGGGGCTGGGGGCGGCCGTGCTGGCGCCCTCGACGCTGACCCTGCTCACGGCCGCCGTGCCGGAGGGGGCGGCCCGGGCGCGGGCGATCGCCACCTGGACGGCGGTCGGCGCCGGGGGCGGCGCGGCCGGCGGACTGGTCGGCGGGGTGCTGGTGGACGTGCTGTCCTGGCGCTGGGTACTGCTGATCAACGTGCCGGTGGGCGCGGTCGTCCTCGCCGGGTCGCTGCGGTGGCTGACGGAGAGCCGCGCCGGGGACGGCCGACGGCTCGACCTGCCCGGCGCGCTGCTGGTGACGGCGGGCCTCGGCACGCTGGCGTACGGCATCTCGCAGACCGAGGCCGAGGGGTGGACGGCGGCGGCCACCCTGGTCCCGCTGGCCGCCGGACTCGCGCTGCTCGGCCTGTTCCTGGCGGTCGAGGCCCGTACGGCGGCCCCGCTGATGCCGCTCGGACTGCTCGGCCGGCGCACGGTGGCCTCCGCCAACGCGGCCACGCTGGTCTCCGGCTCGGCGATGTTCTGCATGTGGTACTTCATGACGCTCTACGCCCAGAACGTCCTCGGCTACTCCCCGCTGGAGGCCGGTCTCGCCCTGGTGCCCAGCTCGGTCGCGGTGCTCGTCGGCTCCAAGGCGGCGCCGCGGCTGATGCGGCGGGCGGGCGCGCGGACGGTGGCGGTGGGCGGCACGCTCGTCGCGGCGACAGGCTTCGCCTGGCAGTCGACGCTGGGCCCGGACGGTGCCTATACGACGGCCATCATGGTCCCGGGGATCCTGATGATGCTCGGCGCGGGTCTGGCCGCGACCCCGCTCGCCTCGCTGGCCACGTCCGGGGCGGCGCCGGCGGAGGCCGGGCTGCTGTCGGGGCTCGTCAACACCTCGCGGACGATGGGCGGTTCGCTGGGGCTCGCGGTGATGTCGACGATCGCGGCGGCCCGGACCGGCGGGGACGGCGGGGCGGCCGCCCTGACGGAGGGATACGCGACCGCGTTCCGCACCAGCACCGGGCTGCTCCTGGGCGGGGCGGCGCTGATGCTGCTGTGGCTGCCGCGCCGGGGAGCCGTGACGCGGCAGGGTCGGTAGCTTCGGCAGGTTCGGGGGCTTCGCCGGGTTCGGTGGCTTCGCCGGGTTCGGGGGCTTCTGCAGGTTCGGCAGGCTCGGTGGCTTCGGCGGGTTCCGGAGAATTTCCGCGGGGCGGGCAACGGTCCGGGCGGCTCGTGGACTCCTCTTTACATCTAGGAGGTGCCCATGGGGGAGCGGAAGGACGCTCGGAACGAGGAGTTCCAGAGCTTCATGATCGGCCGCTGGCCGCGGCTGATGCGTACGGCATTTCTCCTCACGGGGGAGCAGCACGCCGCCGAGGACCTGGTCCAGTCGACGCTCGAACAGGTCTTCGTGGCCTGGCGGAAGGTCGGCTCGGCCGACGACCCGGAGGCGTACGTGCGGCGCGTGATGATCAACGCGCACGCGCGCCGGCACAGAAGGAAACTCAAGGAGTTCCTCGCGCCCAGGGACGACTCGGGCCTGGTGCGCGAGGTGCCCGACACGGGGGACCGGATCGCCCAGGCCGACGACCGCAGCACCCTGCTCACGGCGCTCGCCCAACTGCCGCCGCGGCAGCGGGAGGCCGTGGTGCTGCGCTACTGGGAGGACCTGACGGAGACCCAGGCGGCCGAGGCGATGGGCTGTTCGGTCGGCACGGTGAAGAGCAACGCGGCCAAGGGGATCGCGAAGCTCCGTGCCATACCGGGACTGGCCGACATGGTGACGCAAGGGAGGGCGTGACGGATGAGCACGGACCGGAAGAACCAGGACATGACACAGGCGGAGGCGGACATCGCCCTCCTCCTCGCGGACGCCACGGACGCCGTCGAGATCGGCACGGCCCCCGTCCAGGCGGTGCTGCGCGGCGGCCGGCGCCGCCGTACCCGCCGCTGGGCGGTGGCGACGGCCACGGCGGTGGCGGTGCTGGCGGGCTCGGCGGGAGTGACGCTGGCGGTGACCGGGCTGCCGGGGGAGCACCGGTCACAGGTGGCGACCCCTGTACGCCATGTGGACAAGCCCCAGGTCACGGAGTTGGCTCACGGCACGGACCAGGGGCGGAGCTGGCGCGTGGTCATCTCCGTGTGGGGAGCGCCGCGTGACAAGGCGGAAGCGGCCGCGCAACTGGACGCGATGAGGAGCTACGGCATCGATGAGGACGCCCTGCCCGCTCTCGCGCATCTGGTCGGCAAGACGTCGTACTACACGAGCCTGTTCTACGGCGAGGGCAGCCGTTCCAGGGTGCTGCTGTTCCAGACCGTAAAGAAGTGGGACCACATGGCGGGCAGGGACATCGTGTTCGGCTCCCTGCCGCTGAAGGCGGGGGACCCGGAGCGGGACGACCGGCTCGTGGTGGGCCGGGTCGCCAAGACCGCCCAACTGGTCGAGTGCGACTTCGACGGCGGCACGAAGGCCTACGTCCGCCCCACCGCGGCCGCCGGCTCCCCGGTGGACTGGTTCGTGTGCCTGGGGCCGAAGGGGCAGGGGAACAAGACGGCGGGGGTGATCAAGTAGCTCACAGCCACCCCTGCTGACGGGCCTCCCGTACCGCCTCCGCCCGGTTGCGGGTGCCGGTCTTGCCGATCGCGGCGGAGAGGTAGTTGCGGACCGTCGACTCCGACAGATGCAGCTTCGCCGCGATGTCGGCGACGGTCGCGCCGTCCACCGAGGCCTTGAGGACGTCGCACTCGCGGGTGGTGAGCGGGTTCGGCCCGGCGCTGAGCGCGGCCGTGGCGAGCGCCGGGTCGACCACGGTCTCGCCGGTGAGCACCCGCCGGATCGCCTGGGCCAGTTCCTCGACCGGCCCGTCCTTGACGAGGAACCCGGCCGCCCCGGCCTCCATCGCCCGCCGCAGATAGCCCGGCCGGCCGAAGGTGGTGAGGATCAGCACCCGGCAGTCGGGGGCCTGCTCGCGCAGCTCCGCCGCCGCGTCCAGGCCGCTGAGGCCCGGCAGTTCGATGTCGAGGAGGGCCACGTCGGGCCGGTGGACCAGGGCCGCGTCCGCGATCGCGTCGCCGGTCCCGACCTGGGCGACGACCTCGATGTCCGGCTCCATGCCGAGCAGTAAGGCGAGCGCCCCGCGCATCATCCCCTGGTCCTCGGCGAGCAGCACCCTGATCGACTTGGCCGGCCGGTGGGACCGGGGCATCTCGTTCGCAGGCTCGTACACAGGCCAAGCGTAGCTTCAGGAGCGTCAATTAAAGAGTAGTCATTGTTCCGGCCCGCAGGTCTTGACGGCGGTTGACCGTGCTCAAACAATCACCTCTGCAATTCCCCGAATGGTCGGCGAACGGTCGGCATTTCGACAGCTGAATAGGTTCGGTATATCGATCGAACGGCGTTCGGTATATCGGCCACGCACCCGCACCGCCCTACGAGGAAACGAAGAAGAGGTGCATCGTGTTCTCAGTGACCCCAGGAGCCGCACGCTCCTGTCCGCCCCGGCTGAAGAGAGCCGTACTGTCCGTGCTCGCGGCGTTCGTGACCATCGCCGCGCTCGTCGTCGGGGCCGGCGCCCCGGAGGCGTCCGCCGCGAGCTCGCTGCCCTGTGACGTGTACGCCGCCGCCGGCACGCCCTGCGTCGCCGCGCACAGCCTGGTCCGGGCGCTGTACTCGTCGTACAGCGGCTCCCTCTACCAGGTGCAGCGTGCCTCGGACAGCGCCACGGCGAACATCGGTCTGCTGGCCACCGGCGGCTACGCCAACGCGGCCGCGCAGGACTCCTTCTGCGCCGGTACGACCTGCATCATCACCAAGATCTACGACCAGTCCAGCCAGCACAACGACCTCACCGTCGAGGGCGCGGGCGGGGCCGGCGCGGCCGATGTCGGCGCCCCGGCGGACGCCCTGCCGGTGACCGTCGGCGGGCACCAGGTCTACGGCCTGGAGATCTCGGCCGGCATGGGCTACCGGGACAACTCCACCTCGGGGGTCGCCACCAACGGCGGCGCCGAGGGGATGTACATGGTCACCTCCGGCACCCATGTGAACGGCAGCTGCTGCTTCGACTACGGCAACGCCGAGACCAACAACAAGGACACCGGCAACGGCCACATGGACGCCATCAACTTCGGCACCGAGTGCTGGTTCTCGCCCTGCTACGGCTCCGGCCCCTGGGTGCAGGCGGACCTGGAGAACGGGCTGTTCCAGTCCAACCTCGGCTACAGCACCAACTCGTCCAACACGGGCACGGGCGCGATACCGTTCGTCACCGCTTTGCTGAAGAACAACGGCCAGGATCATTTCGCACTGAAATGGGGAAACGCGCAATCGGGCGGTCTGACGACCACCTATTCCGGCAGTGAACCCAGCACCAGCAGCGGTTACTCGCCGATGCACCAGGAGGGCGCGATCGTCCTCGGCACCGGCGGCGACAACAGCAACGGCTCCATCGGCTCCTACTTCGAGGGCGTGATGACCTCCGGCATCCCGACCGACGCCGCCGACGACGCCGTCCAGTCCAACATCGTCTCCGTCGGCTACGGCGGCGCGACCGGCTCCACCGGCACCCTGGGTGCCGCCTCGGAGATCTCCCTGCAGGCCACCACGTCCTGCTGCACCACGGACTACGTCCGCCACCAGAACAACGCCGGCGTCCTGTCCGCGATCACCTCCAGCAGCTCCACCCTGGACAAGAACGACGCCACCTGGATCGTCCGCCCCGGCCTGGCGAGCAGCTCCTGCGTCTCCTTCGAGTCGCGGAACTACCCCGGCGACTACCTGCGCCACTACAACTACAAGATCTACCGGCAGCCCATGGACGGCACCACCACGTTCAGGCAGGACGCCACGTTCTGTCCGACGACCGGCAAGAGCGGCACGGGCACGTCCTTCGCGTCGTACAACTACCCGACGAAATACCTACGGCACTACAACTACAACCTCTACATAGCGAGCGACGGCGGTTCCAACGCCTGGGACAGCGCCACCTCGTGGACCGACGACGTGAGCTGGGCCGTCAGCTCGCCGTGGGCGCCGTAGCCACCATCGAGGTCAGCAGCTCCACCGCCTCGGTGGGGAGTTCCGCGGTGACCGTGAAGCCGCCGCGCGGCGCCGGGCCGGCCCTGAGGGAGCCGCCCGCCGCCGCGAGGCGCTCGGTCAGCCCCTTCAGGCCGGTGCCGCCGATGCCCCCGCTGCGGGGCTCGGCGGCCACCGCGCCCGACCCGTCGTCGGTGACCGTCAGCCGGACCCGCTCGGCGCCGCTGTCGACGGTGATCTCGCAGTGGCGGGCGTCACTGTGCCGGACCATGTTGGTGACGGCCTCGCGCACCACCCAGCCGAGGAGCGTCTCGGTCTGCGGCGCGAGCGGGGTCCCGGACTGCCGGACCACCGTCTCGACGCTCGCCGCGGCGAGGGCCGAGCGGGCCCGGGTGAGCTCGGTGGCGAGGCTGCCCTCGCGGTAGCCGGTCACCGCCTCGCGGATCTCGGTGAGCGCCTGCCGGCCGACCGACTCGATGTCGGAGACCTGCGCCAGCGCCGCGTCCATGTCCCGGGCCGCGAGCCGCCGGGCCGCCTCCGACTTCACGACGATCACCGACAGCGTGTGCCCGAGCAGATCGTGCAGATCCCGGGAGAACCGCAGCCGCTCCTTCTCCACCGCGCGCCGGGCCAGCTCCTCGCGGGCCGCGCGCAGCTCCCGTACGGCCTCGGAGAGGGAGAGGATCGCGGCGGTGATCATCGTGGAGAGGAAGGTGCCGTAGGCGATGGTGATGGCGTCGGACCCGTCCCGGTACCAGGAGACCGCGCCGGCGAAGCCGGCCAGCAGGATCCCGGCCCGGCCCAGCCAGGGGCCGCGCAGCACCGCTCCGGTGGCCAGGCCGAGCAGCGGGAAGAACATCAGCCAGTTGCCGCCGTAGCCGAGGGCCAGGCCCGTGGTCAGCAGGCCCATCAGCAGCAGGGCGACCCGGGTGGAGACGCTCTCCCGGGCCTCCCTGCGGAAGGAGCGGAAGGTCACGTAGATGTACAGCGAGTTGAAGGCGAGCAGGCCCAGGCCGCCGATCCACGGGTTGGGCGTCTTGCCCTGGAGCAGGTTGGAGAAGGAGCCAAGACCCATCAGCAGCCAGGGGAGCAGCGCGAAGCCGGTCGGCGGCGGCCCCGGATGCTCCGGCACCTTCCCGCTCCTCCGTGCGGCCCTCTGCTGCTCCTTGAAGCGGGTCATCTCCTCCCGCCACTGCGCACGCGCCCGCTGCCAGGCACCCACCTGGCACTTCACCTGCTGCCACCACGCCATGTCGCCCGTCCCCCGATCCGTACCGGTCCAGCGCTACGACCATACGAAAGGGCGGGCCCGTCCGGCAGAGGCGGATGTACGGCCCTGGGCAGGACAAATGTCATGGCCGGGCGCGACCGAATCTGACACGACGTCAGGAGCCTTCACAAGTGCGGAGCGCTGGGCTATACAAGGGGCGCTGGACTGGAACGCGTTCTAGATCCGCCCGTGGACGACCTCGGTGCGGCCGACGGTGCGGACGGCCGTGCCGAGGTCTTGAGACACCTCAGGAGCCGTATGCCCATCGACGCAGCCAAGGCCCTCGCCGCCGACCCCCGGTCCGGGGAGATCCGCTGGGAGCGCCGGGACGTCCAGCTCTACCACCTCGGCATCGGCGCGGGCCGCCCCGCCACCGACCCCGACGAACTGCGCTACACCCTGGAGTCCCGGCTGCACGTCCTGCCGAGCTTCGCCACCGTCGCGGGCGCCGGCTCGCCCGGGGTGATCAGCGGACTGTCCATGCCCGGCGTCGACGTCGACCTCGCCAAGGTGCTGCACGGCGGCCAGTCCCTCACCCTGCACCGCCCCCTCCCCGTCGCGGGCACCGCCACCGCCACCGGTCGTATCGCCGCCGTGTACGACAAGGGCAAGGCGGCCGTCCTGGTGATGCGCACCGAGGTCGCCGACGCCGACGGCCCGCTGTGGACCAACGACGCCCAGATCTTCGTCCGGGGGGAAGGGGGGTGGGGCGGCGACCGGGGGCCCGCCGGCCGTCTCGACCCGCCCACCGGCGAGCCGGACCGGACGGTGGAACGGGGCATCCGTGAGGACCAGGCCCTGCTCTACCGCCTCTCCGGCGACTACAACCCGCTGCACGCCGACCCCGAGTTCGCCAAGCTCGCCGGCTTCGACCGGCCCATCCTGCACGGCCTGTGCACCTACGGCATCACGCTCAAGGCGGTCGTGGACACCCTGCTCGGCGGGGACGTGAGCCGGGTGCGGTCGTACGGGACCCGGTTCGCCGGGGTGGTGTACCCGGGGGAGACCCTACGCATCCGGATGTGGCACGCGCCCGACTCCACACGGGTCGCCGTCAGCGCCGTCGAGCGGGACGACGCGCCCGTCCTCGCCGACACGATCGTCGAACACTCTTGATCCACTGAGCAGTTGAGGGGAGCCGCACCATGCGCGCAGCCGTTCTGCACGAGATCGGCCAGGAGAAGCTGGAGGTCCTCGACGACGTCGAGGCGGTGGGATTCGGGCCCGGCAGGGTGCGGATACGGGTGCGCGCCACGGGGCTGTGCCACTCGGACCTGTCGGCGATGAACGGGGTGCTGCCGCAGCCGGGCCCGTTCGTGCCCGGACACGAGGGCGCGGGCGAGGTCCTGGAGGTGGGGGAGGGCGTCACCCGGGTGAAGCCCGGCGACCGGGTCGTCGTCTGCTGGCTGCCGGCCTGCGGGGCGTGTCCCGCCTGCAAGCGCGGGCAGACCGAGCTGTGCCTGGCCGGGTTCATGAACGCCGGCACCCCCAACTTCCGGCGCCCCGGCGGTGATGTCTTCGGCTTCGCGGGCACCGGCACGTTCACCGAAGAGGTCGTGGTCGACGCCGGGTGCGCGGTGCCGATCCCGGACGACGTGCCCTTCGACATCGCCGCGCTGATCGGCTGCGGGGTGACCACAGGGCTCGGCGCGGCCCTCAACACGGCCGACGTGGAGGCCGGTTCGTCGGTGGCCGTCATCGGCTGCGGGGGCGTCGGCATCTCGGCGATCCAGGGCGCGCGGCTCAAGGGCGCGGCCGAGATCGTCGCCGTCGACCCGGTCGCCTCCCGGCGCGAGTCGGCCCTCCGCTTCGGGGCGACCCGGGCCGTCTCACCGGACGAACTGCCCGGCGCCAAACAGGAGGTCACCGCCGGCGAGGGCTTCGACTACGTCTTCGAGGTCGTCGGCAAGTCCGTGACCGCCCGCACCGCGTACGAGAACACCCGGCGCGGCGGCACGCTCGTCGTGGTCGGCGCGGGCGCCATGGACGACTTCCTCCAGCTCAACATGTTCGAGCTGTTCTTCGACGAGAAGCGGATCCTGCCGTCCATGTACGGCGGCGGGGACGTGGTCCGCTCCTACGAGCGCACCATCGCCCTGTGGCGGGCGGGCCGCATCGACCTGGAGGGCCTGATCACCCACCGGGTGCCGCTGGCCGAGATCAACGAGGCCCTGGACCAGATGCGCACGGGCACGGCGCTGCGCACCTGCATAGAGATCTGATGGGGAGCCGTCGTATGCCGGACTCGGAGCGGCCGCTGGACGGACGCACGGCGATCGTCACCGGCGCCGGCCGCGGACTCGGCCGGGCCGAGGCGCTCGAACTCGCCCGGCTGGGCGCGGCCGTCGTCGTCAACGACTTCGGTCAGCCCGGCCGCGACGGCTCCGGGGCGGCCTCCGCCGGACCGGCCGAGCAGGTCGCCGAGGAGATCCGCGCGGCCGGCGGACAGGCCGTCGCCCACACCGGGGACGTCGCCGACTTCACGCAGGCGCGCGAGCTTCTCGCACGGGCGACGGAGACCTACGGCCGACTCGACATCCTCGTCAACAACGCGGGCATCCTGCGGGACCGCATGGTCTTCTCCATGACCGAGGAGGAGTGGGACTCGGTGATCCGGGTCCACCTCAAGGGCCACTTCAACACCACCCGCTTCGCGGCGGCGCACTGGCGGGAGCGGTCCAAGGCGGCGGGCGGCGCGAAGGTGTACGGCCGGATCGTCAACACCTCCTCCGAGGCCTTCCTCGCCGGCTCCGCGGGCCAGCCCAACTACGCGGCCGCGAAAGGCGGGATCGTCGGCCTCACCACCTCCACGGCCCTCGCCCTCGCCAAGTACGGCGTGACCGCCAACGTGATCTGCCCGCGCGCCCGCACCCGGATGACCGAGGACGTCTTCGCCGGGTTCGAACAGCCCACCGAGGGCCTCGACCCCCTCGCCCCCGAACACGTCGCCCCGCTCGTCGGCTACCTGGCCGCACCGGCCGCCGAGCGGATCAACGGCCAACTCCTGGTCGTCCACGGCGGCATGGTCGCGATCGTCGACCGGCCGCGCGTCCAGGCCCGGTTCGACAGCAAGCAGGACACCTTCAGCTACGACGAGCTCGACGCCCTCCTCACCCCGCACTACGCGGACCGGCCGCCGGGGGAGACGTTCGCGGCGGCGGAGGTGCTGGGGCTCAAGCGCCAATAGCACCAAAGAGGAAAGCGGCCCCGCCCCCGAAAGGGCGGAGCCGCTGTCGTACCTACCGTCAGGCCGCCGCCTCGGCGGGCTCCGGCTTGCGGTGCCGGCCGCTGGGGGCCGTTTCGCTCTCCTGGCCCGAGACCTGGCCACGGTGCTTGCCGTGGCCGTCCGTCTCATGGAACTCGGCGGACAGGTGCTCGGACGTGCTGTGGTCGCTCATCGGAAGAATTCACCCCGTCAACATGATCTTTCTTACAGCGCGGCGAGTGTAACCGGCCCACCACGGGGTGAATCCAGGCGGCCACGCCGACCGCTACGGGTTCGTTACAAGCCGCGCCAACGGAGCCTGCTGCAAGGGCACCGGACGGTTCACGACAGGCTCCGGGGGATCCGGTTCAGCCGGATCCCCCGGGCCCCCCATTTCCCCGGTTTCCCCCGTTTCCCCCCAGGGCACTGCCACCACCGCCACACCGCACGGGACCTCCCCCGTGGTGTACGGCAGCAGCAGTGCCCCGTCCTGCGTCCACAGCCCGGCGCCGGCCAACCACCCTTCCGGCGCCGGGAGATGGCACACCTTGCGGGCTCTGGGCCGCCAGGCGCCGACCCAGCTGCCGAGCGGACCGTCGATCCGCAGCGCGACCCCGCAGTTCTCCGGCATCAGCACCTGCCCCGGCTGGATCGCGAACGGCGTCACCGTGCACTCCGTCGCCCGCAGGCAGTCCGGGAAGCGCACCGGCAGCGTGCTGCCGAGGACACCCCAGCCCAACCGTTCCTGCCCGGGGGAGGGCGCGTCCGAGCCGACCAGGATCAGCCCGCTGTCCGCGTCGGCGAGCAGCAGTCGGTCGTCGCTGTCGGCCGCGATCTGCAGCAGCGGCGACACCTCGCCACCCCGCCCCAGATCCACCACGACCGCCTTGGTCCGCCCGCCCAGCTCCCGGTCCAGGGCCAGCATCCGCCCGGCCCGGTCCAGCCAGACCCCGCCGGAGCAGCGCCCCGGGACCACCGCGAGCCGCTCGGGCCCGAAGGCGCCGCCCGCCACCAGCCACACGGTGGAGGAGCGCGGTCCCACCGCGACCGCGTACGCGGCGGTGCCTCCCGGCGCGGGCGGCAGCAGCCGGAGCGAAGCATCCTCGTCCGGGCACTCCACCGCGCCCAGCGGCAGCTCGCCGGTGCCGGGACCGGTCGGATAGAGCAGGGCGAAGTGGTGGCGCCCGTCCACCAGCCGGTGGATGAGCACCCGCCCGTCGCCCATCGGCTGCACCTCCGTGTCCGGCTCCTCCGGCTGGTTGCCGGGCAGCGGGACGGCGTAGGGCTCGGGGCCGTCCAGCGTCCACCGCTCCGGGAAGCAGGAACCATCCTGCTGAGCCAGCCGGGCCGCGTAGGCCCCGTCCACCGTGATGGCGCAGCCCGCCCCCGGCGCGCTGTCTCCCTCGTCTTCTTCCTCGTCCGCAGCCGAGGGTTCGATCGCACAGGCCGTCATCGTTCGGTCACCTCCGGCCACGAAGCTAGTTTTCGCACGCACAGGCGGGGGACCGGCTGTCCCTGGCTTCACACATACGGGTGCACACTCGACGATTCGCCTGAGGAAACGGGGACGGGTGTGCTGAGCGTCGCCTCCCGTGGGCGAGCAGGTACGGCCCCACGGAACAGGCAGGTAGCCTTTTCCCCGTGCCCCGTCTGTCAGAAGTCATCGCCGCGCTGGACGACCTGTGGCCCGCCGAGCGGGCCGAGTCCTGGGACGCGGTCGGCACCGTCGTGGGCGATCCCGACCAGGAGGTCACCCGGGTCCTGTTCGCCGTCGACCCGGTCCAGGACATCGTCGACGAGGCGGTGAAGCTGGGTGCCGACCTGCTTGTCACCCACCACCCCCTCTACCTGCGCGGTACGACGACGGTCGCGGCGATCCACTTCAAGGGCCGCGTCGTCCACACGCTCATCAAGAACGACATCGCGCTGCACGTCGCCCACACCAACGCCGACACCGCCGACCCGGGCGTCTCCGACGCGCTCGCGGGAGCCCTGGACCTGCGCGTCGTACGCCCCCTGGTCCCGGACCCCACCGATCCGGAGGGCCGCCGGGGCCTGGGCCGTGTCTGCGAGCTGGACCACCCGGTGACCGTCCGCGAACTCGCCGACCGGGCCGCCGCCCGCCTCCCCGCCACCGCGCAGGGCATCCGCGTCGCCGGCGACCCCGAGGCCCTCGTCCGCACGGTCGCCGTCAGCGGCGGCTCCGGCGACAGCCTCTTCGACGTCGTACGCGCCGCCGGCGTCGACGCCTTCCTCACCGCCGACCTGCGCCACCATCCGGCCTCCGAAGCGGTGGCCCACAGCCCCCTCGCGCTGCTCGACGCGGCGCACTGGGCCACCGAATGGCCCTGGTGCGAGCTGGCCGCAGCCCAGCTCGACGAAATCTCCGACCGCCACGGCTGGGACCTGCGCGTGCACGTCTCCAGGACGGTCACCGACCCCTGGACCAGCCACTCACCGTCCCTTGGAGCCCCCAACTGAACGCAGCGCCCGCCGACCAGATCCGACTCCTCGACGTCCAGGCCCTGGACGTCCGCCTCCAGCAGCTGGCGCACAAGCGGAAGTCGCTGCCCGAGCACGCCGAGATCGAGTCGCTGACCAAGGACCTCACCCAGCTGCGCGACCTGCTCGTGGCCGCGCAGACCGAGGAGAGCGACACCGCCCGCGAGCAGACCAAGGCCGAGCAGGACGTGGACCAGGTGCGCCAGCGCGCCGCCCGCGACCAGCAGCGCCTGGACTCCGGCGCGGTCACCTCCCCCAAGGACCTGGAGAACCTCCAGAAGGAGATCGTCTCCCTCGCCAAGCGCCAGGGTGACCTGGAGGACGTCGTCCTGGAGGTCATGGAGCGCCGCGAGTCCGCGCAGGAGCGGGTCGCCGAACTCACCGAGCGGGTCGGCGCGGTCCAGGGCCGGATCGACGAGGCGACCGCCCGCCGGGACGCGTCCTTCGAGGGCATCGACGGCGAGGCGGCGACGGTCACCAAGGAGCGCGAGGTCATCGCCGCCTCGGTCCCGGCCGACCTCCTCAAGCTCTACGACAAGCTGCGCGAGCAGCAGGGCGGCATCGGCGCGGCCAAGCTGTACGCCCGCACCTGCCAGGGCTGCCGCCAGGAACTCGCCATCACCGAACTGGCCGAGGTCCGCAAGGCCGCGCCCGACACCGTGGTCCGCTGCGAGAACTGCCGCCGCATCCTGGTGCGTACGGCCGAGTCGGGTCTGTAGCGACACCTAAGGGGCGCACGTGGCAAGGGAGTTCATCGTCGAGGCGGACGGCGGCTCCCGGGGCAACCCGGGACCCGCCGGCTACGGCGCGGTGGTCGTCGACGCGGCGACCGGCGAGACGCTGACGGAGGCCGCCGAGTACCTCGGCGTCGTCACCAACAACGTCGCCGAGTACCGCGGCCTCCTCGCGGGCCTGCGCGCCGCCCACACCCTCGACCCCTCCGCCGCCGTCCACGTCCGCATGGACTCCAAGCTGGTCATCGAGCAGATGTCGGGCCGCTGGAAGATCAAACACCCCGACATGAAGCCACTCGCCATGGAAGCGGGACGGATCTTCCCGCCGGACCAGGTCACCTACGAGTGGATCCCCCGCGCCGAGAACAAACACGCCGACCGCTTGGCGAACGAGGCGATGGACGCGGGGAAGCGGGGCGAGCGGTGGTCTGCTTCGGCGTCGACGGCTGAACTGGACGCGGGCGGCAGGACAGCGCCCCGTAAGGGGCGCGGGGAACTGCGCGACCAGCCCCCACGCACCGGCACTGTGACGACGACCGCCGCACCCACCGCCGACATCCGCGCCGCACACCATGTAGCGACGGCACCTCAACCGACCTCCGGCTGGGCGTCGCCAGACATGGGCGCCCCCGCCACCTTCGTCCTCCTCCGCCACGGCGAGACCCCCCTCACCCCCCAGAAACGCTTCTCCGGCAGTGGCGGCACCGACCCCGCCCTCTCCGACGTCGGCCTGGAGCAGGCGCGGCGCGTCGCCGAGGCCCTCGCCCGGCGCGGCACGATCGAGACGATCCTCGCCTCCCCGCTCACCCGCACCCGGCAGACCGCCGGCGCGGTCGCCGAGCGCCTCGGCCTCGACGTCACGATCGAGGAGGGGCTGAAGGAGACGGACTTCGGCGCCTGGGAGGGCCTCACCTTCGGCGAGGTCCGCGAGCGCCACCCGGACGACCTGAACGCCTGGCTCGCCGACCCCGAGGCACACCCCACCGGCGGCGGCGAGAGCTTCGCCGAGACCGCGACGCGCATCGCGGCCACCCGCGACAAGCTGGTCGCGGCCTACGCGGGCCGCACGGTCCTGCTGGTCACCCACGTCACGCCGATCAAGACGTTCGTACGGCTCGCCCTCGGCGCCCCGCCGGAGTCCCTGTTCCGCATGGAACTGTCGGCGGCCTCCCTGTCGGCGGTGGCGTACTACGCCGACGGCAACGCGAGCGTACGGCTCTTCAACGACACGTCCCACCTGCGTCCCTGAGTCCGTCCCCGGGACTGCCCCCGAGACCGTCCCGGAGCCCCGCCGCCGCCCGCGCCAGCGACTCGACGCGGCCCCAGTCCCCGGCGGCCACCGCATCCGCCGGGATCATCCAGGTGCCGCCCACACAGCCGACGTTGGGGAGGGCGAGGTACTCGGGCGCGTTCTCCGGTCCGATCCCGCCCGTCGGGCAGAAGCGAGCCTGCGGCAGCGGACCCGCGAGGGACTTCAGATAGGCCGTGCCGCCGGCCGCCTGCGCCGGGAAGAACTTCATCTCCCGCACCCCGCGTTCGAGCAGCGCCACGACCTCCGAGGCGGTCGACACCCCCGGCAGGAACGGCACCCCGGACGCGGTCATCGCCCCCAGCAGCCCGTCCGTCCACCCGGGGCTGACGAGGAACCGTGCCCCGGCCGTCACGCACTCCGTGACCTGACCGGGCGTGAGGACGGTCCCCGCCCCGACCACCGCGTCCGGCACGGCACCGGCGATCGCCCGGATCGCGTCGAGCGCGGCCGGGGTCCGCAGCGTCACCTCGATCGCGGGCAGCCCACCGGCCACCAGCGCCCGCGCCAGCGGTACGGCGTCGCCGGCGTCCTCGATCACGACGACGGGCACGACGGGCGCGAGATCCAGCACGGAAGTGGGCATGCCGCCATCCTGGCGAGGCGCTGCAGCTTACGCAATCACCGTTGCGCAGAATGCAATGGTGACTCGGAGGGGCTCAGTGCACCTCCGTGACCAGCACATCCACCGCCCACGCCTGCCCCGCCTTCGCCGGCGCCGCCGCCTCCACCTCGTACCCCAGGTCCCGCAACGCCTCCACCAGCTCGCCCGGCCCGGCCGGTGCGATCCCGGCGGTCAGCAGGCTCCGCACGATCCGCCCCTTCGTCGCCTTGTTGAAGTGGCTGACGACCTTCCGGGTCGGCGCGTGCAGCACCCGCACCGTCGCCGTCCGCCCGGCCAGCTCCCCCTTCGGCTTCCAGGCCGCCGCGTACGCCGCCGACCGCAGGTCCAGCACCAGCCCGGACCCGGCCGCCTCCGGCAGCACCTCGGCCATCGGCCCGCGCCAGTGCGTGCCCAACGCGCCCAGACCCGGCAGCTTCACCCCCATCGAGCAGCGGTACGACGGGATCCGGTCCGTCACCCGCACCGCGCCCCACAGCCCCGAGAAGACCAGCAGCGACCGCGCGGCGCGCCGCTTCGCGGCCGCGTCCAGGGAGGCCAGGCCGAGGGCGTCGTACAGCACCCCCGTGTAGACCTCCCCGGCGGGACGCGCACCCGCCGTGCGCAGCTCCGTGTTCTTCGCGACCTCGCCGCGCAGCCCCTCGCTCAGCCCGAGCACCTCGCGCGCCTTCTCCTCGTCGCCCGCGCACAGGTCGACCAACTCGGCGAGCACCGCCGCGCGCGCCAGAGCGAGCCCCGGCAGCGACAGCGACTCCGGCTTCAGCGGGGCACCACGACCCGAGGACGCCTTGCCCTCCGAGGGCGGCAGCAGGACCAGCACACGTACTCCTCTTCACCAACGACGTCCGGCATCGTTCGTCATCAACGCTTCGCGCCAGCGTAAGGGGCCGGAGCCGCCCGATGTGATTACGCTCGTCCTATGCCCAGCCGTCACATCCGCGTCAAGGGTGCCCCCGAGGCTCCCCTCAGGGCCGCGCTCGCCGCGCTCCGGACCGACCTCGCCGTCCCGGAGAGCTTCCCGCCCGAGGTGCTCGCGGAGGCCGAGGACGTCGCGCACCATCCGGCCGTGCCCGGGCACGACGCCACCGACATCCCCTTCTTCACGGTCGACCCGCCCACCGCGTACGACCTCGACCAGGCGATGCACCTGTCCCGGCACGACGGCGGCTACCGCGTCCGGTACGCCATCGCCGACGTCGCCGCCTTCGTCGTACCCGGCGGCGCTCTGGACTCCGAGGCGCACCACCGCGTCAACACCCTCTACTTCCCCGACCAGAAGGTGCCGCTGCACCCCGCCGTGCTGAGCGAGGGCGCGGCCAGTCTGCTGCCCGGCCAGACCTGCCCGGCCGTCCTGTGGACCATCGACCTGGACGCGGAGGGCCGGACGGTGGCCGCCGACGTCCGCCGCGCGCTCGTCCGCAGCCGGGCCAAGCTGGACTACGCGGGCGTGCAGAAGCAGATCGACGAGGGGACCGCCGAGGAGCCGGTCGCGCTGCTCAGGGAGATCGGCGAGGCGCGCGAACGCCTGGAGGTGGAGCGCGGCGGCATCTCGCTCAACGTGCCGGAGCAGGAGATCGTCGAGTACGACCACACCTACGAGCTCACCTACCGCGCCCCGCTGCCCGCCGACGCCTGGAACGCCCAGATCTCCCTGCTCACCGGCATGGCCGCCGCCGAGCTGATGCTGGCCCACGGCACCGGCGTGCTCCGCACCCTCCCGGTCGCCCCCGACGGCGCGGTCGCCCGCCTGCGCCGCACCGCGCACGCGCTGCACATCGAGTGGCCGCACCATGTCTCGTACGCGACGCTGATCCGCTCCCTGAACCCGCACCGCCCCCGCCACGCGGCCTTCCTCCAGGAGTGCACGACGCTGCTGCGCGGTGCCGGCTACACCGTCTTCCGGGCCGGCGCCCTGCCCACCCTCACCACCCACGCGGCCGTCGCCGCCCCCTACGCCCACTGCACCGCGCCCCTGCGCCGCCTCGCCGACCGCTACGCCTCCGAGCTGTGCCTGGCGGCCGCGGCCGGCGAGGACCCGCCCGACTGGGTGCTGATGGCGCTGGACACGCTCCCCAAGGAGATGGCCGAGGGTGCGCGGCGCGCGGGCACGGTGGAGCGGGAGAGCGTCGACATCGTCGAGGCGGCCCTGCTCAAGGACCGGGTCGGGGACGTCTTCGACGGCTGTGTGGTGGAGGTCGAGCAGCGCCAGCCGACCGTGGGGCGGGTGCTGCTCCAGCAGCCCGCCGTCATAGGCCGGATCGAGGCGCCCGCCGCCGGAGAGCCCCTTCCGCTGGGCGAGCGGCTGTGGGTACGGCTGACCGAGGCCGACCCGGGGACGGCGAAGGTACGGTTCGCGCCCGCGTGAGCCGTCGTACGGGACCGGTCGCGCCGTCGGACGACAGCCTCAGGAGACGGACTCAGGAGGCGACGAACCAGCGGGCCAGGACGTCGTCGAGGTCGTCGTCTGACCGGTAGTTCCCGTCCGTGCCGTCCGTGCCGTCCGTGCCGTCCGTGCCGTCCGTGCGGTCCGTGCCGTTTGCGGCCCAGGCCACGAATCCGTCGGGCCGTACCAGCAGGGCGGTCAGCTCCGGACGTCCCGGGCAGGCCGCGGTGAGGACGTCCACGCGGTCGCCGTACCCCTCCGCGCGGGCGCGCAGCTTCGGGTCGTCGGCGAGGTCGAGGAGCACGGCACGGCCGTCGTGCAGATGGTCGCCGAGCCGGGTGCCGTCGGAGAGTTCCAGGTCGGGGGCGCTGTGCCCGGTCAGCGGGTGCGCGCCGGGCAGCTCGTAGCGCTGCCAGACGCCGGATATCTGCTTGACGAGGTACGTCGTCCCGGTCGTCGTCAGCGCGAGGTCGGTGACGACCCGGCGCAGGGCGCGGGCGTGCCGGTCGGGGCGCATCACGGCGATCTGGGCGCGGGTCCAGTCCAGCACCCAGGCGCCGACCGGATGCCGTTCGGCGGTGTAGCTGTCCAGCAGGCTCTCGTCCGCGGCCCCGCGCACCACGGCGGCGAGCTTCCAGCCGAGGTTCATGGCGTCGCCGAGCCCGAGGTTGAGCCCCTGCCCGCCGAACGGCGAGTGCACATGCGCCGCGTCGCCCGCGAGCAGCACCCGGCCCCTGCGGTAGCCGTCCGCCTGCCGGGCGTTGTCGGTGAACCGGGTCGAGGAGTGCACCTCGTGGATCGTCACCTCGTCGACCCCCGACACCCGGCGCAGGGCGGCCTGCAGCTCCTCCGCGGTGATCGGCGCCGAGCGGTCAGCGGGCGGCCCGTCGAACTCGACGGTCAGGATCCGGCCGGGGAAGGGACCGTTGACGTACGTCCCGACGTCCGTCGTGTTCCAGCCCTTCCCGAGCCGCTCGCCGCCCGTCATCTCGACGACCGCCTGATAACCGGTGATCTCCGGCTCCGTACCCGGGAAGCCGAACCCGGCGAGCTTACGGACCGTGCTCCGCCCGCCGTCGCACCCCACCAGCCACCCGCTCCGGATCCGCGCGCCGTCGGCGAGGTGTACGACGACTCCGCCCTCTCCGCCCTCTCCGTTCTCTCCGCCCTCTCCGTCCTCGTCGGTGTCGAAGCCGGTCAGCTCCACGCCCCGGCGGACCTCGACGCCGAGCCGCTCGGCGCGGGCGCCCAGGATCCGCTCCAGCTCGATCTGGGGGATGCCGAGGCCGACGCCGTCGGCGGGGCCGATGTCGGTGAACGCGGGGTCGGAGTCGTCGAACAGGTCACCGCGCATCATGATCCCGGCGAAGTGCCCGGCGAACTTCGGGGGAGTCCGGGGCGCGTCCGGACCCCGATCGCCGAGGAAGGCCCGCATCCGCCACCGGTTGCGCTCCCAGGCCGCCGCGAGATCCGGCAGCATGCCCCGCCGGTACAGCGCGACCCCGCCCGCCGTGTTGATCCCGCCCGCCTTGATGGTCTCGTCGGGTTCGGCCAGCCGCTCCACGACCAGCACCCGCGCCGCCCCGCCGAGCCGCAGCTCACCGGCGAGGAAGAGCCCGACGGGCCCGCCGCCGGCCACCACCACGTCGTAGTCCATGCCGTCGTTGCCGTTGCCGTTTTCGTTGCTGCTCTTGCTGCTGCTGTTGCTGCTGTCTGTCGTCGTCATGACTTCACTGTAGTCACTAAAAGTTTCGAGCGGCTATAGTTTTCTTGTGACGGACAGAAATGCGACGGGTGGCGGCAGGCCGGGGGAGTCCCTGCGGGAGCGCAAGAAGCGGGAGACGCGGCAGCGGATCTCGAACGTGGCGACCGTGATGTTCCGGGAGCACGGCTTCGAGCAGGTGACGGTCGTCGAGGTCGCGCGGGCGGCCGGGGTCTCGGCGATGACCGTCTTCAACTACTTCCCGCGCAAGGAGGACCTGTTCCTCGACCGCATCCCGGAGGCCGTCGAGGCCTTCGCCGGAGCGGTGCGGGACCGCGCGCCCGGCGAGTCCCCGCTCGCGGCGCTGCGCCGCCTGGCCTTCCGGTTCATCGACGCCCGGCACCCGCTGGGCGGGATGGGGGAGAACTTCGTGGGCTTCTGGCCCGTCGTCGCCGAATCACCGGCGCTGCGGGCCCGGGCCCGTGAAGCGGTCGAGGAGGTGGAACGGGCGCTGGCCGGGGCGCTCGCCGAGGCCGGGCTCACCGAGCCGGAGCTGGCGGCGTCGCTGGTCGTCGCCGCGTACCGCTCGGTGTGCGTCACCTCGGTCGGCCGTCAGCTGGCGGGTGAGCCGTTCGCGGGGCTGGTCGTGGACCACCGGGAGCGGATGGGGGCGGCGTTCGACGCGCTGGAGCGGATGGCGCTGTAGGCCTTCGGGGGCCGGCGGGGGTCCGGCCTTGCTCTACTGCCTGGCCACGGAACGCCCCCTGCCCCGCACCCTCCTGCCGGAGGGTCTGGAGGACCGGGCCGCCCTTCCGCTCCTGCGGGCCTGCGGCGGCGACCGGGACCTGGCCCGTGCCACCTGGGCGTTCGCGCACGGCATGGTCGTCCTGGAGATCCACGGCCGCTTTCCGGACGACGCGGATCTGGACGCGGCATGGAAACGGGGTGTGAAGGCGTTGCACCCTTAGCGCGAGGGGGTGTGAAGGTGGCCGAACACGCACGGTGGACGAGGGCGCGGCTGGGCCGGTGCGGTCCGTCGCTCGACCTGCTGACGGCCAATTTCGAACGGCACACCTACGCCCCGCACGCACACGCCGAGTTCACCATCGGAGTGTGCGTCGGCGGCTCCGAGATCATCGACTACCGGGGCGGCCACATCAGCACCGGCCCCGGTTCGATCGTCGTCCTGGCCCCCGGCGAGATGCACACGGGCGGCCCGGCCACCCTCACCGACGGCTACGCCTACCGCGCCCTGTACGCGGACCCGGCGCTGCTGTCGGACGGCACCCTGAACGCCGGCACCCCGCACTTCCGCGACCCGGTCCTGGACGACCCGGAACTGGCCGCGGCCTTCCGCGCCGCCCACACCATCCTCTCCACCTGCCCCGACCCCCTCGAAGCCGAATCCCGCCTCCCTTGGCTACTGACGGCCCTGTCCCGCCGCCACTCCACGGCCCGCTCGGCACCGGACCGCATCCCCGGCGCCGCCGGCATCGCCCTCCTCGTCCGCGACCGCCTGGCCGACGAACTGACGGCCCCGCCGACACTCTCCGACCTGGCCACGGACCTCGGCCTCTCCCGCTACCAACTCCTGCGCGCCTTCCGTACGACCATGGGCGTCCCGCCGTACGCCTGGCTTGCCCAGTACCGCGTCGAGCGCGCCCGCGGTCTCCTGGAGGCGGGCCTGCGCCCGGCCGAGGTGGCCACCCTGGTGGGCTTCGCCGACCAGGCCCATCTGACCCGCTGGTTCCGCAGAGTCCTGGGCGTGACCCCGGCGGCGTACCGCAACAGCGTTCAAGACGCGGCACGGTCCTGACACCGATCCTTGCCGTATGACTGCACGCGGCTGGTTCTTGTTCTCCCTCATGGGAGTGATCTGGGGTGTTCCCTACCTGATGATCAAGGTGGCGGTGGACGAGGTGTCCCCGTCGACGGTGGTCTTCGCACGGTGTGCCGTGGGCGCGCTGCTGCTCCTCCCCCTGGCGATCCGCCAGGGCGGCCTCCTGAACACCCTCCGCGCCCACTGGCGCCCGATGCTGGCCTTCGCGTGCATCGAGATCATGGGCCCCTGGTTCACCCTCACCGACGCCGAACGCCACCTCTCCAGCTCCACCGCCGGCCTGCTGATCGCGGGCGTCCCGATCGTGGGCGTGGTGGCGGCGAGGTACTTCGGCGGTGAACGCGAACACCTGGGCGTCCGCCGGATCGCCGGCCTCCTCATCGGTCTCGCCGGCGTAGCCGTGCTGACGATCCCCCACCTGACCGGCGGCGACGCCCGCTCCCTGGGCGAGGTCCTCCTCACGGTCATCGGCTACGCCACCGCCCCCCTGATAGCGGCCCGCCGCCTGAAGGACGTCCCGACGCTCCAGCTGATCGCCCCCTGCCTGACCCTGGCGGCCCTGGTCTACGCCCCCGCCGCGGCAGCCACCTGGCCCACCTCCATGCCCTCCACGAACGCCCTGCTGTCCCTCCTGGCCCTGGGCGTCCTCTGCACGGCAGTGGCCTTCGTAGCCTTCCTGGAACTGATCAAGGAGATAGGCCCGACCCGCTCCACGGTGATCACCTACGTCAACCCGGCGGTCGCGGTCGCGGCGGGCGCTCTCTTCCTCGGCGAGAGCTTCACCCCGACCATCGCCGTCTCCTTCGCACTGATCCTCACCGGCTCGGTACTGGCGACGATGGCCTCGGCACCGAAGAGGCCCGCCCGCCCGGTAACATGGTCGACACGGCAGACGAGCCGGGCGGACGGCCGCGTGGAGTCCCCCTAGGGGGCTTCCCGAGGAACGTCCGGGCTCCACAGGGCAGGGTGGTGGCTAACGGCCACCCGAGGCGACTCGCGGGACAGTGCCACAGAAAGCAAACCGCCGAGGGTCTCGACCCTCGGTAAGGGTGAAACGGTGGTGTAAGAGACCACCAGTGCCCAGGGCGACCTGGGCAGCTAGGTAAACCCCACCCGGAGCAAGGTCAAGAGGGGCGCCGTAAAAAGCGCCCTGCGCGGACATTCGAGGGCTGCCCGCCCAAGTCCGCGGGTAGACCGCACGAGGCCGGCGGCAACGCCGGCCCTAGATGGATGGCCGTCACCCCGGCACCCGCGAGGGCCCGGGGCACAGAACCCGGCGTACAGCCCGACTCGTCTGCCGCTCTGCGTTTTCGCAGGTCAGACTCCATGTCCCTGCACCCTCCGTCTCCTGTGGTCCGCACGCGGTAGCAGCTGTTCAAGTACGAGCCGATAGGGCCACCCGGCGGCTGCTCGACGGGGCCCGCTCAGCGTGTGAGCCGGAGTTGCCAGAGGTCCAGGTAGCCGGATCGGAAGCCGGCTTCCGAGTACGCCAGGTAGAACTCCCAGAGACGGGGGAAGTCCGGGGCGAAGCCGAAGGAGGCGATGTCGTCGCGGGCGAGGAAGCGCGAGCGCCACAAGGCCAGGGTCCTCGCGTAGTGGTCGCCCATCCGGTGGCGTCCACTGATGCGGAGTGTGGTCGGGCCGAGAGCTTCCTCCACGGCGCGGAGCGAGGGGATCTGCCCTCCGGGGAAGACGTATTTCTGGATCCAGGTGCGGACGTCCTTCGTGGCGAGCATTCGGTCGTGGGGCATGGTGATCGTCTGGAGCGCGGCGCGTCCGCCGGGCGCCAGGAGGCGGTCGAGTACCGCGAAGTAGGTCGGCCAGTATTCGGCTCCGACCGCCTCCAGCATCTCGACGGAGACAATCGCGTCGTACTCGCCCTCGACCTCCCGGTAGTCGCGCAGGAGGACCGTCACCCGGTCGGCCACGGCCGCCTCGGCGATCCGTGAGCGCGCCAGGTCACGCTGGCGTGGGGAGAGCGTCAGCGTGGTCACCTCGGCGCCGCGCAGGCCCGCCCGGACGGCGAGCCCGCCCCAGCCGGTCCCGATCTCCAGCATGCGTGTCCCCGGACCGACCCCGGCCAGGTCGAGGACGCAGTCGATCTTGCGGATCTGCGCGGCGTGCAGGTCGTCGCCGGGGCCGAACAGCGCGCACGAATACGTCATGGACGGGTCGAGGAAGAGCGCGAAGAACTCGTTGGACAGGTCGTAGTGGCGTCGGATGTTCGAGCGGGCACCCTCCAGGGTGTTGCGCTCCGCGTCTGGTCGGGTCTGATCGGCCCACCGCCGGAATGCCGTCGCGGGCCGACGGGCCGGGCGCGTCAGACGGGCCGCGACCGGCGTCAGCAGTCCTGCCGGATCGGTGCTCGTCCAGTCGCCCGCCATGTACGCCTCCCCGAACCCGACGGGGCCGACGACGGCCAGCCGGGAGAAGAAGTCCGCTGGGCGAACGATCCGCATCACCGGCGAGTCCGGGCCGCCGCGCCCGATGCGCTCACCGCCGGGGAAAGCCACTCGCACAGGGAGAGAACGCATCGCCTCGCGGAACACTCGCTCCACCATCCACGCCCGTACGGGGGCTCTCGGGGAGTCGGTGAGCAGGGGCAGGGCCTCGGTCATGGTCGCGGTCATCGGGGTGTCCTTACGGCGGGTCGGCGAGGGAAGACCGGCAG
Organism: Streptomyces sp. NPDC048288; assembly: GCF_043201555.1. Lineage (NCBI taxonomy): Bacteria > Bacillati > Actinomycetota > Actinomycetes > Kitasatosporales > Streptomycetaceae > Streptomyces > Streptomyces sp. NPDC048288. Next base: position 624,133 of record NZ_JBICZD010000001.1, read on the forward strand.
ACGGCGCAGCCAGAGCACGATGCCGTGGAGGCGGATGGCGAGGCTGACCCTCTGCGGCAGCAGCGGATGGGCGAGGGCGGTCCGCAGGACGTTCGCCGGCCCGGCCCCGCGGCGCCGGCCGGTGAGGGAGGCGGAGAACACCGAACGGCCGTCCTGGAAGAGCGCGACGGTCAGTGCCAGCCGTTGCCGGGGGACGGGCAGGCGCATCCGGTACTCCCCGGCCACCTCCAGGAAGGGCGACACGTAGAAGGTCTTGCCCGTGCGGGCGCCTCCGGTCGGTGAGGGCCGCAGCAGGTAGCGGTGGCGCTGCCCGTAGGTGTTGTGGACCTCGGCGATCACCCAGGCGGGGTCGCCTGCGGGAGTGAGGCACCAGTAGACGGTCAACGGGTTGAAGACATGCCCGAACACTCGCGCGGAGGTCAGCATGAGGACACGTCCCCCGGGGAGATCGATCCCCTGCTCGCGCAGCCAGGCGTCGACCTGGGCGCGCAGCGGGCGATCCGGCTCTCCGAAGTGATCGGACGTCAGAATCCGGGTGACCGGTCTCAGCCACCACGGGTAGACGGGCAGCTCGTCGAGGTCGACCAGCCACAGGTAGAGGCGGTGCCGGAAGACCCTCCGCAGCGGCGTGCGGCGCGTGTGGGTGAGCCGGCCGACGTACAGGGCGGCGCTCACCATCGGGCCCCCAGCGCCTCCGCCGCGCGCACACCCGCCAGGCAGCCGTCCTCGTGGAAGCCCCAGCCGTGGTAGGCGCCCGCGTACACCATGACCGGGCTGTTCAACCGGGGGAGCCTGCGCTGGGCGGCCAGCGCGTCGAGCGTGAGGATCGGGTGCTCGTAGACGCGTCGCACGAGGACCGAGGCCTCGTCGACCTCCGTGGAGCCGTTGAGCGTCACGAGGTAGTCCAGCGGTTCGCTGAGCCGCATCAGCCGGTTGAGGTGGTAGCTCACGAGAACGGGGCCGCCCCCACGACAGCACTGTTTGAGCAGGTTCCAGGAGGCGTGGGTCCTCGGCCTCGACGGCAGGACGGAGGCGTCGGTGTGCAGCCAGGTCTCGTTGCGCGAATAGCCGAACTCGCCGAGGACCTGCTTCTCGTCGGTCGTGGCGTCGGTGAGCAGCGCCAAGGCTTGGTCGGCATGGGTGGCGACGACGACCCGGTCGAACGCGTGGGTCGTTCCGGCGGTGTCGATGACCTCCGCGCCGTCGGAATGCCGGGTGATCCCCCGGACCGGTGTGCCGGTCCGCACCTCGGGCAGTCGCGTGCCGATCCGCTCGACGTAGGTGCGGGATCCGCCGGAGACGGTGCGCCACCGGGGCATTGCCCGCACGCTGAGCAGGCCGTGGTTCTCCAGGAAGGTGAAGAGGGGAACGGCAGGGAAAGCCGTGCTGATCTCCGCTGCGGCAGACCAGACTGCCGAGACCAGCGGCAGGGCGAAGTGATCGGCGAAGTAGCGGGTGAACCGGTGCCTTTCCAGGAAGCCACCCAGGGTCATCGCGGTGTCTCCGGACTCCAGTAGACGGCGTGCCTCGCGGTGGAACCTCGGTATCTCCGACAGCAGGTGTACGAAGGGCCGGGCGGCCGTGCCCGGGCCCGGGAGCAGGCCCAGCCCACGCCTGCCGCCCGCGTACTCCAGACCGCAGCCTCGGCAGCGGATGCTCATCGACATCTCGCTGTCCTGGGTCGGGACGTCCAGTTCGGCGAACAGACGCAGCAGCCGCGGGTAGTTGCGGAGGTTGTGCACCAGGAATCCGGTATCGAGCGACACGGCCGCGCCGTCCGGTGCGGCCACGTCGTGGGTGTCGGCGTGCCCCCCGAGCCGGGGCTGTGCCTCGAACAACACCACGTCGTAGCGGAGACGCAGCAGGTAGGCGGCGGTCAGACCGGCGATGCCACCACCGATCACCGCGATCCTCTCAGGTCTCATCGAAGCTCCTCCGGTGTTCGGTGCGCAGGTCGAGGTCATGGCGGATCAGCGCCGCGGCCGTCAGGGCCGACCGGGCCGCCCCTTCCGCCGAGTCGATCGGATAGCTGTTGTGGATCGCCGACCCCGCGAAGTACACGCCCGGGGCAGGCCGGCGCAGGATCCGGCCGGGCCGCAGGTAGTCGCCCACGAGGATGGCCTCGCCGGGGCGCTGGTTCGGTCGCGTCCGCACCCGTCGGACGGGATGCCGCAGGTCCAGGTGGAGGCGGACCTTCTCCATCACGTACTCCTCGTCGGTGCGGGGGCTGAGCGTGCACAGCACGACGCACCGGCCGGCCTCGGGCTGCACCAGGACGTTGATGCCGTCACGCGAATACAGGACAGGGCCGGGCTCCCGCAGGACCGCCTCGCGGGCGTCGAGGTCGACGGTGAACGCCACGCAGTGAGTGTGGCCGTCTTCGTCGACGGCGTGGTCGATCCGGGAGGCGTCGAGGAGTGCCACCATGTCGGGGACGAAGGCCGTGACCACGACCGCGTCGAACTTCTCGGCGCCCGCCCGGGTGTGGACCTGGACGGTCCCGCCGGACGGCTCGATGCGGGACACCCTGCGGTCCGCCGTCAGCGTGACCCCCCGTTCCCGCAGATGGGCCACCCAGGGGTCCACGAGATACTCGTCGGTGGCCCCGGGGAGCACGAAGGCGGTCTTGGAGCGGAACAGGTTCGCCGCCATGCGCGCCAGCGGAATCGCCGAGTAGTTGCGCGCCGATCCGTACCGGTTCTCGCCACGTCCGCTGAAGTGCCGCTCCGCGAGCAGCGGCGAGGGACGCCACGCCCACAGGACCCGCAGCTTCTCCCGGAGCGGGATCTCCTTCGCCATCATGCGGTACAGGTGGGAGATCTCCACCCAGCCGGTGGTCTCGGTGTGCGCGAACCGGCGGACGCGGCGGAGGGACTCGTGCACGGTCCGGCCGTCGGGACCCTTGATCATGCCGAGGATCCGCAGGAGGTGACGGTAGTCGTCCATGAAGAAGCGGGGGCAGTGCTCGCCCCCGTCGGCCACGTCGGCCCGGCCTCCGAAGTGGACGTCCTGTTCGTACACGGTGAGTTCGGCCTCCGGATGGCTGCACAGGGCGAAGGCCGTCGTCAGCCCGGCGATGCCGGAGCCGATGATGCAGATTCTCACGCGTCCGCCTCCGGGCCGCGGGTTCCGGGAGACGCCCAGCCCGTCCCGGACCTGTCCGCGACGGACGGGAATCCGCTGCCACCGTCCGGTCGGGTCCGAACCGCGAGGATCTGGTGGACGCTCATCCGGTTGCCCTCGAAGGCGAGGGAGGCGCCGGCGAGGTACAGCCGCCAGATCCGTGCCCGGCGTGCGCCGAACCGGCGGACGATCTCCTCCCAGGCGATCTCCAACTGCTCCGACCAGGCGTCGATCGTGCGGACATAGTGCTCCCGCAGTGACTGGACGTCCCGGATCTCGAACCCGGCCTTCTCCAGGTGCGCGAGGGTCGCCGGCAGCGGGCGCATGGTCATGTCGGGCGCGATGTAGGACTCGATGAACGCGCCGCCGCCCGGCTTTTCCCTGCCGCGCGACATCTGCTGGAGAAGCAGCCGACCGCCCGGCCGCAGCGAGCGGTGGAGCATCGCGCAGTACTCGGGGTAGTTCGCCGCGCCGACATGCTCGCCCATCTCGACGGACGACACCGCGTCGTAGGAGTCCCCGACACCCTGCCGGTAGTCCTGCAACCGGACCTCGACCTCGTTCGCGAGACCCCGTTCGGCGAGCCTGGCGGTGATGTACTCGTGCTGCCGAGACGAGATGGTGATCCCGGTCGCCTGGGCACCGTGCTGTTCGGCGGCGTGGATGACCAGCGAACCCCAGCCGCAGCCGACGTCCAGCAGGCTGGAGCCCGGATGCAGGCCGAGCTTGCGGCAGATGAGATCGAGCTTGTCGCGCTGGGCGTCCGCGGGACGGTACTCGGGGGCGTCGGAGGTCCACAGGCCGCAGGAGTAGGCCATGGTCTCGTCGAGGATGGTCCGGTAGAACTCGTTGCCCAGGTCGTAGTGGTGGGCGATCGCGGCCCGGTCGCGTACCGGGGTGTGGGTGCGTCCGGTGAGCCCGGCCTCCTCGGCCGGTGGCCTGGGCGGGAGGCCGAGGGCGCCCAGTCGTACGACGAGCGGCAGCAGTGCCGGCAGCGCGCCGGGGGTGCGGACCCCGTTCCGCCGGACCGTCCGGACGTAGTCGAGGCACTCGTGCAGGGCCCGCCGGAAGTCGCCCTCGACGTCGATCCCGCCGGTGACATAGGCGCGGGACAGCCCCATCTCGCCGGGGCTGCGCAACAGATGCCGGACGGCCCTGGGACTCCGCAGCACCAGCACGGGACCGTCCTGCGGGCCCGCGCTGCTGCCGTCCCAGACACGCAGTCCCACCGGCAGGTCGGTGCCGAACAGAGTGCGGGACATCGCGGCGACACGGCCCGCTATGCCTTTCGCCGTGGCCTCCCGCAGGAAGGGAGTGGATCCTGCTTCCGTCACAGCTCTCCTCGGGATGCTGGGCCGAACACCGGCCGATAAAAGGGATGTTGCGGATGTTAGGGATCTGTCCGTAACGGGACCACGAGTTGTGTCGTAGTGCGCTCAGAGCTGGAGAACGCTGGACTACTCTGGACGCCGCGCCCGTCTGAGCGAACCGGGCGTCTGGAGACGATCGGTGTCCGAAGAACCGCCGCGCACGAACGGCTCACGTGGTTCCCCTTCACGCCAGGATCTGGCGATGGCTCTGTGGAGCGCGATCCGCAGCTCTGAGCAACGCCAGCGCCGCGACCTCGACCGCACGGTGCTGGCGCAGCGGGTCGGCGTCTCGCCGAGCAGCCTGTACGCCTACCTCAAGGGACGGACACTGCTCCGGAGTACCACGCTCGACAGGTTGCTGGACGAGCTGAAGTCCACACCGGCGGAGAAGCGCGAACTCGCCTCGCTGCGCGAGGCGGTCGAGCTGGCCGACCAGCGGGACCGTGTCGTCGACAGTCCACCGTCCGGGCTCCCCACGCCCCGGCAACTCCCGCCCATGACACGTGGCTTCGCCGGTCGCGCGAGCGAACTCCGCACGCTTGACGCGTTGCTCGCGGACGAGACTTCCGGCACGCCGTTCATCGCCGTGATCCACGGAACGGCCGGCGTCGGCAAGACCACCCTGGCGCTGTGCTGGGCGCATCGGCTCAAGGACCGCTATCCGGACGGTCAACTCCACGTGAATCTGCGCGGTTTCGACGCCGACCAGGCGCCTGATCCCGGACAGGCGCTCGACGGCCTGCTGCAAGCGCTGGGCGCGGCAACCGAGTCCGTCCCCTGCGAGCTGGATGCCAAGGCCGCGTTGTTCCGCAGCTTCCTGGCCGGCCGGCGGATGCTTCTCGTACTCGACAACGCGCGGTCGGCGGAGTTCGTCCGTCCCCTGCTACCCGCCGCCGGCGGGACCCTGGTGATCATCACCAGCAGGAACCAGATGGACGGACTGGCCGTACGGGAGGGCGCTCACCGGCTCGCACTGGGGGTTCTCCCCTACAAAGACGCGCTGGCCCTGCTGGAACGGCGGCTCGGTGCGCCCCGGCTGGCCGCCGAGGCGTCGGCGGCCGACGAACTGGTGGAGCTGTGCGCCCGGTTGCCGCTCGCGCTGAGCGTCTCGGCAACCAAGGTGGGGGCGTCGCTGGAGAGGTTCGTCCGCCGTACCCGCGAGGTCCACGACCGGCTGGAGGCCCTCGGCTCGCACGAGAGCGACCTGGACCTGCGCACGGTGTTCCAGACGTCCTACGCCTTGTTGCCCGGACCCGCGGCCCGGCTGTTCCGTCTGCTCGGTCTGCACGCGGGGCCCGACATCGACGAGTACGCCTGCGCCGCCCTGCTGGACGACGACGTCTCGGCCGCCCGCGCCGCGTTGGGTGTGCTGGCCTCGGGGAGCCTCGTCGGTGAACAGCCCGGCGTCCGGTTCGGGTCGCATGATCTTCTCCGGGCCTTCGCACGGAGCCTCGCCGACGACATTCCGCTGGAGGACCGGCGGGCGGCGGTCTCACGCGTGCTGGACCACTACCTCGGCGCGGTCGTCCACGCGGGCCGGTACATCCAGGTGTGCCGACCCGAGGACCTGCCCTGGGCGCCGCCGTCGCGGCAGCTGCCTCCCCTCGGGGACTACGGCGAGGCGATGGCCTGGCTCACGGCCGTTCTCCCCACCCTCAGGGCAACGGTCGCTCAGGCCGTGGCCGAGGGGTTCGACTCGCATGCCTGGCGCCTGGCCTGGGCCTCGGCGGTGTTCCTCCGCCGGACCGGTCGGCGCGCGGACCGGGTTCTCATCCAACATGCCGGTCTGACCGCGGCCCTCCGGTCGGGTCCTCCCGCGGTCGTGGCCACCTCGCGGCGGCTCCTGGCCGACGCCCTGACCCGCGTGGGGCAGATCCCCCGGGCGCTGTCCCTGCTGCACACCTCCCTCGCGACCTGCGCGGAACTCGGCGACAACCGCGGGGTCTTTCAGGCCCGCCTCTCTCTGATCCGCACCCACGAAGCGGCGGGGGCCTCGGCCACGGCACTGCGGCATGCCGAAGCCGCCTACGGACTGACCGCCTCGTTGGGCGACAGCCTGGCCCGCGCGGACGCCCTGACCTGCCTGGCCAAGCAGGAACAGCACCTGAACAGGCATGCCGAAAGCCTCCACCACGCGCGGCGCGCCCTGCGCCTGTACGCGCGGATCGGCTATGCCGAGGGCGAGGCCGACATCCTGCGGACCATCGGCCGGGCGGAACAACGGCTGGGCCGTCCCGAGGATGCGGTGGCCCGCTACGAGCGCTCTTTGGAGCTCGACCGTCTCCTGGGCGACCGGTTCTGGGAGGCCCACAAACTCCAGGACCTCGCAGGGGCCCTCGAAGCCGCCGGTGACGTCGGTGCCGCCCGTCTGCGCCGTGAGCAGGCGTGGGCGGCTTTCGACGCCCTCCGCCACCCCACCGCCGATCTCATCCGTGCCGAACTCGACGGCGCCGGCCCGACCCGTCCCGGGTCCGTCGCACGGACTCAGAACGGGTCCTGACGCAGCAGGCCCAGGACCTGGCCGGCCACGGCCGCCCAGGTCCGCTCGGCCTGCGCGGCACGGCGCATCCGATCCGCCGTGGCGAACGCCGCGGCCGGGTCGCGCAGCACCGCGGCGATCTGGTGGCCCCACCGCATCACGTCTTCGGTGTCGTGCAGGGTCACGGGGACCACCGCGCGCGCGGCCTCGGCCGGGGGAAGGATCTCCCTCAGCAGCATCCCGAGCCCGCTCCTGCCACTGACCAGAACGGGAGTACCCGCCACGACCGCCTCCAGGCCCACCAGTCCGAAACCCTCCGCCCGGGACGGCATGAGCGCGAGGATGGCCCGCGCCAGGTCCTGGTCCAGCCGTTCGGACTCGGAGCAGAAGGGCCGGACGGTGACACCGAGCGCGGGATCGGCCGCCCAGCCGACGACGGCTTCGCGCAGCGCGTCACAGCCCGAGGGCGAGGCACCGCGCACGAGCAGTTCGACTTCGGGCTCGGCGTCCCCCCGAAGACGCAGGGCATGTGCCAGAGCACGCGCGCCGAGATCGACGCCCTTGATCTGCCAGTCCTCCATCCTGCCCATGAGCAGCACCTGAAGGGGGCCGCCCGGGGTGGGGCGCCGCGCCGCACCTCCCGCGCGGTCGAACCCGGGGTCGAAACGCAGCGGTTCACCGCTGTCGGGAAACACCGACAGGTCCCGCTGGAGCCGCTGGTGCAGCCGGGGGCCGACGGCGGCCGCCCAGGTGGCGCCCCGCGCCAGGTCGAGTTCCAGCAGGGTGCGGGCGTCGGCACGGAGCCCGGCGTCGTCGTCCAGGCCGGGACGCCAGTGCTCCAGTTCGTCCGGCGCCACATGGACCACCTGAAGGAGCCTGGCGGAAGGGTAGTGGTCCGCCACACAGCAGCGCGCCGCGGGGCCGGTGATCCGGCCGTGGCCGATCACCAGAGCCGGTACGGTGCCCTGCGGCAGCGGGGGCCGGCGGAGCAGACCGGTCCTCGGGTCGTGGCCCGGGACGGCGGAGGCCACAGCCAGCCGTACTCCCGCGGCGGCGGCCTCCTGCTTCTCGGCGTCCGTCGCCTCGGTCAGGACGCAGTGGACATCGGCTCCGGCACGGCCCAGAGCGAGGCACAACTCGCGACTGAGGGTGCTCAGCCCTCCCGCGCCGGAATGCCATTCGGTGGCGTGGACAAGGACAGTGGGTGCGTTCTTCTCGGTCGGCATGAGCGGTATCCCAGCAAGCCGCCGGCCGTCCGGCAGCCGCCTTCCGGGGCTCCTGCCACCCGGATGGGCAAGCGCACGACGCGCCATCTGCGGACGTGCTTTGCTGGCCTTCCGGAAAGTCTTCCGGGCCGGAAGCCCGGCAGCACCATGAGGAGACGGCCGACCGGATGGCGGACCACAAGCAACAGCTCTTGCGGCAGAAGATCAGCGAGGCCGTCGCGGAGTTCGGCGGTTACAACTCGATCGGAAAAGCGGGACGGGTCTCCAAGAGCACTTGGAACGACGTGGTCCTCGGCAAGACCCTGCCGAACGCCGAGCCCACCTGGCAGGACATGCTTGCGGTCCTGGCGACGCTGCCCGCGCACCGGTTCCACGACGTCGACTGGGACCGGCTCTACCGGGAAGCCTGTCGCGAGGCAGGCAAGGACCTTCCGCACGAGAACCCGCCACTGGTGGCCGCCGGCCCGGCAGCGGCGAAGGCGCCCTCCCGGCACTACCTCGACAGGGGGCTCGCCTCGGTCCAGGTGTTCGCGCTCCCCCCGGTCTCACGACTGGAGATCGTGTCCGGGGCACTGGAGGAGAGCGACGGCCGTCCCCTGCTCCTGATCGGGGAGGGCGGCCTCGGCAAGAGTGTGCTGCTCGCGGAGCTGGCCAGGCATCTGGGCCGCACCGTGCCCGGCGCGGTCGTCCTCGTGCCCTGTGCCCGGATTCCGTCCCATGCCGACCTGACGACGGTTCAGGCAGCCGACGCCGCGCTCGCGACGGCCGCAGGGCTGCCCGAGACAAGCCTGGTCACGTTCGCGAGACGACTGCGTGAGGCCTACGGCGAGGTCCACGTCCTCGTCGACACCCTCGACGCCGTTCTGACCGAGCACAGCGCCGCCGCGCTCACGGACACGCTCGAAGAGGTCGCCGGGCACTCCCGTCTGATCGTCACCTGCCGGACCCGCGAGTACGACGACATGATCAACGACCCGCTGCGGGGTGCCCGGTTCGGCGATCAGCGCTGCGAGGCGTTCAAGCTGCCCGTCCTGAGACGGGAGGAGATCCTCCGGTGGGCCGACCACTATGTACGGAGCCTGGACCGCAGCGACCACGAGCGGGAACGCTTCCTCGACCGCCTCTCCGACGTGGTGTCGGCGGCGACCGTCCAGCAGGTCTGCGCGGTGCCGCTGCGTCTCGCCCTGGCGTGCGACCTCTACAGCGCGGAGGACATCCTGCCCTCCGACCTCACCATCACCGGACTGTACTTCGCCTACTGGGAACGGCGCATCGCCCGCGACCGGGAGGGCCGCCGCACCACCGTCGCCGCCGCGCGCGAGGCCGCCGCGCTCGCCCTGGCGCGGGCCCTGCTCGTCGGAAGCACCGACCGGCTCGCGCTCGAGGAGGCCGAGGCCCGCCTGCCGTCCGAAGTGGGCGCGCTGCTGAGCGAGGGCGTTCTCCAGCTTCAGGGCGGACGGGTCGGATTCTTCCACCAGACCTACGCGGAGTTCGCGATCGCCCTTCTGCTCGCCCGGGAGAGTTGCACCGCGGAACTGAATGGACTCGGCGGCCGTCTGGCCGACCACCACTCACCGTTCTGGCCCGTCGCACGGCACCTGCTCCAGATGCCCCGCGTGAGCGACGAGCGCTTCGCCAAACTGCGTGCCGTCGTGCCGCTGTTCACCTCGGAGGGTGCTCAAGTCCAGGTCCTCGCGGCGCTGGCGCGCCAGGACCCGGACACACTCCTCGATCTCGCCGCCCGGATCGGCGAGCACGACCGGGCTTTGCGGGAGGCTCTCCTGCCCCTGCTGGGCGACGCACGGGAGAGTTGCGCGCAGGCCGCGCTCCGGATCAGTGTCCCCCTGCTCCAGGACATCGAGGACAAGCTGATCAGCCCCGCAGCCCAGACCGTGGGCACGCTCCTGGCCCGGACGCACCCGCCGCTCCGGCGGACTCTGCTGATGACCGCGCTGGAGACCGTGCTGCGGCGTCGCGAGGACGGTGAGCACCACCTGCCGCAACAGACCTGGGTGCCTCTGCCCAAGGCCCTCATCGGCCCTACCCTGTCCAAAGGGCCCGACCCGATTGCCGAGCAGTGGCTGCTGGATCGCTACGCCGGACTCGGCGTCCTCGCCCAGGAGGAGATCCTGCGGACGTTCCTGCGCCGGGCCCGGAGCGGGATCGGTCCGCCGCCGGAGCAGTGGCGCGCGCTCGCCGTCGTGGCCCTGTCGGCGGAACTGCCGCCGGGACTGTCCGAGAAGGAGGAAGCCGAACTGCTCAATCGCTTCTGGCAGTCGCCGGAGGTCCGGCAGGACCGGGCGTGGAGGCGATGGCAGGACGTCCTGGGCGCCGATCTGCCCGCCCGGTGGCCGCGCGCCCAGATCCGACTTGTCGCAGAACTGGCCGACGACCCCCGCGTCCGCACCGAACTCTTGGCGGACCTGCTCCACGACAGCCCGACGATCCGGCGCGAACTGCTGCTCAACGTCGCTCGTTTCGTCGCCGACCGCGCGCCCGGCGCGATCGTGGCGAGCCTGCCTGCCCTGCCCCGTGAACCGTCACGCGCGGTCGTCGGTGTCATCGCCAAGCTGGCCACCCAGTGCACGAAAGGCCTCGAACGGCCGGCACGCGAAGAGCTCATCAGGACCCTCGTCGCCTTGGAACCGGTGGAACCGCGCAAGATCTGGCCCTCCGTCATCCAGCTCGCCGGTGCGGACCTCGACCTCCACGACACGCTCCTCGACCGTTTCACCCCGCTCGACCAGGCCCGCGGCGACACGTGGGAGAACGCCCGGAACAGCGCGCTCCAGACCTGGTTCGACACGGCGCCGCCGGAGTTCCTGCGGCAGCGCGCCCCGATCCTGCACAAGCTGCTCCCGGCCGCACAGAAGAACGCACGGATCCGCGCCACGTTGGAGGGAAGGCTCGCACTGCTCGACGACAGGGCCCGCGAGTCGCTCGGTCGGACCGTGCTGCGCGGGACGGACCCGCTGACGGCCAGCGAGGCGGCGAAGGCGCTGCGCCGGTCCGTGGCGGAGTCGGACCTCATCCTGGACGACTCCCAGGCCCGCTGGTTCCTCAGCCTGCTCGCCACCCCGCACGCCGGGGCCGCCACGGCGATCGTGGGGGTCCTCTCCGACGAAACCCGCCTGCCCGATTCCACGCTCGCGCTCGTGACACCCTCCGGTGCTGCCGCCCTCGTACGGCAGCGGCTTGAGCAAGCGGTGTCTTCGGGACGGAGCACGGATCTGCCGACCACCCTGGTCGATCTGCTGGCGCGGATGAACCGGGTCGCGCCCCTGCCACAGGACGCGAGCCGTCGCATCCTCGACGTGGTCATGAAACCGGCCCTGCGGATCTCGAAAAGATCCGCGGGGCCGACGGGGAAGACCGCACAGAACGAACTCGCCACGGACTTCGGCTGCTACGTCACCGCGGTCACCCGGCTCGCCCTGCACAGCCTTCCAGCCCTCGAAGTGGCGGAGTCGGTCCGCCGTGTCCTGTCCGGCTGGGACCCTCGCCAGATCGGCAACCGGGTCGAACGCGACATGAGCACCCTGCTGATCGCAGTGCTCCACCATCACCCGGAGTTCGCCGACTGGCTGGTCACCTCTCTGTGGCCCGCCGCGGGCCCCGGCACGAAGAGGGCGATCGGCGAGGCCTTCGCGGTCCATGAACGCCGTAGCCCCGGCAACCGCGCCCTCACCCTGGCCCAGTCCCCGGACTGCCCACCCGATCTGGCCCACCGGATGCGCAGACTGCTGCGCCAATGAGCTGCGCCGACTGTGTCAGCTTCCTCAGGCGTCGCTTCTGCTGTCCGTCACCGTCGCCACCGCGTTGAGCAACTGTTCGGCAGCCATGGCCCAGGTGCACCGCTCCGCCATCAACCGCCGAAGCTCGTCCGCGGTGTCGAAAGCGGCCTTTCGGTTGCTCAGGACCGTGGCGATCATGTGACCCCACCGAGGGATGTCCTCGCCGTCAGCCATCTTCACCGGAACGACGACGCGAGCCGCCAACTCGTCGGGCAGCACCTCTCGCAGCAGCATGCCCAAGCCGCTCCGGTCGCTCACGAGCACGGGGCGGCCCGCGACGATCGCTTCCAGCCCCACCAGCCCGAACCCCTCCGCCCGTGACGGCATGAGCACCAGGCTCGATCTTGCGATGTCATCGCGGATGGCTCGCGCGTCCTCGGTGTAGTTCCACACGTCCACGCCCAGCGACGGCTGTTGCGACCATTTCATGAACTTCTTCCTCAGGGCTTTCGCCGTACCCGGAGGTGCTCCACGCAACAGCAGCTCAGCTTCGTCAGGTCCGGCGGAACGCAGAGCCAGCGCGTGACCGACCGCTTTGGCGGCGATGTCCAGGCCTTTCACCGAGGCGTCGGCCAACCGCCCGAGCAGCAGAATCTGTGGTACTCCGCCAGGCATGCCGCGAACAGGGGTGTCATGAGCTGCCGCCCCTCGCCCGGGAACGTCGAACCCCGGATCCAGTCGAACTGGTTCGCGGATGCCGTCGTCCACCGAAAGATGACGCTGGAGCCAAAGGTGCAGCCGGGGACCGACGGCGACGACGCACCCCGCGCCGCGGGCGAGTTGCCGTTCGACGCGGCTGCGTTCCTCGGAGACCGCGGCCGGGTCGTCCTCCCTGGCCGGCTTCCACCACTCGTTGTCCTTCGGTGCCATATGGACGACGTGCACGCGCACGGCCTGACGGTAGTGTTCCTCCGCCAGCGCCATGGCCTGTGGGCCGGTGATACGGCTGTGCCCGATGACCACATCCGGAACCACCCCGTCCGGCAGTCGGGGCCGGCGCATGAGGGCCTGCTCCGGGGTACCGCCGGGCAGCAGCGGCGCTTCGACCAGCTGGATCCCTTCGGCGGAGGCGTCATCCAGCTCGGCGGCGCTGAACGCGGGTGCTGCGCAGTACACTTCGGCGCCCGCCTCCGCGAGCGCGATGCACAGATACCTGTTGAAGGCGCTCAGCCCGCCCCGGCCGGGCAGCCATTCGTCGGCGAGCGAGAGAATCCGCACCGCACGCCCCACGGGCGGGCGTCGTGGCGCTCCGCTGGGCGCGGCGGCCTGGACCGGCCCGACCTCACTCATCCGGCGTGCTCCGTCCTGGAAGGTCTCCGTGTACGAGGCGTCCTGGGCGAGTTGCCGGACGAACCAGTCGATGAGGGCTCGGTCGTTGTCGAACGGCCCGGCCCCGTCATGCCCGGTGCGACCCTGGCCGGAAAGCACCCCATCGAGCGCTGCCGCCGCGTTCTTCCCGGTGGACTCCACAGTCTGCCGCATGGTGTGCAGCTCCGCCGCGGTACGGGCCAGATCGGCCCTCACCGAGGTGAGCGCGCTCGACGGCGGCCCCGGTTCCGCAGCGGGGCCGGACAGCGCGCCGTGGGCCCGGCGCAGCAGTTCGCGAGGCGGCCGGTGCGACCACACCTTCACCTGATAACGGACTTTGGCCATGTGCATGAGATAGCGGGCCAGTGACGGCATGGCCGCGGAACCGCCCGCCGACCACGTCCACGCGTTGAGGGTGTCGTCCCGGTCCGCACGTGCAAGCACCACGAACCGCCGTTCAGTCCCCATGTCATCCACAGGCGTGATCTCCCACAGCGCCAGACCGTCGACCGTGGAGACGCCTTGACACCACCACTGGTCCGCGAGGCCGGTGGACGTCAGTGCCTCGTGGACCGCTCTGCCGAGCTCCGCAGTGGCAGGTATCCCGTGGGAATACGCTCCGGCGGCCTTTCCGAGATACAGGCGGCCGACACCCATCAGCGGGTGGGGATCGCCGAGGACGGCGTCGAGCCGCCGGTCGAGTTCGGTCCAGGGCAGCCCGGTGCGCGCCGACACCAGCACGGACAGGTTGAGAACCTCGTGCTCTCGGCGCAGCACCGCCTCGACGTGTCCGTGCCTGTCCTTCTGAGCGGCGATGAGCAGCGAGCCGGACGCGGGTGCGGAGGGAATTGTGTCGGGGAACAGGTCCTGCAGCCCGGTGCCAGTGATCGGCGTGGTGGTGCCGAGGAGTTCACGGCAGCGCGACCACATCGCCCGAACGGCTTCTTCGGCCGGCGGGTGGTCCAGGAGGGCGAACACGTGAACGGCCAGCTCCTGCTCTGCCGTCGGTGCCCCGTCCACCTGACCCCCCTGCCACAGGCCGCCGCTACAGTTGTGGCCGTGCGACCCGATTATGGCCCAGTGAGTCCCGAACCAGTGAGCCCGGCGATCGACCGGCACCACCGTGACGAAGCGCTGGCAGTGCTGTTCTGCGTTTCCCGATGGCGACTGCCGGCCCAGGTCTGGAACGACGTGGCCACCGCTGTCGGGAACCTTGCTTCGGCGCTTGCCTCCGGTGACGTGGACGCGGCCGAGGCCGCCGTCGTCGACCTGGAGATGCTCAGCGACGACCGGGCCGGCGGCATCGGGGAACCCTCCGACGAGCCTGCCCCGCCACAGGTGCGGGACATCTCGGTGTACTTGATCCACTCACTCGGCGGAGACACGCAGGACGACGCGGACGAGGCCGTGGGCGGCGGCCAGGACACCTCGAACGGGTGAGCAGGGGCTTGCGGTGGGCACTCGTCCGCTGCCGCCTCTCTCATGGCCCGATGTGGATATGCGAAGCCCACATGTACGGGGAGCGTGCGTACCGCTGCCGCAGCCGGTGAAGGGTTGTGTGCAGGGCCTGCGCGGGAGGCTGCTCGGCGAGTTCCGCGTAGACGCCGACCGCCATGTGCTCCGCGGCGATGTCCTTGACCCTCCACAGCGTGCCGATCACGTCCGGGTAGCCGGCCAGTTGAAAGGCCGATGAGATGTGGATCGCCTCGTCCACCAGCCCGGTGCCGCCGAACGCGGTGGTGCAGGCCGACAGGTACGCTCCGGTGGCCCGGCTGACGCGCAGCTCGGCGATTTCCCGCACCTTCAGATCGCCGTCATGCACCACGAGATGGCTGTCGAAGGGGTTGGCGGGATCGGTGCGGGCGTGGCAGGCGAAGTGCGCCCACGTCTTGTGGGGCAGCTCTCGCAGAACCCGCTCCCGTGTCGCCTCCGCGTCGATGAGAGACACGGTGCCCGCCGGGAGCCGGTCGGTGACTCGGGCGGCTTCCCGTCGAGCGCCCGGCAGCGGGGGCTCACCACCGGGTTCCGGTACGGCGACGACCAGCGGCCGGTCCTCCCGCGTCGGCCGACTCTGTCCATGAGCCTGGCGCAGCGTGCGCAGCGTCGGGGTATAGGACGACACTCCCCGGTCCAGGACGGTCATGCCGGGGACGCCCGGCCGTCCTGCCGCATGGATCGGCAGAACACTGAGTGCGCCCGTAGGCATCCACCACACCCGCGGCGGTGTCTGCTCGGCGCCGTACACATCGGTCATGCCGAGCGCGTCGAGAATCCGTTCCGCGAACGCCTCCCACATCCAGTGCAGGACGCCGCCGATCCGCTCGTCGCTGTCCGGAGCGCGATCATGGACGGCCGTGAGGAAGACGTTGGCCTGGGCTGTGGCCTCGGCCCGGGACAGATCGGGCAAGGGCACGAGCCGCACCCCGGATCGGTACACGACGAGGGCGTCGCAGCGGTGTTCAGCGACGTTGATCGCCACGACCGGCCCGTCCACCGGGGAGCGGGCCAGATCGTCGGCGATCTTCGGCAGGAGGAAGTCCGTGAAGCCCGGCAACTCCCTGATGCGGTCGACAAGTCGCTGCCGTTCCTCCGAAAGTCGGCTCCGGCGTACGGCGCGGTTCTCGGCCCACGGCTCCGCAGGGCTGACGGTCTGATTCAGTTCGCGTTGCACCTGCTCCCATTCCTCGGCCAGTTCCTCGTGACGATCCCGGAGGTCGGTGAGTTCACTGCGGATGGCGAGCATCTGTGCCAGCAGGATGCCCCTGCCGCGCTCAAGCAGGGCCAGAGCTCGCACCGGTTCACCGTTTCCCAGGGCAGCGGAGGCCGCCGCGCAGCCCAGTCCGGCCAGCCTGGTCAGATGGTGCTGCTGGTCGTCCGTAACCAGCCGGGAGTCCGTTACCTCACCGATCAGGCCGATCGCCTGTTCGAAGGATGTCACCGCGGCGACCGCGTCTCCGCACCCGAGTTGGATCTCTCCACAGTCCTGCGCACTGGTGGCCCGCACCAGGGGCGGGGCCAGCACCGTCGCCGCAGAGTCGTGGTACGCCTGAGCGGCCTCGGCCAGATCCTCTTCCGCGCCCCGGAGCTCGGCGCGCCGACGCAGCGCGAGACCGAGATTAGCCAGAACGGTCGCCCGTACGGGGTCCTGTGGTGGTACCAGCTCCGCCGCCCGCCGTTCTGCGGCGACCGCCGCGTCGAGGTCATCGTGCGCCCCGGTAGCGGCGAATCGCTTGGACAGGGCGGCTCCGAGGTTGGAGTGGTAGCGCGCCAGCTCGGCCTTCTCGACACCGGATGAAGCGACGGCCTGCCGGCCACGCTCCACAGCCTCGTCGATGTCCGGGCGGATCTGGGTGTGATCGAACCGGACCCGGAGCGCGGAGCACAGGTTGGACAGATATCTGGGCCGCTCCACGCCACCGGGGGGCGCTTCGGCGACCGCCCGGCGCAGCAGCCCGACCGACTCGTCGATGACGTCCTGCTCACCGGTTCGCTGGTACTGCGATCGGAGTGCGAGAGCGAGATTGTTGAGCATCGCCGGCAGTACGGGGAGGGATTCGCTCCGGTCCACCGCCTGCCTTCCGTGCGCGACCGCGAGGCCGAGGTCCGCGGTGTCCCCGGTCTGCGCATACCGGCTGCTGTACGCGGCGGCCCGGTTCGAGAGGTACTCCGCCTGCGCGAACGGATCCTCCGCGAGTTCGACCGCTTGGGCGAACAGGCCGATCGCCTCGTCTATGTCGCCCCGGTCCCCCGTGATCCGGAACCGGCTGGCAAGACTCGCGGCGAGATTGGACAGCCTCCCCGCCCGTGTCGGACCGGTTCCGGAAACAGCCGGGCGGAGTTGTTCGACAGCCAGGTCCAGATCCTTCGCGTCACCCCGGCGCTCGAACCGTGCGGTGTACGCCACCGCCAGGTTCGAGCGGAAGCCGCCGCGCGTCTCCTCGTTCACAGCTGTGTCGACGGCCCGCCTGCCGACCTCGACGGCTTCGGTGATGTCGTCATCCTCGTCGGTCATGAGAAAGCGCACACGCAGTGCGAGGGCGAGATTGGCGAGATAGCCCGCGACCTTGTCGCTGCCCGTGCCGCAGCCGGCCACCACCCGCCTGAGCAGGTCCACTCCGTCACCGACCACCCTGGGGTCATGACGGACCCGCCCCTCCTTGATCAGCTGGACGGCCCGGGAGTTCCAGGCAGGATGGAGATCCTCCTCGCCGGGCCACAGCTGCGGACCCACCTCGGCCAGGCCGGGCGGCAACAAGTCCGGAGCCTGGCGGTACAGGGTACGGAAATGGTGCAGCGCGGCGGCGATCTCCCTGTCGTCCCGCTCCGCCGCCCCGAGGTGTTCGGCGGCCACTTGCCTGTAGTGGAAGAACATGCCGAGTGTGTAGGCGATGTCCAGTCCGCCGTCGTCGATGCGGGCCAGTTCCAACGCTTCGGTGAGCGCTGGGGAACCGAGTACCGCTGTCGGGTCCGCCGCCGCTCTGTCGATGCGTTCGTCAAGGGCGGCGATCAGCTGACCGCGATCCACTGGCGCCTCCTGAGCGGCCGTTGATGCCGTGCTGATTCTCAACCGCCGACCATAGGGCACATCTCTGCTCTGGCAGGCCGACCGGAGTGCTGGAAGAATGGGGGCCTCGGATTTCCCGGCGGCGCCGGTAGCCCCGGGATTACAGTGGTGGTTTTGCCGACGGAGGGGGACCGGCGGTGGCAGGGGTCACCCTGAACATCGTGATCGGGTTGCTCACCAGCGCACTCAGCGGGAGCGCTGTCTGGCTCTGGGAGCGTGGCAGGAGCATCCGGTTCTCACGCGGCAGGTCGAGGTTCTTCGGAACACGACCGGGTGATACCTGCATCATCGTCATGAACAACCAGTGGGACCGGCCCGGCGCCACGAGCCACCACGATGTTCAGGCCATGATCGAGGTTGCGGTACTGATTCGCGAAATGAGCTGCGCGGTGTCCGTGAAGTCCAGTGACCAGTTCCACGAAGGCAACGAAGGCTGCGTGGAGTTCTGTGTCGGCGGTCCTGAGCACGGATCCAACGTTCGGACCGCAGGCCATCTGGCGCGCAACCTTCCGGGCGTGGCCATCCGCCCGTTCAGCGAGACGCCTGACTCCTTGGCCATCGCCGTCGACGGCGAGAGTTTCCCGTGGGCGCGGGGGATTCAGGAGCACGTTCTCGTGGCCAAGTTCCTTCCGCCGGCTGCGAGCAAGCCGGTCATTTTGGTTTGCGGCCAGAGCGCTCTGAGCAATCATGCCGCGGTGGCTTTTCTCCGGAATTCCCACCGCCGGCTCACCCGCGTTCTCGAATCAACCGACAGATTCTGTGTCGTCCTTCGGGTCGAGTCGATCCCCACCTACGGTTTCCACGGGACCGTCCTGGCGAGGGACGTCACCGACGCGGCGTTCGCACATGAGCCAGGTGTCCGCGTGGCGCCGCATGCATGACGGTCTGGATACGTCCCTGGGGCACATCCGCGGACGGTGCCCTGACCCTGGGCGGCTTCCGTGACCTCACCAGCCAGGGCGAGCCGTGGCTTGGCGAGCGCTTCGACGTCGAGACTGAATCCATGCGCTGTCGAGTTCGGCGACAGGAAGCATGTGAGTCACGACGCCTTCCAACTGGCGGTGTTGCGCGAAGACCTGGCCCACCACCAGGCCCGAATCCTGCTCCGCTACCTGGCACTCGCACCGCAGGAGCTGGCGGCAAGGCGACTAGGACTGCTTGCGCCTGCCCTGGTGGCCAGCAAGGCGACGAAGCCGCGCTTGGCTCCCTGGGCCGAATAGTCGCGTACGCGGAGAGTCCAGCCTTCCTTGGTGAGGGCCACCCGTCGCATCCCCTTCACCTGGGCGCGGTGCTCGTCACCCCAACCCTCGTCGTGGAGGCTCGTGACTGTGGCGTCCACGGGGTCGGGTCCGCTCTGGGACAACGGCTGCAGCAAGTAACCGACGACGCAGCCCTGCTCGTCCCTGGTGGGCTCGTCCAACAAGGACAGGCCACCGGCGTGGGCGGCGGTCTTGGTCGTGGAGTCACCCGAGGAAGCAGGTGCCGTGCCGCAGCCGGCGAGCAGGGTCAGCAGCACGCCCGTGGCGCTCGCGACGGCCGCAGCCCGTATCGGCCATGGCCAGGGACGGCGGGTCTCAGCCCTGGACGAGTTTGGCAACGCCTTCACCTGCCTGATCGGCCGCCGTGTAGAGATCACGGACGTTCTTCAGGTAACGGCCGAGGATCTCCAAGTAGCCGTCCGGGACATCACCGTGGCGAAACGTCCCCGCGATCTCGGCGGCGCGCTCGGCGACGGACCGTTCGACGTCGACGGCGGCCAGGAAACGGGCCGCGACCGTCACCTCGTCCGGCGGAAGGTAGAAGCAGGCGGTACCGAGGTCGTCGTCACCGAGGAGATCGCCCATGGTGATGGGAAGTTCGCTGATCTCCTCGGGCCCCTGAGGCAGCAGGATCTGCTCCAGGGCCTCCCACTCGCGGCCGAGAAAGCACTCGCTCTCCACGCCGCTGCGTTCACCCGAGAATCCGGATACGACATGCCGGAATCCCTTGTCCGCATCCGCAGCGGAAATCCTTCGAAGCGTCATATCCATCGCCAACTACTCCGATCCTCTTGTGATGCTCCACGACGGAACCCTCTACGAACCCCAGCCGACGACGCCAGACGGCGTCCACCCCGGCCAGAAGGTGAACAGCCACGTCATAGTTGGCAATCCGCCCGCCAGTGCTCGCGGGCTCACGCCATGAACGTTGTCCCGGTCAGGGGCAGCACCGGCTTCCAACAGGAGCCGAATCGTCACTCCTTCGCCCCGCGAACAGAACACCGCCCTCCACAACGGCGTGTTGCCATCACAGTCTGCGGCCGGCAAGGCTTCGGCGGCAGAGGCCACGATCAGCCACACCATGTCCGGGCGACCTGTTGACGCGATTCCGTGCAGAAGGGGACGGCGCGACGGGGCACACGGTGTCGTGCGAATTCGCTGTCGAAGCCTTTCGGAGGCCGCGTGTTTTCTCCGCCCGGGCAGATTCGGGAATCCGCTTGTGGCGCACCGTCCATCCGTCTACGCTACGACTGGGCAAGGAGCCTCGGATTCTACCTGGGCCACCGCCGGTCATCTTGAGGTACGGAGCGTCGGAAAGCGCCCTCGCCACCACCTCCTTTCATCCCTGCGCATCCATCCCGTCCGGCTGTCGTCTGCCGGACGGCGAAAGGTGTCCTCTTGACCATCTACTCTCAGCACGCCAACCGTGGGAAGACTCAGATCCTGGCGACCTATCAGGGGCCGGACGGCGTTACGTCCAAGACTGTGACGAGCCTCGGTGACTCGCGCCTTGCGGGTCCGATCGTCGACGCTCTCAATCGGATCTCCGCCTTCTCCACCGTCCCGGTCAGCGTTCACGACCGCCGGGAGCAGCGTGCGGACTACTACCCGCGTAAGCACCTCGCGGCACTGACAGACTCCACCGCCCGTGCCGGTCTGCTCAGCGGAGCCCACAGTCTGTGGTACGAGTACGTCTGCCTGAGGCTTCACCAGGCGCTGGCCGATCTGGAGAATGAGTTGGGGGCTGTTCCCGACACGGTCAGCCGGGCGATCAGTTCCGAACTGGAGCTGGAAAAAGAAGGGTTGTGTGCGGCACTCGACGAATTCTCCGGGAATTTCTCGGGGCCTGAGACGGAGGAAGCACGTCACTGGGATTTCGGTCATCCCTTCGTGAAACATGACGACGGAATGGACACACTCAGCGACGAGACGCGTGAACATCTTGATCGCCGTGAGGCAGGGATCAGTACGGAGGAGCGGCAGAAGGCGGTGGCCGACCTCCGGGTGCTGGTCACGGCACACTCCCGGTGCACCGGCATGTGGGCCTCGTTGGATGACCCGAGCGGCGAGATCTTTGCGGAGCCGTATGACTCTGACGGTTTCTACATGACGGTCCAAACGCCGGAACCCGGCGATGACGACGGTTCCTGGGAGATCGAAATCGGGCGTTGGGAGCCGGACGATCCCGACGAGGAGTATGGAGAACACAGCAGCGCGACGGGCAGCACCGTGATCCGTTGTGTCCTTCCTGCTGCACCGGACAGCGACGAGGTTGCGCACTTGCTGAAGGCCGTCGAAGAGAAGCCGCTGCTGCTTGCTCAGTGGGCCGAGACGCCGGTGGGCGCGGCGCTCGCAGGGACGGCGATTGTGGTAACCAAGCGCTACGACTCGTGATCGGGTGTTCGGGAAGGACGTTGGACGGCCGGCACGACGGACCTGCTGCGGCCGACTTGCTGCGCACCTGACTGGAGCCTGCAACCGCCGCCGTGGTTGTCCCTAGACAGGATGTCCACGTCACCGCCGCTGGTCACGCCCGGCCGCACCAACTGAGCGGGTGCGGGCGCGCGTCGACGGCTGATGGGCCGTCGCGCTGACGTGCGGGTGGCGGCGGAGGAGGGATGCCAGTCCCACAGGTGATATCGGGGCTCTGGTGAAGCCATGAACTGGCAAGCAGGTGATGGAAGTTCGCTCGTAGGTTGTGCCGCGAACGCTCCCCGCCCTGGCTGAAGCGATTCCGCTCCACGTGTTGCTGGGCCGGGGCGCAGTCGGCGGCGGTGTTGTCGACACCGTCGGACTTCGGGGTGTGCTGTGGCTCGGTGGACGGCCCGAGCTGTCGGGCCGTCCACCGGGCTTTGTCACGCCGTGGTCAGCAGGACGGGGAGTTCCTGGTGGCCGTTGGAGATGAAGGAGGTCAGTGGGCGCAGTTCGTTCTCGGGTATGGCGAGCTGTAGGGAGGGGAAGCGGGTGAAGAGGGCGGAGAGGGCGAGGGAGGCTTCCAGGCGGGCCAGTTGGGCGCCGAGGCAGTAGTGGACGCCGTGGCCGAAGGAGAGGTGTTCGGTTCGGGTGGGGCGGGTGAGGTCGAAGGCGTCGGCGTCGGCGCCGTGGAGTTCGGGGTCGCGGCCCGCGGCGGCGTAGGAGATGGAGATCGCCTCGCCGCGGGCTATCGTGACGCCGCCGATCTCGATGTCGTCGACGGCGTAGCGCAGGACGGAGTGGGCGCCGGGGGCGTCCAGGCGCAGCGACTCGTCGATGACGTCGTCCCAGGAGGCGCGGCCGGAGCGGACGAGGTCGAGCTGGGCGGGGTGGGTGAGGAGCCGGGTGACGGCGTTGTCGAGGAGGTTCACCGTCGTCTCATAGCCGGCGGTGAGGAGGAGGATGAGGTTGTCGGCGAGTTCCTTCTCGGTCATCGCGGCGCCTTCGTCGTCCCTGGCGGCGATGAGGTCCGTCGTGAGGTCGTCTCCGGGCTCCCGCTGCTTCAGCTCGATGAGGTCGTTCATGGCCAGGTAGAGGCGGACGACGTTGTTCTGGGCCTCCTCCTTGGACGCGGTCGTCGCGAAGAAACCCTTGATGATGCTGCGCAGTTCGGCGCGGGCCGGCTCGGGGACGCCGAAGAGTTCGGAGATGACGCTGCTGGGGAGGGGGTGGGCGTAGTGCTCCCGGAGGTCCACCGCCGAACCGGGCGGTGCCTGGGCCGCCTGCTCGGTGAGTCCGTCCAGCAGGGTGTCGACGATGTTCTCGATGCGCGGCCGCAGCGCGTTGACGCGTCGGATGCCGAACGCGCCGGCCACCGGGCGGCGCAGCCGCGTGTGCTCCGGGCCGTACGCGGTCACCATGTTCTGCACCGAGACCCAGATGGACAGCGGCCAGTCCGCCGTCACCTCTCCGTCGATCCACGCCGGCCAGTGCCGGTAGGCGTCCTTCGAGACCCGTGGGTCGAGGAGGAGCTGTTTGGTCAGCTCGGCGCTGGTGACCGACCAGGCCGGTACGCCGCCGGGGAGTTCGACCCGGGTCACGGGGCCGCGTTCGCGGATACGGAGGATCTCGCCCTGGATGTCCCGGCCGGT
Organism: Streptomyces sp. NPDC048288; assembly: GCF_043201555.1. Lineage (NCBI taxonomy): Bacteria > Bacillati > Actinomycetota > Actinomycetes > Kitasatosporales > Streptomycetaceae > Streptomyces > Streptomyces sp. NPDC048288. The sequence continues at coordinate 647,320 of NZ_JBICZD010000001.1, forward strand.
GGCGTCGATCGCGAACGGGCAGCTCGCGGGCGGCTGCGGAGAGGGGGAGGGGTGGGGGGAGTCGGTGGGGTGCGCGGAGTGGGTGGGCTGCATCGTCGAGTCGCCTTCAGATGGAGGGTGTGGAGGGTTTCGGCTGAGGTGTGAGGGTGGGCAGGAGGTCCCTGAGGTGGTCGCGGTACCAGGGGGCGTACGCGGCGAAGTGGTCGGTGACGCCCGGGCCGGGTTCCAGACAGGTCAGGGACCACAGCGGTGCGCTGTCGTACCAGTGGTCCGCGCCCAGCTGGACAAGCCGGGCCGTCAGGGCCGGGTCGGCGTGGTCGGCGAGGCGGGCCGGGAGCTGGGCCCGGGGCACGTCCTCGTGCGGCAGCGGCAGGCCCAGGTGTCGGCACACCGTCGTGATGAGGTCGCGTACGGCCACGGGCCGGGGGTGCGCCGCGTGCAGGACGGCCGAGGCGGGCGGCGGGGCCGGCCGGACCGCGAGGGCGGTGGTGGCCCGGGCCAGGTCGTCGACGGAGATCAGGGACAGCCTGGCCCGGCCGCCGTCGATCCAGTACGGCAGCTTCGCGATCATCCGGACGACCGCGGGGACGGCCCAGACGTCACCGGCGCCGTAGACCAGGCCGGGGCGCAGCACGGTGCCGCCGGCGGCGAGGACGCTCCGGTCGCCCGCGAGCCGCGAGGCGCTGGTCACCGAGAGCGGAGCGGCGGACGGCCGGGGTTCGCCGCGGTGCGGGCCGGGGCCGTAGACGGCGGTGGTGCTCAGCCGGACGAAGCGCCGGACGCCGGACCGGTCCGCCTCGGCCAGCAGGGCCTCGGTGCCCGCCGTGTTGACGGCGTGCGCGGTCGCCGGGTCCTCGGTGATCGTCGAGGCGAGGTGCAGGACCGTGTCGACGCCCCGGCACAGGTCGCGCAGGGACCCGGGCGCGGTGAGGCTGCCCCGGACGATATCGCCCGGGTCGGCGCAGCAGTCGGCCGGGCCGCTCTCGTGCGCCAGCAGCCGCAGCCGCGGGCGGGCCGGGTGGGCGCGCAGCCGGTGTACGACCTGATGGCCGATGAACCCGGTGGCGCCGGTGACAAGGACGGTCGGTCCGCCGTCACCCGCCCCTTCGTCACCGGACACGATCACGCCAGTTTGCGAAGGAGACGAGCCGGTTCTGTGAAGAGGGGGCGGTGATTCCGGTCCGGCCGGATACGATACGACTGCTGTATACGGCGCCGTTCGGGGCGGAACCGGGCCGGTACGGGCAGGAGTTGGGTGTGTGCGGGGGTGGTCGGCCGATGCTCTCGGCCTGTCGGACGTCTGGCACGGAGGTCTCCGTTCCTTTCCGGAATGGAAGTGTTGCCGCGGGTCGCCGTGGACCGACGCGTCGCACACCGGGCTTCCCGGCGGCACCCGGGTGACAGCCCCGTGGGCGGGGCGTGCGGACGGATGCCACCGGGCGTCGGCGTCGGTGACGGCAGCCGGACAGCGCGGGCCGGCGGCGCGGCGCATGCCGCCGGTGGGCGGCAGGGCGGAGGCCACCCGGAGCGATGTGGTGCGGGAGTCACCGGCAGTGGTGAGGACGAACCGCGGAGAAGCGGGCCGGTCGGCGGTGACGCGGACCCGTCAGATGACGCGTGAGCGGACGAAGGGACTGTCAGCCGTGCGCCGAGGTGCCTTCGAGCAGTGCGGTGAAGACCGGACGGCCGTCCTGGTGGCCGGTGATCTCGACCGCCGTCGGACGCGTCGCGTCCATGGGTCCGGTGCGGGATCCGGTGCGGGATCCGATGCGGGCCTCGATCCAGCACGGGGAGCCGAACTCCACGTAACCGAGGAACGCCACCTCGGTCGAGGACCAGTGGTACCGGCCCGGTGCGACGACCGCGTTCGCGGCCTGGAACGCCGCTTCGACGAGGGCCATCCCCGGGAAGTGGTCGTTGTCGTGGTCGAAGATCGTCGGGTGCCCGAAGTCCGCGCGCAACTGCCAGCGCCCGGACGGAGCGGTAGCGGCGGTGGCGGCGGTGGCGGCGAGGGCCGTGACCGTCGGCCCCGAGGCCGCCGGGGCGAGTACCACGTCGATCGGCCGGGTGCGGCCGACCAGTGCGGGCGTGACGGGGTCGGGCTGTACGGCGGGCCGTACGACGGACGCGAGCTGCGGCCCGCGCAGCCTGCGGTACACCGCGGGGCTGACGATGTCGAAGCGGCCGCCGCCCCGGGCCACGGTCCTGCCGTCCGCGCGCAGCGTCATCTCGCAGGTCATGGCCGCCAGCCGGGGGCCACGGAACCGGAGATCCGAGCAGACGGCCTCCACCTCGATGCGGCGGGACCCCGCGGTCACGGCCGGCCCGACCCGCTCCCGGGTGTACGCCAGGTCCCACATCACGAAGTGATGGCCCAGGGGTGCCTGGTAGGCGGCGTGGGCCAGCAGCAGACCGCACTGCCGGACGGTCTCGGCAACGAGGTTGGCTGCCGGGTTACCATTCACCGTTGTATAAAAAGGGTGATCCCCGGGCCACTCGACGCTGATCAGGTAGCGGTCGTTGGTCAGAAGCCGCCAGCCGACAGGCAGTACATCCAGTGATTTCGAGCGATGCACCAGTTCTTTGGGAACCGGATGGAGCGAGATCTCGGGCGATATGCCCGTTTCATCCGGTCTGGAGCTCTGTTCGCTCCCATGACAAACAGCGATTGCTTGCATGCCTTCCCCCCAGGAATGCCGAAGCTGAACTCGAGTCGTACTCGAGCGGGTCGTAACATACGTGTGAGTCGGTATGTAACTCAACGGTAAGTCTCACATACTGAGATTAAGGATGAGTAAAACCGGCTCTACCAGCACAGATGGGCGCACAGCCCTCGGAGGTAAGCCATGGTGACGCAGGAGCGAGGACTCGCGACCCGGCGCATGATCCTGGAGGCCGCGGGGTCGGTCTTCGCCGAACGGGGTTATAGCGCCACGACAGTGGCCGACGTGCTCAAGAAGTTGAGTCTCACCAGAGGAGCGGTGTACTTCCACTTCTCCTCCAAGGAGGAACTCGCCCGGGCCGTGCTCGCCAGCCAGGCGGACGTGCCCACGGTCGTCCGGGACATCAAGCTCCAGGAGCTGATCGACCTGGGACTGGTGTTCGCGTGCCAGCTGACCAGGGATCCGCTCCTCCAGGGCAGCGTCCGGCTGTCGCTGGAGCTGGAGGCGGTCGGGCTCGACCGGAGACTTCCCTTCCAGGGCTGGGTCGACCGGAACCACCACATCCTGGAACAGGCGCGGGCGCAGGGTGAGTTGCGTCCGCATGTGGACCTGGTGGAGACGGCCGAGCTGCTGTGCTCCTGCTTCACCGGGGTCCAGCTGTTCTCCCAGGTCATGACCGGCTGGGTGGACCTGGAGGCGCGCATCCGGGCGCTGTTGAAGCATGTGCTGCCCAACATCGCCGAGCCCTCGGTGCTGCTCCAGCTCGACCTCAGCCCGGACCGCGGGCTCAAGGTCGGGGCGGAGCTGGGCGCCCTCGCGGGGCTCAAGGAGGCCGCGGGACAGGAAGCGCCCGACGGGTGCTGACCCACTGACGTTCACGCGTGTTCGAGCTGTCGAACAGTCATCGAAGAGCTGGGGCCCACCCGCCGGGTGGGCCCCTTTCGTCGTCCCGGTCCATGCGGCCGCGTCTCGGTCCATGCGGCCAAGTCTCAGTCCATGCGGCCGACCAGCGGCGGCAGCAGATTCCATACACCGCTGACGGTTGACTCGGTCAGCCACTGCTCACTCTCGTGCCACAGCAGGGCCAGCCCCACGGTGAGCGCGATGATCGCGGAGGCCGCGCTCCCGGCCGAACCGGAACGGGTGAAGGGGTGCCGGCGCTCCGCGACCGCGACCGCGCCCCGGACGTACGACTCCCACTGTTCCAGCAGGTTGACGGCGGGTTTGCGGTCCTTCTCGCGGCTCAGTAGCACGCCGGCGCGGAACGTGACGTCCTGCCGGTACAGCTCGGTGAAGGCCTGTACGGCCTCCGCCAGGTTCTGGTTGCCGTCCTCGGCCCAGCGGCTCGTCACGCCCGCGAACCGCTCCGCCGCCGCCGCTTCCACGGCGTCCGCCAGCGCCTCCTTGCTCGGGAAGTGGAAGTAGAGGGCCCCTCTGCTCACTCCCGCGTCCGCGGAGATGGTGGACAACTTCGCCCTCGAGTAGCCGTGTTCGGCGAACGAGGTCGCGGCCGAACGAATCAACTGGGAGCGGGTCCGGGTGGCCTTGTCGCTCAATGCCGACTCCTCACATCACATCCGTGCAGGTGGCTTGCGGGTGCCGTCGAGTGCGGGGACCCACACGGCGAGAGACGCGAATATAACATTCACGCATGTATCTTTACCCGGCGTGTTCTGGGTTTTTGTCGGCCGACGGACCGGTTGTTGAACACCGAATCATGGTTGTTTTGGTAGTCAATGTCTGTTTTGAGGGTGTCGATCGGGGCTTTTGGCACGTGATTCAAGCCACTCGAAGTCCGTTGACATGCATGCGTGTCGGTTTGTAGTCTGCGGGTGCTCGATCGGTTTTCGGCGTGGGCGTCCACGCAGAGCGGGGGAAACGACGTCATGAGCCAACCGGGCACGGTTCGGCACAGAACACACGGCATGCATCACCGTCATCGCGCTTCCGATGCGCAGCGCCGCGCGTCGCGGGAAGTGGGGGTTCTCGGGTCGGGAGTCAACGTGGCTGTGGAGAGGTGGCGTGTGCTCGTGGTCGAGAGCGATACGCACGCACAACGGGGAGTCACGCACAGTCTCCGGCGGCAGGGCTGCGACGTGGTCGCCGTCGGCAGCGGCGGCAAGGCGCTGGAGATGTACGAGCACGCGGACCTGGTCCTGCTGGACCTGGAACTGCCGGATCTGCACGGCCTCGACGTGTGTGCCGCGATCCGGGCGGCGGGGGACACCCCCATCATCGCCTTCACCTGCCGCAGCAGCGAGTGGGACCAGGTGCTCGTCCTGGAGGCCGGCGCGGACGACTGCCTTCTCAAGCCCTACGACCTCAGGGAGCTGACGGCGCGGATCGGAGCGGTGATGCGCCGGACCGTCCGTCAGGCCCGCGCGCAGAACGTCATGGAGTGGGGGCCGTTGCGCATCGACATGCGGTTGCGGCAGGTCACCCTGGACGGCCGGCGCGTCGACTGCACCCGCAAGGAGTTCGACCTGCTGTGCCTGCTGGCCTCGCAGCCGGGAGCGGTCGTCTCGCGCCGTCGGCTCATGAGCCAGGTGTGGGGAGACCACTGGTCGCCGCCCAGCCGGACGATCGACACCCATGTGGCGAGCCTGCGCCGGAAGCTCGGACCCGACGAGTGGATCACGACCATCCGCGGTGTCGGCCTCTGCTTCCAGCCCGTCGGCATGCACTGAGCCACCGAGTCACCGAGCCACTCAGTCTCTTCTTCTTCTTTCGGCTTCTTCTTTCAGCTCCTTACGTCAAAGGACCGCATAGCCATGTCTGATCTCACTCCTGAGCGCGTCGGCGCCGCCTGGGCCTCCCTCGGTACCGGGGACCGCGCGAAGATCACGGAATTCTGGGACGAGAACGTGCGGTTCGAGGTTCCCGGACTGCACGCCTACTCCGGCTGGTACGAAGGGCTCGACGCCTTCCTGGAGTTCTTCGGGAACATGTTCCGGCTCTCCGGCGGCACCATGCACGGCGAGAACGTGACGGTGCTGGTGAACCCCGAGGCCGGCTACTCGGTCGACGTCAACCACATCACGGCGGTGCGCGCGGGAGCCGAGGCGGACAGCACCTCCCCCTACGACACCTTCGCCGTCGAGGCGCTGCACCTGCTGCGCTGGAGCGACGGCTGCATCGTCGAAGGCCGTTGGACCGTGCTGGGGGCGGGCGCCGAGACCACCGCGCTGTGGTGGTCGCCGCGCGACGCGGCCGGCGCGCGCCGCCAGGTCGTCTGACCCCGGCCGACACCGACCCCGGCAGGTCCGCGGCGACAGCGGAGGCCACGGCCCTGCCGGTAGCGGGTGCCGGCGCGGTGCGGCGGTGACGTGGGGACGGCCCGCCGCACCGCACCGCACTCCGAGCAGCGCACACAGCACACCAACGATCGTGAGGATCCCCATGTCCGAGGAACGTCTTCGAGTGGCTCTCATCATCGGGAGCACCCGTGCCACCCGGTTCGGCCCGACCATCGCCAAGTGGTTCGCCGAAGAGGCCCGGCAGAACGACGACATCGAGCTGGACGTCGTCGACCTGGCCGACTTCCCCCTGCCGGTCGCGGTGACCGACGCACCCGAACCCGCGGACGCGGCCACGGCGGCCGCCCTCAGCGCCCGGCTGGAGCGGGCCGAGGCCTTCGTCGTCCTGACCCCCGAGTACAACCACAGCTTCCCCGCCCCGCTCAAGGTCGCGATCGACTGGAACTACACCCAGTGGCAGGCCAAGCCGGTCGGCTTCGTCTCCTACGGCGGGCTCTCCGGCGGGCTGCGCGCGGTCGAGCAACTGCGCCAGGTCTACGCCGAGATGCATGCCGTCACCCTGCGGGACACGGTCAGCTTCCACGGCGCCGCCGCCACCTTCCACCCGGACGGCAACCCCAAGGAGCCGGCGGGCTGCGCGGCCGCCGCCAAGACCATGCTCGACCAGCTCGTCTGGTGGGGCGTCGGACTCCGCGAGGCCCGCGACCGGCGCCCCTACCGGGCCTGAGCCGGCCCGCCCGCTCTCCGCCTCAGCCGAGACGTTCAGGAAATGAGACAGCCATGACCGGGATGCTCCTTGCTCCCCGCACCACCTCGGACACCTTCGTGTCCGCCGCCCGGGCGGCGGCCGAACCGGCCGCCCGCGACGCGGCCCGGGCGGACCGCGAGCGACGGCTCTCCGCCGACGTGGTGGCGGCGTTGGTCGAGGCCGGCTTCAGCAGGGCGCTGGTCCCGGCCCGCCACGGCGGTACGGCCATCGGGTTCACCACCCTCACCGAGGCCGTCGCCGCGGTCGGCGAGGGCTGCGCCTCCGCCGCCTGGACCGGCTCGCTGCTCGCCTACACCGCGCGGTTCGCCGCCTATCTGCCCGCCGAGGGACAGGCCGAGATCTGGGCGGACGGACCGGACAGCCGGCTGGTCAGCTCCCTGGTCTCCACCACCGCCAGCGCGGTGCCCGCCGACGGCGGCTGGCGGCTCTCCGGCACCTGGACCTACGCCAGCGGGGTCGAGTTCTCCGACTGGGCGCTGCTGATGGCCATGGTGCCCGGGGCGGACGAACGGCAGGAGGCGCGCTTCTTCGCCGTACCCCGTGCCGCGTACCGGATCGAGGAGACCTGGGACACGGTCGGGATGCGGGCGACCGGCAGCCACACGGTCGTCGTGGACGAGGTGTCCGTCCCCGAGCACCGCACCTTCCTCATGGACGACATGTTCACCGGCCGGGGCGCGGTCTCCGACGAACTCCGGCACTCCCAGCCGCTGTTCGCCGTCAACGGCCTCACCTTCGCGGCCCCCGTCCTCGGCGCGGCCCGGGGCGCGCTGAAGCTGTCGGAACGCGCCCTCGCCGACAAGGCGGCCCGGGGCGCGGAGCCGGCGGAGTCCCAGCGGATCGCCCACGCCCGGGCGGCCGGTGAGATCGACGCGGCCGGGCTGCTGCTGGCCCGGGCCGCCCTGAGCGCCGACCGGGAGCGGGTCACCGAGGACGTCCTGGTGCGCAACCGACGGGACTGCGCGCTCGCCACCCAGCTGCTCGTCGGCGCCGTCGACACGCTCTTCCGGGCCGCCGGCACCCGCGGCCAGTCCGTGGCCGACCCGCTCCAGCGCATCTGGCGGGACGCCAACTCCGCGGCCAGCCACATGGTGCTGCAGTTCGAGCCCGCCGCGCTGGCCTACACCCGTGGTCCCCTGGACGCCGCCCGAGCAGGAAAGAGCCCCCGATCATGACGACCACGGACGCGGTCGGCAGCGGCCTGCTGTTCCACGAGGACTTCCGCGACGGCTTCACCACCACCGGCCCGGACGCCGCCTGGCACACCCAGGACACCGCCGGTGTCCCCGGTGGCGACGGAGTCGCCCACACCTCCGGGCTCGGCCTCGCCGTGGTGCCCACCGGCGTCAACCCGCGCACCGGCGCCCCCGCCTTCGTCTCCACCACCGGCCAGCAGGCGGACGGCGGCGCGGGCACCCGGGACCACGTCAAGTGGACGGCCATGCCGAACCGTACGGCGGGCACCGGGATACCGGGCTTCGACGCCCCCGCCACCGGCGCGCTCGTCTGCACCACCACCCTCGCCGTCTCCACCTACGGCACCGAGGGCCACCCCTTCGGAACGGCGGTCGCCGACCCGCAGGCCGACCCCCGGCTGGCCTGCGGCTCGATGATCACCGCCGATCTGGAGACCGCCTCGATCTTCGGGTTCTTCGTCACCAACACCCGCGTGTACGCCAACTACGAGCGGCTGCGCCTGCCCGGCACCACCTACGCGGCCTACACCTACGCCGTCCCGGTCGCCGACCGGGCACCCGGCGACGTCGACACCCTGCGGATCACCCTGGACCGCGCGCGCTCCACCGTGACCTGGGAGGTCAACGGCGTACCGGTGCTGTCGGTGGACCGGATCGGGCACCCCGTCCTGGACCGCGCCCACCAGCTGCTGGACCACGCGGGCGAGCCCGAGGACATCGCGCCGCGCCAACTGATATCCGGCATCGGCATGTTCACCCTGCTCGACGGCGCCCTGGGGGCCGACGCCACCGGCCTGGTCCGGATCGACTCGGCGCCCTCCCACTACGTCGACCCGCGGGCCGGCGCGCCCTGGCCGCAGAAGTTCCTCGACGAACAGAGCACACCCACCCACCGCCTCTGGGGGCAGGGCGTCGCGCTGAACGTGCGCGACCTCTCCGTCACCACCGCCTGACCGCGGGCCCCCAGCGGCCCGAAGAACTCCGCCATCCCCCCATTGAGTTGCAAAGGAACTCGTTGTGACCGCAGTAACGCCCGCCAAGGCGGGCCGCCGTGAGTGGATCGGCCTGGCAGTCCTCTGCCTGCCGGCGCTGCTCACCACCATGGACCTCACGCTGCTGTTCATGGCCGTCCCCAAGCTGACGGCCGACCTGAACCCCTCCAGCACCCAGCTGCTGTGGGCGAGCGACATCTACGGCTTCCTGATCGCCGGCTTCCTGATCACCATGGGAACGCTCGGCGAGCGCATCGGACGCCGCCGGCTGCTCCTGATCGGAGCCGTGCTCTTCGGGGTCGCCTCGGTCCTCACGGCGGAGGCGAACAGCCCCGAGATGCTGATCGCGGCCCGGGCCCTGCTCGGCATCTCGGCCGCCACCCTCGCCCCCTCGACGCTGTCGCTGCTGCGCGTCATGTTCCGGGACGAGAAGGAGAGCACCACCGCGGTCACCATCTGGACCACGTCCTTCATGGTCGGCGGTGTGGTCGGCCCGATCGCCGGTGGCCTGCTGCTGGACCACTTCTGGTGGGGCGCGCCCTTCCTGATGGCCGTACCGGTCATGGTGCTGCTGCTGATCGCCGGTCCGCTCCTGCTGCCCGAGTACAAGGACCCGGCCGGCGGCCGCCTCGACCTGCTGAGCGTCGGCATGTCGCTGGCCGCGATCCTGCCGGCCGTCTACGGCGTCAAGGAACTGGCCCGCAACGGCTTCGAGACCTGGCCGACCGTCAGCCTCGTCGTCGGCCTGGCCTTCGGTGTGGCCTTCGTGCTGCGCCAGCGCGGCCTGTCGGTCCCGCTCATGGACGTGTCCCTGTTCTCCCGCCCGGCCTTCTCGGTCTCCGTCGGCACCCTGCTGCTGACCACCGGCCTGATGATGGGCATCCAGTACCTGCTCGCCACCTACCTGCAGATCGTCCTCGGCATGTCGCCCGCCGAGGCCGGTCTGTGGCAGCTGCCGGTCATCATCCCCGGCATGGTCGCCGCCGTGGTCGGCACCGGCATCTCCCAGAAGATCGGTACGCCGCCGGTGCTCATCGCCGGCCTGCTGGTCGGCTCCGTCGGCTTCGGCGTGCTGACCCAGGTCGACGGCAACTCCGGTACGGCGCTGGTCATCACCTCGTCCGCGATCATGTTCGTCGGTCTCGCCCCGGTGATGGCGCTCGGTATCGGCACCATCGTCCAGGCGGCCCCGGTCGAGCGGGCCGGTGCCGCGTCCGCGCTGGCCTCCACCACCAACGAGCTCGGCGGCGCGGTCGGCATCGCCCTCGTCGGCAGCCTCGCCACCGCCGTCTACGGCTCCAGCCTCGACGACCACCTGCCCGCCGGGGTCACCGGTGCGGCCCACGACGCGGCGCGCAACAGCGTCTCCGAGGCGGCCGCCGTGGCCGGTCAGCTCCCCGGCAAGCTCGGCGACCAGCTGAGCGCGGCGGCCCACGACGCCTTCGCCCACGGCATGGAGGTCGCCTCCTACGTCTCCATCGGTGTGCTCCTCGCGATGGCCGCGCTCGTCGCCGTACTGCTGCGCAGGGCGCTGCCGGCCCCGGCCCCGGCCGCGCAGCCGGCGCCGCAGACGGCCGGTGCCACCGGTGCCGCCGAGGAGACGCTGCCCTCCGGCGCGCAGAGCGCCTGAGCACCCCGACAAGGAGGTTCCTCGTATGACGAGGATCAGTGTCAAGGACCAGTACTACACACTGGTCAACATCTTCGAGACGTCCCCGGAGCACCAGCACCGGCTGATCGAGATCTGGCAGAGTCTCGGCGCGGCGGACGAGCGGACCGGGCTGGTCTCGGTCAACGCCCACCTCAGCTACGACGGCAACTCCGTGATCAGCTACATACAGTGGCGCGACAAGGCCGCCTGGGAGGGCATCCTCAGCGATCCGAGCCGGCAGGAGCGCTTCAAGGAGGTCATGACCTTCGCGACGTTCGACAGCATCCACTGCGAGGTCGTGTACACCCAGCGGAACCCGAAGCTGGGCGACCCGACCATCGAGATCACGGAGCAGCAGGACGTCTTCACGGTCATCGAGGTGGCCCGCACCCGGTCGACGGCCCAGCAGGACGCGCTGCTCGCGGTGGTGGCCCAGCCCAACGCGGTGCTCGACACCACGCCGGGCTACGTCTCGCACAGCGTGCACCGGGACTTCGAGGGCGAGGCCGTCGTCAGCTACTCGCAGTGGCAGAGCGAGGAGGCGTACCAGGCCTTCCGCGCCGGCCGCGACGCGAGCGGCGGGCGGCCCGCCGCCCTGGACGGCGTCGACATCCGCGAGTACGCGCTGCGGATCGCCTACATCACCGAGGCCACCAAGATCTGACGGACCGTCACGGGTCCGTCGCAGACCCTTCCGTACACCCCTGGCGCGCCGTCCGCCCCGGAGGGCCCGCGCCAGGTGCGTACGGGAGTCCCCAGCACATCCGCGACACCGAAGGGAGGAGGTGACACCCATGACCGACGCCGCGCTGAGCGCCGCTCTGGAGGAGGTCCTCGCCACGTTCTCGGCCGAGAACGAGCTGACCGAGAACGAGTTCGAGCTCGCCCTGGGCAACGAGACCTGGTAGTCCACGGTCTCCCCGTAGCCGGCCCTCGCTGCCCCGCAGCGGGGGCCGGTCGCTTCCCCCGGAAGGCCGGAAGGCCGGAACCGGAACCGGACACCGGAGAGCCGGACCGGACACCGGAGAGCCGGACCGGGCGCCGGAAGCCGGAAGCCGGAAGCCGGAAGCCGGAAGCCGGAAGCCGGAAGCCGGAACCGGGCGCCGGAAGTCGGAGAGCCGGAATCGGACACCGAACCGGAATCAGCAGGAACAAGAAAACTAGGAGCGCGCCGTGACCGCTGGTGCCGTGGCCTCCCGGCCCGCCTGGCTGCAGGAACCGACCCTCGCATGGCGCCCCGCCGTACACGGTGTGGTGCTCTGCGCCCGACCCCATGACCTCGCCGACTGCCTCGGCCCGAACGCCGTCGGGGCGGCCGTGGCCGTCGGCCCGCCCGCCGCCGGTCACGACCATCTCTGCGGACTCCAGGAGCTGCTGGCCGTCCTGCTGCCCGCCGTGCGCGAGGCCCGGCCCGAGGTGCCGGAGCGGCACGCCGAGGTCCTCGCCCTGCTCACGCGACCGGAGGACGCGCAGGCGCCCCGGGGCCGGTTCGTGCCGGTGTCCGAGACCGCCTCGCTCGGCACCACCCGGCGCATCAGCCGGGAGTCCCACATCACCGCCGGCTGGATCGACCGCGCGGCCCGCTTCCTCGTGGACGCCCTTCCCGTGCTGGGCGAGCGGCCCGTTCTCGTCCTGGACGCCTTCGACCGCTGGGACCGTATCTCGGTCCGCATCCTGTACCGGACCGTGCTGCTCGCGGACCAGCAGGGCCGGGGCATCACCGTCCGGGGGCTGCTGAAGGACGGCGGCAGCCTGTTCCTGGAGCGGCTCTCCGGGCAGCGGGCGGTCGGCGTGTGCGGGGTGCTGCCGCCGACGGCCGAGACTCTCCCCGGTGCGCCCGGTGCGCCCGGTGCGTCCGGTGCGTCCGGCCTCGCGGTCGAACCCTGGCACTCCGACGGCTCGGCCGGCCCGCTGCGTGCCATCGGCGACGCGATCGCCCTGCAGAACTTCGAGCGGGCCGATCTGCTGATCGCCGCGCATCTGGCGGCCGTCGGAGGTGACCCCGGCCGGGCCGACGACACGGCCGACCTGATCAGGCTCCAGGCGATCTCGGAGGCGCAGACCGGGCGGATCGACAGCGCCGTCGCGAAGCTGGAACGGTCCCTGGAGCTGGCCGGGAAGCCGGAGTTGAGGGCCCATCTGAACTACCTGGTGGCGCTGCTGGTCACCAAGCGCAAGGACGACACCGACACGGCGCGCACCTTCTACCTGCGCGGCCTGGAGTGCCTGGACGAGTTGGCCGAGCCGGGTGTGGACGCGCAGGTGGAGCGGGCGTGGATCCTCAACGGGCTGGCGCTCGCCGCGGCCATCGACGCCCGCGAGACGTCGGACGCGGAGCGCCGGGACCGGCTGTTCCAGAGCGCTTTCGAACTGGAGTTTGACGCCTTCCGGATGGTCCGTGAGATGCCGGGGGACAGCGCCTTCTACCTGCGCTACAACCTCAGTCACAACCTGGCCTTCCTGCTCCAGATCACCGGCCGGCACCGGCAGGCGGAGGAGTTCCTGCGCTCGGTGTCGGCGACGATGCTCGGCACCGGCAGGCCCGAGTTCTTCGTGCCCCACCACTACGCGATCGCCGTCCTCCAGCTGCGCCGGGGCAGTCACGAGGAGGCCGCGGCCTCCTTCGCGGCGGCCGTCCGCGTCGCCCACACCCTGCGGGACCCCTTCCACCTGGAGAAGCTGCTCGCCGCCGCGGGCTACACGGACCTGCGGCGCGGCGATCACCCGGGTGCCGCCCGCCACTACCGGGACGCGGCGCGCACGGCCCGCCGGCTCTGCGACGAGACGGCGTTCGCGCAGGACCTGGCGGGACTGCTCTGGGCGCTGACCCTGCAGGGCGCCCGCTGGGACCGGCACACCCTGGCCGCGGCCCGCATCTGGTACCCCGAGGCGGCCGGAGCGTACGACCGCGGCGCCGGCCGCGACGAACTCGCCGAGGCCCTGACCGCCGCCGGCGCCGACATTTCACCCCCCTCCTCCAAACTCCCCTCCTACCTCCCCGCAGTCGACCTCGAAGGCCTCCCCGGCCGCGACCTCAACCGCTTCCTCGCCGGCATCACGGCCCGCGAGAACCCGAGCGGACTGCTGACGCAGAGCAGCGCCGACGGGACGACCGGGGCGGGCGATGCGCTGGGAGCAGGGGGGCCCGAGGGGGGTGGGGCTGCGGCAAGGAAAGCCGCGGGTCCAGGTGGGCCCGTGGTGAACGGCGTCTCCGGTTTCGGGCGGGCTGTTGTGGGGGGTGGGCGGGCGTGAGTGGGTTGCCGCGGTTGACGGGGGCTCAGGCGGATGCGTTGGCGGGGCGGTTTCTGGAGCACTGCCGGGGGGCGGGGGTGGTGGATGCGGGGGTGCCCGAGGTGTCGTGGGGGGAGTTTCATGCGTTGCGGGCGCGGTTGGCGGCGTCGTTCGAGGTGCCGACCACCACACTCACGCCGCTCGCGGCACGGGTGCTGTACGGGCTGGCGGCGGCTCGGCGGCCGGCGGCGGTGGCGACGTTGGGGTGCTTCGCGGGGAACCTGATGGCGTGGGTGTCGGGGCCGGGGTTCGGGCCCGAGCCGCGGTATGCGGGGCGGCGGTCCCTGGGGCTGGACGTGGCCGCCGAGCCGGTGGCGCTCGCCGAGGGCAACCTGCGGCGGGCCGGGTTCGCGCCGGGCGCCGGGGCCGTCGTAGGAGATGCCTTCGAGGCGGCGGAGCACAGCGCGGGGGAGCGGTGGGACCTGCTGCTCATCGACATCGACGTGCCGGGCTCGCGCAAGTCCGGCTACGCCCGGCTGCTGGAGCGCTGGCTGCCCCATCTGGCGCCGGGCGCGCTGGTGATCGCCCATGACGTGTGCCACCCGGTCTTCGCCTGGGACCTGCGGGACTACGGGGCCTTCGCCAAGGACCGGGGGGCGATCGCCACCACCACCCTGCCGGTGGACGACTGCGGGTTCGAGGTCAGCCGCTGGCCGGGCTGACCCGGAACGGGCGGTGAGGGGAAATCGATTCGGCGGAAACAATTCCGTCATCCGTGCGGCATCACTTCACAGAGACCTGACGCAACTTCGCACAGCCCTGACGAGGTTCCGCCCGAATCTTCTTGAACGGGTCGGTCGGTATGACGGACTATTTAGTCGGCTTCCGGAGACGGCGCAGCGGGCACCGCTATTGACGAGCTGTCAGTATGGGCGGGCCAATGGCGAATAATTGACCACCTGTTGAAGGTCGGTCGATCGGCCGTCGGTTAGTCATCGATTCCGAAATGAATTCCCCAGGATGACCGAGGAGAGTGGCATGGACGCCGAAGTCATAGTCGTGGGAGCCGGCCCGGCAGGGCTGATGCTCGCCGGCGAATTGCGGCTCGCCGGAGTCGACGTCGTCCTTCTGGAACGACTCGCCGAACGCACCGGTGAATCGCGCGGACTCGGCTTCACGGCACGGACGATGGAGGTGTTCGCCCAGCGCGGTCTGCTCTCCCGGTTCGGGGAGATCGAGGTCAGCGCCTTCGGGCACTTCGGCGGCCTGCCCGTCGACTTCGGCCTCCTCGACGGAGCCCACCAGGCGGCGAAGACCGTGCCTCAGTCCCACACCGAGACGGTGCTGGAGCAGTGGGTCACCGACCTCGGCACGGACGTCCGCCGCAGCCACGAGGTGCTCTCCGTCAAGGACGACGGCGACAGCGTCCTCGTCGAGGTGCGCGGCCCGGACGGCGTGCACGAGCTCCGCGCGCGCTACCTCGTCGGCTGCGACGGCGGCCGCAGCAAGGTCCGCAAGGCCGTCGGCTTCGACTTCCCCGGCACCGCGGCCACGCTGGAGATGTACCTCGCCGACGTACGCGGCCTGGACCTCGAACCGCGCATGATCGGCGAGACGCTGCCCGGCGGCATGGTGATGGTCGGTCACCTGGCCGACGGCATCACCCGGCTGATCGTCTGCGAACGCGGCACGCCTCCGCAGCGCCGTACCGAGGCCCCCGCGTACGCCGAGGTGGCGGCCGCCTGGAAGCGGCTGACCGGCGTCGACATCGCGCACGGCGAGCCGGTGTGGGTGAGCGCGTTCGGCGACGCCACCCGCCAGGTGACGCGGTACCGCAAGGGCCGGATCCTGCTGGCCGGGGACTCCGCGCACATCCATCTGCCCGCCGGCGGCCAGGGCATGAACACCAGCATCCAGGACGCCGTCAACCTGGGCTGGAAGCTCGCCGCGGTGGTCCAGGGCCGGGCGCCCGAGGCCCTGCTCGACACCTATCACGAGGAGCGCCACCCGGTCGGCCGGCGCCTGCTGATGAACACCCGCGCCCAGGGCCTGCTGTTCCTCAGCGGCGGCGAGGTCCAGCCGGTCCGTGACGTGCTCACCGAGCTCATCGCCTACCCCGAGGTGTCCCGGCACCTGGCCGGCATGGTGAGCGGCCTGGAGATCCACTACGACGTCGGCTCCGGCCCCCACCCGCTGCTCGGCCGGCGCATGCCGTCGCTGGGGGTGCGGACCCCCTCGGCCGCGCGCACCACCACCAGCTTCGACCTGCTCACCGCGGGCCGCGGGGTGCTGCTCGACCTGGAGGACACCGCCGCCCTGCGGGAGCGGGCGCGGCCGTGGTCGGACCGGGTGGACGTCGTCACGGCGACCCCGGTCGGGGTCACCGCCGGCAGCCCGCTGTCCGGCACCGCCGCGGTCCTCGTCCGCCCCGACGGCTACGTCGCCTGGGCCGCCCCCGGCAGCCACCACGACCTGCCCATGGCGCTGGAGCGCTGGTTCGGCCCGGCCCGGGCGGGCCTGCCGCGCTGACCGCCGTCCCGATCCGCCCCGAGCGCAGCGAAACCACAGCGGCAGCGCAGCGGATTCGCAGCGCATTCGCAGCGAAGGAGAAGAAGAAAACCATGCACAGCACGCTGATCGTCGCCCGGATGGAACCCGGCGCACGTTATGACGTGGCCCGGCTCTTCAAGGAGTTCGACGGCACCGAAATGCCGCACATCATGGGCACCCGGCGCCGCCAGCTCTTTCTCTACAAGGGTCTCTACTTCCATCTCCAGGAATTCGACACCGACAACGGCGGAGAGATCATCGAAGAGGCCAAGACGGATCCCCGCTTCGTGAAGATAAGCGAGGACCTCAAGCCGTACATTCAGGCCTACGACCCCGCCACCTGGCGTTCTCCCGCCGATGCCATGGCCAAGTCGTTCTACCACTGGGAAGCCTCCTCGTGACCGGTCGCCGTGTCGCCATCACCGGAATCGGAGTGCTCGCTCCGGGCGGTATAGGCGCGAAGAATTTCTGGAATCTGCTGAGCGAGGGGCGGACCTCGACGCGGGGCATCACCTTCTTCGACCCCGCTCCCTTCCGGTCCCGGGTGGCCGCGGAGATCGACTTCGACCCCGAGGAACACGGGCTGAGCCCGCAGGAGATCCGCCGGATGGACCGCGCCGCCCAGCTCGCCGTGGTGGCGACCCGGGAGGCCGTCGCCGACAGCGGCATCGCCCTGGCGGAACTCGACCCGCACCGCACCGGCGTGACCATCGGCAGCGCGGTCGGCGCCACCACCGGCCTCGACCAGGAGTACCGGGTCGTCAGCGACGGCGGCCGGCTCGACCTGGTCGACCACCGCTACGCGGTCCCGCACCTCTACAACCACTTCGTGCCGAGCTCCTTCGCGGCCGAGGTCGCCTGGGCGGTGGGCGCCGAGGGCCCCTCGACCGTCGTCTCCACCGGCTGCACCTCCGGCCTCGACTCGGTCGGGCACGCGGTGGACATCATCCGGGAGGGCACCGCGGACGTCATGATCGCGGGCAGCTCGGACGCGCCGATCTCGCCGATCACCGTCGCCTGCTTCGACGCGATCAAGGCGACCACCCCGCGCAACGACGACCCGGAGCACGCCTCCCGCCCCTTCGACGGCACCCGCAACGGCTTCGTCCTCGGCGAGGGTTCGGCGGTGTTCGTCCTGGAGGAGCTGGAGAGCGCCCGGCGCCGCGGAGCCCACATCTACGCGGAGATCGCCGGCTACGCCTCCCGCTGCAACGCCTTCCACATGACGGGACTGCGGCCGGACGGCGCCGAGATGGCCGAGGCCATCGGCGTCGCCCTCGACGAGGCCCGGATCGACCCGACGGCGATCGACTACATCAACGCGCACGGCTCCGGCACCAAGCAGAACGACCGCCACGAGACCGCCGCGTTCAAGCGCAGCCTCGGCGAGCACGCCTACCGGACGCCGGTCAGCTCGATCAAGTCGATGGTGGGCCACTCGCTCGGCGCGATCGGCTCCATCGAGATCGCGGCCTCCGCGCTGGCCATGGAGAACAACGTCGTTCCGCCCACGGCCAATCTGCACACCCCGGACCCCGAGTGCGACCTCGACTACGTGCCGATCACGGCGCGGGAGTGGCGTACCGACACCGTCCTGACCGTCGGCAGCGGCTTCGGCGGCTTCCAGAGCGCCATGGTGCTGGCCCGGCCCGACAGGAGCATCGCATGACGACCCCGGTTGTGGTCACGGGCCTCGGCATCGCCGCTCCCAACGGCCTCGGCACCAAGGACTTCTGGGCGGCCACGCTCAGGGGCGAGAGCGGCATCGGACCGGTCACCCGGTTCGTCCCGGACCAGTACCCGGCGCGGCTGGCCGGCGAGGTGCCCGGCTTCGTGGCCGAGGACCACCTGCCCGGCCGGCTGCTGCCGCAGACCGACCGGATGACCCGGCTCGCGCTGGTCGCCGCCGACTGGGCGCTGGAGGACGCCGAGGTCACCCCCAGCGAACTCAACGCCTACGACATGGGCGTGATCACCGCCAGCTCCTCCGGCGGCTTCGAGTTCGGGCAGAACGAGCTGCAGAAGCTCTGGAGCAAGGGCGGCCAGTACGTCAGCGCCTACCAGTCCTTCGCCTGGTTCTATGCCGTCAACACCGGCCAGATCTCGATCCGCAACGGCATGAAGGGCCCCAGCGGTGTCGTGGTCAGCGACCAGGCGGGCGGCCTCGACGCCCTGGCCCAGGCGCGCCGGCAGATCCGCAAGGGCACCCGGCTCATCGTCTCCGGCGCGATCGACGCCTCGATCTGCCCCTGGGGCTGGGTCGCCCAGCTCGCCGCCGAACGCCTCAGCCGGCAGGACGACCCGGACCGGGCGTACGTGCCCTTCGACGCGCTCGCCGACGGGCACGTACCGGGCGAGGGCGGCGCCATCCTCGTCCTGGAGGACGGCGCGACGGCCCGCGCCCGGGGCGCCCGGATCTACGGCGAGATCGCCGGCTACGGCGCCACCTTCGACCCCCGGCCCGACAGCGGCCGCCCGCCCGGCCTGCGCCAGGCGATCCGCGCCGCCCTCGCCGACGCAGGCGCCGAACCCGGCGACATCGACGTGGTCTTCGCCGACGCGGCGGGCGTGCCCGCGCTGGACCGCGTCGAGGCCGACGCCCTCACCGAGGTCTTCGGCCCGCGCGGAGTGGCCGTGACGGCACCCAAGACGATGACCGGCCGCCTCTACTCGGGCGCCGCGCCCCTGGACGTGGCGGCCGCGCTGCTCGCGATCCAGGACGGGGTCGTCCCGCCCACCACCAACGTGCGGCCCGCCGAGGAGTACCGGCTCGACCTGGTCACCGGAGCCCCGCGCACCGCCGCCGTCCGCACCGCCCTGGTGGTCGCCCGCGGCTACGGCGGCTTCAACTCCGCGGTGGTCGTACGCGCCGCGGACTGACCCGCCGCCCACGCGATCCCACCGCACACCCCCACCCCACCCACCCACACCGGCACACGGAGGAAACCGTCATGCCCGAACGCACCTTCACCCTCGACGACCTGCGCCGCATCCTGCTGGAGAGCGCGGGCAGCGAAGAGGGCGTCGACCTCTACGGCGACATCGAGGACAGCGACTTCGAGGAGCTGGGCTACGAGTCCCTCGCGCTCCTGGAGACCGGCGGCCGTATCGAGCGCGAGTTCGGCGTCAGCCTCGACGACGTCAACCTCTCCGACATCACCACCCCGCGGGCCCTCGTCGCCGCCGTGAACGAGCTCCTCTCGGCCGACGTCGCCGCCTGACCCCCGACCCGGCCTGACCTCCCCCGATCAGGCCGACCGAGCGGGCCGGACCGTACGTCCCCCGACGGACCGGCCCGCTCCCACCCCAGGCCCCGCCCACCCCGGGCCCCGCCTGCCACGGGCCGCCTCGCCCCTTCCCGCGCAAGGAGAAGCACATGACAGAGCAGAACGGCCGGGTCGCCCTGATCACCGGCGCCACCAGCGGAATCGGCCTCGCCGCCGCCCGCATCCTGGGCGCCGCGGGCCACCGGGTGTTCATCGGCGCCCGCAACGCCGAGAAAGTGACGGAGACGGTGAAGCAGCTGCAGAGCGAGGGCATCGACGCCGACGGCGCCACCCTCGACGTGCGCTCCACCGAATCGGCGCACGCCTTCGTCCAGGCCGCCGTCGACCGCTTCGGCACCGTCGACATCCTGGTCAACAACGCGGGCCGCAGCGGCGGCGGTGTCACGGCCGACATCGCCGAGGAACTGTGGGACGACGTCATCGACACCAACCTCAACAGCGTCTTCCGCCTCACCCACGCGGTCCTCAACACCGGCGGCCTGCGCCACAAGGACTGGGGCCGCATCATCAACATCGCGTCCACCGCGGGCAAGCAGGGCGTCGTCCTCGGCGCCCCGTACTCCGCCTCCAAGCACGGCGTGGTCGGCTTCACCAAGGCCCTCGGCAACGAGCTGGCGCCCACCGGGATCACCGTCAACGCGGTCTGCCCGGGCTACGTCGAGACGCCGATGGCACAGCGGGTGCGCGCGGGCTACGCCGCCGCCTACGAGGTCACCGAGGACGCGATCCTGGAGAAGTTCCAGGCCAAGATCCCGCTGGGCCGCTACTCCACCGCGGACGAGGTGGCCGGCCTGGTCGGCTACCTGGCCTCCGACACCGCCGCCTCCATCACCTCCCAGGCGCTCAACGTCTGCGGTGGCCTGGGCAACTTCTGAGCGCCCCGCCCCGCCCCACGACCCCGCACTCACCCCAAGGAGCCTGACCATGCCGCAGCCCGGCCTGCGCGAGGTGGAGCACGAGATCACGGTCTCGGCTCCGGCCGCCGCCGTCTACCGTCTGATCGCCGAGGTCGAGAACTGGCCGCGGATCTTCCCGCCGACCATCTACGTGGACCACCTGGAGCGCGCCGGGGACACCGAACGCATCCGGATCTGGGCCACGGCCAACGGCGAGGCCAAGAACTGGACCTCCCGCCGCGTCCTGGACCCCGGCCGGCTGCGCATCGAGTTCCGCCAGGAGGTCTCCACCCCGCCGGTCGCCGCCATGGGCGGCACCTGGATCATCGAGCCGCTCGACGAGTCCACCTCCCGGATCCGGCTGCTGCACGACTACCGTGCCGTCGACGACGACCCGGACGGCCTGCGCTGGATCGACGAGGCGGTCGACCGCAACTCCCGCTCCGAACTCGCGGCCCTGAAGACCAACGTCGAACTCGCCCACGCCGCCGAGGAGGTGACCTTCTCCTTCGAGGACTCCGTGCGGATCGCCGGCTCCGCCAAGGACGCCTACGACTTCATCAACGAGGCGCACCTGTGGCAGGAGCGGCTGCCGCACGTCGCCTCCGTCCGGCTCGACGAGGACGTGCCCGGGCTGCAGACCCTGGAGATGGAGACCCGCGCCAAGGACGGCTCCACCCACCTCACCAAGTCCTACCGGGTGTGCTTCGAGGGCCGGAAGATCGCCTACAAGCAGGTGACCCTGCCCGCCCTGATGACCCTGCACACCGGCTACTGGACCTTCACCCAGGACGCGGACGGCACGACGGCCTCCTCCCAGCACACCGTGGTCCTCAACACCGCGAACATCAGCCGGATCCTCGGCCCGGACGCCGGAGTCGCCGAGGCCCGGGAGTACGTCCACACCGCGCTGAGCACCAACAGCCGCGCCACGCTGGGGCACGCCAAGGCCCACGCCGAGGCGCGCTGACCATGTCCGGCACCCTGCGCACCCAGGTACTCGTGGTCGGGGCGGGCCCCGCGGGGCTGATGCTCGCCGGGGAACTGCGGCTCGGCGGCGCCGAGGTGCTGGTCGCCGAACGGCTGACCACGCCCACCACCGAGTCCCGGGCCTCGACCCTGCACGCCCGGACCATGGAGACCCTCGACGCCCGGGGCCTGCTGGAGTCGTTCGGCACCCCGCCGAACGAGCCGGCCGGGCACTTCGGCGGCATCCCGCTCGACCTGACCCTGCCCAGCAGCCACCCCGGGCAGTGGAAGATCCTCCAGGCGGACGTCGAACGGGTGCTGCAGGAGTGGGCCACCGGACAGGGCGCGAAGCTGCTGCGCGGCCACGAACTACGCGCGCTGACCACCACCGCCTCCGACCACGTCCTGGCCGAACTGGCCGGCCCCGACGGTCCGGTGACGGTCCGGGCGGAGTACGTCGTCGGATGCGACGGCGAGCAGAGCGCCGTACGACGGCTGGCGGGCTTCGACTTCGCCGGAACGGACGCCGAGCGGGAACTGCTGCGGGCCGACGTCGCCGGCATCGACATCCCCAACCGGCGCTTCCAGCGGCTGGAACGGGGGCTGGCGATCGCGGCCCGCCGCCCCGACGGCGTCACCCGGGTCATGGTGCACGCCTTCGGCAGCCCCGCCCGGCCCCGCACCACGGCCCCCGCCTTCATGGAGATCGCCGACGTCTGGCGCCGGGTCACCGGCGAGGAGATCGGCCACGGCACCCCGCTGTGGGTCAACTCCTTCGGCGACGCCTCCCGGCAGGTCACCGAGTACCGCAGGGGACGCGTCCTGCTGGCCGGGGACGCCGCCCACCGGCAGATGCCGATCGGCGGCCAGGCCCTCAACCTCGCCCTCCAGGACGCGGTCGACCTCGGCTGGAAGCTGGCCGCCCGGGTGACCGGCCGGGCCGGCGAGGAACTGCTCGACTCCTACCACGGCGACCGCCATCCGGTCGGCCGCCGCATCCTGGGCAACATCAGGACCCAGGCCCGGCTGCTGCTCGGCGGCGCGGAGGTGGAGGCCGTCCGCGAGGTGTTCGCGGAACTGGCCGCGCTGCCACCCGCCCGCGCCCACCTCGCCGCCATGATCGCGGGCCTCGACATCGCTTACGACTCTGCAGGCGACTCCGCGGGCGACTCTGCGGGCGACTCCGCGGGCGACGGGCATCCGCTGCTCGGCCGGCGCTTCCCCCCGCTCGCCCTGACCACCCCGGACGGCGAGGCCACCCCGGCCGCGCTGCTGCGGGCGGGCCGGGGCGTGCTGCTCGACCTCTCCGGGGACGCCGGGCGCGAGGCGGAGTGGTCCGCCGTGCTCCGCCCCTGGGCCGGGCGGGTGACCCTCGTGACGGCCCGCCTCCGGAACGGTGCCAACCCGACGGGCGGCGCGGACACCGCGGACGGCACAGCAGGCGCGGACCTCGCGGACACCGCCGCCGTCCTGCTCCGCCCGGACGGCTACACCGCCTGGGCGGCGACGCCCGGCACCACCACCGGCCTCCCGGCGGCCCTGCACCGCTGGTTCGGCACCCCGCCCGGCGCCCCCGCGCCCGGCCCACGCACCACCGCATCCGACACACCGGCCCGGGCATCCGCCGCAGCGGCCGGCCACGGCAACCTGAGGAAGGCCACGATGGGAACGCTCACCGGCAAGACAGCACTGGTCACGGGATCGAGCCGAGGCATAGGCCGGGCGACGGCCCTGCGCCTGGCCGGCGAGGGGGCACTCGTCGCCGTCCACTACACCAGCAACCAGGAGGCGGCCGACGACGTCGTCCGCACCATCGAGAAGGAGGGCGGCCGGGCCTTCGCCGTCCAGGCCGAACTCGGCGTCCCCGGCGACGTCCACGAGCTGTTCCTCGGCGTGGAGCAGGGGCTCAAGGAGCGCACCGGCACCACCGACCTGAACATCCTCGTCAACAACGCCGGGGTGATGGGCGGTGTGGCGCCGGAGGACACCACCCCCGAGCTGTTCGACCGGATCGTCGCGGTCAACGCCAAGGCGCCGTTCTTCATCATCCAGCGGGCGCTGACCGTCATGCCCGACGGCGGTCGCATCATCAACATCTCCACGGGCCTCACCAGGACCGCCAACCCCCAGGAGATCGCCTACGCGATGAGCAAGGGCGCCGTCGAGATGCTCGCCCTGCACTTCGCCAAGCACCTCGGCCCGCGCGGCATCACGATCAACAGCGTCGCCCCGGGCATCACCCGCAACGACAACCCGGTCTTCGACATCCCCGAGGCCGTCGAGCAGATGGCCCAGCTGTCGGTCTTCAACCGGGTCGGCGAACCCCGGGACGTCGCCGACGTCGTCGCGCTGCTCGCCTCCGACGAGGCCCGCTGGATCACCGGCTCCTTCGTCGACGCCAGCGGCGGCACCCTCGTCGGCTGACCGCACGACGGGGACGGACAGGACGAGACAGCGGGACGGGACAGGACGGACGGGGGCAGGACGATGAGACCGACGACCACGACACCGGTCGCCGAACAGCCCGGCGCGGACGGCACGGACGGCACGGCGGCCGGCCGGTGGAGCCCGCGCCAGTGGGCGCTGCTGACGGTGCTGGCCGGCAACATGCTCATCGACGCCCTGGAGGTGTCGGTGAGCGTGGTCGCCCTGCCCTCCGTCGGCAAGGACCTGGGGGCCGACCCGGTCACACTGCAGTGGGTCATGACCGGCTTCGCAACCGGCTTCGCGGCGGCCCTGCTGTTCGGCACCCGGCTGGTGGACCGGCTCGGACGGCGCCGGGTGTACCTCGCCGCCGTCTCCGTCTTCGCCGCCGCCTCGCTGGCCGGGGCGCTGGCCGACACCATGGGGCTGCTGGTCGCCACCCGGATCGTCAAGGGCGTGTGCGCCGCGCTCACCGCACCCACCGGGCTGGCGATCATCACCGGCACCTTTCCGGAGGGCCCCGCCCGCAACCGCGCCGTCTCCGTGTACAGCCTCTTCGGGGCGAGCGGCTTCTCCCTGGGCCTGGTGCTCTCCGGGCTGCTGACCGAGGCCAGTTGGCGCTGGACGTTCGCCTTCCCCGCCCCGGTCGCCGCGGTGCTGCTGCTGGCCGGGCTGCGGCTCGTACCCGAACAGCGCGGCAGAACCCGGGCGGACGGCGGCCGGCCCTACGAACTGCCCACCGCGCTGGGCCTGGCCGCCGCGCTCCCCGCCCTGGTGTACGGCATCGTGAACGTGCCCCGGCACGGCTGGGCCGCGCCCGGCACGCTCACCGCGTTCGGACTCGCCGCCGCCCTGACCGCGCTGGTCGTGGCCAGGGAACGGCGGGCCGAGCACCCGCTGCTGCCGCCCCGGGTGCTCGCCCGACCCGCCCTGCGGCGCTCCGCGTTCGGCGCCGCCGCGCTCAACGGGTCGTATCTGGGCCTGCTGTTCGTCGTCACCTTCCACCTCCAGACGATCCTCGGCTGGTCACCGGCGAGGACCGGTCTGGCCCTGCTGCCCGCCGCGCTGCCACTGGCGCTCTCCGCCGCGTACTCCGGGCGGCTGGTGCAGCGCTTCGGCGCCGCCCGCCTGATCGGCGTCGGCTATCTGGCACCGCCGCTCGGCTACGCCCTCTACCTCCGTACGTCGGTCCCCACCCACTACGCCACCGACGTCCTGCCCACCCTGCTCCTGCTCGGCGCGGCCTTCGTCCTCTGCTTCGCCGCGCTGCACCTCCAGGCCCTCGCCGCCGCCCCCGAGGCGGAACCCGGCGTCGCGAGCGGCGTCTACCAGACGGCCGTCCAGTTCGGGGCCGTCCTGATGCCCGCCCTGGTGGCCGCGCTCATGACGGCCCACCGCCCGGGACCCGGAGCCTCCGCCGCCGACACCCTCGCCGCCTACCACCCGGCCCTCCTCCTCATCACCACCGTCGGCCTCACCGGCCTCGCCGTATCAGCCACCGCCTTCCTGCCCCGCCGCGCCTCCCGGTCGAGCGCGCCATGACGAACCACAGCGAGGACAAGGCGCCGACGGTCCGTTCCACCCGGCACACCACCGAGGCCACCCGGCAGCCCGCCGAGCGGGACGCCCCGGTGCCCGCCGAGCAGGATGCCCCGGTGTCCGTGGAGCGGGACGCTCGGGTGTCCGTCGAGCGGGCCGACGGGATCCCTGCCGAGCGGGGCGTCCGGGTGCCGGTGGAGCGGGCCGACGGGATCCCCGTGGAGCGGGGCGTCCGGGTGCCGGTGGAGCGGGCCGACGGGATCCCTGCCGAGCGGGGCGTCCGGGTGCCGGTGGGGCGGGCCGACGGGATCCCTGCCGAGGGGGGCGTCCGGGTGTCCGCCGTGCAGGACGACCGGATCCCCGTCGACCTCTGGTTGGTGCGGCCGCCGGTCCCGGCCGGTGGTGGGCGTCGGCTTGCTGTGGCCGAGCTCGACGGGCGGGAGCGCAGCCGGGCCGCAGGCTTTCTGCGGCCGCGGGACGGGCTGTTGTACACCGCCGCGCACATCGCCCTGCGCCGGCTGCTCGCCGCCGTGCTCGGGGTCCCGCCGCAGGACGTGGCGTACGTCCGGGAACTCTGCCCGGGCTGCGGCGCACCGCACGGCCGGCCCGCCGTGCGACCGGGCCCCGCGCCCGCGCCGCACTTCTCGCTGTCGCACAGTGGCGGGTGCGCCCTGGTCGCCGTGGCCCCGGCGCCGGTGGGGGTCGACATCCAGCGTCGGCCCACCGAGCGGGCCACGGAGATGTGCGTCGGCCTGCTGCACCCCGGTGAGCGCGCCGAGCTCGAAGCGCTGCCGCGGGACCGGCGCGGCGCCGCCCTCGGACAGCTGTGGGCCCGCAAGGAGGCCTATCTCAAGGGCATCGGCACCGGACTGGAACGCCCCGCGCACGCCGACTACCTGGGCACGCCGGGCCACGGCCCCTGGCACCGGCCCCCGCACTGGACGGTCCTCGACCTGTCCCGCGCCCCCGCCCACGCGGCCGTCGCCGTCCCGGGCGCCCCGGCCCTGCCCCTGCGGATCCGGCCGCTGCCCGCCGAGTGGCTCCACGAGGGCGACGCCGCCCCCGCGCTGGCCGGGATCGCGCACCTGACCAGGGCCGTACGTGTGAAGGAGACAACGACATGACCACCACCGCCTTCGTCTTCCCCGGCCAGGGCTCCCAGCGCGTCGGCATGGGCCGGGACCTCGTCGAGACCTGGCCCCATCTGCTCGACGCCTACTACCGGCCCGCCGACGAACTCCTCGGCCTCCCGCTCACCGAACTGTGCCGGCAGGGCCCCGCCGAGACGCTCGCCGACACCGCGATCACCCAGCCCGCGATCCTGCTCACCAGCGTCGCCGTCCTCGACGTCCTGCGCCGCCACGGGATCCGCCCCGGCCTGGTGGCCGGGCACAGCCTGGGGGAGTACGCGGCACTGGTCGCCGCCGACGCCCTGGACTGGCGCGACGCCCTGCGGCTGGTCCGGCTGCGCGGCCGGCTGATGGCCGCCGTCAACGAGCGGGTGCCCGGCCGGATGGCCGCGGTGATGGGCCTGGACCTGCGCACCGTGGAAGGCCTCTGCGCCACCGTCCAGGAGCTGACCGGCCAGGTCGTCGAGGTCGCCAACGACAACGAGTTCGCGCAGACCGTCGTCTCGGGACAGGCCGCGGCGGTCGACGAGCTGATCACGGCCGCGCGGGCCGCCGGAGCCACCCGCGCCCTCGCGCTGAAGGTCGGCGCGCCCTTCCACAGCAGCCTCATGGCGCCCGTGGAGGAGGAGTTCACCCGCGCCCTGCTGGACACCGAGTTCCGCGACCCGGCCGTCCCCGTGCTCTCCGCGGTCACGGCCGCACCGCTGACCGGTGCCGACGAGGTCGTCGACGCCCTACGACGACAGCTCACCGGCCGGGTGCGCTGGACCGAGTCGGTCACCCGCATCGCCGACGCCGGCACGGACCGGATCCTCGAAGTCGGCCCCGGCAAGGTCCTCGCCGGACTCTGCCGCCGGATCGCCCCCGGCGTCCCCGCCCACACCACGCACGACGCGGCCCATGTCGCGTCCGCCCTGGAACTGTTCGCCGCGGCCGGGGACCCCGTCACCGCCGTCTGACGGCACCTCACACCACACCACGCCGAGAAGGGGGAAACCATGCCCGCCAGTGGGAACACCGTCCAGGACCGCCTGGACGAACTGGCCGCGATCAAGGAGTCGGTCCTCGCGGGACCGGACCCCGCGGCCACCGAGCGCCAGCACGGCAAGGGAAAACTCACCGCCCGGGAACGCATCGAACTGCTCCTGGACAAGGACTCGTTCAACGAGGTCGAGCCGCTGCGCCGGCACCGCGCGGCCGGCTTCGGCCTGGAGGCCAGGAAGCCCTACACGGACGGCGTGGTCACCGGCTGGGGCACCGTCGACGGCCGGACCGTGTTCGTCTACGCCCACGACTTCCGGATCTTCGGCGGAGCCCTCGGCGAGGCGCACGCCCAGAAGATCCACAAGATCATGGACATGGCCGAGTCGGCCGGCGCGCCCGTGGTGAGCCTCAACGACGGGGCCGGCGCCCGCATCCAGGAGGGCGTCACCGCACTCGCCGGCTACGGCGGCATCTTCCAGCGCAACACCCGCGCCTCCGGCGTCATCCCGCAGATCAGCGTGATGCTCGGCCCGTGCGCCGGCGGCGCGGCCTACTCACCCGCCCTCACCGACTTCGTCTTCATGGTCCGCGACACCTCGCAGATGTTCATCACCGGACCGGACGTGGTGAAGGCCGTCACCGGCGAGGAGATCACCCAGAACGGCCTCGGCGGCGCCGATGTGCACGCCGCGACCAGCGGGGTCGCGCACTTCGCCTACGACGACGAGGAGGGCTGCCTGGAGGACGTCCGCTTCCTGCTCGGACTGCTCCCCTCCAACAACCGGGAGACCCCGCCGGCCGTCGCGACCGACGACCCGGCCGACCGCCCCACGGACGCCCTGCTGGACCTGGTCCCGGCCGACGCCAACCGCTCGTACGACGTCCGCGCCGTCATCGAGGAGATCGTCGACGACGGCGACTTCTTCGAGGTGCACGCCCTGTGGGCGCCCAACATCGTGGTCGCCTTCGCCCGGCTGGACGGGCATGTCGTGGGCCTGGTCGCCAACCAGCCCGCCGCCACCGCCGGGGTCCTCGACATCGAGTCCTCGGAGAAGGCGGCCCGGTTCGTCCAGCTCTGCGACGCCTTCAACATCCCCCTGGTCACCCTGGTCGACGTCCCCGGCTTCCTCCCCGGCGTCGACCAGGAGCACAACGGCATCATCCGGCGCGGCGCCAAGCTGCTCTACGCGTACTGCAACGCCACCGTGCCGCGCATCTCCCTGATCACGCGCAAGGCGTACGGCGGCGCGTACATCGTCATGGACTCCCGCTCCATCGGCGCCGACCTCGCCCTCGCCTGGCCCACCAACGAGATCGCGGTCATGGGCGCGGAGGGCGCCGCCAACGTCATCTTCCGCCGGGAGATCAACGCCTCCGACGACCCGGACGCGGTCCGGCGGCGAAAGATCGAGGAGTACCGCACCGAGCTGATGCACCCCTACTACGCCGCCGAACGCGGCCTGATCGACGACGTCATCGACCCGCGCGAGACCCGGGCGGTGCTGATCAGGTCCCTGGCGATGCTCCGGGCCAAGCACGCCGAACTGCCCTCCCGCAAGCACGGCAACCCGCCGCAATGAGGAGTGTCCCGATGACCACCGAACCACTGATCCGCGTCGAGAAGGGCACCGTCGGCCCCGCCGAACTGGCCGCCCTCACCGCCGTCCTGCTGCGGCGCGTCGCACACCACCAGGTCTGCGCCGAGGAGCCGTGCGCACAGTCCCCGCGCTGGAGCAGGTCGGGCACCCGCCACGCCGCGGACGCCCCGCTGAGCTGGCGCTCGGCGCACCTGCGGAACACCGCCCGCCGGCCCTGGCTGGGCTGACCACTCATCGACCGGCCCCCACCAGGGCTGCGACAAGGAAAGGATGGATCATCGTGCGTAAGGTGCTCATCGCCAACCGCGGTGAGATCGCTGTCCGCGTGGCCCGGGCCTGCCGGGACGCCGGTCTCGCGAGCGTGGCCGTCTATGCGGATCCGGACCGTGACGCTCTGCATGTCCGCGCCGCGGATGAGGCGTTCGCCCTGGGCGGTGACACCCCGGCCACCAGCTATCTGGACATCGACAAGGTGCTGCGGGCCGCCCAGGAGACCGGCGCGGACGCGGTCCACCCCGGTTACGGCTTCCTCTCGGAGAACGCCGAGTTCGCCCAGGCGGTCCTGGACGCGGGTCTGACCTGGATCGGCCCGCCGCCGCAGGCGATCCGCGATCTGGGTGACAAGGTGGCGGCCCGTCATATCGCCCAGCGTGCCGGTGCCCCGCTGGTGGCCGGCACCCCCGACCCGGTCTCCGGCGCCGACGAGGTCGTCGCCTTCGCCACCGAGCACGGCCTGCCGATCGCGATCAAGGCGGCCTTCGGCGGCGGCGGACGCGGCCTGAAGGTCGCCCGCACCCTCGAAGAGGTCCCCGAGCTCTACGAGTCCGCCGTCCGCGAGGCGGTGGCCGCGTTCGGCCGCGGCGAGTGCTTCGTCGAGCGCTACCTCGACCGCCCCCGCCACGTGGAGACCCAGTGCCTGGCCGACAAGCACGGCAACGTGGTCGTCGTCTCCACCCGCGACTGCTCCCTCCAGCGCCGCCACCAGAAACTCGTCGAGGAGGCCCCCGCGCCGTTCCTGTCCGACGCCCAGGTGGACGAGCTGTACCGCGCCTCCAAGGCCATCCTCAAGGAGGCCGCCTACGAGGGCGCCGGCACGTGTGAGTTCCTGGTCGGGCAGGACGGCACGATCTCCTTCCTGGAGGTCAACACCCGCCTCCAGGTCGAGCACCCGGTGACCGAGGAGGTCGCGGGCATCGACCTGGTCCGCGAGATGTTCCGCATCGCCGCCGGCGAGGAACTCGGCTACGGCGACCCCGAGCTGCGCGGGCACTCCTTCGAGTTCCGCATCAACGGCGAGGACCCGGGCCGCAACTTCCTGCCCGCCCCCGGCACGGTCACCCGCTTCGACGCCCCCTCCGGCCCCGGTGTCCGCCTGGACGCCGGCGTGGAGGCGGGTTCGGTCATCGGCCCGGCCTGGGACTCCCTGCTGGCCAAGCTGATCGTCACCGGCCGCACCCGCGCCGAGGCCCTGCAGCGGGCCGCCCGCGCCCTGGACGAGTTCCAGGTCGAGGGCATGGCCACCGCCCTCCCCTTCCACCGAGCGGTGGTCAGGGACCCCGCCTTCACGGGCGAGCCCTTCACGGTCCACACCCGGTGGATCGAGACCGAGTTCGCCAACGAGATCAAGCCCTTCACGGTGCCCCTCGACACCGAGACGGACGACGAGACGGGCCGCGACACCGTGGTCGTCGAGGTCGGCGGCAAGCGGCTGGAGATCTCCCTGCCCTCCACGCTGGGCATGACCCTGGCCCGCACCGGTCTGGCCGCCGGGGCCAAGCCGAAGCGCCGGGCCGCGAAGAAGTCCGGGCCGGTCGCCTCCGGTGACACCCTCGCCTCGCCCATGCAGGGCACGATCGTCAAGGTCGCCGTCGAGGAGGGGCAGCAGGTCGAGGAGGGCGACCTGATCGTCGTACTCGAAGCGATGAAGATGGAACAGCCGCTCAACGCGCACCGGGCCGGGACCGTCAAGGGTCTCGCCGCCGAGGTCGGTGCCTCCCTCACGTCCGGTGCCGTGATCTGCGAGATCAAGGACTGAACGGACGATGAGTTCCTTGGCGCTGTCGGTCCTGCTCTGTCTGGTGTCGGCGGCCTGCTATGCCGTGGGGGCGCTGTTCCAGGAGCGGGTCGCCGGCGCGGCCCGGCAGTCGGCCGTGCGGGCCACCCTGCGCTCCGGCCTCTGGTGGACGGCGCTCACCCTGAACGGCGGTGGCGGACTGCTGCACGCGCTCGCGCTTCGCTGGGGCCCGCTCACCCTCGTACAGCCGCTGGGCGCGCTCACCCTGGTGTTCGCCCTGCCCCTCGCCGCGCCGGGCCGGGCGGTGCCGGGGCGGGCGGTGTGGGCCGGGGTGGGGCTGGTCACCGGTGGGCTCGCGGTGCTGACCGGGCTGGTCGACACCGGGCCTGAGGTGCTGCTGTCCGTCCGGCAGCAGTCGGTGATCGCGGCCCTGGGCGTCGGCGCGGTGGCCCTGCTGGCCGGGGCCGCGGCCGCGACCCGGTGGCCTGCGGCACGCGGAGCCGTGCTCGGGGTGGCGGCCGGAGTGGCGTTCGGGGTGGCCTCGGTCCACGTCAAGGCGGTCGTGGCGGGCTGGGGCGTGTTCGGCGCGGGCGCCGAGGCGGCGGGGCTGTGCCTGATGGGGGTGCTCGCCCTCGCCGGGGTGGCCGCGTCCCAGGCCTCGTACCGCGGGGCCGGCCTCACTGTGCCGCTGGTGGCCACCACGCTCGCCAATCCCGTCGTCGCGTCCCTGGTCGGCGTCGCCGTCCTGGACGACGGCTTCCACCTCGGCGCCGCCGGCGGCGCCCTGGCGGTGGCCGCGGCGGCGACGGCGGCCGTCGGACTGCTGCTGGTGGTCGGCGACCGGACCGGCCCCGGGGCCGCGGGCCGCGGCGAGCGGACCGTCCTCGTGGCCGGCGGCGCCCCGCGCGCCTCGCCGGGGGAGCCGCCCGTGCCCTGCCTGTCAGCCCGTGCCAGAGACCGTGCCACAGAGAGTTCCGACCCCAGGGGAGGTCAGCCATGCCCGGAGAGTCCGTACGCCTCGCAGTGATCACCAGCAGTCCGCCGGAGAGCGGCTCGGGTCCGGTGGTCGCCCGCTGGCTGACCCGGCAGGCCGAGCAGTTCGGCGGGTTCAGCGTCGACGTGATCGACGCCGTCGCGGCCGATCTGCCGGTGGTGGTCTCCCCGGACCGGGCCGCCGCCGCCCGGCACCGGCTCGACGAGGTGGCGACCCGCATCGAGGCGGCCGACGCCTATGTGGTCGTCACCGCCGAGTACAACCACGGCTGCCCCGCTGTTCTGAAGAGCGTGCTCGACTGGCATCCCACGCAGTGGCGCGGCAAGCCGGTCTCCTTCGTCTCCTACGGCGGCCGCTCCCGGGGGCTGCGGGCGGTGGAGCAGCTGCGGCAGATCTTCGCCGAGCTCCATGTCGCCACCCTGCGGGACGGCGTCAGCTTCGCGGACGCGCGCAGCCACTTCGACGAGGACGGCAACCCACGGGACGTGCCGGGCCTCGACGCGGCGGCGAAGACCATGCTCGGCCAGCTGGTGTGGTGGGCCGTCGCCCTCCGACAGGCCCGCGGGCGCCGCCCGTACACGGCATGAGCGCGAAGGAGACGACGGTGGCGACGCAGCAGACGCGGCACACCCCGGCTTCGGCCCCCGCGCCGGAGCGCACCCTCGCGACCAGGACCTCCGGGGTCACGGACATCACCCTGGACGCGGGCGGCATCACCCTGTCGGGGCTGCACATCGCGCCGGACGGGCCGCCGCCCCGGGCGGTCGTGGTCGCCGTGCACGGGGGCGGGATGACGGCCGGGTACTTCGACGGGCAGGCGCATCCGAGCGTGTCGCTGCTGGGGCTGGGGGCGAGCCTCGGGTTCGCGGTGCTGAGCCTGGACCGTCCCGGCTACGGCCGGTCGGCCCGGGAGATACCCGAGGGGCAGAGCCTCGCCGAGCAGTCGGCGACCCTGCACGCGGCGCTCGACGACTACGCCCGGCGCTTTCCCACGGGCGCCGGGTTCCTGCTGGTCGCGCACTCCTTCGGCGGCAAGGTGGCGCTGACGGCCACCGCCGACGACGTGTGCGACCGGATCATCGGCGTGGACGTGTCCGGGTGCGGCCACCGCTACGCCGTGGACCTCGGGGAACCGCCGGGCGACCTCGCCCGCGAGTCCTGGAAGTGGCACTGGGGGCCGCTGCGGCTCTACCCGCCGAACAGCTTCCGCTACAGCAGGCCCCTGCTGGCGCCGATGCCCCCGGTGGAGCTGCGGGAGCTGCGGCAGTGGTCGGAGCTGTTCCCCGGCGTGGCCGCCCGGGTCCGGGTCCCGGTCCGGTTCACGTTCGCGGAGTACGAGAACTGGTGGCTGCACGACACCGACACCCTGACGGAGCTGGCCGGGCATCTCCGGTCGGCCCGGGTCACGGTGGACCGGCAGCCGGACGCGGGCCACAACATCAGCCTCGGCTGGGCCGCCCGCTCCTACCATCTGCGCGTCCTGGGCTTCCTGGAGGAACTGCTCGCGTGCCGCGAACAGGCGGGCCCGTGAACCAGGAGACCCGCCCGCGCCCCGCGCCGCCCACCGGCCCCACGCCCCGGTTCCGGACCATCTGGCGCTCCTGGTCGGTGTCCAACTTCCGTGCCACCGGCCGGTCTTCGTCGGTGCGTCGCAACATCCGGTCCATCGGCCGGTCTTCGTCGGTGCGTCGCAACTTCCGTGCCATCGGCCGGTCCTTGTCCGTACGTCGCAACTTCCGCGCCACCGGCCGGTCCTGGTCCGTACGCCGCAACCTCCGGTCCATCGGCCGGTCCCTGTCGGTGCGTAACTTCCGGCTGTTCTTCGTCGGCCAGCTCGTGTCGGTGATCGGTACCTGGATGATGCTCGTCACCCAGGACTGGCTGGTGCTCTCCCTGTCCGGTGACTCGGCCACCGTCCTCGGCCTGGTGACGGCGCTTCAGTTCGCGCCCATGCTGTTCCTCTCCCTCTACGGCGGCCGGCTCGCCGACCGCCACGACAAGCGGGTGATCCTGCTCGCGGCCAACCTGGTCTCGGCCGCCCTGTCCCTGATCCTGGCCCCCCTGGTGTTCACGGGGGCCGTACGCGTGTGGCACGTGTGCGTGCTGGCCTTCTGCCTCGGCCTGGTCAACGCGATCGAGACGCCGGCCCGGATGTCCTTCGTGCACGAGATGGTCGGCGGCGACCTGCTGCCCAACGCCTCGGCGCTGAGCGCCGCCTACTTCAACCTGGCGCGCGTCTTCGGGCCCGCGCTGGGCGGTCTGGCGATCACCTGGCTCGGCATCGGACCGGTGTCCCTGCTCAACGCGGCCAGCTATCTGGCCACGGTGGCGGCGCTCCTGCTGATGCGCCCCGGGGAGCTGCTGCGCCGGGCCGGCCCCGCGCGGGACGGACGGACCGTGGACGCCCTGCGGTACGTGGCGGCCCGCCCCGACCTGCTGCTGCCGTTGGCCGCGGTCGCCCTGGTCGGGGTCTTCGGCCTGAACTTCCAGCTCACCCTGCCGCTGCTGGCCAAGACCGTGTTCCACGCCGACGCCGGTTCCTTCGGACTGTTCACCTCGGCCGTCGCCGTGGGATCGCTGCTCGGCGCCCTGATCGGCACGGGACGCGTGGGCCGCCCGTCGGAGACGCTGGTGGCCGGTGCCGCCCTCGCCTTCGGGGCGGCGGAGGCGCTGGCGGGACTGGCCCCGGGACAGGGCACCGCCCTGGTCCTGCTCGCGGTCACCGGTCTGACCGCCCTCTACTTCACCCAGGCCGTCAACCACCGGGTCCAGCTGGGGTCCGACCCCGGCCACCGGGGCCGGATCCTGGCGCTCTACACCCTGCTGGTGCAGGGCTCGACCCCGTTCGGCGCCCTGCTGACCGGCTGGGTCGCCGCCCATCAGGGCGCCCGCGCGGCTCTGGTCTACGGCGGCCTGATCTCGTCGGCCGTGGGCCTGGCGGCGCTCGCTCTGCGGGCTCCGCGCACCGCCCGGATCTCCCGGGAGGGGAGGGCGGACGGTGAAGCCGACGCGATTGGCCGGATCTGATCGGCCGGTGCGGCGGAGGCCGGGGTTCCGTCGCGGAACGCCGGCCTCCGCCGGATCACTCGGCCGCCGCCGGGAGCTGCGGCGCGGTCCCGGACATCCATACCGGGCGGACCGAGGTCCGGGAGAAACGCCAGCCGTCGGCCGTGCGGCGCAGGTCCACGTCCCAGACGCCGCCCACGGTGAACAGCGGGTCGAGACCCTCGCCGAGCTTCCGGAGCGTGGCCTCGTGGTGGATATGGGTCATCAGGGAGTTCCAGGACGCCGTGGCGGCGTCCGGATCGGCCGCGTCACCCTCGACGAGAAGGTCCGTGTTCATGTACTGGATCGCCGCCCAGTCCTCCACGGCCTGCTGCGACTGGCGAACGGCCGCGGCGCCCACGGCCGTTCCGTGCGGGCTCTCGGCCTTTACGTCGTCGGTGAAGTATTCGCTGCCCCAATCCCCTTCGAAGCGGCGTTCATTGAGGGCTCGGAAAAACCGGCCCACGAGTACAGTTATTGCTCTCTCGTCCTCTTGGCTTGTCATGCCATGTAGACTGCCATCCCTGGCCGATGTATCGTCAAGTTGCTATTTAGTCAGTCGAGTTCGCATGAATTCGGCGGCGGAAGTTCGCCCGTGAAGGGAATTTCTCATGCAGGTCCAGTACACCGACCGGATGGCCGCCGCGGTGCGGTCGGCGAGCGAACTCGCCGCCGCTCAGCGCAGTCCCGAATTATTCACCATTCATCTGCTCACCGTTCTCAGTGCGCAGGACGATTCCACTTTCTCGGCTCTGCTGGTGGCCAACGGCGTGGATCTCGCGGCTTTCCATGAATTCGCCGTCAACCGCAGCCGGCAGATGATTCCGCCGGTGGCGCGGACGTCCGCGGACGACATCTCGCCGAGCCAGGAGCACGCGGCCCTGCTGGAGGGCGCGGCCGCCGAGATGCGGGAGATCGGCGACAGCGGTCTCGGCACCGAGCACCTGCTGCTGGCGGCGCTCAAGTACCGTCCCGGCAAGGGCGCCTGGGCCGTCTTCGGTCTGTCGTACGCCCCGGTCCGCAAGAGCCTGGACGCCCTGCGCAAGAACACGAACGTCTGACCCCGGGCCGTCCCGGACGACGGGGGCGCACGGGCCGTGACGGTCCGTGTCCGCCCGTGTCCGTCGTGCGCCGCGGCCCGCTCGCCTCGCCCCACCCGACCGGCGTGCCTAGCATGGCAGAGGACGCCGTCGGGTCCGGCGGTGTGCGCTCTCGACGGCGAAGGGTGAGAGCCGTGAGCACCTCCCACGACGAGCAGAAGCGGGCCCGGCCGCAGGCGGCGGGAGCCGGGGACGGGGTCGAGGCCCGGGTGGGGCCCCGGCCCGAGGGGGAGCCGTTCTTCCACCCCTACCACCACCCGGCCGCCGGCTGGGGCGCCGCCAAGAGCGTGACCAAGTTCCTGGTGCGGGAGCGGGCGCTCGTGGACGGACCGCGGGCGATCATGAAGATGAACCACGAGGGGGAGGGTTTCGACTGCCCCGGCTGCGCCTGGCCCGACGACACCAAGGGGCTCCACCTCGACCTCTGCGAGAACGGGGTCAAGCACGTCACCTGGGAGATGACCCGCAAGCGCGTCGGACGGGAGTTCTTCGCCGCCCACTCCGTCACGGAACTCTCCGGGTGGAGCGACTTCGCGCTGGAGGACCAGGGCCGGCTGACCGAGCCGATGGTGTACGACGCCGAGTCCGACCACTATGTGCCGATCAGCTGGCGGGACGCGTTCGCCCTGGCCGGGCGGGCGCTGCGGGAGCTGGACGACCCGAACCGGGCGGCGTTCTACACCTCCGGGCGGCTCGGCAACGAGGCCACCTTCCTGTACCAGCTCCTCGCCCGCGAACTCGGCACCAACAACCTGCCGGACTGCTCCAACATGTGCCACGAGGCGAGCGGACGCGGCCTCACCGACTCCCTCGGCACCGGCAAGGGCACCGTCGACCTCAAGGACTGGGACGCCACCGACGCCCTGTTCATCATGGGCGTGAACGCCGCGTCCAACGCGCCCCGCATGCTCACCGCCCTCGCCGACGCCTACCGGCGCGGCGCCCGGATCGTGCACGTCAACCCGCTGATCGAGGCCGCCGCCCGGCGCACGATCATCCCGCACGACTTCGTGGACATGGCCGTCAACCACGCCACCCGCACCGGCACCCTCGACCTCCAGGTGCGCGTCGGCGGCGACATGGCCCTGCTGCGGGGCATCGCCAAGGCCGTCCTGGACCAGTCCACGTCCGATCCCAAGGCGCTGGACCGGGAGTTCGTCGACCGGTACACCAGCGGCTTCGAGGACTACCGCAAGCTGTGCGAGGCCACGCCCTGGGAGGAGATCGAGCGCCAGTCCGGCATCGGCCGCGCCGACATCCTCCGCGCGGCCCGGATCTACCGGGACGCCGACCGCTCCGTCTTCAGCTGGTGCCTGGGCGTCAGCCAGCACGAGCACGGCGTCGACACCGTACGGGAGATCGTCAACGTCCTTCTGCTGCGCGGCAACCTCGGCCGGGAGGGCGCCGGTCCCTCACCCGTGCGCGGGCACAGCAACGTACAGGGCAACCGCACCTGCGGCATCGACCACCGGCCCGAGCCGGAGTTCCTGGACCGGCTGGCCCGGGTCTGCGGGATCGACCCGCCCCGCGCACACGGCCTCGACACCGTCGGCACCATCCAGGCGATGCTCCGCGGCGACATCGGCGTGTTCGTCGGCATGGGCGGCAACTTCGCCCTCGCCGCGCCGGACACCGAGGCCACCTACCGGGCCCTGCGCGGCTGCGCGCTCACCGTCCAGGTGAGCACCAAGCTCAACCGCAGCCATCTGGTGCACGGCCGGCAGGCACTGATCCTGCCCTGCCTCGGCCGCACCGAGAAGGACCACCAGCGCTGCGGCATCCAGAGCACCTCCGTCGAGGACTCGATGAGCATGGTGCACCTGTCGGTCGGCATGAAGAAGCCCGCCTCCGCCCACCTGCTCTCCGAACCCGCCGTCATCGCCGGCATCGCCCGCGCCGCCCTCCCCGCCAGCACCACCCCCTGGGCCTGGTACGTCGAGGACTACGACCGCATCCGCGACACCATGGCCCAAGTCCTCGACGGCTTCGAGGACTTCAACCGGCGGGTCCGGCTGCCGCTCGGCTTCCGCATCCGCCAGCCCGCCCGCGAACTGGTCTTCAGCACGCCC
The DNA here is from genome assembly GCF_043201555.1 of Streptomyces sp. NPDC048288. Classification (NCBI taxonomy): domain Bacteria; kingdom Bacillati; phylum Actinomycetota; class Actinomycetes; order Kitasatosporales; family Streptomycetaceae; genus Streptomyces; species Streptomyces sp. NPDC048288. Next base: position 685,678 of record NZ_JBICZD010000001.1, read on the forward strand.
TCCGGACGCGCGGAGTTCTCCTCGGCACCCCTGCCGGACGTCGTCCCCGCCCCCGGCACCCTGGCGCTGGGCACCATGCGCTCCCACGACCAGTGGAACACCACGATCTACTCCGACAACGACCGCTACCGGGGCGTCAAGAACCTCCGCACCCTCGTCTTCATGAACCCGGCCGACATGCGCGAACGCGGCATCGCGGAGTTCGACCCCGTCGACATCACCAGCACCGCCAAGGACGGCACCACCCGCACCCTGAACGGCTACCTCGCCATCCCGTACGACGTGCCGCGCGGCTGCGCGGCCGGCTACATGCCCGAGATGAACGTGCTGGTCGCCCTGTGCGACTACAGCGAACAGAGCGACCAGCCGCTGATGAAGCACCTCCGCGTGACGATCGGCCGGGCCGCCGCCTCCTGAGCCCCGCCGGTGCCGGCCGGTCCGGCACCGGCGGGCGAGCGCCGGGATGCGGGAGATCGGCGTCCCGTCGCGCATCATGGACGTCCCTGTCCGTCCGCGCGCCCTCGTCAGGAGCTCCCGCCCATGCCCGACACCGACGGTGTCACCGCCCCCCTGACGGCCCGGCTGGCCGGGCACACCCAGTCCTTCGAGCGGCTCTTCGAGAAGTACTTCGACTCCCTGGAGGGCGCCCTCGACACACCGTCGTACGGCCGCTTCACCCCCGAATGCCTGGCGCTGCTGCGGGAGTTGTCCCTGCGGGGCGGCAAACGGATCCGCGTGGTGATCCTGCGCGAGGCGGCCCGCCTGGTGACCGACGGGCCCGTGGCCGGACTGGACGAGGCGGCCCTGAGCCTCGAACTGCTGCACACCCACGGCCTGGTCCACGACGACCTCATCGACGACAGCCCCACCCGGCGCGGCGGCCCCTCCACCTACTACGCCTACCGCGAGCGGTTCCCCGGCCGCCCCCGGACGGCGCTCGCCCTCACCGTGCTCGCGGGCGACCTCGCCCTGGCCCTCTCCCTGCGGGCACTGCTCGACGCGCGGGTGTCACCGCCGGTCCGCCAGGCCATGACCGAGGCCCACACCCGGGCGGCGGCCGAGACGATCCTGGGCCAGGTCGTCGACCTGGAACGCGATGTCACCGAGGAACTCCCGGACACCGAAGTCCTCCACCAGGTCGCGGACTTCAAGTCCGCCCGCTACTCGCTGCTGGCGCCCCTGGAACTGGGACTGCTGGCGGCCGGCGGACAACCGGCGCACCACGCAGGGGAGTTGCGGCGCTACGCGCGGCTGGTCGGGATCTGCGCGCAACTGCGCGACGACTATCTGGACCTGTTCGGGGACGGGACGGAGATGGGCAAGCCCACCGGCACCGACATCCGCGACGGCAAGCGCAGTTATCTGGTGACCGCCCTGCTCCCGTCGCTCCAGGGGGCGGAGCGCGCCGTGGTGGAGAGCGCGCTCGGCGATCCCGCCTGCACGGCCGCGACGATCGCCACGATCCGGGAGATCGCCGAGGAGCGCGGGGTGGCCGCCGGGCTGCGCGCCCGCATGCGCGACCACGCGGAACAGGCCGCCCTGGTGGCCACCGGCTGGCGGCCGAGATGGCGGAGCGAGGCGGTCGACTTCTTCGAGCGGCTGCCCCGGTGGAGCGTCGAGCGCTCCCGCTGAGGAACGCGTACGACGACGGGGGCGGACGGGCGGTCGGTGGCGCCGGCGTATGCCTGTTCGCGCGGTTCTCCATCACCTTCGGACCAGCTTCGCCCGGCACCGGCCGGAACACCCCGGGAGCCGTCATGACCGGCTGATACGCACGGCTGTACACGGCGGAGCGATGGCTTGGACGAGCCGGCCGCACGCGGTCAGCGCGTCCTTGTCCCAGTCCTCCTCGTCGCGCAGGAGCCGCTCCACCGCCCCTGTGCCGACCGGCTCACGCCGTGCGGCAGAGCCTTCACCTCAGCCGCTGACCATTCCCACGACGAGATTGATGGCGGTGGCGAGAATGCCGGTGCCGAAGACGTAGGACAGCAGTGTGTGACGCAGCACGATCGCCCGGATCGCCGGACTCGACACATCGGTGTCGGACACCTGATAGGTCATGCCGAGGTTGTAGCTGAAGTAGAAGAAGTCCCGGTACGCAGGCGGGGCGTCCGAGTTGAAGTCGATTCCGCCCTCGGACTCGTAATACACGTAGGCGTAACGGGCGGCGTACATCAGATGCAGTGCGGCCCAGGCCGTGAAGACACCGCACAGGGCGGTCGCGGCCGCCACGTGACCGGGGTCGGCCTTGCCGCGCAGGAGCAGCAGCACGATGGCGGACAGTCCGCACAGAGCCACGGCGACCACCACCAGTTCATCGGTCACGGGACGGAAGTCCTCACGCCGCGCATTGCGGTGGGTTGCCGTCGCGTCCATCGGCCACAGCACCGCCCAGCCCGCCAGGACGAAGCTCAGTTCCGTCGCCGCGATCGCGGCCAGCGCGCCCAGTGCTCCATCGGCGACCACCGCCACGGCCGCGCCGCCCACCGCTCCGACGATCGCCGCGCCGATGAGGCGGGGCACGGCATCCAGCGGCAGGCAACGTCTCATACGTCATCACGGTAGTCCCGTCGCCGCCGGTCAGCGCGCTGCACTGCGCCTGATCAACACGGCGGGGTGCCGGATGCCCGGCGAACACCTTCTCGTACTGCCTGTTGCGTGATGCGCCGCACACCCCTCATCATCAGGAATCCTGTTGGTTTAACTTTGTAGCGATGGGTGGTCGCGTCATGCCGTTCAGTCCCAGAATCCAGGCCAGAGGGATCCAGTTGCTGCTCGGCCGCGTGATGAGCCGTGTGCACAAGGACCTTCGGTTCGGTGAGATTCCGAAGCGCACCGAGGTACTTCGGGTGGAGACCGGGGCGGGGCCGGTGGCGTGCACCGTCTACCGGCCGCCGGCCACCGCCGAGGCACCCGCTCCCGTGTACGTGAATTTCCACGGGGGTGGGTTCGTCGTGGCTCGTCCCGAGCAGGACGACCACATCTGCCGGTACATAGCCGCCAAGGCCGGCTGTGTCGTCGTGAATGTGGACTACGCCGTCGCCCCGCAGCAGCCGTACCCCACCGCCGTCACCCAGGCGTACGACGTCACCGCGTGGATCGTCGAGAACGGCGCCGCGCACGACTGGGACGGCTCGCGCCTCGCCGTGGGTGGGCACAGCGCCGGTGCCAACCTGGCCGCCGCGGTCTGCCGTACGGCCAGGGACCGCGGCGGTTTCACACCCTTGCTGCAGATCCTCGACTCGGCACCGCTCGACCAGGTCGCCGACCCGGCCACCAAGCGGTCGCCCATCGCCAAGCCGTTGCTCACGCCCCAGCTCATGCGGATCTTCACCGCCGCCTATGTCCCGGACCCCGCGGACCGGGCCCATCCGCTCGTCTCGCCGGGACTGGCCGACGACCTCGCCGCGCTGCCGCCCGCCCTGGTCGTCGCCGGGGAGCACGACCGGTTGCGAGACGAGGGCGAGGCCTACGCCAAGGCACTGGAGGCCGCCGGCGTCCCGGTCACCCTCCGGGTCTTCCCGGGCGTCGACCACTACTTCACCCACACCGGGCCGGTACCGGCGGGGAAGGAGGCCGTCGAGTTGATGGCCGCCAGTCTGCGGACGGCGTTGAGCACACACTGATCACAGGGCCGACGCGGTTTTGCGGGTCACGCCGTCGTCCCGAGGCCCAGGTCGTCCAGCACGGAGACCAGCCGGCCTCGGGCGTCGGAGGGCAGACCTCGCAGCGGCAGCGGCAGGTTGGGCTCGGCGGTCAGGCCCAGGTGTGCGGCGGCCGCTGACATCACGCGTAGGCCGCCGTACCGGCGGGTGAGGTCCCAGAGGGGTTCCAGGTGCGCGGAGTGGGCGGTGGCCTGCTCGGCGTGGCCGGTCCGGGCGGCGCGGGTGAGGGCGAGGGCGGTGCGTGGGAACAGGCCGCCGAGGACCGAGTACCACGCCTCGCATCCGGCGTTCAGGCCGTCGGCCGCCGCCCAGTCGCCGCTCACGCCGATGCTCACCGACTCCGGGAGCCGCGCCCGCAGTGCCCTCACGCGCTGCTCCGCGGCGGCCGGGTCGTCCGGCACCGGCGGGATCTTGACCGCGGCGACGTGCGGCAACTCGGCGATACGGCCGTGGAGTTCGTCGGTGAAGTGGACGTGGGTGGTGCGCGGGTTGTCGTACACGCACAGCGGTACCGACAGTTCGCGGGTGACGTCCTCGTACAGGCCGAACACCTCGTCGTCGGTGAGCGGCTGATACGTCATCGGGGCGAGCAGGACCGCGGACGCGCCCGCCTTCTGGGCGTCCTCGGCAAGAGCGAGGACCTGTGAGGTCCGCAGGGCCCCGATGCCGACCATGACCGGCACACCGTCGGCGGCTTCGACCGCGAGCGCCGTCACGCGGGCGCGCTGTTCGCGGGTGAGGTAGGCGTAGCCGCCGGTGGAGCCCAGGGCCCCGATGGAGTCGACGCCGGCGGCGGCGAGGCGGGAGACGAGGGTGCGGAAGGCGTCCTCGTCGATGCCGTCCTCGGTGGTGGGGGTGAGGGGGAAGGCGCTGAGGCCGCGGAACATGGAGAACTCCTCGTGGCGCATCGCTGATGTACGTCGTCCACCGCTTGTGCGGTGATGCGCAAGTATCGTGCCGTCCGGCGCCGATCCGGAGTGCGGCTTCACGCCGACGGACCCAGCGGCCGACCCCTGACCCCCGTCAAGTGGGCCTCGAACACGTCCTGCGCCTCCGGAGTCAGCGTCCGGAGTGCCACCAGGGCCGTGATGGCCACGTCGCACAGTTCGCTCTGTACGTCGTCCCAGGTGTGGGTGACGCCCTTGCGCGGGTTCTGACCGGTCGCGCCGATGACCGCTTCGGCGACCTCGCCGACCTCCTCGGAGAGTTTGAGGATGCGCAGGAGGACGCCCTCCGGGCCGGAGTGGACGCGGGCGGCCTCCAGGCGTGCCCAGAGGTCGTCCACGGCGGGCCACAGGCCGACGGGGGCGGTGACGGGGGTGTCCTGTTCGCTCATGGGCCGTAGTCTGCCGCGCCCCAGCCCGGCGCTACTCCTCGAACAGCGCCTCCTGCTCGCCCTCCTGTTCCCGCCGCACCCGCTGGTTCCGCGCCCCGATCACCGCCGCCGTCACCGCGGCCGTCACACCGAGCGCCACCGGGACCATCCAGCCCCGGTCGAAGACATGCCCGAACGCGTGGTCCAGGGAGAGCCGGCCGGGACCCGAGACCGCCAGGCCGGCCGCGGTCAGGCCCAGGCTCGCCGCGTACTCGTAGCCGCCCTCCGCCGCGAAGAACCCGTTCGGCATGTGCAGCGCGGCCGCGCCCGCCATCGCACCGGCCGCCGCCGCCCCCGCCGCCGGGGTCGCGAGGCCCAGCGCCAGCAGCGTCCCGCCGCCCGCCTCCGCCAGCCCCGCCGCCATCGCGCTCTGCCGCCCGGGCGCGTACCCGACCGACTCCATGAACTGGCCCGTGCCCTCGATCCCGCCCCCGCCGAACCACCCGAGCAGCTTCTGCGCGCCGTGCGCCGCCAGCACCCCGCCGGTCCCCAGCCGGAGCAGCAGCAGCCCCACGTCTCGTCGGTCACAACAGCTCACGGCGGCTCCCATCGGCGACTACGGATCACGGGTCTCCACCGTCGCATCCGCCCCACCCGAACGGCCCGTCCGCGCCGCCGTTCGGGTGGCGGGCCCCTGGCCACGGTGTGAGGCTGACCGGCATGACCATCAAAACGGACAAGCTCAGCGATCCGGCCGTACGGGCCTTCGTCACGGCCCTCAACTCCCACGACCGCGAGAGCTTCCTCGACCTGCTTTCCCCGGGCGCCACCATGGCGGACGACGGCTCCGACCGGAACCTCGACGAGTGGATCGACCGGGAGATCTTCTCCTCCAACGGCCACATCGACGTCGACAACGAGTCCAACGGCGGCCGCTCCCTCCTCGCCCACTACCGCAACGACACCTGGGGCGAGATGGTCACCCGCTGGGACTTCACCGTCGACACCGACGGCCGCATCTCCCGCTTCGAGACGGGGCAGGCCTAGGCGGCGGAAATCCGGATGCGGCCGCCCGGCGGGGTGGCTACCGTCCGGGCGTGGCCCACACCTATCCGCCGTTGAACGTCGAAGTCCGCACACCGCGGCTGACGTTGGCCGGTGCCTCCGACGAACTGCTGGAACGGCTGGTGCCGCTCGTGCGGGCCGGGGTCGCCGACGTCGAGCCGTGGCCGTTCGACGACCCGAGCTCGTTCTACGCCGACAGCCCGGACCGCGAGTGGCGGTGGCTGCGGGCCGTCTGGGCCGGTCGCGCCCGGGTGAGCCCGGACGCGTGGCGGCTGTACTTCGCGGTGCTCGTCGACGGTGAACCGGTCGGCATGCAGGATCTCGTCGGCAGTGACTTCGCCCGGTTCGGCACGGTGTCCAGCTTCTCCTGGCTGGCCCCCGGCAGCCGCGGACAGGGGCTCGGCAGGGAGATGCGGGCGGCGATCCTGCATCTGGCCTTCGCCGGGCTGGGCGCGCGCGAGGCCGGCAGCGACGCCTTCGTCGACAACGAGGCGTCCCACCGCGTCTCCCGCGGCCTGGGCTATGAACCGAACGGCACGGACTGGGACACCCGCCGTGGCGAGCCCGCGCGGATCCAGCGGTGGCGGCTCACCAGAGACGTGTGGGAAGCGGGCCGCCGGGACGACATCGAGCTGAGCGGCGTCGAGGAGTGCCGGCCGGTCCTGGGCATCGGGCAGCGCGGGCCGGACGTCCGACAACGGCTCCGGTGATTCCCTTGTCTTCGGGTGCGCTCCAACTCCTAGCGTCTTCGCCATGGAAACCGACAGCACCACCAGGACCCTGGGACGTTCCGGCATCCGCGTCAGCGCGCTCGGCTTCGGCTGCTGGGCCATCGGCGGTGAGTGGCAGGACCCGAGCGGGCAGCCGCTCGGCTGGGGCAGGGTCGACGACGAGGAGTCCGTACGGGCCATCCACCGCGCCCTCGACCTGGGCGTCACCTTCTTCGACACCGCCGACACCTACGGCGCCGGGCACAGCGAGCGCGTCCTCGGCCGGGCCCTCGGCAAGCGGCGGGACGACGTCGTCATCGCCACCAAGTGGGGCAACCTCTTCGACGAGGAGACCCGTACCTCCCTCGGCCAGGACGACTCCCCGGCCCACGTCCGCCGCGCCCTCACCGCCTCCCTGCGCCGCCTCGGCACCGACCACGTCGACCTCTACCAGTTCCACATCTCCGACGGCGACCCGGTGCGGGCCGCCGAACTCCGCGATGTCTGCGAGGAGTTGGTGGGGGAGGGACTGATCCGTGGCTACGGCTGGAGCACCGACGACCCAGCCCGCGCCGCCGTCTTCGCGGAGGGACCGCACTGCACGGCCGTGCAGTACACCCTCAACGTGCTCCAGGACGCGCCCGAACTCACCGCGCTGAGCGAGGAGCTGGAGCTGGCCGGCATCAACCGGGGCCCGCTGGCCATGGGGTTGCTCGCGGGACGGCGGGCGGGGGCCGGGGACGGGGACATCCGGAGCAGGCCGCCGGCCTGGCTGCCCGGCTTCGGGGACGGCGCCGGGGCCGACCCCGAGTGGGTCGAGCGGATCGAGGCCGTCCGCGAGGTCCTCACCAGCGACGGGCGGACCCTCGCCCAGGGCGCCCTCGCCTGGATCTGGGCCCGCGGCCCGCGCACCCTCCCGATCCCCGGCTTCCGGTCCGTCGCCCAGGCCGAGCAGAACGCCGGCGCGCTCGCGAAGGGGCCGCTCACCGCCGAGCAGACGGCCGAGATCGACCGGCTCCTCAAGCGGTGAGCGGCCCCGGGCCGCTCACGTCCGACGGTCAGTAACCCTGGCCGCCCCCGTACTGCTGCTGCACGTACGGCTGCTGGCCGTACGCCGCCTGCTGGGCCTGCTGGGGCTGTCCGCCGTGTCCCGCCGCCTGCTGCGCGAAGCGCTGTCCGCCGCCCTGCTCGGTGAGGGTGATCTGGCCGGCCTTGATGGTGGCCAGGCGCGGGGCGCGGCGGGCGATGGAGGAGTCGTGGGTGACCATGATGAAGGTCAGCCCGTACTCGTGCCAGAGCCCTTCGAGCAGGGCCATGATGTCGTCGCGGGTGCCCTCGTCGAGGTTGCCGGTCGGCTCGTCGGCGAGCAGCACCTTCGGCTTCTTCACCAGCGCGCGGGCGATCGCGACACGCTGCTGCTGGCCGCCGGAGAGCTCGGCGGGGGCGTGCGTGAGGCGCTCGCCGAGGCCCACCGAGCGCAGGGCCTCCGCCGCGCGCTCGCGGCGCTCGGCCGGCTTGATGCCGAGCGGGACCAGGGCGGTCTCGACGTTCTCCTGGGCGGTGAGCGTCGGGATCAGGTTGAACGCCTGGAAGATGATGCCGATCTTCTCGGCGCGCAGCCGGGTCAGCTTGGTCTCGCTGACCTTGGCGAGGTCGACGTCGTCCAGCAGGACGCTGCCCTCGCTCGGGCGGTCAAGACCGCCGATCATCTGCAGCAGGGTGGACTTGCCGCCGCCGGTGGGGCCCTGGATGACGAGCTGGTCGCCGTCCTCGATGGTCAGGTCGATGCCGCGCAGCGCCTCGACCGTCTCCTTGCCCCGCGTGTAGCGCTTGGTGACTCCGGTGAGTCTGTACATGGGTTCTCCACTGGGTGCTGAGTGAGGTGGGGCGCCGCGTCCCGGGGGGATCGGAGGCGGCGCCCCGGTCAAGGGGGGCGGGGGGCTAGGAGACGCTGCGCAGGGCGTCGGCCGGGCGCATCCGCGAGGCGCGCCAGCCGCCCATCGCGCCGGCGATCAGACCGCCGGTGACCGCGAGGCCGACCGCGAGGGCGATGGTGGTCAGGGAGACGGGCGCGGTGAGCGCGATCTCCAGGGTGTTCTGGGTGGACTGCTGGCCGGGACCGCCGCCGCCCGGACCGCCGCCCATGCCGCCGCCACCGCCGGAGGTGGAGCCGAGCTGCGCGGTGAGCTTCGGGCTGATCGCCGTGACCGCGTAGGCCGCGCCGACGCCGAGGGCGATACCGAGGGCACCGCCGACCAGACCGTTGACGATGGACTCGCCGACGACCTGACGGGTCACGTTGCGCGAGGGCCAGCCGAGCGCCTTCAGGGTGCCGAACTCACGCACCCGGCGGGAGACCGCGGAGGAGGTCAGCAGGGCCGCCACCAGGAAGGCCGCCGCGAGCACCGCGATGGACAGCCACTTGCCGACGCTGGTCGCGAGGCTGGAGGCGGTGGAGAGCGAACCGGAGACGGTGGACGCCAGGTCGGCGGAGGTGGTGACCGTCGTACCCGAGATGTTCGACTGGATCTCCTTCTTCACGGTGGAGATCTGCTTCGAGTCGGTCGCCTTGACGTAGATCGTGGTGACCTGGTTCTTGGCGTCGCCGAGGGTCTGGGCGAGCTTCAGCGGGACGAACAGGTCGGTGTCGGACTCGCTGCTGTCCGGGGTCACGATGCCGATGACCGTGAACTTGGTGCCGGAGATCTTGAAGGTCGAGCCGACCTTGTACTTCTTCTCCTTGGCGTACGACTTGCTGACCAGCGCGACCTTGGCGCTGGTCTGCGCCGAGGTGAAGGTCTTGCCCGAGGTGACCTTCATCGAGGCCAGCGGGCCGAGGCCCTGGTGGGCGACGTCGACGCCGACCACCGAGTAGCTGTTCACGTTGAAGTTGGCGCCGCCGCCCTGCACCTGCGGCTGGCCGGTGGAGGTGCCGCCGCCCGGCTGCCCCTGGCCGCCGCCGCTGTTGCCGCTGGAGCTGGAGCTGGAGCCCGAGCTGCTCTGCGCCTTGCCCTGGGTGAAGGAGCCGTTGACCTTGGTGACGTTGAGGGAGAGCGCTCCGACCGCGCTCTCCACGCCCTTCTGGTCGGCGACCTTGGCGACCAGGGTCGACTTCAGGGCCTGACCGCCCTGAGTCATCACGCGGTCCGAGCTCTGCTTGGAGCTGCTGCTCGACTTGGCGTCGAACTTGAAGCTCGGACCGCCGGAGCTGCCCGAGGTGGGTGCCGACTGGGCCTTGGTCACGGTCATGTCGGTGCCGAGACCGTAGAGCGACTGGAGGACCTTGTCCTGCGCCTTGGACATACCGGCCGACACGGAGCTGACCGTGATGACCAGCGCGATACCGAGCGCCAGACCCAGTGCGATGACCAGGGCCGCCTTCTTTCTGCGGCCCAGCTCGCGCTTGAGATAGATGCCAAACATCCCGTTCCTCGAAGGTTCTTGGCGCCCGCTGTGGGCGCGGGCTCAAGCTAGGGAGAAACCTTTGAGTCGCCCTGGGTAAAAGATGTGTCAGAGCTGAGAAACGGCGAGGTCTTAGCAAACTTTCATAAGACAGCAAATTCCTGGCCGGGGGAGGGGGTACTGCCAGGTAGCCCCACTGGCCTGCGGTGTACGGTCCCGGGATGCGCGATTCCTCTCGGCTGACCCGGCGTGCCGCCCTCGGACTGACGGCCGCCGCTCTCCCCCTCTCCGCGGAGATCTCCGCGGCCGCCCCCGCCTCCGCCGCCACCGTCATAGGCGGCGAGCGGCTGGCCCGCGGCGGCATACAGGTACGCGGCGCCACCGGCCTGCCCAAGAAGATCACCGCCCGGGCCTGGCTGCTCGCCGACTGCACGAGCGGGGAGGTGCTGGCCTCCTGCAACGCGCACCGGCGGCTGGCGCCCGCGTCCACGCTGAAGATGCTGTTCGCGGACACCGTGCTGAAGAAGTTCGAGCGGAGCGGGCGCTACAAGGTCAAGGACTCCGACATCTCCGACGTCCCCTCCGGCTCCAGCCTGGTCGGCATCAAGCCCGGCCTCACCTACACCGTCGAGCAGCTGTGGCAGGGCGTCTTCCTGCGCTCCGGCAACGACGCCGTGCACGTGCTGTCCCACATGAACGGCGGCATCGCGAAGACCGTCGCCGAGATGCAGGCCAAGGCGGTCGACCTGCAGGCCCTGGACACCCATGTGGTCAGCCCCGACGGCTTCGACCACAAGGGGCAGCTGTCGTCCGCGTACGACCTGACGCTCTTCGCCCGGCACGGCCTGAAGGACGACGAGTTCCGGGGCTACTGCGGCACGAAGACCGCGGACTTCCCGGCGGGCGGCAAGAAGACCTTCCAGATCCAGAACACCGACCGCCTGCTCACCGGCTCCTGGGGCCTGGACACCTACAAGGGCCTGTTCGGCGTCAAGAACGGCTACACCAGCAACGCCGGCAACACCTTCACCGGCGCCGCCACCCGGGACGGCCGCACCCTGCTGGTCACCGTGATGCACCCGGCCAGCGGCAACAACGCCGTCTACGAGGAGACCGCCGCGCTGCTCGACTGGGGCTTCGGCAAGGGCAGTTCGGCGCAGTCGGTGGGGTTGCTGGTCGATCCGCTGAGCGAGGGCGGGGCGAGCGCGAGCCCGTCGCCGTCGAAGGCCAAGGGTGCCGCGGGGGCGGCCGGGACGGGCGCGGCCGGTTCGACGTCCTCAGGTCCGTCGCCGTGGCGGCTCGCGGAGGGCGGGGCGGGGACGCTCGCGCTGCTGGGCGCGGGGGCGTGGGCACTGCGCCGGCGCGGTGCGCGCAAGGCAGCCGCCACGGACGGCGCGGACGCCCCGGGCGACCCGCAGGCCGGCTGACGTCACGCGGCAGCCGCTCCACCCACCGGTGCGTACCCGCGGTCCCACGCGGGTCCACCCCCACTCCGGTCCGGTGGAACGGCTGCCGCCTCCCCCCTCGGTATGGTCAGCGGAATCCCAGAGCTCCAAGTGTGAAGTTCTGGTGGAGGAGAGTCGAGCATAGGCTCCTTACCGGCCGCAATACCGCGGAGGTTGGGATTCCGCTTGTATAGATTGCGGAGACTCCGGCTGAACGGCGGGTCAGCCCCGCCCGACGTACGGCATCGCCGTCGCCAGCACCGTCGCGAACTGCACGTTCGCCCCCAGCGGCAGCTCCGCCATGTGCCGCACGGTCCGCGCCACGTCTTCGACGTCCATCACGGGTTCCGGGGCGACCTCCCCGTTCGCCTGGAGCGCGCCCACCTGCATCCGGGCCGTCATGTCGGTGGCCGCGTTGCCGATGTCGATCTGCCCCACCGCGATGTCGTACGGCCGCCCGTCCAGGGAGAGCGCCTTGGTGAGGCCGGTCAGCGCGTGCTTGGTCGCGGTGTAGGCGACGGACCGCGGGCGGGGCGTGTGCGCCGAGATCGACCCGTTGTTGATGATCCGCCCGCCCCGCGGCTCCTGCTCCTTCATCTGCCGGAACGCGGCCTGTGCGCACAGGAACGCTCCGTTGAGGTTGGTGTCCACCACGTGCCGCCACGCCTCGTAGGGGAGGTCCTCGACCGGTACCCCGCCGGGGCCGAAGGTGCCCGCGTTGTTGAACAGCAGGTCCACGCGGCCGAACCGGTCCACGGTCGCCGCGAACAGCGCGTCGACGGCCGCGGGGTCCGACACGTCGGTGCGGACGGCGACGGAGGCGCCCTCGGGCGCCAGCGCGGCCGTCTCCGCGAGCCGCTCCGACCGGCGGCCGGCCAGGGCCACCGACCAGCCGGTGCGGAGCAGTTCTACGGCGACGGCGCGGCCGATGCCGGAACCGGCGCCGGTGACGATCGCGACCTTTGATGGGTTGGCATTCATGGGGCGCAGCGTAGGCGCTGCGTTGGGTGGTGCCGGGGTGGGTTGTCGGTTGGGTGCGGGTGCGTGGGGGCTGGTCGCGCCCACGCGGCGGAGCCGCATATCAGACACAGCCCCGCGCCCCTGACGGGGCGCTCTACCGCAGGGCGTTCACAGCTCGCCCGCGTAGCGGACGCCGATCTGGTCCCTGAGGGTGTCCAGGGTGCGCATGACGGCGAGGGTGCCTTCGAGGGGGACGAGGGGGGACTCCTTCTCGCCCGCCCGCAGGGCGCGCATGACCTCGCGGGCCTCGTGGCGGAGGGTGTTGCGGGGGCCGTCGGCGGGGGCCATGGCGAACTCCTGCGGGTCGCGGCCGTCGCGGTGCAGGACGAAGCGTTCGGGGTGGAAGAAGCCGTCGGGAATGTCGATCCGGCCGCGCGAGCCGGTGATGGAGGCGCTGGTGCCGGTGCCGCCGACGATGGAGCAGTGCACCATGGCGAGAGCGCCGCTCTCCCAGGAGAGCAGTGCACCCGTCTGGAGATCGACGCCCTCCTCCGAGAGCACCGCTCGCGCCGACATCCCGTCCGGCTCACCGAGCAGCAGATGGGCGAACGACACCGGGTAGACGCCGAGGTCGAGGAGCGCGCCGCCGCCCAGTGCCGGGTCCCGCAGCCGGTGCGCCGGCGGGAACGGACCCTCCAGGCCGAAGTCCGCCTGGACCGTCCGCACCTCGCCGATCGCGCCGTCCGCGACCAGCGCCGTCAGCCGCCGCACCAGCGGGTTGCAGTACGTCCACATCGCCTCCATCAGGAAGCGGTCGTGCTCCTTGGCCAGCGCGACGAGTTCCTCGGCCTCCCGCCCGTTGAGCGTGAACGCCTTCTCGCACAGCACGTTCCGCCCCGCCTCCAGGCAGAGCCCGGCGGCCGCCCGGTGCGCCGAGTGCGGAGTGGCGACGTACACGACGTCGATCTCCTCGTCCCGGGCCAGCGACTCCCAGTCGCCGTACGCCCGGCCGATCCCGAACCGCTCCGCGAACGCCTCCGCCGACGCGGTCGACCGCGAGGCCACCGCGACGATCTCGGCGTCCGGCAGATCGACGAGGTCCGCCGTGAACGCGGCGGCGATCCCGCCCGTCGCAAGGATCCCCCACCGCACGCTCTGCTCCGCCATCCCGGCCGTCCCACCCTCGCTCGTGTGTTTCCAGGCAGTCTGTACGAGCTGAGAGCATAGGCGGCGGACATCGGGGTTCACCAAGGATCACCGAGCAGGAGAGCGAGGGGCCATGCCCGAGCAGCCGGCACCGCCGACATCGGACACGCAACACTCCGCCGTACCCCGTAGGACCACCCCCGCCGCCCGCCGGGCCGGTCTCCTCCTCGTCCTCGTGCTCGGCGGGCTCACCGCGACACCCCCGCTCGCGATGGACATGTACCTCCCCTCGCTGCCGGAGGTCACCCGCTCCCTGCACGCACCCGCCGCGACCGTCCAGCTCACCCTCACCGCCTGCCTCGCCGGCATGGCCCTCGGCCAGCTGGTCGTCGGCCCGATGAGCGACCGCTGGGGCCGCCGCCGCCCGCTGCTGGCCGGCCTCGCCGTGTACGTCGTCGCCACCGCCCTGTGCGCGCTCGCGCCGAACGTCGAGACGCTGGTCGCCTTCCGGCTCGCCCAGGGCCTCGCGGGCGCGGCCGGCATCGTCATCGCGCGGGCCGTCGTACGCGACCTCTACGACGGGGTCGCCATGGCCCGCTTCTTCTCCACCCTGATGCTGGTCTCCGGGGTCGCCCCGATCGTCGCGCCGCTGATCGGCGGGCAGATCCTGCGGGTGACGGACTGGCGGGGCGTGTTCGTCGTGCTGACGGGCGTCGGCGCCGTGCTCGCCGCGGTGGTGTGGGCGAAGCTGCCGGAGACCCTCCCGGCCGCCGACCGGCACGCCGGGGGCGCGGCCACCGCCGTACGCGCCATGCGCGCCCTCCTCGCCGACCTCCCCTTCACCGGCTACATGCTCACCGGCGGCTTCGCCTTCGCCGCCCTCTTCGCCTACATAGCCGCGTCCCCGTTCGTGATCCAGGAGATCTACGGCGCCTCCCCGCAGACCTTCAGCCTGCTCTTCGGCGTCAACTCCGTCGGTCTGGTGATCGCCGGGCAGGTCAACGGCAAGGTGCTGGCCGGGCGGGTCAGCCTGGACAAGGTGCTGGGCGCGGGGCTGGTGGTGACCGTCCTCGCCGCGGCCGCCCTGCTGCTGATGTCGGCCGGCGCCTTCGGCCCGGTGGGCCTGGCCCCCGTCGCCGCCGCCCTGTTCGTCCTGATGTCCACGATGGGCCTCACCCTCCCGAACGCCCAGTCCCTCGCCCTGCTGCGCACCCGGCACGCCGCAGGCTCCGCGTCCGCGTTGCTCGGCACCACCTCGTTCCTGGTCGGCGCGATCGCCTCGCCGCTGGTCGGGATCGCCGGGGAGAGAACCGCCGTGCCCATGGCGATCGTCCAACTGGCGGGGGCACTGGTGGCACTGGCCTGCTTCGTGGGAATGTGCCGTCCCTGGGCAGCACGTGGGAACACCCGTGCGAGGGCGGAGGGAGCAGGGAGCTGAGCGTACCGAGACTGCGCGTCGAGACACCGGAACGGGCCGGGCTCGACCCCGCGGAACTCAGACACCTCGTCCGCGAGGTGCACGACCTCACCGCCGGCGTGCGGCCGTGGGCGGCCGGTGCCGTCGTGGTCGCCGGGCGCGGGCCGGTGATCGCCGTGCAGGAGGCGGCCGGCTGGGCCGTGCGCTGGTCCCGGTACGACCCCGGCTCCGACGCGGGTGTCGAACTGCCGGCCGCCGCCCGGGTCCCGATGACCGTCGACACCCCCTTCGACCTGGCCTCCCTCACCAAGCTCTTCACCGCGGTCGCCGCCGTGCAGCAACTGGAACGCGGCACCCTCGGCATCGACGCCCGGGTCGGCGCCTACCTCCCCGACTTCCACGCGGCCGCCGTGCACCGCATCACCGTCCGCCAGCTCCTCACCCACACCTCCGGCCTGCGCCCCGAACTCCCGCTCTACGACTGCGCCGACGACCCGGCCCGCCTCGACCTGCTGCGCGCCGAGGCACCGAGCAGCGCGCCCGGCGCCTACCGCTACTCGGACCTGAACCTGCTGCTGCTCCAGTACGTCCTGGAGCGGATCACCGGCCGCCCGCTCGACGTCCTGGTCCGCGAGGGCATCACCCGCCCGCTCGGCATGCACGCCACCGACTTCGGCCCCTGCCCGGGCGCCGCGGCCACCGAGGACCAGCGGCGGCCCTGGGCCAAGACGGACCGGGGGATGCTGCGGGGCGTGGTGCACGACGAGAACGCCTGGGCGCTGGGCGGGGTGGCCGGCCACGCGGGCCTCTTCTCCACCGCCCGCGACCTGGCGGTCTTCTGCCGTGCGCTGCTCGCGGGCGGCGCGTACGGCCCGGCGCGGATCCTCGGCCCCGACTTCGTGGACCTGCTGCTGGCCCCGCCCGGTCTCGGCTTCCTCGTGGACCAGCCGTGGTTCATGGGCGAGCTCGCGGGCCGGGGCGCGGCGGGCCACACCGGGTTCACCGGGACCAGCCTGGTGCTGGACCGGGCGTCGGACACGTTCCTGGTGCTGCTGACCAACACCGTGCATCCGCGCCGCAGGCCCGGCGACAGCGCCCCCCGGGCCGCCGCGGCGACCCGGCTGGCCCGCGCGGTCCATACAATCGCCGGGTGAACCACCCCGCACCCCGGAGTTCCCTGTCCCCGGCCGAGCAGCTGCGCGCCGCCCTGTCGGCCGTCCTCGACGGGCTCCCCCCGAAGCAGGCCGCCTCCGCCGTCGAACGGCTGATCGCCAGCTACCGCGGGGCGACCCCGACCGACGCGCCGATCCTGCGGGACCGGGCCGACGTGGTGGCGTACGCGGCGTACCGGATGCCGGCGACCTTCGAGGCGGTACGGTCCGCGCTGGACGCGTTCGCCGACGCGGTGCCGGAGGGATGGGCGCCGGGGAGCCATGTGGACGTCGGCGGCGGGACGGGCGCGGCGACCTGGGCGGTGACCGACACCTGGGCGGGCGAGCGGCCGGTGACGGTCCTCGACTGGGCCGAGCCGGCGCTGGCCCTCGGCCGGGAGCTCGCCGCCGCCAACCCGGCACTGCGCGAGGCGAAGTGGCAGCGCTCCCGGATCGGAGCGGCGCTCACCATCGAGAGCACCGATCTCGTCACGGTGTCGTACGTCCTCAACGAACTCGACGAGGCCGCCCGCACGGCCCTCGTCGACGCCGCCGCGGAAGCCGCGCGGGCCGTGGTGATCGTCGAGGCCGGCACACCCGCCGGATACGCCCGGATCATCGAGGCCCGCGACCGCCTGATCGCCGCCGGCTTCCACATCGCCGCCCCCTGCCCGCACAGCGCCGCCTGCCCGATCGTCCCCGGCACGGACTGGTGCCACTTCTCGGCCCGGGTCAGCCGCTCCTCCCTGCACCGCCAGGTCAAGGGCGGATCGCTGGCCTACGAGGACGAGAAGTTCAGCTACGTGGCCGCCACCCGCTTCCCGCCCGTCCCGGCTCCGGCCCGGGTGGTCCGGCGGCCCCAGATCCGCAAGGGCCAGGTCCTGCTCGACCTGTGCGAGCCCGACGAGCAGCTGCGCCGCACGACGGTCACCAAACGCCACGGCGACCTGTACAAGGCGGCCCGGGACGCGGACTGGGGCGACGCGTGGCCGCCCCACTAGCAAGTACCCCGCTTCGCACCCAGATGGGGCCATAAGGCATCCTGTCGGGACCACAGCGAGGCGAGGCGATAGATGAGCGCGACGTTCGGCGGCCGGACCGGCCGGCAGGGCAAACTCTCCCAGTGGCTGCTCGGACGGCGCGCCAAGGAAGCCGCCGGCTCCGACGACGGCGGCCGTGAGGCCCTGCTGCTCGCCGCTGCCGCGGCCGGCCTCCCAATGGCCCCCGCCGCGCACCCCGCGCCCGGCTACGGCTGCTCCTGCGACCGCGTCGGCTGCCCGGCGCCCGCCCGGCACCCGGTGTCGTTCGCCTGGCAGACGCAGTCCACCACCGACCGCGCCCAGATCGAGCGCTGGGCCCGGCACCAGCCGCAGGCCAACTTCATCACCGCGACCGGCATGACCCACGACGTCCTCGACGTCCCCCTGGAGGCCGGCCGGCAGGCGCTGGAGCGGCTGCTCGCGGCCGGTGTCGAGGTCGGTCCGGTCGCCGAGAGCGACGACGGCCGGCTGCTGTTCTTCACCCTCACCCGCGGCACCCCCGAGGACGAGGACGAGTGGTGGCCCTGCGCGCTGGACTGCCACCCCGAGACCATGGACGAGCACCCCGGCCTGCGCTGGCACTGCCGGGGGTCGTACGTCCTCGTACCGCCCGCCCGGCTCCCCGGCGACGACCGGCAGCGGGTGCACTGGGTACGCGGCCCCGAGCACGCGCTGCCCGACCCGCTGAGCCTCCTGGAGATCCTCACCGACGCCTGCGCCCGGCACGCGGGCGAGGAGGCCGACCGGGCGGGCGCCGCCTGGCCGCAGAGGCGCTAGGACCCCTCCGCCGAGGTGAGGCCCTGGATCCGCCCCAGGACCGACACCTTCCCGGTGCCCGCCGGGTCCAGCGCGACCTGGTTCGAGACGAACTGCATGGTCAGCGACTGCTTGATCTCGCCCTTGGTGAGGGCCTTGACGTCCTCGTTCGGCGTCGGCACCGAGGTGCCCGCGGCCGCGGTCTGCTTGGCGTAGTAGCGGGTGGTGAAGAACACCAGCGCCCCGCCGTCGGCGGTGCGCAGCGCGAGCGGCGCGTAATCGCCGGCGGTCAGCGGCTCGTCGATGTACTGGGTCGCCAGGCCCGGCTTGGTCGACTTCTCGCGGTCCGCGCGCCAGCCGCTGGTGTGCGCGCCGTCCGCGAAGACCGTGGAGCCGCTCTTCAGATACGTGGCGTAGTCCTGGCTCAGATCACCGGGGGAGACGGCCAGTTGGGCGCTGTCCGCCGGTACGGCCTCCGCCCAGCCGTCCTTGTCGGTGGTGAACTTCGGTACGGAGTCCGGGGCGAGCAGCGTCAGATACGCCACCTGGAACGGCTCGGAGAGGCTGTCGCGGGTGAAGACCAGCAGCCAGCGGTCGTCGCCGCCCTTGTTGCCGTGCGCGTCGGCGACGAACCAGCGGGGCCAGCCGGCCTTCTTCGGGATGGTGTACGTGACGTCGTCGAACTCCAGCGCCGAGTGGCCGGAGTTGCCGCTCGGGCTGGTGGCGTGCCCGGCCTTCAGGCGCGCGGAGTCGATGTCGGCGAGGGCGCCGGTCGTGTAGTCCGCGTCCAGGGAGCCGTCGTAGGCCTCGTCGGCCTTGTTGTACGCGGCCGTGAACTGCTTGAGCGCCTTGGCGGCCTCGGCGCGGGTGGTGGCGGGGAGCACCTCGCGCTCCCCGTGCACCACCACGCAGCCGTTCGCCGACAGCGCCACGACGGTCAGCGAGACCGCCAGGAGTGCGGTCCGGTCACGCCTGCGGAGCCGTCGAGGGCCGCGATCCCTGGTCGTCAGGTGCGTCATCAGGTGCCTTCACCTTCCCCTTCCCGGAGGCGAACCCTACCGGGGCGAGGAAGAGGGCGAGCGTCGGGACCAGGTACAGCAGCCACACCGTGACCTGAAGCACGGTCGGGTCCGGCTGGAAGTTGAACACGCCCTTCAGCAGCGTCCCGTACCAGCTGTCCGGCGGAACGGTGTCGCTGATGTCGAAGGCCTGGTGGGTCAATCCCGGGATCCAGTCGGCCTCCTGGAGGTCGTGGAAGCCGTACGCCAGCACGCCCGCCGCGACCACGACCAGCATGCCGCCGGTCCAGGTGAAGAACTTGGCGAGGTTGATCCGCAGCGCACCCCGGTAGAACAGCCACCCCAGGAACACCGCGGTGGCCAGGCCCAGCGCCACCCCGATCAGCGGGCGCGGGGTGCCGTCACTGGCCGCGTGCACGGACGCCCACACGAACAGGGCGGTCTCGAGTCCCTCGCGGCCGACGGCGAGAAAGGCGGTGGCGACCAGCGCGCCCGTGCCCATCGCGAGGGCCGCGTCCAGCTTGCCGTGCAGCTCCGACTTGAGATGCCGGGCGGTGCGCCGCATCCAGAACACCATCCACGTCACCAGGCCGACCGCGACGACGGACAGGGACCCGCCGAGCGCCTCCTGCGCCTGGAACGTCAGCTCCTGGGAACCGAATTCGAGCGCGCACCCGAAGCCCATGGCGATCAGCACCGCCACGCCGATCCCGATCCAGATCGGCCGCAGGGCGTCCGTGCGCCCGGTCTTGACCAGATAGGCGATGAGGATGCAGACGACGAGCGAGGCCTCCAGCCCTTCCCGCAGCCCGATCAGGTAGTTGGAGAACACGGCTCACGCCCCTTCGGAAAACAGTGTGCGGCCCCACCAGTCGTCCTTGTCCCGGACGCCCGGCGGAACGGCGAAGACGGCCGAACCCACGTGCTGGATGTACTCGTTGAGCGCGTCGGACGCGGACAGCCTGCGCTGCAGCGGGACGAACCCCTTGCCCACGTCCCGCATGTAGGCGAGGAAGAACAGACCGGCGTCGAGCCGGCCGAGCCCGTCGGTGCCGTCGGTGAACGAGTAACCCCGGCGCAGGATGGTGATCCCGCCGTTGGAGTCCGGGTGCGCGAGGCGCACATGGGCGTCCGGCTTCATCGCCTTCAGGAACGGTGCGTCGTGCTCCTTGGCCTTGCCGACCGGCGCGCCCTCGCCCTTGTCCCGCCCGAAGACGTCCTCCTGCTCCTGGAGCGAGGTCCGGTCCCAGGTCTCGATGTTCATGCGGATGCGCCGGGCGACGAGATACGACCCCCCGGTCATCCAGTCCGACCCGTCCCCGTCCCCGACCCACACGAACTTCTTCAGCCGGTCGGTCTCGGTCCCCGCGATGTTGCGGGTGCCGTCCTTGAACCCCATGAGGTTGCGGGGGGTCTGGGCGTCGGGGGTCGTCGACGAGGTCTTCCCGAAGCCGAGCTGGGACCAGCGGATGGCGACCTTGCCGAAGCCGATCCGGGCGAGGTTGCGGATGGCGTGCACGGCGACCTGCGGATCGTCGGCGCAGGCCTGGATACAGAGGTCGCCGCCGGTACGGCTCTTGTCGAGGTTCTCGCCGGGGAACTTCGGCAGGTCGACGAGGGCGGCGGGCCGCTGCCCGGCCAGCCCGAACTTCTCGAAGAGGGACGGCCCGAAGCCGATCGTCAGCGTCAGCCGGGACGGTTTGAGCCCGAGGGCCTCGCCGGTGTCGTCCGGCGGTGCCTCGGCGAGCCCGCCGTACGCGCCCTCGCCGACGGCCTGGCCCGCGGTCATCCGCCGGGCCGCGGCCGTCCAGTCCTTCAGCAGCTGGACGAACCCGTCCCGGTCGTCGGTCTTCACGTCGAACGCGGCGAAGTGCAGCCGGTCCTGGACGGCCGTGGCGATCCCCGCCTGGTGGGCGCCGTGGAACGCGACGGCGCCACCGGTCTCGGCGGCGGCCGGGTCCATGTCGTCGCCGGCCTGCGCCATCGCCACCGCGCCCCCGGCCACGGCGGCCCCGAGCGCCAGCCCGGCCCCGCCCCAGCCGATGACCGCCCGGCGCGAGGGAGTCGTGTTCTCGCTCATCTCCCGGCCCCTACTTCACCACGGCCGCGGCGAGCTTCGACAGCGGCTCCGCGAGGGCGTTGACCGCGTCGGACAGCTCCTTCTGCTGCTCCTTGGTGACCTTGTCGTACGACACGAAGTCGTAGGACGTCTTGTCCGTCCGGTACTTGTCGAGCAGCGTGTTCAGCGCGGCGAACTGCTTGTCCAGCTCGGTGGTCAGGGCCTGGTCGTTCTTCTGGGCGACCGGCTTGAGCAGCTCGTACGCCTTCTGCGCGCCCTCGACGTTGGCCTTGAAGTCGCTCAGGTCGGTGTGGGAGTAACGATCCTCCTCACCGGTGACCTTGCCGGTGGCGACCTCGTCGAGGAGTTCCTTGGCGCCGTTGGCCATGGAGGTCGGGGTGATCTCGGCCTTGCCGACCCGCTTCTGCCAGTCCTTCAGGTCGGTGACGAGCTGGTCGGCGAGGGTCGCCTCGGTGGCGCCGATCTTCTTGTCCGCCCACAGGGACTTCTCCAGGCGGTGCCAGCCGGTCCACTTCTGGCCCTCTTCCAGGCCGTCGGCGCGGGTGTCGGTCTTCGGGTCGATGTCACCGAAGGACTCGGCGATCGGCTCGGTGCGCTCCCAGCCGAGCCGCGAGGGGGAGTAGGCCTTCTTGGCGGCCTCCAGGTCACCGGCCTTGACGGCCTTGGCGAAGACCTCGGCGAGCGGGACGGTGGCGTCGGCCTGCTCCTGCGCGTACTCGCGGTAGTCGGCGACGGCCTTGTCGAGCACCGGGTTGCGCTTGGCCACGGTGCCGGAGCCGGTGACGGTCAGCTTCTGCCGCACGCCGTGCCCCTTCATCCCGGGCCGGCAGGCTATCTCGTACGACCCCGCCTTCACCTCGGCGGTGAGCGTGTACTTCGTCCCCGGCCCGATGTTCTCCTTCTCGGACACGATCCGGTCGTCCGGGAAGAGGATCTCGACCTCGGTGGCCTTGGAGCCGGTGTTCTCGATGGCGAGCGTGACGTGCCCGGCGGGAACGGACTTGGTGGACGTCTCGCACTTCGAGTCGGCGGCGGTGACCTTGATCGCGTCACCGTCCTTGGCGTCGCTCTTCGCCGTGCAGGCCGAGAGGGCGGTCAGAGCCGCCGCGGTGGCGGCGGCGGTGACGGTGAGTCGGACGGCACGCATGCGGGCTCCCAGCGAGGGTGATGGTGTGGTGAGGCTGGCCTAACTTACCTGAGGCTTACCTCACTCATACCCGTGCGGGGTGTGATTCACCAGACACAGAAAGATCACAGGCACGGCTTGATCTCGACGGCTCAAAATCGACGCCAAGGAGAGGTAAAGGAAAGGTCAAGCGCGTCGCTTCGGTGCGACGACGACCGCCCCGGTCCGCGGATGCGGGAACACCTCGACCGGCTGTTCGTAGACCTCCGACAGCAACCGCTCCTCGAAGACCTCGGCGGGCGGGCCGACGGCGGCGACCCGACCGGCGCACAGGATCGCGACCCGGTGCGCGTAGGCGGCGGCGAGCGCGAGGTCGTGCAGCACCACGACCACCGCGTCACCGGCGTGCGCCCTGTCCCGGCAGAGCCGCAACACCAGTTCCTGGTGCTTGAGATCGAGCGCGGCGGTCGGTTCGTCGAGCAGCAGCAGCGGCGCGCACTGCGCGAGCACCCGGGCGAGCGCCACCCGGGCCCGCTCACCGCCGCTCAGCGCGGAGAACGGCCGCACGGCGAAGCCGGCCACCTCCGTGGCCGCCATCGCCTCACCCACGGCCCGTTCGTCCTCGTCCGGTGTGGCGGTGACATGCGGCGCCCGCCCCATCCGTACGACGTCCTCGACCGTGAACGGGAACGACAGCACGGCCGCCTGCGGAAGAACGGCCCGCCGCAACGCCAGCTCCGCCACGGTCCACTCCGCGACGCCCCGACCGAACAGCCGCACCTCCCCACCCCCGCCCGCCACATCCCCGGCAAGCGCCCCCAACAACGTCGACTTCCCCGCCCCGTTGGGCCCCACCAACGCCAGGACCTCCCCGGACCGGGCGTCGACATCCACACCGTCGAGGACCGGCCGCCCCCCGAGACTCACCCGCAACTCCGCGGCCTCGACGAGAACTTCACCGGGGGCGGGGCGCGGGGGCGGCACGGGGCGAGAACGGAGGAGTCTCATGAGACAGCCCCTTCGGTCGACGAGAAAAGTGAGCGGCGAACTGCTGACGGCGTGAACTGCAGCGCCCCGTCAGGGGCGCGGGGAACTGCGCGATCGGCCACGACGGCGCGGCACTCGGCGTCCGACCGGAACCGGCAACGGCGCGACCCCGTCGGAATCGGCGTGGGGCTCATGCCCAACCCCCCTGTCGGCGGCGGGTTCTGTGGAGGAGCCAGAGGAAGAACGGGCTGCCGAGGAGGGCGGTGAGGACGCCGAGGGGGAGTTCGGCGGGGGCGGCCACCGTCCGGGCGGCGAGGTCGGCGGCGAGCAGGGTCACCGCTCCCAGCAGCGCACTCCCCGGTATCAGGAACCGATGCCCCGGCCCCGCCGCCATCCGCAGCAGGTGCGGCACGACCAGGCCCACGAAGCCGATGATCCCGGAGACGCTCACCGCCGCCGCCGTGAGGAGGGCGATGACCAGGACCAGGGTGAGCCGCAGGCGTTCGACGTCCACCCCCAGATGACGGGCCGGGCGCTCGCCGAGGGAGAGCAGGTCGAGACGGCGGGCGTACCAGGGGGCCAGGCCCAGACCGAGGACCGCGCACGGCAGTACGGCGAGCACCTTCGGCCAGGTCGCCTGCGCGAGCGAGCCCAGCTGCCAGAACGTGATCTGGCTGACCGCCGCCGTGTCCGCGAAGAACAGGAACAGGCCGATCAGCGCCCCCGCGAACGCGTTCACCGCGATCCCCGTGAGGATCAGCGTGACCACCTCCGTACGGCCCCCGGACCGGGCCGTCGCGTACACCAGCAGCACCGTCCCCAGCCCGGACACGAACGCGAAGACGGACACCGTCCAGTTGCCGAGGAAGTCCACGCCGAAGGCGATCGCGGCCACCGCCCCCACCGCAGCCCCGGAGGAGACCCCGATCACCCCCGGCTCGGCGAGCGGATTGCCGAACACGCCCTGCATCAACGCGCCCGCGCAGCCCAGCGAGGCACCGACGAGCAGCGCGAGCACGATCCGGGGGAACCGCACGTTCCACAGCACGGACTCGGGCACCCGGCCGAGCGCCGTACCGCCGAGACCGACCCGGTGCAGGACCGAGCCGAGGACGTCGGCGGTGGGAACGGGGTACGCGCCCAGGCCCGCCGCCACCGGCACCAGGACGAGCAGGACGACGACCAGCCCCGCCGTCAGCAGCCGGCTCCGACGCGCCGTCACCGCGCGTCCTCCCCGTACAGCTGCGCCACCACCGACCTGAGCACCTGGTCCGTCCGCGGCCCGTAGTTGAGCAGCACCCCGTCCTCGACCGCCACCACCCGCCGGTTCATCCCGGCCGGTGTCTGCGCCACCCCCGGGATCTTCACCAGCCCGTCGATCCCGCCGACCGATTCAAGTCCCTTGGTCATGACGAGGATCGCGTCCGGCGCGGCCTTCGCGAGCGCCTCGGTGGTGATCGCGGTGAAGTCCTTCGACAGGCCCGACTCGGCCCCCGCGTCCACCGCGCCCGCCGCCTCCAGGAGCGAGGTGGCCCCCGAACCCTTCCCGCCGATCAGATACACCGACGCCGAGCCGCGCAGATACAGGAACGCGACCCGCGGCCGCCCGCTCCCGCCCTCCCGCGGAACCTCCTTGCGTACGGCGGCCATCCGCGCCTCGGTCCGCCGTGTCAGCTCCGTCCCCGCCGCCGGGACGCCGAGCGCGCCGGCCACCGCCGCGATCCGCGGGCCCACGTCGTCCAGCCCCTGCGCCGGAGCGACGACCAGCACCGGCACGCCGGCCTCGCGGATCTGGTCCACGGCCTCCTCGGGGCCGGACGTGGTCTCGGCGATCACCAGGTCGGGCTTGAGGGAGAGCACGCTCTCCGCGGAGACGTCGTGGTTGCGGGTGACGACCGGGAGCTTCGCCGCCTGCCGGAAGGTCGCGGTGATGTCCCGGGCGACCACCCGGTCGCCGAGCCCGAGCGTGAACACGATCTCGCTGAGGCTGCCGGAGAGCGGCACGATCCGCCGCGCCTGGCGGACCGTCACCTTCCTGCCGTCGGCGGAGGCGACGGTGACCGGGAGTTCGGGCGCCGGGGTGTCCGTGAGTGGCTCGACGCGGTCGGCGGTGGCCGCCTTCGTCGCCGTGGTCGTGGCCGCCGTCGGTGCCGAGCCCCCGCACGCGGTCGCCGTCAGGGTGAGGGCGAGCGCACAGACCAGTGCTCCCGCCAGTCGAGTGCGCAAACGTCGCACGGTCCCGTCCGTTCCTCTCGGTCGCTGGAGGTCGCCTTCCCGGCGACCCGACGTATAGCTTAGGTTAGCCTTACCTAAACTCGCGTCGTCTCCGGAGGACCCCCATGCCCTCGCGCCTTCGTGCCCTGGTCACCGTGGTGTGCGCGGCCGTACTGGCCGGCCTGCTGCTCCCGGTCACCGCCGCGCACGCCGCGACCCGCACCGTGCAGGGCGGCCGGCTCGACTGGGGCGTGAAATCGTCCTTCCAGAGCTATGTCACCGGGCCGACAGCGAAGGGGAGTTACTCCCTGACCGGCGGCGCGGCGACCGTGGGCAGCAGCCAGTTCCGCTTCCCCTCGGCGACCGGCACCTACGACGGCGCCACCGGCGCGTTCACCGCGTCCTTCGCCGGCGGGGTGCACTTCGTCGGACACCGGGAGAGCGACGGCACCTACCAGCTGGACCTCACCCTCGGCCGCCCCACCGTCCGGATCTCCGGCTCGACCGGCACCCTCTACCTGGACGTCACCAGCAAGGCGAAGGGCACCGGGACGGTCACGACGTCCTCGCAGGTGCCCTTCGCCTCCCTCGCCCTCGGCGGGATCGACATGCGGGGCGGCGGCACCGCCGTCGTCCTGAACGACGTGCCCGCCACCCTCACCTCCCAGGGCGCCAGGTCCTTCGCCGGCTACTACACCGCCGGCACCGCCCTGGACCCGGTGAGCCTGGCGGCGGACGTCGAACCGGCGGCCACGCCGACGCCCACACCGTCACCGACACCGTCCCGTTCGGCCACCCACAAGCCCACCGCGAAGAACTCCATCGAGGACGGCGCCGTCGACTGGGGCGTGCGCCGCACCTTCCGGGAGTACGTCACCGGCGACATCGCCCGCGGCAGGTGGACGCTGTCCGGCGGCGCCGAGGACGGCGGGGCGCTCTTCCGCTTCCCCAAGGGCGAAGGGACCTACGCGAAGGGCGAGTTGACCGCGCGCTTCACCGGCTCGCTCCGCTTCACCGGCGAGCAGGGCCTCGACCTGAGGCTCAGCGCGGTGCGGGCCACCGTGCGGGACGGCGAGGGCACCCTCTACGCCGATGTGGCGAGCGCGGACTTCACCGGCCGGCAGGTCCCCCTGGTCACCTTCACCGCGAAGGGCCTCAAGGCCACCGCCGGCCTGGTGAAGCTGACGGAGGCCCCCGCGAAGCTCACCGCCCGGGGCGCCAAGGCCTTCGGCGGCATGTATCAGGCGGGCACCGCCATGGACCCGGTCTCCCTGGCCGTCGCCCTCACCGCCGACGCCCCGCTGCCCGCCCTGCCCGACCTGGGCAGCGCGGCCGACGAGACGGAGACACCCGCACCGAGCCCCACCTCGGCGCGGCCGGTGGCGAGCGACACCGCGGCCCCCGCCGACGCCGGCACCCCCGTCCTGCCCATCGTCCTCACCACGGGCGCCCTGCTGGCCGCCGCCGCGCTCTTCGCGGTCGCCGTCCGCCGGCGCCGTACCCGACCGGCGGCCGGGCCCGCCCCCGCCGACGAGGACTGACCCACCCGGGGACCCGCCGGGCCCCCGGACCACCCATGAGGAGCCACATGCCCGTCACCACCGCCCCCAGAAAGCTCGCCCTCGCCGCCGCCGTCGCGGTCACCCTGGGAGCCGGCGCGCTCACCGCGGCGACCGCCGCCTCGGCCGCCGGAACACCGCTCAGCGGCTACGAGTTGACCTGGGGCATCAAGCAGTCGTACCGCACCTATGTCACCACCTACGCGGCCGGCACCTTCACCCCGGCGGACGGCGCGAGCCAGGCCGCCGGCAACGGCGCCTTCACCTTCACCCAGGGCACCGGCGGCTACGACTCCGACACCCACACCGTGGACCTCGCCTTCCAGGGCAGCCTGCGCATCGTCTCCCAGGCGCACGGCTTCGACCTCACGCTCTCCGACGTCCGGTTCGACAGCGGCGCGGCGGAGATCACCGCGGACGTGACCAGGAACGGCACCACCACCGACGACGTCCCGCTCGCCACGGTCACCGTCACCCGCGCGATGACGGACATGACGACCACCCTCACCAAGGAGGCGGCGGACGTCTTCGGCAGCGCGAGCTACGAGGGCGCGGCCGGCGACCCGCTCACGGTCGCCCAGAAGACAACGGAGTCGCAGTCCCCGTCGGCCACTCCGTCGACCACCCCGTCGGCGTCCGCGTCCCAGAGCGCCTCCCCGTCGGCCTCGCCCTCCACCTCCGCCTCCGCTTCCACCTCCGCCTCCCCGTCGGCCACCGGGACGGAGCAGACCCCGGCCGAGGGCGACATAGCCGACGGCACCCTCACCTGGGGCGTGAAGGAGTCCTTCCGCACCTATGTCGTCGGCAGCGTGGCCCAGGGGAGGATCACCACCTCGGGCGGGGCGAGCCAGGCCGCCGGCAACGGCGCGTTCACCTTCGCCGACGCCACCGGCGACTACGACACCGACGCCGGCACCCTCTCCGCCGCCTTCGACGGCGCGGTCACCTTCAAGGGCCACGAGAGCAACGGCACCTACGGCCTCGACCTCACCCTCGGCAACATCCGCGCGACCCTCGACGGCGGCAGAGGCGCACTGACCGCCGACGTCACGAGCCTCGGCACCACGACCGAGGACGTCGAACTGGCCGACCTGAAGACCGACTCCGCCGCCCTGACCCCCACGGACGACGTCATCACCCTGGACGACGTCACCGCCACCCTCACCGACGCCGGCGCCAAGGCGTTCAGCGGCTACTACACGGCCGGCACCGCACTCGACCCGCTGGACCTCGCCGTCGCCCTCACCGACGAAGCCCAGCTCCCGTCCGGCGACTCGACCGCCACTTCCACCCCCACCGCCACCACCTCGGACGCCTCCGGCTCTGCCGACGGCGGAGGCACCGGCTCCACGACCGGAGGCACCGGAGCCACCGGCGACGCCCTCGCCTCCACCGGCTCGTCCCTCCCCGCGACCGCCCTGGGCACGGCGGCCGCGGTCACCGTGGCCGCGGGCGCGGGCGTGGTGTACGCGATGCGCCGTCGTCGTACCGAGGGATAGTCCGCCGGATGCTTCAATGCCCCCGTGACTGATTACGACGTGCTGCGGGTCTTCTGCGCGGCGAACGGCGGGTACGGCAACGAGCTGGGCGTCGTCCGGGACGGCTCGGTGCTGCCCGAGCGGGAGGACCGGCAGGCGCTGGCGGCGAAGCTCGGGTTCAGCGAGACCGTGTTCGTGGACGACCCCGAGCGCGGGGTCGTCGACATCTACACCCCCACGCTGCGGCTGCCCTTCGCCGGACACCCCTGCGTCGGCACGGCCTGGCTGCTGGACGTGCCCGAACTGGTCACACAGGCCGGGGTGGTCGGCGCCCGCCTCGACGGGGAGTTCAGCTGGATCGAGGCGCTCCCGGAGTGGGCCCCGCCGCGCACCCTGCGCCAGTACGGCACGGCCGCCGAGGTGAACGCGCTGCCGGTGCCGCCGTCGGGGGAGTGGATCTACGCGTGGGCGTGGGAGGACGAGGCGGCGGGCCGGGTCCGCGCCCGCGCCTTCCCCGGCCGTGGCGACGGCATCGACGAGGACGAGGCGACCGGCGCGGCGGCGCTGCTGCTCACCGCGCAGCTGGGCCGGGCCCTGAACATCACCCAGGGCAGGGGCTCGCAGATCCTCACCGC
This sequence comes from Streptomyces sp. NPDC048288, assembly GCF_043201555.1. NCBI lineage: Bacteria > Bacillati > Actinomycetota > Actinomycetes > Kitasatosporales > Streptomycetaceae > Streptomyces > Streptomyces sp. NPDC048288. The sequence goes on from NZ_JBICZD010000001.1 coordinate 714,848, forward strand.
ACCCCAGCCGTACGGCTGGGTGGAGATCGGCGGGCGGGTCCTCCTGGAGGGCGAGGAGCGGCAGCCGGGGGCCGACCGCTGGTGATCAGCTGGTGACCGACTTCTCCTGCTGCCGCCCGCGCTTCACGTAGTACCAGGTCATGTTGGACGACAGCCCCGTCAGCAGCACCCAGACCACACCGATCGGCCAGCTGCCCTGGACGAAGGAGACGACGGCGGCGACGACGGCGAGGACGCAGACGGCCAGGGCGTAGAGGGCGAGGCGGGGCATAGGGGCCGCTTTCTCATGACTGGGGGGACACTGATGGCGTCCACCAGTGTCCCCCATCCGCTCAGACGTCCGTGACGCGGAGCCCGGCGTGTGCCTTGTAGCGGCGGTTGACCGAGATCAGGTTCGCGACCAGGGACTCCACCTGGTGGGCGTTGCGCAGCCGTCCCGCGAAGACACCGCGCATCCCGGGGATCCGCCCGGCCAGCGCCTGCACGATCTCGACGTCGGCCCGCACCTCGCCGAGGACCATCACATCGGTGTCGATCTCCGCGATCTCCGGGTCCTGGAGCAGTACCGCCGAGAGGTGGTGGAACGCGGCCGTGACCCGCGAGTCCGGCAGCAGCGCCGCGGCCTGCTCGGCCGCACTGCCCTCCTCCGGCTTGAGCGCGTAGGCGCCCTTCTTGTCGAAGCCGAGCGGGTTGACGCAGTCCACGACGATCTTGCCGGCCAGTTCCTCGCGCAGCGACTCCAGCGTCTTGCCGTGCCCGTCCCACGGCACGGCGACGATCACGAGGTCGCTGCGGCGGGCGCACTCGGCGTTGTCGGCGCCCTCGACACCGTGCCCGAGCTCGTCGGCGGCGGCCTGCGCGCGCTCGGCGGCCCGGGAACCGATGATCACCTTCTGGCCGGCCCGGGCCAGCCGGTAGGCGAGGCCCTTGCCCTGCGGCCCGGTGCCGCCGAGCACGCCCACGACCAGGCCGGAGACGTCGGGCAGGTCCCAGGGGTCCTTGGCGGGGGCGGGCGCCTTGTCGGCCGCCGGCTGCTGTGCACTGTCGGTAGAGGTCATGGGCCGACTCTACGTCCGGGCCGACGGCCGTACCCGGTCAGGTGAGCCGGTTCACCGGCACCCGCCGGAACGTGATCGTCGTGTACGCGCTGAAGTCGCCCGTCTCGTACAGGAGCCCGACGGTGGCCGCGTCGACCCGGGTCAGATCGGAGTAGGCGGCGGGCAGTCCGTCCACGGTGTACGCGGACCGCCAGGTGGTACCGCCGTCGGCGGAGGCGCGGATCGTCATCAGGGCGCGGGCGGCCGGATCGCCCGGCCCGGAGTACAGCAGCACGTCCGGGTCGCGCAGTTGCAGCACGCTGGCCTCGCACACGGGCGCGGCGAGCCCCGCCTGCGGCCGGAACGGCTTCACCAGCGTCCGCCCGCCGTCCTTCGAGTGCGCGTCGGCCCGGTTCCCCGGCGAGGGGGAGTCGTTGCGGGTGTTGAAGTAGACGCGCCCGTCGGGAAGTTCGGCGGCGGTGGTCTCATTCACATTGACGTACCCGTTGGTGTTCTCGTCGAGGTACCCGAGATACCAGCTCTCACCGCGGTCGTCGCTGAGCAGGCAGTGCCCGCTGTTGTACTTCCCCTCGGTCCCGTTGTCGGTCCCGGCCGGCGGCAGGGTGTGGTTGCCGGGTACGACGACCCGCCCCGACCGCAGCTGCAGGGCGTGCCCCGGGGTGGTGGCGTACCACCGCCACCCGGCCTTCTTCACGGACCTGGTGATCTCCACCGGAGCCGACCAGCTCACCCCGTCGTCGTCACTGTGCTGCACCCACACCCGCCGCCCGTCGGCGTCCGACACCTGCCCGCGCAGGATCGCGTCCTCGGTGGCGGACGCGGCGTTGCGCACATGCACCAGCAGGATCCGGCCGGTGTCGAGCACGACGGGGGCCGGGTTCCCGGCGAGATCCGTCCCGTTGCTCGCCGCGACCTGGAGCGCCCCCCAGGTACGCCCGCCGTCCCCGGACCTCTTCAGCACGACATCGATGTGCCCGTGATCGGCGGCGGAGTCGACCCGCCCCTCACAGAAGGCGAGCACGGTGCCCGCCCGGGAGACCACCACCGCCGGGATCCGGAAACTGGCGTACCCCTCTTTGCCCGCGCGAAAGGGAATGCTTGCTTCTACGTCGCTCATGGGCCGCCTTCTCCCCGGGTCGGGCGAATTCGGGGTGAACTCCGCGTCACGAGTGGTCGATTGCGGCAGTATGCGGGGGCATGGACGCCGTACGGGTCGCGTTGCTGCGTGAAGTGCTCGCCGGGACCGAGTGGTTGGGGGCGACGCGGAGATTCGCGGGCGCACTGCGCGGGTCGGTGGTCGGTCATGGCGGGGGACTGCTGCTGCTGGGCACCCCGGACTACGAGCCGTGGCATCTCGCCGCGCACCTGGTGGACGAGGCGGCGTGGTCCGGTACACCGGAACTGGCGCCGACGCTCGTGCGGCACGGCGCCCGCCCCACCGACCCCGCGCACCTCGCGGTCGGCCCCGGCCGCATCGAGGCGGCCCGCCGGGGTGAGACGCTGCTGGTGGTCGCGCCGGGGGAGACCGAAGCCCTGCTGGAGCGGGTCCACACGGCCCGCCGGGCCGGCGTGACCGTCCTCGCCCTCTCCACCGCCACGGACGACGCGCTCACCGCGATGGCCCACGAGACCCTCGCCGTCCCCGAGGGCGCGGAACTCGACCTCGACACGGTCCAACACCTCGTCAGCGCGGCCACCGGCGAGAACGGCCCCTCCCCCCGAGGCCGCCGCCGCTTCCGAGACCGCCTGACCCGCCTGGCCGAAACAGTGACGGCCCCGCCTCCGCCGCCCTGGTGAGGCAGCCGGCATCCGTGCCCCGCCCCACTCCTCACCTCGCCTCTCCATGAACCGAGTCGGGTGGGTGGGTGGGCGAAAAGGGTTTGCTGGGGTGGAGGGCAGGATTCAACATGGGTCGGCGTGAGTAGCCGTCTTCTGCCCGACCTCGCCCCCTGGCACGCCTCCGCCGACTTCCGGCGGCTGTGGGTCTCCGGGCTCGTCAGCAACTTCGGGAGTTTCCTGACGTTCGTCGCGCTTCCGGTGCAGATCAAGGACCTCACCGGTTCCGCCACCGCCGTAGGAGCCATCGGCGCCGTCGAGCTGCTGCCGCTCATCCTGTTCGGGCTGTACGGCGGCGCCCTCGCCGACGCCCTCGACAAGCGCACGCTGATCGTGTGGACCGAGGCCGGTCAGGGTCTGCTCAGCGCGGGCCTGCTGGTGAACGCCCTGCTGCCGCACCCCGCCGTCTGGCCGCTGTACGCCGTCGCCGCGCTCTCCTCCGCCCTCGGGGCGGTCCAGCGCCCGGCGCTCGACTCGCTCTGGCCGAGGATCGTCGCCCACGACGACCTGCCGGCCGCGGCGGCCCTCAACTCGTTCCGCTGGACGGTCGGCGGCGTCGCGGGCCCCGCCGTCGCCGGCCTGGTCGTGGCGTACGCGGGCCTCGGCTGGGCCTACGGCGCCGATCTCGTCACGTTCCTGGTCTCCGTCGTCCTGATCGTCCCCATCGCCGCGTCCCCCGCCGCCCACGAGGCCGCCCGGCCCTCCCTCCGCTCCATCGCGGAAGGCGCCCGTTACGCCTGGGGCCGCAAGGAACTCCTCGGCACCTACGCCGTCGACCTCGCCGCGATGTTCCTGGCGATGCCGCTCGCCGTACTCCCGTTCCTGGCCGACGACTTGCACGCGGAGTGGTCCCTGGGCCTGATGTACGCGAGCCTTCCGGCCGGGGCGCTCGTCGTGAGCCTCGTCAGCGGCTGGACGTCCCGCGTGCACCGGCACGGGCGGATGGTGGTGCTGGCCGCCGCGCTGTGGGGCCTCGCGATCGCCGCCGCCGGCGCCGTGGCGAACGTATGGCTGGTGCTGCTCTTCCTCACCGTCGCCGGCGGCTGCGACATGGTCAGCGGGATCTTCCGCGGCATCATGTGGAACCAGACGATCCCCGACGAACTGCGCGGCCGGCTCGCCGGGATCGAGCTGCTGTCGTACTCGGTGGGTCCGACCCTCGGCCAGGTCCGGGCCGGTGGCATGGCCGGTTGGCTGGGGGTGCGGGCGTCGGTCGGCGCGGGCGGCCTGTTCTGCACGGGCGCGGTCGGCCTGCCGGCCCTGTGCCTGCCCGCCCTGATGTCGTACGACGCGCGGACCGACGAACACGCCGTACGACTGCGCGCCCGGCGCACCGCCGCGGCGGCGGCCACCACCACCGAAGCCGCCCCCACCCAGTCCTGATCAGTCCTCGTCCGTGGCGTCCCCGGCCGGCGCGTCGTGCCACTTCGGGTCGTTCTCCCACTGGAGGTTGCGCTCGCGCGCGATCTCCATCGCGTGCTCGGCCTCCTCACGGGTGGCGTAAGGGCCGAACCGGTCCTTGGCGGGGCACTCGGGGCCCTCCTCGACCTTCTTGTGCTCCAGGCAGTAGTACCACTCGCCCGCCTTCGCGACGGTCCGCTTCTTGAACAGGGCCATGACCGGCTCCTTTCGCCATCCACCCTGTCTTTCGCGCAGGGTGCCCGGTCCTTCAGGGCCGGGGTGGATACCCGCTCCCGCGGAGCGGAATAAGGATAAGGGAGTCCTCGCCAGGGCGATTCCTCGTTTCCGTGTACAGGCCTGGGGGCGGTCTCGAATGGTTGGCGGTCAGGAGATTCTCTGGGGCGGGTATGTGGGTCACCCTCACGGGTGATGTTGGTCGATTGCGTGCGCGGATGGGGAACGTGGTGGCTAGCTTCGTGGCATGTCGCGTTTCCGGACGTGTCCGACGCCTGTGCAGGCGGAGCACATGCTGCTGCACTGTGCACACGCTCGGTACGTGTGGAATCTGGCGGTGGAGCAGCACGCCCACTGGAAGCCGGGCCGCAGGTCCGCGCCGGGCTTTGCGGAGCAGTGCCGCCAGCTCACTGCAGCCCGGCGGGAGAACGAGTGGCTGGCTGCCGGGAATGCGGATGTGCAGCAGCAGGCCCTGAAAGACTTCGCCACGGCCAGGAACGCCCGTCCGTGTCATCGGCACCGAACGGGTGCCCGAGTATGGGCCGGATGGCCAGCCGAAGCTGAACCCGAAAACCGGTAAGCAGGTCTTGGGCCGCTCCGCGGTCGTGCAGAAGCTGAACCGACGGTGGGCCCAGGTGAAGGTGCCCGGCTGTGGCTGGGTCCGTTTCCGCCTCAGCGCCAAGGGCAAGGGCGGGCGGCTTCCCGCTGCGAAGACGTTCCGGGTGACCTTCCGTAACGGGCAATGGCATGTGGCGTTCGCTGTCATTCCCGAGCGGGTCGATACGTCGGCGGTGACCGGGGTCATCGGCATCGACCGCGGCGTGAAGATCACTGCTGCCCTCTCGGACGGCCGGAAACTGACCTGTCCGCAACTCACGGTCAAGGAGCGGGCACAGATCCGCAAACACGAGCGCCGTGCAGCTCGGGCTCCGAAGGGCAGCGCTCTCAAGGCTGCCGCATACGCGAAGGTCACCGAGCTCAAGGCGCGTGGGGTGAACCGGCGCAAGGACTGGTGCGAGAAGACCAGCACCATGCTCGCCCGGACCTACGAGGTTATCCGGTTCGAGAAACTGAACATCAGGAACATGACCCGCTCGGCGAAGGGAACTGTCGAGCAGCCGGCCAGGAATGTCCGACAGAAGGCGGGGCTGAACCGGGGGATCCTCGCTCAGGGGTGGGGCCTGCTGAGACGGCGCACGGAGCAGAAGGCTCCGGGCCGGGTCGAGGACGTTCCCGCGCCGTACACATCTCTGCGGTGCAGTGCCTGCGGGTGGATCGAGAAGAAGTCGCGCAAGAGCCAAGCCGACTTCGTCTGCGTGTCCTGCGGGTTCACCTGCAACGCGGATGAGAACGCGAGTATCAACGTCGCGGCAGGACAGGGCGGGGTCCCTCGCCCCCGACGTTCAGTCGGTGCCGGAGGGGTGACAGCGGCCACCAGCCGTTCGAGTGCCCGTGAACCTCAACCCACCCGGGTTGGAATCCCCCTCTTTTGAGGGGGAGGATGTCAAATGTTCCCGCATGCGCGCTGGTTAGACTCGCTGGCATGTCTGGCCAGTCGCTGCTCGTACCAGGGGAGCTCTCTCCCACCCGTTCGGTACCCGGAAACATCCGCCGCCCCGAGTACGTCGGCAAACCCGCGCCGACCCCGTACACCGGGCCCGAGGTGCAGACCCCGGAGACCATCGAGGCGATGCGGATCGCCGGCCGTATCGCCGCGCAGGCGATGGAGGAGGCCGCGAGGATCATCGCGCCGGGTGTGACGACGGACGAGCTCGACAAGGTGGCGCACGCCTACATGTGCGACCACGGGGCCTACCCGTCCACGCTCGGCTACCGCGGTTTCCCCAAGTCCCTGTGCACCAGCCTCAACGAGGTCATCTGCCACGGCATTCCGGACTCGACGGTGCTCCAGGACGGTGACATCGTCAACCTGGACGTGACCGCGTACATCGGCGGGGTGCACGGCGACAACAACGCGACCTACCTGGTCGGGGACGTCGACGAGGAGAGCCGGCTGCTTGTCGAGCGGACCCGGGAGTCCCTGGACCGGGCGATCAAGGCGGTCAAGCCGGGCCGGCAGATCAACATCATCGGCCGGGTCATCGAGTCGTACGCCAAGCGCTTCGGGTACGGGGTGGTGCGTGACTTCACGGGGCACGGGATCAACTCGTCGTTCCACTCCGGGCTGATCATCCCGCACTACGACAGCCCGCACGCGACGACCGTGATGCAGCCTGGGATGACCTTCACCATCGAGCCGATGCTGACCCTCGGGACGCACGAGTACGACATGTGGGACGACGGCTGGACGGTCGTCACCAAGGACCGCAGGCGCACCGCGCAGTTCGAGCACACGCTGGTGGTGACGGACTCCGGCGCGGAGATCCTGACCCTGCCGTAGCCCACTGACGCCAGGCCCGCCCGCTCCTCGGGGGCGGGCCTTTTTCAGGTATCTTTTTACCGACACGATGTCGGTAACTTTACCGACGAAGCGTCGGCAAGGCCATTGACTTAGGTAAGGCTTACCTTAGAGGATGTTGCCCATGGACTCGTTCTCGACACTCATCCGCACCGCGTCCCACGAACAGCACGTGGAGGCGGAGACCTCGACGTTCATGAGCGATCTGCTGGGCGGCCGGCTCGGCGTGGCGGCGTACGCCCGCTACACCGAGCAACTCTGGTTCGTCTACGACGCGCTGGAGAGCGGCGCGGCCGGGCTGCTGGCCTCGGACCCGGTGGCCGGGCCGTTCGTGCGGCCGGAGCTGCACCGGCTGGCGGCGCTGGAGCGGGACCTGGCGCATCTGCGCGGGGCCGGCTGGCGGACGGGTCTCACCGCGCTGCCCGCGACGGAGGAGTACGCGGCGCGGGTGCGGGAGTGCGCCGAGCGGTGGCCCGCCGGCTACGTCGCCCACCACTACACCCGCTACCTCGGCGACCTCTCCGGCGGCCAGATCATCCGCGACCGCGCGGAGCGGACCTGGGGCTTCGAGCGGAAGGGCGACGGCGTCCGCTTCTACGTCTTCGAGGACATCGCCAACCCGGCCGCCTTCAAGCGTGGTTACCGCGAACTGCTGGACGCGGTCGACGCCGACGACCTGGAGAAGCAGCGGGTGGTGGCCGAGTGCAAGCGGGCGTTCGCCCTCAACACGGCGGTGTTCCGGGAACTGGGCGAGGAGTTCCCGCTGTCGGCGTGAGGGTCAGCCGGCGGCCGAGCAGTAGTCGTTCGTGCCCTGCCAGAAGCGGTAGAGGTCCTGACCGCAGTACTGCGAGAAGTTGTCGACACCCAGCCCGCGCAGCAGCGCGTCGATCACGTCGAAGAACGCGCTGTTGATCGACGGCACCCACAGCAGCGCGAAGACGAACAGCAGGCCGAACGGCGCGAACGGCTCCACCTGGCGCTTGACGTTGTACGACAGCCAGGGCTCGATCACGCCGTAGCCGTCCAGGCCCGGCACCGGCAGGAAGTTCAGGATCGCGGCCGTGACCTGGAGCAGCGCGAGGAAGGCGAGGGCGAAACGGAAGTCGGCGGGGACGCCGTCCAGCGCGTCCAGCCAGAAGGGGGCGGTGCAGACGCCGGCGAACAGCACGTTCGTCAGCGGACCGGCGGCCGAGATCAGGCTGTGCCGCCAGCGGCCCCGGATCCGGCTCCGCTCGATGAAGACGGCGCCGCCGGGCAGGCCGATCCCGCCCATGATCACGAACAGCACCGGGAGCACGATGCTCAGCAGCGCGTGGGTGTACTTCAGCGGGTTCAGGGTCAGATAGCCCTTCGCGCCCACGGTGATGTCCCCGCCGTGCAGGGCGGTGCGCGCGTGCGCGTACTCGTGCAGGCACAGGGAGACGATCCAGGCCGCCGTCACGAACAGGAACACCGCGACCCCGGGCTGCTCGGCGAACCCGGTCCAGGTGGCCCACCCGGTGACCGCCGTGACGGCGAGGATCCCGACGAAGACGGGACTGATCCGCCGGTCGCTGGGGCGGCGGGCGGTGGTGGCGGTCATGGGCGGGGCTCCTGGAGGGCTGGGGGGTCGACGCGGGTCCGACCGACCGTACCTGGCGCGGCGGAAAAACGCGCCGGGTGCTGGGGAAATACCTCTCGGCGCAAGTGAAAACGGTTCGCGACGGGCGTTCGGTTCCCGGAGGCTGGTGCCATGCCCCTGCTGAAGGTGTTCTACGAGGACTGGCAGATGGAGTGCTGCGGCACCCCGTTCGCGGTGGGCGACGAGGTGTCCTGGGCACTCGTCGCGTACGGCGCCCGGGCCCGGCGGGAGAACGCCGGGTACGGCGCCGAGGCCCGGGTGGAGAACCACGGCGGCCCCGGCCTCCCCACCACCGGCCGGGTGCACGCCCTCGCCCTGGTCCACGAGGAGTTCCGCTTCGACGCCCCCGAGCCGGTGCCGGAAGAGCCGGGGAAGGGGGAGGGCGGCCTCGTCCTGCGGAGCACGGGACGCGGTCTGGAGGCGGTGCCCGGGACCCTCACGACGGTTCCCGCCGACCGCTGCCCGAAGTGGTTCGGCGAGACCGACCTCGGCACGACGGCCGGCGGGCGCCGAGTCCGCCGCACCTGCGGCGCCCTGATCACCCTCGACACCCCGGACACCACCCACGTCCTGCACCCCTGACGCTCCCGGACCGGGCTCCCGACCCTCGCGGGCGGGCTTCCGACCCCCGTGGCCGGGCTCCCGACCCTCGCGGGCGGGCTTCCGACCCCCGCGCCCGGGCTCCCGACCCCCGCGCCCGGGCTCCCGACCCTCGCGGGCGGGCTCCCGTCCCCCGTGGGCGGGCGGCGACACCCCCGTCGGCGAAACCCCGTGACCGTCACCGGCGTCCCCAGGGACAATGGACCCCGTGCGCTACCGGATCCTCGGCACCACCCAGGCACTCCGCCCCGACGGCACGGCCGTCCCCGTGGGCGGGGCGCGGCTGCGTGCCCTGCTGACCGTGCTCGCCCTGCGGGCGGGGCGCGGGGTGCCCGCCGGGCTGCTCGTCGACGAGGTCTGGGGCGACGAGCCCCCCGCCGACGCCAGCGGCGCGCTGCAGGCGCTGGTCGGCCGGCTGCGGCGGGCGCTCGGCGCGGACGCGATCGACTCCACCGAGGGCGGCTACCGGCTCGCCGCCGCCCCCGACGACGTCGACCTGCACCGCTTCGAGCGGCTCACCGGCGAGGGCCTGCGCGCCCTCGCCGACGGCGACCCCGCCAAGGCGGCCACCGTCCTCGACGACGCCCTCGCCCTGTGGCACGGCCCGGCCCTCGCCGACCTGCCCGACCGCACCGCCGAGGCCGCCCGCGTCGACGTCCGCCGCCTGGACGCGCTGCGGGCCCGCCACACCGCCGCCCTCGCCCTCGGCCAGGCCGAGCAGTCCCTGCCCGAGCTGACCGCCCTGTGCGACGCCCACCCCCTGGACGAGCCGCTCCAGGCGCTGCGCCTGCGCGTCCTTCACGGCACCGGCCGCACCGCCGAGGCGCTGGCCGCCTACGACGCCGTACGCCGTCTGCTCGCCGACCGGCTGGGTTCCGACCCCGGTCCTGAGCTGCGGTCGCTGCACGCCGAGCTGCTGGACCCGGCGCCCGCGGTGGCCGCCGAGGCCCCGGCCCGGCCCGGCAACCTGCGGGCCCGGCTCACCTCCTTCGTCGGGCGCGAGGCCGACATCGAGGCCATCCGGGGCGACCTCGGCTCCGCCCGCCTGGTCACGCTGCTCGGGCCCGGCGGGGCCGGCAAGACCCGGCTGTCGCAGGAGGCCGCCGAGACCGTGCGGTACGCCGCCCGGGACGGGATCTGGCTGGCCGAGCTGGCCCCCGTCGACGACCCGGCCGCCGTCCCCGAGGCCGTGCTCAGCGCGCTCGGCGCCCGCGAGACCGTGCTGTACGGCGCCGGCGCCGAGGGCATGCGGGCCGCCGCCGACCGGCACGACGACCCGGTCGGGCGGCTCGTCGAGCACTGCGCCCGGCGCCGGATGCTGATCGTCCTCGACAACTGCGAGCACGTCGTGGACGCGGCCGCCGACCTCGCGGCCCAGCTCCTGGAACGCTGCCCGGACCTGACGATCCTCGCCACCAGCCGCGAACCCCTCGGCGTGCCGGGGGAGTTGCTGCGCCCGGTGGAGCCGCTGCCCGGGCCGAAGGCGCTCCGGCTGCTCGCCGACCGGGGCGCCGCGGCCCGGCCCGGCTTCACCGTCGACGCCGACGAGGAGACCGCGGCGGCCTGCGCCGAGATCTGCCGCCGCCTGGACGGACTGCCCCTCGCCATCGAACTGGCTGCCGCCCGGCTGCGGATGCTCACCCCGCGCCAGATAGCCGACCGGCTCGACGACCGCTTCCGCCTGCTCACCTCCGGCAGCCGTACCGTGCTGCCCCGCCAGCAGACCCTGCGCGCGGTCGTCGACTGGTCCTGGGACCTGCTCGACGCCGGCGAACGGGACGTCCTCGGCCGGCTCTCCGTCTTCGCGGGCGGCTGCGACCTGGCCGCCGCCGAGGCCGTCTGCGGCCCCGCCGCCCTCGACGCGCTCGGCTCCCTGGTCGACAAGTCCCTGGTGGTGGCGGCCCCTTCGGCCGGGAACGGCGAGATGCGCTACCGGCTCCTGGAGACCGTCGCCGAGTACGCCGGCGAACGCCTCGACGAGAGCGGTGAACGGGCCGCCGCCGAGCGCGCCCATCTGACGTACTACCGCGAACTCGCCCGCACCACCGACCCGTTGCTGCGCGGCCCCGGCCAGCGGGCCGCCATCGCGCGGTTCCAGCTGGAGTACGAGAACCTGCGCACCGCCCTGCGGCACGCGGTGGCCGTGCGGGACGAGCAGGAGGGGCTCTGCCTGCTGCACTCCCTGTTCTGGTACTGGCAGTTGCACGACCAGCGCATCGAGACCCGCACCTGGTGCGCCGACGTGATGACCCTCGGCCCCGACCCCTACGCGGCACCGCTCCGCCGCGCCGAACCGGTCTGGCGGCGCTGCACCGAGGCCCCGCCGCCGTACACCGGCGAGGTCCTCGAAGAGGCCCGGCGCGGTCTCCATCTGGCCCATCTGGCCTGCATGGACACGGAGCTGGACATCTGGCAGACCCCCGAGGCGCAGGCCAAGCTGCGGGCCGTCACCGAGGCCTACGAGCCCGGCCTGCCGCAGACCTGCCGGGCCCCCGGCATGTTCTGGATCTTCGCCGTGATGCTGACCGGCGGCCTGGACCGGCTGCGGACCGTCCTCGACGCCGCCGTCGACACCTGCCGGCGGACGCCCGGCTACGACTGGGAGCTGGCCGCCTCCCTCGCGATGCGCGGCAACCTGCTCGCCAACCACATGGCCTGGGCGGGAGACGCCACCCGCGACGCGGACGAGGCACTGGAGCTCTTCGAGCGCCTCGGGGACGACTGGGGCGCCGCCGAGGCCTTCTCGGCGCGGGCCGAGTCCCGGGAGCGCCGGGGCGAGTACCCGGCGGCGGCCGCGGACTACGAGGCCGCCATCGAGCACGCCGCCCTGCTCGGCGCCCGCTCCCAGGTCGCCGTGCTCAACGCCCGCCTCGGCAGCGTGCTGATCGAGTCGGGCGAGAGCGAGCGCGGCGAACGGCTGCTGCGCGAGGTCATCGCCGAGAACGACGTGCTGAGCAACGAGGCGATGCCCGCCGCCCGGCTCTTCCTCACCTCGTGGCTCCTGCTGAACGGCCACCTCGACGACGCCCGCGAGCAACTCCGGCTGCTGCGCCACGAGTTCAAGATCGCGCACTTCGTCGTCTTCGACGCCCTGATCCTCACCCAGGAGGCCTGGGCGGACGCCCTCGACGGCCTCTCCGGGGCGGCCCTGGACAAGATCCGGCAGGCCCTGCTGCTCGCCGCCGACCCGCTGAGCGAGGCCATCACCCCGCATCTGCCGTCCGTCTGCATGACCGTCGCCGCGGTCGCCCTGGCCGGTGCCGACGGGGGCACCCGGGCCCGGGACGCCGCCCGCTGCCTGGGCGCCGCCGCCGCCCTGGTGCCGGCCGGCCATGTCGCCGTCGGCATGGAGCGCACCACCCGCGAACGGGCGGAGGACCGGGTCCGGGCCGCCCTCGCCGACGACGGGGCCTACGCGTCCGCGTACGCCGAGGGCGGTGACCTCTCCCTCGTGGAGGTCACCGCCCTGATCTGACGAGTGTGCCGGTGAACGTCAGCTCTTCGTGCGGAACTTGTGGATCGCGTACGGTGCCGCCACCGCCGTGATCGCCACCGACCAGCCCAGCGTCACCCACAGGTCGTGCGCGACCGGGCCGCCCACCATCAGTCCGCGCGCCGCGTCGGCCAGCGTGGACAGCGGGTTGTAGTCGGTGAAGGCCTGCAGCCAGCCCGGCATCGAGTTCGTCGGCGCGAAGATCGACGAGCCGAACTGCAGCGGAAACAGCACCAGGAACCCCATCGCCTGCACGGACTGCGCGTTCTTCAGGATCACGCCCAGGGTGAGGAACACCCACATGATCGACGAGGCGAACACCGCGGACAGGCCCACCGCGGCGAACAGCCCGGCCCAGTGGGTGATGTGGAACCCGACCAGCACGGCGACGATCATCAGCACGGCCGTCGCGAACAGCATCCGCACCAGCTCGACCGAGATCTTCGCGAACAGCACCGAGCCGCGCCCGATCGGCAGCGACCGGAACCGGTCCATCACACCGGAGTTGAAGTCCTGGCTGAAGCCGGTGCCGACCCCCTGCGAGAGCGTCATGCTCATCATCGCGATCATGCCCGGGATGACGTACTGGACGTACCCGTCCTGACCGCCGCCGAGCGCCTGCCCGATCGAGCCGCCGAAGACGTACACGAACAGCAGCGTGAACACGACCGGCATCAGGATCGCGTCGAACATCGACTCGGGGTCCTGCCGGATCCACAGCAGGTTGCGGCGGATCAGGGCCCCGGTGTGCCGCAGGTGCCCGCGTAGCGGGATACGGCCGTCCGCGGCATGGGGGGCGGTTGCGGTGGCGGCGCTCATACGGCGACCTCCTGGCGGTCGTCGGCGGGCGTGGCGTCCTGCGGGGCACTGGCGCGGTGGCCGGTGAGGGACAGGAACACCTCGTCCAGGCTGGGCAGTTCGGTGGTGATGGAGCTGATGGTGATGCCGCGCGCGGTGACGGCGCCGACCACGGCGGTCAGCTGCTCGTCGCTGAGGATCGGCACCAGCAGGGTGCCGCTCTGGGTGTCCACGGTGGTGGAGGCGAGCCCGGTGATCCCCAGCTCGTCGATCATCGCGGCGAGCGGCCGCATCTGCAGCGGATCGACCGGCCGGACGCGCAGCGTCCGCCCCCCGACCTTCGCCTTCAGCTCCTCCACCTTGCCGTTCGCGATGACCTTCCCGTGGTCCACGACGGTCAGTTCGGTGGCGAGCTGCTCGGCCTCCTCCATGTACTGGGTGGTGAGCAGCACGGTCACCCCCTCGCCGACCATCGTCTTGACCTCGGCCCACACCTCGTTGCGGGTGCGCGGGTCGAGACCGGTGGTCGGCTCGTCCAGGTACAGCACCTGGGGGTGGCCGATCATCGAGGCGGCGAGGTCGAGCCGGCGCCGCATACCGCCGGAGTAGGTGGAGGCCGGCCGCTTGGCGGCGTCGGTCAGCGAGAACCGCTCCAGCAGCTCGTCGGCGCGGGCCCGGGCGTCCTTGCGCGGCAGGTCGAGGAGGCGCCCGATCATGTACAGGTTCTCCCAGCCGGGCAGCTTCTCGTCGACCGAGGCGTACTGCCCGGTCAGGCCGATCACCCGGCGCAGCTGGCGGGGCTGGCGCAGCACGTCGTACCCGGCGACGGTCGCCTCGCCGGCGTCCGGCTTCAGCAGCGTGGACAGGATGCGCACCAGGGTCGTCTTGCCGGCCCCGTTGGGTCCGAGGACCCCCATCACGGTGCCCTCGCGGACGTCCAGATCAACTCCGTCGAGCGCCTTGGTGTCGCCGTAGTGCTTCACCAGCCCCCGAACGGTCACGGCGTTGTTGTCGTTTCGCGTCATGGGAAGAACCGTGCCAGGCCGTACCGACAAACCGCCGACAGCCCGCCTACACCCCGGCCGACAGCCGCCGACAGCCCGGCGACACGGACGGGGGCGTACCTTTCACGGCGTGACCACACTCGCGGCCCAGGCCATCACCACCGACCGGCTCGACCTGCTGCCGCTGCGCGTCGACCACGCCGAGGAGATGGCCGCGGCGCTCCGCGACCCGGCCCTGCACGCCTTCACCGGCGGCACACCGGACACCCCCGAGGCCCTCCGCTCCCGCTACCGGCGCCTCACCACCGGCTCCCCCGACCCCGCCGTCTCCTGGCTGAACTGGGTGATCCGCCTCCGCCCCGACTCCTGCCTCACCGGCTACGTCCAGGCGACGGTCGACGGCCCCGTCGCGGAGATCGCCTGGGTGGTCGGCACCCCGTGGCAGGGCCGGGGCATCGCCACGGAGGCGGCCCGCGCCCTCACCGACTGGCTCACCCGGCAGCACGTGCCCACGGTCATCGCCCACATCCACCCCGACCACCACGCCTCGGCCGCGGTCGCCACAGCCGCCGGCCTGCTCCCCACCGACATCCGCCAGGACGGCGAACTCCGCTGGACCCGACCCGCACCCCACTGACCCCGAACGGCAGCCGGCCCGCCGACGGGGGAAGATCGGCGGGCCGGCCTCGGTGTTTCCACAGTGGCTCTGGACAGCACCCCGAAGGACACGCCCCGAAGGACGCGCCCCGAAGGACGCGCCCCGTAGGGGCGCGGGGAACTGCGCGACCAGCCACGACGAAGCCGTCAGCCGAAAGACGGCCCATCGCGGCTCTACCTCAACGGCGTGCTCAGTGGACGGAGTGCTCCTCCAACGGGAACCCCCCGCCCACGACGTCCTCGGCGTACGCCCTCGCCGCGTTGCCCATGACCTCGCGCAGGTCCGCGTACTTCTTGACGAACTTCGGCACCCGGCCCGAGGTCAGGCCCAGCATGTCGGTCCAGACGAGAACCTGCGCGTCGGTGTCGGGACCGGCGCCGATGCCGACCGTCGGGATGTGCAGCACCCGGGTCACCTCGGCCGCCAGCTCCGCCGGAACCAGTTCGAGGACGACCGCGAACGCGCCCGCGTCCTGGATCGACTTCGCGTCGCGCAGCAGCTGCTGGGCCGCCTCCTCGCCGCGGCCCTGCACCCGGTAGCCCATGGCGTTGACGGACTGCGGGGTCAGGCCGATGTGCGCCATCACGGGGATGCCGGACTCGACGAGGAGCCGGATCTGCTCGTGGGAGCGCTCGCCGCCCTCCAGCTTGACGGCGCCCACGCCGGCCTCCTTCACCAGCCGGGTCGCCGAGCGCAGCGCCTGCACCGGGCCCTCCTGGTAGGAGCCGAAGGGCAGGTCGCCGACGATCAGGGCGCGCTGGGTGCCGCGGACCACGGCCGCCGACAGCATCGTCATCTCGTCGAGGGTGACGGGCACCGTCGACTCGTACCCGAGGTGGCAGTTGCCCGCCGAGTCGCCGACCAGGAGGACCGGGATCCCGGCCTCGTCGAAGACGGAGGCGGTCATCGCGTCGTACGCGGTGAGCATGGGCCACTTCTCGCCGCGTTCCTTGGCGAGGGCGATGTCGCGGACCGTGATGCGGCGCGTGCCCTTACCCCCGTACAGCGTCCTGCTGCCGTCGGAGGGGCTGTTCTGCACAGTCTGGGCAGCCGAAAGCTGCGTCATGACAACGGCTCCTAACAAGTCATCTCGAGGCACCCTCACGGTGTCCCCGGACCGGTTCCATGGTGGCACTTCGTGCCCTCCTCGGCCAGGGGACCTCCGTGTGATCCATCGGTCATCGACGTTCGGCCACGGTGGCCCCGGCATGTCGCGTTGCGTAAGGTCTGGGTAAAGGAATTCAGATACGAGACGGTGCCGTATTGAAATGGGCCTAGGCTCGTCGGCATGACAACTCCTGCCGACCACGCTCCGCCGGGCCCCCGGATACCCGAGGCGGTGCACCGCCGCCGCTGGGCCATCCTCGGCGTGCTCATGCTGAGCCTGCTGATCGTGGTGCTCGACAACTCGATCCTGAACGTCGCGGTCAAGACCATCTCCACCCCGGCGCCGACCGGCCTCGGCGCCACCCAGAGCCAGCTGGAGTGGGCGATCAACGCCTACACCCTGGTCTTCGCGGGCCTGCTGTTCACGGCCGGTCTCGTCGGTGACCGGCTCGGCCGCAAGAAGGTGCTGATCGGCGGCATCGTCGTGTTCGGCATCGGGTCCGCGCTGGCCGCCGAGTCCGGCTCGGCGGACCAGCTGATCGGCTACCGCGCGCTGATGGCCCTCGGTGCCGCCTTCGTGATGCCCGCCACCCTCGCCGTCCTGATGAACGTCTTCGAGCGGCAGGAGCAGCCCAAGGCCATCGGCATCTGGGCCGGCGGTGTCGGCCTCGCCATCGCCATCGGCCCGATCACCGGCGGTGTGCTGCTCGACCACTTCTGGTGGGGCTCGGTCTTCCTCATCAACGTCCCGATCGTGATCATCGCCCTGGTCCTGATGATCTGGCTGGTGCCCGACTCGCGCGACCCGCGCCCGGGCCGCCTCGACCCCGTCGGCGTGGTGCTCTCCGTCGTCGGTCTGGTGCTGCTCGTCTACGGCATCATCAAGGGCGGCGAGCTCGCCGACTTCACCGACGCCAAGGTGCTCGCGACCATCTTCGCCGGCGTCGCGGTCCTCGCCGGCTTCGTGATCTACGAGAAGCGCAGCGACCACCCGTCCCTGGACGTCACCTACTTCAAGAACAAGGTCTTCTCGGCCGCCATGGCCGCCATCGCGCTGGTCTTCTTCGCGCTGATGGGCGTGACCTTCTTCTCCGTCTTCTACACCCAGAGCGTGCGCGGCTACTCGCCGCTGCAGTCCGGTCTGCTGCTGCTCCCGCTGGCCGTCGCGCAGATCATCTTCGCGCCGCGGGCCCGGCTGGTCGTCGACCGGATCGGCAACAAGGCCACCACCACGGGCGGCCTGGTGCTGATCGCCGCCACCCTGGGTGCCTTCGCCACCTTCGAGGCCGACACGCCGATCTGGATCCTGGAGGTCGTCTTCTTCCTCATGGGCCTCGGCATGGCGCACATCATGACGCCGACCTCGGTCGTCATCATGCAGGCGCTGCCCCGCGAGAAGGCCGGCTCCGCCTCCGCGCTCAGCAACACCTTCCGCCAGGTCGGCGGCGCCCTCGGCATCGCCGTGCTCGGCTCGGTGCTCTCCACGTCGTACCGCAACGGCATCGAGGGCAAGCTCGGCGCGCTGCCGCCCGGGCTGCGCGACACGGCCGGCGAGTCCATCGAGGCCACCCTCGGTGTCGCGAGCAGGCTCGGGGCGCAGGGCAAGGCCCTGGTCACGCCCGCCAATGACGCCTTCCTGCACGCCATGCACCTCACCGCCCTGTGCGGCGCGGGTGTGGCGCTGATCGGCGCCGTGGTCGTGGCCCTCTTCCTGCCGGGCCGGCCGCCGGCCGGTCAGCAGGGCGAACGGGAGCAGGAGTTGGTCGTCGCGGCGGAGTGAACCGCCGCGCGGTGACGGGGGGGATCGACGGGGATCGACGGGGGATCGACGGGGGATCCACGGGGGGAGGCTTCGGCTGCGGGAGAATCACCCGCAGCCAGTGAGAGGACGGTATGACGTGACGCTTGCCGACAGCGGCCCGCGGTCCGTGGGTCCGGCCAGGGGCCGCCCCCGCAGCGAGGCGGTGGAGATCGCCATCCTGGAGGGGGTGATGAAGCTCCTGGAGGACGGCGTTCCGCTCGGTGAGCTGTCGATCGAGCGGATCGCGCGGACCGCCGGCGTCGGCAAGGCCACCATCTACCGCCGCTGGAACGGCAAGGACGAGCTCTTCGTCGACGTGATGCGCGCCGCCGAGCCCCCCGACCCCGAACTCCCCGGCACCTCCATGCGCGACGACCTCGTCGTCCTGCTCGAATCGCTGCGGCAGCGCGGGCTGATGAACCGTTCGTCGGCGATCCTGCACAACGTCTACGCCCAGATGAAGAGCAGCCCCCGCATCTGGAAGGCCTACCACACCAACGTGGTGAACCCCCGCCGCGAACTGGGCCGGCAGGTGCTGATGCGCGGCCAGCGCAACGGCGAACTCCGCGCCGACATCGACATCGACCTGGCCAACGACATGTTCACCGGCCCGATGCTGCTCAGGGCCGTCCTGCGCCCGGACGCGGAACTCCCCGAGGGCCTGGCCGAGCAGATCGTGGACGAGGTGCTGGCCGGCCTACGGCCCGTCAGCACGCCCACCGGTACGGCCGTCGGCACACCGGAAACGCCGGCGGAGCCGTGAGCGGGAGTGTGCGCGTTTCGTCACAGTGCTGGCCGGACCGCCGGTAACCGGAACCCCGACCATCGGCTTGTTCGTCCTCGTCTTCCGTACGGCCGTCATGGGACGGCGGGAACGGAGCCGATCATCCCCTAGGGTCGTATCCCGGGGGACGACGGTGTGCACGGCAGGTTGTGAGGCAGACGGTATGGCGCAGCAGGCGTACATGACGGAGACGGACAACGGCGGCTCGGGACCCGAGCGTCGAGGAGACCGGTTCCGGCGCCTGGTGAACCGCTTGCTGTCCGGCTGGCGCGACGATCCGCGGATCTGGCGCCGGGGCATCGTCACCGGCGCGGTGGCGCTGCTGCTGGCCGGTGTGCTGCTGCTGCACTCCCGCATCCCCAACGCCGTCGGCAACCTCGGCAGTCTCACCGAGACGTTCCTGCCGTGGCTGGGCCTGCTGATCCCGGTGCTCTTCCTGATCGGCGTGGTGCGCAAGTCGGCGACGGCCCTGATCGCCGTGCTGCTCCCGTTCATCGTCTGGCTGAACATGTTCGGCGGACTACTCACCGACAAGGCCGGCACCGGCGGCGACTTCACGGTGGCCACGCACAACGTCAACGCCGAGAACCCCGACCCGGCCGGTACGGCGACGAGCCTCGCCGCCTCCGGGGCCGACGTGGTGGCCCTGGAGGAACTGAAGGCGTCGGCCGTACCGACGTACGAGAAGGCGCTGGCGTCGACGTACAAGTACCACGCGGTCGAGGGCACCGTCGGGCTGTGGAGCAAGTACCGGCTGACCGGGGTGAAGGCCGTCGACATCAAACTGGGCTGGGTACGGGCCATGCGCGCCACGGTCGCCACGCCGGACGGCCCGCTCGCGGTGTACGTCGCCCATCTCCCCTCCGTCCGCGTGAAGATGAACGCCGGGTTCACCGCCCGGCAGCGGGACAAGAGCGCGGACGCGCTGGGCGAGGCCATCGCCGACGAGAGCCTGCCGCGGGTGATCCTCCTCGGCGACCTCAACGGCACCATGAACGACCGCTCCCTCAACGCCGTCACCTCGCAGCTGCGTTCCACGCAGGGCGCGGCGGGCAGTGGGTTCGGGTTCAGCTGGCCGGCCTCGTTCCCGATGGCCAGGATCGACCAGATCATGGTCAGGGGCGTGGAGCCGGAGAGCTCCTGGACCCTGCCGCGGACCGGCAGCGATCACCTGCCGATCGCCGCACGTGTGAACCTGACCACATCGGGTTCGTAAAACCCGCTGGTCAGCGAGGCGTCTTCGCCCTTGTAAGGACAATCGGACACCGGGTCGTAACCTGCCGGAATACTGGAGCTGGGACACTTTGTTCCGTAGCTGAACTTAGAAAGCACGGAACCCCGCGAACCCCGCTCCCCGAAAGGCAAAGCCCTTCATGCCCCTGGCCCTGCTCGCCCTGGCCGTCGGCGCTTTTGGTCTCGGCACCACCGAATTCGTGATGATGGGGCTGCTGCCCGACGTCGCCGACGACCTGCACATCTCGATCCCGACCGCCGGCCACCTGGTCTCGGCGTACGCGCTGGGCGTCGTCATAGGCGCCCCGCTCCTGGCCGCGCTCACCGCGCGCCTGCCCCGCCGCACGGTCCTCGTCTCCCTGATGGGCCTGTTCGTGGCCGGCAACGCGCTCTCGGCGCTGGCCCCCGGCTACGACTCCCTGCTCGCCGCCCGTTTCCTCAGCGGCCTCCCGCACGGCGCGTTCTTCGGCGTCGGCGCGGTCGTCGCCACCGGCCTGGTGGCCCCGGAGCGCAAGGCCCGCTCGGTCTCCCTGATGTTCATGGGCCTGACGGTCGCCAACATCGCGGGCGTCCCGGTCGCCACCCTCATGGGCCAGCACCTCGGCTGGCGGGCCACCTTCCTCGGCGTGAGCCTGATCGGCGTCGCGGCGATGGCCGCGGTGTACTTCCTGATCCACCCCACGCACACCCCGGCCCCCGCCTCCGGCCTGCGCGGCGAACTCACCGCCCTGCGCTCCCTGCCGGTCTGGCTGGCCCTCGCCACCACGGTGGTCGGCTTCGGCGCCCTCTTCTCCGCGTACAGCTACATCACGCCGATGCTGACCCACTCCGCCGGTTACGCCGAAGGCAGCGTCACCCTCCTCCTCGCCCTCTTCGGCGTCGGCGCCACCATCGGCAACCTCGTCGGCGGCCGCCTCGCCGACCACGCGATGCGCGGCACGCTCTTCGGCGGCCTCGCGTCCATGGTCGCCGTCCTGCTCCTCTTCCCGGTCCTGATGCGAACGGAGTGGAGCGCGGCCCTGGCCGTCGTCCTGTTGGGCATCGCGGCCTTCATCACCGGCTCGCCCCTCCAGCTCATGGTCATGGAGCGCGCCGCCGCGGGCCCCTCCCTCGCCTCCTCCGCCAACCAGGCCGCCTTCAACCTCGCCAACGCCGGCGGCGCCTGGATCGGCGGCGCCGCCCTCGCCGCAGGCTTCGGCGCCACCTCCCCGGCCCTGGCGGGCGCCGCCCTCGCGATCCTCGGCCTGGGCGTCGCCGCCGTGGCCTTCGCGGTGGACCGCAGCCGGACGATTCCGCCCACCGGCCGCGAACGCGTGATCGCCTCGCACGTCCCGGAGGCCGCGGAGCCGGTGCACTCCTCCTGACGGCCGCATCCCGGCCGGGTCGCCCATGCGCCCCGGCCGTCAAGGCGCAGGCGGGATGTTCACCTTCGGGTGAAGCCGTTCGGACGGGCCGCCGACGATCCGATCAGCCCACGATGATGCTCTCGACGTCCGCCCCCGGGAGACACGCCATGCCCGCCGAAGTCATCGAGCAGCCCTCCGACGACCGATTCTTCTCGCTCGCGGCCATCGCCGACGAGATCATGGAACGGCATCCGGGCTACCGAGTCGAGATCATCGGAGGCCACCTCCTCGTCACCCCGTTGCGGGATGCTCGGCATGCCTGTGTCCTGACCGACCTCATGTGCCTCTTCATCGCGGCGGGGCTGCACGATGGCGACGCCGAGGTCCTCCAGAACGTCGGCCTCTGGCTGCCCACCGGAGCCGAGGACTACGCCATCCCCGACCTCGCGATCGTGGACGCCGACATCGACGACCACCTCGTCGAGAACAACGCCTACGACCCGGTCTGCTTCCGTCTCGTCCTGGAGGTCACCTCCAGCAACTGGAAGGACGACCTGAAGACCAAGGCCTTCGCCTACGCCCAGGCCAAGGTTCCGGTCTACGTCATCGTCGACCGCAAGCACCAGCGCGTCCACGTGCTCACCGATCCCAGCGGCGAGCAGTACGAGCACCACCGTCCGTGCTCGCCCGGCGAGACCGCCACGCTGCCCGCGTCGATCGGTGCCCAGGTCACCCTCGATGTCGACCAGATCCTCAAGGCCGCACAGAAGAAGGCCGACTGACCGTCGGCCGCGTCGGCTCAGCTCGCGTCGGCGTGCCGCAGCGTCTGCCGGGCCTCGTCGAAGACCTTGGTGAAGGCGCGCAGCTTGTCGTCGTCGCCGGTCAGGCCGGCCCGGTTGGCGCGGGCCCGCTCCCAGTACCGGCGCCCCTCCTCGGCGGCCAGCAGCGCCGAGGCCTGTGCGTGGAGCTGGTGCCGGGACATGGCGCCGATGCGCCACTGCAGCTCCCAGGCGGTCACCTGCGCCTCGAAGAACAGGTGCCGGCGCGCCTCTTCCCCCTCCGAGCCGCCGAACTGCGGCCCCGCCGCGGCCCGGGCCAGCTCCGGATCGGCCGCGGCGGCCTTCAACAGCTCCACCTGCGTCTGCAGCAGAGTGGCCCGCAACGTCTCCCGGTGCTGCTCGCGGCGCTGCACCGACAGCATCAACAGGACAGCCACCCCGGCGGCCGCCAACAGAGCGAACAGAATCGGCACGACAACTCCCCCCGGAGCAACGGCAATTGCGCCGATACTCCAGGCCGCCCCCACCGACGGCAACCAGAGTCCCGCTTCCTTCCCCGAACCCTCACAACCGTGTGCCCGCGCCGGTCCCGTCGTCGTAGCCCGTCCTCTGGCCAGGCGCAGGCGTGTGGCCGCATCATGCCTTCATGGCCGCCAGACGTCTCCGGTTGTTCGCATCCAAAGCCCTGTCGATCTGGGCTGCCTGCCTGGCGGGGGTCGCTTTGGCCGACGGAATCTACTGGGTCCGGCATCACCACCTCCCCGACGCGTTGACCATCCGCATCTCGATCGCCGGGTCGGCACTCGTGGCCGTCGTGGGCACCGTGAGCGCCATACGTCGCATGAACCGCAGGGACCGCGCCTGAAGAATCGGCGCCGCCGCCCGGGCCCCCTTCGTCGCCTCCCTCAAGTGGCGCAACGCAAAGGGGCGTGAGGCCCTGTGCGGACCTCACGCCCCTTCGTTCAGCGGGTCAGTGCTTGGTGTTGCGGTACGAGGTGACGTAGCCGCCGGCCGGGGTGCCGACGCCGGTGACGTCGTCGTAGCCCTTGACCGCGGACAGGGAGCTGTCCTTGCCGAGGCTGCGGACCGAGGTCAGCAGGCCGTCGGTGGCGTCGTAGCCGTTGGCGAAGTCGACGCGGGCGACGGCGAGACCGGAGCCGGTCGGGTTGTCGGTGACGTCGTGGTAGGCCTTGGTGCCGTACTTGGAGTAGATCAGCGGGTTGGCGAAGCCGATCGCCTTGCCGCCGCGCGCCTCCTGGGCCAGGGCCTGGACCGCGGCGATGACCGGCGCGGCCAGCGAGGTGCCGCCGATGCGGTACTCGCTGTACGCCTCGGTGCCGTCCGCCTGGGTCTGGGTCTGGCCGACCTTGAAGCCCGTGTTGGGGTCGGCGATCGCCGAGATGTCCGGGACCACGCGGTTGCCGGTGGTGCTGTTGGCCTTCGCGAGGGAGTCCGGGACGACGCCCTTCTGGTAGTACGGCTCGGTCACCGTCTTGCTGGTGCCGCCGCCCGCGCCCGAGGTGAACGCGCCGGGGAAGTTGGTCCAGCTCTTGCCGTCGGTGGACAGCGAGGCCTTCTCGGTGCCCCAGCCGGTCTCCCACAGGTACTTGTCGCCCTTGCCGACGGCCAGCGAGGTACCGCCGACCGCGGTCACCCAGGCGGAGTTGGCCGGGGTGTCGACCTGCTTCGTACCGGTGTTGGCGACCTCGTCGCCGTTGTCGCCGGAGGAGAAGTAGAAGCCGATGCCCTGCACCGCGCCCAGCTGGAAGACCTGGTCGTAGGCGGCCGCGATGTCGGGGGTCTCGTTGCCCTCGATGTCGCCCCAGGAGTTGGAGACGATGTCGGCCAGGTGGTTGTCGACGATCTTGCTGAGGGAGTCCAGCAGGTCGCTGTCCATGCAGGACGCGGCGCCCACGTAGGTGACGTCGGCGTCCGGCGCGACCGCGTGCACGGCCTCGACGTCGAGGGTCTCCTCGCCGTACCAGCCGGAGGCGTCGCACTCGTCGGCGCCGGTGTTGGTGTAGTTCGCCGGGAGCACCTGGTGCAGCTGGCTGGTCTTCCAGGCCGCGTCGCCGTGCGCCTTGGCGTAGGTGCCGGCGTCGTAGGCGATGGTCGGCGAGGCGAACGCGTCGGTGATCGCGACGCGCACGTGCTTGCCGGTGTAGGAGCCGGCGCCGTAGGCGGCCCGCAGCTGCTTGCCGGTGTAGCCCTGGACGGCGTACGGGATCTTCGAGCCGTACGCGCTCGGCAGCGAGGTCGCGACGTTCGAGCCGTAGTACGACGAGAACGGCCCGGAGTTCTTGAACACGCCGGCCGGGGGAGGCAGCGTGTCGTCGTGGGTCGCCTTGTGCGGCGCGTTGTCCAGGCCGGTGACGGTCAGGACGGCGGAGCTGACGGAGGCCGGCACCGACGCGGTCTTCGCCGGGGCGCGGTACGTCTTGGAGCCCTTGGCGTAGTTGTGCAGCTGGGTGCCGAACGCCTGCTCGACGGCGGAGACGTCGCCGGAGACGGCGATGTAGTGCTGGGTGACCTCGGTGACCGTCAGGCCGGAGGCGGTCAGCCAGGACTTGACGGCCTTCACCTGGGCCTTGGTGGCGCCGTAGCGGGCCTGCACCTGCTGGGCGCTGAGGTACTTGCCGTACAGCGGCGAGCTCGGGTCGGACACCGCCTTCGCGTAGGCCGCGAGGCCCTTGGCGTCCTGGCCGGCCAGGTAGACCCGGGCCTTGACCTGCGCGCTGTTGCTGGTGGCGCCCTTGTCCGCCTTGGCCGTGGCCCAGGTGGGCTTGGTGCCCTTGAGGGTGTCACGGGCCGGGTTGTCCGCGGCGTGCGCCGCGGGTATGCCGAGCGCGAGCGCGCCGGCGATCATCGGCAGTGTCGCTGCCATGCTCACGCTGGCCCGCACCTTGGCACGGTTGGATCTCATACTGCCCCCTGCTATGCGGTTCGTCGCATGGAGTGGTCGGTCGCGCGTGATCACCAGGAGGCCAGCGGCGGAACGGCCCGTGAATCGATCACGCGGTGGACGTCACTCTTTCGGTGAACTGTTCATGCCAGGGGAATGAAAGAGCCAAGGAAACCCCAAGTGGGCCTTTATTGGGGGTCTTTGGCCGGTTTTCGGTCGCACGCCGAACGTTACGGATTGATTGCGATTGTCGGCAGGCCCTTGCGGTGCCGTTAAGTCGACAAATCCCCCCGGTTGTACGGCCGTTGTGCGCCCGTTCAGTCGCGCGGCTTCGCGCCCCGCTCCTTCAGCATCTGCTTCATCGTCGCCAGCTCGGACTGCTGCGCGTCCACCATGCCCTGCGCGAGGTTCTTCTCCACCTCGACGGTGCACTTGGCCACGCATCCCTCGGCCATGTGGATGCCGCCCTTGTGGTGGTCCGTCATCAGCTGCAGGTAGAAGATCTCCGCCTGCTTGCCGTTCAGGGTCCCGAGCTTCTTCAGCTCCGTGTCGGTCGCCATGCCCGGCATCAGCGAGCCGTCCCCGCGCTCGGGCATGTCGCCCATGCCCATCCAGGACATCGGCGGCTTCGCCGACACCTTCGGCAGGTCCCACAGGTCCAGCCAGCCCAGCAGCATGCCGCGCTGGTTGGCCTGCGTCTGCGCGATGTCGTAGGCGAGCCGCCGTACGTCCGTGTCCGTCGTGCGGTCGCGGACGATGTACGACATCTCCACGGCCTGCTGGTGGTGGACCGCCATGTCCCGCGCGAACCCCGCGTCGGCCCCGTCCGCGCTCGGCACGCCCTGGCCGGAGCCGCCCCCGTCCTCGGCGACCGCGTAGGTGATCGCACCGGCCGCGACCAGCACGGCCGCCGTGGTCCCGGCGATCCAGCCGATGTGCTTCCTCACGTCACATCGTCCCGCCGGTGCAGGAGGCGCCCGGCTCCGGGGTCTGCTTGCCCTGTACGTACGTCTCGAAGAACTTCGCGACCTTCGGGTCGTCGGCGCTCGTCACGCTCAGCTGGTGGCCCCACGCCGACAGCTCGATCGGGGAGGTCTGGTTCGTGTACGGGCTCATCAGCGAGTACGGCGTCTGCTTCACCTTCGCCGCCAGCGTGTCCACGTCGGACTTCTTCGCCTTGTCGGTGTACGTCACCCAGACCGCGCCGTGTTCGAGCGCGTGCACGGCGTTCTCGTCCTTCACGGCCTTGGTGTAGACGTTGCCGTTGCAGTTGAGCCACACCGGGTTGTGGTTGCCGCCGACCGGCGGGTGCATCGGGTACTTCACGGTCCCCGTGACATGGGTGCGGGAGAGCTTGCCCGACCAGGTGCGCACGCCGTCGCTGCCGGTGGTGAAGTGCCCGGAGTCCCCGGAGCTGCCCTTCGCGTCACTGGAGCTGTCGCTCTTGTCCGACTGCGAGTTGACGAGCACCACACCGCCGACGACGAGACCGGCCACGACCACGACGCTCGCGCCGATCGTCAGCATCCGGTTGCGCCGCTCACGGGCCTGCTCCGCGCGACGCATCTGCTCTATGCGCGCCTTGCGTTCGGCGCCGGCGGCCTTGTTCTTCGCGGAACCCATGAGGTGTGTCCTTCTGGGGGAAAGGGACGTGGACGGTGGGGCTCGCTGATCGTAATGGGGGAGATGGGGCCAGTCGTAGGGAGGGCACAGGAAAGAGCTGGAAAGACCTGCGAATCGACAGGAAACCGATAATTTGAATCACGGATGCGCATTACCTACGCTGGCCGTCATGAGGCTGTTGCGCTCCACCGACCTGGCTCTGCGTCTCCTGATGCGGCTCGCCGTAGCGGGCGAGTCCAGCCCGACGACCCGCGAGGTCGCGGCGGACATGGACGTGCCGTACACGCACGCCGCGAAGGTGGTCGCCGAACTGCAGCACCTCGGGCTGGTCGACGCCCGGCGCGGCCGGGGTGGCGGGCTCACGCTGACCGAGAAGGGGCGTACGGCCTCGGTGGGGGCGCTGGTGCGGAGGTTCGAGGGCGACGGTGACGTCGTCGACTGCGACGGCACCGCGACCAACGCCACGCCCTGCCCGCTCAGCTCCGCGTGCCGGTTGCGCGGGGCGCTGCGGCGGGCCCAGGAGGCGTTCTTCGCCTCGCTGGACCCGGTGACGGTGGCGGACATGGTGGGGGAGCCGACGGGGGCTTTGCTGCTCGGTATTTCCAGGCGGCCGGGGTTGGTCTAGCGCCTGCCGGGGTGCCGCGGTCTGCCGTCTGGCGGGTGCGGCGCCATCGTGGTTTCTCGCGCAGTTCCCCGCGCCCCTGGCGGGGCGCCGAAGCTTACGCCGCTGCCAGCCAGAGGTCCGGGCCGAACACCTCGTAGTGGATGTCGGCCGGGGAGACGCCCTTTTCGATCAGTTGGGTGCGGACCGCGCGCATGAAGGGGAGTGGGCCGCACAGGTACGCGCGGGTGCGGGGTGCGATGTCGATGTCGGTGAGATCGACCAGGCCGGTGCGGGTGCCGGGCTCGGCGTCGCGCTCGTAGAAGAGGTGGACGGCGGTGTCCGGGAGCTTCGTGGCGTAGGTGTCGTGGTCCGCGCGCAGGGCGTGGTCGGCGGGGGAGCGGTCGCCGTGCACGACCGTCACCGGGGCGTCGTGGCCGTCGGCCGCGAGCGCGGCCAGCATCGCGACCATGGGGGTCACGCCGATGCCGGCGGAGGCGAGCAGCAGGGGGCGGTCGCCGCTGTCCTCGATGACGAGGTCGCCGTACGGCTCCGACAGCTCCACGACGTCACCTTCGCGCACGTGTGCGTGCAGGTGCCGGGAGACCTCGCCGTCCACCTTGACGCTGAACTGGCGGACCGACTCGCCCGGCGCGCCGGAGAGGCTGTACTGGCGTATCTGGCGGGCGCCGTCGGGAAGGGCGACGCCCACGGAGACGTACTGCCCGGCGCGGAAGCCGCGCACCGCAGCCCCGCCGTCCGCCGGCCGCACCCGGAAGGTCACGACGTCGGCGGTCTCCACGACCCGCTCGACGACCTCCCAGGGCCGCAGGCCGGGCTCGCCGCTCTCCTCGTACAGCCGCTTCTCGATCGCGATGAGCGCGTTCGCCATCAGCCAGTAGACCTCGTCCCAGGCGGCCGCGACCTCGGGGGTGACGGCCTCGCCGAGCACCTCGACGATGGCGGCGAAGAGGTGCTCGTGGACGACGTCGTACTGCTCGGGGGCGACCCCGAGGGAGGCGTGCTTGTGGGCGATGCGCCCGAGCATCGCGTCGGGTCGCTGGTCCGGGTGGTCCAGCAGGTGCGCGGCGAACGCGGCGATGGAGCCGGCGAGCGCCTGCCGCTGGGTGCCGGCGGCCTGGTTGCCGCGGTTGAAGAGGTTCTTCAGCAGGTCGGGGTGGGCGGCGAAGAGCCGGGCGTAGAAACGCTCGGTGATCTCGCCGATGGCCGCGCCGACGGCGGGGAGGCTGGCGCGGACGGTGGCTGCGGACGGCTCGGACAGCATCGGGGCTCCTTGTGGCTCGACCGAACGGATCGGCTGGTGTCCACGCTAGTAAAACTTGCATCTGAGATTCAAATTTAAGAGCCGTGGCGTCCGTCACCAGGAACTGGGATCGGCCATTACGGATACGGCCGCGAGCAGGCAAGATGGGCGGCAGAGCGGTACACCTGCCGTACGGGAGCCGTTCAGGCCGAGGACGCCGGTGCGATCAAGGTCCGCAACGCGCATGAAATGCTGTTGTGGTGTGATGCTCGGGTGCCCGACCGCTCTCCCGTGGGACCGGGAGCAGGCGGCCTGACCAGCAAGGATGGGGAAGCGGAAGATGGACAAGCAGCAGGAGTTCGTGCTCCGGACCTTGGAGGAGCGCGACATCCGGTTCGTACGCCTGTGGTTCACGGACGTGCTGGGCTTCCTCAAGTCCGTCGCCGTGGCCCCGGCCGAGCTGGAACAGGCCTTCGACGAAGGCATCGGCTTCGACGGCTCGGCGATCGAGGGCTTCGCCCGGGTCTACGAGTCCGACATGATCGCCAAGCCGGACCCGTCCACGTTCCAGGTGCTGCCGTGGCGCGCCGAGGCCCCCGGCACGGCCCGGATGTTCTGCGACATCCTGATGCCCGACGGCTCGCCGTCCTTCGCGGACCCGCGGTACGTCCTGAAGCGCGCCCTGGCCCGCACCTCGGACCTCGGCTTCACCTTCTACACCCACCCCGAGATCGAGTTCTTCCTCCTGAAGGACCGCCCGCTCGACGGCTCGCGCCCCACCCCCGCCGACAACTCCGGCTACTTCGACCACACCCCGCAGAACATCGGCATGGACTTCCGCCGCCAGGCGATCACCATGCTGGAGTCGATGGGCATCTCGGTCGAGTTCTCGCACCACGAGGGCGCGCCGGGCCAGCAGGAGATCGACCTGCGGTACGCGGACGCGCTCTCCACGGCCGACAACATCATGACGTTCCGGCTGGTCATGAAGCAGGTGGCGCTGGAGCAGGGCGTCCAGGCGACGTTCATGCCCAAGCCGTTCTCCGAGCACCCGGGCTCGGGCATGCACACCCACCTCTCCCTCTTCGAGGGCGACCGCAACGCCTTCTACGAGTCGGGCGCGGAGTTCCAGCTCTCCAAGGTCGGCCGGTCCTTCATCGCGGGCCTGCTGAAGCACGCCGCCGAGATCTCGGCGGTCACCAACCAGTGGGTGAACTCCTACAAGCGCATCTGGGGCGGCTCCGAGCGCACGGCGGGCGCCGGCGGCGAGGCCCCCTCGTACATCTGCTGGGGCCACAACAACCGCAGCGCGCTGGTCCGCGTCCCGATGTACAAGCCCGGCAAGACCGGCTCGGCCCGCGTCGAGGTCCGCTCCATCGACTCCGGCGCCAACCCGTACCTGGCCTACGCCCTCCTCCTCGCCTCCGGCCTCAAGGGCATCGAAGAGGGCTACGAGCTCCCGCCGGGCGCCGAGGACGACGTCTGGGCCCTCTCCGACGCCGAACGCCGCGCCATGGGCATCGAGCCCCTCCCGCAGAACCTCGGCGAGGCCCTCACCCTCATGGAGCGCAGCGACCTGGTCGCCGAGACACTCGGCGAGCACGTCTTCGACTTCTTCCTGCGCAACAAGCGCCAGGAGTGGGAGGAGTACCGCAGCGAGGTCACCGCGTTCGAGCTGCGGAAGAACCTGCCGGTGCTGTAAGGGCAGGTCAGGGCGGGTCTTGTTAATGCGACACGCAGGGCCGACGGTCACGGCACCGTCGGCCCTGTCTTCGTCTCGATGACTCTGGGCCGTGCGTGGGCCGTGAGCCTCGGCAGTACTGCGCGACCGTCGCCTTCGGCTCGCGTGTGGCGGCGTGTGCGCAGAGACCCCGTCGAGTCTCTGGCTTGTATGGAGCGCACGCCGGCGCCGCGAAACGCGAGCACGTTTCCGCGCCCCCCGCCGCAGGGAACATTACGCCAGGAGTGTAGAGCGTTGGGGGTTGAGTGGGAACGCTTATTTTCGGGATTATAGCGTCGGCGGCGGCGCTTGCGACGATCCTGTTTTCTGCGCTGCAAACCAGGTCATTAATCCAGCAGACGGAAATTAACAACGGGATTTCTGCCGCATCGGCTATCTATAACAGCATTGAACGACTGCATAATATCGGCAGTCTCCTGTTTCAAGATCCTGGCATCGTGAAATATTTCCATGAGGGCGCCCCTATGCCTCCTGAAGGTGATGAAGAGCGGGCCAGGGTACTGATTATTGCCCGCATGTATGCTGATTGCATGGATTACGGGTTGATGATCAAAAATCTCGCACCAGAAGTAGGCGCTTACGACTGCTGGGACGCGTACGTACAAGGGCGACTAGCTTCATCGCCTGCTATCACTTACGTGGTTTCCAAGGACAGGGCGTGGTGGCCCACGCTGGCGTCGTGTGTCCAGCACCTATTGCCACCCGGCCCATAGCATCTATGTGGCGGCCCAGAGGTTCAGTAACCCCGGATTCGTTGCACATCCGGGGTTACTGGTTTCATAGGGCGCGGCATTATTTCGAGTAGATTGCGCCTCGGTCCCCTATCGCAAACTGTCAGGTGCCGTCCGTCCGAGGCCGTCGCGTGCTGGAATGGCGCCTTCGTAAAGGCCGTCCACGGCTGTCCGGGCTCGTGCATCACTGCTGGGCATGAGGTGTGTGTAGACCCGGAGCGTGAATCCCGGATCGTTGTGTCCGAGGTAGTTACTCAGGGCCTTGACGTTCTCGCCAGCGTCCAGCAGGACCGAAGCATAGAAGTGCCTGAGCGCGTGCATGCCGTGCTCCCGAGCGGCCTGATGGCGCTCGCCCGGCTTCGGCTCCGGTATCACCCCGGCCGCGACGAGAGCGGGCTTCCAAGCGCGGTCGTTGAAGTCGGTTCGCCGTACCGCGCCCGCACCGTCAAGGCGGGTGAACAGCAGCTGCCGCGTCACCCGGCGGCCGTCCTTCCGGAGCCACGGCAGGGTGACCGAGACCGGCGGGAATGCCTTCACGTGGCTCTTGAGGACGTCCGCCACGCGATCGGGCAGGGGAACGTCACGGAGCTTGTTCCGCTTCGGCGGACCGAACACGAGACCTCCGGTCGTCACCTTGACCTGGTTCACGATGTGCAGCCATCCGGAATCGAAGTCGATTTCGTCGACGGGTAGCCCGAAGATCTCCCCTTGCCGCAGGCCGCATCCCGCCCCGAGGTCGACCGCTGCGCGGAAGCGCTCCGGCAGTGCCTCCCGGATGCCGAAGACGCGCTCAGCCGTCCACGGCACTACCCGGCCGGTTCCCGGCGCAGGAGGGCGTACGGACTGCGCACGACACGGGTTCTTCAACAGGTGACCGTCATCGACGGCCGCATTGAGGATCGTCGACACGTTGTTGTAGATCACCCGCCGGTACGACGACGCGGGTACGGCCCGTTCCAGCTCACTCAGCCAGTCCCGAATGTGTTCCGGCTTGAAGGAACCGAGAGGGCGCGTCCCGATATAGGGGATCGCATGACCGCGAACCGCAGAGGTGACCGTCTCGCGGGTCGTCAGGTCGGTGGTCTGGGTGCTCAGCCACTTCTCGGCGTACTGCCCGAATGTCGTCCGGCCGGCGGCCGGGTCCACGTAAGTGCCGCTGTCCATATCGGCTTCCGTCTTCGTCAGCCATTTTTCGGCGAGCCGCTTCTGTCCGTCGGGGAAGCTCTTGGACTTCTCGGTGCCGTCGGGGCCGATGTACCGAGCCCTGTAGCGCAGACCGGTGCCGTAGCGGTCGCTTTTGACCTTGAACTCTTTGCCGTTCGCGTCTTTCTCGGTCTTGTACCAGCGGTCTTGGATGTGGCCTGCCATGTGGCGGCGGTCCTTTCTCGAAACGCAGCAGGGAGAGCCGGGGGCCCTCCCTGCTGCGTGCGGTGATTGTTCGGCTATGCGGCTTCGTGCTCGGCGTTTTTGCGCTGAACGATGTAGGCGCGGACGTCGGCGGGGTCGTAGCGGACGTGCTTGCCGATGCGGAATCCGGGCGGACCGGTGCGCTTCTTGCGCCACTGGTAGACGGTCTCTTTGGGCACCTCGAACATCTCGGCGATGTCGTCGGGGGTGAGGTACCGGTCCGGAAGTCCGCCGCGAAGGGTGGCGCGCGGGTCGGCCGGGGGAGGGGCGGTCGCGCTCACGGGGCCCTCCGTGAGTTGGAGTGACATTGCTCTGAGACGTGACTCATCGCGACTCAGAGCGGGGTGGTGGGGGCGTGAGTCGCGATGAGTCACGACTCAGGCCGATGTGGTTCGGAGACGTTCAGCGTGATTCCGGTGTAGATGGCCACCTGCCGGCCGTACGCGTCCCGGGGGCGGGTGCGGTTGAGCTGCGGGATGACGGACAGGAGGTTGCGGCCGAAGACCTGTTTCGTGCCAGCCTTGACGCCGTTGTCCTCGGCCCAGTCCCGCCAGACCGCCCACAGCGTGTCCACGGGGACGTTGCACGTGGGTCCGGTGGTGCAGCGTTCGCGGACGAACGCGCTGGTGGGCGATGCGGTGTCCTGCATGGTGGTGACCGCTTCCCGGCTGCACAACGGTTCCGTGATCCGGCCCTTGGCCTGGAGCCGGGCAAGTCCGTCCAGGGCCCAGTTCAGGATCCCGGGCATCTCCGTGATGAGCCGGTCGAACAGCGTGGGGTCCTCCTTGCCCAGCCACGACACGGTCATGTTGAGCACCACGAACCTGCGGGCGATGACCCCGGATGAGTCGCCGAAGTACGGCAGTTCGTTGGACAGGATCATCAGCCGGGTGGGGAGCTTGCCGGTCCACACCTCGCGGTACTTGCGGTCCACGTCGATGGTGTCCTCGCCGGAGATGGTCAACAGCCGTTCTACGACCTGGCTGTTGTCGTTGCCGGACAGACGGGCGTCGGAGATGACCGCGAGGGGCTTGCCGACGAGGGTGGACAGACCGAAGTTCGTGCCGAGTCCGGCGAGGGTGGGCCCGGCGAGGTTCTCCTTGCCGATCAGCTGTTTGAGGACGCGAGCGATGGTGCCTTTGCCGGAGCGGGACGGGCCGACCATGAGCAGGATCTTCTGTTGGTCGGTGCGGCCGGAGAGCACGTAACCGAACCACTCCTGTACGGCCTGGATGGCGTCGGGATCGTTGGGCCAGATCTGCGCCAGGAAGCGTTCCCAGGTGGGTGCGCTCGCGGTGGGGTCGTAGGCGAAGGGGACGGAGACGAGGTTGAAGAAGTGCGGGCCGTGCGGCAGAAGCGCGCGGTCCCGGATCCGCAACAGCCCGTTCCCACAGGCCACGATCGGGCCCTCGCTCGCCGCGTCCACCATGCCGCCGTCGGTGTCGAGCCAGGCCGGCGCGTCGGTGTCGGTGGGCAGCAGGGTGATGGATCCGAGCGCGTCGAGCAAGTTGCTGATCTTCGGTTTCGTCGGCGCCCAGTCGCGTTCCTCGGGTTCCCCGTCCTTGCCGGGGGCGAGGAAGACGGCATGTTCGAGCCGCTCGTACATGGCCTTGCGTACCTGGGCTTCGTCCAGCTCGCGCCAGCAGGTTCCGTTCCAGCGCATCCATGAGGCACGCCAGCGCCGGTACATCATCCGTCCGTCGTCGGTCTGCCAGTCCGGCAGCAGACGGCGGGCGACAGCCATCGGGTGAGTGGGCGGGGGGAGTTCTTCCGCGTCGGTCACGCTGCGACTCCCAGTCCGTTGCCGACGGCCCGGCGGGCGTACGCCTCGGGGACCCCGACGGCGACGGCGGCCGACACGATCTCCTCGGCGAGCACCTCCAGGCCGCAGGGGCCGGGGCAGTCGGTGTGCTGCACGGCGACGAACCGGGCCACGCCGAACGCCTGCGATCCGGCGCCGGATTCGGTGCGCTCGCGGACGAGGGCGAGACCGTGTTCCAGGCCGGTGCGCACGAACCGTTCCGTGTGGCGGCACCCGGTGGCGACTGACCGGTCCCACACGGCGCGGGCGGGGGTGGAAGAGACCACCTCCCAGCGGGCGGGGGTGGTGTCTTCCCGTTCGGCCAGTGCGCGG
The DNA here is from genome assembly GCF_043201555.1 of Streptomyces sp. NPDC048288. NCBI lineage: Bacteria > Bacillati > Actinomycetota > Actinomycetes > Kitasatosporales > Streptomycetaceae > Streptomyces > Streptomyces sp. NPDC048288. The sequence goes on from NZ_JBICZD010000001.1 coordinate 749,423, forward strand.
ACGGCGGGCGGCAGGGCGGCCATGGTCCCGGTGCCGGGGCCGAGCCAGCGGGCGTAAGCCATGAGGGACTTGACGTCGACGCCGGGCCGCACGGCGTTGTGCGAGGGCATGGCGCCCTGGTAGATCCAGTGCTCGCCGCGTGTCGTAGCCACGATGCGGGTGGCGGGCAGGGTCCCGCGGGCCCATGCGACGGCCGCCGGGTTGTCGAGGTCCACCACGGTCAGCCGCGTCCCGCCGGGGTGGTAGCCGACGCACACCGCCTGCTCCCATGCCGCCGCCCACAGCGGAGACACGATGATGTCCCGGTCGGTGGTGGCAGCGGCCCACGCGTGGCAGGGTGCGGGGCAGCGGCAGGGGCCGGGATCCTTCATGTTCGGCCGTCCGCCGCAGGTGTTCTTGGCGCACGCACGGCAGTTCCCGAACGGCACCTTCCCCGCCCGCACGGGCAGCACGGGCACGCCGCGCACGGCGAGCGCGAGGGCGGCTCGCAGATGGCCGCCGGGGGCGCTTGGACGCCGGGGGGTGCGCTCTCGCGCGGTGTCGGCGAAGTGAGGCATGCTGGGAGTTCTCCTGGTTCCTTGGAGGGACAGGGAGGAACCGGGGTGGGTGCAGGCTTTGGCGAGACGGCACCCACCCCGGGCGTATCTAGAACGGGGGCTCGTCGCCCGTCGACGGTGTGCCCCACCCGGCCGGGGCCGGGGTGCTGGCGGGGGTTCCCCATCCGCCGTTGGACGGCCCGGCGCCGTTGCTGTTGCGCTGGACGCGGGTGACGTCGGCGGTGGCGAACCGCAGGGACGGGCCGATGTCGTCGACCTCCAGCGCGAGCATCGAGCGGTTCTCTCCCTCTGGGGTCTGCCAGTTGTGCTGACGCAGACGGCCGGTGACGACGACGCGGGTGCCCTTGGCGAGGCTGTCGGCGATGTGCTGGGCGAGGTCGCGCCACGCGGTGCAGCGGATGAACATGGCCGTGCCGTCCTGCCACTGGCCCGAGGTCTTGTCGTAGGCGCGCGGGGTGGAGGCGACGGAGAACTTCGCCATGGCCGCGCCGCTGGGGGTGAAGCGGAGTTCGGGTTCGTCGGTGAGGTTGCCGACGAGGGTGAGCGGGGTCTCTCCCACGGACATGCGGATCACTCGCTTTCGGTGGACGTGCCGTTGGTGTGGTGGTTGCGGTGGTCGGCCGTGAAGTACAGCCGGGTGCGTCGGCCGTCGCGGGTGGGGTACTGCCGGGCCGGGCCGGTGTCGAATGCGGCGGCCACGGCGGCGCTGATGCGGTCGGTGTCGTCCGGCTCGCAGATGACGCGGATCTCGAACACGCCGCTCCTCTCGTCAGCCGAGGTGGTGGGTCATGGCGCCGGGGGCGTCGCCGGCCAGGCGGCGGGCGACGGCATCGAGCTTGGCGGTGAGATCGGCGGCCGGGGCGGCGGTGAAGGAGTGCAGGGCGACGGTGGCGGCGATGATGACGTCACACAGTTCCTCGGCGACGTCGGCCGTGGTGTGGGTGATGTTCTTCCGGGGGTTCTGACCGGTCATGCCGATGTAGGCGGCGGACGCTTCTCCGGCTTCCTCTGTGACCTTCATCAGCCGCATGGCCGTCTCGTGTTCGGCGGTGCCGTTGGCGGCGTTCAGCGCGGCGGCGATGCGGGCCGCGACGGGCATCAGGAGGGCGCTCACAGCGTGTTCCTTTCGGCGGTGTCGGACGCCATGTCGTCGATCTGCAAGAGCAGGTCCCCGAGGTGGCGGCGGGTGATGTCCCGGGTGTAGGTCGCGGGCAATCCGTCGTTGTCCCAGCGCAGTTCGACGGTGACGATCTCGTCGGGGTCGATGTCCATGCGTGTGCTCCTGTCTGCTCAGCCGTTGAAGGTGCTGCGCTTGATGACGGCCTTGCGGATGTGGACCGTGCTGCCGCGCCGTCCGTCGGTGAGCGCGCGGGCGGGCATGCGCCAGGCGAGGACGGCGAGGGCGATCCACATCGCGGCGCCGGAGCCGAACCCGGCGGCGGCGTTGATGACTTCGCCGATGCCGTAGCCGGTCCCGGCCGCCAGTGCCCCGCCCCCGAGGCCCGCGCCAAGGAAGCGCTGAGCGAGGGGGTCCAGCAGCGGCAGCGGGGTCAGGTCGCGCGGCTCCGGCATGGCCATGGGCGGCGGGGCAAGGTGCTTGGGCATGGGGACCATGCGCCCGTAGGCGTCGGGCACCCACACCACCGGGCCGCGCTCGGCGGACAGTTCCACGGCCGCCGGGGCGGACGGGTACAGGTCGAGCGTCACCGGGTCGTACGCCGGGGCGGCCGGTACGCCCGGCCGTACGGCGGGAAGGTGTGCGTTCACGGGGCCGCTCTCCTCTCAGTTGCCGAGCTGGCCGAGCGAGTCGGCAGCGGCCTGGACGAGGTTGTGGATCGGCTCGTACGCGCCGGTCCCGGCGGCGAAGAACCCGAACAGGAAGAGCACGGTGGCGGCGAAGCCTCCGGCGGACTTGGTCTTGATGGCGAACGCGGACGCGGCGCCGAACAGCAGCACGGCGGAGACGGTGAGGGTCATCGGGTGCCTTCCGGGCGGGGGGTGTCGGTTCCGGCGCGGTAGGTGCGCGCGGCGCGGTTGTAGAGCCAGCGGCCAGCGCGGATGCGCTTGCCGTGGCCCCTGCAGCGGCGACAGGTCTTGCCGCGCTTGGGCCGTCCCTTGCGGTCGGTGGTGACGGCGAAGCCGAAGCCGTTGCACTTGCGGCAGGTGCCGAACGGGCTCGCCGCACACACCGACATGTAACCGAACGTGACTATCAGTAGGAGCGTGACAGCGAGCAGGATCGGAGTCACAACGGGCCTCCCAGGGCGGTTTTCGAGGGTTTCCGCAGGTGGGCCGCTATCGGCTAGCGGCCTGATCAAAGCCCGTATGGGCCGCTAGCGGGACCTCTAGCGCTAGAGGGTCGGCCCCCTAGCGCTAGAGGCCGCTCGGCGTCAGCCCGCGTCCCGGTTTCGGTCACGCTCCGCAATCACAGTGACGATGTGGGAGCGCTCGAACCCGGTGCGGTTGACGGTCTTGCCGTTGATCCGGCGGGCCACCTGCCCGGTGCTCACGCCGTACGGCTTGAGCGCGGTGGTGAGCTGACGCGCCTTGTCCGCCGGGGCCATCTCGCCCCACGGCCCGTACTTCTCCGGCCGCAGCTCGGCGAGCCGGTCGACGGTGACGTCGTTCCACGGCTTGGCCTCATCCGCCGCAACGACGGCGAGGATGTCCTCCAGCAGCGGATCCGCCGCCGCCCGCCGCTCCGGTTCCTGGCCTGCGGCGATCCCGCGCAGCGTGCCCGCCTCGATGCGGGCCTTGCGGGCGCGCTCGCAGATGGCGTCGGCGGCCGGGTTGTCGAGGTAGTAGCCGCGTACGATCTGCGGCTCGTCGGCGGCGCCGACCAGGTAGCCGATGCCCTTGTCGGACCTGGTGAACGAGGTGGCGCGGATGCCGTTCTTGTAGTTCGACGTGCCCAGGATCATGTCGTTCTCGATCTGGCCCATGACCCGCAGGCAGAACCGCGTGCCCACGTTCGCACTGATGGCCGGGGGCAGCGACTCCTTGTCGGGGCGCTGCGTGGCCAGCAGCAGGATGACCCCGAGGGCCCGGCCGCGCTTGATGATGGCCGTGCACAGGGCCCCGGCTTCCTTGCCGAACTTCTCGTGGGCGAACAGCTCCTGGCACTCGTCGATCGCCAGCACGAGCGGGTGAAGCCCGAGCGAGCGGTTCGCGGCGAGCGCCGGAGTGACCTTGTTCTCCGGGCACTTGTCCTTGGGCAGGGAGCTGATGACCTTGGCCCGGCGCTCCAGGTCCTTGTAGACGTAGCGGATCGAATCGAGCGCCGCCGCTGCCGTCTCGTCGTCCGGGCCGGAGCCGTAGTCGGCCGCCACCTTCCGCAGCGGGTCCAGGTCACCGGTGCCCTTCAGCTCCCACACCAGCAGCTCGGCGAGCACGTCCAGCGCCGCCGCGAGCAGCGGGGTGCGCAGGCTGAACGTCTTGCCCATGCCGGGCATGGCGCCGATCAGCACGTTGTCGTACATCAGCGTCAGGTCGACGTTACGGCCGCGCTGGTCGGTGCCGAACGGCAGCGGCTTGAACAGCGACGCCGTACCCGACTTGGCCAGCGGCCACGTGGGCGAGGGCACCTTGTTCAGCGCCCGGTCCCCGACCCACAGCACCATGCGGCCGGCGTGCTCGTCGGTGACCGGCTCCGGCCACACGCACCCCAGCGGGCGGCGCAGGCCGGACGCGAGCTTTTCGCGCCGGTCGAGGATGTCCGGCACGGTCACGCCGTACGGAAGGTCGACGTCCGCGCGCCAGCCGGGGCCGTCGCGGGTGATCGGGGCGGGGAACTTGATGCCCTCCCCGCCCTTCGCCAAGGCCTTGTTGATCTCGGCGATACCGAGGGCGCCCAGGGCGCGTTCGACGATGCCGGAGGTGAGCCGTTCCACCTCGGTCGTGACGACCGCGCGGGAGATGACGGGCTTGTCGGCCGGTGCCCCCGCGAATCCGAACCCGGCCGTCAGCAGCGCGAGCGCCAGGACTTCCATCCAGGCCGGGGCGAGCACGAACAGCACGACGGCCAGGACCGGGCCGACGATGACGGCGAGCAGCAACAGGATGCTGCGCAGCTTGACCCGGTTGTCGCGCTGCCGGGACAGCTTCAGGTACTCCTCGACGTTCTCGCGCCGCGCGGCGACCTGCCGCAGCGGGTCGCCCTCGGTGTCGGCGACCCACCGCAGGGTGCCGCCGACGAACTTCGCCACCCCCGCGGGGGCCTGGAAGGTGAGGCGGAGGGAGTACCAGGGCAGGCGCACCGCGTGGAAGGCGGTGGTGTGCCAGGCGTAGCCCCCGAGCCAGCCCAGCGCGGTGACGAACTCCGGCCGGGACTTCGCCCACCCGGGGACCACCTCCCGCCGCTGACCCGACCGGAGCCGGTCCATCAGGCCGACACCGGCGGGGGCCGGACCGTCGACCATGACCGTCGGCCGGTCGTCGCCATCGTCGTCGGCCGAGTCGGCCGACCGGTCGGCGCTCGGGTCGGCCGACTCGGTCGGCCGGGAGTCGGGGGCGGGGTCGGCCGACTCGCCGCGCGCCGATCGGGCCTTGTTGAGGTCGACTACCTCGGCGCCGGAGTCGGCGGTCATCTCGGCTTCGAGCCGGTTGAAGAGTTCGTTGTCGTCGGGGTGGTTCACTGAGAGTTCCTTCTCTCTGGGAGGGATGACGGGGCCCGGCCGCTGTCTTGGCGGGCAAGGCCAGGCCCCGTGCTGGGGTGCACCGCGAGGCTTTCGCGGCAGAACTCTGCGGACCAGGGACAAGACCCATTACTCGGCGGCGGGTAATGGAGCCGGAGTGGTGGGTTTCGTCCTAGTCCGATGGATGTCAAGCCCCCGCAGGGGTGACATCCATGTCCGGGCTATTCGGTCAGAGGTCGAACAGGCCCGGCGGATCGTCGGCGGGCGCCATGGCCCGTTGCTTCTTCGCAAGCCGGGCGGCGGCGGTGTGGCAGTCGGCGCACCACGCACGCAGCTCACTCGCCGGAAGGGCGGCGGCAACGACATCGGTGGTGAGCGGGTCGGCGGGCGCGGCCATGAGGCGTACCCGGCGGCCGTGCTTGCTGGTGTAGTGGTCGTGCTCGCGCGGGCAGCGTCCGCCGTCCTTGGCGTGGGGGTTGCCGCACTGGCCGCTGCACTGGCAGCGGTAGCCGGCCGCCTCCATGACGGTGTTGAACAGGGCGGCGCCGACGAGGGGCTGTGACTTCACGCCGCTGCCCTCCCCCACGCGCGCGGGTCGGTCCGCTCCAGCAGGATCCGCAGCGCGGCGACGGCCTGGGGCCAGACGACGCCGTTGCCCAGGGCCTTGAGCTGTGCGGTGCGGGACAGGCCGGGAACGCCGGTGACGTGGCCGGAGGGCAGGGCCATGAGCCATTCGACGAAGGGCGGGTTCAGCCGTCCCAGAGCGTCAACTGGCCCGGGGGCGGGGCGGCCGATGACCGTTTCCCACCTGCGGACCGCTCCGGCGTACTCGCCCCAATCCGGTGCGCGGCCGACGGAAGGGTCAAGTCCCCCTTGCCCCGGCGCTGGTTCGGTCCGCCGTTGCTGCCGTCCGTCGCGCACGGCGTCGGCAGCAGCGAGCCCACCTCGGCGGCCAGGCTCTTGCCGTGCGTCCCGGCTTCCTGCGACGGCGAGCGTTTCGTCTGCCGGTTCTCGTTCTCCGACGCGCGAGGAGTCGGCAGCAGTGCCCCGCTGAACGTCAGGTCCGTCAGTGTCGGTGAACTGCTGCGAGGGTTCGGCGCGGTCGCCTGACGGGCGCCCTTGGAGTCCCCGACCACTGGTGTCGGCAGCAGCGAGACGACGTGCCGCAGGTTCATCCCGCCCTGCGCCGCGTGCCCCGCCCCCGTCGCCTCCGAGGTCGACGGCGTCGGCAGCAGGGAGGTCACGGCGGTGGGCAGCTGTCCTCTCTGCCCACCCCCGCGCCAGTCCCTCGCCGCCGGAGTCGGCAGGCCACGCGATGACGAAAAGCCGGTTGCGCTGGTGCGCGGCGCCGATGTCCGACGCGCGTACACAGCACCAGTCCGCATCGAACCCGATGGCGGCAAGGTCGCCAAGGACGGTGTCGAATCCGAGAGAAAGGTGTCCTGCGACGTTCTCAAAGACCGCGAGCCGGGGTCGTAGAACGCCAAGGGCGCGGGCGATGTGCGGCCAGAGGTGCCGGGCATCCTTGGTTCCCTTCCGCTTGCCGGCGGTGCTGAACGGCTGGCACGGATACCCGCCGATGTAGATGTCGACCGGTTCGACCTCGTGCCAGTCCAGGGCCGTGATGTCCCCGAGGTTGGGCACCTCTGGGTGGTGGTGGGCGAGGATGAGCGCGGCGCCGGGGTCGTTGTCCGCCACCCACGCCAGCTCCCCGCCGAACACCGCCTGTACGGCCATGTCCAGCCCGCCGTAGCCCGTGCACACCGACCCGATCCGCAGCCCCGTCATGCCGCCACCCCGACAACCGGAGCGTCGGCGCGGGCGCCGGTCCGGCCGGAGCGGCGCCCGGTGACGGTGGCGAACAGCCGCCCCAGTCCCGCGCGGCGGGTTCCGGTGTGGCCTTGCTTGGCCGCGTACATCGCCTCATCCGCCCGCCGCAGCAGACCCGACAGGTCATCGGCGGGGAAGTCCGCCGCGCGCACCCACCCGAGGGACACCGTGGTGCGTACCGCCGGGTCCTGCCCGTCGACGGGGCGGCCGAGCACGCCGTGAAGGACGGCGAGCAGATCGGCGGCGCTCCCGTGGTCGTCGAGGAGGACGGCGGCGAACTCATCGCCCCCAAGCCGTCCGGCCACCCCGGAGCGGCCGACGTGGTGGGCGAGGCGGTCGCCAGTGGCCTTCAACAGGGCATCGCCGGCCGCGTGGCCGTACGTGTCGTTGATGTGCTTGAACCTGTCGATGTCGGCGAGGACGACGACCGCCCGCGGGTCCTTCAACAGGGCGGTGGCGCGGCGGGTGAAGCCGTCGCGGGTGCGTAACCCGGTGAGCGGGTCACGGCGGGCGGTGTTCAGGCAGCGGTGCAGCCAGCGCACATGCGCCGCCCACCCGCACGCCAACGGCAGCACGGAGAGCAGGAGGGTGGCCAGGGTGTTCACGCGGCCACCCCCTCAGCGCCGTCGTCGGAGCCGTCCACGGGGTGCAGGGCGCGGCCGTCGGCCCGCTCGGCGAGCAGTACGTCACGCACCTGCCGCGCCGGGCCGGAGCCGCACCGCAGCGCCTTGCGCAGCGCCTCGGCGTTGACCGTGGCATCCGTCCACCCGGCGGTGACCGTGCGAGCCTCGGCGAGCAGGTCCGGCAGGGAGCGCGGTGGTGTCTTCGCCCTGGGCTTGGCCGGGCGCTTGCGCGGCGGCCGGGCCGCCTCCGGCTTCGCCTCTTCCGGGGCCTGCTGCGGCTCCGGCTTCGGGTCCTCGGCGACGGTCGCGGCGGCCGGGGCGAGTTCCCCCAGGCGCAGCAGGACGCGTTCGCGGCGCGGGGTCTTGTGCCGCCAGCCACGGCCGTACTGCTCACGCAGATCCGCACGGGCCAGCAGCCGCTCACGCTCCAGCGCGAGCGCATCCGCGTAAGAGGTGACCTCCCACAGCGTCATCCGCCGCCACAGCGCGAACGTCGACACCGGAGCCAGGAACCAGCGGGAAACCCGGATCTTCTCCATCCGCCGGCCGGTGACCGCACCGATCCGCACGGCGTAGACGTGGGCGCCGATCTCGGAAAACACCACCCACAGCAGCGGCATCGTGCCGTGCGCCACCTTCGCCGACAGCGAGTGCCCGGCAGCGATGTTCAGCCAGCACGTGACCAGGGTGAGCACCCAGGGCACGAACCGGACCCATCCCAAGGCCATGTCCAGCCGGATGAGCAGCAGGTTGGCCAGCGTGAACACCGGGATGGCCACGTCAATGGCGATGGGGAGGGTGTGCGGGTTGCTGAACCCCCAGCGCGCTGCGGCAAGCGACACCGCGTCGAAGGAGGAGTACAGCCCCAGCGCGCCGACCGCAGCAGCGGCGAGCGCCCCGAGACCGGCAAGCCCCATCTCCGGGCGGGTCAGCGGCGGCACGGCCGGACGCTCGACGGCCTGCGTCGTCATGCCGCACCCCCGTGCGCATCGGCCACATCGGTGTAGCCGTGCAGGTGCACTTCCGCACCCGCGTAGTCGGTTGTCGCCTTCAGCACGCGCGTGAAGCCGCCGACTTGCACCCCGTGCGTCACCTTCTCCGGCGGAATGGCCAAGGCCTCCCGCCATGCCTCGAACGCGTGCAGACCCTCGTGAAAACGCAGGGTCAGCCGGTCGGGGTAGATACGGGTCAGGTCGACGTCCGGGGCGGGCAGATGCCCGAAGTCAGCGGCCAGCAGCCGCAGCACACGCAGCGGCACGGCCAGCCCGTCCAGCGTCAGCAGCTCACTCATGCCGCTGCCCCCTTCCGGGAGGACCGACGGCGCCCGGTCGCCGGCCGGGCGAGCGGGACGACGTTGAACAGCTGCGGGCCGTGCGCCTCGATCACCTCGGCGACCACGCGGGTCACGTCGTCCGGCAGGCCGGGGTTGTCGGCGAGGATGTCGCGGGCCGCGTCCAGCCGGGCCGCCCGCTCCGCCTCGCTCTCGCCGTCCACCCCGAGCCACAGTTCAGCCGGGGTGCCCAGCGCCAGTTCGATGAAGTCGTTCACGGAGACGGCCTGATGAGGGCCGACGTAGGTGTGCATAGGGGGCTCCTGAATCGGAGGGACAGGAAGCCGGAGCAGTCGCAGGCCTTTGGCGAGACGGCGGCCACTCCGGGGCCCCGGCCGCAGACGCGGCGGGGGCGAGTGCCCCGGGCCGGATTCGATCCGGCGCCCTTCACGGCTGGATGCCGGGGCTGTAGGTGAGCGGGTGTTACCGGGGTTGCTCGGTCAGGTGCGCCGCGTCCTCGTAGGCGGTGCGGATCTCCTGCTGCTGCCAGGCCCGCTCAGCCGCGACCGGGGCGGGGTCCTGCTGTCCGAGGTCGGAAGCCCACGCGTCCGCGCTGGTTTCCAGGTGCCATGCCGCTGGATCGGTCGCCATCAGCACACCCCCGCGTGCGGGTGCGGACGCGGCGGACGGACGGGAAGCGGCGGCTTGGTCTTCTCGTGTTCGGCACTGGCCATCAACGGCCGCCCCGGGCACGGGTGTTGTCCTCGCTGCGCTTGTTCGCCTCGGCGTTCTTCCGCGACAGGTCGTCGCGTTCCTTGTCTGTCAGACTCGTCACCACAGGTGACCTCCACATCAGGCGCCTGTACGCGGTCCCCGGGGTGCCACCCGGGGACCGCTCTCGTGTCGAGCCGGTAGGTCTCCGGCTCCCCGCGCCCCCGCCCGTCCGGCTCCGCAGCAGCGGGCCGTACGGGCGGGAGAGGCAGCCGGCCGCAGCGTGAGTGCTGCGAAGCCAGGAAACGGACCGGAAAGGTTGGACGGGTGCCGCCGACCGGTCCGGTTCGGGGGCACCCCTGGTATGTCGTCGGTTCACACCGACCTCCCGCAGAACGCAGGGACACGGCTTCACCGGTACTCCGTTGCCACGGAGTACCGGCCCCGAGCCGGGAACGTCGGGCGCGTCATCATCACTGCTCTGACGCCAGCAGGGCGGCGCGTATCGGGTGGCAACCCCGGGGTTGACCTCCAGTAATGAAGGGATGATCGCCAGGGCTGTTCTCCAGAGCCGGTACGCGGGGCAGGACGGGTTCGCCTGCCACGAAGTGGCCGCCGACGACCATCACCCCGGCCGTCACAGGGGACAGGGACTCACACCCCGTCAACTTCAACCCACTGTTGAGTTCTCAACCAACTGCCGCTTCCTTCGTACTCACCCCTTGCGGGGCTTTCCTCCGGGCGATGCAGTACCTGTTTTACAGGTACTGCATAGGGGTCCGTCAAGTACAGCCACGGAACTTCTTGGTTCTGCGCCGGGACGTCTTGGCGCACCATCAGAATCGCCGCAGCTCAGGGGAGTCGGTCACCCCATGCGTGGACAGCTCTGGGAGATCTGGCTACCTTCAAGAGGTCCCTAGACGTCCCATCGGGGGTGCAGATGTCCAACGAACGCTTGCGGTCGGCTCTGTTAGCGCGGGGCATGACCGTTCAGGGCTTGGCCGAAGCCATCGACGTCAACCCGAAGACAGTCGAACGCTGGATCACACAGGGCAAGGTCCCGTACCGCCGACACCAGTACGCGACGGCCGCAGCGCTCAAGGTCGACGTGACGACCCTGTGGGACGACGCTCGCACGGTCGACAGCGCGGCGGACCTGACGAAAGCCGAGATCGGGACCGTATACCCCCGTCGACACACGGTCCCGTCCGGTCTGTGGCGTGAGATCTACGCCAGGGCACAGAAGACCCTCGACGTGCTGGTGTACTCCGGCTTGTTTCTGTCGGAGGATCCCCTGTTCCACGACCTGCTCAAGGCGAAGGTCGCGGCGGGCGTCCAGGTCCGCATCCTGCTGGGTGACCCCGACTGCGCGGCTGTCCGGCAGCGCGGCATAGACGAGGGTCACCAGATCATGGACGGCAAGATTCGCAACGCCCTGGTGCTCTACCGTCCGCTCATGAGGAGTCACCCGGACGTCGGGTTCCGGCTGCATGACTCGACTCTCTACAACTCGATCTATCGGTCTGATGACGAGATGCTCGTGAACCCGCACGTCTACGGCATCGGCGCCTATATGGCCCCTGTGCTGCACCTGCGCCGCGTGGCGGACGGCGGGTTGTTCGACACCTATGCGAATAGCATCGAACACACCTGGGAGAACGCACGCCAGATCACGGATGCCGACTTCGCGAGTATCAAGGGAGCCTGACCATGGGACGCATTGACTACCTCCACGACCCGGATGCCCCGCCGGCCAACTCGGTCGTGCCGTCCGTAGTCGCGTTCGTGCAGAACGACGCGGGAGACGTGCTGATGATCCGGCGCTCCGACAACGGCCGTTGGGCGCTCCCAGGCGGGGGGCACGACGTGGGTGAGTCCATCAGTGACACCGTCGTGCGAGAGGTCTGGGAAGAGACCGGCATCAAGGCGGAAGTCGTCGACATGTCCGGGATCTACACCGACCCGGGCCACGTGATGAAGTACGACGACGGCGAGATCCGGCAGCAGTTCAGCATCTGCTTCCGAGCACGGCCGGTCGGTGGTGAGGTCCGTACCAGCAGCGAGACGACAGAGGTCCGCTGGGTTGCCCCGGCGGACCTGTCCACGTTCGACATCCACCCGACCATGCGGCTCCGGATCGAGCACGCCTTGGACCGGACGCGTCCGGCGCCCTACATCGGCTGACGCTTGACGGCCGCCACTCGTTCGAGCACGCGCGACGTGCTCGCGAGGATCTCCGGTTCCGCCCGCCGGATGAACGTACCGATCAGGCTGTCCGGCCCGTACCGTCCGGTGATCTCGTTCACTCTGTCGATCGGGTTCGTGGGCGTGCCGTCCGGCGTGGTGTCCATGTCGCAGTAACAGAGCGCGTCGTTCAGGTGCGCACTCTCCCGCGGGAACTCGGCTTCCAATTCCTCGCGCAGGCCACGCGCCTCCGCCTCCATCCAGGCGCAGGAATGGTGAGCGACCAAGTTGGTGATCCGCGCGTCGGCGTTAGCTACATCCCGGAGGTAGCGCGCGCCGTCCAGCGAGTGAAAGCCTGTCTTGGCCAGGTCGGGAGCGTAGCCGATGTCATGGAGCACCGCTGCGGCCTCCAGCAGATCCGCGTCATCGCCAAGGATGAGCGCGATGGTGCGTGCCCTCTCGGCAACTCCGAGGCAGTGTTTCCACCGTCGCGGCAGCGGCTCGGCGAGAAGGGACTCAGCGAGGGGATAGGCCCAGTCCGTCAACGTCGGCAAGCTACGAACGCTCCTCTCGCGTCGGCACTGCGCGGACCCTCCGCACCTTGCCTTGTCCACCCTCCGCCAGCACGCCGGCGGTCTCCAACTTCTCCAACGCCTTGGTCACTGTCGGGCGCGATACTCCGAACCGCTCAGCCAGCGTGGAAGCGCTTGGGAATGCTTCCCCTACCTGAAGTCTTTCAGCCGTGATGATGTCCGCGAGCCGCTGATCGAGCGGTCGCCGGTCGACTTGCGCCCCCGTGCGCACAACGCGCCAGCGTTCGCCCGGGACCGGTTCAGCCATGCCTTCCTGCCGGAGCACGCCGAAGGCACGGAGGGCGACCCCCCGTGAGACCTTGTGGTCGCGCATGACATCAGCCAGCGACGGAAGCTCCGTCAGGTTCGGGTTGTCCTCAATCTGTCTCTTCACCAAGTCGGCGATCTTCAGGAAGGTTCCCCGAGGGTTGGCCTGCTGCGACACCCGATGTCCCTCTCCGTCCGGCTTCTCATGACTACCAGGGGTCAAGACTCCCATTATGGGACCACCGTACGGAGGCGTGGTGGTGATGTACCTGCACCAGGCGCTGCTCTTGGAAAGCTCGCTGGTGTCGGCCCAGCCTCCGGGCCCCACCCATCTCATGCGACAGTACGGCTCGCAAGCCTTTTGAGCGTCGGTTGCCACCATCAGTCGCCCTGCGGGAAGCTTTCGAGCTCGCGATCGAAGGGCCTTTCCAGGAGCCATGGCTCAACGACGCCCAAGCCGCGAATGGGACGCTGCCACATGACCTTGGCCCGAAATCTCCCGCCTGTTTCCCCCTCTATTCGCAGCGTCGATTCAGATTGAAGTTGTTCTTTCAGTGCTTGGCTGACCAAAACTGCGTCCCTTGGCGCAATTCCGGACAGTCTTTCAGCGAGGCTCACAGATTCGCCGAACATGATTCCGGCAGATGAATAGACGTGCCCATAGCAGAGTCCCACCCGAACCTCGGCGCCTATGTCCTCCCCGGTTTTCATGAGTCCGGATTCGGTCAGCAGCAAGGCTGTCTCTGCGCCAGCACTCGCAGTCGGGGCAACAAACGTAACGTCACTATTTCGCGTGTGGAAGAATCTTGCACCAGTTGTCAGTGCCACTTGCTGGCACAGCCTTCGCAAGCTCCAGACAAGGGTAATTAGCTCCGCCTGGTCGAACCTTTTGACTATACGGGTGAATCCGACTATCTCAAGCATGCCGAATGCCATCACGCCCGGCGTGAAATGGTCGGTCCCATCTGCGCTTTCGAGGGAGGCAAGCTTATTTTCAAGTGACGAGCATTCGGCTTCAAGGTCATTGGCCCGATCCACTGTCATCTTCAGTTGCCCCCTAAGGGCATCCACTTCCTCCCGCAATTGACTCCTCTGTCTTAGTAGCTGGTCACGCTCTTCCGTGAGCTTATCGATCTCCAACTCCATGATGGCATCACGGTGACGGATCTTGCGCAATTGCAGTTCGACGTCATTTAGAAGGGTTTGACGGTCCTGTACCGCCTGTGTGAGGACCTGGATTTGGATAGCACTCTGCTGGGATTTTCGATCTGCTTCAGCCAGTTGGGATTGAGTCAACTTAAGGAGGCTTGTGGGATTCCCTCCGGTCTCTACGGCCATGCGATACTGCTCCCGCAAGAGCTGCAAAGTTTCTTCCTTTATTACCTCGCCGCGATGCGCGGCCACATCTCGGGCCAGATCTAGAACGAATTCCCACGGGGGGAGTCGTGTTCCGTTGAGATACCGTGAAATCGCTCCGGCGTCGCGCGAGCGTCGAGCCGCGTACCGGCGGACAGAAATTTGAAGCCCGTTGAACAGCACGCGCAGGCTGGCAGCCAGATTCCGGGCCTCGACGGGCAACTCGCCATCCAACGGCCTGAGGAGAGCTGGCAGGTTCTCTTCCGTCACTTGTCTCCCCCTGCTCGCGTTGCCAACTCCTTGGCAGCATGTGCCACGTGGCGCAACACTGCACCAGCCGAGAAGTCTAGGCAACGGACCAATCGCCTGCAGAGGAAAGGTGTTGTTCGTTGATCCCCGTCCCTGGCGCCCGCTACCTGGCAGCAGTGCAGCGTGTAGCTGTCGTCTTGATCCTGTTGCCTCCGCTCCTGATCGTCACGGTGGCAAGTGTCCCGGCATTAGTGATCCTGCCGTTCAGTCAAGCAGGCTGTGATCGTGCTGGAATGCTGATCGGACGCCTCGCCGGCTGGACGCGCACCCTCCTTCAGGGCGTCCGCTCGATCGGCTAGAGGACTCCGGAGCGCACGCAGCACGGCGGAGGCAAGTCGGGCCGTCTGCGGGCCGTCGAAGGGCGGCCCACGGCGACCAATGACAACCCATGACGACCGTTCGGCCGCAGGCCAACGCCGCCCCGACATTGATCGCGTGAGGTCACTCCGGGCCGACGCCACTTCCTGCGCAACAAGAAGCAGGAGTGGGAGGAGTACCGCTCCGAGGTCACCGCCTTCGAACTGCGCAAGAACCTGCCGGTGCTGTAGGGGTAGGGGCAGGTCGGGGCGGGCTTCCGCTCATCGGGCGAAGGGGTCGGCGGTCACGGACCGTCGGCCCCCTGGTGTCTGCGCGTGCACTCGTATCGTGAGAAGAGCACGGACACGGTGGCGAGGCAGGAATGTCATGAAGGTACCCGCGGTCGACTACGAGGCCGTGTTCCAGACGCTTCCCGGGGCGGTGGCGCTGGTGACCCCGCAGTTGACCATCGTGGACGCCAACGCGGAGTTCGTGCGTCTGCGGGGCCTTCCGCGTGAGCAGGTGGTCGGCCGGTTCCTGCCCGACGACACTCCGCCGAAGGACCCCACCGAGCCCTTCCTGCTCAAGATCCTGGCGTCGCTGCGGCAGGCGGCGGACACCGGTGAGCACAGCATCGTGGCGATGCAGTACGACCGGGGGGACCCCGACCAGCCCGGGGCATGGGACCAGCGGTACTACGACCTGACCAACACGCCCGTGATCGGGGAGGACGGGCGGGTGACGCTGCTGCTGCACCGGGTGGAGGACGTCACCGAGCTCATCCGCGCCCGTGAGGTCGCGCTGACGCTGCAGGAGGCCATGCTGCCCGCTCCCCGCCCGGTCGGCCGGCATCCGGCGGCCGTGCGGTACCGGCCCGCCGCCGAAGCGCTGAACGTGGCCGGTGACTGGTACGACCTGGTCGACCTGCCCGGCGACCGGATCGCCGTGGCCGTCGGCGACGTCGTCGGGCACGGTCTGTCCGCCGCCGGCGTCATGGGGCAGCTGCGCAGCGCCCTCACCGCCGCCTCCCTGGTCGCCGAGGGCCCCGCCCGCGCCCTGGAGGTCCTCGGGCTGTACGCCCGTACCGTCGACGGCGCCGAGAACACGACCGTGGCCACGGCGTTCGTCGACTGGGAGAGCCGCACCCTCACCTACAGCAGCGCCGGGCACCCCCCGCCCGCGCTGCTGCACGGCGACGGGAGCGTCGAGTTCCTGGACCGGGCCACCGACCCGCCGCTGGCCGCCCGCCCGCAGCACGCGCCCCGGATCCAGGCCGACGTGGCGTTCCAGGAGGGCGCCGTCCTCGTGCTCTACACCGACGGCCTGATCGAACGCCGTGGCGAGGACATCGACACCGGCCTGGCCCGGCTGGCCGACTCCCTCGCCCGCCACCGGGCGGCCGGCCCCGAGGCCCTCGCCGACGCGGTGCTCGACGACCTGCTCCCGCCCGGCGGCGCCACCGACGACACCGCCCTGGTCATCGTGCGCCTGTGAGGAGATCCCGGGCCGCTCCCGGCCTCCTCAGCCGACGCCGGAGCCCACGTACGCCGGGGACACCGCCGAGACGCTGATCCGCCGCGAGGTTCCGGTGCCGTCCGCCGGGACCTCGTACAGGTCCGCCCCGTAGTCGCCCGGCAGGGCGTACACGACCGTGTGGGCGTCCTTCCACACCGCCTGGTCGTCCACGCTCCGGGTCTCCGCGAGGGGGGTTTCGCGCAGGGTGCGCAGGTCCAGGACGTACAGGTGCCAGGGGGCGTCCTTCGGGAGGCCCTTCACCCGCTTCTTGTAGGCGATACGGGTGCCGTCGGGGGAGAGGGACGGGCATTCGACGTTCCGGTGGAGGGTGGTGACCGTGCGGGTGCGCAGGTCGCCCCGGACCAGGTAGGTGGCGCCCTTGGTGGCCAGGGTCGCGTAGAAGGTGGTGTCGTCCGGGGCGAAGGTCACGCCCCAGAAGTTGACGTCCGCCGACCGGTACGCCCTGCCGTCCTTGCGGATGCGGAAGGCCTCCAGTGAGGGGATGTAGGCCCCCGTGCGGGTGTCCACGATCGCCGTGCGGGTCGAGAAGTTCGTGCCGGCGTAGGAGTCGCCGCCGACGAACGCCGTCCACGCCGCGTAGTGGCCGGTGGGGGAGACCCGGGCCCGGGACGGGATGCCGGGGACGTCGTAGCGGGCCCGTTCCTTCAGGTGCGCGTCCAGGATCAGGGCCCGGTAGGTGTCCGAGACCGGGCCGTGGACGGCCTGGAGGCAGACTCCGGTGCCCGAGGCGGCGTAGAAGCGCAGGCATTTGACGCCGGAGGCGGTGCGGGGGCCGGCGGGGTCCGAGGCGGGGGTGGTGGTCAGTTCGTCGCGGTGCGGGCCCCAGGCCATGTTGCGGAAGACCATGCGGCCCGGGGCGGTGAGGGTCACCGTTCCCGGGGTGATCTTCGGGCCGCCCGCCCGGGTGTGGTCGCGGAGTTCCGCCCGGGCCGACGCGTGCAGCACGGAGGCCAGCGCGATCGCCGCCAGGACGGCCAGCGCGGCGGCGAGGATCAGGATGCGGGACCTCAGGGTCATACGGCGGCCTCCCGGAAGGGGCGGAGCGTGAGGGCGTAGACGGCGCAGAGCGCCAGGGCCGCCGCGGCCGCGAGCAGCGCCGTACGGTCGCCCCACAGCGTCCAGGCCGCGCCGAACGCCAGTGAGCAGGCGAAACGTGCCCCGGCCTGACCCGTCTGGACCAGTGCAAGGCCCGAGGAGCGCAGGGCCTCCGGGACGCTGTCCGACGCGGCCGCCATCAGGACCCCGTCGGTCGCCGCGTAGAACGTGCCGTGCAGGGCGAGGACCGCGTACGGGAGCGCCGAGCCGTGCCAGGAGGTGAGCAGCAGCGTGTACGCCGCGAGGAGCGCCCCGTGCCCGGCCAGGAACACGCGCCAGCGGCCCCAGCGGTCCGCCAGCCGGCCGAGCGGTACGGCGAGCAGCAGGAACGCGGCGGCCGTGCCCAGCGGGAGCAGCGGGAACCAGCCGTCCGGGACGCCGAGGCGGCGCTGCAGCAGCAGGTACACGAACGAGTCGCTCACCGTGGCGAGGCCGAGGAGGAGGGCGCAGACGGTGATCCGGCGCAGGTCGCGGTGGGCGAGCAGGCCGAGCGCGGCGCGCAGGGTGGGGCGGGTGCCGGTGTCCGCCGCGGGGGAGCGCCGGCCCGGGACGAACAGCACCAGGACCAGGACCCCGACCACCGCCACGCAGAAGCTGACGGTGAACACCGCGTCGTAGCCGTCCACCGTGGCGCGCAGGATGAGGAACGCGGCCAGCGGGCCGAGCAGCGCGCCCGCCGTGTCCATCGCGCGGTGCACGCCGAAGGCGCGGCCCCGGGTCTCCGGGGTGGAGGAGAGGGAGATCAGGGCGTCGCGGGGAGCCGTGCGCAGGCCCTTGCCGGTGCGGTCCGCCGCCAGGATCAGGCCGATGGGGGTGAGGGTGTGGGCGATCAGCAGCAGGGGCTTGCAGAGCGCCGAGAGGGCGTAGCCCGCGCCGGCCACCCACTTGTGCCGGCCGCCGCCCCGGTCGGCCAGATGGCCCCCGACCAGGCGTACGACCGCCGAGAAGCCGTTGTAGACGCCGTCCAGGAGGCCGAAGCCCAGCGGGGACAGGCCCAGGCCCGTCACCAGGTACAGCGGGAGGACCGCCGTCACCATCTCGGAGGACACGTCCGTGACCAGGCTGACCGTGCCGAGGGCGAGGACGGTGGGGGCGATCGTGGAGCGGTACCGCCCGGCCGCGGTGGGCCGGGCGGTACCTTCCACGGACGCCGTCGCCGGAGTGCTCGCGCGGCTGTCCGCTACGTACACGTCAGGACGCCCAGATCCCGGTGATGTCGGAGGAGGACGCCGCGTTGCCCGCGTGCGCGCTCAGGCCCTGGCCGTCCTCCAGGGTGCGCAGCAGGTCGTAGTGGTCGTAGGTGGTGGCGGAGGACGAGCCCGCCGTCACCGGCTGGCCGTACAGGACCGTCGGGATGCGGTTGCCCGCCAGCCGGTTGTCCTCGTCCATGGTGACGACGAGGAGGCTGTTGTGGGTCTTGGCCCAGGTCGCGTACGCGCCGAGGTTGTTCTTCAGCCAGGTGTCACCGGTGGACACCGAGCAGTCGTGCATGTCGCTGCACAGGTTGGGGACCACGAAGGACAGCTGGGGGAGGGTGGTGTAGTCGGTGGGGAACTGGGCGAAGGTCTTCGCGGTCGACGTCGGGACGTTGCTGAAGCCGAACCACGGGTTGTGCTTGCGCGCGTAGTTGCCGCTGCTGCACGTGGTCGAGCCCTGGCTGGGCAGGGTCTCGTTGTAGCTGGCCCAGGTGCGGCCGGCGGCGAGCTGCTCGGAGGCCAGGTTGGCGGCCGAGGAGAAGCCCGCGGTGTAGCAGCTGTCGTCGGTGATGCCCTGGGTGGAGCCGGAGAACAGGGCGAAGTAGTTGGGCTGGCTCGGGTGGGTCTCGGCGTACATCTGGGTCAGGTTGGCGCCGCCGGAGACCAGCGAGTTGATGTACGGGGCGCTGGACGAGCCGATGACCTGGCTGTAGGCGTGGTTCTCGAAGACCACGACGATCACGTGGTCCGGGGTCGGTACGGCGCTCGCGGCGTGCGCGGACCCGCCGCCGAGCCCGGTCCACAGGCCGACGGCGGCCGCGGTGAAGGCGGTGGCGGAGGCCACCGCCGTACGGGCTCGGCGCAGCATCCCAGGACGTGCGGAACTGCCGGACACATCAACCTCCGGTGCTGGAGAAGGGAGGGGCTGGTGGCGGTGCGGAAAGAGCATGCACACGCCAACATTCCCCTTTTCCATCGCATCGGACCGTGCGGATGAAAACCCGGTGAACTACTCCCACTTCGTCTGGCTGAACGGCTCGCCCTTGCCGAAGCCGAGCACCCTGCGCGGCGCCACGGCGAAGACCAGGGCCCGGCCCGGACCGTGGTGGAAGTACCCGTCGGCCACCTCGTAGTGCCAGAACGGGCCGTACTTCGCCTCCCAGGCCGCCGCCAGCTCGCGCAGCCGCCCGTCGTCGGCGACCCGCACCGCCTCGCCCTCGACCGTGACGTCGTACCCCTCGGTCCAGCTGTCGGTGCCGGTCGTGAGCACGACGTGCGGGTTCCCGGCGAGGTTGCGCGCCTTGCGCTCGCCGGGGCCGGTGCCGAAGTGCAGCGCGCCGTCGTGCCAGACCGCGAGCAGCGGGGTGACATGGGGGCGCCCGTCCGGCCGTACCGTCGAGATCCAGAACAGCTCGGACTCCGTCAGCACCTTCTCCGCCTCGGACCAGTCGTGCGCCGAGGTGCCCTCGCTGCTGTACCGGGCGTCCAGTACGCCCCGGGGTTCACGCATGATGCCTCCCACCGTCGTCTGCCCGTACAGACCACGATCCGGCGCGAAACTCATCGGCGCCCGTGACAGCCTCTGCGGTTAGGCTCGTCTGGCCAGCATGATCGTGATCCCAAGGGGAGGCCGCACATGACGCCGGGGCGCAGGAGCAGTACCTTCACGCGACTGCTGCGGCACGGCTTCACCGATGCCTCGGCCGCCGAGCGGCTGCTGGACAGCCCGGAGCTGGCCGCCGTACGCGACGACCCGGTCCTCCTGGAGGCACTCGGTGCCACCGCCGACCCGGATCTCGCCCTGCACGGCCTGGTACGGCTCCTGGAGGCCCAGCCCGGCCACACCGCGCGCCGGGAACTCCTCGACACCCTGATAGCGGCCAAGCCGCTCCGGGACCGCCTCCTGGGCGTCCTGGGCGCCTCCGCCGCCCTCGCCGACCACCTCGCCCGGCACCCGCGCGACTGGGAGGCCCTGGTCACCTACGAGCCCCGGGACCTGCACCCCGGCGTCGCCGAGTTCGAACGCGGCCTGGCCGAGGCCGCCGACCCGATCTCCCTCCGGGTCGCCTACCGGCGCTGCCTGCTGTCCATCGCCGCCCGGGACGTCTGCGGCACCACGGATGTCGCCGAGACCGCCGCCGAACTCGCCGACCTGGCCACCGCCACCCTGCGCGCCGCCCTCACCCTCGCCGAGCGCGCCGCGCCCGCCGACGCCGCCGCCTGCCGGCTCGCCGTGATCGCCATGGGCAAGTGCGGCGGCCACGAGCTGAACTACGTCTCCGACGTCGACGTCATCTTCGTCGGCGAGGCCGCCGACGAAGATGACGAGGCCAAGGCGCTGCGCTCCGCCACCAAGCTCGCCTCGCACATGATGCGGATCTGCTCGGAGACGACGGTGGAGGGCTCCATCTGGCCCGTCGACGCCAACCTCCGCCCCGAGGGCCGCAACGGCCCGCTCGTGCGCACCCTCAGCAGCCACCTCGCCTACTACCAGCGCTGGGCCAAGACCTGGGAGTTCCAGGCCCTGCTCAAGGCCCGCCCGGTCGCCGGCGACCTCGGCCTCGGCGCGGAGTACATCGCCGCGCTCGACCCCCTGGTGTGGAAGGCCGCCGAGCGCGAGAACTTCGTCGCCGACGTGCAGAAGATGCGCCGCAGGGTGGTCGAGAACATCCCCGCCGCCGAGATCGAGCGCGAGCTGAAGCTCGGCCCCGGCGGCCTGCGCGACGTCGAGTTCGCCGTCCAGCTCCTCCAGTTGGTGCACGGACGCGCCGACGCCACGCTCCGCTCCGGCACCACCCTCGACGCCCTCCAGGCGCTCGCGGCCGGCGGCTACGTGGGCCGCGCCGACGCCGTCCAGCTCGACGACGCCTACCGCTTCCTGCGCTCCATGGAACACCGCATCCAGCTCTACCGGCTGCGCCGCACCCACCTGGTCCCCGAGGGCGAGGCCGACCTGCGCCGCCTCGGCCGCTCGCTGGGCCTGCGCGCCGACCCGGTGACCGAGCTGACCCGCGAGTGGAAGCGGCACTCGGGCGTCGTACGACGGCTGCACGAGAAGCTCTTCTACCGCCCGCTGCTCGACGCCGTCGCCCAACTCGGCCCCGGCGAGGCACGGTTGAGCCCCAAGGCGGCCCGGGAACGCCTGGAGGCCCTCGGCTACGCCGACCCGGCCGCCGCCCTGCGCCACCTGGAGGCCCTCGCCTCCGGCGTCACCCGCAAGGCCGCCATCCAACGCACCCTGCTGCCCGTCCTGCTGGGCTGGTTCGCCGACTCCGCCGACCCGGACGCGGGCCTGCTGAACTTCCGCAAGGTCTCCGACGCCCTCGGCAAGACCCCTTGGTATCTACGGCTGCTCAGGGACGAGGGCGCCGCCGCCGAGAACCTCGCCCGGGTGCTGTCGGCCGGCCGCCTCGCCCCCGACCTGCTGATGCGCGCCCCGGAGGCCGTGGCCCTGCTGGGCGACGGCGACGGCGGCGGACTCGAACTGCGCGGCCGCGCCCAGCTGGAGCAGGAGATCCTCGCCGCCGTCGGCCGCGCCGAGAACGCCGAGGACGGGGTACGGGCAGCGCGCGGTGTGCGCCGCCGCGAGCTGTTCCGTACGGCCGCCGCCGACATCGTCGACTCCTACGGCACCGAGACCAAGCCCGCCGAGGCCGACCAGGGCGCCCTCGTCGACCGGGTCGGCGCGGCCGTCTCCGACCTGACGGCGGCCACCCTGGCCGGCACCCTGCGGGCGGTCGTCCGCGACGGCTGGGGCGACACCCTGCCCACCCGGTTCGCGATGATCGGCATGGGCCGCTTCGGCGGGCACGAGCTGGGCTACGGCTCCGACGCCGACGTCGTGTTCGTGCACGAGCCGCAGGAGGGCGTGGACGAGCGCGAGGCCGCCGACGCCGCCAACAAGGTGGTCGCCGAGATGCGCAGGCTCCTCCAGGTACCGAGCGCCGACCCGCCGCTGCTCATCGACGCCGACCTGCGCCCCGAGGGCAAGTCCGGGCCGCTGGTGCGCACCCTCAAGTCCTACGAGGCGTACTACCGCCGCTGGTCGCTGGTGTGGGAGTCGCAGGCCCTGCTGCGCGCCGACCCGGTCGCCGGGGACGAGGAGCTGGGGCGCCGGTTCGTCGAGCTGATCGACCCGCTGCGGTACCCGGCGGAGGGGCTCGGCGAGGACGCGGTCCGCGAGATCCGGCGGCTCAAGGCCCGTATGGAGTCGGAACGGCTGCCGCGCGGCGCCGACCCGAAGCTGCACACCAAGCTCGGTCCTGGCGGGCTCTCCGACGTCGAGTGGACCGTGCAGCTGCTGCAGCTGCGCCACGGGTGGGCCGAGCCGGGGCTGCGGACCACCCGGACCCGTCAGGCGCTGGCCGCGGCGCGGGCGGCGGACCTGCTGGGGGCCGAGGACGCCGCGATACTGGACGAGGCGTGGGTGCTGGCCACCCGGGTGCGCAACGCCGTGATGCTGGTGCGGGGGCGGGCCGGCGACACGTTCCCCACCGAGAGCCGTGAACTGGCCGCCGTCGGGCGGTACCTGGGCTACGGGGACGGGCACGCCGGGGACATGCTCGACGCGTACCGGCGTACTACCCGCCGGGCCCGGGCGGTCGTGGAGGACCTTTTCTACGGGGCCTGAGGTCCGCCCCGTCCGGCAGCCGGACGGTGACCAGGAGGCCGCCGGCGGGGCGCGGCGCGAGGTCGAGGGTGCCGTCGTGCGCGCGGACGACGCTGCGCACGATGGCCAGCCCGAGGCCGACGCCCGCGTGTTCGTCGCCACGGACGCGGTCGGTTCCGCGCCGGAAGGGTTCGGTGAGGGTCGGTACCAGGTCCGGCGGCAGCGCGGGGCCGGTGTTCTCGACCCGCAGCACGCTCCCGCCGTCCCGCGGTTCGGTGTGGACCGTCACGGTGCCGCCGGCGGGAAGGTTGTGGACGATCGCGTTCTGGACGAGGTTCGTCACCATCCGCAGCAGGAGCGCCGACGAGCCGGCGGCCAGGGCCGGCCCGCCGGTGACGTCGAGCGTGATCCGGCGCCTCTCGGCGAGCGGCAGCAGCGTCTCGGCGGCCTCCTCGGCGAGGAGGGACAGGTCGACGGGCTCACGGCTGAAGCCCCTGCCGTCGGCGCGGCTGAGCAGCAGGAGCGCCTCGGTCAGGTCGATCGCCCGGGTGTTGACCGTCCGCAGGCGTTCGACGAGCGCGCCCTGGTCCTCGGTGGGATCGTGGCCGGCGGCCTCCAGGAGCGCCCGGGTGACGGCCAGCGGGGTGCGCAGCTCGTGCGAGGCGTTCGCGGCGAACCGCTGCTGTTCGCCGACCTGGGACTCCAGTCGTTCGAGCATCGTGTCGAACACGTCGGCGAGTTCACGGAACTCGTCCCTGGGGCCCCGCATACGGATCCGGTGGGAGAGCGATCCGTTCGAGGCCAGCCGGGCCGCGTACGCGATCCGGGTGAGGGGCCTCAGCATCCGCCCGGCCAGGAGCCAGCCGCCCACCAGCCCGAACACCAGGAGGAAGGCCAGCGCGGTGGCCGCGGCGGGGGCGAAGCCGTTCAGGAGGTCGGAGCGCTTGGGGCCGAGGATGATCACGGCGCCGAACCGTTTCTGGATGGACCTGGCGTCGTCGTTGGGCAGCCAGCGCAGCACGAACACCCACATCACGGCCAGCATGAGAACACCGGCGACGAGCAGGAACCCGGCGTAGCTGAGGGTGAGTTTCAGCCGGGCACTGAACTCCGGGCGCTGCTTCACGGGTGCCGCCGCGACGGGCTCAGCGCGCCGGCACCGGCGGCGCGGGGCGCGGCTCGTCCGAGGGCGCCTGCGCCGCGGAACGCCACCAGCGGCGCGACGCCAGCCCGGCCAGCACGGCGCCGACGGTGTTGACCAGGACGTCGTCCACGGAGGACACCCGGTCCAGCCGCAGCACGTACTGGGCGGTCTCCACCAGGACCGAGCAGCCCGCCCCGAGCGCGAGGACCCGGGGCAGGGACGCCAGGGCCGCCCACCGCACCGGGGCGAAGAACCCCAGCGACGCGAAGACCAGCAGGTTGCCGACGATCCCGAGCGCCCCCATCGTGACCAGGTCCCGCAGCGGTACGAGGCTCACCCGGGCCGGGGCGGTGCCGGCCCCCTCGCCGGGCATCATCGTCAGCCACAGGAACGGCACCGTCCCGTGGACCATGCCCACCTCCGCCAGCGACGTCCGCCACGCCCACGGGACACCCGCGGCCCGCCGACGGTGGGCCAGCGCCCAGGCCACCAGCACGGCCAACGGCAGCGTGGCCAACGTCATCAGCACCACACCGTTGAACGTGTCCAAGCAGCCGTGCCACTGCCCGGCCGCGCACCTCGGGGCGGCCATCATGAGCGGCCGCCGCAGGGCGAACGCGGCGCTCGCCAGGCCGAGGACCGCCAGGGAGAGGAGCAGGGCCGTGAGAGTGCGAGGGCGCGTGCGCCGGGCAGGTGCCGGCGGGGGTGCGTTTCGGTTCACGGTCCCATGACAGCCGTCGGGGCGTTGCGGCCGCGTATGCGGTTCTCGATACGCCCGCGATACACGGGACGGTGTACGTCATGGGCGCCGGAGCAGGGCCCGGGCGTGGTCCATGAGGCCCGTCAGGCCCACCTCGAACGCCCGGTCCGCCCGGCCCGCCCCCACCGCCGCCAGGGCCTCCGCCAGGTGCGGGGTCGGTGTCTCCGTGGTCAGTTCCCACATCGTCTCCGGGGCCGCCAGGTCCAGCGCCGAGCCGAGCACCAGGTTCTCCAGGGCGATCAGCAGGGGCATCACGTCCGCCGGGGCGAAACCCGCGGCCAGCAGCACCGTGACCGCGCGCTCGTACTGCTCCAGGACCCGGGGCGCCCGCACCGGCGAGGTCATCAGGAGCGGGATCGCCCTCGGGTGGGCGGCGAACGCGGCCCGGTAGGAGCGGGCCCAGGACTCCACGGCGGTGTCCCAGGGGGCCAGATCCAGGGTCGCGGGGTCGATCGCCGCCGCGACCCGTTCGCGCAGCAGCTCGACGATGCCGTCCCGGCCGTCCACATGGTGATACAGCGAACCGGCCTGGGTGCCGAGCCGCTTCGCGATCTGCGGGACGCTGAAGTCGCCCTGCTCGTCCACGAGTTGCAGCGCGGTCGTGGTGATCCGCTCCCGGTCGAGGAGCGCGGTGCGCGGCCGTCCCATGCGTGTGTTCTCCCCCGGAGGTGTGAAACGGGTCTTCCCGGATGTCCAGGAGGAGGCTACATTGCCAAAACCGAAAGGCTTTAGATTTACGGGTCCGGGGCAGTCCCTGCCCTGGTAGCGCCGGTCATCCCGCACGCCCGGAACCCTCCCCGTCCGTCGCGCTCGAAGGGCTCCCCCTCCATGTCCGTCACCGCTCGCGAGGAGAGCACGCCACCCGCCGTGGCGACCCTCCGCTCCGGCTCGCTCGGCACCGCCGACATCGCCTTCTTCGTCATCTCCGCCGCCGCCCCGCTCACGGTGATGGCCGGCGTCGCCCCCCTTGCCGTCCTGCTCGGCGGCATCGGCGCCCCGGCCGGCTACCTCATCGCCGGCATCACCCTCGCCGTCTTCGCCGTCGGCTTCACCACCATGAGCCGGCACGTCAGGAGCGGCGGCGCCTTCTACGCCTACATCACCCGCGGCCTCGGCCGCCCCGTCGGCATCGGCGCCGCCCTGCTCGCCCTCATCGGCTACAACGGCATGGAGATCGGCGTCTACGGCCTCCTCGGCAGCGCGGGCCGGGACACCGCCAAGGCCCTCTTCGGCATCGACGTCCCGTGGCTGCCGATCGCCCTCGCCGGTCTCCTCCTCATCGGCTACGGCGGCTACCGCTCCATCGAGTTCGGCGCCAAGCTGCTCGGCGTACTGCTGGTCGCCGAGACCGGCATCCTCGTCCTGCTCGCCGGCGGAGTGCTGGTGAAGGGCGGCGCGCACGGCCTGTCCGGCGCGTCCTTCGCCCCCGGCCACGTCTTCGTCTCCGGTACGGCGGTCGTCCTCGCCTTCGCCTTCGCCGCCTTCACCGGCTTCGAGTCGACCGTCATCTACCGCCGCGAGGCCCGCGACCCGAACCGCACGGTCCCGCGCGCCACCTACGTGGCCGTCGCCTTCCTCGGCCTCTTCTACGCCTTCATGGTGTGGATCATCATCCAGGCCTTCGGCAACCAGGACGTCATCGCGGCCGCCGCCAAGGACCCCGGGGGCCTCTTCTTCACCGCCATCACCACCTACGTGGGCGGCTGGGCGGCCGACCTGATGCACGTCTTCATCGTGACCAGCATCATCGCCTCGCTCCTCGCCTTCCACAACGCGATCAACCGCTACGCCCTCGCCCTCGCCGAGGAGGGCGTGCTGCCCGGGACCCTGGGCAGGATCCACCCGCGCCACCGCTCCCCGTACCTGGCCGGCATCGCCCAG
This sequence comes from Streptomyces sp. NPDC048288, assembly GCF_043201555.1. Lineage (NCBI taxonomy): Bacteria > Bacillati > Actinomycetota > Actinomycetes > Kitasatosporales > Streptomycetaceae > Streptomyces > Streptomyces sp. NPDC048288. Next base: position 776,254 of record NZ_JBICZD010000001.1, read on the forward strand.
ACCGTCCTCGGCGCCGTCGTCGTGATCGGCTTCTGGGCGGCGGGCGCCGACCCGTACAACCAGCTGCTGCTGTGGGTCAACACGCCCGGAATGATCGGCCTGTTCGCGCTCCAGCTGCTCGCCGCGATCGCGGTGCCCTGCTACTTCCGGCGGGTACGGCACGAGGAGGGCACCCTGCGCACCGTGGTCGCCCCGACCGTCGCCGCCGTCCTCCTCGCCACCGCGATAGGGCTCGTCATCACCCACATCGACCTGTTCACCGGCGCCTCGGACACGGTCAACACCCTGCTGATCGTCATCGCGCCCGCCGTCTTCGTCGCGGGCCTGGGCCTCGCGTGGTGGCTGCGCCGCGCACGGCCCGAGGTGTACGCGGACTTCGCGTCCGAACCGACCGAGTAGCCGAACAATCCTGCCGAACAAGGGAGTTCACCGCACCATGACCGCCACCGCCGCCCCCGACCTGATCCTGACCGGCGCCGAGGTCCGCACCCTCGACCCCGCCCGGCCGCACGCCACCGCCGTCGCCGTACGCGACGGGGTGATCGCCGCGGTCGGCGACGAGCGGGACGTACGGGAGTGGCGGGGCCCCGGCACCGAGGTCGTGGCGCTGGACGGCGCGCACCTGGTGCCGGGCCTGGTGGACGCCCACAGCCACCCCGTGTGGGGCCTGGACATGGCGACCGGCGCCGACCTGTCCGGCGTCCGCGATCTGGCAGGCCTGCGGGCGGCGCTCACCGGCGCCGAACGGATCGACGGCTGGGTCATCGGCTTCGGCCTCGACCACAACGCGTTCGAGGGCCGCCCCGTCGACCGCGCCCTCGTCGAGGACGTCCTCGGCGGCGCACCCGCCTTCCTCCGGCTCTACGACGGCCACTCCGCCCTGGCCAATGGCGCGGCGCTGGCCGCGGCGGGCGTCACGGGCGCGCGGTCCTTCGCCCAGCGGGCGCAGGTCGTCTGCGATCCCTCGGGCCGCCCCACCGGGCACCTCGTCGAGCACGCGGCGATGCAACTGGTCGAGCGGGTGATGCCCCGCCCGTCGTACGCGGCCCGCCGGGCCCGCCTCGTCGAACTGCTCGCCGCGATGGCGGCCACCGGGCTCACCGGGGCGCACGTCATGGACGCGGGGGACGCGGAGCTGGTCGGGGCGGTGGCCGAGGAGACCGTGCTGCCGCTGCGGCTGCGCTTCGCGCCCTGGTGCATGCCGGGCGTGGACGGGACCGGGCTGGCGGAGCTGGTCGCGGCGCAGGGGCGGGGCGGCCGGCACTGGACGGTCGACGGGGTCAAGTTCTTCATGGACGGGACGGTGGAAGGGGGCACCGCCTGGCTGGAGCACGCGGACTGCCACGGGCAGGGCACGGAGGCGTTCTGGCCGGACCCCGAGGGGTACGCGGCGGCCGTACGGCACCTGCACGCGGCCGGGGTGCGCACGGCCACGCACGCCATCGGGGACGCGGCGGTACGGAACGTCCTGGACGTGGTGGCGGGGCTGGGGCCCGGCGCGGCCGGCCGGCACCGGATCGAGCACATCGAGACGGCGCCGGACGCGCTGCTGCCGCGCTTCGCCGAGCTGGGGGTGGCCGCGTCGATGCAGCCGCCGCACACCGCGTACACGCGCGCCGACCGCACCGACGAGTGGTCCCGCCGGCTGGGCACCGACCGCGCCGACCGCGCCTGGCGCCTCCGCGACCTCCGCGACGCCGGCGCCACGGTCGCCCTCGGCTCGGACTGGCCCATCGCCCCCTACGACGTACGCTCCGTCCTCGCCACGGCCCGCACCCCACGCGGCGCCGCCTCGGGCCCGGGCCTCACCGGCCTGGAGGCCCTCGAAGGCTGCACGAGCCACGCGGCGCGAGCAGCGGGCGAGGAGCAGCTGGCGGGCCGTATCGCGCCGGGCTGTCGCGCCGACCTCACCGCCCTGGCCCTCGACCCGGTGACCGCCCCGACGGACGAACTGACCGAGGCCCCGGTACGACTGACGGTGACCGGGGGCCACGTGGTGCACCGGGGCAAGTGAGCCGCCGGCTGGCCGAGGCGGGTCCGGCACCGCCGAGTTCCGCCGTCGTGGCTGCGCGCCGTGGCGGCGGGGAAAGGGGGCCGACGGCTGGTCTGAACCGGCGGTTCACGAACGACCTCGGCCCACAGCGTCTGCCGGCCCAGATCATCCGCCGATCCGGATCATCTGTCGGCCCCCTTCCCCCGCCGCAACGGCGCTCAGCCACCGCGGTGGTGGTCGGCGGTGCCGAACCGGCCGTTGCTCCGGACCGAAGCCCGCCCGAGCCGACCGCAGGCCCCCGTCTCAGCCGCCCGCGGGGCTTCGCAGCAGGCTCGCCCCCGTCGGCTGCCGGGGCAGGGTGTACGGGAGGGTGCCGTACCAGAGGCGGGCCACGGTGAAGCCGAAGGCGAGGCAGAGGGCGCCGCCGACCGCGTCGAGCCAGAAGTGGTTGGCGGTGGCGACGATGACGAGGAGGGTGGCGGTGGGGTAGAGGAGGCCGAGGAGGCGTACCCAGGGGACCGACGCGAGGGCGAAGACGGTCAGGCCGCACCAGAGCGACCAGCCGATGTGCATGGACGGCATCGCGGCGTACTGGTTGGACATGTGTTTGAGGTCGCCGGAGGCCATCGACCCCCAGGTGTGGTGGACCATCACCGTGTCGACGAAGCCGCCCCCGGTCATCAGGCGCGGCGGGGCGAGCGGGAACAGGTAGTAGCCGAGAAGGGCGACACCGGTCGTGGCGAAGAGGGCGAGACGGGCCGCCGCGTAGCGGCCCGGATGGCTGCGGTAGAGCCAGACCAGGACCCCCAGCGTCACCACGAAGTGCAGCGTCGCGTAGTAGTAGTTCATCCCGACGATCAGCCAAGTCACCGAGTTCACGGCGTGGTTGACCGACTCCTCGACGGCGATCCCCAGCTGGTGCTCGGTCCGCCAGATCCAGTCCGCGTTGCGCAGCGCCTGCGCCCTCTGCTCCGGTACCGCGTTGCGGATCAGCGAGTAGGTCCAGTAACTCACCGCGATCAGCAGGATCTCGAACCAGAGCCGGGGCCGGCGCGGCGTGCGCAGCCGTCGTAGGAACCCCTGTTCCCCCTCGCCCGTGACGGTCCGCGGAAGGGTCTGCTGTGCGCGACCTTCCGGCTCTGTCACGGTCGAGTCACTCATAGGCACAGAGTCTGCCAGAAAAGGCGTCCTCGACAGATCATCCCAAGGTTGGGTTCACGCCGCATGTTCTACGGCAGCGCGACTACTTCGCGAGTACCGCACGGTTGTTTCCCAGGTTCGGCGCGGACGCCGTGGAACCGCGCACCACCAACTCCGGCATGAAGACGAACTCGCTGTGCGGAGCCGGGGTGCCCCCGATCTCCTCCAGCAGGGTGCGCACCGCGGCCTGGCCCATCGCCGGGACCGGCTTGCGGATGGTGGTGAGGGGCGGGTCGGTGAAGGCGATGAGCGGGGAGTCGTCGAAGCCGACCACCGAGACGTCCCGGGGGACGTCGAGGCCGCGCTGCCGGGCCGCCCGTATCGCGCCGAGCGCCATCATGTCGCTGGCGCAGACGACCGCCGTGCAACCGCGGTCGATCAGCGCCGTGGTGGCCGCCTGGCCGCCCTCCAGGGTGTACAGCGAGTGCTGCACGAGCTCGGACTCGATCACGTCCGTCGCCAGGCCCAACTGGTCCTGCATCGCCCGCACGAAGCCCTCGATCTTGCGCTGCACGGGGACGAACCGCTTCGGGCCGAGCGCGAGGCCGATCCGGGTGTGGCCCAGGGAGACGAGGTGGGTGACGGCCAGGGTCATCGCGGCCCGGTCGTCGGGGGAGATGAACGGCGCCTGCACCTTCGGCGAGAAACCGTCCACGAGGACGTACGGCACGCCCTGCGCCCGCAGCCGCTCGTAGCGCTGCATGTCGGCGGTGGTGTCCGCGTGCAGCCCGGAGACGTAGATGATGCCCGCGACCCCGCGGTCCACCAGCATCTCGGTCAGCTCGTCCTCCGTGGACCCGCCCGGGGTCTGGGTGGCGAGCACCGGCGTGTAGCCCTGCCGGGTCAGCGCCTGCCCGATGACCTGGGCGAGCGCCGGGAATATCGGGTTCTCCAGCTCGGGGGTGATCAGGCCCACCAGGCCCTCACTGCGCTGGCGCAGCCGTACCGGACGCTCGTAGCCGAGGACGTCGAGCGCGGCCAGTACGGACTGGCGGGTGGTGGCCGCGACACCCGGCTTCCCGTTCAGGACCCGGCTCACCGTCGCCTCGCTCACCCCCGCCTGCGCTGCGATGTCGGCAAGCCGTGTGGTCACGGCACTGGACTGTACCGGCCGTATGTCCCCTTGCACACCGATCGGGCGCCTGATGCGGCCTGGGGGGCGGCCCGGTCCGGGCTGCTGCGTCATCGCACTCCCTCATGAAACGTGACAGCAAGAGCTTGCAGAGTCTTGCACAACTGGCCGCCGTGGTGCTCTACCGCCGTAAACAAGCGTCTCACGGCGGTCGCCGAGAGGTCACGCACGGATAACTTCGGAGATCTCTTGCACTTTTTTGCTGCAAGGTCTTTCGCAAGGCTTACATCGCTGTTACGTTCCCTGACGCCCGGCGGCAGCGAAGGCCCGGGCATTCACCCCAAGGAGAACTCATGCGGCGTGGCATAGCGGCCTCCGCGCTGGTGGCGTCCCTCGCCCTCACGGCGACGGCGTGCGGCGGGAGCGACAGCGACAGCAAGTCGGACGGCCCGGTCACCATCACCTGGTGGGACACCTCCAACGCCACCAATGAGGCACCGACGTACCAGGCCTTGATCAAGCAGTTCGAGGCCGCCAACAAGAACATCAAGGTCAAGTACGTCAACGTCCAGTTCGACCAGGCGCAGAACAAGTTCGACACGGCCGCCCAGTCCGGCAAGGGCGCCCCCGACGTGCTGCGCTCCGAGGTCGGCTGGACCCCCGCCTTCGCCAAGGCCGGCTACTTCGTGCCGCTGGACGGCACCGCCGCGCTCGCGGACAAGGACAAGTTCCAGTCCAGCCTGATCACCCAGGCCCAGTACGAGGGCAAGACCTACGGCGTCCCGCTGGTCACCGACACCCTCGCGCTCGTATACAACAAGGCGCTGTTCAAGAAGGCCGGCATCACCGCCGCCCCCACCACCTGGGACGAGGTCAAGGCCGACGCCGCCAAGATCCAGGACAAGGCCAAGACCACCGGCTACTGGGGCCCCGAGGCCGCGTACTACACGCAGCCCTTCCTCTACGGCGAGGGCACCGACATGGTCGACGCCTCCGCCAAGAAGATCACCATCACCTCGGCGGCGGCCAAGAAGGGCTACCAGACCTGGCTGGACCTCTACTCCGGCAAGGGCCTGCACAAGGCCGACGTCACCGCCGACGCCTACGCCCACCGCCAGGACGCCTTCGTCAACGGCAAGGTCGCGATGACCATCGAGGGTCCCTGGGAGATCACCAACTTCTACAAGGGCTCCGCGTTCAGCGACAAGTCCAACCTCGGCATCGCCACCGTCCCGGCCGGCTCCACCGGCAAGGCGGGCGCCCCGACCGGCGGTCACAACCTCTCGATCTACGCCGGCATCGACAAGGCCCACCAGGCCGCCGCCGAGACGTTCGTCGCCTTCATGACCTCCGCGAAGTCCCAGACGGAGATCGCCCTGAAGAACTCCACCCTGCCGACCCGCTCCGACGCGTACACCGCCGCGGTCAAGGCCGACCTGGGCATCGCCGGCTACCAGGCCGTCCTCGCCTCCGCCCAGCCGCGCCCGGCGCTCGCCGAGTACTCCTCCCTGTGGGGTCCGGTCGGCACCGAGCTGACCAAGATCGCCGGCGGCAAGGAGTCCCTGGACAAGGGGCTGAGCACCGCCGAACTCGGGATCGAGAAGCTCGTCCCCGACTTCAGCAAGTAGGCCCCGCGTGACCGCCGGAGCGCGCCCCGTTCAGGGGGGAGCGCTCCGGCGGTCACCGGCCTGTGTCCAGGCCGCCCGGCCCGCCCAGCCCGCCCATCCCGGATTTTCCAGAAGGTGTCGAACCATGACAGTCGCCATCGACCGCGCGACCGGCAAACGCCACGGTGACCGCGCGCCCCGCCCCGGGCTGGGCCGGCGCATCAAGAACGGCTACCAGAAGTACTGGTACGCCTACGCGATGATCGCCCCCGTCGCCGTCGTGCTCGGGGCGCTCGTCGTCTACCCGTTGGTGTACGGCTTCTACCTCACGTTGACGGACGCCAACAGCCTCAACACCGCCCGCACCATCGGCGTCAACCACATCGACGCCACCTACAAGTTCATCGGCCTGGACAACTACAAGGACATCCTGTTCGGCCCGACGTCCTACGACCGCTTCTGGTCCCACTTCCTCTGGACGATCGTCTGGACCGCGCTCTGCGTCACCCTGCACTACACGATCGGCCTCGGCCTCGCCCTGCTGCTCAACGAGAAGTTCCGCGGCCGCACCTTCTACCGCATGGTCCTGGTGCTGCCCTGGGCGGTGCCGACCTTCGTCACCGTCTTCGGCTGGCGGTTCATGCTCGCCGACGGCGGCATCATCAACGCGACCCTGCACTTCCTCCATCTGCCGCAACCCGACTGGCTGGAGGACACGTTCTGGCAGCGGGCCGCCGCGATCCTCGTCAACACCTGGTGCGGTGTGCCGTTCATGATGCTCTCGCTGCTCGGCGGCCTCCAGGCCATCGACGGCACCCTGTACGAGGCCGCCGAGATGGACGGCGCGAGCGCCTGGCAGCGGTTCCGGTACGTCACCCTGCCGGGGCTGAGGTCCGTCAGCTCCACCGTCGTCCTGCTCGGCATCATCTGGACGTTCAACCAGTTCGCCGTCATCTTCCTGCTGTTCGGCAACACCGCCCCGGACGCGCAGATCCTGGTCACCTGGGCCTACTACCTCGGCTTCGGACAGCAGCCGCGCGACTTCGCCCAGTCCGCCGCCTACGGCATGCTGCTGCTGGCCATCCTGATCGTCTTCACCTCCTTCTACCGCCGCTGGCTCAACCGCAACGACCAGCAGCTCGCGATCTGAGGCAGGAGTTCCCATGAGTACGACCACCGTCGAGACCTCCGCCCAGGTCGCCGAGGAGACCCCCGTGACCAGCACCCGCCGCCCCCGCGGCCGTGGCGAGCGCGGCCCGCTCGGCACCGCCGTCACCCACGGCGTCCTGGGCGTCGCGAGCCTGATCGCGTTCTTCCCGGTCGGCTGGCTGATCTTCCTGTCCCTCGGCCCGGACAAGGACGACTACCTGCACCCGAGCGGCATCTGGCACAAGATGACGCTGGACAACTACTCCTTCGTCCTCCAGCACACCGGCTTCTGGGACTGGTTCAGGACGACGATGATCGTCGTCGGCGGTACGACGGTCATCGGGCTGATCCTCGCCTCGACCACCGGCTACGCGGTCTCCCGGATGCGCTTCCCGGGCTACCGCAAGTTCATGTGGCTGCTGCTGGTGACCCAGATGTTCCCGATCGCCGTGCTGATCGTGCCGATGTACCAGATCATGTCCCGGCTCGGCCTCATCGACAGCTACCTCGGCCTGATCCTCGTCTACTGCACCACCGTCGTGCCCTACACGGCCTGGCTGCTCAAGGGCTACTTCGACACGATCCCCTTCGAGATCGACGAGGCCGGCCGGGTCGACGGACTCTCCCCCTTCGGCACCTTCGCCCGGCTGATCCTGCCGCTCGCCAAGCCCGGCCTCGCGGTCGCCGCGTTCTACAACTTCCTCACCGCCTTCGGCGAGGTCGCGTTCGCGTCCACGTTCATGCTCAGCGACGACAAGTACACGTTCGCGGTGGGGCTGCAGAGCTTCATCAGTGAGCACGACGCACAGCGGAACCTGATGACCGCGACGGCGGTGCTGATCGCGATACCGGTGGCCGTGTTCTTCTACCTCGTGCAGAAGAACCTGGTGACCGGGCTTACCGCCGGCGGCACGAAGGGGTAACCCCGGTTCACATGCGCCCCGCAAGGGGCGCGGGGAACTGCGCGACCAGCCCCGACGGCGCCGCACCCGAAACCCGAGGCGGCCGCGATGTCCATCCGACCCCGCTGACACCGCGGCCGTCTCGTCATCACCGTTCTACGCACACTTGATCCCATGACCCCCTTACGTACCAAGGAAGCCATGAGCCAGCAGCACTCCGCCATCGCCCCGGCACCGAACCCCGCCAAAGCCAAGCGCAGCGACTGGTGGAGGGACGCGGTGATCTACCAGGTGTATCCGCGCAGCTTCGCCGACAGCAACGGTGACGGCATGGGCGACCTGGAGGGTGTGCGCGCCAGACTCCCGTACCTGCGTGACCTCGGTGTCGACGCCGTCTGGCTGAGCCCCTTCTACGCCTCGCCGCAGGCCGACGCCGGTTACGACGTCGCCGACTACCGGGCCGTGGACCCGATGTTCGGCAACCTGCTGGACGCGGACGCGCTCATCCGGGACGCGCACGCGCTGGGGCTGCGGATCATCGTCGACCTGGTGCCCAACCACTCCTCGGACCAGCACGAGTGGTTCAAGCGGGCGCTGGCGGAGGGGCCGGGATCGCCGTCGCGCGATCGCTACCACTTCCGCCCGGGGAAGGGCGAGAACGGCGAACTCCCGCCCAACGACTGGGAGTCCATCTTCGGCGGGCCCGCGTGGACCCGGGTCGCCGACGGCGAGTGGTACCTGCACCTCTTCGCGCCCGAGCAGCCCGACTTCAACTGGGAGCACCCGGCCGTCGGCGACGAGTTCCGTTCCATCCTGCGGTTCTGGCTGGACATGGGCGTGGACGGGTTCCGGATCGACGTCGCCCACGGCCTGGTGAAGGCGGAGGGGCTCCCGGACATCGGGGACGCCGACCAGCTGAAGCTGCTGGGCAACGATGTCATGCCGTTCTTCGACCAGGACGGGGTGCACGAGGTGTACCGCCAGTGGCGGCATGTCCTCGACGAGTATGCCGGTGAGCGGATCTTCGTCGCGGAGGCGTGGACGCCGACCGTCGAGCGGACCGCGCACTACGTCCGCCCGGACGAGCTGCACCAGGCCTTCAACTTCCAGTACCTGAGCACGGACTGGGACGCGAAGGAGCTGCGGGCGGTCATCGACCGCACCCTGGAGGCGATGCGCCCGGTCGGCGCCCCCGCCACCTGGGTGCTGTCCAACCACGACGTCACCCGGCACGCCACCCGCTTCGCCAACCCGCCGGGCCTCGGCACCCAGATCCGTACGGCGGGGGACCGGGAACTGGGTCTGCGCCGGGCGCGGGCGGCCACCCTCCTCATGCTCGCGCTGCCCGGCTCGGCCTACGTCTACCAGGGCGAGGAACTGGGCCTCCCGGACGTCGTGGACCTGCCCGACGAGGTCCGCCAGGACCCCGCGTACTTCCGGGGCGCCGGCCAGGACGGGTTCCGGGACGGCTGCCGGGTGCCGATCCCGTGGACGCGGGAGGGCTCCTCGTACGGCTTCGGCGGCGGGGGCAGCTGGCTTCCGCAGCCCGCCAGTTGGGGCGAGCTGAGCGTGGAGGCGCAGACGGGGGTGGCCGGTTCGACGCTGGAGCTGTACCGCACCGCGCTGCGCACCCGCCGCGAGCAGCCCGACCTCGGTGCGGGCGACGCGGTGGAGTGGCTGCGCGCCCCCGAGGGCGTACTCGCCTTCCGGCGCGGGGAGTTCGTGTGCGTCGCCAACACGAGCGGGGAGTCGGTGACGACTCCGGCGTACGGCAGGGTGCTGCTCGCCAGCGGTGAACTGACCGAAGCGGACGGCGAGGCGAAGCTACCGGCGGACACCACCGTGTGGTGGACCACCGCCTGACATCGTCTGACGCCGCCTGACGGGGCGTCACCGGGTAACTTCTTGCAGCAACTTCACAGGGCCCGCTACCCATCCGGGGAGCGGGCCCTTAGCATCTGCGCAACCGCAAGGTTTCAGCAAGGTTTCTGCAAGAGCCTTCAAAGGTGAAGGAACCCCACATGGCACGTCGTAAGACACTCTCCGCCGCACTGGCGCTCGCCGCCTGTAGCGTTGTCATGACCCCGTCCGTCGCGTCGGCCTCCCCGCCCGGCACCAAGGACGTCACCGCCGTCCTCTTCGAGTGGAACTACGCCTCGGTCGCCAAGGAGTGCACCAACACCCTGGGCCCCGCCGGCTACGGATACGTCCAGGTCTCCCCGCCCGCCGAGCACATACAGGGCTCGCAGTGGTGGACGTCGTACCAACCGGTGTCGTACAAGATCGCCGGACGGCTCGGCGACCGCACCTCCTTCCAGAACATGGTGAGCACCTGCCACACGGCCGGGGTGAAGGTCGTCGTCGACACCGTCGTCAACCACATGTCGGCGGGCAGCGGCACCGGCACCGGCGGCTCGTCGTACACGAAGTACGACTACCCCGGCCTGTACTCCTCCTACGACTTCGACGACTGCACCTCCCTCGTCTCCAACTACGCCGACCGCTGGAACGTCCAGCACTGCGAACTCGTCGGCCTGGCCGACCTGGACACCGGCGAGGAGTACGTCCGCAAGACCATCGCCGGGTACCTGAACGACCTGCTGAGCCTCGGCGTCGACGGCTTCCGCATCGACGCGGCCAAGCACATCCCGGCCGAGGACCTCGCCAACATCAAGACGCGGCTGACCAACCCGTCCGTGTACTGGAAGCAGGAGGTCATCTACGGTTCCGGAGAGGCCGTCCAGCCCACCGAGTACACGGGCAACGGGGACGTCCAGGAGTTCCGCTACGCCTACGACCTCAAGCGCGTCTTCAACAACGAGAACCTCGCCTACCTGAAGAACTACGGCGAGGGCTGGGGGTACATGAGCAGCTCGGTCGCCGGGGTCTTCGTCGACAACCACGACACCGAGCGCAACGGCAGCACGCTCAACTACAAGGACGGCGCGAACTACACGCTCGCCAACGTCTTCATGCTCGCCTACCCCTACGGCGCCCCGGACATCAACTCCGGCTACGAGTGGTCGGACGCCGACGCGGGTCCGCCCAACAACGGGGTCGTGAACGCCTGCTGGCAGGACGGCTGGAAGTGCCAGCACGCCTGGCCCGAGATCATCCGCATGGTCGCCTTCCGCAACGCGGTGCGCGGCGAGGCGATGACGAACTGGTGGGACAACGGCGCCGACGCGATCGCCTTCGGCCGGGGCGCGAAGGGATACGTGGCCATCAACCACGAGTCGGGCTCGCTGACCCGGACCTACCAGACGTCGCTGCCGGCCGGGACGTACTGCAACGTGCAGGCGAACACCTCGGTGACGGTCGACGCGAGCGGCCAGTTCACCGCCACCCTGGCCTCGAACACCGCCCTCGCGATCTACGCCGGGAAGTCCGCCTGCTGAGGAGCCATCCGCTGGGTGCCGATCACCGACAGCAGCCGCAGCGCCTCCTCGGACGGTGAGCCCGGTGCGGCCGTGTAGATCACGACCTGCTGGTCCCGGTCCGGGACGTCGAGGACATCGCAGTTCACCGTGATGTCGCCGACCAGCGGATGGCGGAAGGTCTTGACCTGGGTCGGCTGGGTGGCCACGTCGTGCGACTCCCACAGTCGCCCGAACTCCTCGCTGCCGGCGAGGAGTTCGGCGACCAGCCCGGACACCTCGGGCGTGTCCGGGTAGCGGGCGGCGGCGGCCCGCAGCCGCTGCGCCGACACCCGGACGAACGCGTCCGGGTCCGACACCCCGTACAGCCGCTCACCCGGCGGCAGCGGATCGAGGAACGCCTTCCGCACCAGGTTGCGCTCGCGCGGCGGCAGCGCGGAGAAGTCCTCCATCAGCGCGGCCGCCAGGTCGTTCCAGGCGAGGATCTCGAAGGTCGCCGACGTCACGATCGCCGCCGCCTGCGGCAGCCGGCACAGCAGGTCGAGCAGACTCTGCCGGACCTCGCGCACGGGACCGCGCGGCGGCCCGGGCGGGGCCCCCGCCAGATGGTGCAGATGGTCCCGCTCGGCGTCCGACAGCCGCAGCGCCCGCGCCAGCCCGCCCAGCACCTCCCGCGACGGCCGCGGCCCCCGGGCCTGCTCCAGACGGGTGTAGTACTCGGTCGAGATGTACGCCAGCTGCGCCACCTCCTCCCGCCGCAGCCCCGGCGTACGGCGGCGCGGCCCGCTGGGCAGTCCCACCTCGCCCGGACCGATCCGCTCACGTCGGCTGCGCAGGAAAGCCGCGAGTTCATGCCTGTCCACGCGTCCAGTGTGCGCCGGGCGCCCGACCCCATCCAGGTACCGCCGGTGCCTGGCTGAGCCCCGCACCCCGGCGCAGGCTGAACGCCATGAACCACACACAGACCACGCATCGGCAGGGCCTGCTGGCCGGCAAGGTCGCCTTCGTCAGCGGCGCCGGACGCGGGATCGGCGCGGCGGCCGCCCGGCTCTTCGCCCGGGAGGGCGCCCGCGTCCTGCTGGCGGCCCGGACGGAGACCCAGCTCAAGGCGGTGACCGAGGAGATCCGGGCGGCCGGCGGCAGTGCCGACCACACGGTGTGCGACCTCGCCTACGCGGCGAGCGTACGGGCCGCCGTCGACCGGACCGTGGAGGTCTACGGCCGGCTCGACCTGGCCTTCAACAACGGCGGGGTGATCCAGCACCCCGGCCCCCTGGACGAACTCCCGGAAGCCGACTTCGACCGGATCACCGCCGTGAACCTCAAGGGCGTATGGCTGGCCATGGCCGCCGAGGTCGAGGCCATCCGCGCCACCGCCTCCGGCGGCGCCATCGTCAACAACTCCTCCATCGGCAGCCTGCGGGCCAACCCGGTCCTGCCGGTCTACGGCGCCCTGAAGCGCGCCGTCAACAGCCTCACCGAGTCGGCCGCCGTCACCTACGGCCCCGAAGGCATCCGCGTCAACGCCATCGCCCCCGGCGGCACCGTCACCGACATGGTCCGCGCCTGGGAGGCGGACACCCCGGGTGTCGTCGACCGCATGAAGGCGCAGACCCCCCTGGGCCGCACCGCCGACCCCGACGAGATCGCCGAGGCCGCCGCGTGGCTCCTCAGCGACCGTGCCTCCTACGTGACGGGCACGGTCCTGCGGGTGGACGGCGGGGCCCGGGCCTAGCTCACGGCGTGACGGAAGGCGAGCGTCCTGTGCTGGGTCGAGGCGGGCGGGGTGATCTCCAGGTAGGAGGCGTGCACGGCGCCCGAGGCGCCGGTGTCGGCGTGGGTCCAGGCGACGACGGCCTCGCCGCTCTGGCCGTCCTTGAGGACCAGGGTCTTCTTGCCCGGGTCCTTGGCGTACTCGGCCACACCCCGGCCGTGACGTCGGATCGACCCGTCCGCAGTCGGGATTCCCGCAGGTGTTGGAGGTGTGAAAGGCAGGAACCAGCCTCAGCTCCGACCCGTACATCCGGCTGGGCTCCCCGCGCGGTTCAGGTCTTGACGGCGGTGAGCTTCTCCGGATTGCGGACGCAGTAGACGGCCGTCACGGCACTGCCGCGGACCTCGATCGACGTCACCTGATCGAGTACGCCGTCGATGAGGACCACGACGGAGTGCATTCCGTTGTAGATGCCGAGGCGGATGTCGAGTTCGCCCAGGTGGGCACCCTTGGCCAGGAGGCCGAGGAGCAGTCTGGCCACCTTGTCGGGCCCGACCACGGGGCGCAGGGCAGTGGTCACGAGCCCGCCGCCGTCACCCAGGAACACCACGCCGGGTGCGAGCACGTCCATCAGACCCTGGACGTCGCCGGTGGCCGCCGCCGTCAGGAACCGTTCGGCGATCTGCCGTGACTCCTCGGGGGTGGCGACCGCGGTGTGCCGTTTCGCGTGCACACTGGTGCGGGCTCGCTGGTTCAGCTGCCGTACCGCGGCCTCGGACCTGCCCACCGCGGCGGCGATCTCCGGGTAGTCGAAGGCGAACACCTCCCGCAACACGAAGACCGCGCGCTGGGCCGGCGTGAGAGCCTCCAGCACCAGCAGCATCGCCGTGGTGACGGCCTCGCCGGTGAGCACATGGTCGATGCCGTCGGGTGCGTGGCCGACCGCGTCGGTCATCAACGGCTCGGGCAGCCACGGTCCCACGTACCGCTCCCGGCGGTGGACGGCCGACCGCAGGACACCGAGCGCCTGCCGGGTGACGATCTTCGCGAGATAGGCCCGTGCGTTCTCCACCGAACTGTGGCTCACCGACCGCCATCGCAGGTAACTGTCCTGGAGCACGTCCTCCGCGTCGGCCACCGATCCGAGGATCTCGTAGGCGATCGAGAACAGCAGGGCCCTGTGCGCGGTGAACTCGTCCTCGGGGTCCGGCCGTTCGCTCACTTCGGGCCCTTCAGCCAGGCGTAGGCGGCGGTCCGGGCGCCGGACCTCGCGTAGCGGCAGAGTCGTTCCTTGCCCAGGGCCGCGGTGCGCCCGGCGAGAAAGAGCCGCCGTACGGTGTCGTCCCTGCGGCCGGCCTGGAGCAGCCCGTCGCGTCGGCCCAGGCTCAGCGACTGCCCGGTGTACCCCATCGAGTAAGGCTCGGGCATACGGCCTTCGATCATCCGCACCAGCGTATCCGCCGCGTGCGCGCCCTGAGGCAGGGCCGTCGCACAGGCCGCTCGGGCGCCGGGAACCGCCGCGCAGTCACCGACGACGAAGATCCTCGGGGCGTTCACGCTGCGCAGGTACTCGTCGACCACGGCACGCCCGTCGGCATCCACCTCCAGCCCGCTGCGGGCGGCCAGCTCGGGCACGCCCCCGATGATCGCCCACAGCGTGAGGTCGGAGGCGAACCGCGCGCCCGAGTGGAGACACACCGCGTCGCCTCCGCTCTCCCCGGCGCCGGGGTCGACCCGCGCGACGGAGTCCTCCACGATCTTCACGTCCAGGCGGCCCAGTCCGGTGCGTACACGCTTCCGCGCCCCCGCCGAGAGGCTCGCGGCGATCGTCCGTCCCACGAGCCGCACTCGGAGGTCCGGGCGGCCGAAGGCGACTTCGGACGCCGTCTCGATGCCCGTCAGCCCGCCGCCGATGACGGTGACCGTCCTCCCGCCGGGCAGCCCGGCCAGCGCGGCCCTGGCCCGCTCCGCGCCCTCCCAGATCCCCACCGGAACCGTGCCCGGCAGCGGTGCGACCGTGCTGCCCACCGCCAGGAACAGGTAGTCGAAGTCGAGACGCGATCCGTCGCCGAGAACAACCTCCGCGTCGCTGATCTTGTCGACGGTGTCCAACCTCGTGGTGACCCCTTCGCGCAGCATCGACGTCAGCGGGGTCGCCGCAGCGCCGGTCCCGGCGATCTGCTCGTGCAGCCGCACCCGCTCGACGAAGTCCGGACGGGGATTGATCACCGTGATCTCCACGGCCTTCACCTTCTTGGCCAGCCGATTCGCCGCGATCGTCCCCGCATAGCCGGCGCCCACCACCACGACCCTCATGAATGCCTCCTGTTGTGGAATCAGCTCAGACACGGGATGCGGCACGTCTCGCGCCCGTGACGGACGGGCCGAGTGATCTGCATCACCGCATGCCGAACTCGCAGGGCGGCGGGCCGCCGGGCAGGTCGGGAAGTTGGAGCGGAGAGAGGCGGACGGACGGGCTCTCGTCGACGTACGCCGACGAGAGCCCGTCCGCAACTGTTGAGCTTGCGCGGCTACTTCCAGGTGTCACTGGCCGTGTAGCCGGACGAGGTGCCGGTCGTGTACGACCGGTTGGTGCCCGACTCCCAGGTCACGTTCCCGGACGAGTCCTTCTTGACGTACTTGTAGGCGAAGGTCGTGCTCTTCGGGACGATCACCAGCTTGCTCCACGTCGGGTACGACTCCGAGGACAGCGGGATCGCGTCGCTGGTGTTCCAGGAGCCCAGGGAGGCGATGGAGCCGACGACGTAGACGTTGGTGCCGTAGTCGGTGGTGGCGTATTCGTTGAAGGTGACGTCGGTGGCGTCGGCGTTCGCCACGTTCCAGGAGTTGTTGAGGGAGACCGCCGAAGTGGTGGTCGTGGCCGACCTGTTGGCGTTGGACTCCCAGGTCACATTGCCTGAACTGTCCTTCTTTATGTACTTGTACGTGAAGGACGTGTTGATCGGGACGCTCGCCGCGCCCGACCAGATCGGGTATCCGGAGGACGAGAGCTGGATGGCCTTCGAGGTGTCCCAGGCGCCGAGGGCGTCGATGGAGCCGACGACGTAGACGTTGGTGCCGGTGGTGGTGGAGGCGTACTCGTTGAAGGTCGCGGTCACCGTGGAGGTGGAGCCGCCGCCACCGCTGCCGCCGTCGTCGCAGCCGACGGTGCAGGTGTAGGAGGAGTTGTAGAAGGCGACGGCGTCCTTCGCGGGGATGGTGATCGACGCGTTGCCGCCGGAGACGGTCACCGTGCTCGCGCCGCCGTCGATGACGTTGGAGTAGGTGCCGTCGGCCATGCCCGTCGCGAAGGTGTAGGTGGCCGACGAGGAGCCGTTGTTGACGGCGAAGAACCCGGCGCCGCTGCGGCCGAAGCCGATGACGTTGGACGACATGGTCTGCCAGTTGGAGACGGCCGCGCTGCCGGCCGCGTTGTGCCAGGCGACCATGCCGACGACGGCGGTGTCGCGGTCGAGGCAGTTCCAGCCGCTGGAGCAGTTCGTGTCGGTGACGAAGCCGGACGAGTTCGGCGGTGCCTGGTCGCTCTGGGTCCACTGCCAGCTGGAGTAGATGGTCGGGGTGGACCACTTGTAGGCCAGCTCGAAGAGGTTGGCGAGCTTGTAGCTGTCGCCGTCCTTGTAGCTCATGTGCAGGCCGTTGCGCTCGGTGTCGTGGTTGGTCACGAAGGACACCGAGTTGGCGGCGGGCAGGATGCCGCTGCTTTCGAGGGAGGAGAGGTCGCTGACGTTGCCCTGGAAGGCCGACTTCATCTTGCTCGCGTAGGTGAAGTCCAGGACGTCACCCGAGCCGTAGTAGTCGCTGGGCTGCGGGGTCGAGCCCGGGTACACCTCGTCGAAGACGTACGGCGCCGTGCCGGACGTGGTGGTGTTCAGCTTGGCGACGATGGCGGCCATGTCGGTGGCCGGGATGTGCTTGGCCGAGTCGACGCGGAAGCCGTCGACGCCCAGCGCGATCTGCTTGTTGAGGAAGGCGGCGAGGCCCGAACGGACGTTGTCCGCGCTGGTCTTGAGGTCGGGCAGGCCCAGCAGTTCGCAGTTCTGGACCTGGGTGAGGTTCGAGTAGTCCTGGATGGTCAGGTCGGAGGTGGGGCAGTCGGCGGAGGTGTGGTAGTCGCTCGGGTCCCAGTCCGGGGTGTCGTACTTGTTGGTGATCGTGGTGCCGTCGTAGCCGGTGCCGGTCTGGGCGGCGGTGTGGTTGATCACCGCGTCGGTGTAGACCTTCACGCCGGCGGTGTGGCAGGCGGTGACCATCGCGGCGAACTGGGTCGCCGTCCCGAAGCGGCTGTTCAGGGTGTACGAGTAGGGCTGGTAGACGTCCCACCAGTAGTAGCTGGACTGCTTGAGGGACTCGGAGGGCGGGGCGACCTGCACCGCGCCGTACCCGGCCGGTCCGAGCACGTTGGTGCACTCGGACGCGATCGAGTTCCAGTTCCATTCCCAGAGGTTGGCGATCACATCGCCCTTGGCGGTGGTGTCCGCCTGCGCGGCGGTGGCCGGCAGGGCGACGACGCCCGCGAGGGCCAGGGCGCCCGCGGCGATCGCGACGGCCGTGCGTCTGAAGACACCCGGGGGTCGGTGTCCGGTCATGTGCGGCTCCGAAACAAGAGGGACAGGCTTCAACAACCCTGGAGCGTGGGCCAGTTGAGACATCGCGTCAATACGACCGGTGAAAGTTCTTGCTGTGAGTTTCAAGCCTCTTGCTGTAAACCTTTCGTCAGCGATACCGTCACGCGGGGTCGGACCCAAGAGAGCCGCTGTCGCTAGGAGTTCACGCCAGTGATACAAGTCAGACGGGTCGCGGCCGTGGCCGCCGCCGCCCTCGCCGCCGCGCTCGTGCAGCCCCTCGCCGCACACGCCGCCGCCCCGCCCGCACCGCCCTCCGACGCGAAGCTGGCCGCCGCGCCCGCCCGGCACGACGACACCCGCGAGCAGTTCTACTTCGTCATGCCGGACCGGTTCGCCAACGGCGACACGGGCAACGACAAGGGCGGCCTCACCGGCTCCCGCCTCTCCACCGGCTACGACCCCACCGACAAGGGCTTCTACCAGGGCGGCGACCTCAAGGGCCTGACCAACCGGCTCGACTACATCAAGGGGCTCGGCACCACCGCCATCTGGATGGCCCCGATCTTCAAGAACAAGCCGGTCCAGGGGACAGGCAGCAACGCCTCCGCCGGCTACCACGGCTACTGGATCACCGACTTCACCCAGGTCGACCCGCACTTCGGGACCAACAAGGACCTGGAGACCCTCATCTCCAAGGCGCACGCCAAGGGCATGAAGGTCTTCTTCGACGTCATCACCAACCACACCGCCGACGTCGTGGACTACGAGGAGAAGTCCTACGACTACCTCTCCAAGGGCGCCTTCCCCTACCTGACCAAGGACGGGCAGCCCTTCGACGACGCCGACTACGCGGACGGGAAGAAGAAGTTCCCGGCGGTCTCCACCGCCTCCTTCCCGCGCACCCCCACCGTCACCAGCGACAGCAAGGTGCCGTCGTGGCTCAACGACCCGACGATGTACCACAACCGGGGCGACTCCACGTACGCCGGCGAGTCCACCACCTACGGCGACTTCTCCGGGCTCGACGACCTGTGGACCGAACGGCCCGAGGTCGTCAGCGGGATGGAGAAGATCTACGAACGCTGGGTGCGGGACTTCGGCATCGACGGCTTCCGGATCGACACCGTGAAGCACGTGAACATGGAGTTCTGGACGCAGTGGGCGACCGCGCTCGACCAGTACGCGGCCCGGCACGGTCGTAAGAACTTCTTCATGTTCGGCGAGGTCTACTCCGCCGACACGTCGGTCACTTCGCCGTACGTCACCCAGGGGCGGCTCGACGCGACCCTCGACTTCCCCTTCCAGGACGCGGCCCGCTCCTACGCCTCGCAGGGCGGCAGCGCGCGGAAGCTGTCGGCGGTCTTCGGCGACGACTACAAGTACACGACCGACAAGGCCAACGCCTACGAGCAGGTCACCTTCCTCGGCAACCACGACATGGGCCGGATCGGGTCCTTCCTGGAGCAGGACAACCCGAAGGCCACCGACGCCGAACTGCTCGCCAAGGACCGGCTCGCCAACGAGGTGATGTTCCTCAGCCGGGGCAACCCGGTCGTCTACTACGGCGACGAACAGGGCTTCACCGGCTCCGGCGGCGACAAGGACGCCCGGCAGACGATGTTCGCCTCGAAGGTCGCCGACTACCTCGACGACGACGAGATCGGCACCGACCGCACGCACGCCAGTGACTCCTACGACACGAGTGCGCCGCTCTACCGGCAGATCAGCGCTCTCTCCAAGCTCCGCGCGGCCAACCCCGCCCTCGCCGACGGCGTCCAGACCGAGCGCTACGCGGCCGACGGCGCCGGGATCTACGCGTTCACCCGGACGGACGCGAAGACCGGCCAGGAGTACGTCGTCGCGTTCAACAACGCCGACACGGCGAAGACGGCGAGCTTCGCCACCGGGTCGGCCGGTATGCGCTACCGCGCGATCCACGGCGCTGACGGCACCCTCACCTCCGGCCAGGACAACGGCCTCACCGTCACCGTCCCGGCCGAGTCCGCCGTCGTCTACAAGGCCGCCGGCGCCCTCGCCAGGCCCACCACGGCCCCCTCCCTGACCCTCACCGCCCCGGCCGCCGGCGCCACCGGCACCGTCGACCTCACCGCGGACGTCACCGGCGGACAGCTCGACCGCGTCGTCTTCGCCGCCCAGGTCGGCAACGGGAAGTGGACCGTCCTCGGCTCCGCCGACCACGCCCCCTACAAGGTCACCCAGACCATCGCCAAGGACGTCCCGGCCGGTACCGCCCTGCGCTACAAGGCGGTCGTGGTCGACTCCGCCGGGCACACCGCCGGCGCCCTGGCCGCGAGCACCAGCGGCACCCCGCCCGCCGCCGAGACGCCCACCGCCTCCTCCCGCGACTACGCGGTCGTCCACTACAAGCGCACCGACGGCGACTACGCCGACTGGGGCCTGTACGCCTGGGGCGACCTCGCCGACGGCGAGGCGACCACCTGGCCCGCGAGCCACCCCTTCACCGGCCGGGACGCCTACGGCGCCTTCGCCTACGTCAAGCTGAAGTCGGGCGCCTCGAACGTCGGCTTCCTCGTCATCGACAAGGACGGGAACAAGGACGTCTCCGCCGACCGCTCCATCGACGTCACCCAGACCGGCGAGGTCTGGATCGAGCAGGGCAAGGCGGACGTCCTGACCGAGCGGCCGGCCGCGGACTACCCCGCCCAGGACACCACCAAGGCGGTCATCCACTACCACCGCGCCGACGGGGACTACGACGGCTGGGGCCTGCACGTCTGGACGGGTGCCGCGAACCCCACCGACTGGTCGAACCCGCTGAAGCCGGTGAAGACTGATGCCTATGGCGCGGTCTTCGAGGTACCGCTCACCGAGGGTGCCACCAGCCTCAGCTACATCATCCACAACGGCGACGAGAAGGACCTCTCCGCCGACCAGTCGCTGGACCTCACGTCCGACGGCTACGAGGTGTGGCTGTTGAACGGCCAGGAGAAGCACCTGCTCCCGCAGCCCGCCGGCAGCGCCGCCGCGCTCGACCTGACCACCTCCAAGGCGGTCTGGATCGACCGGGACACGGTCGCCTGGAACGGCGTCGACGGTGCCGCCTCCACCCAGCTGCTGTACTCCCACGACGGTTCGATCGCCGTCCAGGACGGGACGCTGACCAGCGACGACGAACGCTGGCTGCGGCTGACGAAGACCGCCCTCACCGACGCCCAGAAGGCGAAGTTCCCGCACCTGAAGGACTACACGGCCTGGTCGGTCGACCCGCGCGACCGCGGCCGGGTGCGGGAGGCCCTGAGCGGCCAGCTCGTCGCCTCCCAGCGCGCGGTGAACGGTGCGGTGCTGGCCGCGACCGGGGTACAGATCGCCGGGGTCCTCGACGACGTGTACGCGACGGCCACCAAGGCCGCCCTCGGCCCGGTCTTCCACCACGGGAAGCCCACCCTCTCCGTCTGGGCCCCGACCGCGCAGTCCGTCGCCCTCGAACTCGACGGCGCGGTCCAGCCGATGCACCGCGACCCGGCCACCGGCGTCTGGTCCGTCACCGGCCCCGGGTCCTGGAAGAACAAGCCCTACCGGTACGTCGTGAAGGTCTGGGCGCCCAGCGTCCGGAAGATCGTCACCAACAAGGTCACCGACCCCTACTCGGTCGCCCTCACCGCGAACTCCGAGCGCAGTCTCGTCGTCGACCTGGACGACCGGTCGCTGGCGCCGGGCGGCTGGTCGACGTACACCAAGCCCAAGGCCGTACCGCTGAAGGACGCGCAGATCCAGGAGCTGCACGTGCGGGACTTCTCGGTGGCGGACAGCACGGTCCCGGCCGCGGACCGGGGCACGTACCTGGCCTTCACCGACCAGGGCAGCGACGGCTCGAAGCACCTCAAGTCCCTTGCCAAGTCCGGGACTTCGTACGTGCATCTGCTCCCGGCCTTCGACTTCGCCACGGTCCCCGAGAAGAAGGCCGACCAGGCGAGCCCCGACTGCGACCTCGCCTCCTACGCGGCCGACTCCGAGAAGCAGCAGGAGTGCGTCTCGGCGGTCGCCGCGAAGGACGCCTACAACTGGGGCTACGACCCGTACCACTTCACGGTCCCCGAGGGGTCGTACGCGACCGATCCGGACGGCACCGCGCGTACCGTCCAGTTCCGGAAGATGGTCAAGTCGCTCAACGACGACGGTCTGCGGGTCGTCATGGACGTCGTCTACAACCACACGGCGGCCGCCGGGGAGGCGGACACCAGCGTCCTCGACCAGATCGTGCCCGGCTACTACCAGCGGCTGCTCGCCGACGGCAGCGTCGCCAACAGCACCTGCTGCGCCAACACCGCGCCCGAGAACGCCATGATGGGCAAGCTGGTGGTCGACTCGATCGTCACCTGGGCCAAGGAGTACAAGGTCGACGGCTTCCGCTTCGACCTGATGGGCCACCACCCGAAGGCCAACATCCTGGCGGTCCGCAAGGCGCTGGACGCGCTGACCCCGAAGAAGGACGGCGTCGACGGCAAGAAGATCATCCTGTACGGCGAGGGCTGGAACTTCGGCGAGGTCGCCAACGACGCCCGGTTCGTGCAGGCCACCCAGCAGAACATGGCGGGCACGGGCATCGCGACCTTCTCCGACCGGGCCCGGGACGCGGTCCGCGGCGGCGGCCCCTTCGACGACGACCCCGGCGTCCAGGGCTTCGCCTCCGGCCTGTACACCGACCCCAACTCCTCCACCGCCAACGGCACGACGGCCGAGCAGAAGGCCCGGCTGCTGCACTACCAGGACCTGATCAAGGTCGGTCTGACCGGCAACCTCGCGAAGTACCGGTTCACCGACGACGACGGCAAGGAGGTCACCGGCGCCGAGGTCGACTACAACGGCTCGCCCGCCGGATACGCGGACGCCCCCGGTGACGCCCTCGCCTATGTCGACGCGCACGACAACGAGTCGCTGTTCGACGCGCTGACGTACAAGCTGCCGTCCGGCACCTCCGCCTCGGACCGGGCCCGGATGCAGGTCCTGGCGATGGCCACGGCCGCCCTCTCGCAGGGCCCGTCGCTCTCCCAGGCGGGCACGGACCTGCTGCGCTCCAAGTCCCTGGACCGCAACTCCTTCGACAGCGGAGACTGGTTCAACGCCATCCACTGGAACTGCGCCGACGGCAACGGCTTCGGGCGCGGGCTGCCGGCGGCCGCCGACAACGAGTCCAAGTGGCCGTACGCCAAACCCCTGCTGAGCTCGGTGAGCGTCGGCTGCGCACAGATCGAGGGAGCCTCGGCCGCCTACCGTGATCTGCTGAGAATCCGTACGACCGAGAGCGCGTTCTCGCTGGACACCGCTGGACAGGTGCAGTCGACGCTCTCCTTCCCGCTGTCCGGGAAGGACGAGACACCCGGTGTCATCACCATGCGGCTCGGTGACCTCGTCGTCGTGTTCAACGCGACGCCGGACCAGCAGGAGCAGCGGGTGGCGGCCCTGGCCGGTACCGGCTACCGGCTGCACCCGGTGCAGGCCTCGGGGGCGGACTCCGTTGTCAAGTCCGCTTCGTACGCGGCGGACACGGGTACGTTCCTGGTCCCGGGACGCACGGTGGCGGTGTTCTCCCGGACCAGGTGACAGTGGCGTTAGGTTGGTGGGGCAGGCCCGGTATCGGGTGCTGCCCCACCGGCGTTGTCCAGGGGCTGGGAGAATGGACGTCAACGGCAAGCTGACAGACACGACCGTCCTGGTCGTGGACGACGAGCCCGCGAGCCGGTACGCGATCGGCACCGCGCTGCGCCGGGCCGGGCACGAGGTCGTCGCGGTCGGCGGCGGCGCGGAGGCGCTCAGCGAACTCGACGTACGGCTGCGCAAGGGCCGTCTGCCCGACGTGGCCCTCATAGACGTGCGCCTGCCGGACATGAGCGGCTTCGAGCTGTGCCGCCGGCTCAGGGAACGGCCGCACATGGCCGGGCTGCCCGTCGTCCACTTCTCCGCCCTCGCCGTCGCCCCGGCGGACCGCTGCCCGGGACTGGACACCGGGGCCGAGGCGTATCTGACGGTGCCCGCCGAGCCGGAGGACATCGACGCGGCCGTCCGGGCCGCGGTCCGCGCCGCCCGGCTGCGCGCCGACGACCAGGCGCTGGTACGGCGGCTGAAACTGCTGTCGGAGACGATCGTCTCCATCCAGGCGGCGCGCTCGCTGCACGAACTGGCCGACGCCGCCGCGGACGGCGCCGCCCGCCTCCTGGGCACCCCCGCCGCCGTCTTCGTCCTCGACCAGGACGACGAGCTGTACCGCGGCCTGTGCCGGGAACGCACCTCCCTCGCCCTCCCGGACGAGGGCGCCCACCGGGAGGTGGCCGGCCTGCTGCGGCGGCTCACCCGGGGGCAGTCCGGGGTGCGGATCACCACCGTGCCGGCGCCGCTGTGGCCCACCGGGTTCTTCCGGCCGGGCGTCCAGCACGACGCCCGGCTGACGCTGGTCCTCACCCAGGACGGCAAGGTCCCGGTCTGCCTGGCCACGCCCACCCGCGGGCAGCGCAGGATCAACCCCGAGAACGAGGCACTGCTGGCCCAGCTGGCCCAGGCCACCGCGCTCACCGCCGAGCCCCTGCTCATGTACCAGGTGGAACGGCATGTCGCGCTCACCCTCCAGCACAGCTTCCTGCCCCGCCCGCACCAGCTGCCCGAACTGCCGGGCGTCGACATAGCGGTGCGCTACGAGCCCGCCTCTCAAGAGACCGAGATCGGCGGCGACTTCTACGCCGCGCTCCGGGTCGGCGACGAGGTGCTCACCGCGGTCGGGGACGTCGTGGGGCACTCGCTGGAGGCGGCCACCGTGATGGTCGAGCTGCGGCACGCGCTGCGCGCCTACTGTCTCGCGGAGAGCGACCCGGCCGCGCTCGCCGAGCGGCTCGACCAGCTCCTGCAGCACTACCACGCCGAGGTCACGGCCACCGTCTGCCTGGCCCTGATCGATCCGGCGACCGGACGCACCCGCATCGCCAACGCGGGCCACATCCCGCCGCTGATACTCGGCGAGGACGGCAGCGCCGAGTACGTCAAGGCGTCCGGTCCGCTGCTGGGGGTGGGCCTGCCCCACCCGCCGCCCACCGAGCTGGTCCTCCAGCCCGCCGACCGGCTCCTCATGGTCACCGACGGCCTGATCGAGACCCGAGGCACCGACCTCACGGTCTCGATGGAACACCTCCGCTCCGCCGCCGTCGGCGCGCTGCCCGGCCTGGACGCCCTCTGCGACACCCTCCTCGCCTGCTTCGGCCGCGACCGCGAGGACGACGTCGCCCTGCTGGCGCTGAGCCTGGCGCGGAGCTAGGCCGGCCTCCCCGGCACACCCGTCGCACCGCCGACGCACCTCGATTCCCCATGCCGTAACCGAGCGGAATCGGGCGGAGCCGAGCGGAATCGAGCGGAATCGAAAGATGTGCGGGAAGAGGTCCGGAGATCGAAATGGCGGACCGGCCGATAAAGAAGGAATGAATGCCTCCTCTTTGTCGTCGATGGCATAAGATCCGCTGTGGAGGTTGAGGTCAACGTGTCACCGCAGGTCTCCTGAATCCCTCTTTATCGCCGGGATTTGATTCAGAGTTAATTGGTGCACACTGTTTATTGTTCCGATGCACGGCCGGCGGTGCCGGTCGAACGCGTGGATTATTTTCCGGTACGGTCGCGTTTATACGCCTCCATTCGCGCCGGACTGCGCCACCTATTGCCGGTGCGACACCGTGCGCTCTCACGGGGCAAATGACTTACGGCGGGGACGTGTTGTACGTTTTTTCTCGCCGAGGAGAAATTCCAGCCAGCGGTTCTCGGCGGTGAGGGGGACACGCATGACGAGTCACGCAACCGAAGTCGACCTCGAAAGTCTGCTCCGCCGGGCGTTACAGACCACAGGCGCCGACGCCCGTTGGACGACCGACGCGCACGAGATGTGGTGCCTCCTTGTGCACCAGTCCGGAATGCAGCGCCGGCAAGGCTGGAAATTGCACGTCTCCGCGACGTCCGCCTCCGCACCGGAAGTGCTGGAGAAGGCCCTGGAAGTGCTGCTCCGCGAGGATTCGGGATTCAAGTTCGTCCGCTCGCTCGAACAGGTGAGCGCGCTCAATTCCCGCGCCACGCCACGAGGGAGCTCGGGCAAGTTCATCACCGTATACCCGTCCTCCGACGAGGCCGCGGCGCGGCTGGCGCTGGAACTGCACAAGGCCACGCTGGGACTCGCCGGCCCCCGGATCCTGTCCGACCAGCCCTATGCCCCGAACAGCCTGGTGCACTACCGCTACGGCGCCTTCGTCGGCCGGCGGCGGCTTTCGGACCAGGGACTGCTGGTGTGGTTCATCGAGGACCCGGACGGCAATCCCGTGGAGGACAAGCGCACCGGACAGTATTCTCCGCCCTCCTGGGCGGTCAGCCCCTTTCCCGCCGCGGTGCCGTCGCCACCACGCCAGAAGAAGCCGGCCAGCGGCCCGGTGCTGCTCGGCGGCCGGTTCTCGGTACGGGAGGCGATCCGGCACACCAACAAGGGCGGTGTCTACCGCGGGACCGACGTCACCACGGGCGCACCCGTGGTGATCAAGGAGGCCCGGCCGCACGTCGAGGGCGACGCGTCCGGCTCCGACGTCCGCGACTGGCTGCGGGCCGAGGCCGCGACGCTGGAGAAGCTCAAGGGCACGGGGCTGGCACCGGAACCGCTCGCCATGTTCGAGACGGGCGGGCACCTGTTCCTCGCCCAGGAGGAAGTCCCGGGCGTGCCGCTGCGCAACTGGGTCGCCGAGCGCTTCCGCGACGTCGGCGGCGAACGCTACCGGGCGGACGCGCTCGCCCAGGCCGGACGGCTGGTGGAGCTGGTCGCGGCGGCCCACGCCCGCGGCTGCGTGCTGCGGGACTTCACGCCCGGCAACGTCATGGTCCGCCCCGACGGCGAACTGCGCCTCATCGACCTGGAACTCGCCGTCCTGGAGGACGACGCCCCGCTCCCGACCCGGGTCGGCACCCCCGGCTTCAGCGCCCCCGAGCGCCTCACGGACGCTCCGGTCTCCCGGACCGCCGACTACTACAGCCTCGGCGCCACCGTCTGCTTCGTGCTCGCCGGGAAGGTGCCCAACCTGCTGCCCGAGAAACCGGCCGACAGGCCCGACGAACAACGGTTCGCCGACTGGCTCGCCGCCTGCGACGAAACGTTGCGTCTACCACCTGGCCTGCCGGACATGCTCCTCGGACTGATGAAGGACGACCCCAACCAACGCTGGAACCCCACCAGGGCACGCGCCGCTCTCCACCCGACGAATCCGGCATGTCTGGGGCAGCCCGCCGAGGGTCCGGCACGGCCGGGGCAGCCCGCCGCGAGGCCGAAGCAACCCGACACCGGCCTGGGGAGTCCTGAGGCTGGGCCGGGGGGTTCCGTCGTCGGGCCGGGGAGTTCGGATGCGGGGCCGGGGGGTTCCGTAGCCGGGCCGCAGGGCTCCGATGCCAGCCCGGGGGGTTCCGTCGCCGGGCCGGGGAGTCTGGTCGCAGGGCCGGCGCGGACAGGCGATCCGGGTGTGGTGACGTGGGTCACGGTGGCCGGCATGGTGGAGCACCTTGTCGATTCGATGACTCCGGGCGACGGCCGGCGGCTGTGGCCCGTGTCCACCCTGGCGGGGGAGACCGACCCCTGTACCGTGCAGCAGGGCGCGGCGGGTGTACTGGCGGTCCTCACCCGGTACTTCGAGCTCACCGGCGACCCCCGGCTGCCGGAAGCGATCTCCGCCGCGGGCCACTGGATCGTCGAGCGCACCGACACCCGCTCCATCCGCCCCGGCCTGCACTTCGGCGGCCGCGGCATCGCCTGGGCGCTGTACGACGCCGGACGTGCCGTCGACGACCGTACGCTCACCGACCACGCCCTGGCCCTGGCGCTGGCCCCGCTGGAGCCGACGCCCAGTCACGACATCACCCACGGCTGCGCGGGCAGCGGACTCGCCGCCGCCCACCTGTGGCACCGCACCCGCGACCCACGCCTGGCCGAGCTGGTCGTGGACGCGGCCGACCGGCTGGCCGCCGCCGCACAGCCCGAGCCGTCCGGAGTCAGCTGGCCCGTCCCCGCGGAAGCCGTCTCCGAAGAGGCCGGCAAGCGCTACCTGGGCTTCGCCCACGGCTCGGCCGGCATCGGCAGCTTCCTGCTCACCGCCGCCGCCGTCTCCGGCCGGCCGGAACACCTGGAGCTGGCCCTGGCGGCGGGCGAGCACCTGGTGGCCCACGCCGTACCGGTCGGGCACACGGCCCAGTGGCCGGCCCAGGCCTCGGACCCGCCCACGGCCCCCTACTGGTGCCACGGTTCGGCGGGCATCGGCTCCTTCCTCGTCCGGCTCTGGCAGCGGACCGGGGACAAACGATTCGGCGAACTCGCCCGCGGCGCCGCCCACGCCGTCGTGGAGCGCGCCTCCCGGGCCGCCGTCGCCCAGTGCCACGGCCTCGCGGGCAACGGCGACTTCCTCCTCGACATGGCCGAGGCCACCGGCGATCCCGCCTACCGGGCGATGGCCGAGGACCTGGCCCGCCTCATCGTCGCCGAACGGGCCCACCGCGACAGCCACGTCGTCTTCCCCAACGAGTACGGGGACGTCTCGACGAGCTGGAGCGACGGCTCCGCGGGAATCCTCGCGTTCCTCCTGAGGACCCGCCACACAGACTCCCGGCACTGGTCCGTCCAGCAGCCGGGATGAGCGACAGGCACCCACCTGTCGCAACCGCTCACAGAAGGAGAAAGTCATGGAGAACCAGGCCCTTGAGCTGCTGGCCGAACTGCACGCCCTTCCGGAGACCGACCCGGTCGACTTCGACGGAGCATCGTTCTCCGGGACGTGCGCGTGCGTCGGCCTGCTGACGCTGCTCAACACGGTCTGCGTCGGCATCAGCTGCGCGTAGTCGAGAACCTCCGGCCGGTGGGCGCCCTCGGGCGGCCACCGGCCGGAGCCGCACCCCGTGGACGAGGACCCGACCATGCAGCCACCCGCCGGTGACGACGCCCGCACCCGGACCACCATGCCGACCGCCGCCGTCCGCCACCCGGACGCCCACCCGGACGCCCCCCGGTCCGCCGCCCGGCCGGTGTCCGCCATCAGCACGCGCGGCCTGGTCAAGAGCTACCCGGGCCCGGACGGAACCACCACCCACGCCGTCCGCGGCCTGGACCTGGACGTGCTCGAAGGGGAGACGTACGCCTTCCTCGGCCCCAACGGCGCCGGGAAGTCCACCACCCTCGCCCTGCTGTGCGCGCTGGCCCGCCCCACCGCCGGACAGGCCACGGTGGCGGGCATCGACGTGCTCGGCCGCCCGGACCGGGTCCGCGGCGCCGTCGGGATGCTCTTCCAGCACAGCGCCCTGGACCCGGACCTGACCGCCGAACAGAACCTGTACATCCACGCCCGCCTCTACGGACTGCGCCGCCGCCACGCCCGGCCGCGCGTCGCCGAGATGCTCGACACGGTCGGACTGGCCGACCGGCGGCGCTCCCCGGTCCGCACCCTGTCCGGCGGCATGCGCCGCCGCCTGGAACTCGCCCGCGGCCTGCTGCACGCGCCCCGGGTGCTGTTCCTCGACGAGCCGACCACCGGACTCGACCCGCACGCCCGCGCCCAGGTCTGGGACCACCTGCGCCTGCTGCGCGACCGGTACGGCTGCACGCTCTTCGTCACCACCCACTACCTGGAGGAGGCGGAGAACTGCGACCGCCTCGGCATCATCGACCAGGGCCGGCTGGTCGCCGAGGGCACGCCCCTCGCGCTGAAGGCCGCGGTCGGCGACGACCGGGTGGTGCTGCGCACCGGCGACGACGCGGCCGCACGACAGGTCGTGGACCGGACCGCACCGCCGGGCCGCGCCGTCACCCTGGACGACGCGGGGGTGTCCCTGCGGGTGCCCGACGGCAGCGCCTGGATCCCCCGCCTGTGCGTGGCGCTGCAGGCCCACGGCATCGCGGTGCTCGCCGCGTCCGCGACACCGCCCACGCTCGACGACGTCTTCTTCCACCACACCGGCCGCAGCATCGACGTCCCCGGGCCGCACCGGACACCGGCCGCCCCCGTCCCGGACGGCCCCACGGCACCGCCCGAGGAGGCCCCGTGACCGCACCCGCCCGCCCGGCCCCGGACACCGCCGCCGAGGCCCCCGGCGACCCCGGCTCCACCGACCCCACGCCCGGGGCGCGCCTGCGCCGCGAACTGCGCGCGGTCCATGCCCTGGTCCACCGCGATCTGCTGCGCCTGTCGGTCCAGCGGGTGCACACCGCCCTGATGCTGCTCCAGCCGGTGCTCTACCTCTTCGTCCTGGGCGGCGGTCTGGCCGCCCTGATCCCGAACTCCACGCTGGGCGTCGGCTACCAGGCCTACCTCTTCCCGGGCATGCTGATCATGACGGTGCAGGCGCCGGCCATCATCGTCGGCATCCGCCTGATCACCGACCGGCAGAGCGGCTACCTGCGCGAACTCCTGCTGGCCCCGGTCAGCCGGTCCACCCTCCTGCTCGGCAGCTGCGCCGGCGGCACCCTCGTCTCCACGGTCCAGGGCGCCGTCCTGCTGGGCCTCGGCGGTGCCGTCGGCCTGCCCTACGACCCGCTCCTGCTGGTCCTGCTGCTCGCCGCCCTGGTCCTGGCCTCCTTCACCATCACGGCCCTGTCCCTGCTGCTGGCCGTGAGCCTCGACCGGCCCGAGATCTTCCAGATGCTGCTCGGCCTGGTGATGATGCCGCTGCTGTTCCTCTCCGGGGGTTTCTTCCCGCTGGCGAACCTGCCGGGCTGGGCCCACACCCTGTCCGCCGTCAATCCGCTCGCCTACGGGGTGGACCTGATCCGCCGCTGTATCGCGCTGCGGGTACCGCACCAGTCGACCGCCGTGGGCATCGAGTGGGCGGGCCGGCAGCCTCCCCTGCTCCTGGAGGGCGGCCTCCTGCTGGCCGGCGGAGTGCTGGCCCTGCTCTGGGCCGCCCACCGCTTCGGCCGCCCCGAATGACCGGCCCTGGCTCTAGGCTGGACCCCAGTTGCCGTAGAACAGGAGTGCTCATGCCGCAGATCACCGTCGACTACTCCGCCACGGCGGACGCCGCCTTCGACCGGGCCGGCTTCGCCAGGGCACTGCACACCGCCGTCGTCGAGATCGCGGCCGCCAAGCCCGAGGCCTGCAAGACCCTCTTCCGCGCCGCCGACGCCACGGCCTACTCCTACGACGAGGACGGCGGCCACATCATCGTCCACATCACCTTCGGCCTCCTCGCCGGCCGCACCGACGAGACCAAGGCGAAACTCACCGAGGCGACCCTGGAGTTGCTGCGCGACCACCTCAAGCCGGAGGGCCACGTCCTCCACGCCTCGGCAGAGGTCAGGGACCTGGACCCGTCGTACCGGAAATACGAGGGATAACTGCAGCGCCCCGTAAGGGGCGCGGGGAACTGCGCGACCAGCCCCCACCGGCCCGCAGCCGCCCCACGACCCGCCTACTCACCCGGCCAGTGCGATGAGCCGGCCCGCCAGATCCGCGAACGGACCGTCCCCCGGCTCGTCCTGCACCATCCGCTTCACCAACGCGCTCATCTCCTCGTCGTACGCCGCGCTGACCGCCGTCAGCGCGGCGAAGTCATGGACGAGCTGGATCTCCAGCTCGCCGCGCGGGATCCGGCGGCCGTCCAGCCAGATCAGCGCGGTCGACTCGGCGAGCGATATCCAGGAGCGGATGACGAGTTCGAGGCGGGCAGGGGCCTCGGTGACCTCCAGATGCGAGAGGATCTGCTCGTAGGCGGCCTGCCGCACGGAGTCGATGAGCGCGTTGGTCGCGGAGGAGCCGACCGCGGGGCCGCCGCGCATCAACGCGGCGAAACCGGGCCCGTGTTCGTCGACGAAGTCGAAGAAGCGGCGCATCACCCGCAGCAGCCGGGCCCCGAGCGGCCCCTCCCGCGGCTCGGCGAACCGCCCCGCGAGATCCTCCGAGGCACGCTTCAACGCGGCCTCGTACAGGCTGAGTTTGCCGGGGAAGTAGTGGTAGACCAGCGGCCGCGAGATGCCCGCGGCCGCGGCTATCTCGTCGATGGAGACCTCGTCGGGCGAGCGGCGGCTGAACAGTTCGAGGGCGACGCCGATCAACTGCTGCCGCCGCTCGTCGACTCCCATTCTGCGGCGTACCCCGGTACTCATACGAACACCTTACCGATCGGATCCGGCCTCCCAGGGACCTGACCCGGCACGGGCGTTCACAGATCCAGCACAAGTCTCCCACTTCGCGCCCGCGATACACAGATCAGCATCGAGTCCGCGCGCTCCGCGTCCGTCAGCAGCTCGTCCCGGTGTTCCACTTCCCCTTCCAGCACCCGCTGTTGGCAGGTCCCGCAGAACCCCTGGGCGCAGGAGTAGGCCGTGTCGGGCAGCTCCGCGTGCACCGCCGCCAGCACCGTCGTGTCGGCGGGGACGGTCAACGTCCGCCCGCTGCGCCGGAGTTCGAGTTCGAACGGATGGTCGCCGCCGGTGCCGGCGCGCGGCGCGAACCGTTCGAGCCGTACGGCGGGGAACCGCTCCTCCACCGCGGCCATCAGCCCCTCGGGACCGCAGCAGTACACCGCCGCGCCCTCGGGAACCGTCAGCGCGTCGAGGTCCGGGCGCCCGTCCTCGTCCTCCGCGAGGACCGTGACCCGGTCGTCGTCGGCCAGTTCCGCCAGGAACGGCATCGAGGCCCGGCTGCGCCCGCAGTACAGCAGCCGCCACCGCGTACCCTCCGGCAGGGCCCGCACCATCGACAGGATCGGGGTGATGCCGATGCCCCCGGCGACGAACACGTACGACGCGGCCCCGACGAGCGGGAAACGGTTGCGCGGCCCGCGCACCTCCAGCTCCATGCCCTCGACCACCTGCTCGTGGACCTCCCGCGAACCGCCCCGCCCGTCCGCGACCAGCCGCGCGGCGATCGTGTACGAGGAGGTGTCGGCCGGGTCCCCGCAGAGCGAGTACTGCCGGACCAGCCCCGAGGGCAGGACGACGTCCAGATGGGCGCCGGGCTCCCAGCCCGGCAACCGCCGCCCCTCCAGGCGCAGTTGTACGACCCCGTCGGCGACCGTCCGGTGCGAGGCGACCAGCAGCCGCAGCGCCCGGGACCGCGGCTGCCCGGAGGTCGGCGGGTCCAGCGCCGGCATCGGCCACAGCGGGGACGCCTCGATCCGGCGCCGCATCGCCCGCCGGACCAGCAGCGCGGCGCCCGCGACGGCGACGACGGTGCGCAGCCTCGGTGCCATCACTCGGCCCCCTTCTCGGCGTGCTCGGCGGCCAGTGCGGCGGGGGAGGACGCCAGGTAGGCGACGGCCTGCTCGGTGGAGCCCTCCTGGGAGGGGTGGTAGGTGCGGCTGAGGTAGCGCGGGATGGACTTCAGCATGTCGCCGGTGGCCGGAAGCGTGCCGCGCCGGCCCGCCAGGTAGAAGTCCCGGAACCGGGCCCGGCCCCCGGTCAGCGTGGGGTCGTTGGCCATGAAGAAGCGGGAGCCGCGCTGCCACAGGAACACGATCGCCGTGAACGCCGTCGCCCAGGTCCGCACCCGGCGCCGGTAGCCGCCGTCGAGGTGCACGAAGAGGTCGAAGGCGACCGACCGGTGCTCCACCTCCTCGGCGCCGTGCCAGCGCAGCAGGTCCAGCATCATCGGGTCGGCGCCGCGCCGGTCCAGCTCGCCGGCGTTGAGCACCCAGTCGCCGAGGAAGGCGGTGTAGTGCTCGATGGCCGCGATCAGCGCGACCCGTTCCAGGAGCCACCAGCGCCGGGCCCGCCCGGGCGGCAGCGTCCGGTCGCCGAGCAGCTTCTCGAAGAACCAGTCGACCTGCGCGGTGTACGGCGTCGGGTCGAGGCCCAGCTCCCTGAGGTGGGGCAGCACCTCGTCATGGGCCTGGGAGTGCATCGCCTCCTGCCCGATGAACCCGATGACGTCCTCGCGCAGCCGCTCGTCGCGGATGAGCGGCAGCACCTGCTTGTAGACGTGCACGAACCACCGCTCGCCGGCCGGCAGCAGCAGATGCAGCACATTGATGGTGTGCGTGGCGAAGGGGTCGCCGGGCACCCAGTGCAGCGGGGTGTCCTCCCAGGCGAAGGACACATTGCGGGCCTTGAGCGCTATGTGCTCGGACGCGACCGGCTGGGGCTGCTTGTTGGACATGGCGTCAATGTACTGACGGGTAGGTCCGCTGAGAACCCCTGGGACGGAGCTTGTTTACACCGATGTCAGCAAGGGGTGCTCAGTGCAGCCCGCTGATCTCGGTCCCGTCCTCCAGCGTCCCCGTCAGGTCGGCCTGCGCCCCCTGCTTCGCCCTGGCCACCAGCTGCGTCCCCTCGGCCGAGGCGGTCACCCCGCCGGTCGCCCGGACCGACGCGGTGTCGCGGCCGCCCGCGGCCAGCAGATACCACTGCCCGCCCCCAGACTTCCACAGCACCCCGGCCAGCACCTGCGGATCGCGCGGACCGCACGCCGTCACATCGGACCCCTTGGCCGCGACCGCCCCGTACGGGCTGCCCGGCGTCCGGAACTGCGCCAGCGCCATCGTCCCGTCGCCCCGCCAGGTCTCCGCACGGGTGCACACCCACGCCCCGGTGCCGCCGGACTCCGGCAGCGTCTGCTCGGCGAACGCCCAGGCGTTGACGCTGCGCACCCCGGCGGAGCGCTCCGCGGCCAGCGAGCAGGCGAACGGCGCCCAGTCACGCAGCCCGGCCGCACCGGACGCCTCGCCGGTGTACCCGGGGCGCCCCGAGGTGAGATGCGCCGGGACCAGCTCGCCGAGGTCGGTGGAGAGCCGGGTGCCGTCCGCGTCGGTCAGCTGCAGCACGTTCCAGGACGTGCACGCGCCCTGCTGCATCGCCGGACTGGCCATCGGCCCGGTCACCCCGTCGGTCAGCCCGAGGTCCATCGCCCCCGAGGTCGGCTTCATCAGGTCCCGCTCGGCCGCCCTGGTCACCCACGGGGCCGTCAGATACCGGACGTTGCCGTCGGCGCGGCCGAGGACCAGCGCGCCGGCCTCCGCGTCGGTCGCGCCGTCGACGCGGGCGAAGTCCAGGGCCGCGCCCGCCGTGCCGTCCTTCGGCTCGGCGTAGCGGGCGATGCGCAGACCATCGTAGAAGACCACCACCCGGGCGCTGTCGACCACGCCCGCGTACAGCAGCTGGGGCGGTCCGGCGGGGCCGCCGGTCTGGGTGCCGGGGGTGGCCGAGACGCGGACGGTGGCGCCGGGGCGGGCCCAGACGGCGAGGGCGCGGCGCAGCAGCGAGGTGTTGCCGGTGAGGGTGCCGCGCGCGGGCCAGACGGAGAAGTCGGCGCGGGCGGCGGTCCGCCAGGCGGTCGCGGGGATCTTCGTCACCTGGGCGGGGTCCAGGGCGGCCTCGGCGGCCGCGTTCCGGGCGTACGGCGGGGCGGCGGCACCGTCGGCGCCCCAGCCGCCGCTCGGCAGCACGACCAGCGCGCCGCACACCGCGAGCGCGGCGGCCGCGGCCAGTGCGGCCTTGGTGTGCTGGCGGCGCCGCATCAGGTCGGTGGGCCGGGCCTGCAGGGAGCAGGGGTCGAACTCGGGGGAGTCCAGCAGCGGGTACTCGGCCGGGACGCCGTTCGCCTCGGCGAGCGCGCCCTCCGGGTGCTCGACCCCGGCCGCGCGCAGGATCTTGCGGACGTCGCCGTCGGGGAGCTGCTCCAGACC
This sequence comes from Streptomyces sp. NPDC048288, assembly GCF_043201555.1. Classification (NCBI taxonomy): domain Bacteria; kingdom Bacillati; phylum Actinomycetota; class Actinomycetes; order Kitasatosporales; family Streptomycetaceae; genus Streptomyces; species Streptomyces sp. NPDC048288. The sequence goes on from NZ_JBICZD010000001.1 coordinate 811,497, forward strand.
GCGCAGCGCGTAGGCCGCCCGGGCCGGGCCGGAGAGGGTCGCGAGCCGCTGGTCCAGGGCGAGTTCGTCGGCGCCGCCGGAGCGCGGGAAGAGCCGGAGCCCCCACACCTGGGGCAGCAGCGGCGGCAGCTGGGCGCGCCTGGGCCACGCGCTGAACCTCAGCGGCAGGCCCGCCTCCAGCGCCGTACGCACCACTTCGAGGCGGACCAGGGCGTACCCGGGGTCGGTGTCGCGGCCGGTCGACTGGGCCGGGATCACCGGCGCCTGCCGGCGGCTGCGGGGCAGGGCCCGCTGGACCAGGGAGTGTGCGGTCAGCACGCGACGGCCGCGCGCCAGACCCGGCGGCAGCACCAGATAGGCGAGCCGGACCAGCCGCGGGTAGTGCTCGACGAGCGCGGCCTCGGCCTGCTCGACATCGACCGCCGGACCGAGGGCTCCGGTGGCGCCGGCTGCGTGACGCTGGGCTACATGCTGTGACTGCACGTCCTGAAGAACGAGCGACCCGTTGGTTGGTCACCGCCACACAGGTGACACTGCCGTATCCGTATCGGCACGATGTGAGCGCTTCGCGCCCCACAGCCGTATCGAAGGGGACGGGCCCCCGAAGGCACCGGGGCCGGCAATGCGACCGGAGGAACAGATGAGGTTGACCCGACCGATGCTCGCCGTGGCCGGCGCCGTGGCCGTACTGGCGCTGGCGGGCTGTGGATCCGGAGACAGCAAGGCGGAGGTCAAGGTGCCGGCCACGGCGACCGGCAGCCTGGAGAGCCTGGCCGCCAAGGTGAAGTGCACCCCCGACATGCAGATCGACTCCGACGAGGTCCGCCAGGCCATCTGCAAGACCTCCGCCGGGAAGTTCGTCTTCGCCACCTTCGCCACCGACCGCGGCCAGCGCGAGTGGATCAACGACGCCAAGGACTACGGCGGTTACTACCTCGTCGGCCGCAAGTGGGTCGCCGTCGGCACCGACAAGGTGGTCAAGGCGCTGCAGCCCACGCTGGGCGGCTGGGAGGAGATCGGCACCGACCACAGCCAGCACACCAGCTGAGCCGTACGGCACGCACACACGGAAGCGGGGGGGGGGGGTTATGAACCGCCCCCGGCAGGGGGGTTAGCGGAGCCCGGGCGCCCGGGGTGGCTGGACATGGGCGAGATTTCGGGGGTGTTTGGGTTTGGGGGT
>NZ_JBICZD010000001.1:812686-1406233 GCF_043201555.1 Streptomyces sp. NPDC048288
CCCGGGCCGCCCCCCCGGGGGGGGGGGGCGGGGTCCCCCCCCCCCCCCCCCCCCCCCCCCCCCCCCCCCCCCCCCCCCCCCCCCCCCCCCCGGGCGGGGGGGGGCCCCCCCCCCCCCCCCCCCGCTTCTTCGTGCTACCGGCTACCGGTCAGCCGGTGCTCCGACTACTGGCACTTCTTGCCGGAGTTGATGCAGTTGGCGATGGTGGTCGCCAGGTTGTTCTTGAAGACCGCGATGAAGTCGTCGTGGTCGGTCGCCGACTTGTGCAGCTGCTCCGGGAAGCCGTCCACCGCGTAGGCGTTCTTCACCTGGCCGTTGACGATGCTCGGGGGCGTGACGTTGTAGACCAGACGCATCGTCAGCTGGGGGATCGCCTTGAAGCCGTTCCCGCAGACACCGCTCGCCGGGTCCGCGAACGCGACGTGCGTGCGGTGGTTGGCGCTGTCGATGTTCGTGCCGTCCCAGCAGCTCTGGAAGGCGAAGGTGCGGACCACCTGGCTGCCCTGCGGGCAGATCGGGTACTGCTCGGTCAGCTGGACCTTGTTCTCGAAGCCGGTGCAGCTCCAGTGCGCGTTGGCGTTGGCCAGACCGTTGGTCGTGGTCTTGGCGTCACCGGTGATGATGCGCAGGAACTGCGGCATCGCGGTGACCTTGCTGGCCGGGGAGCCGACGTACTTGATCTGCGCCTGGACCGGGGTCAGGATCTTGCCGACGTTGCCCTCGGTGCCACCGCCGGCCGCGTTCTGGTCGAAGTCCTGCGAACCGTCCTGCTCACGGACGACCGGCCAGTAGTACGCCGACAGGTCGCTCTGGTTCTGGCAGCTGGTCTGGTCCGCGATCAGCGTGTCGTTGGTCGCGAACGCGTCGACCTTCTGGTTGCCGACGTAGTCGTGCAGGTGGTGCGCGCCGTTGGTCACGCCGGGCGCCACGATCACGTTGTCGGTGTTGTGGTTCTTGTTCGCGTTCACACCGCACTTGGTGGTGAAGGAACCGGTCGACGCCTGCTGGCCGTTCTGCGGCTTGCCCTGGACGTTCGCGGCGACCTTCGTGATGTCCACGAAGTCCGCGGCGGTCGGGCCGTTGCCGGCCTGTCCACCGATGCCCACGTCGACCGGGGTGCTCGCGCTGGCGCTCGGGGCGGCGGTGGCCTGGCCGCCGCCGTTGTTCTGACCGCCGTTGTTCTGGCCGCCGTTGTTGTTCTGGCCGTTGTTGTTGTTCCCGCGGCCACCGTTGTTGCCCCGGCCACCGCCGGCGGTGGTCTGGTTCGCGGTCTGCGTGGTGCAGGCCGCGAGCTGCGCCAGCGAGCTGTTGAACTGCCCGCCGACCCGCGTGATGTCGAGCCGGATCCGGTCGATCGTGGCCGCCCGCTTCTCCTTCAGGGGGCCGACGATCGCGTTCTGCACGAAGTTGGCGTCGTTCGCCTGCGCCTGGCGCGTGGAGGCGAGCCGGGAGTAGGCCTCGGTGATCTGCTTGTCGAGGTTGGCCAGCTCCGTCGCCACCCCCTGCTTGGCCTTGGCCGGCACGCTCGTCAGCTTCTGGCCGACGTCCGGGCAGGCGATGGTCGCGACCGTGGCGGCAGCGGCTTTGGTGTAGTTCTGGGCAGAGTTGTTCGACTCGTGAGCCGAAGCGTTCATCTGTGCCCAGAGCAGCCCGCCCCCGCCAAGCGCTATGGCCGCCGATGCGGCAATGGCCTTGACGGCCAGCGGCGAACGGCGTTTGCGTATGTTGCGTCCCATGGAACTCCTCAGACCTTCCTTGCGGGGCGGCATCGAGGCGCCCGACAGGAGTGAAGCGGCGCCTTCTCATACGCACCTCATCTCAGAGGTGTTCAGCCGCCTCACAAATTCATCAGAGTTTTGTTACGCACTTGCGGCACAACTGCCGTTTGAGCTGCGGAAGTTCCGGGAAAATCAGCGATCGCGGTCCAGGTAGGCCAGCACTGCCAGGACGCGCCGATTGTCGTCGTCCGACACCTCAAGTCCGAGTTTGGTGAAGATGTTGGAGGTGTGCTTGGCGATGGCCCGTTCCGTGACCACGAGCTGCGCGGCGATCGCCGCGTTCGAACGGCCCTGCGCCATCAGCTCCATGACCTCCAGCTCGCGCGCCGTCAGGCCGCCGAGCGGCCGGTCGTCCGCCCGCCGGGACAGCAGCTGCTGGATCACCTGCGGGTCCATGGCCGTACCGCCGGCCGCGACCCGCCGTACCGCGTCCACGAACTGCTCCGCGTCGAACACCCGGTCCTTCAGCAGATAACCGACCCCGCCACTGCCGTCGGCCAGCAGCTCCCGCGCGTACAGCTGCTCCACGTGCTGGGAGAGCACCAGCACCGGCAGCCCCGGCCGGTCCCGCCGCGCCCTGAGCGCGCACTGCAGCCCCTCGTCGGTGTGCGTCGGCGGCAGCCGTACGTCCACCACGGCCACGTCCGGCTCCAGCTCGGCCAGCGCCCGGGTGAGTTCGGGGCCGGACTCGACGGCGGCGGCGATCTCGAAGCCGTAGGCCTCAAGCAGCCGGACCAGCCCATCCCGGAGAAGGAACAGGTCTTCGGCTAGGACAACACGCACGGGATCTCCATGGTGACCATGGTGGGACCGCCCGCGGGGCTGCTGACGGCCAGGACGCCGTCGAATGTACCCAGCCGCCGCTCGACCCCCGCGAGCCCCGACCCGGCGCCGATCACCGCGCCGCCCCGGCCGTGGTCGGTGACCGTCGCACGCAGCATGCCGTCACTGTGGTGCAGATCCACCCAGATCCGGTCGGCGCCGGAGTGCTTCACCGCGTTGGTGAGCACCTCGCTCACCGCGAAGTACGCGGCCGACTCCACCGGCGCGTCCGCCCGGCCCGGCAGCTCCACCGTCACCTCCGTCGGCACCGGCAGCCGCAGCGCCAGCGCCCGTACGGCGTCACCCAGCCCGCGCTCGGCCAGCACCGGCGGATGGATCCCCCGGACCAGGTCCCGCAGCTCGCCCAGGGCCTCCACGGACGCCTGCCGGGTCTGGGCGAGAAGCCGCTTGGCCTGCTCCGGATCCCGGTCCATGAGCATCTCGACGGTCCCGAGATCCATGCCCATAGCCACCAGCCGCGCCTGCGCCCCGTCGTGCAGGTCCCGCTCGATCCGGCGCAGCTCGGCCGCCGAGGTGTCCACGGCGTCCTTGCGGGTCTCGGTCAGCACCCGTACCCGCTCCACGAGTTCGCCCTTGCCCGGGTCGAGGACGGCGGCGGTGAGCCGGAAGTGGGCGGTGAGGAGGGCCGGGACGTAACGGAAGGCGACGACCAGGACGACGGCGCCGAGCGCGGCGGCGGCCAGCGCGGTCGGCTGGTCACTGACCGGCACGAACCCGTACCAGTACGTCTCCCCGTCCGCGAGCACCCGCCACAGCCCGGCCGCCAACGCGAACCCCTCGACCGGGTAGACCAGCAGCACCGCCGGCAGCAGCGCGGTCATGAACCCGGCCGTCATGTCCACCGGCAGCCACAGCAGATCCCGCCAGACCTGCCGGTCCTGGATCATCACCAGCGTCCTGGTCCACGGGTTGGCGCCCTCCGGGACCGCCCGGTACCCCGACCGGATCCGCACCCCGCACCACTCGTACGCGAGCCGCCGCCGCACGTCCGCCACGTCCCGCACCCCGCCCAGGACCCACGGCGTGGTGACCACCCCGACGCCGATCGGGATCAGCGCGAGGGAGACGGCGGTCAGCGTGAAACAGAGCACCGAGACCGGCAGGACCACCAGCGCCAGCACCAGCCCCCGCACGGCGGCCGGCAACACCTCCCGCGCTCGCACGCGAAAGCCGCCACCGTTCTTGTTCGTCGTCATGGCGCCAGTCTGTCCGACCGTCCCGGCGGCGGTCACTGGCCCGAAGCCCCATGTCAGGGGGTGGTGCCAGGTACACCCCGGGGACGTGAAGCGCCCCCGAAGGGGCGCGGGGCCGTGCCAGACATGCGGCTCCGCCGCGTGGGCGCGACCAGCCCCCACCGGCCCGCACACTCATCACAACCCACCCCTCGAAACCCCCAACACCCGCGCCTCGACCTCCGGGTCCAGCCCCGGCGCCGTACGATCCGCCCGCACCGGCCCCGCACCCCCGACCTCCCGCAGCCAGCGCCACGTGTCGGCCACCGTCTCCTCCGCCGGCCGGCACACCAGCCCCGAGGCCAGCGCCCGCGACACGTCCGCGCGGTGCACACCGTCGTACGACTCGCTGCCCTGCGGCACCCACACCGGCAGCTGGGTCCACGGCTCGATACCGGCCGCGAGGATCGGCTCCGGGTCCGTCCAGCGCAGCTCGGCGTCCGAGCCGGTGACCCGCCGGCAGGCCTCAAGGAGTCCGCCCATCGTGGTGATGCCGCGCGGGCCGATCAGGTTGTACGGCCCGGACAGGCCCCGCTCCACCGCGCCGAGGGTCCACTCGGCGAGGTCGCGGGCGTCCACGAACTGGACGGGCAGCTCGCGGGGGCCCGGCGCCAGCACCGGGCCCCCGCGAGCGATCCGGTTCAGCCACCACGGCAGCCGGCCGACGTTCTCGTACGGCCCGAGGATCAGCCCGGCGCGTACGAGGACCGAGCCGTCCGGACCGAAGGACTCGACGGCGGCCAGCTCACCGCCCCGCTTGTCCTGGGGGTACTCGGTCCGCTCCGCGTCCGCCGCGGCCCCCGTCACCAGGGTCGCCTCCTCGGTGTAACCGGCCGGGCGCGGCCACGCGTACACCGAGAGGCTCGACACGTACGCGTACCGTCCGGCGCGGCCCCGCAGCAGCCGTGCCGCCTCCCGTACCGCCCGGGGCGCGGCCGACCAGGTGTCCACGACCGCGTCCCACTCGGTGCCGTCGTCGAGGGCGGCGAGGCCCCCGGGCGCGGTGCGGTCGCCGTGCAGCGACCGCACCCCGGGCGTGGGCCGGTTGCGTCCCCGGTTGAGGACGGTCACCTCCCAGCCGCGCCCGAGCGCCGCCTCGACGACCGACCGTCCCACGAACTCCGTACCGCCCAGCACAAGAAGTCTCATGCCGGTGATCGTGCCCGGCCGCGGCGCCCGGGGGAACGGGACTCTGCCGAGGGCAGAGCGGGTTCCTCAGCGGCCGGTCGGCGGGGTGTACTTGTAGCCGACCCGGCGCACCGTCTGGATCGCCTTGCGGTGCTCCGCGCCCAGCTTGCGGCGCAGCCGGGCGACATGGACGTCGACCGTGCGGCCGTCGCCGACATGGCCGTAGCCCCAGACCGTGGTGACCAGCTGGTCGCGGGTGTGCACCCGGTTCGGGTGCGTCACCAGATGGGCGAGGAGCTCGAACTCCAGGTAGGTGAGGTCGAGTTCGCGCCCGTCGACCTGGGCGGTGCGCTGCGCGGTGTCGACGGTGACGAGCGGCCGCGGGCCGCCCTGCCCGGCCGCCGGGTCCGGCGCGGCGGCCGGCTCCGGGCGGTCCGGGACGGCGACCGGCAGGAACGGCGGCTGCTGGTCCGCCGGGACCAGCACCAGGTAGCCGATCATCGGCGGCTGGCCCGGCAGGGTGGGCAGGGTGTGCTGCGGGGCGGGCAGCCAGGTGGCGCCCGGCGGCAGCAGGTCCGTCATGTCCACGACCTCGTCCCGGTCGACGGCACGCAGCCGGTGCCGGGCCGGTGAGGAGGCGAGGGCGGGAGCGGGGGAGAGAGAACGAGTGGTCGCCATGAGACGTCAGCTCTTTCGCGCGAGGAGTTCGTCGGTCGGGACGACGGCCGCGATTCGTGGTCGGGCGCGCCGGGGACGTACTGCGTTCCGCGCTGGCCGAAGGCCGGGGTGTACGGCTTTAGAGGGCCCGCGCGTTCATCGCGCGGCAACACACCCGGTCGAAGTCGTGGTGCTGACGGGAAGGCCAGAACGGCTCCAGGTCATGGCGACCCGTCGCGGTGTCCTTCTGGAAGCTGGCCATGGGCCCATTGAAGCAGACACAGCCCCGAAACAGGACCCTCCTCTCACTGCTTGGACGCCTCCTTGGCGAGATGTTGACGCCGCTTGCCCGGCCGGACGGACCGGCGGCGGTGCGGACGTGCTCACGGGCATGCGGAAGGGGCGCCCACCGCACGCGGTGGGCGCCCCTTCTGACGAACTGTCCGCGGATCAGACCTGGTCGGCCTTCTCCAGGGCGGAGCAGCAGGTGTCGACGATCAGCCGCGTCACGACGTACGGGTCGACGTTGGCGTTCGGGCGGCGGTCCTCGATGTAGCCCTTGCCGTCCTTCTCGACCTGCCACGGGATACGCACCGAGGCACCGCGGTTGGACACGCCGTAGGAGTACTCGTTCCACGGGGCGGTCTCGTGCAGACCGGTCAGGCGGTCGTCGATGCCGGCGCCGTAGTTCTTGACGTGGTCCAGCGGCTTGGAGCCCTCACCGAGCGACTCGCACGCGGTGATGATCGCGTCGTAGCCCTCGCGCATCGCCTTGGTGGAGAAGTTGGTGTGCGCGCCGGCGCCGTTCCAGTCGCCCTTGACCGGCTTGGGGTCGAGGGTGGCGGAGACGCCGAAGTCCTCGGCGGTGCGGTAGAGCAGCCAGCGGGCCACCCACAGGTGGTCGGAGACGTCCAGCGGGGAGACCGGGCCGACCTGGAACTCCCACTGGCCGGGCATGACCTCGGCGTTGATGCCGGAGATCGCGAGGCCCGCCTTCAGGCAGTTGTCCAGGTGCGCCTCGACGATCTCGCGGCCGAAGATCTCGTCGGCGCCGACGCCGCAGTAGTAGCCGCCCTGGGGGGCCGGGAAGCCGCCCTCGGGGAAGCCCAGCGGGCGGGAGCCGTCGAAGAAGGTGTACTCCTGCTCGATGCCGAAGATCGGCTCCTGCGCGGCGAACTTCTCCGCGACCTCGGTCAGCGCGGCACGCGTGTTGGAGGAGTGCGGGGTCATGTCGATGTCCAGGACCTCGCACAGGACGAGGATGTCGTCACCGCCGCGGATCGGGTCCGGGCAGGTGAAGACCGGCTTCAGCACACGGTCCGAGGAGTGCCCCTCGGCCTGGTTCGTGGACGACCCGTCGAAGCCCCAGATCGGCAGCGTGTCGAGACCGGCGGGAGCACCCGCGATGATCTTCGTCTTCGAACGCAGCTTGGCCGTCGGCTCGGTGCCGTCGATCCAGATGTACTCAGCCTTGAAGGTCACGGGCCACATCCTTCGGGGTGGGTCGGGCGCACATGCGGGTGCTGCGGCGCTACGGCACTGGGGCGCCAGCGTTGATGTGCGCGAGCCTGTCAACAGGCGATTTCCCGATCATTGCTCGAATGTGAACCCCGTGTTACCTGGCGGTTCTGTGGCACGACTCACGTTGTGGGGCCGGTACGGGCGGGGTACGGAGCCCATTTCGGACGCCGTCCCGCGTCCGAGCGCGGCGGTCGCCGGCTTTCCCTCCGTGAAAGCCGGCGACCGTGCCTCGGCGTGTGGTTCGGGTCAGCCGACCTTCTCGATCACGGCGCGGCGGATCAGGAACTTGCCGGGTTCCCGGACCTGTTCGAAGGCCGCGTTGTTGAGCAGGACGCAGCTGCCGGAGACCGAGGTGACCTTCACCGTCGTGGACTTGTTGTTGTCCAGGTTGGTGACCTTCAGCGTGGTTCCCGCCGGGAACTGGTTGCTGGAGGCGGCCGGGGCGCCGGCCTCGCCGGAGAGCGTGACGGTCGAGCCCTTGCAGACCTGCTGACCGGCGGCGGCACCCCCGGTGTTGCCCGTGTTACCGGTGGCCGCGCTCTTCGAGGGCGCCGGCGTGGCCGCCTGCTGCCCGGTCTGACCGGTCTGGCCCGTCTGCGTCCCGTTCGCCGCCTGGGAGCCCTGAGCCGACTCCCCAACGACGCAACCGGACGCCTTCTGCTGGACCTTGATCTGGTCGATGACCGCCTGCCGGTTGGCGATCCGGGCCGCCGACTGGGCGTCCGGGTTCGCCTGTTGCCCGGCGATGAACTTCTCGTTGTTGCCGAGGGCCGTGGCCAGCCCCGAGCAGACGGTCGAGTCCGCGGCCGACGACAGTGTCCTGGCGTTCTGCGGGGTCTGCGCGGCGTTCGAGGTGGACGCCAGGGCGAAGGCCCCGCCGCCCGCCACCGCGGCGGCGCTGACCAGCAGTGCGACCTTCTTCTTTGCGCTGAGTGTTCTCCTACGCGACATGCGCGCCTCCTGAGGAAGTGGGGGAGCGTACGTCGGTAGGTACGAGATATCGAACGGCGTTACTCAGCGGTTACCGGAGTTGCCGAAGTAACCTGTGTCACACCTGTGTTGAGGATTGTTCAGCTCTGTTTCCTGGCCAGCGCTTCCCGTACGGCGTCGTCGGTGCGGGCGACGAGCGCCGTCCCGTCGTCGGCGGTGATGATCGGCCGCTGGATGAGCCGCGGGTGCTCGGCGAGGGCCGCGATCCACCGGTCCCGCGATGCCGCGTCCCGCGCCCACTCCTTCACCCCCAGCTCCTTCGCCACCGCCTCCTGGGTGCGGGTGATGTCCCACGGCTCCAGCCCGAGCCGTTCGAGTACGGCCCTGATCTCGTCCTCGCCCGGCACGTCCTCCAGATAGCGGCGGACGGTGTAGTCGGCCCCCTCGGCGTCCAGCAGGCCGATCGCGCTACGGCACTTCGAGCAGGCGGGATTGATCCAGATCTCCATGCGCACGACGGTACGCGAGCCGCTGTCCGAAGCCGCTCTGTTCGATTTGGGGGAGTGTCGTGGGAGTTTCCCCGAGTCCATCCCGCCCCAGTCGAAATACCCTTTCCCACCTGGGCTGTTCAGTGTCTCGCGGGCTGTCTCGTTGTCAGTGGTGGCCGGTACACTGGAAGCAGTGTTCGAGAGAGTCGCCGGGGCGTCCGGAGGCTCTCCGTCCGCGACAGGAGGATGCCCGTGCCCGCTGCCGCACTGAAGCCGAAGCCGTTGCCGACCCAGTCCACCGCCAAGCGCGCCGTCCTGCTCGACTCGCCCTACGCGCCGGCGGAGAAGCGCCCGCTGCCGGCCGGGCGGCCACGCGAGTGGTATGTCACGCACAACCGCCGCCTCAAGGCCATGCGCCTCGCCATCGCCCTGCTCGACTCCGGCGTCTACCTGCCCAACCAGGCGCGCAACGAGACGATACGGAGCACCGCGCAGGACATCGGCATCCACCCGCCGTCGGACACGACGTGCCACATGGTGCGGGCCCTGATGCGCTACTCCCGCTGAACCGCAGACGCCGGGTGCCGCACACTCGCACGGCACCCGGCGTCCGGCACCCTTGCGGGGCTCAGCCGAGTCCCTGCCGGCCCACCCGGCGTCCCTGCCGGGCTCGCCCGCGCCCTTGCGGGGTTCAGCCGAGTCCCTGTCGGCCCACCTGGGGTCCCTGCCGGGCTCGCCCGCGCCCTGCCGGGCTCGCCCGCGCCCTGCCGGGCTCGCCCGCGCCCCGCCGGTCCCACCCGCGCCCCGCCGTGCTCAGCCGCGCCCCGCCGTGCTCAGCCGCCCCCCCCGCCATGCTCAGCCGCTCAACTCCCGTTCCAGTGGCGTTCGGAACCGTGGTGTGACCTTTGTGGTTCCCAGCCAGCCGCGCAACCGTGCCGCCGCGTCCGCGACCGCCTCCTCGGCGTCCCGGCGTACGCCGGGATCGAGGAACCGCCAGACGATCTCCCCGTCGGTCCGCTGGGCCCACCCGCCGACGACGCGCCCGTTCCACCACACCGTCGGCCCCACGTTGCCGCTGCGGTCGAAGAGCGGTGGGCGCAGTTCCGGCGCCAGGTACCAGTCGCGTTGCCGCCAGGCCATCGCCGTCGGGTCGAGGCCGGGCAGGAGGGCGGCCCAGGGTTCCGGCGGGGCGACGACCGGCGCGAGGTCGTCGGCGGCGACGTAGCCGGTGGTGCCGTCGTCCAGGGACACCGGCCGGGCGCCGACGGCCGCCAGGGTCCGGCGGACCTCGGTCACCCGCCACCCCGTCCACCACTGGAGGTCCGCCTCCGTGGCCGGGCCGCAGCTGGCCAGCCAGCGGTTCAGCAGGACGGCCCGGGCCTCGGCCGGGTCCGTCTCCGGATGCTCCGGCGCCACCGCCCAGCGGAACTGGCTCGACGTCCACGAGCCCAGCGGCCGGCCCCGCACCACCTTGCCCTCGACGCCCAGGACCCGCAGCAGGCGGGTCGAGACGGTGTGCACCCCCTCGTAGCTCCGGCCCGCCGCGTAGGCGAACTGCTCGCGCAGGCGCGGTTCGTCCGCGGCCAGCTCCGCCGCCGTCGCCTGGCCGCGCCGGGCCAGCGCGGCCAGCGCCGACGTCTCGACCTCCGCCAGCCAGGCCGCGTCCGGGGCACCGGCCGTGGCCATGTCCTTCAGCAGGGCGGCCCGCTCCCGGGCGGCCACGGTCAGGCCCGTCGAGGCGTGCACGACCGCGGTGAGGTCCGCCGGGAACACGAACACCGTGTGCCGCATGCCGTGCATCCGCACCAGCGTGCGGTCCGTGTACAGCGCGCGCTCCGTCTCCGGCACGGTCTTCGCCGGGTCGGCCAGCCGCGCCCCCACCGCCAGGTGCACCGTCGCCGGGTCCGAGCCGTGCAGGGCGACCAGCGAGTCCGCGACCTCCTCCGGACCCGCCGCCCGCGCCGGACCCGCCAGCCGGTGGCGCACCGCCAGCCGGGCCCGCCGCTCCGCCACCCCGATGTGCCGCTCCGCGCCGCCCATACCGACCTCCAGACCCCCGCGAGACCCCCGTGGACTCCCGTACCGCATCCTGCCCGACGCCTCTGACAGTCACCTGTTCGCCGGACTCGACATGCGGACGCCCCCGTCTCTCCCGTTCACTGCGATCAGCAGGTGACGGAGGGAGCAGTCGACCGAGGGGAGCGCAGCGTGACCACACCCGCCGACCGGGCCGCCCGCGGCAGGGCCGCCCGGAAACGCGCCCCCCGCTCCACGCACGCCTTCTGGCTGCCGTCCGTCGACCGGCCCGACCCCGTCACCGTCCTGGAACGGCAGGGCCGCGACCGGGTGCCCGAGCTGCTGCCCATCCGGTACGGGAGGATGGCGGCCTCGCCGTTCGCGTTCCTGCGCGGCGCGGCCGCCGTGATGGCGGCGGACCTCGCCGCCCAGCCGAACTCCGGACTCGCCGTGCAGTTGTGCGGCGACGCGCATCTGCTGAACTTCGGGCTGTACGCCTCCCCGGAACGGGCCCTGGTCTTCGATCTCAACGACTTCGACGAGACGTTCCCCGGCCCCTTCGAGTGGGACGTGAAACGGCTCGCCGTCTCCGTCGCCGTCGCCGCCCGCGAGAACGGGCACAGCGATCCGCAGGCCCGGTCCGCGAGCCGGGCGGCGGTGGCCGGGTACCGGACCGCGATGCGGCGGCTGGCGGGCCTCGGCGAGCTGGCCGTCTGGTACGAGCGGATCGACGCCGACGGACTGCTGCCCCTGGTCCGCTCCGCGCGCCGCCGGTGCCGGATCGAGGACAGCCTCACCCGGGCCCGGCGCCGCACCAGCCTGCACGCGCTCGGCACGCTCACCGAGGTGGTCGGCGGCCGGCGCCGCATCATCCAGGACCCGCCGCTGCTCGAACCCGCCGGCGCGTCCGACATGGCCTCGCTGCGCAAGATCTTCAGCGACTACCGCTCCACCCTCGCCGGGGAGCGCCGGCTCCTCCTGGACCGCTACCGCTTCGTCGACGCGGCCCGCAAGGTCGTCGGTGTCGGCAGCGTCGGCACCCGGTGCTTCATCGTCCTGCTGGCCGGCCGGGACGCCGACGACCCGCTCTTCCTGCAGATCAAGGAGGCCCGGACGTCCGTACTGGAGCAGCATCTGCCGAGCGGACCGTACGCTCATCCGGGCCATCGGGTCGTCGCCGGGCAGCGGCTGCTGCAGGCCGCCGCGGACATCTTCCTCGGCTGGATGACCGGCCCCCAGGGCCGCGCCTTCTACTGGCGCCAGTTGCGCGACATGAAGGGCGCCGCGGAGGTCGCCGCCATGGACCCGAAGGGCCTGCGCGCCTACGCCGCCCTGTGCGGTACGACGCTGGCCCGCGCCCACGCCCGCTCCGGCGACCGCATCGCCGTCGCCGCCTACCTGGGCGGCACCGACACCTTCGACCACGCGGTCACCGACTTCGCCCTCGCCTACGCCGACCAGACCGCCACCGACCACGCCACCCTCGACGCGGCCGTCACCGCGGGAATGCTGTCGGCGGCGCGGGGGGTCTGAACAGGCCCCGCCGCCGTGCGGCACCGCCCATCCCGGCGAGATGCCGGACACCGCGCGAGCGGCAGGCCCGCGTGAGGTCTCCGGCACCGACAGCGTGGGCCTGCAAGGGCGCCGGCGGAGGCCGGCTCACCGATGGCGCCGGACTGCGCGGCGTGCCCCCCCGTGCGGCGGCGTCGCCCGCGACACGGCCGCACGGTCTGGCAGGACCGGCCGTTGCGCGGGACCGTCGTGCCGGGACCGGCCGTTGCGCGGGACCGTCGTGCCGGGACCGGCCGTTGCGCGGGACCGTCGCGCTGTGTCCGGGCGGTCGGGGCCCGGTCCTCAGGCACCGGCGTCATCGAGCCGGAGCAGGCCGATCACGTCCGGATCCGCGAGGGCGAGGGCGGCGGCGCGCGCCTCGGGGGCGCTCCGCGCGGACAGGGCCGCTTCCGCGATCTGCGCGCACCGGGCGAAGGAGTGACGGCGCAGGGCGTGACGCACCGCGGGCAGCGCAGGCGCGGACATCGACAGGCTCGTGACACCCAGGCCGGTGAGGGCCAGCGCCATCAGGGGATCGGAGGCCGACTCGCCGCACACCCCGACCGGCTTGTCCGCGGCGGTCCCGGCGCGGGCGACCATCGCCACGAGGTCGAGCACGGCAGGCTGCCACGGGTCCAGCAGGTCGTGCAGGCCGCCGGTGAGACGGTCGGCCGCCATCGTGTACTGGGCGAGGTCGTTCGTGCCGACCGAGACGAAGTCGACCTCGGCGAGGAACGACGCGGCCCGCAGCGCGGCCGCCGGGACCTCGATCATCACCCCGACGGTCTCGACGCCGTGGGCGCGCGCGAGCCGGGCGAAGACACGGGCCTCCTCCGCGGTGGAGACCATCGGAGCCATCACCCGGACCCGGCCGCGATCGGCCGACGGCAGCGCGCGGGTGGCCGCGCCGAGCGCGGCGAGCTGCTCCTCCAGCAGTTCCGGCATCGTGCGGACGAGGCGATGGCCGCGTACACCCAGCGCCGGGTTCTCCTCGGGTTCCTGGCGGGCGAACGCGAGGGGTTTGTCCGCGCCGGCGTCGAGGGTGCGTATCGTCGTCGCGGCACCCCGGGCCGCCGCGAGGGCGCGCGTGTACACCGGGGTCTGCCGGTCGCGCGACGGCGCCCGTACCGCGTCCAGGAAGAGCACCTCGGTGCGGAAGAGCCCCACCCCCTCGGCCGCCGAAGGGCCGAGCTGTTCGATGTCCTCGACGGTGCCGACGTTGGCGAGCAGGGCGACCGGGCGGCCGTCGGCGGTCGCGCCGGGTGCGGTGTCCTCGGCCAGCGCCCGCTCGGTTCGCGCCCGTGCGCGCAGGGAGCCGATCAGGGAGTCGTCCGGGTCCGCCGTGACCGTTCCGGTCGCGGCGTCGACCGCGACGAGGGTCCCCTCGGGGATCAGCGTCACCCCGGCCGCCCGCACGACGCACGGGATGCCGAGCTGCCGGGCGATGATGGCCGTATGCCCCGTGGGACCGCCGGACTCCGTGACCAGGGCGGCCACTCTCGTCAGGTCGAGCGAGGCCGTGTCGGCGGGGGAGAGATCGACGGCACAGACCACGGACGGCTCGCGCAACTCGGGCAGGCCGGGAGCCGGCAGCCCGAGGATCCGGGCGACCGCGTGGTCGCGCACACTCCTCAGGTCGGTCGACCGCTCGGCGAACAGGCCCCCGGCGGCCGAGAGCAGCGCGATGATCTCGCCGACGGCGCCGTCCACGGCGGCGGCCGGTCCCTCCCCCCGGCTGATCCGGGCACTGATCCGGTCGGCCAGATCCGGATCGGCCGCCATGCCGGAGGTGGAGCGCAGCACGTCGCCGAGCGCGCCCGGCGCGCCGGTGGCCCGCCGGAGGAACTCGTCGGCCACCTCGGCCAGCGCCCGCAGGGCGGTTTCCCGCGCGGGCCCGGCGTCCGCGGGGTCGCTCAGCCGCAGCGCGTCCGGCGGGATCAAGGGCGCGGGCCGGACCACGGCGAGCGGGGCGACCGCGGCCGAGCGGCCGACGCCGAGTCCGGACGTCGTACGGGGCTGGTCGGCGGTCGTCATCACTGTCCGTCGAGTTCGGTGGCGAGCAGGGCCGCGAGCCGGTCGAGCGCGGGTCCCGCCGTCTCGTCGTCGGAGGCCAGGACGACCTCCTCCCCCTCCTTGAGGCCCAGGCTCATCAGCATCAGGGTGCTGCTGACCGAGACGGGGTCCCCGCCGCTCCTGCGGATGGTGATCCGGTAGCCGCTCCCGGTCGCCGCGCGGGCGAAGGTGGCGGCCGGTCGGGCGTGCAGCCCCTGCGAGCACAGCACGGTGGCATGGCGTTCCGGCATTTCCGGCTCCTAAGAAATAGAGGGCTCAGCGGTGGAGTACGGGGGTTCGAAACCCACGTCGACCGGCTGCGCGCGGAACCCGTCGAACTCGACGACGGAAACGCTGCAATTGCCGAGCGGTACGACGCCGGAGGCTCCGGCGAGTGTCAGATACGTGACGAGCGTGATGCCGTGACTGACGACGAGGACGTCACCTTCGGGGTGGGCGCGCGTGATCCGTCCGAAGGTGCCGGCGATCCGGGCGAGGTACTCCGCGGCCGGTTCCCCGCCGGGAAGTCCTGGATGCGTTCCGTTGATCACATCCGCAAAGAACTCGCGAGGTTCGACATGGTCGAAGAGTTCGCTCTCGGGGCGGCCGTCCAGTGCGCCGAACGCGTACTCCCGCAGTCCGTCGTCCGTCCTCAGCCGTAGTCCTGCGTGGTGGCGCAGGATCTCCCGGGCGGTGGCCGTCGTCCGTCCGGAGGGGCTCGCCCAGGCCGCGGTGAACCGGACGCCGGCCAGGTGCTCGGCGGTGGCGCGCAGCCGGGGCAGGCCGTCGGGGACCAGGGGCGAGTCGCACCAGCCCTGGAGCCGCCCCGCCGCGTTGTACTCGGTGCGCGCGTGCCGGACGAGGTGCAGTCTCAGTCCCATCGCCGTCCCGCCGGCCGCGCGGGGACGGCCCCCGGTACCGGTTCCGCGCCGCCGAGCACGGCGGCGCGGATCTCGTCCAGGGCCCGCATCACGGCGACGCTCTCGTCGAGCGGCGCGAGCGGGCTCTCCGGCACGCCCTCGCGCAGGCACCGTTCCACCTCCAGAGCCTGGAAGTGCAGGCCGCGGCCGGCTGTCCGCGGTGGGTCGTAGCGGCGCAGGACTCTGCCGGGGCGCCCGGCGTCGTACCGGGTGAAGCCCGTGCCGGTGAACCAGTACGGGTGGAGTTCGATCCAGCCCTCCGTGCCGATCACCGCGGCACTGTTCGGGCCGGGCGTGTCCATGCCGGTGAGGGTGGTGGAGGAGGTTCCGCCGTCGTGCCGCATCCGGACCGACGCGCTCGTGTCGACGCCGTCCGTCGTCGCGGAGCCCGTGGCGGTGATGCGGTGCGGGGCGCCCAGGAGGTGGAAGGCGCACGAGATCCCGTACACCCCGAGGTCGGCGACGGCGCCGCCGCCGAGCGCCGGGTCGTAGTGCCGCCCGGTCGGTGAGTCGTCCAGCCTCTGGAAGTGGTGGGTGACGAGGCTCCTGAGCTCCCCGACCGAGCCGCGGGCCAGTTCGGCGCGGAGTTCGGCGAAGGCCGGCAGGAAGCGGGTCCACATCGCCTCCATCAGGAACACCGAACGGCTCCGCGCCGAGGCGACGAGCCGCTCCGCCTCCGGAGCGTCGGCCGTGAACGACTTCTCCACCAGCACCGCCCGGCCCGCCTCGATCGCGAGGAGCGCGTGCTCGGCGTGGAAGGGCTGCGGAGTGGCGACGTACACGGCGTCCACGTCCGGATCCGTGACGAGGGCCTCGTAGGAACGGTGGGACCGGCCGATCCCGGTCTCCCGCGCGAACCGCGCCGCACGGCCGGGGTCGCGTGCCCCGACCGCCGCGACGCGCAGGCCGGCGGCGGCGAGATCGGCCGCGAAGACACGGGCGATCTTGCCCGCCCCGAGGATCCCCCACTGGACGTCATGTGTTCGCAAGCGCACACTCCCTTGGCCGTCGATTGCCCCTGCGACCGGACGCAGGCACAAAAAAAGACCCGGGAGCGAGTGCCTCACGACAACTCGTCCCAGGTCTTGCCCGGCTGGCGCCGGTCACAATCCGTGCCCCGAACCGTAGCCGCGGCTCCACCGGGAGTCAACGGCGGCCACCGCCGGGTCGTATACGAAGCCGAAACCGGCCCGGCCGCGCAATTGGGTCCGTCGGAAGTCTGGACACCGATAAAACATGCCGTCTACTGTCTCGCCCCAAGACACCTCCAGGTGTCCTGGAAAAGCTGGGATTGTTACTGGACCACAGGCAAAACCCAAGCTGAGATCTGTCCTTCCCCTTCGGGGGAGACGGTCACGGCTTGGGTTTTTTTGTTGCCCGGCACTTCGGTGCGCGGGTCCGGAGACAGCGGGGCTTCGAGGAGGAGCCGTGGCAACAGACAAGTACGCAACGATCGCCGAAGACGTCCTGAGGGGCGTCGGAGGCAAGGACAACGTCAGATCCCTCGCCCACTGCGCGACCCGGCTGCGTTTCGTTCTGGTCGATCCGTCCAAGGCCGACAAGGCCGCCGTGGAGGCGACCAAGGGAGTCATCACCGTCGTCGAGGCGGGCGGCCAGTTCCAGGTCGTCATCGGCAACACGGTGAGCAAGGTGTACGAGGAGGCCGTCGCCCAGGGCGTGGACGGGGGCGGGGGCGGCGCCGGCGGCTCCGGAAACCTGCTCGCGCGGACGATCGACCTCGTCACGAGCATCTTCACCCCCTTCCTGTGGACCCTGGCCGCCGTCGGCCTGCTCAAGGCGTTCCTCGCGGTCGCGGTGAAGATCAGCCCCGGCTTCGGCGCCACGTCGACCTACGCGATCTGGTTCGCGACCGCCGACGCGGTCTTCCAGTTCCTGCCGATCCTGCTGGCCGTCACCGCGGCCAAGCGGTTCAAGGCCAACCAGTTCACGGCGGTCGCCGTCGCCGGCGCCCTGATCTACTCCGCGACCATCGCCGTCATCCCCGGCCCCAAGGGCGTCGCGATGACGCTCCAGGCCTTCGACGCGGCCGGCGGAAAGCTGACCTTCCTCGGCATCCCGGTCGTGATGGTCAACTACCTCTCCGCCGTCATCCCGACCATCCTCGCCGTCTACTTCCAGTCGCAGGTGGAACGCCTGGTGGAACGGGTGGCACCGGCCGTGCTGCGCAACTTCGTCACTCCGCTGGTCACGCTCGCCGTGGTCGTCCCGGTCTCCTACCTCGCCATCGGCCCCGCCTCCACCTGGGTCGGCGACGGCCTCGCCTCCGGCGTCGACCGGCTGTGGGGCCTGGCCCCGTGGGCGGCCGGCGGTGTGCTCGGCGGTCTCTGGCAGGTCTTCGTCCTCTTCGGCGTCCACTGGGCCTTTGTCCCGATCATGGCCCAGCAGCTCGCGACCACGGGCCACTCCGACCTGACGGGTGCGCTGTTCGCCCCGGTGCTGGCGCAGTCGGCCGCGACCTTCGCGGTGTTCCTCAGGACCCGTAACCGCGATCTGAAGGGCGTGGCCGGTCCGGCCGCCGTCTCCGCCTTCCTGGCGGGCATCACCGAGCCGGCGATCTACGGCGTCACCCTGCGGCTCAAGCGTCCGTTCGTCTTCGCCTGCGTCGGCGGCGCGATCGGCGGCGCCGTCGCGGCGGCGGGCGGCTCGGCGGTGGACGGTTTCGTCGTGCCCGGCGCCATCACCGTGACCGCCACTCTGGGCCTCGGCAACTTCGCCCTCCAGCTGATCGGCTGCGCGGTCGCCATGGCCGTGGCCTTCGCCCTGACGCTCGTGTTCGGCTTCAAGGACCTGCCGGTGGCGGACGCGAGGACGGTCACCGGCGACGAGGCGGCGAAGGGCGCGGGAGCCGCCCCCACCGGCACGGCCGCCGAGGACGTGGTCGCCACGCTCCAGACGCCGGTCGCGGGCCGGGTCGTTCCGCTCGCCGAGGTCCCCGACCAGGTGTTCGCCTCCGGGGCGATGGGGCAGGGCCTCGCGGTCGTCCCCAGCGAGGGCAAGGTCTACGCCCCCGTCTCCGGGACCCTCGTGAGCGCCATGCCGCACGCCTTCGGCATCCGTACCGACACCGGGGTGGAAGTCCTCGTCCACATCGGCCTGAACACCGTCGAACTCCAGGGCCGGGGCTTCACCCCCGCCGTCACCCAGGGGCAGCGCCTGAACGCCGGCGACCTGCTCGCCGACGTCGACCTCCAGGTGATCACGGACGCGGGCTACGACCCGATCACCGTGCTGATCGTGACCGACCCCGGCGGTCACAGCGCCGTCGTCCCCACCGCCACCGGCGACGTGGCCCGCCGCCACGCCGCACTCGACCTCATCGGCTGAGGAGCCCCATGACCGACCCGACCACCGCCCACCGCCCCTTCCCCGCGGACTTCCTGTGGGGCGGAGCGACAGCCGCCAACCAGATCGAGGGCGCCCACGACGTCGGCGGCAAGGGCGTCTCCATCCAGGACGTCCTGCCCCGGGGCCTGGCCGGCCCGCGCACCCAGCACCCCACACCCGACAACCTCAAGCTGGAGGCCGTCGACTTCTACCACCGCTACGCCGAGGACATCGCGCTCTTCGCCGAGATGGGGTTCTCCGTCTTCCGCTTCTCCATCGCCTGGAGCCGCATCTTCCCCCACGGCGACGACGAACTGCCCAGCGAGGAGGGGCTGGCCTTCTACGACCGGGTCCTCGACGAACTGGAGAAGCACGGGATCGAGCCCCTGGTCACCATCTCCCACTACGAGACGCCGCTGGCCCTCGCGGAGAAGTACAACGGCTGGGTGAGCCGCGAGCTGATCGGCTTCTACGAGCGGTACGTCCGCGTCCTCTTCGACCGCTACGGCCACCGGGTGAAGTACTGGCTCACCTTCAACGAGATCAACTCGGTGCTGCACGCCCCCTTCATGAGCGGCGGCATCGCGACCCCGAAGGAGGAACTGTCCCGGCGGGACCTCTTCCAGGCCGTCCACCACGAACTCGTCGCCAGCGCGCTGGCCACCAAGATCGCCCACGAGACGGTACCGGGCATCCAGGTGGGCTGCATGGTCATCGCCATGCCCCTCTACCCGCTCACTCCCGACCCCGCCGACGCACTGGCCGTGATGCACGCCGACCACGCCAACCTGATGTTCGGCGACGTCCATGTGCGCGGTGCCTACCCCGGCTACGCCCTGCGCCATCTGCGCGAGAACGGCATCGAGCTCGACATCACCGACGAGGACCGTGAACTCCTCACCCACACCGTCGACTTCGTGTCCTTCAGTTACTACATGAGTATCTGCGAGACCGCCGACCCCGAACGCCGCAAGGCGGGCGAGGGCAACATCATGGGCGGTGTGCCGAACCCGACGCTGCAGGCCAGCGAGTGGGGGTGGCAGATCGACCCGACGGGTCTGCGCATCGTGCTGAACCAGTTCTGGGACCGCTGGCAGAAGCCCCTGTTCATCGTGGAGAACGGCCTCGGGGCCAAGGACGAACTGGTCGTCGTGGACGGCCGGCCGACGGTGCGGGACGACTATCGCGTCGCCTACCTCAACGACCACCTGGTGCAGGTCGGCGAGGCGATCGCCGACGGCGTCCACGTCCTCGGGTACACCACCTGGGGCTGCATCGACCTCGTCAGCGCCAGCACCGCCCAGCTGAGCAAGCGCTACGGCTTCATCTACGTCGACCGCGACGACGACGGCGAGGGCACCCTCGCCCGGTACCGCAAGCAGTCCTTCCACTGGTACACCGACGTCATCCGCAGTCAGGGCGCCACCCTGGAGCGGGGCGACGGGAGCTCCTAGTCCCCGGCACGACCTCGGCACGGCTCAGGGGCGCGGTTTATGCTGCCCCTGGGCCGTGCCAGTAAGGACTCACGCAACGATGCGCGTCAAGAAGATCTTCAACAACAACGTCGTGCTCGGAGTCGACGAGAACGGCACCGAGACGGTTTTCCTCGGGCGGGGACTGGGATTCCAGGTCAAGCCCGGCGACGCCGTGGACGCCGGCCGGGTCGAGCGCCAGTTCGTGGCCCAGGCGATGCCCGCCGAGCGCCTCGCCGCCCTGGCCGCCGAGATACCCCTCGACGAGATCGAGGTGATGGAGGAGGTCGTCGCCACGGCGCGGGCCAGGCTCGGTGAGAAGATCAGCGCACACGTCCTGCTGCCCTTGGCCGACCACGTCCACTTCGCGATCGCCCGCGCCCGCGCCGGAGCCTCGATCGAATACCCCCTGAAATGGGAGATCGAGAACCTGTACCCGGCGGAGGCCGAGATGGGCGCGGTGGCCCTGGAGATCATCGAGCGGCGGCTCGGCGTACGGATGGCGGAGAACGAGGCCCTGCCGCTCGCCCTCCACTTCGTCAACGCCCAGATCGGGTCCGGCGACATCGCCGCGACCGTGCAGCTGACCCAGTGGCTCAGGGTCGCGCTGGAGACGATCGGCGAGGACTTCGGCGTCATGATCGACCAGCGCTCGCTCCCGGCGGCCCGGTTCCTGACCCATCTGCGCTACCTCTTCCTGCGGGCCCGGGACGGCAAGCAGTCACCCGCGGTGGCCGACCAGGTCGGCGAGGCGGTCAAGAGCGCCCGGCCGCTCGCGTACGCCTGCGCCGAGCGGCTGGCGCTGCGCATGGAGGAACTCTTCGAGTGGAACGTCGGCCGGGAGGAGATCCTCTACCTCGCCCTGCACGTCAGCCGGCTGACGGCACGGACCGACGACCCGGCCGAGGACACCCATGTCGGAGCGTAGCGACGCGTCGGCCTCCGCCGCCGAGTCGGCCGCCTCGGTCGAGTCGGCCGCCTCGGTCGACTCCGCCGCCTCGGCGATTCTGTCGGCCGTCGGCGGCCGGGAGAACGTCGCCGGGCTGACCCACTGCTTCGTCCGCCTCCGCTTCCGGCTCCGTGACGCGGCGGCCGCCGACCTGGACACCCTCGGCGCGCATCCCGAGGTCGCCTTCGCCGTGTGGCAGGCGGACGAACTGCACGTGGCACCCCGCCGCGGCCTCTTCGCCCTGGCCGCGCGGCTGCGGGAGACCTTGAACGGCGGCACCACCGCGCCCTGACGGCATCGCCCTGCGGACGGCCCTCGCGCCCGTGCGGAAAACGGGATGCACGCCCAGTGACCGGATCCCTACGCTGGATGCGCGTTGCGGAGTCGGCCACCACCGCTTTCCACAGGAACGTCCGCACCCCGGGGGTGCGGGGCTACGCTGCTGCGCAACCGACGGACGGCCGCCCGTCCCCCGCGTGCCGTCGGATCCGTCGACCGCTCACACACCCACGCCACGGAGACCCGTCATGGGCACCATCGTCCTATCCGGAACCGTCGTTCTGGTCATCCTCGGCTTCGGCAACCACAACTGGTGGCTCGCCGCCGTCGCCCTGCTCTTCCTGTACGTCCAGTACGGGCGGAACTCGTCGTCGGCCTCCTCGTCGGGCGGTTCGTCCGGCGGGGGAGGGGGCATGGCCAGCGACTACAAGACCTACCGCGAACGCCGTGACCAGCAGGCCAAGTGGGAGCGCCGCTACCGCCGCGAGCGCCCCTTCGAGGTCCGGCGCCAGCAGAACGAGAAGGGCAAGTAGCGGGCGGCTGCTCCCGGCCGGTCAGAGGCCGGGGGCACCCCACACCGGGAACCAGCGGCTGAGGTCCTGCTCGGTCCTCAGGTCGTTCGCGAGTGCCGCCTTCACCTGCAACTCCAGTGCGCTGTCCCGCCGTTGACCGGATCCGGGCAGCGGAGCGAAGGGATAGAAGGTGCCCCGCTTGTAGAGATAGACGAGCGCGAGCCTGCGCTCGCGCTCGTCCTCGAAGGCGGCCAGGGAACAGAGCAGTTGCGGGCCGAAGCCGTTGACCTCCATCGAACTGTTCACCGCGTGCAGGTCGTTGACCAGCTGCGGGAGCTGGTCGGGGGTGCGCCGGGAGATCAGCCAGGAGTATCCGTAGTCGTCCTGGTGCAGCTCCACCGGCGGACCCGCGCGGTCCGCGTCGGCGTCGAGCAGCGCCTGCACCTCCCGGTGGGTCTGCTCGAAGGCCGCGCCCTCCACCGTGGCGAAGCACACCGCGCCCTCGCCGGTCGGCGTGAACCCGGCCGCGGCCTGCAGTGTCACCGCCGCCGAGGGCAGCGCGAACAGCTGGTCGAGGTCGGGTGCGACGGGCTTCGTACGGCCGAGCAGGATGTCCAGGAACCCCATGCTCACCCGGCCTTCCCGGGCGTCGCCGCCTCGCCCAGCTCCGCCGAGATCCGGCCCAGCTGCTCAAGCCGCTGCTCCAGGGGCGGGTGGGTGGAGAAGAAGCGCTCGATGCCGGGCTCCTTGCCGGTGGCCGGAGTGAAGTAGAAGGCGTTGAAGGCCTGCGCGGTGCGCAGGTCCTTGGTCGGGATCCGGGCGATGTCGCCGGAGACCTTGGTGAGCGCCGACGCCAGCGCGGACGGCCGGCCGGTGAGCTGCGCGGCCGCGCGGTCGGCGGCCAGCTCGCGGTACCGGCTCAGTGCCCTGATCAGCAGGAAGCTGATCGCGTACACGGCCGCGGAGACCCCGATGACGGCGGCGAACACGGCGGCCGTGTTCTGGTCCCGCCGGCCCCCGCCGAAGAGCTGCGAGTAGAAGGCGAACCGCACGATCAGCCCGGCGATCACGCCCAGGAAGGAAGCGATCGTGATCACGGCGACGTCCTTGTGCGCCACGTGCGACAGCTCGTGCGCGAGCACGCCCTCCAGCTCGGCGGGCTCCAGCCGCCGCAGCAGCCCGGTCGTCACACACACCACGGCGTGATCGGGATTGCGCCCGGTCGCGAACGCATTCGGCATGTCCATGTCGGACACGGCGACCACCGGCTTCGGCATGTCCGCGATCGCGCACAGCCGGTCCACCACGGCATGCAGCTCGGGATACTCCTCCCGCTCCACGACCCGTCCGCGCATGGCGAACATCGCGATCCGGTCGGAGAACCAGAACTGCGCCACGAACATCGCGCCCACCAGCACCACGACCAGCAGCCACGACTTCAGCAGCACGATCAACGCGGCAACGAAGCCGACGTACAACAACCCGAGCAGGAACAGCGTGACCGTCATCCGTACGGTCAGCCGCCGGTCGCTCCGGAAGCGGCTCTGCATCTCGCCTCACCCCGCAGTCAGGCACTCGTCCCGCTGTCCAGTGTGCACCTGCCCGGGCCCATGGAAAGGTTCCGAACGTCCCTAGTAGCGGCAAAAGCTCCCTGTGAGCCCGGGTCCCCCTTTTACGCGGCCAGTACCGGCCAGTACCGGCTAATACGGCGCCCGCGTCTGTATGTACCCCAGCAGCAGGATCACCGCCGCCACGCACCCCAGCACCAGAGCCGTCGACATCCAGGGCGAGCGCCGCGGCGCCACCGGCCCCGGATCCGCCCGGAACGGCGCCGGCTCCGGCGGATTCTCCTTCCACCGCGCCGCCAGCATCCGCGCCCGCGCGGACGGCTCCTTGTGCTCCGCCTGATCGGCCCAGCGCAGATCGAACTCGCGCTCCTCGTCCCCCTGTTGCGTCATCCGCTTCCCCCCCGTCTCGAACATCAGTACCGACGCACGATACGACGGCGCCCCCGCCCGGAGAAACCGGAACGGGGGCGTCGAGGAACGGCTCAGGCGTCGATCACACGTCGATCACACGTCGAAGTACAGCTCGAACTCGTGCGGGTGCGGGCGCAGCTGCAGCGGGGCGATCTCGTTGGTGCGCTTGAAGTCGATCCACGTCTCGATCAGGTCGGGCGTGAAGACGTCGCCGGCGAGCAGGAACTCGTGGTCGCGCTCCAGGCGGTCGAGGACGGCCGGGAGGGAGGTCGGGACCTGGGCGACGTTCGCGTGCTCCTCGGGAGCCAGCTCGTAGAGGTCCTTGTCGATCGGCTCGGCCGGCTCGATCTTGTTCTTGATGCCGTCCAGGCCCGCGAGCAGCAGGGCCGAGAAGGCCAGGTACGGGTTGCCGGAGGAGTCGGGCGCGCGGAACTCGACGCGCTTGGCCTTCGGGTTCGAGCCCGTGATCGGGATACGCATCGCGGCCGAGCGGTTGCGCTGCGAGTACACCAGGTTGATCGGGGCCTCGAAGCCCGGGACCAGACGGTGGTACGAGTTCACCGTCGGGTTGGTGAAGGCGAGGAGGGAGGGGGCGTGCTTGAGGATGCCGCCGATGTAGTAGCGGGCGGTGTCCGACAGGCCCGCGTAGCCGGCCTCGTCGTAGAAGAGCGGGGAGCCGCCGGCCCACAGGGACTGGTGGACGTGCATGCCCGAGCCGTTGTCACCGAAGATCGGCTTCGGCATGAAGGTCGCGGTCTTGCCGTTGCGCCAGGCCACGTTCTTCACGATGTACTTGAAGAGCTGCAGGTCGTCCGCGGCGGCGAGCAGCGTGTTGAACTTGTAGTTGATCTCCGCCTGGCCGGCGGTGCCCACCTCGTGGTGCTGGCGCTCGACCTGGAGGCCGGACTTGGCCAGCTCCAGGGAGATCTCGGCACGCAGGTCGGCGAAGTGGTCGACCGGCGGGACCGGGAAGTAGCCGCCCTTGTAGCGGACCTTGTAACCGCGGTTGTCCTCCAGCGCGCCCGTGTTCCAGGCACCCGCCTCGGAGTCGATGTGGTAGAAACTCTCGTTCGCCGAGGTGGCGAAACGGACGCTGTCGAAGACGTAGAACTCGGCCTCGGGACCGAAGTACGCGGTGTCCGCGATACCGGTCGACGCGAGGTAGGCCTCGGCCTTCTTCGCCACGTTGCGCGGGTCACGGGAGTACTGCTCGCCCGTGATCGGGTCGTGGATGAAGAAGTTGATGTTGAGCGTCTTGTCCCGGCGGAACGAGTCCACCCGGGCGGTCGACAGGTCCGCGCGCAGCGCCATGTCGGACTCGTGGATCGCCTGGAAACCACGGATCGACGAACCGTCGAACGCGAGCTCCTCGTCCGGGTCGAACGCCTCGACGGGCAGCGTGAAGTGCTGCATGACGCCCGGCAGGTCGCAGAAACGGACGTCGATGAACTTGACGTCCTCGTCCGCGATGAACTTCTTGGCCTCGTCGGCGTTCTGGAACATCCAGCTCCTCCTACTCCCGGCCGTTCCCGTGCCGGGGTGGTAGTTCGTTTGTGCGGCCAGTGCGGTGGCACACGCTGTCCTCGACCCTAGGGACGGGTGATTTCTCGGGCGTGACCCATTTGTTTCGCTGAAGTTAACCGGGCTCGCTTCCACGGTAGCCCGTGGCACCCCGCCGACCCTGGTGCCCGGCCGGGCCCAGTACCGTGGACGGGTGGACAACAGGCAAGCAATCGGATCGTGGCTCTCCGGACCCCGCGCGGCCATGGAAGAGGCGGGCGCGGAGTTCGGGTACCGGGGCGAGCAGCTCGGTCTGCCGGAGCAGGGACCGGGCTCCATCGCCCGCCCCGGCAGGCGGCTCGGCGCGCTGGTCGTGGACTGGGCGCTGTGCGTGCTGATCGCATACGGCCTGATCACCGACGGCTACAGCCCCGCCACCAGCAACTGGGCACTGCTCGTCTTCCTGATCCTGGGCGTCCTCACGGTGGGCACGGTCGGCTTCACGCCGGGTAAGCGGCTCTTCGGGCTGCGGGTGGTCGGTGTCGAGACGGGCCGGGTGCAGCCGCTGCGCGCGATCGCCCGCACGGTGCTGCTGTGCCTCGCGGTTCCGGCGCTGGTGTGGGACCGGGACGGCAGGGGGCTGCACGACCGGCTGGCGAAGACCGTAGAGGTACGGGTCTGAGGTAGGCCTTCGGCAGCCGGCCGGTGGGGGCTGAGCGCGCCCGCGCGGCGGAGCCGCATGTCGATACGGCCCCGCGCCCCTTCGGGGCGCTACCTCTTCCGCAGAACCTGCCCCAGTACCTCCCGCAGCTCCGCCTCCGCGTCGCCCTCCGCCGGGCCCTCCGCGCGCCAGGCCACGAAGCCGTCGGGCCGGACGAGTACCGCGCCGTCGGCCGTGACCCCGTGCGCTGCCGCCCAGTCGGTGTCCTCCGTGTCGTACACGAGATCACCGGTCGGCCCGATGCCGTACGCGTCCAGGCGTACCCGCTCCGTGTCCGCGATCCGGCGGGCCGCCATGTGCCAGGGGGAGGCGGCGTCGCTGAGCAGGACCAGTGAGCGTTCGTAGAGGTCGAGGGTGGAGACGCGGTCGCCCGCGCGGCGCAGCCACAGGTGCGGGGCGCGGCTGCCCGGCTCCCCCGTCAGGTTCATCCCATCGGGTACGACCGGCCGGCCGGGGTCGGCGCCGAGCACCGCGCCCTTCGGGTAGCGGTAGCCGAGGACGATGTTGAGGATGCCGCCGCGCTTGCCGGCGCCGATGCCGGGGGCGGGCGCGAAGCCCGGGTGGCTGTGTTCCACCGAGCGGGCGGAGGCGCGGGCGCTGGTGGCGAGGGCGACCGGGCGGCGCTCTGCGTCGTAGGAGTCCAGGAGCCCGGGGCCGGCCCAGCCGTCGAGGACCGCGGCCAGCTTCCACGCCAGGTTGTGGGCGTCCTGGATGCCGGTGTTGGAGCCGAAGGCCCCCGTCGGGGACATCTCGTGCGCGGAGTCGCCGGCCAGGAAGACCCGCCCGGACGCGTACCGTTCGGCCACCCGTTCGGCCGCCCGCCAGGAGGCCCGGCCGGTGATCTCGACGTCGAGGTCGGGGACGCCGACGGCGCGCCGGATGTGCCGGGTGAGGCGCTCCTCGGTGAACTCGTCGAGGGTCTCGCCGCGTTCGGGGTGCCAGGGCGCGTGGAAGACCCAGCGCTCCTTGTTGTCGACGGGGAGGAGGGCGCCGTCGGCCTCCGGGTCGGTGAGGTAGCAGCAGATGAAGCGGCGGTCCCCGACGGTCTGGGCCAGCAGCTTGGAGCGGAAGGTGATGCTGACGTTCGCGAACAGGTCGCCGGGGCCCGTCTGGCCGATGCCGAGCCGGCCGCGGACGGGGGAGCGCGGGCCGTCGGCGGCGACCAGGTAGTCCGCCCGGACGGTGTACATCCGGTCGGAGTCACGGTCGCGGACGTACGCCGTCACTCCTTCGGGGTCCTGTTCGAAGGACTCCATCTCCTGGAAGTAGCGCAGTTCGCCGGTGAGGGACTCGGCCGCCTGGCGGAGTACCGGCTCCAGGTCGTTCTGGCTGCACAGGCACCAGCCCGTGGGGCTGAACCGGGCGAGTCCGCCGCCCGGGTCGATCTCCTTGAACAGCCATTCACCGGCGTCGCCGACCAGCGTCGGGGTCTGCAGGATGCCGTGGTTCTCCGCGAGGAGTGAGGCCGCGGACTTGATGTCGGGCTCGATGCCCGCCTTCCGGAACAGCTCCATCGTCCGCACGTTGTTGCCCCGGCCGCGTGGGTGGATCGAGGTCCCGGAGTGTCTCTCGACGAGCATGTGGCGGACGCCCAGTCGGCCCAGGAAGAGGGACATGGACAGGCCCACGAGGGAGCCGCCCACCACGAGGACGGGGACCTGGTGATCGGTTTTCCGGTGCATCGGGCACTCCAGAGGCGGGTGTTGGTGCGGCAGGTGCGTTGCAACGTCCATGCCCGTCCGGGCCCCCTCGGGAGGGGTTCCGCGTGCTCAATCACCCACCTGGTTCACGCGAGTCGCGCGCTTCGGAGGACCGGCACAGGATCAAGAAGCGCTGACGCCGCGTCATCGGCGAAGGCGCCCGCCGCTGCCCCCGCGAAGGAGATGTACGAAGCATGACGACGCTCTCGGAAAAGGTTTCGGAAAAGCCGACCCGAACGACCCGCCCGCTGTCGACCCGGGTCTCCCAGTCCGTGTTCGACGGCTCCCGGCTCCGGGTCGTCCTGCTGGTCGACGTCTACGACGGCGCACAGCAGCAGTTCCTGGAGGCCTACGAGCAGCTGTGCAACCAGGTCGCCCAGGTGCCCGGTCACGTCAGCGACCAGCTCTGCCAGTCCATCGAGAACCCCTCGCAGTGGCTGATCACCAGCGAGTGGGAGAGCGCCCCGCCGTTCCTCGCCTGGGTGAACAGCGAGGAGCACGTGGAGATGGTGAAGCCGCTGCACAACTGCGTCCGCGACACCCGCTCGCTCCGCTTCCACGTCGTCCGCGAGACCGGCGGCCCGGCGGCGGACTCCGTACGCACCCTGCAGGCCGAGCCGCGGATGGGCGACGGCGTGATCCGCCACGCGCTCACCTTCACGGTCCGGCCGGGCAGCGAGGCCGAGGTCGCGAGGATCCTCGCGGACTACGCCTCGCCCGAGGCGAAGGTCGACGACTCCACCCGGCTGTGCCGCACCTCTCTCTTCATGCACGGCAACCGGGTGGTGCGCGCCATCGAGGTGCGCGGCGACCTGATGGCCGCCCTGCGCCACGTCGCCCGGCAGCCCGAGGTGCGGGCCGTCGAGGAGGCCATCAACCCCTATCTGGAGCAGGACCGCGACCTCGACGACCAGGACTCCGCACGGGTGTTCTTCACCCGGGCGGCGCTGCCGGCCGTCCACCACGTCGGCGCCGAGGACCCGGCCGAGGGCGAGCGCCACGCGCTGTACTACCCGGCCCGTCCCGGCTGCGGGATGCGGCTGGCCGAGCTGCTCGCGCAGCAGGACGAGGGCGCGGCCGAGGACCCGGCGAGCCCGGTGCTGCACAGCACGGTCTTCCAGCGCGACGACGTCGTCGTACGGCTGGTCGAGCAGCGGCCCGGCACGCCCGTGGACGTCACTCCGGCGCACGCCCTGACCGCCCTGCTGGACGGCGACGCGGTGCGCATGCAGCTGATCACCGACCGCCGCTCGCCGGACGCCTGACCCCCCACCGCCGCATCACCCCCAGGGAGGAACGCAGACATGCAGCCCATTCCGAAGATCGTGGACCTCAGCGAGGTCGAGCCCAACACCAAGCGCGGCGGCGATCTGCGCGCCATGCTGACGCCCGCCACGGTGGGCTCCACCAGCGGTTTCATGGGCGTGGCCATCGTGCAGCCGGGCGACCGCATCGGCGAGCACTACCACCCGTACTCCGAGGAGTTCGTGTACGTCGTCTGCGGCGACCTGGAGGTCGACCTGGACGGCGAGCCGCACCCGCTGCGGCCCGAGCAGGGACTGATGATCCCGATCAACATGAAGCACCGCTTCCGCAACGTCGGCAATGTCGAGGCCCGGATCGTCTTCCACCTCGGCCCGCTGGCCCCGCGCCCCAGCCAGGGTCACGTCGACACGGAGGAGACGGAAGCCGTCGCCGTGGGGCAGGTCCGGTCGTGACCCGGCGCGTGGCGGTTACGGGCATAGGCATCGTGGCTCCGGGGGGTGTGGGCGTACCGGCGTTCTGGGACTTGCTCGCCTCCGGCCGGACCGCGACGCGCGGCATCACCTTCTTCGACCCCTCCGGCCTCAGGTCGCGGATCGCCGCCGAGTGCGACTTCGACCCGGCGGCGCACGGCCTGGACGCCGAGGAGATCGAACGGGCGGACCGTTACATACAGTTCGCCCTGGTCGCCGGCGACGAGGCGGTCCGGGACTCGGGGCTCGACCTCGGCCGGGAGGATCCCTGGCGGGTCGGCGTCTCCCTGGGGACGGCCGTGGGCGGCACCACCCGCCTTGAGCACGACTACGTCCTGGTGAGCGGCGCGGGTCAGCGCTGGGACGTGGACCACCGGCAGGCGCAGCCCCAGCTGCACCGGGCGTTCTCCCCGAGCACCCTCGCCTCCGCGGTGGCGGAACGCTTCGGCGCCCAGGGTCCGGTGCAGACCGTCTCCACCGGCTGCACCTCGGGCCTGGACGCCGTCGGCTACGCCTTCCACACCGTCCAGGAGGGCCGCGCCGACATCTGCATCGCCGGTGCCTCGGACTCCCCGATCTCCCCGATCACCATGGCCTGCTTCGACGCGATCAAGGCCACCTCACCGAACAACGACGACCCCGAGCACGCCTCGCGCCCCTTCGACAACCGCCGTGACGGGTTCGTCATGGGCGAGGGCGGCGCGGTGCTCGTCCTGGAGGAGGAGGAGCACGCCAAGGCCCGCGGCGCGCACATCTACTGCCTCCTCGACGGCTACGCCACCTTCGGCAACGCCTACCACATGACCGGTCTCACCAGCGAGGGCCTGGAGATGGCCCGCGCCATCGAGACCGCCCTGAACCACGCCCGCCTCGACCCCACCGCCATCGACTACGTCAACGCGCACGGCTCCGGCACCCGGCAGAACGACCGCCACGAGACCGCTGCCGTGAAGAAGGCGCTCGGACAGCACGCGTACAGCACGCCGATGAGCTCCATCAAGTCCATGGTGGGCCACTCGCTCGGCGCGATCGGCGCCATCGAGGTCGTCGCCTGCGTGCTCGCCCTGGCCCACCAGGTCGTCCCGCCCACCGCGAACTACGAGACCCCCGACCCCGAGTGCGACCTCGACTACGTGCCGCGGGTCGCCCGCGAACGCAAGCTCGGCGGCGTCCTGTCCGTGGGCAGCGGGTTCGGCGGCTTCCAGTCCGCGGTGATCCTGACCCGGCAGAGAGGACGGACACGATGAGCGAACCGCCTGCCCGGCGGGCGGCCGTCACCGGCATCGGTGTCGTCGCGCCCAACGGATCCAGCACCGAGACCTTCTGGAAGTCCGTCCAGGAGGGACGCAACGTCCTCGACAAGGTGACCCGCGAGGGCTGCGAGCACCTGCCCATGAAGGTGGCCGGCGAGGTCCGCGACTTCGACCCGGCGGCCGCCGTCGAGGAACGCCTCATCGTCCAGACCGACCGCTTCACGCACTTCGCGATGGCCGCGGCCGACCTGGCACTGGAGGACGCCCGGCTCGGCCGCGCCGACACCGACGGCGCGCCGTTCGACATCGGCGTGGTCACCGCGGCCGGCTCCGGCGGCGGCGAGTTCGGCCAGCGCGAGCTCCAGCAACTGTGGGGCAAGGGCAGCCGGTTCGTCGGCCCCTACCAGTCCATCGCCTGGTTCTACGCGGCCAGCACCGGCCAGATCTCCATCCGGCGCGGCTTCAAGGGACCCTGCTCGGTGGTCGCCGCCGACGAGGCCGGCGGTCTGGACGCCCTCGCCCACGCCGCCCGCGCGGTGCGGCGCGGCACGGACGTCATCGTGGCCGGCTCCACCGAGGCGCCGATAGCTCCGTACTCGGTGGTCTGCCAGCTCGGCTACGAGGAGCTCAGCCGGGAGACCGACCCGGCCCGCGCCTACCGCCCGTTCACCGAGCAGGCCTGCGGGTTCGTGCCGGCCGAGGGCGGCGCCATGCTCGTCGTCGAGGACACCGGCTCGGCCCGTCGGCGCGGACTGCCGGTCCGGGCCACCCTCGACGGGCACGCCTCGACCTTCACCGGGGCGTCCCGCTGGTCCGAGTCCCGGGCCGGGCTCGCCCAGGCCATCCGCGGGGCACTGGCCGAGGCCGGCTGCGCCCCCGAGGAGGTCGACGTGGTCTTCGCCGACGCCCTCGGCGTCCCGGAGGCCGACCGGGCGGAGGCGCTGGCCATCACCGACGCCCTCGGCGCGCACGGCAGACGCGTGCCGGTCACCGCACCCAAGACCGGGATCGGCCGGGGCTACTGCGCGGCCCCCGTCCTGGACACCGCCGCCGCGGTGCTCGCGATGGAACACGGCCTGATCCCGCCGACCCCGGGTGTCTTCGACATCTGCCACGACCTCGACCTCGTGACCGGCAGCGCCCGCGCCGCCGCACCACGCACGGCGCTGGTCCTCAGCCGGGGACTCATGGGGTCGAACTCGGCGCTCGTGCTGCGCCACGGCGCGGCCGGGTGATCCGGAGAAACATCCGGAGAAAACCAGCTGCCCAGCAGCGAAGGCAGCGGAGAAGAAGGAGTTCCCTATGAGCATCACCGTGGACGAACTGTCCGAACTCATGAAGAAGGCCGCCGGCGTCACGGTCTCCCCGACCGACCTGCAGGAGCGGTCCGACAGCGGCTTCGACGCCCTCGGCGTCGACTCGCTCGGCCTGCTCGGCATCGTCGGCGAGCTGGAGAACCGGCACGGCGTGCCCATGCCGGTCGACGCCGAGCGGTGCAAGACGCCCCGCCAGTTCCTCGACCTCGTCAACAGCGCCATGCCCGCGGGAGCCTGACATGACCGGACACACCCAGAACGAGATCACCATCGCAGCCCCCGTCGATCTGGTCTGGGACATGACCAACGACGTGGCCAACTGGCCCCAGCTGTTCAGCGAGTACGCCAGCGCCGAGATCCTGGAGGAGGAGGGGAACAAGGTCACCTTCCGGCTGACCATGCACCCCGACGAGAACGGCAAGGTGTGGAGCTGGGTCTCCGAGCGCGAGACCGACCGCCCCGGCCTGAGCGTCCGGGCCCGCCGCGTGGAGACCGGCCCCTTCGCGCACATGAACATCCACTGGCGGTACGAGGAGGTACCGGCCGGCACCCGCATGGTCTGGACCCAGGACTTCGCGATGAAGCCGGAAGCCCCCGTCGACGACGAGTGGATGACCGACAACATCAACCGGAACTCCAAGGTCCAGATGGCCCTGATCCGGGACAAGATCGAGAAGGCGGCCACCGGCCGTCGCCCCGACCCGGCCCTGGCCGACTGAGCCCGGCCGTCGCAGGACAGGAACGGAGAGACACGTGCACCAGGCCCTGATCGTCGCCCGTATGGCACCGGGCTCCGCGCCCGACATCGCGAAGGTGTTCGCGGAGTCCGACCGGGGAGAGCTGCCGCACCTCGTCGGGGTCACCCGGCGCAGCCTCTTCCAGTTCGGTGATGTGTACATGCACCTCATCGAGTCCGAGCGCGAGCCGGGACCGGCCATCGCCAAGGTCACCTCGCACCCCGAGTTCAGGGACGTCAGCGACCGTCTCACGGCGTACGTCAGCGCGTACGACCCGGAGACCTGGCGCTCCCCGAAGGACGCGATGGCGCAGCGCTTCTACCTCTGGGAGCGCGACGGCGGTTCCTGAACCGCCGTCCAGCCAACGGTGCCGGACCCGCGTACGACGCGGGCCCGGCACCGGCGTGTGCGGGGGAGCCGCCGCTCAGGCGGGCACCACACAGTCGAAGGCGTGCAGATACGGGTTGACGGGACTGATGTCCCGGACGGTCAGCCCCGCGTCGGTCAGCCGCCGCACCATGCTGTCGGTGGTGTGCTTGGCCCCGCCGACGTTCAGGAGCAGCAGCAGGTCCATCGCGGTGCTGAACCGCATCGACGGGGTGTCGTCGACCAGGTTCTCGATCACCACGACCCGGGCGCCGGGCCCGCCCGCCGCGATCACGTTGGCGAGCAGCCGCGCGGTGGACTCGTCGTCCCACTCCAGGATGTTCTTGATGACGTAGACGTCCGCGTCGACCGGCACGGCCTCCCGGATGTCACCGGGCACGATGCGCGCCCGGTCCTCCAGGTCACCGCCCGGACGCAGCCGGGGCAGCGCCTTCTCCACCACCTTCGGCAGATCCAGCAGGTACCCCTTCATCGCCGGGTACTTGTCGAGCAGGCTGGCCACCACATGTCCCTGCCCGCCGCCGAGGTCGGCGACCGACCGGCTGCCGGACAGGTCGAGCAGGGCGGCGACCTCACGGGCCGACTGCTCGCTGGAGGTGGTCATCGCCCGGTTGAAGACGTCCGCCGACTCCGGTGCGTCCTCGTTCAGATAGACGAAGAACTCCTTGCCGTAGAGGTCCTCGACGACGTTGCGGCCGCTCTTCACGGCCTCGTCGAGCTTCGGCCAGGCGTCCCAGGTCCACGGCTCGGTGCACCACAGAGCGATGTAGCGCAGGCTGTGCGGGTCGTCCTCGCGCAGCAGCCGGGAGGTGTCGGTGTGGGCGAACGTCCCGTCCGGGCGCTCGGCGAAGACGCCGTAGCAGGACAGGGCGCGCAGCAGCCGGCGCAGCGGCTTGGGGTCCGTCCTCACCGTGGCCGCCAGGCTCTCCACGGTCATCGGGGCGTCCCCGAGCGCGTCGGCGACGCGCAGCCGCGCGGCCGCGCGCACGGCGGCGGCACACGCCGCCCCGAACACGAGCTCGCGCAGCCGCATCGACGGCGGCGGTGCGCCCTCCGCCTGCGCCTGCCGCAGCGGCGCCGAGAGGTCACGTGCTGGTGCGGTCATGTGCCGCCTTCCTTCCTTGTGGGGGTGTCGTACGGCCGTCCGGTCAGCACAGACCCGCGGGCTTGGACTTCTTGCAGGTGTTCTGCTTGAAGGAGTTGCCGTGCTTGGTGGCTTCCTGGTTGACCAGGTCGGCGGGGGCGTTGCCCGACAGCTTGTTGCGGGTGACCTGGTTCTTGTCGCTGCTGGCGCCCACGAAGCTCTTGAAGAGCACGACGCCGCCGGACAGCGGGGACTTGCCGGAGTTGCCGGTGACCGTGTTCCCGGTCACCAGGGTGTCCTCGGTGCCGGTCAGCACGATGCCGGAGCCCTGCAGGAAGGCCAGCCGGGCCGTCTTCTTGCAGTACTTGTTGTTCTTGACGACCTGGTTGTCGGCGACGGTGATGCGACCGGCCTTCGGCTTGTTCTCGTCGCCGACGACGAACACGCCCGCGCAGTTGCCGGTGACCGAGTTGTCCGAGACGGTCAGGTTGCGCAGCCGGCGCACGGTGACGCCGATCCGGTTCTTCTCCAGCAGGTTGTGCTCGATCACCGTGCCGTCGGTGTCGGTGGCGCCCTTCTCCGTGGTGACGGAGTTGGCGAGGAAGAGGCCGGCGTCGCCGTTCTCCCGGGCCACGTTGTTGCGGTAGGTGCTGTGCACCGAGCGCTCCTCGGCGAGGCCCCACTGCCCGTTCTTCACGGCGGCCACGCCGTGCACGTGCAGGTTGGCCGTGCCCACCGACATGACGCCGATCCGGGAGAACCCGGTGACGGTCATCCGGGCGATGGTGACGTCCTCGAGGCGCTTGTTCTTGGCCCCGACCACGCAGATGCCATTGCCCATCTCGGCGCAGGACTTCTGGGCGGCGGCCTTCTTCCCGCTGCTCCTGACCTTCTTGGCCGGCTTGAGCACGGTGCCCGCGCCCATGCCGCGCAGGGTGATTCCGGGGGTGGTCACCTTGACGCTCTCGCGGTAGGTGCCGGCCGCCACCAGGACCGTGTCGCCGGGCTGGGCGGCGTTCACCGCCTTCTGGATCGACTCACCGGGGTGCACCATCAGGGTGCGGTGTACGGCGGACGCCGGAGCGGCGCCGAGGAGGGAGCCGCACAGGGCGGCACTGCACGCGAGGTATGTGATATGGCGTTTTGTCACATGGGGAAGATTAGGAGCGGATGACCCGATAACCCGCCTGATGCTCCATTCGGTGGCGTGTCCCCGCGGTCGGGGCGGACGTACGACGACGATGGGGGCACCCGGAGTGATCCGGGTGCCCCCATCGTCGTGGCAGTCGAGTGTGCGAGGTCAGCGGGCCTTGCCGCCGCCCTTCGGCATGCGCATGCCCTTGGGCATCGGGCCCTTGGGGAGCGGCATGTTGGACATCAGGTCGCCCATGGCGCGGAGCCGGTCGTTGGTGGTGGTGACCTGGGGGCCGGTGAGGACGCGCGGGAACTTGAGCATCGTGGTGCGCAGCTTCTTCAGCTCGACCTGGCCCTCGGCCGTGCCCACGATCACGTCGTGCACCGGTACGTCGGCCACGATGCGGGCCATCTTCTTCTTCTCGGCGGCCAGCAGGGTCTTCACCCGGTTCGGGTTGCCCTCGGCGACCAGGACGATGCCGGCCTTGCCGACCGCCCGGTGCACCACGTCCTGGCTGCGGTTCATCGCCACCGCCGGCGTCGTCGTCCAGCCCCGCCCGATGTTGTCCAGTACCGCGGCCGCGGCGCCCGGCTGGCCCTCCATCTGGCCGAAGGCCGCCCGCTCGGCCCGGCGGCCGAAGACGATCGCCGTCGCGAGGACGGCGAGCAGCAGGCCCAGGATGCCCAGATAGACCGGGTGGCCGATCAGGAAGCCGATCAGGAGGAAGACGGCAAGGGTGCCGAGACCGACACCCGCGAGTACAAGACCGATCGTCTTGTCGGCCTTGCGGGTCATCTTGTACGTCAGGACGATCTGCTTCAGTCGTCCCGCATTCGCAGCGTCCGCTGCCGGTTCCTGCCTCGCCATGCCCCGAAGTCTACGTGGCCCCGGGAGTGCCGACGACGGCAGTGCCCGGACAGGGGCGGCGGAAGGGCGTCAGGAGCGGCCGGCGGCCTGCTCCAGGAAGTGCTGCGCCTCGACCCGGTCCTTGGCGCGACGGCGGTCCTCCAGCACGGAGGTCCAGGCGTTCTGGCGGGCGGTGCGCTGGCCGCCGCTCATCAGGAGCGACTCGACGGCGCGCAGCGCGTCGGTGAAGGACGGGATCGCGGTGGCGCGAACGGGCGCGGCCTGCATGGTGGAGGTCCCCCCTCGAAGTGGGTGTACGAGCTGTGATACCAGGGTCACTGTTCGGTGTTACCAGGGCGTGACCGACCGGTCAAACGGCAATGAAGCCTTGATGCGAGGGCCCGGAACGCCGACGCGGCCCTGACGTATGTCCTCATCAGCGAGGACGGTCAGGACCGCGTCCATTCGGTCATTACTGGCCGGTAGTGGCTTGTGCGTGAATTCACACGCTCGGAGCCCGGGGGTGTGAGGCCGCCGTCAGACCGCCTGCACGGCGACGAACGAGCCCCGCTTCTCGATGGCCATCCGGTAGAGGCGTCCGGCCCGGTAGGAGGAGCGGACCAGCGGCCCGGACATCACCCCGGAGAAGCCGATCTGCTCGGCCTCCTCCTTCAGCTCCACGAACTCCTGCGGCTTGACCCAGCGCTCCACGGGGTGGTGGCGGACGCTCGGGCGCAGGTACTGCGTGATGGTGACCAGCTCGCAGCCGGCCTCGTGCAGCTGCCGCAGCGCGTCGCTGACCTCCTCGCGGGTCTCGCCCATGCCGAGGATCAGGTTCGACTTGGTGACCAGGCCGAAGTCGCGGGCGGCCGTGATGACCTTGAGCGAGCGGTCGTAGCGGAAGCCGGGGCGGATGCGCTTGAAGATCCGGGGCACGGTCTCGACGTTGTGCGCGAAGACCTCGGGGCGGGACGAGAAGACCTCGGCCAGCTGCTCCGGGACCGCGTTGAAGTCGGGCGCGAGCAGCTCGACCTTGGTGCGGCCCTCCTCGCGCTGTGCCGTCTGCGCGTGGATCTGACGGACCGTCTCCGCGTACAGCCAGGCGCCGCCGTCCGCCAGGTCGTCGCGCGCGACGCCGGTGATGGTGGCGTAGTTGAGGTCCATGGTGACCACGGACTCGCCCACGCGGCGCGGCTCGTCACGGTCCAGGGCCTCGGGCTTGCCGGTGTCGATCTGGCAGAAGTCGCAGCGCCGGGTGCACTGGTCGCCGCCGATGAGGAACGTCGCCTCGCGGTCCTCCCAGCACTCGTAGATGTTCGGGCAGCCGGCTTCCTGGCAGACCGTGTGCAGGCCCTCGCTCTTCACGAGGTTCTGCATCTTCGTGTACTCGGGGCCCATTTTCGCCCGGGTCTTGATCCACTCGGGCTTGCGCTCGATGGGGGTCTGGCTGTTGCGGACCTCCAGGCGCAGCATCTTGCGTCCGTCGGGTGAGACTGCGGACACGACCGGCTCCCTAGCGATTGATTCTTCGGCGTGCTCCAGCGTACGCCCGTGGATTCGAAAGCCCGCTGGGCGGAGTCAGGCCGCCGGTGTCTTCTCGATCACCCTCGGCGCGAGCTCCGCGTTCTCCAGTACGTCCTTCAGGTGCCGCTCCACCACCGGCAGCACCTCGCCGATGGTCACGTCCCGGCCCAGCTCGCCCGCGAGCGAGGCGACGCCGGCGTCCCGGATGCCACAGGGGATGATCTTGTCGAACCACTTGTTGTCGGGGTTCACGTTCAGCGCGAAGCCGTGCATCGTGACGCCCTTGGCGACCCGGATGCCGATCGCGGCGATCTTCCGGTCCTCGCGGCGCTGGCCGGCGTTGGAGGGCGCGTACTCCGGGCCGTTCAGGCGCGGGTCGAACTCCTCGTCGTGCAGCCGCGGGTCGAAGTCCAGGGAGAGCCCCCCGAGGGCCTGCGGCCGCTGCTCGACCGGGTCGCCGAGCACCCACACCCCGCTGCGCCCCTCGACCCGGGTGGTCGCCACGCCGAACTCGGCGCAGACCCGGATCAGCGCCTCCTCCAGACGCCGTACGTGCGCGACCACGTCGACCGGGCGCGGCAGCTTCTGGATCGGGTAGCCCACCAGCTGGCCCGGGCCGTGCCAGGTGATCTTGCCGCCGCGGTCCACGTCGACGACCGGGGTGCCGTCGAGCGGCCGCTCGTTGTCCGCGGTGCGGCGGCCCGCCGTGTACACC
The DNA here is from genome assembly GCF_043201555.1 of Streptomyces sp. NPDC048288. NCBI lineage: Bacteria > Bacillati > Actinomycetota > Actinomycetes > Kitasatosporales > Streptomycetaceae > Streptomyces > Streptomyces sp. NPDC048288. The sequence continues at coordinate 850,993 of NZ_JBICZD010000001.1, forward strand.
GGGGGGTGTTCGAGCAGCAGGACCGTGTCGGGCACCTCGTCGGCGAACCGCGCCGCGTGCACCCGGCGCTGCTCGTCCCACGCCTCCTGGTACTCGACGGCATCCGCCCCGAACCCCATGCGGACGAACCGCAACTCACTCACGGCAAGCGCCTCCCTCGGCGACGAGTGTGTCAGGCACATAACGCGCCCAAGCCACTGTACGTCCGGCCGTCGCGCGTCAGCCCCGGGGGCAATCCTCACACGATCGGATGAATGAACGTCGAAGTGTGCGATCGGGTGCTCACTCTCCGCTACATTCGCGCCGTCCAAGAGCGCCAAAAGGGCTGCTCACCGGCAATCCGGGCACAAGCCACCGAGCTGAGCCAGAAGGCAGGAGACCCCACCCCAGATGACGGACCGACCCGCGCAGCGCACCCCCAACCGCCAGCTCGCCGCGCTCATCGCAGAAGCGGGGTTCTCCAACGCGGGTCTGGCCCGTCGCGTCGACCAACTCGGTCTCGAACACGGGCTGGATCTCAGATACGACAAGACATCCGTCACCCGGTGGCTGCGCGGCCAGCAGCCCCGGGGCACCACCCCCGCCCTGATCGCCGAGGTCTTCACCCGGCGCCTCGGCCGCCGGCTGACCGCGCAGGACCTGGGGCTCGACGCGTGCGCCCCGGTGTACGCCGGGCTGGAGTTCGCGGCCACCCCCGAGGAGGCCGTCGACATCGTCAGCGGGCTGTGGCGCAAGGACTCCGGCAGCCATGCCGAGCTCCGGAAGATCGCGTTCACCCCGGCCGGGCTCGTGGTGCCCAGCCGGGACTGGCTGATCGGCCGCGCGGACGACAAGGTGGCCCGCGGTGAGCCGGCACCGGGGGCGACGGCGACGGTCCGGGTGCCGGCGCAACTGCGCCCCGCCGCGCTGCCCAAGCAGCCGGCACCCGTGCCGGGGCGGCCGCGCGGGCAGGCCGACCGCGGACCCGGCCAGAAGGTCAGCGGCGGCGACATCGCCGCGCTCCGCTCGGTCGGCGAACTCTTCCGCACCCTCGACGACGCCTACGGCGGCGGGCACGCGCGCCAGGCGCTGGTGCGCTACCTGGAGCACGAGTGCGAGCCGATGCTGCGCGGCACCTACGGCGAGCAGACCGGCCGCCGGCTGTTCGGCGCGGCGGCCGACCTGACCCGGCTCGCGGGCTGGACGTCGTACGACATCGCCGCGCACGGCCTGGCCCAGCGCTACTTCGTCCAGTCCCTGCGGCTCGCCCAGGCGGCCGGGGACCGCGCCTACGGCTCCTACGTCCTGGTCACCATGAGCCGCCAGGCGGTCTATCTCGGCCACGGCCGGGAGGCGGTCCAACTGGCCCGGGTGGCCCAGCAGGGCGTCGGCACCAGCGCCCCGCCGGTCGTCCAGGCGCTGCTGCACGCGGCCGAGGCCCGGGCGCACGGGGTCCTGGGGGAGGTGCGGGCGTGCACCGGCGCGCTGGTCCGGGCCGAACGCGCCCTGGAGGCGGCCCGTCCCGGCGACGACGTCCCCCACTGGGCGCGCTTCTTCGACGAGGCGCAGCTGGCCGACGAGTTCGGCCACTGCCACCGGGACCTCCAGCAGTTCCGCGCGGCCGCCCAGCACGCCGAGCGCTCCCTGCAGCTCCGTGCGCCCTCCTACGCCCGCAGCCGCCTCTTCTGCCGTGTCGTCCTCGCCACCGCCCGCCTGGGCCTCGGCGAACTCGACCAGGCCTGCGCGCTCGGCGTGGAGGCGGCGGGGGCGGCGGCGGAGATGCGGTCGGTCCGCGCGCTCGAATACGTCAAGGACTTCGAACGACGCCTTGAGCCCTACAAGGACGCGGCACCGGTGAAGGGCTACCGCGACAAGGTCGCCGCGCTCGGCTAGCCGACGGTCGGCTTTCTCGGCCGCGGTCAGCTTTCTCGGCCGCGGTCGGCTTTCTCGGCCGCGGGCACTTTTCTCCGCCGCCGAACTTTTCCGCCGCGACGGTGATCAGCCACGGCGGTGTTGTTCGGCGGCGCCGAGCCGGGCGCTGCCACTCGCCGTTGCGGGTGGCGGTGGTCGGCTCGGTGCTGCGCCGTCGTGGCTGGTCGCGCCCGCGCGGCGGAGCCGCATATCAGATGCAGCCCCGCGCCCCTGGGATTCCTACGCCGCCCGGCGTTGCAAAGGTTCCGCTGTGTTCAGGGAACCCGCTGTTCCGAGGTCGGCCAATATCGCGGCCGTGGCCCGGTGGGCCGAGTGGAGGGCTCCCTGGACGGTGCTGGTGTCGCGGTGGTCGCCGCAGACGTAGAGGCCGGCGAGGAGGCGGACGGGGCGGTGGAGGTCGTGCGGGGGGCGCATGGCGGGGATGGCCTCGGGGGTGTGGTGGACGGCGAGGGTCTCCCAGCGGCGCGTCGAGGTGCCGTAGAGGCGGGCGAGGTGCATGCGGACCGAGGTGTCGATGTCGGAGGGGGGCGTGCCGAGGACCGTGGAGGAGATCAGCGCGCGGCCCTGCGGGGCCCGGCTCGGGTCGATGTTGCTGACGACCGAGGTGTGGGCGACGGGGCCGCCCCGGTCGGCGTCCAGGAGGAGGGACGTGCCGGTGGTGAGGGCCGACGGCTCGTCCGTGGTGTGGTGGACCACCGTCACCTGGTGGAAGTCCGGGACGCGCAGGCCCGGGAGGAGTCCGGCGGCGGCGCGGGCGTCGGTGGCCAGCAGGACCGCCCGGCAGCGGATCACGCCGTGCTCGGCGGTGGTCACCGAGGTGGTCGAGACCGAGGTGACCCGTACGCCGGTGTGCACCGTGCCGGGCGGGAGGGCGCGGGCGAGGAGCTCGGGGAGGACCTCGGCGCCGCCCTCCGGCACGCACAGCCGGCCGCTCGCGAAGGAGCGCAGGGCGAGGTCCGCGCAGCGGCTGGACGTCGTCAGCCCGGGGTCGCAGAGCAGGGCCGCGAGCAGCGGGCGCAGGAAGCCGTCGATCGTGCGGGCGGATATCCCGCGTTCCGCCAGCGCGATGGCGGCGGGGAGTTCGGGGCGGGCCAGCAGCCGCTCGACGGGGGTGGCGGCCATCCGGCCCAGCGCCGCGCCCAGGCGGGCCTGGTCGACCGCGCTGCCCATCGGCGCGGTCGCCCGTGCCGGGGCCACCGCGGAGCCCCTGGGGGCGCTTGCCAGGGCGCGCACCGCATACAGTGCGCCCCTCGCGCTCCCCGCACCCGCCGGAGCGCCCGCCCGGTGCCTGCGCCCGTCGCGATGCAGCAGCACGCCGGGCGCGAACCGGCGCAGAACCAGGGCGTCCAGTCCCGGTGTGAGCCGTAGCTCCGGGTAGGACGTGGACAGGAGCTGCCCGATCCGGTCGAGCCGGAAGCCGTCGACCTTCTCGGTCGACATCCGTCCGCCGACGTAAGGGGCGGCCTCCAGGACCGCGGTCGTTACTCCTGCGCTGTTCAGCCGATGAGCCGCGGAGAGTCCGGAGACACCGGCTCCCACGATGACGACGTCCGCCTGGTACGCGGGCTCATGCACGAGGCCCCTCCTCGATTGCGCGTCCGGTGGAGACGTGATGCCCCCAACCCGCTCCGGGGATACCCGAGTTCGGGTCGAGGTTAAGACGGTGATCGGTCAAGGGCAGTCGCGCATGAACAGGGCACGGTCGCACGCCGGTCGCATACGGTCACATGGGCCGTCAGGCTGCACGAATCGCGTCCTCGATGCCCGGGAACGCGAACGTGAACCCCGACTCCAGCAGCCGCTTCGGCACCACCCGTTGACTGCCCAGGACGTCCCCGGCCATCTCGCCCAGCGCGGCCCGCAGCACGGGGGAGGGCACCGGGAAGAGAGCCGGGCGGCGCAGCACCCGGGCCATCGCCGCGGTGATCTCACGGTTCGTCAGGGGCTGCGGCGCGGTGAGGTTGAAGGGCCCGGACAGGCCCTCGCTGTCCATCAGGAACCTGATCGCGGCCACCTCGTCGTGCAGCGCGATGAACGACCAGTACTGGCCGCCGTCGCCCAGCCGGCCGCCGAGTCCCGCCCGGAAGAGCGGGAACAGCCGGCCCCAGGCCCCGCCGCCGCGGGCGACCACCAGGCCCGTGCGGGTGAACACCGTCCGTACGCCCGCCTCCTGCGCCGGGGCCGCCGCCTCCTCCCACTCCACGCACAGCGACGGCAGGAAGCCGTCCCCGGGCGGCGCGTCCTCGTCCACGGCCCGGTCACCGGTGTCGCCGTAGAAGCCCATCGCGCTGCCGCTCACGAACACCCGGGGCGGCTCCGGAAGGGCCGCCACGGCCTCCGCGAGCGCGGCCGTGCCGAGGACCCGGCTGTCCCGGATCTCGCGCTTGTACGCCGCCGTCCAGCGCCGGTCGCCGACCCCGGCCCCGGCGAGGTTCACCACCGCGTCGCAGCCGATCAGCCCGGCCGCGTCCACGTACTGCCCCTCGGGGTCCCAGCAGACCTCCCCGATGCCCCGGGAGGCGCGCCGCACCAGGCGCACCACCTCGTGCCCGTCCGCCCGCAGGGACCGCACCAGGGCGCTGCCGATGAGGCCGGACGCACCGGCCACCGCGATACGAGAACGTTCCATGCGTCCCAGCATGCCGGTGCGGACGGCGGAAAACCCGATGGGGTCCGGGGCACCGGCGTCCTAGGGTGATCCGCATGCCAGAGCCGTACATACGCACCGCCCTGCCCGACGACGACGAGGAACTCTCCGCCCTCGACCGCGCCACCTGGTCGTACCTGCACGCGGTGCTGCCCGAGCCGCAGCCGCCGTACGACCCCTTCTTCAGTGACCGGCACGCCCCCGAGGACACCCTGGTCGCCGAACTCGACCGGCGCATCGTCGGCTATGTGCGCCTCGGGCTCGCCTACAAGGTCGCCTCCAACGCGCACGTCCGGCAGATCCAGGGCCTCGCCGTCGCCGAGGAGGCTCGCGGCCGGGGGGTCGCCCGGGCGCTGCTGCGCGCGGTCATGGACGAGGCCCGCCGCCGGGGCGCCCGCCGGATCAGGCTGGGCGTCCTCGGCCACAACGCCCCGGCCCGCCGGCTCTACGCGTCGGAGGGCTTCGCCGTCGAGGGCGTGCTGCCGGAGGAGTTCCTCCTGGACGGCACGTACGTCGACGACGTGATCATGGGCCGGTCGCTGTGACGGCCGCGGCGGTCAGGACGTGATCAGGTCGCCCGTGTCCACCGGCCGGGTCGCGTCCGCGCCGCGCTGAGCGTCGGTGGCCACCTCGTCGGCGGTCAGCACGTACCCCGTCTCGTTGTCCGAGGTGGAGCGGGCGAACACCACGCCGTAGACCTTGCCGCCGGTGGTCAGCAGCGGGCCGCCGGAGTTGCCGGGGCGGACCGTGGAGCGGATCGAGTAGATCTCCCGGGTCACCGTGGCGTCGCTGTAGATGTTCTGGCCGGTCGCCTGCACCTTGTTCGCCACCGTGGCCGCCTGCAGGTTCAGGTCGCCGTCCTGCGGATAGCCGGCCACCACCGCGGAGTTCCCGCGCGCCGCCGTGGTGTCGAAGCGCAGCACCGGCGCGCGCAGCTGCGGCACGTACAGCACCGCCACGTCCCGGTCCGGGTCGAAGAGGACGACCTCCGCGTCGTACGCCGGCCCGACCCCGCCGATCCGCACGCTCGGGTTGGAGATGCCGGCCACCACGTGGGCGTTGGTCATCACATGCTCCGGCGCGTACACGAACCCGCTGCCCTCGCGGCCCTGGGTGCCGGAGGAACCCTCGATCTTGACCGTGCTGCGCTTGGCCGCGTTGGTGGCGGCCGCCGTGACGTTGTCGCCCGAGGGCTTGGCGACCTCGGCCGTCGACTCGTTCTCGAACGGGTTGAAGACCTGCGGGAAACCCGCCTCGGTCAGCGCCGAGGTGGCCCGCGAGAACCAGGCAGGAGTGGTGTCCGGCATGGTGTTCTGCACCGCGCCGAGCAGCTTCGAGTCCCGGATCGCCGTCGTCACCGCGGGCGACGAGGAGGCACCGAGGACGCTCGCCGCCACCCAGGCCACGATCAGCACCGCCACCGAGTTGGCGAACGCCCCGCCTATCCCGTCGGCCACCCGCAGCGGACCCTCGTCCAGCTCCCGGCGCAGCCGCAGCGCCAGCCGCCCCGCCAGCTCGTGCCCCACCACCGCGGGCACCAGCACGGTCAGCACCGCGACCACCGTCGCCGTCGCCGTGCCACGGGTGACCAGCTCCATCACCCACGGCAGCACCCACACGCCGATCACCGCACCGCCGACGAACCCGGCCAGCGAGACGCAGCCGGCCACCAGCCCGCGCCGGTAGCCGGACGCCGCGTAGACGAGGACCACCAGTACCAGCGCCAGGTCGAGCAGGTCCACGGAGCCGCCTTTCTCTCGGTGCCCTCTCATACGGCCGGGACAGGCCCGGTGATCAGTTCACGCGCGCGGGGCCCCCGGGAACCGGCCACGCGTACGTGTACCTCCTGAAACGCCCCGGACCAGGACGATGGTTCCACCAGGTGGCACAGCACACATCGCGGGCGCGGTGGATCGACCCGAGAGTGAGTGCCATGCGTGTCTTCCCAAGATCGGGGCGGCGCACCCGGCTCACCGTCCTGACGCTGCTCGGCTGCCTGCCCGGCCTCGCCGCGGCGCTCGCGCTGGTGCTGTGCGCCCAGGGCGCCGACCACCCCGCCGCGATCCGGCTGGCCGCCCCCGCGCCCGCCAGCCCCGCCACCCGCTACCGGGCGCCCCGGCCGCACATCGTGCCGCGCTCGGCCTGGCTCGACGCCACCGTCCGCCGCACCCAGCCGCCCCCGCGCTACGACGACCAGGTCGTCGCCGTCTTCGTGCACCACACCGACTCGCCCAACGGCTACTCCTGCGCCCAGGCACCCGAGATCATCCGCCGCCTCTACACCGGCCAGACCGGCGACCGCGCGTGGGACGACATCGGCTACAACTTCCTCGTCGACCGCTGCGGCACCATCTACGAGGGCCGCGCGGGCGGTGTCGAGCGCGCCGTCACCGGCGCCCACACCCAGGGCTTCAACCACCGCACCGCCGGCATCGCCGCGCTCGGCACCTTCACCGCCGGAGTGCCCGTGCCGCGCGCGATGACCGACGCGATCGCCGCCCTCACCGCCTGGAAGCTCGGCCTCGCCGACATCGACCCGCGGGCCGGCGCCCGCCTGGTCTCCAGCAACGGCCTCAGCCGCTACCAGGAGGGCACCGCCGTCGCCCTGCCCGCCGTGGCCGCCCACAAGGACGGCTACCGGACCAACTGCCCCGGCGCCGCCCTCACCGAGCGCCTCCCCGAGATCAGGGAGGCGGCCGCCCGGCTGCAGGGCAGGGTGCCCGCGGCGACCGCGGTCCCGACCCCTCATGGAACATCCGCGAAAGCGCCCACAGGAACGCCATAGGCGGCACGCAGGCTGCTCAGATCCCCACGTCCTACCGTCAAGGACATCAGCAGCCGACTGGAGGTGGGGATCATGAACAGCAGTCGTACCGGAGCCCGTACGGAGACCACGCAGGGTACGGAGAAGGCCGGCCGGGTCAGGTCGTCCCGGGGACCCTGGGCGGTGGTCTGCGCGGTCGCGACGGTCGTCCTCGGCCCGGCCGCGGTCACCGCGTCCGCCCTGGACCAGGCCAACGCGGCGCCGATGCACCACGCGGTCAAGGCCGAGCAGACGCAGGCGTACATCCCGTCGGACGCCACCCGCCGCCGTACAGCCGCCTAGCGCTCACTCCTTGAAGCGGTCCCAGAGCCGGGGGAACCGCTCGGCGAGCGCCCGCTCGTTCTCGAAGTCGACCGGGGTGCCCTCCGGTTCGGAGGGCGCGGGGGCGATGCCCAGGTCCGGGGCCACGGTCCCGGTGAGCTGCTCGTACGCCTCGTCCGCCGCGTACCCCAGCTCCTCGCCGTCGCCGTCGATCTCCTCGTCGAAGTCGTCCAGCAACTCCGCCAGGGTGTCCGGATCGTGCACGGCCCCCTCGTAGATGTCCCGGCCCTGGCCGATCAGCCAGCACCGGAAGAAGTCGAACGCGTCGTCGCTGGCGCCGTCCAGCAGCACCCAGGCGGCACCCCACAGGTCCCAGCGGTAGGCGCGGTTGTAGCGGGCCTCGAAGTGACGGGCGAAGTCCAGCACCAGGTCCGGCTCCAGCTGGAGCAGCCGCTCCACGAGCAGGTCGGCCTGGTCCTCCGGGTCGCCCTCGGCGGCCTCACGGGTGGCGTCGACCAGCTCCCAGAACTCCGTCTCGTCCATCACGGGTCAAGCATCGTGCCTGGGCGCCGGGGCCGCACGCGGAGTGGTGCGGATTGTTATCCGCCGTCGCCCTGCCGCGCGTAGAGCTCCGCCAGCCGGGTGGCGTCGGCCGCGAAGCGCGCCCGCAGCCGGGGCGGCGCCAGCACCTCGGCCTCCGGGCCGAGCGCGGTCAGCTGGCCGTGCGCGACCTCCTCGTTCTCCACGGGCAGGGTCACCGTCACCCACCCGCGCGCGTCCGGGACTCCGGCGCCCGCGAGCGCCTGCCGGGCGGCGACCGGATCGACGGCGTACGCCAGCCTGCGCACGCCGACCGCCGACAGCCGCACCACCACCTCGGCGTGCAGGAGCGAGTGCGCGAACTGCTCCGCCCGCTGGTTCCAGAACCCCGGCAGGTCGAACTCCTCGTCCCGCCCGAACCGTTCCTCGCCGGCCTCCACGGAGGCGAACCGGTCGATCCGGTACACCCGGTAGGAGTCGCTCTCCGCGACCCGCGCGCACAGGTACCAGACCCCGGCCTTCAGCACGAGCCCGTACGGTTCCAGCTCCCGCCGCACCTCCGACTCCCCGCGCCGGTAGCGCGCGACGACCCGCCGGTCGTCCCACACCGCGTCGGCCACGTCGGGCAGCAGCGCCGGGGTCTCCGGCTCGGTGAACCAGTTCGGCGCGTCCAGGTGGAAGCGCTGGGAAGCCGTCCGCGAAGCGTCCCGCAACGACGGCAGCAGCGCGGCGGACACCTTCAGCCGGGCCGCGCTGGCCGCGTCCTCCAGCCCCATCTCCCGCAGGGCGCCCGGCAGCCCGCTCAGGAACAGCGCCTCGGCCTCGCTCCGGCCCAGCCCCGTCAGCCGCGTCCGGTACCCGCCGACCAGCCGGTACCCGCCCCCGCGCCCCCGGTCCGCGTACACCGGAACGCCCGCCTCCGACAGCGCCTGCGCGTCCCGCATCACCGTCCGCTCGGACACCTCCAGCTCACCTGCCAGCTCGGCGGCGGTCATGGCGGACCGGGACTGCAGGAGAAGCACCATCTTGATGAGCCGGGCGGCGCGCATACGTCTCATGATGCCGGGGAGCACTGACAGCGGGCCCGCGAGCGGTCCGGCACCGCCGGAATCCGCCGTCGTGGCCGGGCGCCGTCGCGGCGGAGAGAAAGAAGCGGTGAACGACCACGACAGCGCGGCCCGGCGATCCGGACCGCGCTGTCGTGATGACGCCGGTTTCCTACAGCCCGTACTTCTCGCGGGCTTCCTTCACCGCCGTGGCCTTGACCTCGCCGCGCCTGGCCAGCTGCGCCAGGGCCGCCACGACGACCGACTCCGCGTCCACACCGAAGTGGCGGCGGGCCGCCTCACGGGTGTCGGAGAGACCGAAGCCGTCGGCGCCCAGCGAGGACCAGTCCTGCTCGACCCACTGCGCGATCTGGTCCGGGACCTGGCGCATGTAGTCGGAGACGGCCAGCACCGGGCCCTCGGCACCCTGCAGCGCCTGACGGACGTACGGCACCCGCTCCTCACCGCGCAGCAGGGCCGCGTCGGCCTCCAGCGCGTCCCGGCGCAGCTCCGTCCAGGAGGTCGCCGACCAGACGTCGGCCGCCACGCCCCACTCCTCGGCGAGCAGCCGCTGCGCCTTCAGCGTCCAGTGGATCGCCGTACCGGAGCCGAGCAGCTGGATGCGCGGGGCGTTGGCCGGGACGGTGACGCCCGCGGACTCCGCCGTGTTGAAGCGGTACAGGCCCTTGACGATGCCCTCGTCGATACCGAGCCCGGCCGGCTTCGCGGGCTGCGGGAGCGGCTCGTTGTAGACGGTCAGGTAGTAGAAGACGTTCGGGTCCTCGCCGGGGGCCGGCTCGCCGTACATCCGGCGCAGACCGTCCTTGACGATGGTCGCGATCTCGTAGGCGAAGGCCGGGTCGTACGACAGCGCCGCCGGGTTGGTCGCGGCGATGACGGGGGAGTGGCCGTCCGCGTGCTGGAGCCCCTCGCCGGTCAGCGTCGTACGGCCGGCCGTCGCACCCACCAGGAACCCGCGGCCGAGCTGGTCGCCGAGCTGCCACATCTGGTCGGCCGTGCGCTGCCAGCCGAACATCGAGTAGAAGATGTAGAACGGGATCATCGCCTCGCCGTGCGTCGCGTACGCGCTGGACGCGGCGATGAAGTCGGCCATCGAACCGGCCTCGGTGATCCCCTCGTTGAGGATCTGGCCGTTCTTGGCCTCCTTGTAGTACATCAGCTGGTCGCGGTCGACCGGCTCGTACGTCTGCCCCTTGGGCGAGTAGATGCCCAGCGACGGGAAGAGGCTCTCCATGCCGAAGGTGCGCGCCTCGTCGGGGACGATCGGCACCCAGCGCTTCCCGGTCTCCTTGTCCCGGACCAGGTCCTTGACGAGCCGGACGAAGGCCATGGTCGTCGCCACGTTCTGCGTGCCGGAGCCCTTGTCGAAGGAGGCGAAGGCCTTGTCGGCGGGGGCGGGCAGGGGCGCCAGGGCGTGGGTGCGGCGGGCCGGGGCGGGACCGCCGAGGGCCGCGCGGCGCTCCTGGAGGTAGCGCACCTCGGGGGAGTCGGCGCCGGGGTGGCCGTAGGGCACGACCCCGTCGACGAAGGCGCTGTCCGGGATCGGCAGCTCCAGCAGCTCCCGCATCGTCTTGAACTCGTCCACCGTCAGCTTCTTCATCTGGTGGTTGGCGTTCTTCGACGCGAAGCCCTCGCCCAGGGTGTGGCCCTTGACCGTCTGGGCCAGGATCACGGTCGGCGCGCCCTTGAACTCGACGGCGGCCTTGTAGGCGGCGTACACCTTGCGCGCCTCGTGACCACCGCGGGAGAGGTGGAAGCACTCCAGGATCTTGTCGTCGCTCAGCAGCTTCGCCATCTCGACGAGCGCCGGGTCCTTGCCGAAGAAGTCGGCGCGGATGTAGGCGGCGTCGCGGGTCTGGTACGTCTGCACCTGCGCGTCCGGTACCTCGCGCAGCCGGCGTACGAGCGCGCCGGTGGTGTCGAGCTGGAACAGCTCGTCCCAGGCGCTGCCCCACAGCGACTTGACGACGTTCCAGCCGGCACCGCGGAACTGGGCCTCCAGCTCCTGCACGATCTTGAAGTTGGCGCGGACCGGGCCGTCGAGGCGCTGCAGGTTGCAGTTGATGACGAAGGTGAGGTTGTCGAGGCCCTCACGGGAGGCGAGTGCGAGCGCCGCCGTCGACTCGGGCTCGTCCATCTCGCCGTCGCCGAGGAACGCCCAGACGTGGGACTGCGAGACGTCCTTGATGCCGCGGGCGGTCAGGTAGCGGTTGAAGCGGGCCTGGTAGATGGCCGAGAGCGGGCCGAGGCCCATGCTCACCGTCGGGAACTCCCACAGCCAGGGCAGGCGGCGGGGGTGCGGGTACGACGGGAGGCCGTTGCCGCCGGCCTCCTGGCGGAAGTTGTCGAGGTGCGCCTCGGTGAGGCGGCCGTCGAGGAAGGCGCGGGCGTAGATGCCGGGGGAGGCGTGGCCCTGGATGTAGAGCTGGTCGCCGGACCCGTCGGCCTCCTTGCCCTTGAAGAAGTGGTTGAAGCCGGTCTCGTACAGCCAGGCGGCGGAGGCGAAGGTGGCGATGTGGCCGCCGACGCCGTGTTTCGAGCCCCGGGTGACCATCGCGGCCGCGTTCCAGCGGTTCCACGCGGTGATCTTCCGCTCCATCTCCTCGTCACCGGGCACGGCGGCCTCGGCGGCGGTGGGGATGGTGTTGACGTAGTCGGTCTCCAGCAGCTTCGGCAGCGCGATGCCGTCCGCCTCGGCGCGCTCCAGCGTGCGGCGCATCAGGTACGCGGCGCGGTGCGGCCCGGCCTCCCTGGCCACGGCGTCCAGTGAGGCCTGCCATTCGGCGGTCTCCTCCGGGTCCCGGTCGGGGAACTGGTCGAGCGCGCTCGGCTGGATGGCCTGGGGGTCGGTCATGTCGCCGCCTTCCTCAGTCGAAGGGGGTTCCCTCATCGGTAAGGGTTCGGGGTGCCCTTGGTCTTTGGCAGGACAGGGCAGAGGGCCCGGGTGCGAGCCCGTCGGCGACTCTAACTCCCTGATCGATGATCGATCAAAGGGTTCAAGGGCAAAACTTCTCGATTCCGAGAAAGTCGGCACGGGGTGCCTTCGGCGATGGCACCGGGTGACGCTCCGGAGAGGGGTTTTCGCAGGTGGGACGGCGTGTGAGCGGGGGAGCGCTCTTGTGTGGGAGGGGCGCGGGCTGTCGGTTTGGTGCCGCGCCGTCCTGGCTGGTCGCGCCCACGCGGCGGAGCCGCATATCAGATACAGCCCCGCGCCCCTACGGGGCGCTGTTCGGGTCGGCTCTTCTCCCCGCGCGCCCTTGTTTTTCCGCCGCGACGGCGATCAGTTGGGACGGCGGTTTTCGGCGGTGCCGGGCCTGCCGGGGCCCCGTGGGCTCACGGCCTCGGGGCGCAGCCCAGGACGTGGGACTTGACGATGTCGGCGATGCGCGGGTCGCGGCGCTGGAAGGCGGCGACCAGTTCCTGGTGTTCTTCGGCGTACGACTGCTGGACCGTTCCCAGCCAGCGGATGGAGAGGGCGGTGAAGACCTCGATGCCCAGGCCCTCCCAGGTGTGCAGGAGGACCGAGTTGCCGGCCGCCCGGACCAGCTCGCGGTGGAAGCCGACCGTGTGGCGGACCTGGCCCGTGCCGTCGGCGTTGCGGTCGGCCTCGTAGAGCGCCGCCACGTGCGGTTCGAGGGCCGAGCAGTCCTCCGCCAGCCGCTCCGCCGCCAGCTCCGCCGCGATCGCCTCCAGACCGGCCCGCACCGGGTAGCTCTCCTCGAGGTCCGCCGCCGTCAGGTTCCGCACCCGCACGCCCTTGTTCGGCGCGGACTCGATCAGCCGGAGGGACTCCAGCTCCCGCAGCGCCTCCCGCACCGGCGTCTGGCTGACCTCCAGCTCCGTGGCGATCCGCCGCTCCACGATCCGCTCGCCCGGCTTCCAGCGCCCGCTGACGATTCCCTCCACGATGTGCTCGCGGATCTGTTCGCGCAGCGAGTGGACAACGGGCGCGGTCATGGGAGCTCCTTAAGGGCGTTTGACGTTTAGACAATAAGGCCGGACCGCCTTTCGGGAGAGGCGCACGGGGGCGCTTTCATGCAGGTGAGACGAGACTTACACGACGGTGCCCCGTCCGGAGGAACTCCGGACGGGGCACCGTGGGGGACCTGCTGAGGCCTACAGACCGAGCTCGACCTCGAACTCGCCGGCCTCCAGGATCGCCTTGACGGCCGTCAGGTAACGGGCCGCGTCGGCGCCGTCCACCAGGCGGTGGTCGTAGGACAGGGTCAGGTACGTCATGTCGCGGACGCCGATGACCGTGCCCTCCTCCGTCTCGATGACGGCCGGACGCTTGACCGTGGCACCGATGCCGAGGATCGCGACCTGGTTCGGCGGCACGATGATCGTGTCGAACAGCGCGCCGCGCGAGCCGGTGTTGGAGATGGTGAAGGTCGCGCCGGACAGCTCGTCCGGGGTGATCTTGTTGGCGCGGACCTTGCCGGCCAGGTCGGCCGTGGCCTTGGCGATACCGGCGATGTTGAGGTCGCCCGCGTGCTTGATGACCGGGGTCATCAGGCCCTTCTCCGAGTCCACCGCGATACCGACGTTCTCGGTGTCGAAGTAGGTGATCGTGCCCTCTTCGACGTTGATCCGGGCGTTGACGGCCGGGTGGGCCTTCAGCGCCTGGGCCGCCGCCTTCACGAAGAACGGCATCGGGGAGAGCTTGACGCCCTCGCGGGCCGCGAACGAGTCCTTGGCCTGGGCGCGCAGGCGCATCAGGCGGGTCACGTCCACCTCGACCACCGAGGACAGCTGCGCCTGCTCGTGCAGCGCCTTGACCATGTTGTCGCCGATGACCTTGCGGATGCGGGGCATCTTGACGGTCTGGCCGCGGAGCGGGGAGACCTCCAGCGCCGGGGCCTTCCTGGCAGCGGCGGCGGCCGGAGCGGCGGCGGCCACGGGGGCCGGAGCGGCGGCGGCGGCCTTCGCGGCCTCGGCGGCGGCGAGCACGTCCTGCTTGCGGATCCGGCCGCCGACGCCGGTGCCCTTGACGGCGCCCAGGTCGACGCCGTTCTCGGCGGCGAGCTTGCGGACCAGCGGGGTGACGTAGGCACCCTCGTCGACCGGAGCGGCCGGAGCCGGAGCCGGGGTGACGGGGGCGGCGGCCACCGGCGCGGGGGCCGGGGCCGGGGCGGCCGGAGCCGGAGCGGCGGCGACCGGGGCGGGAGCCGGGGCCGGGGCGGCGGGCGCGGGGGCCGGAGCCGCCGGGGCGGGCGCGACCGGGGCAGCGGCGACGGGCGCCGGGGCCGGAGCGGCCGGGGCCGGGGCAGCCGCCGGAGCGGCACCCGGGGCGCCGATGACGGCGAGCTTGGCGCCGACCTCGGCGGTCTCGTCCTCGCCGACCACGATCTCCAGCAGGACACCGGCGACCGGCGCCGGGATCTCGGTGTCGACCTTGTCGGTGGAGACCTCGAGCAGGGGCTCGTCCTCGCCGACCTCGTCGCCGACCTGCTTCAGCCAGCGGGTGACGGTGCCCTCGGTGACGGACTCACCGAGCGCGGGCAGGACCACGTCCGTACCGGACGCGCCACCGGCCGGAGCGGCGGGGGCAGCGGCGACGGGGGCCGGGGCCGGGGCAGCGGGGGCCTCGGCGACCGGCGCGGGGGCCGGGGCGGCCGGGGCCGGCGCGGCCACGGGCTCGGCGGCCGGGGCCGGAGCGGCCACGGGGGCGCCGGTGCCGTCGTCGATGATGGCCAGCTCGGCGCCGACCTCGACCGTCTCGTCCTCGGCGACCTTGATCGAGGCCAGGATGCCCGAGGCGGGGGCCGGGATCTCGGTGTCGACCTTGTCGGTCGACACCTCGAGCAGCGGCTCGTCGGCCTCGACGCGCTCGCCCTCGGCCTTCAGCCAGCGGGTGACAGTGCCCTCGGTGACGCTCTCGCCGAGCGCCGGAAGGGTTACGGAAACCGCCATGGTTTCGGTTGCTCCTTACGAATTGCGGAAGTCTGTGTTCAAGCGGAGTCGCTTGTGTCGACCGAGGGTCAGTCGTGCGAGTGCAGGGGCTTGCCGGCCAGGGCCAGGTGGGCCTCGCCGAGCGCCTCGTTCTGCGTCGGGTGGGCGTGGATGAGCTGGGCGACCTCGGCGGGCAGCGCTTCCCAGTTGTAGATCAGCTGGGCCTCGCCGACCTGCTCGCCCATGCGGTCGCCGACCATGTGGACGCCGACCACGGCACCGTCCTTCACCTGGACGAGCTTGATCTCGCCGGAGGTGTTCAGGATCTTGCTCTTGCCGTTGCCCGCCAGGTTGTACTTCAGCGCGACGACCTTGTCCGCACCGTAGATCTCCTTGGCCTTGGCCTCGGTGATGCCGACGGAGGCGACCTCGGGGTGGCAGTACGTCACCCGCGGCACGCCGTCGTAGTCGATCGGGACGGCCTTCAGACCGGCCAGGCGCTCCGCCACCAGGATGCCCTCGGCGAAGCCGACGTGCGCGAGCTGGAGGGTCGGGACCAGGTCGCCGACGGCGGAGATGGTCGGGACGTTGGTCCGCATGTACTCGTCGACCAGGACGTAGCCGCGGTCCATGGCGACACCCTGCTCCTCGTAGCCGAGACCGGCGGAGACGGGGCCGCGGCCGACGGCGACGAGCAGGACCTCGGCCTCGAACTCCTTGCCGTCGGCGAGGGTGACCTTGACGCCGTCGGCGGTGTACTCGGCCTTCGAGAAGAAGGTGCCCAGGTTGAACTTGATGCCGCGCTTGCGGAACGCGCGCTCAAGAAGCTTGGAGGAGTTCTCGTCCTCGACCGGGACGAGGTGCTTGAGGCCCTCGACGACGGTGACGTCGGCACCGAAGGACTTCCACGCGGAGGCGAACTCGACGCCGATGACACCGCCGCCCAGGATGATCGCGGACTTCGGCACGCGGTCCAGGACGAGGGCGTGGTCGGAGGAGATGACGCGGTTGCCGTCGATCTCCAGGCCCGGCAGCGACTTCGGCACGGAGCCGGTGGCGAGGAGCACGTGGCGCCCCTGGATCCGCTGGCCGTTGACATCCACGGAGGTGGGGGAGGACAGCCGCCCCGTCCCCTCGATGTACGTCACCTTGCGCGAGGCGATCAGACCCTGCAGGCCCTTGTACAGGCCGGAGATGACACCGTCCTTGTACTTGTGGACGGCGGGGACGTCGATGCCCTCGAACGTGGCCTTGACGCCGAACTGCTCGCTCTCGCGGGCCTGGTCGGCGATCTCGCCCGCGTGCAGCAGGGCCTTGGTGGGGATGCAACCCCGGTGCAGGCAGGTACCGCCGACCTTGTCCTTCTCGATCAGGGCGACGTCCAGGCCCAGCTGCGCCCCGCGCAGGGCCGCGGCGTAACCGCCACTACCACCGCCGAGGATCACTAGGTCGAAAACGGTGCTGGCGTCGTTCGCCACGTCACGTCCTCCATGCATGTGCGCCGTACGCCGGTCTCCAGCGACCGGGCGGCGGCTGGTGTCCGGCCGCTCTTCTTCGGCCCTGTGGGTGGGGCCCTGTCCTGCCGAGCCCCATCTTCGCACTTGTCGGAGGTGAACGAGACGCGGGGCCGGGGTGTGAGACACCACACGCAGCGCCCCGCAGGGGCGCGAGGAACTGCGCGATCAGCCCCCACGGCCCGCAGCCGCCGTACGACGGAATGGACCGAGTCAATGGGCGACGGGACCCCGCCCTACCCGCGCGCGAGGTCCCGTCGGCGACATCAGCCCAGGTCACCCTCGGCCGTCAGCTCCGCCAGCCGCACCAGCGTCCGCACCGCCGACCCCGTGCCGCCCTTCGGCGTGTACCCGAACGGCCCGCCCTCGTTGAAGGCGGGACCGGCGATGTCGAGGTGCGCCCAGGTGATCCCCTCACCCACGAACTCGCGCAGGAAGAGCCCCGCGACCAGCCCGCCGCCCATCCGCTCGCCCATGTTCGCGATGTCGGCGGTCGAGGACTCCATCCCCTTGCGCAGGTGCTCCGGCAGCGGCATCGGCCAGGCCGGCTCGCCGACCTCCTCGGCCGCCTCGTGCACCGTGGAGCGGAACGCGTCGTCGTTGGCCATGACCCCGAACGTCCGGCTGCCCAGCGCCAGCATCATCGCCCCGGTCAGCGTCGCCACGTCCACGATCGCGTCCGGCTGCTCCGCCGACGCCGCCCACAGCGCGTCGGCGAGGACCAGCCGCCCCTCCGCGTCCGTGTTCAGCACCTCGACCGTCTTGCCGCTGTACATGCGCAGCACGTCACCCGGCCGCACGGCGGACCCGGACGGCATGTTCTCGGCCAGCGCCAGCCACCCGGTCACATTGACCTGGAGACCGAGCCGCGCCGCCGAGACGACGGCGGCGAAGACCGCGGCCGCCCCGCTCATGTCGCACTTCATGGTCTCGTTGTGGCCGGCCGGCTTGAGGGAGATGCCGCCCGAGTCGTAGGTGATGCCCTTGCCGACGTAGGCGAGGTGCTTCTCCGCCTCGGGGTGCGTGTACGACAGCTTCACCAGCCGCGGGGTCGCGGCCGAGCCGCCGCCGACGCCGAGGATGCCGCCGTAGCCGTCCTTGGCGAGCGCCTTGTCGTCGAGCACCTGCACCTTGAAGCCGTGCTCCTTGCCCGCGCCCTGCACGATCGCGGCGAACGCGGCCGGCGTGAGGTCGTTCGGCGGGGTGTTGATCAGGTCACGGGCGCGGTTGAGCTCCTCAGAGACGGCGGTGGCGCGGGCCACGGCCGCCTTGTGGGCCGCGTCCCGCGGCTTGCCGCCGAGCAGCGTGGCCTCGGCGAGCGGCGCCTTGGCAGTCTTGGCCTTGGCGGCGCCCGCGGCCTGCCGGCCGTTCTCCTTGTACGTGTCGAAGGAGTACGCGCCGAGCAGCACGCCCTCGCCGATCGCGCCCACGGCGGCCGCGTCCTCGACGGGCAGCGCGAAGGCCGCCTTCTTCGCCCCGTTCAGCGCGCGGGCGGCGACACCGGCCGCCCGGCGCAGCGCCTCGGCGGTGTACTCGGCGTCCTTGCCGGGCGCGGCGCCCAGGCCCACCGCGATGACGAGCGGGGCCTTGAAGCCGGCCGGGGAGGGCAGCTTCGTCAGTTCGCCCTCGGCACCCGAGGCACCGAGGGTCTCCAGGACGTCGGCGAGCCTGCCGTCGTAGGCCTCGTCCACGGCCTCCGCGCCCGGCGCTACGAGCAGGCCCCCGGACTTGGAACCTGTGCCCTTGGCGACACCGATCACGATCGCGTCGGCCCGGAGGCCGGGCGCCGCTGAGGTGCTGAGAGTGAGAGCAGTCACGGTGGTGGAATCTCGCTTCCGATGTTGAGTTGCTGTGGCCGAGTGGGTGGGTCGACCGGGCCCGGGAAGCGACCCTAGAAGCCTTCGCGGGGCGCGTTGCGACCGGGGCCTTCACCCTGTCGGCGAACACCCGGGACGAGCCTACGCGTGTGTATGCGTTCGCTCATTCCTGCGGTCGTTCACCTGGGGGTGGCGTCGTCGCCATTTCCCGCCCCTCCCCAGGGTGCGCGTGGGACACACTCGCCGGGATCCGGCGGGCGCCCCGGCGCGGCGTTCGCCGAAGTCACCGCCGGGCTCCGGGAGTCGGGGGTGCGGGGCCTCGGTGTACCGCGCGGTCCCCGGGGTGGGAGATCATCCCTGGGGTACCCTGCCGCACACTCTGGAGTCCGACCGGTGAAACCCCGCCCCGCATCCCTGCCGGCCCTGCTCGCCCTGCCTGCCCTGCTCGCCGGCTGCACCCGGGCCTCGGACGACGCCGGACGCTGGCAGCCGAGACCCGGGGTCAGCTGGCAGTGGCAGCTCAGCGGCCGTGTCGACACCTCCGTCAAGGCGTCGGTCTACGACATCGACGGCTTCGACCAGTCCGAGGCGACCGTCGGCAAGCTGCACGACGCGGGCCGCAAGGTCATCTGCTACCTCTCCACCGGCGCCTACGAGGACTGGCGCCCCGACGCGAAGAAGTTCCCCAAGTCGGTGCTGGGGCGCGGCAACGGCTGGGAGGGCGAGCGCTGGCTCGACATCCGCCGCACCGACGTGCTGAAGCCGTTGATGGCGGCCCGCCTCGACATGTGCAAGGAGAAGGGTTTCGACGCGGTGGAGCCCGACAACATGGACGGCTACAAGAACCGCACCGGCTTCCCGCTCAAGGCCGCCGACCAGCTCCGCTACAACCGGCTCATCGCGCGGCTCGCCCACGACCGGGGCATGGCGGTGGGCCTGAAGAACGACCTGGACCAGATACCGCAGTTGGTGGGGGACTTCGACTTCGCGGTGAACGAGCAGTGCGCCCAGTACGGCGAGTGCGCGGACCTGGTGCCCTTCGTCAAGGCGGACAAGGCGGTCTTCCACGTCGAGTACGAACTGCCGACGAGCAAGTTCTGCGTGCAGTCACGGAAGTTGGGGCTCAGCTCGCTGGAGAAGAAGTACGAACTGGGGGTGTGGCGCAAGACCTGCTGAGACCGGTCACCTCAGGCACCGGTCACCTCAGGCACCGGTCACCTCAGGCACCGGTCACCACAGGCAGAGGACGACCAGGGCGGTCGTCGCGGCCGTCTCCGCGAGCGCCCCGAAGACATCCCCGGTCACCCCGCCGAAGCGGCGCCTGCAGTGTCGTAGCAGCCCGTCGGTCACCATCTCCGCGCCCACCACCGCGAGCAGCGCCTGCAGGCTGTAGTCCGAACCCACCAGCGCCCCGGCACCCGCCGCCGCCACCATCACGGCGATCGTGACCACCGACGCGCCCACCTTCGGCACCACCCCGGCCACCGCCGCCCCCAGCCCCTCGGGCCGGGCGGCGGGCACCCCGTCCACGGCGGCCAGGGTCAGCGCCAGCCGGGCCACCACCGCGGCGACGACGGCGGCGAGCACCCCGCGCCGCCACCCGTCCCCGTACGCCTGGGCCAGCGCGGCCACCTGGGCGAGCAGCACGAACACCAGGGTGATCACGCCGAACGGCCCGATGTCCGACTGCTTCATGATCCGCAGGGCGTCCTCGGCGGGCTTGCCGCTGCCCAGGCCGTCGGCCGTGTCGGCGAGGCCGTCCAGGTGCAGGCCCCGGGTGAGCACGGCCGGTACGGCGACGGCGGCCACCGCGGCCACGAACGCGCTCGCACCGGTCAGCAGCAGCAGTGCGCCGGCCGCACCCGCGCAGAGCCCGACCGCGAGGCCGGCCAGCGGGGCGGACAGCATGCCGCCGCGGGCCGCGTCACGGTCCCAGCGGGTGACCTTCACGGGGAAGACGGTGAGCGTGCCGAAGGCGAAGCGGAGGCCGTCAAGCCAGGGAGTCGCAGGTGTCGTCGCAGCCACCGGCGCAGGTTACCCGGTGGTCAGGAAGACGCTTGCCCCGGCCATGCTTCCGACCGGGCTTCCGGCCGTGCCTCCGGCCGGACTTCGGCCGGACTCCGGGCCGAACCACGCCGGGGATAAAGTGCGCACATGGGACATTGGCTGGAGCGGAACATCATCGAGCCGGGCAAACTCCCCCTGCTGCTCGCCCTGACCGCCTTCGTCCTGACCTTCGTGATCACCCGGACCATCACCCGGCTGATCCGCGCCGGAAGGGGCCCGTTCGGCAATGTGAAGGCGGGCGGGCTGCACATCCACCACGTGGTCCCCGGGGTCGTCCTGATCGTCGTCGGCGGGTTCGGCGCGGTCGGCAGCGGCCGCCACGGACCCGGCGCGGCCCTCGCCGCGATCGTCTTCGGGATCGGCGCCGGCCTCGTCCTCGACGAGTTCGCGCTGATCCTGCATCTCAACGACGTCTACTGGACCGAGGACGGCCGCAAGAGCGTCGAGGCCGTCGTCATCACCGCCGCGCTGGTCGGGCTGCTGCTCGCCGGGTTCTCCCCGTTCGGCGTCAACGACCTGTCCGCCGACGAACTCCAGGACCGCGGCACCGCCATCGCCAACATCGGGGCGAACTTCCTCTTCTCGCTCGTCGCCCTGAGCAAGGGCAAGACCCGCACCGCGATCTTCGGCGTGATCGTCCCGCTGGTCGGGATCGTCGGCGCGGTCCGGCTGGCCCGCCCCGGCTCCGCCTGGTCCCGCCGCTTCTACCACGACCGGCCGCGCGCCCGGGCCAGAGCCGGACTGCGCGCCTACCACCACGACCGCCGCTGGTCCCGGCTCAGCCGGACCCTTCAGGACTGGATCGGCGGCAAGCCCGACCGCCCCGAGCCGCTCCGGCTGCCCGGCCGCCGCTGACCCCCGCGGCGGCGCCGCCGGTGCCGCAGCCGTCGCAGCGCCACCGACGCCCCGCACAGCGCCGTCACACCCGCGATCGCCGCGAGGTGTTCCTTGCCGGCGAGGTTCTCCTTCACCGCGACCTCGACCACCATCGCGGCCACCACCGCACCGGCGGTGGTGTACGCGCCGTAGCGCCAGCCCAGATACACCGCGAGACCGACCACGGCGGCCGACGGACCGGTGTCCACCACCAGCGCGTCCGAGGCCGGCAGGCCCAGCGGGCCGTGCGGACCGATCGCGATGCCGAACCGGGCGTACAACGTCCCGGCGAGGGTCGCCACATAGGCGATGGCCAGCGTCCGCCACCAGCCCAGGCACACCTCGGCGATGCCGAACACCACCAGGATCTGCGCCAGCGCGCCCCACACCGGCAGATCCAGCGCCGGCACGAACAGCGACAGGGGAGTGCGCAGCAGGGCCTGCCAGAGCGGGTCCTCGGCGCGCACCGCCCCGAGATCCTGCACGAACCGGAAACCCCACGGCCGGTTCTGGGCGAACTGCAGCAGCGCGGTCAGACACACCGCCGCCACCGTCATCGGCACCGCCCGCAGCCGCCGCTTCGCCAGCGGGCCGCGCACCGTGGCGTACAGCAGCCCCCACTCGGCGCGGGCCCAGCGGGCGAGCGGTGTCATACGGCGGTCCTCATCTGTGCGTGTCGCGCGGCCGGTTGCCCCGCGTGCCTCATCGCGTGTCGAGGTGCTTGCGGTTCACCCACCCCGGCAGCCCCGGAACCTCCAGGAACCCCTCCGCGCGCGCCGACGCCAGGCCGATGCGCGGCAGGTCCGCGCTCTTCTCGAAGAGCAGGAACCGGGGCTCCCAGATGGGCCGGTACTTGGCGTTCGCCCGGTACAGGGACTCGATCTGCCACCACCGGGAGAAGAAGCTCAGCAGGGACCTCCACAGCCGCAGCACCGGCCCCGCGCCGAGACGCGCACCACGTTCGAAGACCGACCGGAACATGGCGAAGTTGAGCGAAACCTGCGTGATCCGGATCTCTCCGGCGCGCCGCAACAGCTCGATGACCATGAACTCCATCAGTCCGTTGTCGGAGTCCCGGTCCCGGCGCATCAGATCGAGCGACAGCCCGCCCGGCCCCCACGGCACGAAGGACAGCAGCGCCCGCAGCTCACCCGCCCCGTCCGTGCACTCCAGCATCACGCACTGCCCGTCCCGGCCGTCCCCGAGCCGGCCCAGCGCCATGCTGAACCCGCGCTCGGTGGCCCCGTCCCGCCAGTCGTCGGCGCGCCGGACCAGATACGACATCTCGTCCGCCGGGATGTCCTCGTGCCGGCGGATCCGCACCGTGTACCCGGCCCGCTTCACCCGGTTGTAGGCCTGCCGGACGGTCCGCATGGCCCGTCCCTCCAGCGTGAACTCGGCGACCTCCACGATCGCCTCGTCCCCGAGCTCCAGGGCGTCCAGCCCGTGCCGCGCGTACACCGTCCCGGCTTCCTCGCTCGCCCCCATCACCGCCGGGATCCACCCGTGCGCCCGCGCCTCGTCCAGCCACGGCGCGATCGCGCCCGGCCAGGCCTCCGGATCCCCGAGCGGATCCCCGGAGGCGAGGCTGACCCCGCCCAGCACCCGATAGGCCACCGCCGCCTTCCCGGTCGGCGACCACACCACGCTCTTCTCCCGCCGCAGCGCGAAGTACCCGAGCGAGTCCCGCTCCCCGTGCCGCTCCAGCAGCGCCCGCAGCCGCTTCTCGTCGTCCTCGGTGAGCGGGTCGACGGCGCGGCGGGAGCGGAAGGCGGCGTAGAAGACGGCGAGCACGAGGAGCGTGCTGAGCACGTTGATGACGACGTTCACCCAGGTGGGCGGGGCGATGTACGGGAACCGGGAGGGGTCGGCGGCGACCGACACCAGGCGCAGGGTGCCGTAGTGCCAGCGCTCCAGGAACGTCGAACGCGCGGCGTGCGGGGCCTGGTCGGTGACGGTGACGAGCAGGGCGGCGAGCAGCGAGGCGGCCACTCCGCCGCCGACGGCGACGGTCGCGGCGAGCCGCGGGTTGGCCCGGTCGCCCTTCGCGTAGAACTCCCGCCGCCCGACGAGCAGCGCCGCCACGAAGGCGGCCGTCAGCACGATCGAGATCCAGTTCTGCGGATACCGCCGGATCTCCGGGAACGCCATGGCGAACGCGAACAGCGCGAGGAAGAGCCCGCTCAGCACCAGGTTCAGGATCCACGCGGCCCGCTTGCGGCGCCGCATGGTGATCGCGAGGAACGCGGTGAACACACCGGAGGCGAAGCCGGCGGTCAGCAGGTACGGCGTGAAGAAGTTCTCCTGGTTGTGCCGCCGCACGTCCTGCCCCAACGACACCCACACCGCACTGAGGAAGTTGACGAACGCGACGCCCCGCAAGTACCACACGGCAAACCCGGCGGCCCGCTGCGAAACCCCGACGCCCCACCGCCCCCGCTCACGACCATCACACCGCTCAACGGCAATTCGGGCATCTCCCATGGAGAGCGATCATATGGGCGCCCTCCCGACGAACCACGCCACCCGGGCCAGCAACGCCAACTTCCCGACCAACCGGCCTCCCTCTTCCCCGGTCTCCCTGTTCCGCCGGTCTCCCCCTCCCGCCGGTCTCTTCTGTCCGCCGCAGCGGCGATCAGCCGGGACGGCGCAACCCGGCGGTGCCGTCCCGGCCGTACCCACTGGCCCCCGTAACGCGCCGGTCTCCGTGTCCCGCCGGCCTCTACTCCTCCGGCTTCTCCTCGGGTTCGGGCTTTTCCGGCTTCTCGGGCAGGTCTGCTGACAGGGCCGCTGCGGCCTGGACCAGGGGCAGGGCGAGCAGGGCGCCCGCGCCCTCGCCCACGGTCACGCCCTGTTGGAGGAGGGGTTCCAGGGCCATCCGGTCCAGCGCCTTCGCCTGGCCCGGCTCGCCGCTGTCGTGGCCGGCCAGCCACCAGTCGGGTGCCCGGAACGCGATCCGCTGGGCGACAAGGGCGCACGCGGCCACCACGACCCCGTCGAGCACCACCGGCAGCTTCCGCACCGCGGCCTGCAGCAGGAACCCGGTCATCGCCGTGAGGTCGGCCCCGCCGACCGCCGCCAGCAACTGCAACTGGTCCCCGAGCACCGGCCGCGCCCGCCGCAACGCGTCCCGGATCGCCGCACACTTCCGCATCCACGCGAGGTCGTCGATGGCGAGCCCGCCCCGCCCGGTCACCACGGACGCGTCCGTCCCGCACAACGCGGCCACCAGCACGGAGGCCGCCGTGGTCCCGCCGACGCTGATGTCGCCGAGCACCACCAGGTCCGTCCCCGAGTCGGCCTCCTCGTCGGCCAGCCCGACGCCCGCCCGGAAGGCCGCCTCGGCCTCCTCCGCCGTCAGCGCGTCCTCGATGTCGATCCGGCCGCTGCCCCGCCGCACCCGGTGCCGTACGACCTCCTCGGGCAGCGCGTCCGGGTCGCAGTCCAGCGCCATGTCCACGATCCGCACCGGCACCCCGAGCCGCCGGGCGAGCACCGCCACCGGGCTGGCGCCCTCCAGGACCGCCCGCACCAGCAGCTCCGCACTGCCCGCGGGCCGCGCGGAGACGCCCAGTTCGGCGACGCCGTGGTCGCCGGCGAAGAGCAGGACCCGCGGCCGTTCCACCGGCCGTACCGGTACGGAACCCTGCGCGGCGGCCAGCCACTCGCCCAGGTCGTCGAGGCGGCCCAGCGCCCCGGGCGGCACGACCAGCCGCTCCCGGCGCGCCTCGGCGTCCCGGCGTACACCGCCGTCGGGGCGCTCGATCAGATCGGTGAAGTCGTCGAGATTAAGCGAGCTCATTCGCCGAACAGTACCGGCACGGAACCAACGGTTCGGTGCCAGATCGCCACCACACCCGCACGGCGTCTTGGCAGGCAAGATCGGTATCCCATACGTTCCGGTTTGCAGTGGATTGCGTACAGGGACGCGTACCGGGAGCACAGGGAGCCGCCCATGCCGCCCAGACCCGAACTCCACCCGGGCACCGACCGGTTCCACGAGCCGCGCCGCCAGGACTGCCCCTGGTGCGGCTCCAGACGCCTGCGCACCCGGCTGCGCACCCCCGACCTCCTCCACCACCGCCCGGGCACCTTCGTCCTCGACGAGTGCCGGGACTGCGCGCACACCTTCCAGAACCCCCGGCTGACCTGGGAGGGCTTCGGCCTCTACCACCGGGACTTCTACGAGGGCCGGCTGGCGGACTACACCGAACGCGGCCACACCACCCGAGCCGGCCGCCGCCGGCACCGCGCCGCCGTCCGCGCCACGCGGGCGCTGCCGGAGCCGGAAAGCTGGCTGGACATCGGCACCGGCCACGCCCACTTCCCGCACACGGCGAAGCAACTGCTGCCCTACACCGCCTTCGACGGCCTCGATCCGACCCTGCGCATCGTGCGGGCCCAGGCGGCGGGCCGGGTCGAGGAGGCCCACCTCGGCCATCTGACCACCCCGGAGGTCCTGACCCGGCTGCGCGCCCGCTACGACGTCGTCAGCATGTTCCACCACCTGGAACACGCCCCCGACCCCCGGGCCGAACTCCGCGCCGCCCTCACCGCGCTGCGCCCCGGCGGCCTCCTGCTCGTCGAGACCCCCGACCCGCGCAGCCCGTTCGCCCGGCTGCTGGGCAAGTGGTGGTTCCCGCACGGCCAGCCGCGCCAGCTGCACCTGCTGCCGCCCGCCAACCTCCGGGCCGAACTGGAGGCCCAGGGCTGCGAGATCCTGACCACCGACCACCGGGCCCCGCACCTGCCGTACGACCTCTCGGCCGCGGTCGCCCTGCTGTTCGGCCGGCTCCTGCCGAAGCGGTGGCCGCGCGCGAAGGCCCCACTGGTGGCGACCGTGGCGGCCGTTGACCACGCCCTGGCCCCCGTCCTGCGCCGCACCCGCTTCTCGAACACCTACCGGATCATCGCGAGAAAGGGACGCTGAAGGGGTCTTGAAGGGACGCCGTGGGAGGCCTTGAAGGGACACCGAGGGGCGCTGAAAGAGGGCGTCGGAGGGCGGCCGCACGGCTACCTCAGCACCATCGCCTGCCCCGCCACCACCAGCAGCACGCTCTCGCACTCACCCGCGAACGCCGCGTTCAGCCGCCCCAGTTCGTCCCGGTACCGCCGCCCCGACGCCGTCGCCGGGACGATCCCCGACCCGACCTCGTTGGAGACGGCCACCAGCGTCCGCCGGGTCGCCCGTACCGCGTCCGTCAGCTCCCGCACCCGCTCCCGCAGCGCCTTCTCCCCGCCCGACGCCCACTCCGTGTCGTCCCACGCCCCGACGGAGTCCATCGCGTCGGTCAGCCACAGCGACAGACAGTCGACCAGCAACGGCGGCCCGTCCTCCGCCAGCAGCGGCACCAGTTCGCAGGTCTCCGTCGTACGCCAGGACCCCGGCCGCCGGTCCCGGTGCAGGGCCACCCGCGCCGCCCACTCGGTGTCCCCGCCGCGTGTCCCGCCCGTGGCGACGTACAGCACGTCCGGGAAGGACTCCAGCCGCCGCTCGGCCTCCACGGACTTCCCGGACCGCGCCCCGCCCAGCACCAGCGTCCGGCGCGGTACGTCGGGCACGTCCTCGTACACTCCGACCGTCAGCGTCGTCCCGTCCGGCACCGCCCGGGCCCCGGCCGCCGCCAGCCGCCGCCGGGACTCCGCGCCGGGCGGCACGTCGTGGTCCAGATGCACGGCGACGACATCCGTGGCAGGCCCCACCGCACCCACCGCCCGCAGCCGCGCCAGCGCGTCCGGGCGCCCCACGACGTCGAGGAGCACCAGGTCGTACGAGTCCACGCTCCCGTTCTCCAGCCCGGCCGGTGCCCCGCCCGGCGGCAGGTACAGCAGCCGCTGCCCGTCGGGACCGGTCACCGCGTACCCGGTGCCGCCCGCGTCCATCGCCACCGCCCGCACCCGATGCCCCGTCAGCAGCGCCAGCTCCCGCCCGTCCGGCACCCGCACCGGCTGCGGCAGCCCGGACGGCACCTCGACGGCAGGCCCGTCGTGCGGATGCGACAGCAGCGCCTGGCGCACCGCGCCGAGCGACCGCCCGGCCCGCGCCGCCGCGAACGCCGCACCCGGCGTCAGATCCAGCAGCAGCGTCCCGTCCACCAGCACCGAGGTCGCGGCCCGCGCCTCCGCCCCGACGGCACGGGCACACACCGCACACGGACAACCAGGACGAGGCAGCCCCTCAGGAGCACCGGTACCGAGCAAAGTCACTTCCACGCCATGATTTTCACCCGTACCGACGGTTCTCGCTTCAGCGGACGCCCCGAACAACGCGCCCCGAAGGGCGGGGGCTGTATTGATATGCGGCTCCGCCGCGTGGCGCGCTCAGCCCCCACCGAGCCCGCACACAAGCCCACAACCAGCGGAGTTTTTCCCGGCACCCTTATACGATGCACCAGTTGGATCAAAGGAGGCCTACATGGCGGCATGGACGTGGCGGTTCGAGAAGGCCGACGGGACGGAGGTCCAGCCCGCGGTGGAACCCGAGGAGTTCACCACCCAGGGCGACGCCGAGTCCTGGATCGGCGAACAGTGGAAGGCCCTGCTGGCCGGCGGCGCCGACCAGGTGAGGCTCTACGAGGACGCCACCGAGATCTACGGCCCGATGAGCCTGCACGCGGACGAGTCCTGAGACGTGCCGGTCCGGGGCGGCCCGCACAAGGCCGCCCCGCCGTCACTGCCCGCTACTGCTCGCTCAGTGTCACATCCACCGTCCGCCGGACGCCGTCCCGGCTGTACGTCACCGTCGTCCGCTGCCCCGGCCGGTCCGACGCGAGCGACACGGCCAGTGAGGTGATGGTGGTGATGTCGTCCTCACCCACCTTGGTGATGATGTCCCCGGCCCGGATGCCCGCCTTGTCGGCCGCGCCCCCCGGCCGCACGTTCACCACGGCCACCCCGGCGGGCTGGTAGTTCTCGTCGACGACGGTGCGCCCGGTGATGCCCAGCGCGGCCCGCCCCGAGTCGGTGACCTTGCCCTGCTTGATGATCTGGTCGGCGACGGTCCGCACCATCGACGCCGGGATGGCGAACCCGATCCCGGGCGCCGCGCTGCCGCCGAGGTCGGGGTCGCTCGCGGCGAGCGTGGGGATGCCGACGACCCGGCCGTCCAGGTCGACCAGCGCACCGCCGCTGTTGCCGGGGTTGATGGCCGCCGAGGTCTGCACCATGTTGGGGATGGTGGCGCCCGTACCGCCGCCCTCGCGGTTCTCGCTGACGGTCCGTCCGGTCGCCGAGACGATGCCCTCGGTCACGCTGGACGACAGCCCGAGCGGCGAGCCCATGGCGAGGGTGATCTGCCCGACCTGGACCTTCTCGGTGTCCCCGAAGGAGGCCGCCTTCAGCCCGTCCGGGACCTTGTCGAGCCGGATGACCGCCAGGTCCTGCTCGGGATAGGAGTAGACGAGCGTCGCGGTGAGCGGTTCCTCGTTGTTGGCGGTCGTCACCCGGAACGTCTTCTCGTTCCCGACGACATGCGCGTTGGTGACGATGTGCCCGGCGCCGTCGTAGACCACGCCCGAGCCCAGGTCGCTGCTGGCCTGGATCTGCACGACCGACGGCAGGACGTCCTTGATCACCTTCTGGTACTGGTTCTGCAGATCGGTCGCCGACATCGGGACGGCCGCCGCCCGGGCCGCCCCGGTCGAGGTGTCTTCGGCCGCTCCGCCGCCGAGGGCGGAGCATCCGGAGACGGCGAGGACGAGGCAGCAGGAACCGAGCGCGGCGGCCGTACGAAGGGTCGTCCGGCGGGCGGGGGAAGCGTCCATGTCCCGAGTCTCGTCGCGCCGCTGACGGTCCGGCGCGTGCTGCTGATCCGAACGAGCGGCGCCCGCGGAGCTCAGCCGCGGACCCCGCACAGATGCAGCAACGCGGCGACGGCCCGGTACGGATCGGTCCGCCCGGCCCGCTCCTCCGCCGCGAGGAGGGTCTCCACGTCGTCGGGTATCTCCGCGTCGTCCGCGGCCGTGTCCGTGAACACCCGTACGCCGTACCAGGAGTGCAGGGGCGCGCCGATCCCGGCGAGGGCGTCGGTGAGCGTGCCCAGCCGGTCGGCCCGGACGTCCAGGCCGAGCCGGTTGCGGTAGGAGACCGAGTCGAAGGCGCCGAACGCGCCCGCCCAGTCGCCGCTCAGCCCCGGCCGCATGGCCAGCGCGTCCGCGTTGCGCACCAGCAGCGACAGCAGTCCGCCCGGCGCGAGCATCCGGGCCAGTCCGGCCAGCAGCGCGTCGGGCTCCTCGACGTACATCAGCACACCGTGGCAGAGCACCAGGTCGAAACTGCCCGGCAGGAAGTGGACGCCGGTGTCCCGGCCGTCCCCCTCGACGATCCGCACCCGCTCGCGGATGCCCTCCGGCTCACCGGCCAGGGCCTGGCGCGCGGCCGTGACCATCGCCGGTTCCTGCTCGACCCCGGTCACCTGGTGCCCGGCCCGGGCCAGCCGCAGCGCCTGCGTGCCCTGGCCCATCCCGACGTCGAGCACCCGCAGCCGCTGCCCCACCGGGAACCGCCCGGCTATCTGCTCGTCGAGCTGACGGGCCACCAGCTCCTGTCGTACGACATCACGCAGCCCGCCCAGCCTGGTCAGCCAGACCTTCGCCGCACCCCCGGAGAACGGCTCTGTGCTCAGGGCCGCTCTCCGCGCTTGACCTGCGGCTTGGGCAGCCGGAGCCGGCGCACCTGGAGGGAGCGCATCAGCCCGTAGGCGACCGCGCCCTTCTTGTTCTGGTCGGGGAAGCGCTCGGCCAGGCGCTTGCGCAGCCGGAAGCCGCTGACGGCCGCGTCGAGCACGATCAGCACGATCACGATCAGCCACAGCAGCAGCGCGATGTTCTTGATCGCCGTGTTGTTGATCACGCTCATGATCAGGATGACCACGGCCAGCGGCAGGAAGAACTCCGCCACGTTGAAGCGCGAGTCGACCCAGTCACGGGCGAACCTGCGGACCGGCCCCTTGTCACGGGCGGGCAGGTACCGCTCGTCGCCGGTGGCCAGCGCCTGGCGCTGCCGCTCCATGGCGGCGCGCCGGTCGTCGCGCTGACGCTTCGCGGCGTCCTTGCGGGTCGTCGGCGTGTTGGCCACGCTGCGCCGCTGGGTCTGGGCCTCACTGCGCTTGGGCGTGGGCCTGCCCTTCGGGGCCTGCGGGTCACGGGTCTGCTTGGAGTCGGTCACCGCCGCCTTGTCGGCGGGGGCCTTCTCTTCCTTGGCACGGCTACGGAACACAAAACCCAAGGGTACGGGGTGGCGGGGTGTGGGCCCTAGTCGGGCGGGGAACGATCCCGCAACGCCAGTCGTCTCCATGGGGGACAGAGGGGATGTCGCAGGCGTTCGGCTCGGGGAGTCACTCTCCTACCTGTGCCGGAGCGGGACTGTCCGCAGTCGTCCTTGGGGATGAGCGCATCGGTCCCCGAACAGTGCGGTAATGGAGGCAGGGCCCGTACTGTGGGTTCTGTCGCAGGATCGGTGAGCTGGAGTCCGTCAGAAGGGGGCGCGCGAAGCCCATGAGCGGTGTCATGAAGCGTATGGGGATGATCTTCCGCGCGAAGGCGAACAAGGCCCTGGACAGGGCCGAGGACCCGCGCGAGACCCTCGACTACTCGTACCAGAAGCAGCTCGAACTGCTGCAGAAGGTCCGCCGGGGCGTCGCCGACGTGGCGACCAGCCGCAAGCGGCTCGAACTCCAGCTGAACCAGCTCCAGCAGCAGTCCTCCAAGCTGGAGGACCAGGGCCGCAAGGCGCTCGCGCTCGGCCGTGAGGACCTCGCCCGCGAGGCGCTGTCCCGCCGCGCCGCCCTCCAGCAGCAGGTCACCGACCTGGAGACGCAGCACGCCACCCTCCAGGGCGAGGAGGAGAAGCTCACCCTCGCGGCGCAGCGCCTCCAGGCCAAGGTGGACGCCTTCCGTACGAAGAAGGAGACCATCAAGGCCACCTACACCGCCGCCCAGGCCCAGACCCGTATCGGCGAGGCCTTCTCCGGCATCTCCGAGGAGATGGGCGACGTCGGCCTCGCCATCCAGCGCGCCGAGGACAAGACGCAGCAGCTCCAGGCCCGGGCCGGCGCCATCGACGAACTCCTCGCCTCCGGCGCCCTGGACGACCCGACGGGCATGGCCAAGGACGACATCGCCGCCGAGCTGGACCGGCTCTCCGGTGGTACGGATGTGGAGCTGGAACTGCAGCGCATGAAGGCCGAGCTCGCCGGCGGTTCGCCCCAGCAGGCGATCGAGGGCGGCACCGGCCAGGGCCAGCAGGCACAGCAGCCGCAGGACACCCCGCGCCTCGACAAGCAGTAGCCGACGCCTGGAGGGCGACATGGCCGACATGGTCGTAAGGATCATGGGGGAGGGCCAGGTGAGGCTGGCCGACAGCCACCTCACCGAACTGAACAAGCTGGACGACGAACTCCTCGCGGAGACCGAGTCCGGTGACGAGGCGGCCTTCCGCCGTACCCTCACCGCCCTCCTGGACAAGGTCCGAGAACTGGGCACGCCCCTGCCCGACGACGCCCTGGAGCCCTCGGACCTCATCCTCCCGTCCCCGGACGCGACCCTGGAGGAGGTCCGGGCCCTGCTGAGGGACGACGGCCTGATCCCGGGCTGACGCGGCGCCCGGACCCGGGCTCTTCGGCCGACCGGGACGGGTGGGTGGGAAACCCGGCGGTGCCCGCGGCGGCCCGAGCGGACAGTTCCGGTCGGCACGAACCGGCCGTACTGTTCAGACCGTGAGCACCTTCGAACGAGCCCGGTGCACGGCCGGCGCCCATCCCCTCGCCGTGGACGCGGTCATCGCCGCCGGCGTCCTGGGGTGCATGGTCGTCAGCTCGTTCGCGGTGCCGCACGGTGCGCACGGTGTCGCCTGGGGCATCCGTACCCCGGCCCCGCTCAGCCTCGCCCTGATGACCCTGGCCGCCGCGGCCCTGGTGTTCCGCCGGTTCGCCCCGAAGACCGTGCTGGCCGTCACCGGCGCCGCCGCCGTCGTCGAGTGCGTCACCGGCGACCCCCGCGCCCCCGTCGCGATGGCGGCCGTCGTCGCCCTCTTCACCGTCGCCGCCACCACCGACCGCCGCACCACCCTGCGGGCGGGCCTGCTCACCATGATCGTGCTGACCACCGCCGCGATGGCCGCCGGACCGCTCCCCTGGTACGCCCAGGAGAACCTCGCGATCTTCGCCTGGACCGGCATCGGCGCCACCGCCGGGGACGCGGTCCGCAGCCGGCGCGCCGTCGTCCAGGCCATCCGGGAGCGCGCCGAGCGGGCCGAACGCACCCGCGAGGAGGAGGCCCGGCGCCGGGTCGCCGAGGAGCGGCTGCGGATCGCCCGCGACCTGCACGACGTCGTCGCCCACCACATCGCCCTGGTCAACGTGCAGGCCGGGGTCGCCGCGCACGTCATGGACAAGCGGCCCGACCAGGCCAAGGAGGCCCTCGCCCACGTCCGCGAGGCCAGCCGCTCCGCGCTCAACGAACTCCGCGCCACCGTCGGCCTGCTCCGCCAGTCCGGCGACCCCGAGGCGCCCACCGAGCCCGCCCCCGGCCTGCACGTCCTGGAAGAGCTCGCCGACACCTTCCGCAACGCGGGACTCCAGGTCGAGGTCGCCCGCGCCGACCACGGCACCACCCTGCCCGCCGCCGTCGACCTGGCCGCCTACCGGATCGTCCAGGAGGCCCTGACCAACGTGCAGAAGCACGCCGGATCCGAGGCCAAGGCCGAGGTGAGCGTCGTACGCGTCGGACCGCACATCGAGGTCACGGTCCTCGACAACGGCTCCGGCGAGGACACCGCCCCCGAGGCCGGCGGCGGCCACGGCCTGCTCGGCATGCGCGAGCGCGTCACCGCCCTGCGCGGCACCCTCACCACCGGCCCCCGCTACGGCGGCGGCTTCCGCGTCCATGCGATCCTGCCGGTCAAGACCGACACCGACGGCCGCAGTAACGGCCGTACGGCCGCCCTGGGGGATTCCGTATGACGATCCGTGTCCTGCTCGCCGACGACCAGGCACTGCTGCGCAGCGCGTTCCGCGTGCTCGTCGACTCCGAGCCCGACATGGAGGTGGTCGGCGAGGCCTCCGACGGCGCCGAGGCGGTCCGGCTGACCCGGGAGCAGCAGGCCGACGTCGTCCTGATGGACATCCGGATGCCGGGCACCGACGGACTGGCCGCGACCCGGCTCATCAGCGAGGACCCGTCCCTCGACCGGGTCCGGGTGGTCATCCTGACCACCTTCGAGGTCGACGACTACGTCGTCCAGGCACTGCGCGCCGGCGCCTCCGGCTTCCTCGGCAAGGGCAGTGAACCCGAGGAGCTCCTGAGCGCCATCCGGGTCGCCGCCGGCGGCGAGGCACTGCTCTCCCCGACCGCCACCAAGGGCCTGATCGCCCGCTTCCTCGCCCAGGGCGACGCCGGCGACGACGGCCGCGACCCGGCCCGCACCGAGCGCCTCGACGCGCTCACCTCCCGCGAGCGCGAGGTCCTCGTCCAGGTCGCCGGCGGGCACTCCAACGACGAGATCGCCGAGCGCCTGGAGGTCAGCCCGCTGACCGTGAAGACGCACGTCAACCGGGCCATGGCCAAGCTGGGCGCCCGGGACCGGGCGCAGCTCGTGGTGATCGCGTACGAGTCGGGCCTGGTCCGCCCGAGGATGGACTGATCTCCACCCGGGCGTACTGCGGCCGGAGTAGGAACCGGATAAGGGAACGGGACCCAGGGCCTACGTGAGCAGGGTCCCGCATGGGTGAGGGTGGTGGGGTGGGCGCTCACAGGTGCCCCCTGTGCCGCTCATCTGCCGCTCACAGCAGCTCACCGAAAAGAGACCCTGACCCATGTCCTGGCTGTCCAGATTCAGCCTCGCGCAGCGGGCCCTGATAGGCCTCATGTCCCTGATCGCGCTCGTCTTCGGGGCGATCGCCATCCCTCAGATCAAGCAGCAGCTGCTGCCGACCATCTCCCTGCCCGTGGTGTCGGTCATCGCCCCGTACCAGGGGGCGGCGCCCGACGTCGTCGAGAAGCAGGTCATCGAGCCGATCGAGAACAACCTCGAAGGCGTCGACGGCGTCACCGGCGTCACCTCCACCGCGAGCGAGGGCAACGCCGTCATCATGGCGTCCTTCGACTACGGCAACGACACCAAGCAGCTGGCGGCCGACGTCCAGCTGGCCGTCAACCGCGCCCAGCTCCCGGACTCCGTCGACCCGCAGGTCGTCTCCGGCTCCACCGACGACATGCCGACCGTGGTCCTCGCCGTCACCTCCGACAAGGATCAGCAGGCCCTCGCCGACCAGCTGGACAGGACGGTCGTCCCGGACCTGAAGAACATCGACGGCGTCGGCCGCGTCCAGGTCACCGGCGTCCGCGACCTCCAGGTCACCGTCACCCCGCAGGACGCGAGGCTCGCGCGGGCCGGGCTCACCTCCGCCGCCCTCGCCCAGTCGCTCCAGGCGGCCGGCGCGACCGTGCCGGCGGGCTCCTTCGACGAGGACGGCGCCAACCGCACCGTCCAGGTCGGCGGCGGCCTCACCTCGCTGCGGCAGATCGAGGACCTGATGGTCACCGGGCAGGGCGGGAAGAAGCCCGTGCGCCTCGGCGACGTGGCCACGGTGAAGGAGCAGGAGGCCCAGGCCGACTCGATCACCCGCACCGACGGCCGCCCCAGCCTCGCCGTGAACGTCACCATGGACCACGACGGCAGCGCGGTCTCCATCTCGAACGCGGTCAAGGACAAGCTGCCCAAGCTGCGCCAGGACCTCGGCTCCGGCGCCACCCTCACGGTCGTCAGCGACCAGGGCCCGGCGGTCTCCAAGTCCATCAAGGGCCTCACCACCGAGGGCGCCCTCGGCCTGGTCTTCGCGGTCCTGGTCATCCTGGTCTTCCTGGCCTCGGTCCGCTCGACCCTGGTGACGGCGGTGTCCATCCCGCTGTCGGTCGTCCTCGCGCTGCTCGTGCTGTGGACCCGCGGCCTCTCGCTCAACATGCTCACCCTCGGCGCGCTCACCATCGCCATCGGCCGGGTCGTCGACGACTCGATCGTGGTCCTGGAGAACATCAAGCGCCACCTCGGCTACGGCGAGGAACGGCAGTCCGCCATCCTCACGGCGGTCCGTGAGGTGGCCGGCGCGGTCACCTCCTCCACCCTCACCACGGTCGCCGTCTTCCTGCCGATCGGCCTGGTCGGCGGCATGGTGGGCCAGCTGTTCGGCCCCTTCAGCCTCACCGTCACCGCGGCCCTGCTGGCGTCCCTCCTGGTCTCCCTGACCGTCGTACCGGTCCTCGCGTACTGGTTCCTGCGGGCCCCCAAGGGCACCGCCGAGGACACCGCCGAGGCCCGCCGCAAGGCCGAGGAGAAGGAGGCGAACAGCCGCCTGCAGCGCGCGTACGTCCCCGTCCTGCGCTTCGCGACCCGGCGCCGCCTCACCAGCGTGCTGATCGCGATCGTCGTCCTGGTCGTCACGTTCGGCATGTCCGGGCTGCTGAAGACCAACTTCTTCGACCAGGGCGACCAGGAGGTCCTCACCGTCAAGCAGGAGCTGAAGCCCGGCACCAGCCTGGCGGCGACCGACGCCCAGGCGAAGAAGGTCGAGAAGCTCCTCGCCTCCATCGACGGCGTCAAGGACTACCAGGTCACCGTCGGCTCCTCCGGCTTCATGGCGGCCTTCGGCGGCGGCACCGACACCAACCAGGCGTCGTACTCGGTGATGCTGGACGACGCGAAGTCGTACGACAAGGTGCAGAGCGCCATCGAGGAAGGCCTGCACAAGCTGTCCGGCATCGGTACGACCACGGTGTCGGCCGGTGACGGCTTCGGCAGCCAGGACCTGAGCGTCGTCGTGAAGGCGGCCGACGGCGATGTGCTGCGCAAGGCCGCCGAGCAGGTCCGGGCCACGGTCGCGGGCCTCGACGACGTCACCGACGTCACCAGCGACCTGGCGCAGAGCGTGCCGCGCATCTCGGTGAAGGCCAACTCCAAGGCAGCGGCGGCCGGTTTCGACGACCAGACGCTGGGCGCCGCCGTCACCCAGGCCGTGAAGGGCACGACCGCCGCGAAGGCGACCCTCGACAACACCGAGCGGGACGTCGTCGTGAAGTCCGCCGAGCCGACCGAGACCCTCGCGCAACTGCGGGCGCTCAAGCTCGGCCCGGTCAGGCTCGGCGACATCGCCACCGTGAAGCTGGTGGACGCGCCGGTGTCGATGACCCGGATCGACGGCCAGCGCGCCGCGACCGTCAGCGCGAAGCCCACCGGTGACAACACCGGCGCGGTCAGCACCCAACTCCAGTCCAAGATCAAGGCGTTGAAGCTCCCGGCGGGCGCCACGGCCTCGATCGGCGGGGTCACCTCGGACCAGGACAGCGCGTTCAAGAACCTGGGCCTGGCCATGCTCGCGGCGATCGCGATCGTCTTCATGCTGCTGGTCGCGACCTTCCGCTCGCTGGTCCAGCCGCTGATCCTGCTGGTCTCCATCCCGTTCGCGGCGACCGGCGCGCTCGGCCTGCTGATCGTCACCGGCACCCCGATGGGCGTCCCCGCGATGATCGGCATGCTGATGCTGATCGGCATCGTGGTGACCAACGCGATCGTCCTGATCGACCTCGTCAACCAGTACCGGACGCAGGGATACGGCGTCGTCGAGGCCGTGATCGAGGGCGGCCGGCACCGGCTGCGGCCCATCCTCATGACGGCCCTGGCGACCATCTTCGCCCTGCTCCCGATGGCGCTGGGCGTCACCGGCGAGGGCGGGTTCATCGCCCAGCCGCTGGCGGTGGTCGTGATCGGCGGTCTGATCACCTCCACCCTGCTCACCCTGCTGCTCGTGCCGACGCTCTACGCGATGGTCGAGCTCCGCAAGGAGCGCCGGGCCGGGAAGCGGGCCGCCAAGAAGGGCCAGGGGGCCACGGAGTCCGCCCCCACGTCCGAGGAGCCGCAGCCCGCGGCCGTCTGACGGTCCCCGCCGACGGCGGCCGGTTCCCGGCACACCACCGGGAACCGGTCGCCGCCCCTGGACGCCTGGCCATCGGCCCCGGGTATCGGCCCCGGCTATCGGCCCCGGGCCTCGGCCGCCAACCCGGCCACCGATCGTCCGACACCGGCGTTCCGTATGCTGGCGCCGCGAACTGCCGGTCGTGGAAGGGGAATCGACGTATGCCGCTGCACAAGGACGATCCACGGTCCCTGGGCGGCTACAAGCTGGTCGACCGGCTGGGGGCCGGCGGCATGGGCATCGTCTACCGGGGCCGGTCGCGCTCCGGGCGTGAGGTCGCCGTCAAGGTGGTGCACGCCCAGTACGCCGAGGACCCCGTCTTCCGGGCCCGGTTCCGGCAGGAGATCGAGGCCGCCCGCCGGGTCAGCGGCGCCTTCACCGCGCCCGTCCTGGACGCCGATCCGGACGCCCGGGCGCCCTGGATGGCCACCCAGTACGTACCCGGCCAGTCCCTCGCCGCCCGCATCCGCGCCCATGGCGCCCTCCGTGTCGCCGAGTTGCGCCCGCTGGCCCTCGGCCTGGTGGAGGCGCTGCGGGACATCCACCGGGCCGGGATGGTGCACCGCGACCTGAAGCCGGCCAATGTCCTGATGGCCGGCGACGGCCCCCGGGTCATCGACTTCGGCATCTCCCGCGCGGCCGAGAACCACAACACCCTCACCGAGACCGGGCAGATGGTCGGCACCCCGCCGTTCATGTCCCCGGAGCAGTTCACCGACGCCCGTAGGGTCGGCCCCGCCTCGGACGTCTTCTCGCTCGGCGCGCTGCTGGTGTACTGCGTCACCGGACGCGGCCCCTTCGACGCCGACAGCCCCTACCTCACCGGCTACCGGGTGGTCCACAACGAACCCGTCCTGGACGGCGTCACCGGCCCGCTGCGCGCGGTCCTGGAACGCTGCCTGGCCAAGGACCCCGCCGACCGGCCCGGACTCGACGAACTGGCCGGGGAGTTCGCGGCGGCCCTGCCGGAGCCGGCCCCCGGCGAACCGGAGACGATGACCCTGCGGCTGCCGTCCGCCCGGGCCCTGGACGCCGCCACCGCGCCGACCGACGCGACGTCCGGTCCGGGGGCCGACGGCGACCGCACGACCGGCACCCGCTCCGGCCGCCGCCGGGTCCGGGGCCGCCGTACCCTCTGGGCGGTGGTCGGCACGGTGGGCGCGCTGACACTGGGGCTGCTGTGGTACGTCCGGTTCGGACCGGGTTTCGCGGACGGCCCCGGGGCGGCGGGCTCCTCCTCGGCCTCCCGCTGGGCCGCGGTGCCCACCGGCTGGCAGCCCTGGCAGACGACGGTGTACAAGCCGGCGGACCGGGGCGAGGTCAACGCGCTCGGCACGCCGGCGGACGGCCAGGCGGACTGCCTGAGCCAGGGCGGCAGCGTCTACTGCGGAGGCCACGGCGTCCTGCCGGTGCGGCTGGACGGCAGGACCGGCAGGACCCTCTGGCGCGCCGCGCTCGCGGCGCCGGGGGACGATCCCAGCCGGTACGACTCCTGGGTCCTCGGGGTCTCCGCCGGCACGCTCCTCGTCCGGGAGACCCTCACCGAGGAAGGTGCCGAGAACAACCCCACCTTCATCGTGGCCCTCGACGCGACGAGCGGTTCGCAACTGTGGATCCGCAAGGTCAACGACGAGAACGTCGACCTGATCATGGCCGGTGACGTCGTGCTCACCGCCGAGAGCGACGGCCGGACGGTGACGGCCCGCTCCCCGCGCACGGGCAAGGCGCGCTGGGAAATGACGCTTCCGGCCCGCACCTACTGCACGTTCCTGCCGGGCGGAACCGACGTGTACGCGCAGTGCTTCCCCACCGAGCAGAACGCCACGTACTCCTCGCTCCTGCAGCTGGACCGCGGCGACGGAACGGTCCTCGCGCGTCGGCAGATCCCCTTCGAGAGCGGCTTCCTCGGTGTCGTCGACGGTCACCCGGCCTTGGTCCTGGCCGACGAGGAGAGCGGCTCGACGTCCCTGCAGGACTCCAGGTTCACCAGGATCCTCCTGACGGACCCGACGACCGGCGGCCGGACGACGACGAAGCTCGCGAAGACCTACGAGGGCTCGGTGACGCTCGCCTCGGACACCCTCTGGATCACGGGCGCGAACGGCGAGGTGGCGGCGGTGTCCCCGCTGACCGGCAAGGAGCTGTGGCACACCCGCACCAGCGTGGAGAACTCCGGCTCCCCGACGTACGACTCCCGTACCCACACCCTCTACCTGGCCAGTCCCAGCGGCCGGGTGGCAGCCCTGGACACCCGCAAGGGCACCCTCCTCTGGCAGACGTCCCCGCGCGTCGCCACGGCCGCGACGGGCGACGCGTCCGATCCCAAGGCACTGCTCTACGAGGGCGTGGTGACCGTCATGACCCCCGACGGCACCCTCTTCAGCCTCGACCCCGCGCACCCCGAGCGGAAGTCCGGCTCGGGGTGACACAGGGGCGTACGGCTACGGCAGTGCCAGCATCCGCTCCAGGGCCAGCTTGGCGAAGGCCTCGGTCTCCTGGTCGACCTCGATGCGGTTGACGAGGTTGCCCTCGGCCAGCGACTCCAGGGTCCAGACCAGGTGGGGGAGGTCGATGCGGTTCATGGTCGAGCAGAAGCAGACCGTCTTGTCGAGGAAGACGATCTCCTTGCCCTCGGGGGCGAAACGGTTCGCGAGACGGCGGACCAGGTTCAGCTCGGTGCCGATCGCCCACTTGGAGCCGGCCGGGGCCGCCTCCAGGGCCTTGATGATGTACTCGGTCGAGCCGACGTAGTCCGCCGCCGCCACGACCTCGTGCCGGCACTCCGGGTGGACGAGGACGTTCACGCCGGGGATGCGCTCGCGCACGTCGTTGACGGAGTCCAGGCTGAAACGGCCGTGGACCGAGCAGTGGCCGCGCCACAGGATCATCTTCGCGTCCCGCAACTGCTCCGCGGTGAGCCCGCCGTTCGGCTTGTGCGGGTTGTAGAGGACACAGTCCTCCAGGGACATGCCCAGGTCCCGGACGGCGGTGTTGCGGCCCAGGTGCTGGTCCGGCAGGAACAGCACCTTTGTTGCCGAGGGCTCCCCCTGCTCGAAGGCCCACTCCAGCGCCCGCTGCGCGTTCGACGAGGTGCAGATCGTGCCGCCGTGCTTGCCCGTGAACGCCTTGATGTCCGCGGACGAGTTCATGTACGAGACGGGCACGACCTGCTCGGCCACGCCGGCCTCGGTCAGCACGTCCCAGCACTCGGCGACCTGCTCGGCGGTGGCCATGTCCGCCATCGAGCACCCGGCCGCCAGGTCCGGCAGGACCACCTTCTGGTCGTCCGAGGTCAGGATGTCGGCGGACTCGGCCATGAAGTGCACACCGCAGAACACGATGTACTCGGCCTCCGGGCGGGCGGCCGCGTCCCGGGCCAGCTTGAAGGAGTCGCCCGTGACATCGGCGAACTGGATGACCTCGTCGCGCTGGTAGTGGTGGCCGAGCACGAACACCTTGTCGCCGAGTTTCTCCTTGGCCGCGCGGGCGCGCGCGACCAGATCCGGGTCGGACGGCGAGGGCAGGTCGCCGGGACACTCGACGCCCCGCTCACTCCTCGGGTCGGCCTCACGGCCGAGCAGCAGCAGGGCGAGCGGAGTCGGCTGTACGTCGAGTTCCGGGGTCTGGGCGGTGGTCACGACACGCACCCTTTCTACTTTTCGTCGTTCTGACGTTATCTATCATAACTGCTTCATGTCACTTTGACGATGGCCATTGCGTCGATGTGACGTGAATCCCGGCGCCGCTGTGCGTGACTTCGGGCGTGTGCGAGCATGAAGAAGTAGAAAACGCGAGAACGCGAATGCCGGGCCGGAATGAAACAGCGGACCCGCCGGTTGCACTCGTCGGCAAGCAGTCTCCGTACAACCCGGGAGAGATGTAGATGTCCGTATCGGACGAGACCAGCACCGCCACCGACGGCATCATCCTGAGCGACGCCGCCGCGGCCAAGGTCAAGGCCCTGCTCGAGCAGGAAGGCCGTGACGACCTCGCCCTGCGCGTCGCCGTCCAGCCCGGTGGCTGCTCCGGCCTGCGGTACCAGCTCTTCTTCGACGAGCGGTCCCTCGACGGCGACGTCGTCAAGGACTTCGGCGGGGTCAAGGTCGTCACCGACCGCATGAGCGCCCCGTACCTGGGCGGCGCGTCGGTCGACTTCGTCGACACCATCGAGAAGCAGGGCTTCACGATCGACAACCCGAACGCGACCGGCTCCTGCGCCTGCGGCGACTCCTTCAGCTGAGCCCAGCGGCTGACCGAAACGAAGGCGGCGGCCCCTCATCGCGAGGGGCCGCCGCCTTCGTGCTGTCCGCGCTCAGCCGTCCTGCGGGGTGAGCGTCGTGGCCTTCTCCTTCGGGACCGCGCCACCGTCCGTGCCGACCACCTTCCGGCCGTCCAGCGGCGCGTCGAGACGCACCGTCTGGTGGTACTGCTTGGCGATCAGGATGCAGATCTTGTCCGGCCAGGGCGTCTCGGTGACCTTGACCACCACCTGCTCCGAGCCCTCGTCCACCGTCGCCTTGTAGTCGGCGCACACCCCGCCGGTGAAGGCGACGGTCAGCTCACGGCCCTCGGCCGTGTACCCGTCCACCTTCACGTTCTTCTGCGCGGCACTGGCACTCGCCGAGGGCGTCGACGCGGACGCCAGGTACTTCGGGTCCACCGCCGGATAGGTGACGGTGTACGAGTCCGCGGCCCCGCGCACCTGGAACAGCCAGGACGGCACCAGCGCCTGCTGCCCGGCGACGGACTGGGCCGCCAGCCCGAACACCGCCTTCTCGATCACCGCCGAGGACGCGGACGGCGACGCCGCCGACGACGTCGACGCGGCGCACGGCTGCTCCAGGCGGTCCTTCAGCGGTACGGGACTGGCGCAGCCGCCGATGCCCATCCGGTGGTCGGAGCGCGGCGCCGCGTTCATCAGGTCCAGCGTCTTCGCGGCGCTCAGCACCGGATACGTGGCGCCCTCGGCCGGCGTCGCCAGCATCCCGTTGCCACCGACCACCTCGCCCTGCTTGCTGACGGTCAGCCCGGTCGTCCAGCCGTACGTCGGCAGCCCGCCGACCACCGGATCGGCGTTCACCACCCGCTGCGCACCCATCACCTGGCTCGTGTCGAGCTTCGCGTCGTCCTGCCCGAGCGCCTTCAGCACCGGCGCCGCCGCCTTCTCGGCGTCGGCGACGCTCACCGGGTCACCGGCCGGCGCCGCCGGGTCCTGCGCGCACACCAGGGCGCTCTTGCAGTTGTCGGTGCCGGGGGCGTAGCGGCTGTACGTCCAGATGCCCGGCGCGGCCCGGTTCACCTGGAGACTCCCGCCGGAGCCGTCGTTGTCCGTACCGACCTTCCACACCGTGCCCTCGGCGACCGGGGTCCCGTCGACCCCCAGCGCCTTCGCCAGCGCCGCGACCCGGTCCGCGGAGACCGCGCCGGACGGCTGGTACACCGCGGCCGAGCCGGGACCGCCGGGGAGCGTCCCGCTCGCCGTGTAGCTCACGCCGTAGGGATTGGGCTCACCGGGGGCGATGCCGTTGCCGCCGCCGGAGGAGGAGTAGCCGTCCAGGGCCAGGGGCGGGGGAGTGGAGCCACCGGAGGCACCCGGGGCCGCCCCGCCGCCACCGGAACCGTTGCCGCCGCTGCCACCGCTCGACGTGAGGTAGGCGCCACCGCCGCCTATCAGAAGCACGGCGGCGGCCACCGAGGCGATGACGAGGGCGGGGGAGCGGCGCCGGGCGGGGTGGTCACCGGCGTCGGAGGGCTCGAACGCCTCGGGAGCCGCGGGCGGCGCGGACGGTCCGGGCGCCTCGGGAGCCGCGGGCGGTTCGGGCGCCTCGGATGCCTCAGGTGACTCGGCCGCCGTGGGTGTACCGGTCGCCTCGGTCGCCTCGGGGGTGCCGGGCGCGTCGAGAGCGTCCGGGCCGTCGGACGTGTCGGCGAGATCGGGGATGCCGGTATCGGTGAGGCCAGGGGTACCCGGCGTGTCGGCGTGAGAGGCGGCTTCCGGCTCGGCTTCCGGCTCGGGCGCAGGTGCGGCCTCGGCGGCAGGGGCCACCGCGGGGCCGGGAGTCTCTTCCGGCTCCGGGGCCACGCTCGGCCCGGGCACGTCCGCATCCGGCGCGGGGGCCTTCTCCGGCTCGGTCGGCTCAGTCGGCTCGGCCGGTTCCGGAACCTCTTCCACGGCGTTCTCGGGGGGCTCCCCGGTGGTGCCGGCGGCCGCGTCCTCGTCGTTGTCGGGTCGCTCGCTCTTCACCGCATCGCTCCTTGCCGTGTCGTATCCCGCCTCCCCTTCACGGGGGACGGCGATGGGACGCGGGAGGGGAGCGCGCGGTTCCCTGGAAACGCGCCGGGCGGAACCCGGCCGCTCAGTCGCCGTAGTCGGACATCGCGTCCAGGAGTCTGGCGGACTTCTTCGGCACGGTCACCCCGTGGATGAGTGACGGCGGCACCGGACGGGCATCGCTGTGATCAGGAACCACCCAGTGCGGGGCCATCCGCGCGCAGTCACCGCGCAGCGACGCCAGGTCGCCGTCGAGGTCGGCCGGAGCGGGGGCGTGGACCTTGAGGTTCGTCATGACGGAACCGTAAGCACGTCGAGGGCCGCGAAGAAAGATCTACTATCGGGTAGTTTTGGCACCTTCAGGGTGCCCACGCCGACCCGGTAGCGTTAACTGTCAATTACGCCTCCCCCTCAGGAGAGTCCCAGCCGTGCGCATCGCAGTCACCGGCTCCATCGCCACCGACCACCTCATGACTTTCCCCGGCCGCTTCGCCGACCAGCTCGTCGCGGACCAGCTGCACACGGTCTCGCTGTCCTTCCTGGTCGACAACCTGGACGTGCGCCGGGGCGGCGTCGGCGCGAACATCGCGTTCG
The DNA here is from genome assembly GCF_043201555.1 of Streptomyces sp. NPDC048288. Classification (NCBI taxonomy): domain Bacteria; kingdom Bacillati; phylum Actinomycetota; class Actinomycetes; order Kitasatosporales; family Streptomycetaceae; genus Streptomyces; species Streptomyces sp. NPDC048288. The sequence continues at coordinate 895,238 of NZ_JBICZD010000001.1, forward strand.
GCATGGGACAGCTCGGCACCCGGCCGGTCCTGGTCGGCGCGGCGGGCTTCGACTTCGACGAGTACCGTGCCTGGCTCGACCGGCACGGCGTCGACACGGACTCCGTCCGTATCTCCGAGACCCTGCACACCGCGCGTTTCGTCTGCACGACCGACGCCGACCACAACCAGATCGGCTCCTTCTACACGGGCGCGATGAGCGAGGCCCGCCTGATCGAGCTCAAGACGGTCGCCGACCGGATCGGCGGCCTCGACCTGGTCCTGATCGGCGCGGACGACCCCGAGGGCATGCTCCGCCACACGGAGGAGTGCCGGGCCCGGACGATCCCCTTCGCCGCCGACTTCTCCCAGCAGATCGCCCGGATGAACGGCGACGAGATCCGGATACTGCTGGAGGGCGCGACGTACCTCTTCTCCAACGAGTACGAGAAGGGTCTGATCGAGACGAAGACCGGCTGGACCGACGAGGAGATCCTCGCGAAGGTCGGCCACCGGGTCACGACGCTGGGCGCGCGGGGCGTGCGCATCGAGCGGGCGGGGGAGGACCCGATCGAGGTCGGCTGCCCCGACGAGGAGCGCAAGGCCGACCCGACGGGCGTCGGCGACGCGTTCCGCGCCGGGTTCCTGTCCGGGCTCGCGTGGGGGGTCTCGCTGGAGCGGGCGGCCCAGGTGGGCTGCATGCTGGCGACCCTCGTCATCGAGACGGTGGGGACGCAGGAGTACCAGCTGCGGCGGGGACACTTCATGGAGCGGTTCACCAAGGCGTACGGGGACGAGGCCGCCGAAGAGGTCCGGGGTTATCTGGTCTGAGTTTCGGGTGCGGGTGCGTGGGGGCTGGTCGCGCTCACGCGGCGGTAGCCGCAAATCGACTCAGCCCCGCGCCCCTGACGGGGCGCCTCAGCTGACCCGGCGGACCAAGTAGGCCGTTCCTCGCTCCGCCTTCTCCTCGCCCTCGTACTCCTGGCCCCGCATCTCGCACCACGCCGGGATGTCGAGTCGTGCGGCCTCGTCGTCGGAGAGGACCCGGACCCTGCCGCCCACCGGCACGGTGCCGATGACCTTCGCCAGTTCGATGACGGGGATCGGGCAGCGCTTGCCGAGTGAGTCGACGACGACTTCCGCTGCCTGCGGCACGGCAGCCGTCTGCGTGGGCGCCCCCAGCTTCTCCCGCACCCCCGCCACCACCCCCGGCAGCACCGCCAGGAACCGCTCCACATCCGCCTCGGCCGCGCCCGTCGGCAGCGACACCCGGACGTTCCCCTCGCTCAGCACACCCATCGCCCTGAGCACATGGCTCGGCGTCAGCGTGCTGCTCGTGCAGGACGATCCGGACGAGACCGAGAAGCCCTCCCGGTCGAGCTCGTGCAGCAGTGTCTCTCCGTCGACATAGAGACAGGAGAAGGTGACGGTCCCGGGCAGCCGCCGCTCCGGGTCCCCCACCACCTCCACGTCCTCCACCAACTCCGGTACCCGCGCCCGGATCCGCGCCGTCAGCGCCCGCAGTCGTACGGCCTCCCGCTCGGCCTCCGCCCGCACGGCCCGCAGCGAGGCGGCCGCCGCGACGATCGCCGGCAGGTTCTCGAAGCCGGGTGCCCGCCCCGACTCCCGCTCGTCCGAGGCCCCTTGGGCGGCGAACCGCACCCCCTTGCGCACCACCAGCAGCCCGACCCCGCTCGGTCCGCCCCATTTGTGCGCACTCGCCGTCAGCAGCGACCAGCCGCCCTCGACCCGCCCCCACCCCAGCGACTGCGCCGCGTCCACCAGCAACGGCACCCCGGCCGCCCGGCACACCTCGGCGACGGCCGCCAGCGGCTGCTCCGTACCCACCTCGTGGTTGGCCGACTGGAGACAGGCGAGCGCGGTGTCGGGGCGGAGCGCGGCCTCGTACGACTCGACGTCCACCGCACCCGTCCGCCGCACCGGCACCCGGGTCACCTCACCGCCGTCGGCCTCCCACACCTCCGCCGAATGGAGTACCGAGGAGTGTTCGACGGCAGACACGATCAGGTGACGTCCCGTCCGACGCCGACCGGCCAGCGCCCCCGCGATGCCCGTGTGGACCGCCCGCGTCCCCGACGGGGTGAAGGACAGCTCATCGGCCCGGCACCCGACCGCCTCGGCAGCCGCCTCCCGCGCGGCATCCAACAACATCCGCGCTTTCCGCCCCTCCCGATAGAGACGAGAGGGATCGGCCCACCCGTCGTCGAGGGCGGCCAAGAGCGCCTGACGGGCAACAGGGTGAAGGGGAGCAGCGGACGCAGCGTCAAAGTAGGACACGCAGCAACGTTAAAACGTCTCCGGGGGCAGCCCACCCAGGGGCGCGGGGCTGTGCCGATATGCGGCTCCGCCGCGTGGGCGCGACAAGCCACAACGCACCCGCACCCGCACCGCAAACCGCACCAACCCGAGCTATTGGGCGCCCATTCCCACCCCTACGGAGTGACAGGCGGCGCGTATGCCCCCCTCCCCGCGAACCCCCGAAGGGCGTCGGCTAGGGTTTGGTCCGCATAAACATCCAAACCCCTGCCCGACGCAGGGCGGCGACCGACCAGCGAGAAGGCCGCAGCCGAACCGCCGGGCGAGACTCTCGGGAAGGCGCTACGTGAGTCCCAACGGCTCCGACCGCTCGCCGCGGCGCCCGATGCGGCGGAAGCTGCTGCAGGCAATGACCGCGGGCCTGGTCCTTGCGACCGCTACCGGTTGCACATACAAGGACTTCCCCCGCCTTGGTATGCCCACCCCGACCACGGAAGAGGCTCCGCGGATCCTCTCCCTGTGGCAGGGCTCCTGGGCCGCCGCGCTCGCCGTCGGCGTGCTGGTGTGGGGTCTGATCATCTGGAGCGCCATCTTCCACCGGCGCAGCCGCACGAAGATCGAGGTCCCGGCACAGACCCGGTACAACATGCCGATCGAGGCGCTGTACACGGTGGTCCCGCTCATCATCGTCTCGGTGTTGTTCTACTTCACCGCGCGGGACGAGACGAAGCTCCTCAGCCTCACCGACAAGAAGCCGGACGTCACGGTCAACGTGGTCGGCTTCCAGTGGAGCTGGGGCTTCAACTACATCACGCCCGTCGACGGTGTCACCGGCGACGCGAAGACCGACGAGAACCTGGCCGCCATCCCGGACCGGTTCAAGAAGGAATTCCCGGCCGCCGCCGGTGGTGTCTACGACGTCGGTACGCCGGGCACGAAGAACCCGCAGACCGGCAACCCCGGTCCGACGCTCTGGCTCCCCAAGGGCGAGACCGTCCGCTTCGTCCTCACCTCGCGTGACGTCATCCACTCCTTCTGGGTGGTGCCGTTCCTGATGAAGATGGACGTCATCCCGGGTCACACCAACGCGTTCCAGGTGACTCCCAACCAGGAGGGCACCTTCCTCGGCAAGTGTGCCGAGCTCTGCGGCGTCGACCACTCCCGGATGCTGTTCAACGTGAAGGTCGTCTCCCCCGAGCGGTACCAGCAGCACCTCAAGGACCTCGCCAAGAAGGGGCAGACCGGTTACATTCCCGCCGGCATCGCGCAGACGAGCCACGAGAAGAACCGGGAGACGAACAACCTGTGAGCATCCTCAACGAACCCCAGGGTGCCGCGGCAGCTGAAGGCTCTTACGCAGATGAGCTGCCGGTCAGGCGCAAGCAGCCCGGCAACGTGGTCGTCAAGTGGCTCACCACCACCGACCACAAGACCATCGGAACGCTGTATCTGGTCACGTCGTTCGCGTTCTTCCTGATCGGTGGAGTGATGGCGCTGCTCATGCGCGCCGAGCTCGCTCGCCCCGGTCTGCAGATCATGTCGAACGAGCAGTTCAACCAGGCGTTCACGATGCACGGCACGATCATGCTGCTGATGTTCGCGACGCCGCTGTTCGCCGGCTTCACGAACTGGATCATGCCGCTGCAGATCGGCGCGCCGGACGTCGCCTTCCCGCGACTGAACATGTTCGCCTACTGGCTGTACCTGTTCGGCTCGACCATCGCCGTCGGCGGCTTCCTCACCCCGCAGGGTGCGGCCGACTTCGGCTGGTTCGCCTACTCCCCGCTGTCGGACGCGGTCCGCTCGCCGGGCATCGGCGCCGACATGTGGATCATGGGTCTGGCCTTCTCCGGCTTCGGCACCATCCTCGGCGCGGTCAACTTCATCACCACGATCATCTGCATGCGCGCACCGGGCATGACGATGTTCCGCATGCCGATCTTCGTGTGGAACGTGCTGCTGACCGCCGTGCTGGTCCTGCTCGCCTTCCCCGTCCTCGCCGCCGCGCTCTTCGCGCTGGAGGCGGATCGGAAATTCGGGGCACATGTCTTCGACGCGGCGAACGGCGGAGCACTGCTCTGGCAACACCTCTTCTGGTTCTTCGGCCATCCAGAGGTGTACATCATCGCGCTGCCGTTCTTCGGCATCATCTCCGAGGTCATCCCGGTCTTCTCCCGTAAGCCGATGTTCGGCTACATGGGCCTGATCGCCGCCACGATCTCGATCGCGGGTCTGTCCGTGACGGTGTGGGCGCACCACATGTACGTCACCGGCGGTGTGCTGCTGCCGTTCTTCTCCTTCATGACCTTCCTGATCGCGGTACCGACCGGTGTGAAGTTCTTCAACTGGATCGGCACCATGTGGAAGGGCTCGCTGTCCTTCGAGACACCGATGCTCTGGGCCACCGGCTTCCTGATCACCTTCACCTTCGGTGGTCTGACCGGTGTCATCCTGGCCTCGCCGCCGATGGACTTCCACGTCTCCGACTCGTACTTCGTGGTGGCCCACTTCCACTACGTGGTGTTCGGTACGGTCGTCTTCGCGATGTTCTCCGGCTTCCACTTCTGGTGGCCGAAGATGACGGGCAAGATGCTCGACGAACGCCTCGGGAAGATCACCTTCTGGACGCTGTTCATCGGCTTCCACGGCACCTTCCTGGTCCAGCACTGGCTGGGCGCCGAGGGCATGCCCCGCCGCTACGCCGACTACCTGGCGGCCGACGGCTTCACCACGCTGAACACGATCTCGTCGATCAGCTCCTTCCTGCTCGGCCTGTCGATCCTGCCGTTCCTCTACAACGTCTGGAAGACGGCGAAGTACGGCAAGAAGGTCGAGGTCGACGACCCGTGGGGCTACGGCCGTTCGCTGGAGTGGGCGACCTCCTGCCCGCCGCCGCGCCACAACTTCCTCACCCTGCCGCGGATCCGCAGCGAATCGCCGGCCTTCGACCTGCACCACCCTGAGATCGCCGCCCTGGAGCAGCTGGAGCACGGTCACGCCGCCGCCGCTGTCACGGGCAGCAAGGAGGCCGGCAAGTGAAGATCCAGGGCCGCATGTTCGTGTGGCTGAGCGTCTTCGTCCTCGCCATCGCGATCGTCTATGGCGTGTGGTCGAAGGAGCCGGCCGGTACCACGGCGCTCTTCCTGGCCTTCGGCCTGTGCATCATGATCGGCTTCTACCTGGGCTTCACGGCCTCGCGGGTGGACGCCGGTGCCCAGGACAACAAGGAGGCCGACGTCGCGGACGACGCCGGTGAGCTGGGCTTCTTCAGCCCGCACAGCTGGCAGCCGCTCGCGCTCGGCGTCGGCGGCGCGCTGGCCTTCCTCGGTGTCGCCGTCGGCTGGTGGCTGCTGTACTTCTCGGTGCCCATCATCCTGATCGGCCTCTTCGGCTGGGTGTTCGAGTACTACCACGGTGAGAACCGCACCCAGTAGGCAAGCAGTGCACCGGGAGCCCGGACCCTCCACAAGGAGGGTCCGGGCTCCCGTCGTTACGGCCTCACGGCCGGTTCCCGTCCCCGGAGCGGTGTCCGTCCCCCGTCCGGACTACCTGTCGTGCCGGTACGCAAAACATCTCATAGTGTGATCATATGAGTCACTCTCCGTGCGCCCGTACCGTCGTCAGCTGCACCCTGCTGGTGATCGCCCTCGGCGCGGGCGTCACCGCCTGCGGTTCGGACGGCAACCCGCTGGCGGGCAAGCCGAACGACGCGGCGGACCAGCTCTCCTTCAACACCCCCACCGGCAAGGGGAAGCGCGTCGATCCGGACAAGCCCCTGGAGGTCGTCGCCAAGAGCGACGACGACCGGATCACGGACGTCACGGCCCAGGACGCCACCGGTCGCTATGTGGCGGGCGAACTCGACGCCGACGGCAGCCGCTGGCACAGCACCTCCCCGCTGGCCGCCAACGCCCACTACACGGTCCAGGTGAGCACCGAGGACGAGGACGGCGTCCCCGGCCGCAAGGTCCTCACCTTCGACACCAGCGTGCCCGCCACCAAGCAGCGGCTGAAGGTCACCTTCGGCCCCAAGTCGGGCGAGTACGGCGTCGGCCAGCCCATCACCGCCCAACTCGACCACGAGGTCAAGGACAAGGCCCAGCGCGCCGTCGTCGAGCGCGGCCTGAGGGTCGACTCCATCCCCGCCGTGGACGGCGCCTGGTACTGGGTGAGCGACAAGGAACTCCACTACCGGCCCAAGGAGTACTGGCCCACGCATGCCACCATCCAGGTGCACAGCGACCTGGACGGCGTCAAGATCAGCGACCGCCTCTGGGGCGGCACGGCCAAGCCCCTGAAGATCACCACCGGCGACAAGCTCCTCGCCGTCACGGACGCCGGCGCCCATCAGATGACGATCTACAAGAACGACAAGGTGATCAACACCATTCCGATCACCACGGGAAAACCCGGCTACGAGACCCGCAACGGCGTCAAGGTCGTCCTGGAGAAGCAGTACTTCGTACGCATGCGCGGCACCACGGTCGGCATCGCCGAGGGCACCTCGGACTCCTACGACCTGCCGGTCTACTACGCCACCCGGGTCACCTGGTCGGGCGAGTACGTCCACGCCGCGCCCTGGTCGGTCGGCTCCCAGGGGTACGAGAACGTCAGCCACGGCTGCACCGGCATGAACACCTCCAACGCCGAGTGGTTCTTCGACACCTTCCACCCGGGGGACCTGGTGAAGGTCGTCAACTCCAACGGCAAGGAGATGGAGAACTTCGGCAACGGCTTCGGCGACTGGAACCTCGCCTGGAAGGACTGGCGCAACGGCAGCGCCCTCATCAACGGCACCCCGGACGGCCCGAAGCCCCAGGACGCGGTGAGAGTCCAGCCGGTCGCCCTCTGAGCGCCCCGCAGGGGCGCGGGGAACTGCGCGACCAGCCACACACGGCCCGTACGCGCGCACTCACCGCGCCCCCCACCCCCTCAGGCGCTCTGCAGCTTCCTCTGCCGCAACAGAGACGCCAGCGCGCCCGCGAACTCCACCGGCTCCACCGGCAGCGTCACAGCCGCGTCCGCACGGCTCCACGTGGCCAGCCACGCGTCCTGCGGCCGCCCGATCAGCAGCAGCACCGGCGGGCAGTTGAAGATCTCGTCCTTGATCTGCCGGCACATCCCCATGCCCCCCATGGGCACGGCCTCCCCGTCGAGGACACAGACATCAACGCCCCCTCGGTCCAGCTCGCGCAGCACCGCCGCGGGTGTGGCGCACTCCAGGAACTCCACGAACGGCACATCGGGGGCCGGCCGCCGGCCGGCGGCGAGCCGTACCTGCTCGCGGGTGTTGGAGTCGTCGCTGTAGACCAGCACCGTGGCGGTCGGCTGCATTGTTCCTCCGAGACGTCAGCGTCGTACGGACAGGACCGATGGCCCGGATGCTACTCCCCCGAACACCTCGTCAACACCTGTTGGAACACCGCTTCGATGGGCCATCCGGGCAGTCCACACGCTGCGAACACTCCGAACGGCACCCCCCGGAGTGAGCGCGAGATAAGCGACCGACATAATGTCGGTCGTGGCGACAGCAACGACAGTAGAAACCGGGCACGCGCACCCGTCGGTCAACCGGCCGAACCTCACCAGCGTCGGAACCATCATTTGGCTGAGTTCCGAGCTGATGTTCTTCGCGGCCCTCTTCGCGATGTACTTCACCCTGCGATCGGTGACCGGTCCGGCGCACTGGAAGGAGATGGCGAGCCATCTCAACCTTCCGTTCTCCGCGACCAACACCACGATCCTGGTGCTCTCCTCCCTCACCTGCCAGCTCGGCGTGTTCGCCGCCGAGCGCGGGGACGTGAAGAAGCTCCGGGGATGGTTCATCGTCACCTTCATCATGGGTGCGATCTTCATCGGCGGTCAGATCTACGAGTACACCGAACTGGTCAAGAAGGACGGGCTCTCGCTCTCCTCCGACCCGTACGGCTCGGTGTTCTACCTGACCACCGGCTTCCACGGCATGCACGTGACGGGCGGCCTCATCGCCTTCCTGTTCGTCCTGGGGCGCACCTACGCGGCGAAGAGGTTCACGCACGAGCAGGCGACCGCGGCCATCGTCGTGTCCTACTACTGGCACTTCGTCGATGTCGTCTGGATCGGCCTCTTCGCCACGATCTACCTGATCAAGTAGCCGGGCCGGCACGCGCGCCGCAGAAGCGCACTTTCCAGAAGCATCGACGCAGAAGATCCTGACACCGGGGTAATCCGTGAAAAAGCTCTCCGCACGACGACGCCATCCGCTGGCGGCGCTCGTCGTCCTACTCCTTGCGCTGGTGGGCACTGGGGGGGCCTACGCCGCTCTCGCGCCCGCGAGCAAGGCGCAGGCCGATGAAACATCCCAGTCCCTGACCATCGAGGAGGGCAAGAAGCTCTACTCGGTCGGCTGCGCCAGCTGCCACGGCACCGGCGGTCAGGGTTCGTCCGACGGCCCCAGCCTGGTGGGCGTGGGCGCCGCGGCCGTCGACTTCCAGGTCGGCACCGGCCGTATGCCGGCCGCGACCTCGCAGGGCCCGCAGGTCGTCAAGAAGAAGAACATCTACACCCAGGCCCAGATCGACCAGCTCGCGGCGTACATCGCCTCGCTGGGCGCCGGTCCCTCGGTGCCGACCAAGGACCAGTACGGTCCGGACGGTGCCGACATCGCCGCGGGTGGCGAGCTGTTCCGCACCAACTGCGCGCAGTGCCACAACTTCGTCGGCTCGGGTGGCGCGCTGACCAAGGGCAAGTTCGCGCCGGACCTGCAGGGCGTCGACCCGAAGCACATCTACGAGGCCATGCAGACGGGCCCGCAGAACATGCCGTCCTTCCCTGACACGACGCTGTCGGAGAAGAACAAGAAGGACATCATCGCGTACCTCGACTCGGTCAACAGCAGCAAGACGGTGAACCCCGGCGGTCTCAACCTGGGCGGCCTCGGGCCGGTCAGCGAGGGTCTGTTCGCGTGGATCTTCGGTCTCGGCCTGCTGATCGCGGTCGCCGTCTGGGTCGCCGCTCGGACCGCAAAGGCCAAGAAGTCATGAGTAGCCAAGACATTCCAGAAGAGAACCTGCCCGCTGAGCAGGATCACGCGCACGGCGCCGTGAGCGTCGCGGACGAGAAGAACCCGTTCGCGGACCCGGGTCTGCCGCCCCACGAGCACCGGATCCAGGACATCGACGAGCGGGCCGCCAAGCGGTCCGAGCGCGTCGTCGCCCTGCTGTTCACGGTGTCGATGCTGGCCACGGTCGGCTTCATCGCGTCCTATGTGACGATCCCGAAGGACAAGGCGATCTTCGTCTTCCCCCTCGGTCACATCAGCGCGCTGAACTTCGCCCTGGGCCTGACGCTCGGTGCGGCCCTGTTCTGCATCGGCGCGGGCGCGGTCCACTGGGCCCGCACCCTGATGTCCGACGTGGAGGTCGCCGACGAGCGGCACGCCATCTCGGCCGAGCCCGAGGTCAAGGCCAAGGTCCTGGCCGACTTCAAGCAGGGTGCCAAGGAGTCGGCGATCGGCCGGCGCAAGCTGATCCGCAACACGATGTTCGGCGCGCTGACCCTGGTCCCGCTCTCCGGCGTCGTGCTGCTGCGCGACCTCGGCCCGCTGCCCGGCACCTCGCTGCGCCACACGGCGTGGTCGAAGGGCAAGCTGCTCGTCAACATGAACACCAACGAGCCGCTGCGTCCCTCCGACGTCGCCGTCGGCTCCCTGACGTTCGCCAAGCCCGAGGGCGTCGAGGAAGACCAGGAGGACTTCCAGAACGTCATGGCGAAGGCGGCCCTGATGATCATCCGGCTGCAGCCGGACAACATCAAGGACAAGCGCGAGCTCGAGTGGTCGCACGAGGGCATCGTCGCCTACTCGAAGATCTGCACCCACGTGGGCTGCCCGATCTCGCTGTACGAGCAGCAGACCCACCACGTGCTCTGCCCGTGCCACCAGTCCACCTTCGACCTCTCCGACGGAGCCCGAGTGATCTTCGGCCCGGCCGGCCACGCCCTGCCGCAGCTGCGCATCGGCGTGAGCGAGGAGGGCTACCTCCAGGCGCTCGGCGACTTCGACGAGCCCGTCGGTCCTGCCTTCTGGGAGCGCGGATGAGCACCAACGAGAACTCAGAGTCCCGCGAGCGCGGGAAGGCACCGGCCGGCGAGCGTGTCGCCGACTGGGCCGACGGACGGCTCGGGATCTACTCCCTGGCCAAGTCCAACATGCGCAAGATCTTCCCCGACCACTGGTCGTTCATGCTGGGCGAAGTGTGCATGTACAGCTTCATCATCATCATCCTCACGGGTGTGTATCTGACGCTGTTCTTCCACCCGTCGATGAACGAGGTGGCGTACCACGGCAGCTACGTCCCGCTCCAGGGTCAGCTGATGTCCGAGGCGTTCAACTCGACCCTGCACATCTCCTTCGACGTGCGCGGTGGCCTGCTCATCCGGCAGATCCACCACTGGGCCGCGCTGATCTTCCTCGCCGGCATGTTCGTGCACATGATGCGCGTGTTCTTCACGGGCGCGTTCCGCAAGCCGCGTGAGATCAACTGGCTGTTCGGCTTCCTGCTGTTCGTCCTGGGCATGTTCACCGGTTTCACCGGTTACTCGCTCCCGGACGACCTGCTCTCCGGCACCGGTGTCCGCTTCACCGAGGGCGCCATCCTGTCGATGCCGATCGTCGGCACGTACATCTCGTACTTCCTCTTCGGCGGCGAGTTCCCCGGCCACGACTTCGTGGCGCGGTTCTACTCGATCCACATCCTGCTGCTGCCGGGCATCATGCTCGGCCTGATGGTCGGCCACCTGATCCTGGTCTTCTACCACAAGCACACGCAGTTCGCGGGCCCCGGAAAGACCGAGAAGAACGTCGTCGGCATGCCGCTGCTGCCGGTCTACATGGCCAAGGCCGGAGGCTTCTTCTTCCTGGTCTTCGGTGTCATCGCGGCCATCGCGGCGACCACCCAGATCAACCCGATCTGGGCCATGGGCCCCTACCGTCCGGACCAGGTGTCCACCGGCGCCCAGCCCGACTGGTACATGGGCTTCGCCGAGGGTCTGATCCGCTACATGCCCGGCTGGGAGATCAACTTCTGGGGCCACACCCTGGTCCTGGGCGTCTTCATCCCGCTGGTCCTGTTCGGTCTGGTCCTGGGTGCGATCGCGCTCTACCCGTTCATCGAGTCCTGGGTCACCGGCGACAAGAGCGAGCACCACATCCTGGACCGCCCGCGCAACGCCCCGACCCGTACCGGATTCGGTGTCGCCTGGATCACCGTGTACATGGTGGGCCTGATCGGTGGTGGCAACGACCTCATCGCCACCCACTTCCACCTGTCGATCAACGACGTGACCTGGTTCGTCCGGATCTTCTTCTTCGCCGGACCGGTGATCGCGTTCCTCGTCACCAAGCGGATCTGCCTCGGTCTGCAGCGCCGCGACAAGGAGAAGGTGCTGCACGGCCGCGAGACCGGCATCATCAAGCGGCTGCCGCACGGTGAGTTCGTCGAGATCCACGAGCCGCTCTCGCAGGAGCAGCTGCACACCCTCACCGCCCACCACCAGTACGAGCCGGCCGAGATCGGCCCGGCGGTGGACGAGAACGGTGTCGAGCGCAAGATCAAGGGGTCCGAGAAGCTCCGCGCCAAGCTGAGCAACGCCTACTACGGCGAGGACAACCAGATCCCGAAGCCGTCCGTCGAGGAGTACAAGGAGATCACGAGCGGCCACGGCCACCACTGATCGACGGCGTCGCCACGCCACAGCCGAAGGGCCCCCGTCCGTACACCGGACGGGGGCCCTTCGCGGTGCCCGGGGCTGGATAGGGTAGGCCTCACAGGCACCATTTCCCGGTACGACGATCAGGAGCGGCCTTATGAGCGCTGTGACCCCCGCTGGAGGCGACACCGCGGCGGGCCGTTCCTGGCCCGAGGTACTGAACGCGCTGCTGTACGGCCAGGACCAGAGCGCCGAGGCCACGGCCTGGGCGATGGACCAGATCATGCGCGGCCAGGCGACCGACGCCCAGATCGCCGGCTTCGTGGTCGCGCTGCGGGCCAAGGGCGAGACGGTCGAGGAGATCAACGGCCTGGTCCGCACGATGTACGAGCACGCCAACCTCATCGAGGTGCCGGGCCGCACGGTCGACATCGTCGGGACCGGCGGTGACGGCGCGAAGACGGTGAACATCTCCACGATGTCGGCGCTGGTGGTGGCCGGCACCGGCGCGAAGGTCGTCAAGCACGGCAACCGCGCCGCCTCCTCCGCGTCCGGCGCCTCGGACGTCCTGGAGAAGCTCGGCGTCAACCTCGACCTGACCCCGCAGCGGGTCGCCGAGGTCGCCGAGGAGGCGGGCATCACCTTCTGCTTCGCCGTCAAGTTCCACCCGGCGCTGCGGCACGCGGGCGCCGCGCGCGGCCAGTTGGGCATCCGCACGGTCTTCAACATCCTCGGCCCGCTGACCAACCCCGCGCGGGTGCGGGCCCAGGCGGTCGGCGTCGCCGACCCGCGCATGGCCCCCGTCGTCGCGGGCGTCTTCGCCGAGCGCGGCCACTCCTCGCTGGTCTTCCGCGGCGACGACGGCCTCGACGAACTCACCACGACCGCCACGTCCCACGTCTGGGTCGTCCGCGACGGCAAGGTCACCGAGCAGACCTTCGACCCCCGTGACGTCGGCATCGACCTGGTCCCGGTGGAGGCCCTGCGGGGCGGCGACCCGTCGTACAACGCGGAGGTCGCCCGCAGGCTCCTGGACGGCGACCAGGGCCCGGTACGGGACGCGGTCCTGCTGAACTCGGCGGCCGCCCTGGTCGCCCTGGACCCGGGCCCGGGCACGCTGTCCGAACAGCTCCGCGCGGGCATGGCCAAGGCCGCCGACTCCATCGACTCCGGCGCGGCCAAGCACGCACTGGAACGCTGGGCGGCGGCGACGCACAGGTAGGGGCAACGGGGGTTCGGCACCGCCGGGCCCCCGTCCCGTCATCCGGACAGAAGTTGCGCGGTGGCGATCACTTCCCCTACGTTTCTTTCCAGGTCATGAGTGACAGTCATGAGGCCCCGGCCGACTGTCCGGCAACCCTCCGTCCGTGGCGGGGTGCCCCGGGTGAAGACCAGGTCGTAGGCAGCGAGGTCTACGGCAAGCGCGGACCCCTCGACACACCAGGGGTCCTGGTCGTACGAGGGAGCCCTCTGTGAGCAAGCGAATGCGATAGGGCGTAGAGCCCCGCCTCCGCGTACCCCTTTTCAGCTTTCCCCGTGCCGTCGACACACCGTCCGGCGCGGCGGTTCCGCTTACCCTCACAGGAGTTCCGCCATGTCCGTCTCCACCGCTGCCTCCGCCCAGTCCGTTTGTGCCCCTCTGTCCGTTCTGGGCCGGGATGTCACCGTCCCGCTGGTCACCGGCGGCGAGGTCACCTACGCCGCCCTCGACTACGCGGCCAGCGCCCCCGCCCTCCAGCGGGTCTGGGACGACGTCGCGGCGTACGCGCCGTACTACGGCAGCGTCCACCGCGGCGCCGGCTACCTCTCCCAGCTCTCCACGGACCTCTTCGAGAACGCCCGCCGGACCGTCGCCGAGTTCCTCGACTGCCGCCCCGACGACCAGCTGGTCTTCACCCGCTCCACCACCGACTCCCTGAACCTCCTGGCCCGCGCCCTGCCCGCCGACTGCCAGGTCTTCGTCTTCGAGACCGAGCACCACGCCTCCCTGCTGCCGTGGCAGGACGCCCGCGTCACCTACCTCAACGCCCCCCGCACCCCGCGCCAGGCCGTCGAGACCCTGGAGCGCGCCCTCGCCGACCGCGACCCCCACGGCCCGGCCCTGGTCTGCGTCACCGGCGCCTCCAACGTCACCGGCGAGCTGTGGCCGGTACGGGAGATGGCGGCCGCCGCGCATGCCCACGGCGCCCGGATCGTCCTGGACGCCGCCCAGCTGGCCCCGCACCACCCCGTCTCCGTCCAGGACCTGGACGTCGACTGGGTCGCCTTCTCCGGTCACAAGCTGTACGCCCCCTTCGGCTCCGGCGTCCTCGCCGGCCGCGCCGACTGGCTCCAGGCCGCCGAGCCCTACCTCGCGGGCGGCGGCGCCAGCCGCAAGGTCACCCGGCGCGAGGACGGGGGAGTGGCCGTGGAGTGGCACGAGAGCGCGGCCCGGCACGAGGCCGGCTCGCCCAACGTCATCGGCGCCTACTCCATCGCCTCCGCCTGCAAGGCGCTCACCGAGGCCGGCTTCGACACGCTGGTCGCCCGTGAGCGGCACCTGATCGAGACGGTGCGGGCGGGACTGGCCGAGGTCCCGGAGGTCCGGGTCCTCTCCCTGTTCGGCGACGACGCCCCGCGGGTCGGCGTGATCAGCTTCGTGGTGGACGGCTGGAACAGCTCCCACTTCGCCGCCGCCCTCTCCGCCGAGTACGGCATTGGCGTCCGCGACGGCCTCTTCTGCGCCCACCCGCTGGTCAGGACCCTCCTCGGCTCCGACCCGCAGACCCAGGGCGAGTGCGGGGCGCCGGAGGCGGCACCGGGCGAGAAGTCCCTCAACGCGATCCGCGTCAGCTTCGGGGCGGGGACCCCGGACGAGCACGTCGAGCGGTTCGTGGGCGCCGTACGGGAACTGGTCCGGGACGGCGCGAAGTGGAACTACCGCACGGAGGACGGCCGTTGCGTACCGGCCGTGTGACGGACTGACGTCCACTCGCGCGTATACGCTCACCTCGGCAGCTGTACGGAGAGCAGGGGGAGCGCGGAGTGCAGGAGCTGCGGGAGACAGACCCGCGGACCATCGGTCCCTACCAGGTCCTGGGCCGGCTCGGGTCCGGAGGCATGGGCGAGGTCTACCTCGCCGAGGCCCGGGGCGGCCCCCGGCTCGCGGTCAAGGTGGTGCGGGCCGAGCACGCGGAGGACCGCACCTTCCGGGCCCGGTTCCGGCACGAGGTGCGGGCCGCGGGGACGGTCGGCGGGGCGGGCACGTACACCGCACGGGTGGTGGACGCGGACACCGAGGCGGACCGGCCGTGGATGGCCACCGAGTACGTGGACGGCCCCAACCTGCGGGACGCGATCCTCGACGGCGGCCCGCTGACCGGGGACGCGGTACGGCTGCTCGCGGCCGCGCTGGGCGAGGCGCTGGCCGCGATCCACGCGGGGGGCCTGGTCCACCGGGACCTCAAGCCCTCCAACATCCTGCTGGCGCCGGACGGCCCCCGGGTCATCGACTTCGGCATCGTCCGGGCCCTGGAGGGGACGGCGCTGACCCGGACCGGGGTGATCGTCGGGTCCGTCGGCTATGTCTCGCCCGAGCAGATCCGCAACGGCGCCCAGGTCGGCCCGGCCAGTGACGTCTTCTCGCTCGGCGCGGTCCTCGCCTACGCGGCGGGCGGCCGGGAGCCCTTCGGCGAGGGGCAGGATTCGGTCGTTCTGCTGCGGATCCTGACCGGGGACGTCGACCTGTCCGCCGTACCGAAGGACCGTCTGGCGCTCGTGGAGGCGTGCCTGCGCGACGACCCCGACGCCCGGCCGACGCCCGCCGACGTGGTCGCGGCGGTGGGGCACACGGCGGACAGCCTGCGCGCGGGACTGCGGGCCGGGTGGTACACCGGCGGCGCCCCGACCCGGCCCGGGAACGCGGACGACGGCACCCGCTGGATGCCGGAGCACGGCTCGGGGGAGCGGGACAGCCGGGTCGAGTACATGGCGCCCGTGACGGTCACGGACACCCCGGCCGTCGCCCAGGGCCCCGTCGCCCCCTCCCGGCGCCGCCTGCTGGCGGGCCTGGCGGGCGGTACGGCGGCCGTGGCGGCCGCGGGCGCCGGCGGCTGGCTGTGGCTGCGGGGCTCCTCGGGGAGCACGGCCCGGCCGGGGGCGGGGGAGGAGAAGGGGACGACCGCGTCGGGCGCGCCCCTGACGGGCTGGCAGTACCAGGTCCAGGGACTGGGCGGGCAGCGCGGCCCCTGCGCGGCACTGTCCCCGGACGGGAAGCTGGTGTACGTCGGCGGCGCGGACGGCTCGCTGCACGCCCTGGACCCGTACGGCCGCGCCGTCCGGGCGACCCGGCTGGGCGGGCCGGTGATGTCCCCGCTCGCCACCGCCGCCGGTGTGTACTGCCTGCTGTACGACAACGGGGAGGGGTCCACCCGGCTCTGCGCCCTCGACCGGAACGGCAAGGTGCGCTGGACCAGGCCGGTCGCCGGCGACAGCCAGGTCCCGGTGGCCGCGGGCGGCCTGGTCCTGGTGTCGTACGGCTCCGCGGACAAGGGCGGGGTGCGTGCCTACGCCTCCGACGGCACCAAGGCCTGGGACATGCCGACCGGTCCCGCGCCCACCAGCGAGCCGCTGGCCGCGGACGGCGTGATCTACTGCGGCACCTTCGGCGACCAGCTCCTCGCCCTGGACGCGAAAAGCGGGCGGCGGCTGTGGGCGACGGCCGCCGGCAGCGACACCGGGCGGCCGACGCTGGTCGGGGACGTCCTGGTGGTCGGGTCGGGCGGCGAGCAGATGCTGCACGGCATCAGCCGCGCGGGCAAGCCGCTGTGGCACAAGTCGGGGAACGACCTGCCGGCCGGCAGCCGCTACTTCACGAGCGTGGCGTTCGGCGGCCTGGCCGTCACCGCGAGCGACTACGAGATCCTGGCCCTCGACCCCGCGGACGGATCGAAGGCGTGGGCGTCCTCGTTCACCGCCGACGGCAACCAGTACAGCGACCCCGCGGTCGCGGCCGGCACGCTCTACGTGCGCCAGGGCTCGACGCTCTTCGGCCTGAACCGCAAGGGCGGACGGACCTGGCGGAAGCGGGTCGAGGGCGGGGTGTCCACCGGGACCCAGAGCCCGGTCGTCCGCGACGGCCGCATCTACGTCGCGACCGCCGACGGCATCACCGTCCTCGCCCTGAAGGACTGAGGGGCTGAGGGGCTGAGGGGTTAGCTGTCCAGGCCGATCGCGAACGCCGCTTCCAGGTCGTGCTGGGAGTACGTGCGGAACGCGACGTGCGTGTCGGTGCCCTCCACGCCGGGGATCTTGCTGATGCGGCCGGGGATGACCTCGGCGAGGTCCTCGTGCTGCTGCACCCGGACCATGGCGATCAGGTCGTACGTGCCGGTGACGGAGAAGACCTCGCTGACGCTCTCCAGCGCGGCGATCTGTTCCGCGATCTCGGGGATCCGGTCCACGCTGGTCTTGATGAGGACGATCGCGGTGATCACGGCTGGTTCTCTCCCTCGGGTGCCGGGGCTGGGGCGGTCCTCACTTTAGTCGTACGGCCGTATCGCACCCACGCGTACCCGAAGCCGAGTCCGAAGCCGACCAGGTGGGCGAGGTAGGCGACGCCGGGGCCGGCGGGGGCCTGGCCGAGGGCGAGCCACTGCAGGGCCGCCCAGAAGGGGAGCACCACCCAGGCCGGGAAGCGCAGGGGCAGGAACAAGAGGAAGGGGAGAAGACTGGTCACGCGGGCGCTGGGGAACAGGTACAGGAACGCTCCGAGGACCGCCGAGATCGCCCCGGACGCCCCCACCAGCGACTGCTGGGACGAGGAGTTGGCGGCCGCGTAGCCGAGCAGCGCGAGATAGCCGCAGCCGAGGTAGAAGAGGGTGAACTCCACGCGGCCCATCCGCTCCTCGGTCATCGCCCCGAAGACGAAGAGGAAGAGCATGTTGCCGAGCAGGTGCACCCAGCTGCCGTGGATGAACAGCGCCGTGGCCGGGGTGAGCACCTCCCGCACCGGGCCGTCGAACAGGTCGGCGGGGACCACGCCCCAGCGCCGGAAGTACGCCCGCTGCGCCGCCGCCAGGGCGTCCCCGGTGCCGTAGGACGGCGTGAAGCCGGAGGCGGGGCCGAGCAGGAAGATCAGGCAGCACACCGCGATCAGCGTGTACGTCATGGGCGCCGACGTGCCCCGCAGGCTCCGCAGGCTCCGCAGGGTCCGGGCGGCCGTCGTGTTCCGGTTGCCGATCATGGACATAGAGCATGGCGTAACAGGACGCAGCGGTGCAGATCGCCTCGCCGCCTTGGACAGGGCGGCGTCCGGTACCCGCCAGGCCGTAGGGTAACGAGCCACACGCGTCGGGACGGCGCGTCACGGACACTAGAAGGAAGCGAACAAGCCACGATGACGGTTCCCCTGCCGACCGCCACGACGCGGTGGCGCTGCACCCTCTGCGGCAACCTCACGCGCTTCGACGTGACCCGCTCGTCGAAGGTCGTGGAGTACCTCCACCTCGACCTGGCCGGAGAGCCCAAGGTCGAGGAGCGCGAGGTGGTCAGTGAGACCATCGAGTCGGTGCGCTGCCGCTGGTGCAACGCGGTGGACCAGGTGGAACTCGTGGACAGGCCGGGTGCCGACTCCTGAGACCGGGAGACGGCCCCAACAGGTGATGGGGTGTGACGGATGGTGGAGACCACAGGCGGGGGGCCGGGCGACGGCACCGCCGAGGTGCTTGACCGTCCGTTGCCCGACGGCGTGCGGCGGCGGGTCGTACAGATCGTGTCGGACGGCTTCGGCGGGCTGACGATGGCCGAACTGCCCGCACAGCTGCGGCAGTACGCCCGGTTCGCCCCCAACCGGCGGGCCAAGTTCGCCGGGAACGCCATGGCGGCCGCGCTGGAGACCGACACCCTCTTCCGGCAGCGGATCGGGGAGAAGCTGAGAGAGGCCCAGCCGGAACTGGCCGGCGCCCTGGACTCCGGCTCCCCGCCCCCGGCCGCGGACCCGCTCGATGTGGCGGCCGCGGCCTATGTACTGCGCCCCACGGGCTGGGTGAAGCTCGTGACGGCGGCCGGCGAGGAGGCCCTGCGGGCCGACGCAGAGCGGGCCGACGAGGAGAGCCGCGCCGAACTGGAGCGGCTGCGCGAGGAGCTGGACCGGGCCCGGGAGCAGACCCGCGGCGAGACGGAGCGGCTGCGCACGGAGCTGGAGACGGCGAAGAGGGAAGCGGAATCGCTTCACCGCAAGCTGCGGGCGGCCCTCAGCGACGTCAAGCGGGGCGAGGCCGCCCTGCGCAAGCTGCAGGCCGAGATGGAGGCCGGGCGGGCCGAGGGGCAGGCGCACGTGTCCGCCGCCGAGAGCGAGAGCCGGCGGCTCAAGGCCCGGCTCGGCGAGGTGGAGGCCGCCCTGGAGGCCAGCCGCCGGGCCGCCCGCGAGGGACGCAGCGTCGAGGACATGCGGCTGCGGCTGCTGCTCGACACCGTCCTGGACTCGGCCCAGGGACTGCGCCGGGAACTGGCCCTGCCGCCGGTGTCGCTGCGTCCCGCCGACACGGTGGACGCGGTCGAGCCGGGGCGGATGACGCCGAAGGACATCGCCGCCCGGGCGTTGTCCGAGCACGACCCGGCCGTCCTCGACCAGCTGCTCGCCCTGCCGCAGGCGCACCTGGTCGTCGACGGCTACAACGTGACCAAGACCGGCTATCCGCAGATGCCGCTGGAGAAGCAGCGGCTGCGGCTGCTCGGCCAGCTCTCCCAGCTCGCCGCGCAGACCGGCGCCGAGGTCACCTGTGTCTTCGACGGCGCGGAACTGGCGGCCCCGGTGCTGCTCGCCCCGCCGCGCGGGGTCAGGGTGCTCTTCTCGAAGCCCGGTGTCACGGCGGACGAGCTGATCCGCCAGCTGGTGCGCGCCGAGCCGCCGGGCCGCCCGGTGATCGTCGCCTCGACCGACCGCGAGGTCGCCGACGGGGTCGCGCGGGCCGGTGCCCGTCCGGTGGCTTCTGCGATGCTTCTGAAGCGACTGTCCTGAACGTTCAACGTGCATATGCAATGCCCGAATTGGGTGGATCGTCACGCAACGTAGGGTCAATCGAGCATCACGGGACGTTAGTTATGTGCAAAGAGTGTGTTGCGTGACCAGATTTTTGGCTGTTGGGATTTGAACTGATCACAGGAGGGTCACTAGGGTCTGGGCTCGAACCTCCACACGGGTGATCACTCAAACGAAGGAGCCCGTCTCCGTGGCGTCCCATCGTCGACCCAAGCAGCCGAGCCGTGCGCGCGTGACCGTGCTCACCACCGCAGCGGCCGCAGCCGTAGTCCTCAGCGCCAACGCCGCCAACGCGGCGCCCAGCGAGAAGCTGAGCAAGGACGAGGTCAAGGCCAAGGTCGACAAGCTCTACGAGGAGGCCGAGCAGGCCACCGAGAAGCTGGACGGCGCCAAGGAGAAGCAGCAGAAGCTGCAGAAGGAGATCTCCACGATCCAGGACAACGTGGCCCGTGGTCAGGAGGACCTCAACAAGCTGCGGGACAGCCTCGGTTCGATGGCGACCGCGCAGTACCGCTCGGGCGGCATAGATCCGTCCGTCCAGCTCTTCCTCTCGTCCGACCCGGACGACTACCTCGACAAGGCCTCCACGCTCGACCAGTTGAGCAGCCAGCAGGTCGAGGCCCTCAAGAAGATTCAGGACAAACAGCGCGAACTCGCCCAGGAGCGGGCAGAGGCCACCGACAAGCTCAAGGACCTCTCCGCCACCCGCACCGAGCTGGCCAAGCAGAAGAGCGCCGTCCAGTCCAAGCTCGCCGACGCGCAGAAGCTGCTCAACACCCTGACGGCCAAGGAGAAGGCCGCGCTCGACGCCGAGCAGGCCCAGGCCGCCAGCCGCGCCTCCTCCCGCGTGGACCTCGGCAACACCGGCTCCGCCTCCAGCCGGGCCGCCGCCGCCTTCGCCGCCGCCCAGTCCGTGATCGGCTCGCCCTACGTCTACGGCGCCTCCGGACCCTCCTCCTTCGACTGCTCGGGCCTGACCTCCTGGGCCTACGCCCAGGCCGGCGTCACCATCCCGCGCACCTCCGAGGCCCAGGCCAACGCCGGCACCCGGATCTACAGCCAGAGCGACCTCAAGGTCGGCGACCTGGTCATCTTCTACGGCGACTACCACCACGTCGGCCTCTACGCCGGCAACGGCCAGGTGCTGCACGCCCCGCACACCGGCGCCGTGGTCCGCTACGAGTCGATCAGCAACATGACGTTCGAGTTCGGCGTCCGGATCTGACCCCATCCGGTTAAGCGGACACCCGTACGGCCGAAGATCAACTCCACGTTGCGCCCGAACGGGCGAATCGCGGCAACCCATACTGACTCCACGCCCCGCCGGTGACCTGCGTCAGCGGCGGGGCGTCACGTTGCGTGGCCGCCGGGGTCTTTGGCCGGGGTGTGGTCGCACGGCTACTGTCTGGCGCGTTTCCCCCGGCGCCCGGGCATCCCCGTCCCCGGCGCCGGGGGAAGCGGTACCTGTCCGCCAGCAGAAGGACCGCCGTGGGGTTTCATCGCCGTCTCGCACCGTCCGGGTTCAACCGGGGCGCAGGTGCCGCCCTCTGCGTGCTGTCGGCCGCGGCCGCCGCGCTCGGCGCCGTACCGGCGAGCGCCGCCCCGCATCCGGACGGCCGCGCCGAGGTGGACCGGCTGTACCAGCAGGCCGAGGAGGCGACCGAGGCCTACAACAAGGCCGACGAGCGGGCCGACGCGCTGCGCCACGAGGTCAACGACGCCCAGGACCGCATCGCCCGCCAGCAGCAGCGCATCAACACCATGCGGGAGGCGCTCGGTTCGCTGGCCGGCGCCCAGTACCGCTCCGGCGGCATCGACCCCACCGTGGCCCTGCTGTTCTCCGACGACCCCCAGGACTACCTCGACCGGGCCTCCCTGATCGACCGCATCGACGTCCGCCGGGCCGGACAGCTCAGGGAGCTCCAGGGGGCGATGCGCGAACTCGCCCAGGAGCGCGCCGAGACCGCCGGGAAACTCGCCGAGCTGGAACGCAGCCGCAAGGCCGTCGCCTCCCACAAGTCGACCGTGGAGAAGAAGCTCGCCAGGGCCCGGCAGATCCTCGACGGGATGCCCGCCGCCGACCGCGCCGCCTTCGAACACGCCTCCCGCGGCGACGACCGCGCCGACCTGCCCGACCTCTCCGGCGTCGCCGCCCCCAACGGCCGCGCCGCCGCCGCGATCGCCGCCGCCCGCGCCGCCCTCGGCAAGCCGTACGTGTGGGGCGCCAGCGGCCCCTCCGGCTTCGACTGCTCGGGCCTGATGCAGTGGTCGTACGCGCACGCCGGGATCCACCTGCCGCGCACCTCGCAGGAGCAGCGCTACGCCGGCCACCAGGTCCCGCTCTCCCAGGCGCAACCCGGTGACCTGGTCGTCTACCGCTCCGACGCCAGCCATGTGGCCATGTACGTCGGCCACGGCCAGGTCATCCACGCCCCCTACCCGGGCGCCCCGGTCCGCTACGACCCGGTCGGAATGATGCCGGTCTCCTCCGTCACCAGGCCCTGACTTCCGGGCCCCGCCCCGTACGATCGGAAAGTGGCTGGTGGCGGACGGGCGTGGCGCTCAGGAGCGGTGGGTCTCTGCCTGCTGCTCCTGCCGCTGACGGGATGCGGCGGCGGACGGACGGCGACCGGGACGGCGACGGCCGAGGTGCAGCAGGTCCTCGACCGGCGCGCGGCCGCCGTACTCGGCCACGACGAGCAGGCGTACGGCGAGACCGGCACCCGCGCCTCCTACGCCGCCCTGCGCGCCGTACCGCTCGCGGAGTGGGGCTACCGGGTCACCGCCGTGCACCGCGACGGCGCCGAGGCCACCGCCCAGGCGCAACTGCGCTACCGGATCCAGGGCTACGACAAGGCGCCGGTCACGACCGACCGCACCCTCACCCTCGACCGCACCGCCGACGGCCGGTGGTATGTCACATACGACAAGCCCGCCAAGAAGGCCGGCCAGCAACTCTGGGACCAGGGCACGGTGACCGCCGTCAAGGGCGCCCACAGCCTGGTCCTCGGCGTCGGCCAGTCCCAGGACACGCTGCAGGGCTACGCCCGCCTCGCCGACACCGCCGTCCCCGAGGTCTCCAAGGTCTGGGGCACGGACTGGACCGGGCGGGTGGTCCTGCTCGTACCCGCGTCGCTGAACGGCATGGCGGGCCTGCTCGGCGCCCCCGCCGCCAACTACCGGGGCATCGCCGCCGTCACCACGGGCGAGGCCGGAGGCTCCGGCAGGACCCCGGCGGACCGGGTCATCCTCAACCCGGAGGCGTACGCCGTCCTCGGCTCGGTCGGCAGACAGGTGGTGCTGACGCACGAGACCACCCACGTCGCCACCCGCGCCCACACCACGGCCGCCACCCCGCTCTGGCTCTCCGAGGGCTACGCCGACTGGATCGGCTATCTCGACACCGGCCGCACCCCCACCGAGGCCGCCCCCGAACTCACCCGCGCCGTCCAGTCCGGCGAGATCCCCGAGGACCTCCCCGCCGACAAGGACTTCGGCTTCACCGACGACCCCACCAAGCTGGCCGAGGCCTACGAGGGCGGCTGGCTGGCCTGCCGGATGATTGCCGCCCACTGGGGCGAGGAGCGGCTGGGCGCCTTCTACCGGGCCGTGGGCGCGCACCAGGGCCGCGAGGGAGCCGTGGAGGACGCGCTGGGGAAGGAACTCGGCACGACCCTGCCGGCCTTCACCGAGCGGTGGCGGGCGTACCTGGGCGAGCAGCTCGGCGGCTGACCGGGCCACCCGGGGCCGGGGTCAGGAGGAGACCGGGGTCTCCTTGGTGCGGGAGGCCTGGGCGGGCAGCCGGGTCTCCGGGGCCTCGGTCACCGTGGAGCGCCACAGCACCCGGGCCGCCCACACCGTCGCCGCGACGAGGAGGCCGTTGCGCAGCGCCAGCAGGGTGATGCCGTACCAGTCGCTCACCACGACGTGCGAGAAGCCGACCGGGAACTCCAGCACCGTCACGAAGGTCGCCAGCAGGACCAGCACCGCCGGCCAGGTCATCCGGCCGGCCCGGAAGCACAGGCAGACCGCGGCCAGGCCCACCAGCCACACCATGTACTGCGGGCTGATCACCCGGCTGGTGACCGTGAACATCAGGACGGCGGTGAAGGCGGCGTCCGCCAGCGTGTGGGACCGGAAACGGACCGCCGACAGCCGCCACAGCAGCAGCCAGCCGAACGCGAGCGCGGTCAGCAGCAGGGCCGCCGTGCTCACCGCCTTCACCTGCGGGCCCAGGAACTCGATCGAGCCGTAGTTGAGCAGCACCTCGCCGTGCCAGCCGTAGTGCCGGGCGACATGCAGGGCCAGCGCGCCCAGCGACTCCACCTCCGTGCCCCGGTCCCGCTGGAAGGTCAGGAAGGCGAACGCGCCGGGCATGGCCACCGCGAACAGCGCGCCGACCCCGGCCGCCGTGAGCGCCGCCGCGGCCCAGGCCCGCCGCCGTACGGCCCCCAGCAGCAACAGCGCCGGCCACACCTTCACCATCGCCCCGAAGCCCGCCAGCGCGCCCATCAGCCGGGGGTGCCGGGCCCCGGCGAGCAGCGCGGCCACGGCGACGGCGGTGACCAGCAGGTCGTAGCGGGAGTACACGGTCGGGCCGAGCAGCGGGACGCCGATCACCCAGACCCAGGCACCGCGCAGGGTGCGGCCGGGGCGCAGGCCCGCGTAGAGGAGGAGGGAGAGGACCACCAGGTCGGCCAGGAAGGCCAGCACGAAGAAGGCGGTCGGGTAGTCCAGGAAGGGCAGCAGCGCGGGGGCGAGGATCGCCAGGGCGGCCGCGGGCGGGTACTGCCAGGTGACGTCGTCCAGGGGAAACGTTCCGTGCCGCAGGACCTCGTACCAGCCCTGGTAGATCACCGACACGTCGGTCGTCACGTCCGCGCCCGGGAACACGAACACCTTCAGCACGAACAGCAGCAGCACCAGACGGCTGGCCCCCCAGGTGAGCAGCAGCAACGCGAGGGCACGCCGTACGCCCGTCCTGTCCACCCGGTCCCCTGTCCGTCGCCTGTCTGCGCGTGCGCCACATGATCCCCCGCCGGCCTGTGCGGGGGCCATGAAGCACGGCCGAACACCCTGTGCGGGTAGGGTCGGCGCCGATGGACAAGACCCTCGTCGTGACCAATGACTTCCCGCCCCGGCCCGGAGGCATCCAGGCCTTCCTGCACAACATGGCGCTGCGCCTGGACCCCGGGCGACTGGTGGTCTACGCGTCCACGTGGAAGCGGACCCGGGAGGGCGTCGAGGCCACCCGCGCGTTCGACGCGGAGCAGCCCTTCACCGTCGTACGCGATCGTACGACGATGCTGCTGCCCACGCCCGGGGCCACCCGGACCGCGGTCGGGCTGCTCCGGGAGCACGGGTGCACCTCCGTGTGGTTCGGGGCGGCGGCCCCGCTCGGGCTGATGGCGCCGGCGCTGCGGAAGGCCGGGGCGCGGCGGCTGGTCGCCACCACCCACGGGCACGAGGCGGGGTGGGCGCAGCTGCCCGCCGCGCGGCAGCTGCTCGGGCGGATCGGCGAGGCGACGGACACGATCACCTATCTCGGCGAGTACACGCGGTCCCGGATCGCGGGCGCGCTCAGTCCGGCGGCGGCCGGGCGGATGGTGCAGTTGCCGCCGGGGGTGGACGAGAAGGTCTTCCATCCCGGCTCGGGGGGCGCGGCGGTGCGGGCCCGGCTGGGGCTCACCGACCGGCCGGTGGTGGTGTGCGTGTCACGGCTGGTGCCGCGCAAGGGGCAGGACACGCTGATCCTCGCGATGCCGCTGATCCTGGCCGCCGAGCCGGACGCGGTGCTGCTGATCGTGGGGGGCGGGCCGTACGAGGGTGAGCTGCGGCGCCTCGCGAGGGAGACCGGGGTCGAGGCGTCGGTGCGGTTCACGGGGGCCGTGCCGTGGGCCGAGCTGCCGGCCCACTTCGGCGCGGGGGACGTGTTCGCGATGCCGTGCCGGACGCGGCGGGGCGGGCTGGACGTGGAGGGGCTCGGGATCGTGTATCTGGAGGCCTCGGCGACCGGGTTGCCGGTGGTGGCGGGGGACTCCGGGGGCGCGCCTGACGCGGTGCTCGACGGCGAGACCGGGTGGGTCGTGCGGGGCGGGTCGGTGGAGGAGTCCGCCGAGCGGATCGTGGTGCTCCTGGGGGATGCCGAGTTGCGCCGGCGGATGGGGGAGCGGGGGCGGTCGTGGGTCGAGGAGCGGTGGCGGTGGGATCTCCTCGCGGAGCGGCTGAAGGAGCTTCTGTAAAAGTCTGTTCCAAGGGCTTGCGGCAAACGTCGTCGTACCTCTAGGCGGAAGCCGAAAATCCGCACATGCTGCGCGCATGACAGTAAAACTGATGCAGCGTCAGCTGACGAGACGTCACATCCTGGGCATGATCGCCCTCCAGACCGCCGCCGCGGCCGGTCTCACCCGTATCGGCCTCCAGTCGGCGCAGGCCGCCGAGGAGGCCGCCGCCGTCGACAGCGCTCCGGCCATCGTGGTCGGCTCCGGGTACGGCGGGGCCGTGGCCGCGCTCCGGCTCGGCCAGGCGGGCGTACGGACCCTCATGATCGAGATGGGCCAGCTGTGGAACACGGCCGGCTCCGACGGCAAGATCTTCTGTTCCACCGCCGCCCCGGACAAGAGATCCATGTGGTTCAAGACCCGCACGGAGGCCCCGCTCGCCACCTTCCTCTGGCTGGACGTCGTCAACAAGGACATCCCCTCCTACGCGGGCGTGCTCGACCGGGTGCACTACGACAACATGTCTGTGTACGTCGGACGGGGTGTCGGGGGCGGGTCCCTGGTCAACGGGGGGATGGCGGTGACCCCGCTCCAGTCGTACTTCACCGAGCAGTTCCCGACCGTGGACGCGAGCGCGATGTACAGCACGTACTTCCCGCGCGCCCGCACCATGCTCGGCGTCAACACCGTCGACGCCACCTGGTTCGAGTCGACCGAGTGGTACCAGTTCACCCGGACGTCCCGGAAGGCCGCCGACAACACCGGGCTCAAGACCACCTTCGTGCCCAACGTCTACGACTTCGGGTACATGCAGCAGGAGGCCGCCGGCACCGCCACCAAGTCCGCGCTCGCCCAGGAGGTCATCTACGGCAACAACTACGGAAAGAAGAGCCTCGACAAGACCTACCTGGCCGCCGCCCTCGGCACCGGCAACGTCACCATCCACACCCTGGAGCGGGTCAAGTCCGTCACGCGGGCGAGCGACGGGTCGTACCTGCTGAGCGTCGACCGGATCGACACCAGCGGGAACGTCGTCGAGAGCAAGCAGTACAGCTGCACCTATCTGTTCCTGGGCGGTGGCAGCCTCGGGACCACCGAGCTGCTCGTCCGGGCCCGGGACACCGGTGCGCTGCCCGCGCTCAACTCCAGTGTGGGGGGCGGCTGGAGCACCAACGGCAACACCATGGTCGGGCGCGCCAACCACATCTGGGACACCACCGGCGCCAACCAGGCCACCATGCCGGTCATGGGCATCGACGACTGGGCCAACACCGACAACCCGGTCTTCGCGGAGATCGCCCCGCTGCCCATCGGCTTCGAGACCTGGGTGAGCCTGTACCTGGCGATCACCAAGAACCCCCAACGGGCCTCCTTCACCTACGACTCGGCGAGCGGCGGGGTGAAGCTCGGCTGGACCGCGGCGCAGAGCGCGGTCTCGGTCGCCATGGCCAAGAAGCTGTTCGACCGGATCAACGCGGCCAACGCGACGATCTACCGGTACGACCTGTTCGGGTCGAGCAGCAAGGTGTTCGCCGACGACTTCTGCTACCACCCGCTGGGCGGCTGCGTACTGGGCCAGGCGACCGACAACTACGGCCGGGTGAAGGGGTATTCGAAGCTGTACGTCACGGACGGCTCGCTGGTGCCCGGAAACATCGGCGTGAACCCGTTCGTCACCATCACCGCGCTCGCCGAGCGGACGATGGAACGGGTCCTCGCCGAGGACTTCTGAACCGTCAAGTGCCGTAAGGGGCCCGCTACTTCTGGTAGATGGCCTCGATCTCGTCCGCGTAGTCCTTCGCCACCACATTGCGCTTGAGCTTCAGGGACGGCGTCAGGTGGCCCGACTCCTCCGAGAACTGGGAGGACAGAATGCGGAACTTCCGCACCGATTCCGCCTTCGACACCGCGGCGTTGCCGTCGTCGACAGCGGCCTGGATCGCAGCGATCAGATCCGGGTCGTCACGCAGCGACGCCGCGGTGGCACCCGCCGGCTTGCCGTGGTCGGCCGCCCAGCGGCCCAGGAACTCCTCGTCGATGGTGACCAGCGCGCCCACGAACGGCCGCCCGTCGCCCACCACCATGCACTCCGCGACCAGCGCGTGCGCGCGGATCCGGTCCTCGATCACGGCCGGGGCGACGTTCTTGCCGCCCGCGGTGACGATGATCTCCTTCTTGCGGCCGGTGATCCTGAGGTAGCCGTCCTCGTCCAGGGTGCCGATGTCCCCGGTGTGGAACCAGCCGTCGGCAAGCGCCTCGGCCGTCGCGGCCTCGTTGTTCCAGTAGCCCTTGAACAGGTGCTCGCCGTGCAGCAGCACCTCGCCGTCGTCCGCGATGCGGATGACCGAGCCGGGCAGCGGCTGGCCGACCGTGCCGATCTTCTGCCGGTCCCAGGGGTTGAACGCGGTCGCCGCGCAGGACTCGGTGAGGCCGTAGCCCTCCAGGACCGTGAAGCCGATACCGCGGAAGAAGTGGCCGAGGCGCTCGCCGAGCGGGGCGCCGCCGGAGATCGCGTACTCGCCCTTGCCGCCGAGCACCGCGCGCAGCTTGCTGTAGACGAGCTTGTCGAAGGTCTTGTGTTTGATCTTCAGGCCGAGCGACGGGCCGGACGGGGTGTCCAGCGCCTTGCTGTACACGATCGCGGTGTCCGCGGCCTTGTCGAAGATCTTGCCCTTGCCGTCCGCCTGCGCCTTGGCGCGCGCCGAGTTGTAGACCTTCTCGAAGACGCGCGGGACGCCGAGCACCAGCGTCGGCCGGAAGGCGGCCAGTTCGTCGGTGAGGTTCTTGATGTCCGGGACGCAGCCCAGCTTGATCGGCGCCATCATCGGGGCGATCTGGACCAGGCGGCCGAAGACGTGCGCGAGCGGGAGGAAGAGGAGGACCGAACACTCGCCGGTGCGGAACAGCGGACGCAGCCGCTCCACGATGTTGCCGCACTCGGCGAAGAAGCTGCGGTGGGTGAGTACACAGCCCTTGGGGCGCCCGGTGGTACCGCTGGTGTAGACGATGGTCGCCGGGTCGTCCGCCTTCGCCTGCGAGCTGCGCTCGTCGACGGTCGCGTCGGTGACGCCCTGGCCGAGTCTGCCGAGCTCCTCCAGCGCGCCGGCCTCGATCTGCCAGACGTGCTTGAGGGCGGGCAGCGTCTCGCGCACCGACTCGACGGCGGCCGTGTGGCCGTCGAGCTCCACGATGCAGGCGGTGGCGCCGGAGTCGCTGAGGATCCACTGCACCTGCTCCGGCGAGCTGGTCTCGTACACCGGCACGGTGACCGCGCCGGCGCTCCAGATCGCGAAGTCGAGGAGCGTCCACTCGTAGCGGGTGCGGGACATCAGGCCGACCCGGTCGCCCGGCTGGATGCCGGAGGCGATGAGGCCCTTGGCGGCCGCGTGCACCTCGGCCAGGAAGGTGGTGGCGGTGACGTCCGTCCACACCCCCCCGACCTTGCGGGCCATGACGGCTACGTCGGGATGCTGCGCGGCGTTTCTGCGGACGATGTCGGTCAGATTGCCGTCCGCGGGGACCTCGTACAAAGCCGGAAGGCTGAACTCGCGCAAGACTGCTGCTCCTCATAGGGCGCCGACGCCACGACGTTGTGCGATGCGACGGTGCGGTCCAAGGCTCGGGCAGGTGCTCGGGGCTCACCCGCGGGCCACTAGATCCGTTGGTTGAAATCCTGAGCACGACTGGACTGCCCGGACGTTACCCGCCGGTATGGCTTCTTCGACAGGGGGTCCCGGCGAGATGTTCGGTGCGTCACACAGGTTGGTGTTCCTTCGCGTACGGTAGTCCACCCCTTTAGTGACTGACCAGTAACCGCAGCTCCGCCCACCGCCTGTTCACCTATGCCGCACAGGCCTACCCTTGATCACCATGGCAGCCACACCCACCGGCCCCCGAAGGACCCGCGTCCACGTGGTCAGCGACGTGCACGGCAACGTCCGTGACCTGTCCAGAGCCGGCGACGGCGCCGACGCCCTGATCTGCCTCGGCGACCTCGTCCTCTTCCTCGACTACGCCGACCACTCCCGCGGCATCTTCCCCGACCTGTTCGGCGTCGAGAACGCCGACCGCCTCGTCGAACTCCGCACCGCCCGCCGCTTCGAGGAGGCGCGGGAGCTGGGCGCCCGGCTCTGGGGCGGCATCGGCATGGACCGGGCCACGGCCATCGAGAAGGCGGTGCGCAAGCAGTACGCCGAGATGTTCGCGGCCTTCCCGGCACCGACGTACGCGACCTACGGCAATGTCGACATGCCGCAGCTGTGGCCGGAGTACGCCGGACCGGACACCACGGTCCTGGACGGGCAGCGGGTCGAGATCGGCGGGTGGGTGTTCGGCTTCGTCGGCGGGGGACTGCGGACGCCGATGCGCACCCCCTACGAGATCTCCGACGAGGAGTACGCGGCGAAGATCGAGGCGCTCGGCGAGGTCGACGTGCTCTGCACGCACATCCCGCCGGAGGTACCGGAGTTGGTGTACGACACCGTCGCGCGCCGTTTCGAACGGGGCAGCCGGGCGCTGCTGGACGCCATCCGCCGCACCCGCCCCCGCTATGCGCTCTTCGGACATGTCCACCAG
Organism: Streptomyces sp. NPDC048288; assembly: GCF_043201555.1. Taxonomy (NCBI): domain Bacteria; kingdom Bacillati; phylum Actinomycetota; class Actinomycetes; order Kitasatosporales; family Streptomycetaceae; genus Streptomyces; species Streptomyces sp. NPDC048288. The sequence continues at coordinate 925,996 of NZ_JBICZD010000001.1, forward strand.
CCGCTGGTGAAGCGGATGCGGATCGGCGTCACCGAGTGCGTGAACGTCGGGCACTTCGCCGGTACGGGACGGCCCTGGGCGTTGGAATGGTGAAGACCGCGGACGGCGGTGAAGTCGGCTGGTCGGACGCGCGGTAGCCTTCACGCTGCACACGCGTGCGCACGCGTGCGGCGACCCCTTTCAAATGGTCTCACCGGCCCGCATCTGGAGGAGCCACGGCGATGGCGGAACACACCAGCTCGAGCATCACGATCGAGGCGGCCCCGGCCGACGTCATGGCGGTCATCGCCGACTTCGCCCGCTACCCGGACTGGACCGGCGAGGTGAAGGAGGCGGAGGTCCTGAAGGCCGACGCCCGGGGCCGCGCCGAGCAGGTCCGGCTGGTCATGGACGCCGGTGCGATCAAGGACGACCAGACGCTGGGGTACACCTGGACCGGCGACAACGAGGTCTCCTGGACGCTCGTGAAGTCCCAGATGCTGCGCTCCCTGGACGGCTCGTACCTGCTGAAGCCGGCGGGGGCGGGCGCGACCGAGGTCACCTACTCGCTGACGGTCGACGTCAAGATCCCCATGCTCGGGATGATCAAGCGCAAGGCCGAGAAGGTCATCATCGACCGGGCACTGGCGGGACTGAAGAAGCGGGTGGAGGCGGGCGCGTAGTCGTCCGGCCGCGGGTGGGCCAGGGCTCACCTGGACGTCCGTTACGGTTCACCCTCATGCGCACCCTCCTGATCACCGGCCCCGGCGGCAGCGGTCGTACGACCGTCGCCGCGGCGACCGCACTGCGCGCCGCGGGCGAGGGCATCCCGACCCTCGTGCTGAGCGCCGACCGCACGGACACCCTCGGCGCGGCCCTGGGTACGGCGACAGGACCGGTGCCGGCCCGCGTGACCGGCACCCTCACGGCCTGGCGGCCCGACGCGGCCGCCCGCTTCCGCGAGGACCTCACCGCCTTCCAGTCCCGCGCCGCGAACGTCCTCGACCTCCTCGGCGCCTCCCGCCTGGACGCCGAGGAGCTCACCCCCCTCCCCGGCGCCGAGGAACTCTCCCTGCTCCGCGCGCTGCGCGACGCAGCCCTCTCCGAGCGCTACGAACTGCTCGTCGTGGACCTCCCGCCGGTCTCCCAGGCCCTCGCCCTGCTCGCCCTCCCCGAGGAACTCCGCCGCTATCTGCGCCGGCTGCTCCCGCCCGAACGACAGGCAGCCCGCGCCCTGCGCCCCGTCCTCGGCAGGCTCGCCGGCGTGCCCATGCCCGCCGACTGGCTCTACGAGACGGCCGCCCGCTGGGACGTGGAGCTGGCCGCCGTCGAGGCCGTCCTCGCCGACCGTCGTACCGTCGTACGCCTGGTCGCCGAACCCGGTCCGGCCGGCGCCGACGCCGTGCGCACCGCCCGCCTCGGCCTCGCCCTGCGCGGACTGCGCACCGAGACCGTGGTCGCCAACCGGGTGCTGCCCGAGGCCACCCCGCTGCACGGTCTCGTCGCCCAGCAGCGCAAGACCCTCGCCGAGTGGGGCGAGGAGCAGGACGTCACGGCCGTCGCCCACCTCGGCCACGACCCGCGCGGCACCGACGACCTCGCCGCGCTCGCCGTGCCCGGGGCACCCGGCGTCAACACCGCGCCCGACCCGGTCGAGTGGCCCGTCGCCGACCTGGTCGAGGGGGACGGCGTCCTGGTCTGGCACATCCCGCTGCCCGGCGCGATACGGGACGACCTCGACCTCGTCCGGCGCGGCGACGAGGTGGTGATCACGGTGGGCGGCTTCCGCCGCATCGTCTCGCTGCCCTCGGCCCTGCGCCGCTGCACGGTCGCCGGGGCGGCGCTGCGCGACGGCGAGCTGAGGCTGCGCTTCGCGCCGGACCCGGATCTGTGGCCGCGCTGACGGTGAAACCGGTACGCCCGTTCGGGTAACGTCGTAGAGACGAACCGTAGTCAGGAGTCCGTCATGAGCGAAGAGCGCCCCACAGCTGACGCCTCCGAGGCCGCGGACGAGGTACGGGCGACGGACGACGACGCCTGGGCCACGGCCTGTGCCGAGGACCTCGCCGCGGAGAAGGCCCGCCGCCGCACCCAGTACGGCCCGCCCCCGGGCTCGGCCGCCGAGGAACTGCGCAAGCTCGTCGACACCGTCGCCGACAAGCTCTCCGGCCTGCAGACCCCGCTCCTCGGCGCGGTCGCCGGACCCGCCGCCCAGCAGGTGGTCCGGCAGGTCGTCCAGCAGGCGAAGAACGCGGTCGAGCCCGTCATAGAGCGCAACCCGGACGTCTTCGACCACCTGGCCGCCGCCGGCAGCGAGCTCCTCGCCGCCTACCGCTCCGCGGTCCAGGCCCAGGAGACCCGCTGGACCTCCGGCAGCCCCGACAAGGGCGAGGGCACCGGCCCGGGCGAGCGCATCGATCTCGACTGACAGCCCCCTCGGGTACGGTTGGCCGTAGCGGGGCTCGACCGAAACTGAGGGATTCATGGGACTCACCATCGGCGTCGACATCGGCGGCACGAAGATCGCGGCCGGCGTGGTCGATGAGGAAGGCAACATCCTCTCGACCCACAAGGTGCCGACCCCGGGTACGCCCGAGGGCATCGTGGACGCCATTGCTTCCGCCGTAGAGGGCGCCCGTGCCGGGCACGAGATCGTCGGCGTGGGCATCGGGGCGGCCGGTTACGTGAACCGGCAGCGCTCCACGGTCTACTTCGCGCCCAACATCGACTGGCGCCAGGAGCCGCTGAAGGAGAAGGTCGAGGCCCGCGTCGGCCTTCCCGTGGTCGTGGAGAACGACGCCAACGCGGCCGCCTGGGGCGAGTACAGGTTCGGCGCCGGCAAGGGCCACCGCAACGTCATCTGCATCACCCTCGGCACCGGCCTCGGTGGCGGCATCATCATCGGAAACAAGCTGCGCCGCGGCCACTTCGGGGTCGCCGCCGAGTTCGGTCACATCCGCATGGTCCCGGACGGCCTGCTCTGCGGCTGCGGCTCGCAGGGCTGCTGGGAGCAGTACGCCTCCGGCCGCGCCCTCGTCCGCTACGCCAAGCAGCGCGCCAACGCCACCCCGGAAGCCGCCGAGATCCTGCTCGGCCTCGGTGACGGCACCCCCGAGGGCATCGAGGGCAAGCACATCTCCATGGCCGCCCGCCAGGGCGACCTGGTCGCCGTCGACTCCTACCGCGAGCTCGCCCGCTGGGCCGGCGCAGGCCTCGCCGACCTCGCCTCCCTCTTCGACCCCTCCGCCTTCATCGTCGGCGGTGGCCTCTCGGACGAGGGCGAACTGGTCCTCGACCCGATCCGCAAGTCCTACAAGCGCTGGCTGGTAGGCGGCAACTGGCGCCCGGTCGCCGAGGTCATCGCCGCCCAACTGGGCAACGAGGCAGGCCTGGTCGGCGCCGCCGACCTGGCGAGAGAGCCCGACCCGATCATGTGATGCCCCGGACCCTTTGAGGTGCGGCAACTGCACTTCCCTAAGGGGCGCGGGGCTGTGTTTGATGTGCGGCTGCCGCCGCGTGGGCGCGACAAGCCACGACGCACCGGCAGCCGCGCACGCACCTCGCGCCCCACCCCATTGGGCGCACAGCTCCCGCACCCGGCGTAGATTGATCACATGGCGCCGCTCCCCAACTCCCACACAGAGCCCGACGGTTCCGCCGTCATCCGCGTCCTCAGCTACAACATTCGCTCCATGCGGGACGACACCGACGCCCTCGCCCGCGTCATCAAGGCCTGCGCCCCCGACCTGGTCCTCGTCCAGGAAGCCCCCCGCTTCTTCCGCTGGCGCAAGAAGCTCGCCCGGCTGGCCTCCGCCGCCGATCTGGTGATCCTCACCGGCGGGGCGACCGCGGCGGGCCCGGCGATCCTCTGCGACCTGCGCGCCACCGTCGAGCGCACCGAGGACGTCCTGCTCCCGCTCACCCCCGGCCTGCACCGCCGCGGCCTCGCGACCGCCGTCGTCCGCTTCGGTGCCGTCCGCCTGGGCGTCGCCAGCTTCCACCTCAGCCTTCAGCAGGACGAGCGCCACGAGCAGGGCGGCATGCTCCTCGACCGCCTCGCCGGCCTGGGCGTGGAACACGCCATCGCGGGCGGCGACCTCAACGACCGCCCCGACGGCCGCACCTTCCGCCGCCTGGCCGACACCCTCCAGGACTGCCGCACCACCGCACCCTGGGGCGGCGAGTTCACCTCCGACTCCACCGACCCGCACCAGCGCATCGACGCCATCTTCGCCACCAAGGGCATCGAGGTACTCGCCAGCGGCGTCCCGACAGCCCTCCCCGGCATCACCGACACAGACCTGAGGACGGCCACGGACCACCTCCCGGTCCTGGCCGCCCTCCGGATTCCCGCCGCGTAAAGACGGCTGTCAGACCACGGCACCCCGGCCCGGGTCGCCGTCCTCGTCGTCGTCCGTCTTCATGCGGGTCACCAGGGTGACGAAGCCGCCGAGGAAGCCGCCGATGCCCAGGGTCGCCAGCCACCAGGTCATGTCCCAGCCGAGCAGCACCGCGAGCAGCAGCAGGATCGGCCCGCCGACCACGCCCAGCCAGGCGAACCTGGCCGTCGTGTCGGCGGACGGCAGCGGCGGCGGCTCGGGCGGCACGAAGTGGCCCTCGTCGTCCTCGTCGAAGTCGTCCTCGGACGCCTCCGGCGCCGTGTAGTCACGCGGGCCCACCCCGGGCGCGAAGGAGACGGAACTGCCCAGCGGCTTCGCGGGCACCTGCCCCTCGGCCGCCCCGGAGTCCGGCTCGGCGTCGTCGTCCTCCTCCATCGCCGGCAGCGCGAGGTCCTCCACCGGCTTGAAGGGCTTCGCGCCCGGCGGGTCCGGTGGTTCGTCGCCGTACCCCGCGACGATCGCCGCCCAGGCGGCCGCCTCGTCGAAGGGCACCCCTTTCTCGTCCGGCTCGCGGTCCTCGCGGTCGGAGTCGTGCTCAGCCAACTGCGGCCGTCCCTTCCTTGCCGACACTGGGTGCGAGCCGGCCGATGAAGGCGAGGCTCTCCTCGAAGATCCGGTCCGCATCGTGGTCCAACGTCGCCACGTGGTAACTCTGTTCCAGCACGACCTCGGTTACGTCCGTGGAGGACACCCGGCTCAGGATCCGGGCGGAATCGGCCGGCGGCACCACATGGTCCTGGACGCTGTGCAGAAGCAGCAGCGGCTGGGTCACCTGCGGAAGCTCACCGTCCACCCGGCGGAAGAAGTTCCGCAGCGAGTGCGCGCTGTGCAGCGGCACCCGGTCGTACCCCACCTCCGCCGCACCCGGCTTGGCGATGTCGCTGGCGATGCCCGGCGTCGTCCGCACGAGATGGCGGGCCACCGGAAGGGCGTACGCCGACAGGCCGTGCACCTTGTTCGCCGGGTTGACGATCACCACGCCGTCCACACCCGTCCCGTTCTTGGCGGCCAGCCGCAGCGCCAGCGTGCCGCCCATCGACAGGCCCGCCACGAACACCTGGGAGCAGCGCTCGCGCAGCAGCCGCAGCTCGCGGTCCACCTCCGCGTACCAGTCCTGCCAGCCGGTGACCTGCATGTCCTCCCAGCGGGTGCCGTGCCCGGGCAGCAGGGGCAGGGACACGGTCAGGCCGTGTGCCGCGTGGTGCTCCGCCCAGGGGCGCAGCGACTGGGGCGAGCCGGTGAAACCATGACAGAGGAGGACGCCGACCTCCCCGCCGTCATGGCGGTACGGCTCGGCTCCGGGGAGAACCGGCACCTTCGGTCTCCAATTCATGAGTGGGGGCGGGAACTGCGCGGGGCCCGAACGACGACTTCGGATGTGCTTCACCGTACGCGACGGCACTGACACCGACCAGGGTCGTCGGGCCCATTCCCGGCGCTCCGGGTTAAGGTCTCATCGACAGAAACAGGAGGCACTGGGTTGTTGTACGGCGCGATGAAGGTCGCCATCGGGGGACCGCTGAAGGTCACCTTCAGGCCCTGGGTGGAGGGCCTGGAGAACATCCCGGCCGAGGGCGCGGCCATCCTGGCCAGTAACCACCTGTCCTTCTCGGACTCGTTCTTCCTGCCCGCGGTGCTGGACCGCAAGGTCACCTTCATCGCGAAGGCCGAGTACTTCACCACACCCGGGGTGAAGGGCCGGCTGACGGCCGCCTTCTTCAAGGGTGTCGGCCAGCTCCCGGTGGACCGTTCCGGCGCGCGCGGCGCCGGCGAGGCGGCGATCAGGAGCGGCCTGGAGGTGCTGGAGCGCGGCGAGTTGTTCGGCATCTACCCGGAGGGCACCCGCTCGCCCGACGGCCGTCTCTACCGGGGCAAGCCCGGCGGCCTCGCGCGCGTGGCGCTCGCGAGCGGCGCCCCGGTGATCCCGGTCGCCATGATCGACACCGAGAAGATCCAGCCGCCGGGGCAGGTGATGCCCAAGCTGATGCGTCCGGGCATCCGGATCGGCAGGCCGCTGGACTTCAGCCGCTACCAGGGCATGGAGCACGACCGGTTCGTGCTGCGCGCGGTGACCGACGAGGTCATGTACGAGATCATGAAGCTCTCGGGCCAGGAGTACGTCGACATCTACGCGACCGCCGCCAAGCGGCAGATCGCCGAGGCCGCCAAGGCCGGCAAGGACGCCGCGAAGGCGGAGAAGAAGGCCGCCGAGTCCTGACGGTGCGGCGCACGGGGGACCGAGGGGCCGGGGACCGAGGGCCCGGCCCGGGGATGGGGGACTGGGGGGCATGACCAAGCGGGAACGGGTCGTACGGATGTCGGTCGAGCAGCCGCTGTGGCGCGCGCTCACCGGCTACCGCGTGCTGACCCTGCTGTACGCGATAGGCCTGTTCGCCTCCGCCTACGAGGACTACGACCGGCCGGGCGTCGCCATCGGCTACTACGCCGTCCTGACCGTCTGGACCCTGGCGACCCTGCCCCGTGTGCAGAACGCGGCGGCCTGCACCAAGCGCTTCCTCGCCGTCGACCTCGCGATCGCGATCACCGGCATCGTGCTGACCCCCTGGGTGGTCACCCAGGGCCACATCGACCGCGGCGGCCCCACCCTGCCGTCGATATGGACCGCCGGCTCGGTCCTCGCCTTCGCCATCAAGGGCGGCTGGCGCTGGGCCGCGTTCGCCTCCACCCCGGTGGCCGCCGCCAACCTGATCGAGCGCGGCCACCCGGCCCGCGACACCGTCCACAGCGTGGTCCTGGTCTGGGTGGCGTCCATCGCCATCGGGTACGTCGTGGAGGTCGCCCGTGCCTCCGAGCGCACCCTCGCCCGCGCCCTGGAGATCGAGGCCGCCACCCGGGAACGCGAGCGGCTGGCCCGGGACATCCACGACAGCGTGCTCCAGGTGCTCGCCATGGTGCAGCGGCGCGGGGCGGTCCTCGGCGGCGAGGCGGCCGAACTCGGGCGGCTGGCCGGGGAGCAGGAGGTGGCCCTGCGCACGCTCGTCTCCGGCGGCCTGGTGCCGCTCTCGCGGGCCTCCGAGGACGCCGCCGACGGGGCGGTCGTACGCCTCGTCGAGGAACCGGACGACTCCGGTCCCGTCGATCTGCGGACGCTGCTCGCGCCGTACGCCGGGTCCCGGGTGAGCCTGGCCGAGCCCGGCGCTCCGGTGACGCTGGCGCCGCACGCGGCCCGTGAACTGGCCGCCGCCGTCGGCGCCGCCCTGGAGAACGTGCGCCGGCACGCGGGGGAGACGGCGCGGGCCTGGATCCTGGTCGAGGACGAGCCGGACGGGATCGTGGTGACCGTACGGGACGACGGCCCCGGCATCCCGGAGGGGCGGCTCGCCCAGGCCGAGGGGGAGGGGCGGCTCGGGGTGGCCCAGTCGATCCGCGGACGGCTGCGCGACCTCGGCGGCAGCGCCGAGCTGTTCTCGACTCCCGGGCAGGGCACGGAAGTGGAGCTGAAGGTACCGAAGGTCTCCCCGGGGAAGGCGGAGCGGCGATGAGCATCAAGGTGATGGTGGTCGACGACCACCCGATGTGGCGCGACGCGGTCGCCCGGGACCTGGCCGAGTCCGGGTTCGAGGTGGTCGCCACCGCCGGGGACGGCGACCAGGCGGTGCGCCGGGCCAAGGCCGCCGCGCCCGACGTCCTCGTCCTGGACCTCAACCTGCCCGCCAAGCCCGGCGTCCAGGTCTGCAAGGAACTCGTCGGGCACAACCCGGCGTTGCGGGTCCTGGTCCTCTCGGCCAGCGGGGAGCACGCCGACGTCCTGGAGGCGGTGAAGTCCGGCGCGACCGGCTATCTGCTGAAGTCGGCCTCGACCGAGGAACTCCTGGACGCGGTGCGCCGTACCGCCGTCGGCGACCCGGTGTTCACGCCCGGTCTCGCCGGGCTGGTCCTCGGCGAGTACCGCCGGCTCGCCTCCGAACCGGCCCCGGCCGCGGATGCCGAGCGGCCCGACGCGCCCCGGCTCACCGACCGCGAGACCGAGGTGCTGCGGCTGGTCGCCAAGGGCCTGAGCTACAAGCAGATCGCCGAGCGCCTGGTCATCTCGCACCGCACGGTGCAGAACCACGTCCAGAACACCCTCGGCAAACTCCAGCTGCACAACAGGGTGGAGCTGGTCCGTTATGCGATAGAGCGCGGCCTCGACGACGAATGATCCACAGGTGATGTGATCTTCGCCCTTGACGGCAAGTAAACCAACCGCCCACCGATTCACCGGAATTGCCCTTCCCGCCCATCCCTGTGTGACCTGGATCACCACTAGCGTGACCCTCACCAGGCAACCGCGGCGAAGGGACATTTCCATGCGGGTCGGAGTACTGACCGGAGGCGGCGACTGCCCCGGGCTCAACGCCGTCATCCGGGGCGTCGTCCGCAAGGGCGTGCAGGAGTACGGCTACGACTTCGTCGGTTTCCGGGACGGCTGGCGCGGACCCCTCGAAGGCGACACCGTCCGCCTCGACATCCCCGCCGTGCGCGGCATCCTGCCCCGCGGCGGCACCATCCTCGGCTCCTCGCGCACCAACCCCCTCAAGCAGGAGAACGGCATCCGCCGGATCAAGGACAACCTCGCCAAGCTGGAGGTCGAGGCGCTCATCGCGATCGGCGGCGAGGACACCCTCGGCGTCGCCGCCCGCCTCACCGACGAGTACGGCGTGCCCGTCGTCGGCGTCCCGAAGACCATCGACAACGACCTGTCCGCCACCGACTACACCTTCGGCTTCGACACCGCCGTCGGCATCGCGACGGAGGCCATCGACCGGCTGCACACCACCGCCGAGTCCCATATGCGGGTCCTGGTCTGCGAGGTGATGGGCCGGCACGCCGGGTGGATCGCCATCCACTCCGGCCTCGCCGGCGGCGCCAACGTCATCCTCATCCCCGAGCAGCGCTTCGACGTCGACCAGGTCTGCGCCTGGGTGACCTCGCGTTTCAAGGCGTCCTACGCCCCGATCGTGGTCGTCGCTGAGGGCGCCATGCCCAAGGACGGCGAGGCCGTCCTCAAGGACGGCACCCTCGACTCCTTCGGGCACGTCCGCCTCTCCGGGGTCGGCGAGTGGCTCGCCAAGGAGATCGAGAAGCGCACCGGCAAGGAGGCCCGCACCACGGTCCTCGGGCACATCCAGCGTGGCGGCACCCCGAGCGCCTTCGACCGCTGGCTCGCCACCCGCTTCGGCCTGCACGCCATCGAGGCCGTCCGCGACGGCGACTTCGGCAAGATGGTCGCCCTGCGCGGCACCGACATCGTCCGGGTACCGATCGCCGAGGCCACGGCCAAACTGAAGACCGTCGACCTGAAGCTCTACGAAGAGGTCGGGGTGTTCTTCGGCTGACCGGCGCGCCGGGCCGTGGGCCGGATCCCGCCCACGGCCCGGCGCGTCCGCCCGGTCACGGCCGGCGGAGAGGAGCTCCGCTCAGCAGTTCCGCCACGATCGTCTGGCCGTTCAGCGTCAGGATCGACTCCGGGTGGAACTGGACCGAGGTGAAGCGGGCGGCGCGCAGCGCGTGCACCTCGCCGTTCGCCGCCCGGCTCACCTCCACCCCGTGCGCCGCCAGCTCCCGTGCCGCCTCCTCGTCGCAGCGGGCCACGAAGCTGTTGTAGAAGCCGACGGTCTCCGGCCGCCCGAACAGGTCCACGGTCGTCTGCGCCCCCTGGTACGGCACCTCCTTGCGGACGATCTCCAGGCCCAGTTCCGCCGCGATCAGCTCGTGCCCGAGGCAGACGCCCAGCACCCCGTGCCGGTGCTCGCGAAGCACCGTCGCCGTCAGCTTCCGCAGGAACCGCATCTTCGGATCGTCCAGGTCGGACGGGTCACCGGGGCCCGGGCCCAGCACCACCGGACCCTCGTGCGCGCGCACCGCGTCCCGCAGCCCGGGCTCGTCGTACCGCCGGACGGTGACGTCCAGCCCCCCGGCCCGCAGCACATGCGCGAGCATCGCCGTGAACGTGTCCTCGGCGTCCACCACGAGCGCGTGCCCGGCCAGTTCCTTCGTCCGCTCCCGCATCCGCAGCCAGAACGGCGCCAGCGCGGCCCGGCGCCCGTCCAGCGCGGCCCGCACCCGGGGGTCGTCGGCGAGCCGGGGGCGCGCACCCTCCGTGCGCGGCCGGGCCGGTCGTACACCCAGGGCGGCCAGCACGCCCGCGGCCTTCGCGTGGGTCTCCGCGACCTCGCCCGCCGGGTCCGAGCCGCGCACCAGCGTGGCGCCGACGGGCACCCGCAGCCGCCCCCGCGCGTCGATGTCGGCGGTACGGATGAGGATGGGCGAGTCCAGGGTCTGGGCGCCCCCGGAGTCCCGGCCGAGCAGGGCCAGCGCACCGGCGTAGTAGCCGCGCCCCCCGACCTCGTGGCGCTCGATCACCCGGCAGGCGTTCTGCACCGGCGAGCCGGTGACCGTCGCCGCGAACATGGTCTCCCGCAGGACCTCCCGTACGTCCAGCGAGGACCTGCCGCGCAGCTCGTACTCGGTGTGCGCGAGGTGCGCCATCTCCTTCAGCCGGGGCCCGACGACGACCCCGCCCATGTCGCCGACGGTGCACATCATCTTGAGCTCCTCGTCGACGACCATCGACAGCTCCTCGATCTCCTTGCCGTCGGCGAGGAAATCGAGCAGGTGCTCGGGCGTGGGGCCCTCGGCGGGATAGCGGTAGGTGCCGCTGATCGGGTTCATGACGACCGTGCCGCCGGACATCCGGACATGCACCTCCGGGCTGGCCCCGACCAGCGTGCGGTCCCCGGTGTGCACGACGAACGTCCAGTACGCGCCCCGCTCGCCCTCCAGGAGCCGCCGGAACAGCGCCAGCGCGTCGGCGCGGCCGAAGCCGGGGATCTCGCCCTGGTACGTCCGCCGGATCACGAAGTTCGCCCCCTCGCCCCGGCCGATCTCCTCGCGCAGCACCCGGCCGACGATCTCCGCGTACGCGTCGTCGTCGACGTCGAAGGCGCCGGCGGCTACGTGGACGTCGTGGGAGGGGAGGGCGGCGAGGGCCTCGTCGAGTGGAATGTGACATACCACCGAAGGCGACAGCACCAGCAGCGGCGTCCCGTCGTCCCGCACATCGAACCCCCGCTCCCGGATCTGCCGGTACGGCACGAGGGCGAGCCCCTCCTCGGGCAGGTCGGCGAGCCGGTCGTGGGCGGTGACCGGGCCGACCAGGACCTCCACCGTGTTCTCGTCGTGGCCGGGCGTGCGCCGGCGGAGCAGGGCGAAGGGGCGGTCGTCGTGGAGCAACTGGGTCAGGTCCATGGTTCCTCTGCCTGGTGGGGCTGGTGGGTGAGAGGAACGACCCCGGAAAACACCGAAGGCCGCCCCTCGGGCGGCCTTCGCGAAGTCTTGCGTACGCGCAATCAGTGGGCCGCCGGAGAAGCGGTCCACCACCAGTTCTGGGTCGAATGCGCGAACATGCGAAAAACCCTACCCCACTCCGCGCCCTGTCCACAGGACAATCGCTCTGTCTCACCAGTCGAGCGGGAGGAAAACATGGCGACACGACCCCGTAATGTTTACGAGGTGACCGTGAACGCTAAGACCAGCCTCGGTGCTGGCAACACCTGGCGAAACCTGCCCGCGGCGCAGCAGCCCGAGTACCCCGACCCCGAGGCTCTGCGCGCAGTCGTTGCGGAGCTGGAGTCGTATCCGCCGCTCGTCTTCGCGGGCGAGTGCGACCAGCTGCGCGCCCGGATGGCGGCCGTCGCCAAGGGAGAGGCGTTCCTCCTCCAGGGCGGCGACTGCGCCGAGGCCTTCGACGCCGTGTCGGCCGACCACATCCGCAACAAGCTCAAGACCCTCCTCCAGATGGGTGCCGTGCTGACGTACGCGGCGTCGGTGCCCGTGGTGAAGGTGGGCCGGATCGCCGGCCAGTACTCCAAGCCGCGCTCCAAGGGGACCGAGACCCGCGACGGCGTGACCCTGCCGACGTACCGCGGCGACTCGGTCAACGGCTTCGACTTCGACGAGAAGGCCCGTATCCCGGACCCCGAGCGGCTGAAGCGGATGTACAACGCGTCCGCCTCCACGCTGAACCTGGTGCGTGCCTTCACCACCGGCGGCTACGCCGACCTGCGCCAGGTGCACGCCTGGAACCAGGACTTCGTCAAGTCCTCCCCGTCGGGCCAGCGCTACGAGCAGCTCGCGCGCGAGATCGACAACGCGCTGAACTTCATGCGGGCCTGCGGCGCGGAGCCCGAGGAGTTCAAGACGGTCGAGTTCTTCTCCTCGCACGAGGCGCTGCTCCTCGACTACGAGTCCGCCCTGACCCGGGTCGACTCCCGCACCGGCAAGCTGTACGACGTCTCGGCGCACATGGTGTGGATCGGCGAGCGCACCCGGCAGCTGGACGGGGCGCACATCGAGTTCGCCTCGAAGATCCGCAACCCGCTCGGCCTCAAGCTCGGCCCGACCACGACGGCCGAGGAGGCGCTGCGCTACATCGACCGCCTCGACCCGGACCGCGAGCCGGGCCGGCTGACCTTCGTCGTCCGGATGGGCGCGGACAAGGTCCGTGACAAGCTCCCCGAGCTGGTCGAGAAGGTCACCGCGTCGGGCGCCACCGTGGCCTGGGTGACCGACCCGATGCACGGCAACACCTTCGAGGCGGCCTCGGGCCACAAGACCCGCCGCTTCGACGACGTGCTCGACGAGGTCAAGGGCTTCTTCGAGGTCCACAAGACCCTCGGCACCCACCCGGGCGGCATCCATGTCGAGCTCACCGGTGACGACGTCACCGAGTGCGTGGGCGGCGGCGACGAGATCTTCGTCGACGACCTGCACCAGCGCTACGAGACGGCCTGCGACCCCCGCCTGAACCGCAGCCAGTCCCTGGACCTGGCGTTCCTCGTGGCGGAGATGTACCGGGACCAGTAACCGGTCGACCATGGGGTGGGGCGCGGATCACATACGATCCGCGCCCCACCGCACTTTTGCGGGCCGGGCGCGCCGGGTAAGGTTAGGTTGACCTTATCGATCCCGGCGGGAGGTGAATCCGCGTGTACGTCTGCAGCTGTTTCGGGGTGACCGAGGCACAGGTCAAGCAGCACGCGGAGGACGGCGCCTGTACCCCTCGCCAGATAGCGTCCGCCTGCAAGGCGGGCACGGACTGCGGTTCGTGCGTCCGCCGCATCCAGGCGATCCTGGGCCGGGGCGCCTGCCCCCGCCGCGAGCTGGCCGACCAGGGCCGCCCGGTGCTCTCCGAGATCGACGGCGGGCTCGACGGACTGGACGAAGCCGCCTAGGCCGAGCCGCCCGGGTCAGCTCTCCGGCTGCTCGATCAGCTGGGCGATGTAGAGCGCCTCGCCGAGCTTCTCCACCAGCTCCAGCTGGGTGTCGAGGTAGTCGATGTGGTGCTCCTCGTCCTTGAGGATGTCCTCGAAGATGTTCGCGGACGTGACGTCGCCCTTCTCGCGCATCACCTTGATCCCGCGCTTGAGCCGGTCGATCGCCTCCACCTCGATCTGCCGGTCGGCCTCGAACATCTCCTTCACGGTCTGCCCCACGCGGACGTGGAACAGCCGCTGGTAGTTGGGCAGCCCCTCCAGGAACAGGATCCGGTCGGTGAGCACCTCGGCGTGCTTCATCTCGTCGAACGACTCGTGCCGGGTGTACTTCGCGAGCTTGAACCAGCCGAAGTTCTCCTGCATCTTCGCGTGCAGGAAGTACTGGTTGATCGCGGTGAGCTCACCGGTGAGCTGCTCGTTGAGGAATTCGATGACCTCGGGGTCGCCCTGCATCGCAGAGGCTCCTTCCACGCACGGGTGTGTTTGCGGCGCATGATTGCACTGGCGTAGAAGATCGTCCAGTAAGTGCGGACTTAGTAAGTAAGTCCATGATTGGTGGCAGTTGACCGATTTGATGACCGGTGAGCGGTCTGGCTGGTCGGGTGCACCGCCCGCGGTCTGTCAGGATGGAAGGCATGGGTCATCCGGTGGAGCGTGCGTCTCGAGAAGCCGCGGGGTCCGAGCTTCCGCCGGGGCAGCGACTGCAGCGCGGCTGGCCGGTCACCCACTACGGTCCGGTACCCAAGTTCCGGCCGGAGCGCTGGGAGTTCAGGGTCTTCGGCGCCACCGCCGACGGGGGTGTGCGCACCTGGAGCCACGAGCAGTTCACCGCCCTGCCGTACGCCACCGTGGTCGCCGATCTGCACTGCGTGACGAAGTTCAGCATGCTCGGCGCGGAGTGGGGCGGGATCCCCGCGTGGACCGTCCTGGAGCTCGCGCCGCCCGCCCCCGATGTCACCCATGTGATGGTCTGGGCCGAGTACGGCTTCAGCTCCAATCTGCGCCTCCTGGACTTCGCCGCCGAGCGCACGATCTTCGCCACCCACAAGGACGGTGAACTCCTCACCGCCGAGCACGGCTTCCCGGTGCGCCTGGTCGTACCCCATCTGTACGCCTGGAAGGGGCCCAAGTGGGTCCGTGGCATCGAGTACATGACCGCCGACCGCCGGGGCTTCTGGGAGGAGCGCGGCTACCACAACATCGGCGACCCCTGGCAGGAGCAGCGCTACTCCTACCAGGAGGGGCCGGGGGACGGTCCGGAGCTCTGAGGCCGGGCGGGCTCAGTGGTGGTACCGGTGCACCACCGCGTGCCCCTTGCCCCGCCCGATCGTCCACTTGTTGACCGGTGTGGTCACGAGGAACGCCAGCACCAGCGAGATCGCCAGCGAGATCCAGAACAGCGCGTCGCCCAGCTGGGCGTCCATCGCGGCCGGCCAGACCAGGATCGTGCCGTTGTCGATCAGCTCCATCACCGCGATCGACAGGGTGTCCGCGGCCAGCGCCACCCGCAGCGCGGTGCGCAGGTCGACGCCCGCCTTCAGGACCCCGCGCATGGTGAGCGCGTAGCCGAAGAAGAACGCCAGCACGATCGCCAGCAGGGTGGTCGGCAGGTTCCCCCAGCCGAAGGCCGTGCCGACCACCATGCCCAGCACCTCGCCGATGGCGCAGCCGGTGAGGCAGTGCAGGGTGGCCTGGGCGGCCATGGTCCAGGAGGCGCCGGCGCCGCCGTGCGACCCGTGCTGTTCGTGCGTGTGGGCGGTGTGCTCGTGCGTGGCGTGTTCGTGGTCCATGACCGACCCCCGGTGTCCGATGCGGATCCTTCCGTGACGCCAACATATATACCCCCCTGGGGTATTCCCGTGAAGGGTTGGGGCTCGTTCCGGTAACGGACGGCACTTTCCGTGCCCAGAGCGCTACGCTGAGATCCTTGCCTGGCGGGAGACTTGCCGGGCAGAGACGGATCCAAGGGGCCCTTGGGGTTCCGCTTGTGGTCCGGTTCGGGGGCGAGCGGTCGGGGGACGACGGTGGGGCTGTTCGGAGAGCGGCATACCTTCATGGGGGGCCTCGGTCCGGGGGACCGGGAAGCGCTGGCGGGTTTGGGTACCCGGCACGAGTACCCGCCGTACGACACGGTCGTCGCGGAGGGTGATCGCACCACGTTCGCGGTGGTCCTGCTCAGCGGCTGGTGCACGGTGTGGACCCCGACCGAACGCGGCGGCCGGCTGATCCTGGCCCTGCGCCGGGCCGGCGAGGTCGTCGGCGACATGGCGGCGCTCGACGGCCGCCCGCGCAGCGCCTCGGTGAGCACCCTGGGCCCGGTGACCGGCCTGGTCGTGTCCGGTGAGCGGTTCCGCCGGTTCCTGGCCTCGCGGCCGCACGCCAACGCGCTGATGATGAGCCAGCTCGCCGAGCGGCTGCGCAGCGCGGACCACGAGCGCCGGGCCCTGGCCTCCATGACCGTGCTGCAGCGGCTCGCCGAGCGCCTGGTCGAACTGGCCGACCGCACCGGCCGGCTGGAGAACGAGGCCGTGACGATACGGCTGCCCCTCGCGCAGCACGAACTGGCCGCGTCCGTGGGCTCCACCCGCGAGGCCGTCGCCAAGGCCCTGCGCCTCTTACGCGAACAAGGGCTGGTCCGCACCGGTCCCGGCACGTTGGCCGTGGCCGATCTGGACCCGCTCCGCCTGCTCGCCGCCGGACAACCGCACGAGACCTAGAAGAACCGAGTCCCGTGCTGTGTAAACGGCTACAGCGGCGACCGGCCGGCTCCGCGAGCATCGCACCTCAGGCGCCGGTGGCCCGGCGGGACGGCAGGGAGGAGAAAGCGATGGAGGGGGAAGCCGCGTACGGCTTCATCGTCAACGTGGACGCGATGGGCTCGGGCCTGCTGTCCGACACCGAGAAACCCGAGATGCGGCGCAGACTCTACGAGGTCATGGGCACCGCCTTCGAACAGGCCGGCATCCGCCCGCCACGGCTCTACCAGGAGGACCGCGGCGACGGCATCCTCAGCGTGCTGGCGCCGGACGTGCCGCCCCGGCGGGTGATGGGGGAGTGGCTGGAGTACCTCCACCAGAACCTCCGCGAGACCAACCGAAGCCTGCGCACCCCGCTGCGCCTGCGCGCCGGACTGCACATCGGCCCGGTCACCGCCGACGCGCACGGCCGTTCCGGACGCGCCGTCGACCTCGCCTGCCGGCTCGGCGACTGCGACATCGCCAAGGCGCTCCTCAAGGCCGCGGCCGACGCGCCCCTGGTGGTGGCCGCCTCCGACCAGCTCTACGAGGACGTCGTCCGCCCCGGCGGCCGCTGGGTGGAACCCCGGCACTACCGCCGGCACGACGTAGAGCTCAAGGAAGGCCGCAAGACCGCCTGGTTCATGGTCCCGGGCCTGCCCCAGCCCCCCGAACTGCCCGAGGAGTCGGGCCCCGACGGAGGGGACGGCCCGTCCGGGCCGGGCGGCTCCGGCGGACCCGGCGGCGGCACCCCGCCCGGGCCGCCGGCGCCCCAGGGGCCCAGGGACACCTACGTCCAGAACAACACCCAGAACGGCAGCGGCGACCTCATCGCCGCCCAGCACATCGGCACCATCAACATCAAGTCCCGCGGCGGTGACCGGTGAACGCGCAGAACCCCCCGCCGCCCCAGGGCAACCCGAAACCGCAGCCGCAACCCCAGCCCCAGCAGAAGGCCGAGCCGGACAAACCGCAGGGCGCCGAGTCCGGCGGCGCGCCCGAACCGGAGAAGTCCGACCTCATCGGCGGTTCCGCCGCCGACCCGCTCGGCGAGGAGGCGCTCCCCGGAGCGGCCGCCGCCGCCTCCCGGATCTACCGCTCCACCGTCAGCCAGCACGGCACCGGCACCCTGATCAGCTCCGGCTCCGTCACCACGATGAACGTCTACGGCCGGCAGCCGACCGAACGCCTGCTCGCCGGCCCGCTCCCGGCCGACGAACTGCGCAGACTGCGCCGGGTCTTCCAGGAGCCCGCGGACTACGACGACTACCGCGAGCAGCTGAGCGGCGGACGCCTCCTGGTCCTGTACGGCCAGCCCGGCACCGGCCGCGCCTACACCGCGCTGTCCCTCCTCGACGACCTGACCCGCGGCCAGGTCTCCCGCCTCGACCCGCGCACCGACCTGGACAACCTGGACGACCAGCAGATCGACGACGGCCACGGCTACGCCCTGGAACCCAGCGCCACCGGGTTACCGGACGAGACCGGCCTCGACCGGCTCTGCGAACTGCTGCGCACCAAGGAGGCGTTCGCGGTCCTGCTCGCCACCCCGGAACCCGGTGACGTGCTCTCCCGCAGCGGCCGCTACTACCGCGCCCACACCCCGGCCGCCCAGACCTCCGTACTCGAAGGCCATCTCGCCGTCGAACTGGAGGACCAGGCCCCCGAGCTGTACGAGCGGGCCCGGGCCACCGCCCTGGACCCCGACGTCCTGGAGGCGCGGGGCCTGGACGAACTGCGGCCGGCCGAGGCGGCCCTCTTCGCGACACTGCTGGCCCAGCACACCCGGGACGAGCTCACCCACGACGGACTCCTCGACAAATGCCGTGAGTTCGCCGAGAACCAGGCCGCCGAGTGGTTCGCCGGCGGGGTCCGCTCCGAGACCCCGGAGCGGCTGCGGGACGCCGCCTACCGGATCGCCGTCGCCGTCCTGGAAGGGGCCTCGCTGAGCTCCGTCGCCGAGGCCGCCGAGGTGCTCGCCTGGGAACTGGCCGTCACCGTCGACCCGGAGGCCACCCCCGGCCGCCCGCTCTTCAGCGACGGCGTCGACGCCCGGCTGGTCTCCGCCCGCGCGGTCGCCGAACTCGGCACCGAGGAGGTCGTCGGCAGCGAGGAGGTGCCGGTGCGCACCGTGCGGTTCGGCGGCGAGGCCCTCGCCCCGGCCGTCCTCGGCCACCTCTGGCAGCACCGGCACAACGCGCGCGGGCCCGTACTGCGCTGGCTGGCCGGACTGAGCGAGGACACCCGGCCCCAGGTCTGGGTGCGGGCCGCCGTCGCCGCCGGACAGCTGTGCCGGCTCGACCTCTCCCACACCGTGCACGAACTGGTCCAGCCCATGGCCCAGGCCGAACAGGCGCGCCGCCGGCTGTTCGCCGCGACCGTCCTCGACGTGGCCCTGCGCTCCCAGGAGGTCGGCACCGCCGTCCGCGCCCTGGTCACCTCCTGGGCCCGGCACGGCGACGAACAGCGCCGCTGGACCGCGGGCGCGGTGCTCGGCCGGGGCCGGGCCACCGACACCGTCCGCGAGTCCCTCGACCTGCTCGGCGGGATCGGCGTCTGGGACGAAGGCAGGCTGCGGGCCGACGCCTCCGTCCAGGTCGCCCACTTCGCCGGCGCCCACCCCGAGGCCCAGACCCTGCGCCGGATCCGCGCCTGGCTCTCCGACGAACGCCGGCCCCAGCAGGACCTCGGCCTGCAGAGCACCGTCTATCTCGCCGCCGTCCCCGTCACCGACCTCTGGAACCAGCACGAGGACCTGGAGGGCTACGGCGACTGGCCGCTGATGCTGGCCCTGGCCGCCGTCCGGCCCGCCCTCGCCCCGGAACTCGCCGGTCTCCTGTGGACGGCGCTGCAGACCCCGCGGTCGTACGAGGCGGCGATCGAGTCCCTGACCGACTGGCTGCGCGGCTCGGCCGACCAGCCCTGGGCCGGCGCGCTGGAGCGGTTCCTGCCGTTCCTCGTCCACAGCCACGACGACCGCAACCGACTGCTGGGCCTGATCAAGGAACTGACCGAAGACCCCGACCAACCACTGAACGAACAGCAGGTCCGCCGCCTGTGGGGGGCGGTCCAGGGAGCGAGTACACGATGAGCAACAACCAGTGGGGGCAGCCGTGGCCGCCCCAGGACCAGGAGTTCGTCCTTCCGCACGACCTCAGAGGCCCCTTCGTCCGCGAGTTCGCCCCGCAGGCGGCGTACCGGCACCGCAACAGCCAGGTGGCCTCGGTGCTCTACTACAAGAACGGCGGGCACAGCATCATCACCGTGCGCGGCGCCGAGCACGTCAACAAGCCGCTGATGGGCAAGCCCACCTCGGTGTGCTGGATCGCCCGCGGCCAGCACCAGGTCTCCTTCCAGCTGGAGCTGCCCACCCTCGGCGACCGGGCCCAGTTCCGGGCCGGTGCCGACGTCAACTGGGAGGTGCGGGACTTCTACCAGGCCGCCGAGAAGCGGGTGGTCGACGTGGAACGGATGCTGCGGCCCTCGCTGGAGGCCCGGCTGCGCGGGCTCAGCCGCCGCTACAGCCTGGACTCGGCCCAGCAGGTCGACGAGGCCATCCAGGACGAGCTGGCCAGCGGCCGGTGGGGCGAATTCGGCGCCGAACTGGGCCTGGCCACCCAGGTGTTCGTCCGTATCGACCTCGGCCAGGCGGCCGCTGACCACCAGGCCCAGATGGTCGCGGTGGAGAAGGGCAGTATGGTCCAGGAGGCCATCGACACCGCCAACAAGGCGCGGATCGCCGCCAACATCGACGACGCGCAGAAGCTGATCGGCGCGGGCGAGACCGCCCAGTACGCCCACATGCTGGCCGCCGACCCGAGCCGCGCCCACGAGATCCTCGGTGTGCTCCAGCAGCAGGCCCGCGAACAGCGCCAGGGCGCCCTGGACTACCTGACCAACCTGATCAACCAGGGCGTGGTGCAGCGCCACCAGATCGACGACCAGGTCCAGGCCCTCATCGACTTCAGCCGCACGGTCTCCACCGGGGTCTTTCCCAACGGCCTGCCGCAGGCTCCGACCTCGCTGCCGATCCCGCCGATGCCGCCCGCGCCCCCGCTGCTCCCGGCCGACGCGCCCCCGCCCATCCCGCCGGCCCCGCCGGCGGACACCATCCCCGGAGAGGGGACGGGGGTGGAGGACGACTCCAGCCCCGAGGCACGCCGATGACCGCAGGCGACCCGGACGCCGCCGCGCACTACGTGGCCGAACGGCTGCTGCTGACCGTGCGGGAGGACCTGGGCAGGGCGGACGTCAAGGCGTCCGTCCTGCTCTCGGGGGCGGTCGCGGTGCCCGCGCTGGCCCTCGGCAGAGGGGCGCCGTCCGGCGCCTCCGGCGTCGCCCTGGCCTTCCTCGTGATCGGCGGGGCGCTGTGGGCGGCCGGCACCCTGCTGCTGCTCGCGGTGATCGTGCCCCGCACCCGCACGGTCCGCTCGGCACCCGGCCCGACCTTCTACGCCGACGCCCTCACCGCCGGCGACCCGGAGGCACTGCGCCGCGCCGCCGCCGAGGCCGGGGCGGATCCGGTGGGCTGGCTGCTGACCCAGTTCCAGGACGTCAGCGTGATCCTGTCGGCCAAGTACCGCTGGCTGCGCCGGTCGATGGCGCTGCTGGCGGCGGGGCTGCTGCTGGCGGCGGTGCCGCTGGCGGCCGGCTGATCAGCCCTTCCGCAGCCGCTTGAGCCGCTCGACGTCGGCCGCGTGCCCCTCCTTGCCGCCGGGCGTCTCGATGATCAGCGGTACGCCCGCGGTCGCCGGGTGGGTCATCAGCGCGCGGAACGGATCCTCGCCGATGTGCCCGGCGCCGATGTTCTCGTGCCGGTCCTTGTGCGCGCCGACGACGTCCTTGGAGTCGTTGGCGTGGATCAGCTTCAGCCGCCCCTCGCCGACGGTGTCCACCAGCAGGTCCAGCGTCCGGTGCATCCCGCTCGGCCCGGTCAGGTCGTGCCCGGCGGCGAAGATGTGGCAGGTGTCCAGGCAGACGCCCAGCTTCGGATGGGCGTCCAGCGCCTCGAAGTACGGCCCGAAGTCCCAGGTCCGGGAGCAGAGCGAGAAGCCCTGACCGGCGGTGGACTCCAGGAGCAGGAACGGGTCGTCGTCATGGGTCAGCTCGTCCAGCAGCGGCAGCAGGTGCGCCCGCACCTGCTTCAGGGCGACCTCCCGGGCCCGGCCGCCGGTCGCGCTCCCGGTGTGCACGACCACGCCCAGCGCGCCGATCTCCCGCCCGCGCCGCAGCGAGTGCCGCAGCGACTCCACCGACTTCTCCACGGTCGCCTCGGTGTGCGAGCCGAAGTTGATCAGGTAGGGCGCGTGCACGTACGCCGGGATCGCCCCCTCCGCGCAGGCCGCGCGGAAGTCCTCGTCCTGCTTCGGGTTGCCCGCCGGGGTGGCCCAGCCGCGCGGGTTGGCGACGAAGACCTGCACGGTCTCGGCCCGCAGCTCACGGGCGTACGACAGCCCCACGGAGTGCAGGCCGCCGGCCACGGGGACATGCCCGCCGACGGGGTTGCGGAGGGGACCGGTGTGCTGACTCTTCACCCGTCAAGGGTGTCACGCCGGGGCCGGGCCCCGGTCACCGGATGGTGATCGTGATCGTCGACCCCTTGGGCGCCTGTTCCCCGGCGTCCACCGACTGCTGCTTCACCGTGTTGCCGAACAGCCCGAGCAGCCCGCGGTCCTCCTTGACCTGGAAGCCCGACTGCTCCAGCAGCTTGGTCGCGTCGTCGACCGTGGCCCCGACCACGTCGGGCACCTCGACCATCTCGGGGCCCTTGGACAGGGTCAGCGTCACCGTGTCGCCCTCGGCGGCCCGGGCGTCGCCCGCCGGGGTCTGCTGGGCGACCTGCCCCTGGTCGTACTCGGAGTTGACCTCGGTGGCGGAGACCGTCACCTTCAGCCCGGCCTCCTGGAGCTCCTGCCGGGCGTCGTCCAGATCCTCACCGGTGACGTCCGGGACGTCGACCGGCGAGCCCTTGCTGACGACGAGCGCGATCGCGCTCCCCGTGTGCCGCTTCGTCCCTATGCCCGGGTCGGTGCTGATCACCGACCCCTTGGGCACGCTGTCGCTGAACTCCCGGGTCACCATGCCCGGTGCGAGCCCGTCGGCCTTGAGCAGCGCCCTGGCCCTGGCCAGGGTCCGCCCCTGTACGTCCGGCACGTTCACGGTCTCGGGGCCGTCCGAGATCGTGAGCGTCACCGAGTCGTTGCTGCGGATGCGCCGGCCGGCCGCCGGGTCGGTGCTGATCACCGTGCCCCGCTTCACCGTGTCGCTGTAGGCGTGCTCGACCGTCCTGACGTCGAGCCCGGCCTCCTTCAGCCGTGCGGTGGCCTGGGCCTCCGTCTTCGCCAGCAGCGGCGGGACCTTGGTGAACTGCCCGGAGTTGATGTACCAGACCCCGGTGCCGGCACCGAGGACCACGAGCAGCGCCGCCAGCAGGGTGATGAGCCCCCGCCGGGAGCCGGACCGGCGCCGCCGCTCCGGGGCCGGGGGCGCCTCGAACCGGCTGGTCCGCAGGACGCCTTCGTCCACCTCGTTGACGGGCAGCGGCCGGGGCACGGTCAGCGACCGCGGAAGGACGCTCGTCCGGTTCTCGGCCGTCTCGTGCCCGGTCGCCGCCAGCGCCTGCGGCGGTACGGCGTCCAACTGCTCGTCGCGGAGCGCGGCCCGGGCCTCCCGCACCCGGGCCAGCAGCGCGACGGCGTCGTAGGGCCGGACCTCGGGGTTGCGGGCGGTGCCGAGGGCGACCAGTTCGTCCAGCTCGTAGGCGAGCCCCGGCACGGCGGCGGATGGCGGCGGCACGTCCTCGTGGAGGTGTTTGTAGAGGATCACCGCGGGCGAGTCGCTGTCGTGCGGCTTCTGCCCGGTGAGCATCTCGTAGAGCACGACACCGCACGCGTAGACGTCGACGCGCGGATCGGCGGCCCCGTTCTCGACCTGCTCGGGCGCGAGATAGGACACGGTTCCGAGGACGGCCCCCGTCGTGCTGGTGACGCTGTTCACGGACCGCACCAGACCGAAGTCGGCGACCTTGACCCGCCCGTCGTCCCCTATCAGCACGTTCTCGGGCTTCATGTCCCGGTGCACGAACCCGGCGCGGTGCGCGGCGCCCAGCGCGGCCAGCACCGGCTCCAGGATGTCCAGCGCGGCCCGCGGCTGCAGCGCACCGCGCTCGCGCACCACGTCACGCAGGGTGCACCCGGCGATGTACTCCATCGCGAGATACACGTACGTCCCGTCGGTCCCCTGGTCGAAGACCTGGACCACGTTCGGGTGGGCCAGCCGGGCGACGGACTTGGCCTCCCTGATGAACCGCTCGACGAAGGACCCGTCCACGGCGAGGGCCGGGTGCATCACCTTCAGGGCGAGCACACGGTCCAGCCGGACGTCCAGGGCCCGGTACACCGTGGCCATCCCGCCGACGGCGATCCGCGCGTCGACGCGATAACGGCCGTCGAGCACCTGCCCGACGAGAGGGTCCTGAAGGGTCATATCCACGCAGGCGAGTGTACGAGCCCGGACTGACAGTCCCACAGGTAAGACCGCTCACTCCCCGGACTGCAGCGGAGCTGTGACGCTCGACACCAGAAAGTAGTAGCCATGTACATAATATCCATGTACTGTATTTCTCGTGAGCGAAGCAGCTGAGAACGCGACGGCGGGATACCTGGTCTGGCGCCTGTCGACGAAGTGGCGGGTGGCCGTCGACCGGGCGGTCGCACCGCTGGGCCTGACCCACGCCCAGTACGCGGTGATGGCGTCGCTGTACGGCATGGGACGCACCGGACTGCGGCCCAGCCAGCGCGAGCTCGCCGACCACACCGGCCTGGAACCGCTCTACGTCTCCAAGCTCGCCCGCGCCCTGGAGACCGCCGGACTCGTCGCCCGCACCCGCGACCCGGACGACCCGCGCGCCATCCGGCTGACGCTCACCGACCAGGGGCGCGACATCACCCGCCGGGCGATCGGGGTGGTCCAGGGCCTGCTGGACCAGCTGCTGGCGCCCCTCGGGGGACAGCGCGGCCCTCGCGCCCGCGAGTTCACCCGCGAACTCGCCATCCTGCTCGACGCACCTCTTGACCCGTACACCGAGACCGAGATCGAGATCGAGACCGAGAACGAGAAGGAGCAGTCATGACCACTGCCACCGCCACCGCCACCGCCACCGCACCCGCTACCACCACCGCACCCGCCGTCAACGCCCGGATCATCGGCCTGGCCCACCACGCCCCGCGCGCCCTCCTGGAGCGCGTGCTCGACCGCCACGGCGTCACCTTCCACCAGAACGTGACGCTCCGGCTCGTCGCGATCGCCGCCGAGCCCGTCGGCCGCGACGAACTCGTCGGCGAGGTCAGCGGCGCGCTGAAGACCGACGACTCGTTCGTGCACGGCGTGATCGAGGAACTGCTGACCGCGAAGCTGCTGGAGGCCGACCCGGCCGACCCGTCCCGGCTGCGCCCCACCGGCACCGGACGGGACCTGTACGAGCGCGTCGCCGCCGAGAGCGGCGCGATAGCCGCCCGCCTGTACGCCGGCATCCCGGCGGCGGACCTCGCGGTCGCGGGCCGCGTACTGACCCTGATCACGGACCGCGCGAACACCGAGCTGACCAGCGCCTGAGGCCGCCGACGGCGCTCGACCCCCACGGGAGGGGGCCACCTCTTCGGCGAACCGTCCCGGGCGGTGCGTGGGTGGGAGAGGAAGGCGGGAGCGGACCGGCGGTCAGAAGGCGGGGCGCTCGGGATCCAGCACGGCCAGGCCCTCCGCAGGAGACGACGCCTCCGCGAGGTACCGCCGCGGAATCCGCCCCGCCAGCCGGGCCAACCGCCCCGCCTCCACCCCGGCCCGCATGGCGTGAGCCATCCGCTCGGGATCCTGCGCCCGCGTCACCGCCGACGCCAGCATCACCCCCGCACACCCCAGCTCCATCGCCAGCGCCACGTCCGACGCCGTACCGGCCCCCGCGTCCAGGATCACCGGCACGCGCGCGTGCTCGACGATCAGCTGGAAGTTGTGCGGGTTGCGGATCCCGAGCCCCGACCCGATCGGCGACCCCAGCGGCATCACCGCCGCGCACCCGACGTCCTCCAGCTTCCTGGCCAGCACGGGGTCGTCGTTGGTGTATGGCAGCACTGTGAACCCGTCGTCGACCAGCGTTTCCGCCGCGTCCAGCAGCTCGACCGGATCCGGCAGCAGGGTGCGCTCGTCGGCGATGACCTCCAGCTTGACCAGCGAGGTCCCCAGCGCCTCCCGCGCCAGCCGGGCCGTCAGCACCGCCTCACCCGCCGTGAAACAGCCGGCGGTGTTCGGCAGCACCCGGATCCCCAGCCGTTCGAGGACCGACAGCACGGAACCCCGTACCCCCGGGTCCACCCGCCGCATCGCGACCGTGGTCAGCTCGGTCCCGGACGCGACCAGCGCCCGCTCCAGCACCTCCAGGCTCGGTGCGCCCCCGGTCCCCATGATCAGACGGGAGGAGAACGTCGTACCCCCGAGCACGAACGGATCGTCTGCCATGGCTCAGCCTCCCTGCACGGCGGTGAGGACTTCCACGCGGTCGCCCTCGGCGAGCGCCGTGCCCGGCCACTCGCCGCGCGGTACGACGGTCTCGTTGACCGCCGCGGCCACCCCGGAGGGCGCGGGCGTGAGGGACCGTACGAGCGTGTCGAGCGCGGTGCCCGGGGCGATCTCCCGGCGCTCGCCGTTGACGGAGATGGTGACGGAGAGGTTCATGCGGTCTGCTCCACGAGTACGGTGCCGAATCGCCTCGGCGTGAACGGACGGGCCTCCTCGGGCAGCTCCCCGCCGGCCAGCAGCTCCGCCATCACGTCCCCCGTGACCGGCGTGAGCAGCACCCCGTTGCGGTAGTGCCCGGTGGCCAGCAGCAGGCCGTCGAGGCGGGTCGGCCCGAGCAGCGGCGCGTTGTCGGGGGAGCCGGGGCGCAGCCCGGCCCGGGTCTCGGTGAGCGGCAGCTCGGTGATCCCGGGGACCAGTTCGTGCGCGTCGCGCAGCAGCTCGTACACGCCGCCCGCGGTGACCGTCGTGTCCCAGCCCAGCTCCTCGCTGGTCGCGCCGACCACCAGCTCGCCGTTCTCCCGCGGCACCAGGTAGACCTGGCTGCCGCGCACCACGGCCCGTACGGTCCGGCTGAGGAACGGCGCGTACCGCTTCGGCACGGTCAGCCGCAGCACCTGCCCCTTCACCGGCCGCACCGGCGGCAGCACGTCGTCGGGCACGCCCGCGAGCCGGCCGCTCAGGCTCCCGCCGGCGAGCACCAGCTGCCGCGCGCCGCAGGTGTCACCCGCGCGGGTGAGGACGCCGGTGGCGCGCTCCCGTACCACCTCCAGGCGCTCCGCCCAGTCCCGGTGGAACACCACCCCGGCCCGCTCGCACGCGGCCACCAGGGCGGCCGCCAGCCGGCGCGGGTCGATCTGGTGGTCGCCGTCGACCCGCAGCCCGCCGCGCACACCCGGCGCGAGCATCGGCTCCAGGCGCCGGCACTCCCGTCCCGACAGCCACTCCGACTCCAGGCCCGACTGCCGCTGGAGGGTGTGCAGCTCCCGCAGATGGGCCCGGTCGTCGGCGTCCAGGGCGACCGCGAGGGTGCCGCAGCGCCGGTAGCCGAGGTCCTGGCCGGTGAGCTCGGTCAGTTCGGCGGCGAAGTCGGGATAGCGGCGGGCGGAGGCCAGGTTGAGCCCCAGCAGGGTCTGCTCGCCGTAGTGCAGTTCGGTGACCGCGGCCAGCATCCCGGCCGCCACCTGCGCGGCCCCGCCGCCGGGATCGGGATCGACCACGGCGGTGGCGAGCCCGCGCTGGGCCGCCCGCCAGGCCGTGACCAGGCCGATGACTCCGCCCCCGATGACGAGGACGTCGGACGTATGTGAGGACATGGGCGTCCAGCCCCTCCCTTCGCCGGCATGACCCGGATCAGGTTCGTACGGTCGGAGGCCGCCAGCCTCCCTCTCAGCCCGGTGCGTCCGGGCTCCCGCGTGTGCTTCCCCGCCACCCTAGCCCGCGGGGCTCCGCCCCGGTAAGACGGCCTGGGCCGGTGCCGCGGAAGGTCTTGTGCAAAGTTCTGTGCAGGGTCCTGTGCAAGGGCCTGTGCAAGTCCTTGTGCAAGAGGTCACCCAGCACGCCCCCTGACTGACTCTCTGTCAGTTGTCTATCGTTCGTGTCTATGGTGATCAGGTGAGCGAGCAGACGCAGCAGCAGGGCACGTCACAGGCGCGACGCGTGGTCGTCGTGGGCGCGGGCATGGCCGGGGTACAGACCGCCGTGGCCCTGCGCGAACAGGGGTTCACCGGCCCCGTCACCCTGATCGGCGCCGAACCGCACCAGCCGTACGACCGGCCGCCGCTCTCCAAGGCCGTGCTGCTCGGCAAGGCCGAGAACTCCGCCTTCGAGGTCGACTTCGAGGCCCTCGACATCGAGCTGGCGCTCGGCCGCGAGGCGCTGGGCGTGCGCCCCGCCGACCGCGAGCTGGACACCGAGACCGGACCGGTGCCGTACGACGTGCTGGTCCTCGCCACCGGAGCCGAGCCGATCACGCTGCCCGGCACCGAGGGCGTGCCCGGCGTCCATTTGCTGCGCACCCTCGACGACGCCGAACGGCTGCGGCCCGTGCTCGTCCGGCAGCACGACGTCGTGGTCGTCGGCGCGGGCTGGATCGGCGCCGAGTTCGCCACCGCGGCCCGCGAGGCCGGCTGCGCGGTCACCGTCGTGGAGGCCGCCGACCGTCCGCTCGCCGGGGCGCTGCCCGCCGAGGTGGCCGTGCCGATGGCCGCCTGGTACGCCGACAGCGGCGCCGACCTGCGCACCCACGCGCGCGTGGCACGCGTCGAGCCCGGCGCGGTGGTGCTCGACGACGGCTCACAGGTGCCCGCGGGCGCCGTCGTGGTCGGCATCGGCGCCCGCCCCGCCACCGCCTGGCTGACCGGCTCCGGCATCGAGCTGGGCCCCCACGGCGAGGTGCTCGCCGACGACCGGCTGCGCACCAGCGTCCCGGACGTCTACGCGGTCGGCGACTGCGCCTCCTTCCCGTCCGGCCGCTACGGCGAGCGCCTGCTCATCCACCACTGGGACAACGCCCTCCAGGGCCCGCGCACCGTCGCCGCCAACATCCTCGGCGAGACCGACGCCGTCTACGACCCCGTGCCGTACTTCTGGTCGGAGCAGTTCGGCCGCTTCGTCCAGTACGCCGGCCACCACGCGGCGGACGACCGCATGGTGTGGCGCGGCGACCCGTCCGGCCCGTCCTGGAGCGTCTGCTGGCTGCGCGAGGACCGCCTGGTAGCCCTCCTGGCGGTCGGTCGCCCGCGTGATCTGGCACAGGGACGACGACTGATCCAGGCGGGGCAGGAAATGGACGCGGATGCCCTCGCGGATCCGGCCCGCCCCTTGAAGAACGCGACTGCGGCGCCCCGATAGGGGCGCGGGGCTGTGGCATATGCGGCTCCGCCGCGTGGGCGCGACCAGCCCCCACCCCGCCGCACCCGAACACCCACCCATCGCGCCCGAACCACCACAACGCCTACCCTTGACCTCGTGACCGAGATTGACGCAAACATCGATGCTCTCGTCCCCGCATGGCTCAACCTCCCCGACATCGCAGAGATGCTCGACGTCGAGGTGACGCGTGTGCGGCAGCTGGTCAAGGAGGGCCAGCTCATTGCCGTACGGCGTGGCGAGAACCGCGCGCTGCACGTCCCCGCCGCCTTCATCGACGGCGACAAGGTCGTCAAGGGCCTGTCCGGGACCCTGACGCTCCTGCGGGACGACGGCTTCAGTGACGAAGAGATGCTGGAATGGCTCTTCACCCCCGACGAGACCCTGCCCGGCACCCCCGCGCAGGCGCTGAGTGAGAATCGCGGTACGGAGGTGAAGCGCCGCGCCCAGGCGCTCGCCGTCTGAGGCAGCCAGTACCGACTCAACGGGGGACCAAGACGATGACCGACACCGCCCGCGCCCAGCTGGCCGACGCCCGTCTCTACCTCTGCACGGGCGCCCGAAAGGAGCAGGGCGACCTCGCCGAGTTCCTGGACGCGGTCCTGGCGGGCGGTGTCGACATCGTGCAGCTGCGCGACAAGGGCATGGAGGCGGGCGAGGAGCTGGAGCACCTCGCCGTGTTCGCCGACGCCTGCGCCCGGCACGGCAAGCTGCTCGCGGTCAACGACCGCGCGGACGTGGCCCACGCGGCCGGCGCCGACGTGCTCCACCTCGGCCAGGGCGACCTGCCGGTACCCGCCGCCCGCGCGATCCTCGGCCCGGACGTCCTGATCGGCCGCTCCACGCACGCCGAGTCCGAGGCCGCCGCGGCCGCCGTCCAGGACGGGGTGGACTACTTCTGCACCGGCCCCTGCTGGCCCACCCCCACCAAGCCCGGCCGCCACGCCCCCGGCCTCGACCTGGTGCGGTACACCGCCGCCCTGGGCACCGACCGCCCCTGGTTCGCCATCGGCGGCATCGACCTGGGCAACCTCGACCAGGTCCTGGAGGCGGGCGCCCGCCGGGCGGTCGTCGTCCGCGCGCTCACCGACGCCGACGACCCGGGCGCGGCGGCGGCCGAGTTCGCGAAGCGGCTGCGGTCGGCGTAACGCACCGTCCGTACCGTCCGTACCGGCTGTCCGGAAACATGTCCAGTATCCGGACAGGAGGCCGACAAACCAGGCAAATTTCCCGAGCGCGGTTGGGCCGCCGTCCGCCCCTGGCTAACCTGCGGAGTATGGCCCTAGGAACCGCATCCACCAGGACTGACCGCGCACGCACCGTGCGTGACATGCTCGCCTCCGGCAAGACCACGTACTCCTTCGAGTTCTCGGCGCCGAAGACCCCCAAGGGCGAGCGGAACCTGTGGAGCGCGCTCCGGCGGGTCGAGGCGGTCGCCCCCGACTTCGTCTCCGTGACCTACGGCGCCGGCGGTTCCACCCGCGCGGGCACGGTCAAGGAGACCGAGCAGATCGTCGCCGACACCACGCTCACCCCGGTCGCCCACCTCACCGCGGTCGACCACTCGCTGGCCGAACTGCGCAACATCATCGGCCAGTACGCGGACGCCGGGATCCGCAACATGCTCGCGGTGCGCGGCGACCCGCCCGGCGACCCGATGGGCGACTGGGTGGCGCATCCGCAGGGCCTGACCTACGCGGCCGAACTCGTCCGGCTGATCAAGGAGTCGGGCGACTTCTGCGTGGGCGTCGCCGCCTTCCCGGAGATGCACCCGCGCTCCGCCGACTGGGACGCCGACGTACGGCACTTCGTCGACAAGTGCCGCGCGGGCGCCGACTACGCCATCACGCAGATGTTCTTCCAGCCCGAGTCGTACCTTCGCCTTCGTGACTCGGTCGCGGCGGCCGGCTGTGAGACGCCGGTGATTCCGGAAATTCTTCCGGTCACCAGTGTGAAGATGCTGGAACGGTTGCCCAAACTCAGCAACGCGGTCTTCCCGGACGTCCTGAAAGAGCGGATCCTCACAGCGAAAGACGATCCGGCGGCGGTACGCTCCATTGGCATCGAATTCGCCACGGAGTTCTGCGCGCGGCTGCTGGCCGAGGGAGTGCCCGGACTGCACTTCATCACGCTCAACAACTCCACGGCGACGCTGGAAATCTACGAAAACCTGGGCCTGCACCATCCCCCGCGGGCCTAGACCGGCCGCACCGGAGTACGACACACTGCGTAGCGGTCACTGGGAGAGGGGCGTACATGGGCTGGACGGTCCTCTACGTAGCGTTCGGCATCGTCGCGCTGTGGTTGCTCGGCGAGGTACTGCTGCAGTACAAGGCGCGGCTGCGCTGGCGGCTGCTCGCCTTCGTCGGCTTCCTCGGGGTCGTCTTCGGTGTCCTGATCCCGTCCGTCATCGTCATCGGCGTGGGCGCGATCGCCTTCGCGGTCGGCCAGACCTACGTCACGCTGTCCTTCCGCCGCGGCTTCGAGGCCGGCTGGGCGGTCAAGCGTCCGGGCACGGAGGGTGACGAAGGCGGCTTGATCAAGCGCCGTCGCGGCGAGCCCGGCGAGGACCCGGGCCTGGAGGCCACCGACCCGGACGCGGCCGACGCCGCCTACGCCGGCCAGCAGGCCGTCTACTCCACGGGCAGCACCCCCGTCTACGGCGGCGACGACGACTACGACCGCGACGACGTCTTCACCCCGAACGCCGCCCGGCCCGGCGAGCAGCCCACCGCCGCCGAGTCCACGACGGTGTACGAGCCGCAGCCGATGCCCGACGACACCGGCTCCTACGGCGTCTACCGCGACGGCTACGCGGCCACCGGCGACCAGCAGGCCGCCTACGCCGCCGCCGGCCAGGACCCGTCGTACGCCACCCAGGGCACCGACCAGAACTACGCCTACGACTACTCCGGCTACGGCCAGCAGCAGTACGGCTACGACGCGAACGGCCAGCAGCAGTACGCCAACTACTCCGACCCGTACATCGGCAACCAGACCTACGGCTCCACCGGGTACGACCAGTCGTACGGCACCCAGCAGTACGACCAGCAGGGCTACGCCCAGGGGCAGTACGGCACCGGCGGCTACGAGACCCCGGCCGACGGCGTCTGGGTCCCGCAGCAGCGCGCCGACGAGACCTACGGCGGCGAACTCCCGCAGGAGCAGCCGTACCCCTACCAGGGCGACGGGCAGCAGCAGGGCCAGGGTCAGGGCCACCAGGGCAACGGGTACGACGAGCAGTACCGTTTCTGAAGCTTCCGCGAAGCCTTCACGCCTGGCCGCCTGGCCCGCCGGCTCACTGCGAGCCGCGGAACTCCGGCCCCTCCACGATCAGTCCGGCCACCAGCGCCCCCGACATGCCCGCGTGCGGCAGTCCGCCGCCCGGGTGGGACCAGCCTCCGGCGGCGAACAGGCCCGGCAGGCCGGTGATGCTGGACGGGTACAGCAGGTCTCCTGCCCCCGCCGCGAGCGCCGGCGGCGGTACCGCGCCGCCTGCCGCGCCGGTCTCCTCCGCGATGTCCGCGGGAGTGCGCACCTGCTGCCAGCGGATCCGGTCTCGCAGTCCGGGGACGGCCCGCTCGGCGGCGGTGATCATCTGCTCGGTCCGGACGGGATCGTCGGCGGTTCCGGCGGGCACCGTCGAGACCAGTGCGACGGCTTCGTGGTCGTTGTCGGGGACCAGGGCCGGGTCGTCGGGCCGCAGGACGGTGACGGTCCCCGGCGCCGCCGGGCCGGAGCCGAACAGGGCGTCCAGCTCCGCGGACCGGTCCGGGGCGTGCACCACGGTCCGGTGCGCGGTCCCCTCCGGCTGCCCGCCGCGCAGCGCCAGCAGCACCGTCAGCCGGCTCGGCAGCCCCCGCCGGGGCGTCGGCCCGCCCTCCACCGCGGGACGGCCCAGCGCGTCCGGCGCCACGCCCGCCACCACGAAGTCCGCGTCGGCCACCGCACCGCCGGCCAGCTCCACGCCCGCCGCCCGGCCGTCCTTCTCCACGACCCCGGTGACCTCGGCGCCGAACACGAACGCGACCCGCCGCTTCACACACCGCTCGTACACCGCGCGCGCCAACTCCCGCATGCCACCGCGCACATACCAGGTGCCGAAGGCATGCTCCAGATACGGCAGCACGGCGGCGCTCGCCGGTGCGGTGCGCGGGTCGAGACCGTAGGCGAGCGCGTGGCTCTCCAGGAGCGCGGCGAGGCGCTCGTCGCGCAGCTCCCAGGCGCCGACCTCGGCGAGCGTGCCCGCCCGGCGGGTGCGCAGCAGCTTCTTGTGCGGGACGGACGGGTACGGCTCGCGCTCGGCCAGCACCTGCCAGTTCGGCCACAGCGGCTCCTCCAGGAGGGGCCGCCGGGTGCGGTCCCAGGCCTCGCGGGCCCGCACCAGGAAGTCGCCCCAGCGCTGCCCGGCGCCCGGCCCGAGGGCCTCGTCCAGGGCGGTGACGACGCCCGCGCGGGACGCGTTCGGCAGCGACAGAGCCGTGCCGTCCGCGAAGACATGCCGGGCCGACGGGTCGACCTGGACCAGCTCGACGCAGTCCTCCAGCGGCTCCTTGCCGGTCTTGACGAACAGGTCGCGGTACACGGCGGGCAGCGGCAGCAGCCCCGGGCCGGTGTCGAAGGCGAACCCGTCGCGCTCGAAGCGGCGCACCGCACCGCCGTACGTCTCCGTACGCTCGTACACCGTCACCCGGTGGCCCGCGACGGCCAGCCGGGCGGCCGCCGCCATGGCGCCCAGCCCGGCGCCGATCACCGCAATCCGTCCCATGCCCGCGACTTTATCGACCGCCACCGACAGTCCCGTCCGGCGGGCCGTCAGCCCGGGGGCCGCCCCGGGTGCGCCGCCAGCCGCCGTTCCTCCCGGCGCTGGGCGCGGCGGCGCCAGAACCGCCGGATCCGGGAGACCAGGAACACCAGCACGACCAGTCCGCCGGCCAGCAGCACCGCCGCGATGATCGCCGCCGCCAGCGGATGGAACATGGCGAACGACACGATCCCGGCGACCCCGAGATCCTCCGCGAAGCTCAGCACGATGTTGCTGAACGGCTCCGGGGAGGTGTTGACCGCCATCCGGGTCCCGGCCTTGACGGTGTGGCTGGCCAGCGCCGTCGAACCGCCGACCAGCCCGGCCACCACGTCGTTGAGCGAGCCGCTCTGCCCGGCGAGCAGCGCGCCGACCCAGGCGCCCGCGAGCGGGCGGACCACGGTGTGCACGGAGTCCCACACCGAGTCGACGTACGGGATCTTGTCCGCGACCGCCTCGCACAGGAACAGCACGCCCGCGACGATCAGCACCTCGGGGCGCTGCAGCGTCTCGGGGACGTCGTCGCTCAGACCGGTGGCGCCGAAGAAGCCGAGCAGCAGCACCACCGCGTAGGCGTTGATTCCGCTGGCCCAGCCGCTGGTGAAGACCAAGGGGAGTACCGACACGGACGCGATCGTAACCAGTCGGCGGCCACGCGTGCTGGGCGTGCGTACGCAGACCTGAGTACGTCTACCCAGGGGACGAGTTGAGTACGCGCGCGGATGGGCCGCGACCTGCGTGAACGAGAGAGTGGAGACACGGGAAGGGGCGCGCGGCCCGGCACCGCCGACACGGGGCGGCGGAACGGCAGAGGCGCCCTCGACCGCTCCTTCCGCCGATGTACGTCGGCGGAAGCGAGACACGGGGGAGAGGGGACCCGGGGGAACGACCGGAAACCGGGGGAGTACGGGGGAGCACGGAAGGCGCCGGTTTTCCGGTGGCCCGCGGGGGACGCGGCCACCGGAGGACCGGCGCCTTCGCACGTCCGGCGCTCAGCCCTTCCCGCTCACCCGTCCCTGCAGCAGCCGTGACAGGGCCGCGTGGACGTCGTCCAGGGAGCGTTCCGGCTGGAAGGACTTCCAGTCCAGGGCCGCCACCAGCACCATCCCCACCAGCGCGGCCGCCGTCAGCTGGACGTCGATCTCGTCGCTGAACTCGCCGTTCTCCACGCCCTCGCGCAGCACGCCCTCGACGACCGCGACGGCCTGCTGCCGGACCACCATGAGCGTGGACTGCCAGGCCCGGTTGGTGCGCCACAGCTCGGCCACGTAGAGCTGGGTGAAGGCCGGGTAGCGGTCGATGAAGACGAGGCCCGCGCGGACCATCGCGTCCAGGGCGTCGACCCGGCTGCCGCCCTCCCGCGCGGTCCGCTCGGCGGCCTCCCGCAGGGACGCGGTGAGGAGGCCCACGCCGTGCCGCAGCAGCTCCTCGAAGAGGACCGACTTGCTCGCGAAGTTGTAGTAGACCGTGCCCTTCGCGACCCCGGCCCGTTCGGCGATCTCGTCCACCGTGGTGGCGGAGAACCCCTGCTCGGCGATGAGGGTGACGGCCGCCTCGTAGAGCTTCTGCCGGGTGGCCTCTCGGCGCGTGCTGCCGCCCGTGGTGCTGCTGCTTTCCATGGTCCTGATTCTCACAGGAACGGCGGCCCGCGCGGGCACGGAAGGGGAGGTCATGCAGGCCTCACAGGCTCAGTTCAGGATGCAGCCGGTCCAGCGTCCACACCTGGCGGCGCCGGGCCGACAGCGCGGTGAGCGCCAGGGCGCCCGCCGTGAACGCCGTCAGGACCGCGCAGGCCTGCCACACCGGGCCCAGGCCGCCGCCCGTGATCAGCCTCCTGAGCGCCGCCACGACGTAGCTCATCGGCAGGAACGGGTGGATCGCGTTGAAGAAGCCCGGACTGGTCTGCACGGGATAGGTGCCGCCCGCCGAGGTCAGCTGGAGCATCAGCAGGGCGAGGACGAGGATCCGCCCCGCCGCCCCGAAGCGCGCGTTCAGCCACTGCACGAGCGCCGCGAAGCACGCCGTCACCAGGAACAGGAACCCGACCGTGCCGGCCGCGCGGGCCATCTGCAGCCCGATCGCCCAGTGCAGTACGGCCATCAGGGCGGCCGTCTGCAGCACCCCGACCGCGACCACCGGGAGCCAGCCCGCCAGCGCGATCCGCCAGGCCGCGGAACCGGCCGCCAGGGCGCGCCGGTTGAGCGGCTGGATCAGCATGTAGGCGACCATCGCGCCGACCCACAGGGACAGCGGGATGAAGTACGGGGCGAACCCGGTGCCGTAGTTGGGCGCCTTGTGCAGGTCCTGGGAGGCCAGCTGGACCGGGTCGGCCATGACGCCGGTGCGCTGCTCGCGGTCCTTCGTGCCGTAGTCGGGGATCTTGTCGGCGCCGTCGTGCAGACCGCCCGCCAGCCGGCCCGAGCCGTCGACGAGCTTGTACATCCCGCCGCTGAGGTCGTAGGCGCCGGTCCTGAGCTTCCCGACGCCCGTGTCGAGGCCGGTCGCGCCGGCGCTGGCCGTGCCGAGGCCGGTGTGCAGCTTCGCGGCGCCCGCGGCGACCCGGGCCGCGCCGGCGTTCAGCCTGTCGATCTTCTTGACGGCGTCGGCGACGTCCTCGGAGAGGTGCGGGGCGCGGTCGGCGAGGGCCTGGGCCTGCTGCTGGAGGGTGGCGAGGTTGCCGTCGAGCGTCTTCAGGTCGCCGTTCTGGTCGGCGATCAGCGTGTCGAGGTCGTCGGCCACGGCCGCCACGTCGTCGGCCGCGTCCCTGGCCTTCTTCAGATCGGGGCAGACCGGGTCGGCCAGCAGGTCCGCCGAGCAGCGCGCGCGGTAGACCTCGTCCAGCGTGTCGGCCGCGGTGCGGGCGGTCTTCGCTGCCGCCGGGGCGGTCTTCACCAGGACGCCCAGGTTGTCGCGGACGGTCCGCGCCGAGTCGGCGACCAGCCGCGCCGTGTCGCCGATGGTCTTCTCGTTCTTCGCCAGATACGGGCCGACCTCGCCGTAGACGGCGTCGACCTTGTCCGCGAGCTCCTGGGTGCCGTCCGCGACCTGCCGCGAACCGTCCGCGAGCGTCCCGGCGCCCGCGTCCAGCCTCTTGACGCCCTTGGCGAGCTTCGCGCTGCCGGTCTTGGCGTCCTTCAGCCCGTCCGCGAGGTCCTTGGACCCCTTCTCGGCCTTCCCGATGCCACCGGTGAGCGTGTCGGCGCCCTCGGCGGCCTTCACGGTCTGCCCGTGGATGTCGGAGAACGAGATGAAGATCCGGTCCAGGAAGGACCGGGAGGCCTTGGTGGACGCGGCCGACCGCACCTCGTTGAAGACCGTCCGGGAGATCTGCCCGACGATGTAGTTGTTCGCGTCGTTCGTGCGCACCTGGAGCGCGCCGGTCTCCGGGGAGTCGCCCGCACTGGAGGCGATGCGCTCACTGAAGTCGGCGGGCATGGTCAGCGACAGGTAGTAGGTGCCGTTCTCGACGCCCCGCCGGGCCTCGGCGGCGCTCACCTCGTGCCAGTCGAAGGTGTCGCTGTCGCGCAGCCCGGTGACGATGTCGTCGCCGGCGCTGATCCTCCGGCCGCTCGCGGTCGCCCCCTGGTCGTCGTTGACGAGCGCCACCGGGATGCGGTCCAGCCGGCCGTACGGATCCCAGAACGACCACAGGTACAGCGCCCCGTACAGCAGCGGCAGCACCAGCAGGGCCACCAGGGCCGCCCGCGGCAGCTTCCCCCGTCCGAAACGCCTGAGCTCAAGCGCGGCCAGTCGCGGCGAACGCATCGCGGGCCTCCTTCTTCTGCGGTGCTTCGGATGCGTCCTTCTGCGGTGCTTCGGGTGCGTCGGGTGCTTCGGTTACCTCCGATGCCCCGGCGGTCTCCGATGCCTCGGGCGTCTCCGATGCCTCGGGTGTCCCGGTGCCGTCGGTGTGTACGACGACGGCCCCCGCCATCGCCTCCCCGCACACCGCCACCACCGTCGTCCCGGACGCGGCGATCGACGCCAACAGCGCCCGTACCTCGGCCCGTTCGGCCTCCGACAGCTTCAGGTCCGCGTCGTCCACGGCCAGCAGCCGGGGCTTTCCGACCATGGCCAGCGCCACGGACAGCCGCAGCGCCTCGATCCGCTCCAGATCCCGTACGGCGGTCCGGGCGCCCTTCGGCAGCGACTCCGGGTCGAGCCCGGCGGCGGCCAGGGCGTCGTCGATCCGGTGCTGGGCCCGTGCCTTCCGCTGGGCCCGCGGCCGCACCAGATCCCGTACGGAGTCGCCGAACCGGCGCTGCAGCAGGGCCCGTTCGCGCAGATGCTCGCCGACGGTCAGGGCGGGTTCGAGGTCGGTGACCCCGGCGACGTTGGCGACCGCGCTGATCCGGCGCGCGGCCGCCAGCTGCTTGGGCAGCCGGGTGGTGCCGACGCTCGCGGTGCCCTCGGTGGCCTTCATCCGGCCGGTGAGCGCGAGCAGCAGACAGGTGCGGCCGGAGCCGGACGGCCCCTCCACCGCGATCAGCGCGCCGGGCCCGGCGTCCAGGGAGATCCCCCGGAACGCCCAGCCCCGCGGGCCCCTGAGCCCCAGGCCCTCGGCCGTGACAGGTACGCCGTGCACTGGTCCCCCTCTTCCACGTCCGCCCCGTTTTTGAACTGACTGGTCAGTGCAAAAACTAGTCCGAACTCCCGATCGAAGCAAAAGGCCAGGTCAGAACGGATTGTCAGTGGCATACCGCACGATGGGCACATACGGCACCCCGTGTGAGGGAGCCGTCACCCAGACGACAGGAGGTTCGTCATGGCCAACTCGTCAGCGGCCGCCGCCCACCGGCGCCGCGCCACCGGCCCTGCCCCCTCACTGACCGGCCCGGCGAGCGATGTGCACCCCGTGCTCCGCCGGGCCACGGCCCCGCCCGCCGCCCTCGACCTGCTCACCCAGGCCCGTGCCGCCCTCGACGAGGCCGAGCTGCTGGACACTCCGAACGAGCGCTATGCGACCGCCCACCTGGCCGCCCTGCGCACCGCGGCCGCCGTGCTCGCCGCCCGTGCCCGCCCCGAGACCTCGCCCCGGCGCCGGGCGCGGATCCGCAGCGCCTGGGAGGTGCTCCCCGAGGTCACACCCGAGCTGACCGAGTGGAGCGCCCTGTTCGCCTCCGGCGCCGGCCGCCGGGCCCGCGCCGTGGCGGGCATCCAGGGCGCGGCCACCCGCCGAGACGCCGACGACCTGATACGCGACGTCGCGATGTTCCTGCGCATCGTCGAGCGGATGCTCGTCCTCCAGCCGGTGCTGCCGCAGCCACGCCGCCAGGACGCCGATCGGCAGCCGGACGGCGACCCGGGGAGAGGGCTGCCCGACGCGGGATGACCGGGGGGAGGGGGCCTGGACCTTCGGGGGGCCGGGGAGAGGGATCCCGGACCTGCGAGACCGGGAAGCGGGATCCCGGACGTGCGGGGGCCGGGAAGGGGGATCCCGGACGTGCGGGGACCGGGTGAGGCGGCGGAGGCAATAGGGTGGAGAACGCCTGAAGCCTCCCCTCCTCCCGCACCCGGGCCGGGGAGGCACCGAGTTCGCGCCGCCGGGCAACAGGCGGTGCCGCGCCGAGGAGTCAACTGCCGTGCCGGACCCCACACGACCCCGCGCCTCTCTCCGTACCGCCGTGGTCTGGGAGGTCCTCCAGGACGCTCTGGACCGCCGGGTCAAGGCCACCGGCAGGGACGCGCTGGACGTCCTCGACACCGGTGGCGGCAGCGGCAACTTCGCCGTCCCGCTCGCCCGCCTCGGCCACCGCGTCACCGTCGTCGACCCCAGCCCGAACGCGCTGTTCGCGCTGGAGCGCCGCGCCGCCGAGGCCGGCGTCGCCGACCGGGTCAAGGGCGTCCAGGGCGACGTCCTCGGCCTGTTCGACGTGGTCGAGCGCGGCAGCCACGACGTGGTGCTGTGCCACGGCGTCCTGGAGTACGTCGACGACCCGGCCGAGGGGGTACGCAACACGGTGGCCGCCCTGCGCCCCGAGGGTGTCCTCAGCCTGCTCGCCGCCGGGGTCGGCGGCGCCGTGATCGCCCGCGCCCTCGCCGGGCACTTCACGGAGGCCCGGCAGGCCCTCGCCGACCCCGACGGCCGCTGGGGCACCGGCGACCCCGTGCCCCGCCGCTTCACCGCCGAGCAGCTCACCGGCCTGGTCGAGGGCGCGGGCCTGGCCGTCGCCGCCGTGCACGGGGTCCGGGTCTTCGCCGACCTGGTCCCCGGCGTCCTCGTGGACACCGAGCCCGGCGCCCTCGACGCCCTGCTCAAGCTGGAGGCCGCCGCGGCCGAGCTGCCGGCGTTCCATGCCGTGGCCACCCAGTTGCATGTGCTCGGCGAGACCGTGGGTGCCGCCGGGGCCTGAGATCCTCCTGGGACGAGCCCGCTGATCAGGGGCTCGACAGCGGATGGAGTACGCCACAGGCCCCCCGATCGAGGGGTTTGCGCCGTATGATCGAGGGAGACCGCCCGGCATGACGGACCGGCCGCTGGGGAATGGAAGCTTCAGCGAGTCGGAACGGCCATGGCGGGTTCCGGTTGGCCAATTGGCCTAGAGGGGCGGGTTTCACGGGGGCGATTCCCTGCCTATCCTGAAGGGACCCCCCGGGTCGCCCCGGCGACTGCACGATGAGGAGGACGCCGTGCCGCTCTCGGAGCACGAGCAGCGAATGCTTGAGCAGATGGAGCGAGCGCTGTACGCCGAAGACCCCAAGTTCGCGACAGCGCTTGAGGGAAGCGGCCTGCGGACGTACACCCGGCGACGGGTCTACCAGGCGGTGGCCGGCTTCCTCGTGGGTATCGCGCTCCTCATCGCCGGAATGGTCACGCTGCAGATCTGGGTCAGCGTGGTGGGCTTCCTCGTCATGCTGGGCTGCGCGGTGCTCGCCGTCACCGGCTGGCGCAAGGCCCCCAAGCCCGGCGAGCAGCCCGCGGGAGGCCCGCAGGCCCGCCGTCAGAACCGGCCGAAGCGCTCCATGATGGACCGCATCGAGGAGCGCTGGCAGCGCCGCCGCGACGAGCAGGGCCACTGACGGCTCCGCCGAACAGAGCGTGACTGAGGGGTGACCGCCACCGGGCGGTCACCCCTCAGTCGTTTCAGTCGTGGCTGCCGTCGGACCGGTCGGCCCGACGGCAGCCCTCCTCCGTCAGCCTCGCTGCCCCGACGG
Organism: Streptomyces sp. NPDC048288; assembly: GCF_043201555.1. NCBI lineage: Bacteria > Bacillati > Actinomycetota > Actinomycetes > Kitasatosporales > Streptomycetaceae > Streptomyces > Streptomyces sp. NPDC048288. The sequence goes on from NZ_JBICZD010000001.1 coordinate 966,785, forward strand.
CCTGCGCGGGGCCGGCCGGGCCGACGCCGCGCGCTCCCGCAGCCGGGCCCATCCGGCCGAGGCCGCCCACACCACGCGCACCAGCGACCGCGGGGCGAGCGTCGCCCTGAGAAAGACCGGGGTACCGACCGTGACTCGCAGGGTGGTCACCACCCGGCGGACGTCCTCGGCGAGCCCGGCCGTCGGCTGTGGCCGCGGCGCGTACAGCACCTGCTCGACCGCGTCCGCCACCCGGTGCACCGAGGCTTCCGTGACCGGGTCGAGGTGCCCGAGCCGGACGATCCGCGCGGCCGCGTTGCGCGGGGTGAGCGACTCGTCCGGCAGGATGCCGAAGTCCCAGGCCGTGTCGATCAGTTCCTGCCAGACCGCCAGCGTGTGCGCGGCCACGCCCTCCGGGGTACGGGCGTACCCGCCGAGCCGTCTCGCGCGCAGCACGCGCCGCCACAGCATCGGTGACAGGGGCAGCGCCAGCACGGCGAGGGCGCCGCAAACCAGAAACGGCAACGTCAGCTGCGTCAGCAGCCGCCGCAGCCAGTCGCCGTCATCGCGGGCCGCCGCGGTGGCCGACGAGGGGCTCTCGCAGGCGTTCTGCCTGCGCAGCTGGGGCGTGCAGCTCGCGCTCTCCGAGGCCGAGGGCGACGGTACCGCCGAGGCGCCCTTGGACGGCAGGGCCTCGTTCGGCACGGAGGAGCCGGGGGTGTCCGACACCGTGTACGAGGGCGTCGTGCCCCGGGTGGGGGTCGGCTCGAAGCGGGTCCAGCCCACGCCCTCGAAGTACAGCTCCGGCCAGGCGTGCGCGTCCTTCAGGCCCACCGAGACCGTGCCGTCGGCCTGCGGGGTGCCGGGCGCGAAGCCCACCGCGACCCGGGCCGGGATGCCCAGCGTGCGGGCCATCGCGGCCATCGCGAAGGAGAAGTGCACACAGAAGCCGCGCTTCTGCTTCAGGAAGTTCGCGATCGCGCCCTCGCCCCGGCCCACCTGCACCTGGGTGTCGTACTGGAAGCCGCCGGTCACCGCGAAGTAGTCCTGGAGCTTGACCGCCTCCTCGTAGTGGTTCGCCGAGCCCGCGGTGACCTCCTTAGCCGTCTGCGCCACCACCGAGGGCAGCGAGGAGGGCACCTTGGTGTAGTCCCGCTTCATGGCCGCCGTCGGCTCCGGCGCCGCGGCCAGCTGCTCCGCGGTCGGCCGCACGTCCAGGCTGGTGACCTGGTAGGTCTCACCGCGCGTGTTCTGCCCGTGGTCGCCGACCAGGGTCATCCCGACCGGCTCGTACCGCCAGGTGCCGGCCACCTTCACCCCGCTCGGCGGGTACGGCATCGGCAGCCAGTCCTGGGCGTACCAGTCGGCGGCCGAGATCGTCGTGCGCACCGTGGTCCGCTTGATGTCGCCGCCGAGGCCGGCCGGGGTCGGGAACGTGTTCGGGACGTTCGTGATGTGCCGCTGGGCCGGCTTCCAGGTGGTGCCGTCGAAGTCGTCCAGGGAGACGATCCGCAGATACAGGTCGGAGACGTCGTCGGTGGAGGTCCGCACGGACAGCACCTGGCGGTCCTCGTCCACGTTGAGGCTGTCCCGCAGCGACACCAGCGGGTTGACCGCGGAGATCGTGCCGCCGTTCCCGTTGCCCACCCCGACCCCGGCCCCGGTGCCGTCCAGCAGGCCGCCCTGGATCGAGGGCATCGCGAAGTACGGAACCAGCACGGCGATGCCGAGCACGGCGACGCTGATGCGACCGCCGTAACGTGCCGGGGCCGCGCCGCTGTCCGGCGCGCCGGGGGTCCGTGACACCCCGCCGAACACCCGGCCCCACTGCGAGAGCCGGTCCCGGCCCTCGGCGAGCAGCAGCATCAGGTAACCGGCCGCCGCGATCAGGAACAGCAGCCATTCGGCGGGGTTGTCGGTCAGGCCGGCCGCCACCGAGTACAGCGCGAGCAGCGGCAGCCCGGCCGGGGCCGCGCTGCGGAAGGTCACCGCGAGGATGTCCACCAGCAGTCCGACGATCAGCACCCCGCCGAGCAGCATCAGCCGGATGCCGTCCGTCAGCGGTGCGGGTATCGCGTACTGGCTGACGTCCTCGGAGCCCTGCTGGAGCAGGTCGGCGAAGTACCGGAAGGCGTCCGGGCCGGGCACCAGCCCGAGGATCGCGTGCTCCCGGGCGAAGACCAGGGTCAGCATCAGCAGTGTCACCAGGGCCTGCGCGGCCACGGTCAGCGACCGGGCCAGCGGCACCCGGCGGGCCGCCGCGCCCACACCGGTCTGGATCGCCACCAGGAAGATCGCCTGGAACATCCAGGTCCACGGGGCGACCAGGGGCAGCAGGGCGCAGGACGCCAGCAGCGTCGCCGCCGCCGCGGTCAGGGCCAGCCGGGCTCGTCCGCTCATCGCCGTGTCTCCCCGCCCGCCGCGGCCAGCGAGGTGCGCTCGCGGTCGGCCTGCCGCCACAGCTCGGTCAGCGAGGCGCCGCGCGGTACGCCGAGCACCGTCCAGCCGGCCTCGCGCAGCATCCGCAGCCGCTCCTCGTGCGGGTTGCCCGGCGCGGGCACGTCGGTGGGCTCCCGCACCCAGGTGTCCGGGTCCAGCACGAACGCCACGGCACCGCCGCTGCGCTGGCGCATCTTCGCGGCCACCGCCGCCTGTTCCTCGTCGAGGTCGCCCAGGAAGGCCACCAGCAGCCCCTCGTTCCCGCCGCGCAGCACGTCGTAGGCCCGGGACAGGCCGGTGCCGTCCGAGTGGTCGATCACGGCGAGGGTGTCCATCATCAGCCCGGCCGCGTCCGCCGACTCCTGGCCGGAGCCGGTGAAACCGTCGGCGCCCTCGCCGGGCACCGAACTGCCGGAGTCCGTCAGCAGCCGGACCGAGAAGTTGCGTTCGAGCATGTGCACCAGGACCGAGGCGGCGCCGGACACCGCCCACTCGAACGCGGAGTCGGGACCCGCGCCCTCGTAGGCGCCGCCCCGGGTGTCGAGGAGCACCGTGCAGCGGGCGCGTTGCGGCTGCTCCTCGCGGCGCACCATCAGCTCGCCGTAGCGGGCGGTGGAGCGCCAGTGCACCCGGCGCAGGTCGTCGCCGTAGCGGTAGCCGCGCGGGATCACGTCGTCCTCGCCGGCCAGGGCCAGCGAGCGCTGCCGCCCGTCGCCGTATCCCCTGGCCTCGCCGCTGAGCCGGATCGGCGGCAGCGGCTCGACCTTCGGGATGACGGTCAGGGTGTCGAACGTCGAGAAGGAACGGGTCAGTTCGCACATGCCGAACGGGTCGGTCAGGCGCAGCTGGAGCGGGCCCAGCGGATAGCGGCCGCGCAGGTCCGAGCGGACCCGGTAGGACACCTCGCGACGGCCGCCGGGCTCCACCCGGTCCAGGACGAAGCGGGGTCGCGGGCCGAGGACGTAGGGCACCCGGTCCTGGAGCATCAGCAGGCCGGTGGGCAGCCGCGAGACGTTGTCCATCCGCAGATGCACCCGGGCCTCGCTGCCGGCCGGCACCCGCGCGGGGGAGAGCCGGCGGCTGCCGGCCACCCGGTAGCGGGTGCGGTAGAGCACGGCCGCGCAGATCAGCGGCAGCACGGCGAGCAGCAGCCCGACCGGGCGCAGATCCTGCTGGCCGAGTATGTACGCGCAGATCACCGCCGCGACACCGGCCGCCAGGAAGGAGCGGCCACGGGTGGTCAGCCCGGCCAGGGCCGTGCGCATCCCGCCGGTCTCCCCGCGGTCCGCCTCCGCCGGGGTGCCCATCACAGACTCCGCGGGGGCTGCTGGGGATAGGCCGGCACGCCCCGGCCCAGACCGCCGAAGCCGGTCTGCTGCTGGGTGGCCGCCGGCACCGGGGTGGACTGCAGGATCTCCTGGACGACCTGCTCGGAGGTGCGCCGGTTGAGCTGGGCCTGGGCGGTGGGCAGCAGCCGGTGGGCGAGGACCGCCACGGCGAGCGCCTGCACGTCGTCCGGCAGCGCGTACTCCCGGCCGCTCAGGGCGGCGGACGCCTTCGCCGCGCGCAGCAGGTGCAGCGTCGCGCGCGGGGAGGCGCCGAGTCTGAGGTCGGGGTGGCTGCGGGTGGCGGAGACCAGGTCCACCGCGTACCGCCGGACCGGCTCGGCCACGTGGACACCGCGCACGGCGTCGATCAGCTTCACCACGTCATGGGCGTGGGCCACCGGCTGGAGGTCGTCCAGGGGGTTGACCGCGCCGTGGATGTCGAGCATCTGCAACTCGGCCTCCACGCTGGGGTAGCCGACCGAGACCCGGGCCATGAAGCGGTCGCGCTGGGCCTCGGGCAGCGGGTAGGTGCCCTCCATCTCGACCGGGTTCTGGGTCGCCACCACCATGAAGGGGCTGGGCAGTTCATAGGTCTGCCCGTCGATGGTGACCTGCCGCTCCTCCATCGACTCCAGCAGCGCGGACTGGGTCTTCGGCGAGGCGCGGTTGATCTCGTCGCCGATCACGATCTGGGCGAAGATGGCACCCGGTTTGAACTCGAAGTCCCGACGCTGCTGGTCCCAGATGGACACGCCGGTGATGTCCGACGGCAGCAGGTCGGGCGTGAACTGGATACGCCGCACGGTGCAGTCGATGGACCGTGCCAGCGCCTTCGCCAGCATCGTCTTGCCCACGCCCGGGACATCCTCGATCAGAAGATGTCCCTCGGCGAGCAGCACGGTCAGCGAAAGCCGTACGACCTCGGGCTTGCCCTCGATCACACCCTCCACCGAACTGCGGACCCGCTCCACAGTGGCAGTCAGATCAGTGAGGCTCGCTCGATCGTCATAGGTCGTCACCCGGCCCTCCTCGGCCCGTTATTGCCCGGACCGGCGCATCGTCTCGCACAACCGGCCCACCCCGAATCACGGACACCACGCGGGAATGGTTCCGCGCGACGTCTCACACCGCATTCTTGCTGCCGTTACCGATTCGTGTCACTCGCCTGTGGACAACTGCCCGCAGTATGTCGGTCTTACGGCCTTTCGGTGGCCTATTCGACAGCCGGCCGACAGCTTTCCACGACGGGGATCCGGGGCGCGCGTCCTGCTGCGCGAGGTCGGGGGAGGGGACGGGCGGCGGGTCAGGCCGGGTCGACCTCGCGCAGCAGGCCGGTGCGGACGTCGAAGACGAAACCGCGGACGTCGTCGGCGTGGAGCAGGAACGGCGAGGTGCGCACCCGCTGCATGGACTGCCGTACGTCCTGGTCGACGTCGCGGAAGGACTCCACCGCCCAGGCCGGGCGCTGGCCGACCTCCATCTCCAGCTCGGTGCGGAAGTCCTCGGTGAGGGCCTCCAGGCCGCAGCCGGTGTGGTGGATGAGGACGATGCTGCGGGTGCCGAGCTTGCGCTGGCTGATGGTCAGGGAGCGGATCACGTCATCGGTGACCACACCGCCCGCGTTGCGGATGGTGTGGCAGTCGCCGAGCTGCAGGCCCAGCGCCTTGTGCAGGTCCAGACGTGCGTCCATGCAGGCCACCACGGCCACGTGCAGCACGGGCCGGGCGTCCATTCCGGGGTCGGTGAAGGCATCGGCATAGGTGCGGTTGGCGTCGACCAGGCGATCCGTCACGGTGCCGTCCGTGGTTATGGCGCCTTCGGATCCAGTGGGAACTGCTGCGGAAGTCGTCATAGCCATGACGTTACTGGTCACGGCCGGTCACGGCCTCCTGTGAGAGGGGACAAAGAACGTCATCGTGGCTTGTTGTGAGCTAACCCACACGGAGGGCAAAGCGGGGCTGTACGGATGATTCCTTTCCAATTGCCGCCCCCGACGCGATGCCGTACGCGACGCGCAGGCCGGTTGATTGACCGCGCGACACGGTGGACTAAAGTGACGCGAAGCGGGAGGCGAGGCTCTCCCCGCTGGTGAAATCCCCTGGAGACCCCGGCACGGCGCCCGGGCCGTCTCCCCACGTGCGCGGCGCGCGTACCGAGCGGGCGGGGACCCGGCGGTGCGTCCCCCCGTGCCGGAACTGAGAGGCCCCCTTGAGCCAGAGTCGACACGTCCCGGTGATGCTCCAGCGGTGCCTGGATCTGCTGGCACCCGCCCTGGAGGCGCCCGGAAGCGTGGTCGTCGACTGCACCCTCGGTCTCGGCGGCCACAGCGAGGCGCTGCTGACCCGCTTCCCCGAGGCCCGCCTGGTCGCCCTGGACCGCGACAAGGAGGCCCTGCGCCTGTCCGGCGAGCGGCTCGCCCCCTTCGGTGACCGCGCCACCCTGGTGCACGCCGTCTACGACGAGCTCCCCGAGGTACTCGAACGCCTCGGCATCGCGCGCGTGCAGGGCGTGTTGTTCGACCTCGGGGTCTCCTCCATGCAGCTCGACGAGGCCGACCGCGGCTTCGCCTACGCCCAGGACGCGCCCCTGGACATGCGCATGGACCAGACGACCGGCATCAGCGCCGCCGAGGTCCTCAACACCTACCCGGCCGGCGACCTCGTCCGCATCCTGTACGCGTACGGCGAGGAGAAGCAGGCCAAGCGGATCGTCTCGGCGATCGTCCGGGAGCGCGCCAAGGAGCCGTTCACCAACAGCGCCCGGCTCGTCGAGCTGATCCGGGACTCGCTGCCGCAGGCCGCCAAGCGCACCGGCGGCAACCCCGCCAAGCGCACCTTCCAGGCCCTGCGCATCGAGGTCAACGGCGAACTCTCGGTCCTGGAAAGGGCGATCCCGGCCGCCGTGCAGGCCCTCGCGGTCGGCGGACGGATCGCGGTGCTGTCGTACCACTCGCTCGAAGACCGTCTGGTGAAGCAGGTGTTCGCGGCCGGTGCCGCCACCACCGCGCCGCCCGGGCTGCCGGTCGTGCCCGAGCAGTACCAGCCGCGGCTCAAGCTGCTCACGCGCGGTGCCGAACTTCCCACCGAGGAAGAGGTCGCCGAGAACCGCCGCGCCGCTCCGGCGCGTCTTCGTGGGGCCCAGCGGATCAGGGAGTCCATTGAATGAGCCGTGTGAGCGAGGGGACGCTGGGCACCCACCGGAGGACACGTGAGTAGGAAACCCGAGCTGAAGGGACGGGCCGCCCGGCTCGCCCGGCTCTTTCCGGCCGGCCGTGCCCGCCAGGCCGCCCGCACCCCGTTCGTCCTGCTCGTCGTGGTGCTCCTCGGCGGCGGCCTGATCGGCCTGCTGGTGCTGAACTCGGCGCTCAGCGAGGGCTCGTTCAGACTCGACGACCTGCAGAAGCAGACCAAGAACCTCACCGACGAGGAGCAGGCCCTGCAGCGGGACATCGACGCCTACTCCGCCCCTGACGCCCTCCAGCGCCGGGCCCGCGAGCTCGGCATGGTCCCCGGCGGCGACCCGGCCTTCCTCGGCCCCGACGGCACCGTGAAGGGCGTCCCCAGCCCGGCCGCCCTCCGGCAGACCACCGTGCCGCCCGCCCCCGAGGTCATCGGCACGCGGTCCACGGCCGCGCCCGCCCCGACGCCCACCGCCTCCGCGCCGGGGACGCCGGTGACGGTCCCCGCGCCGACGCCCACCCCGGCCCTCACGCCCGTGACATCCCCGACCCCGACCCCCGGCAGGTGACGGAAGTGCCCGACACTTCTGGAGACAGGCAGCCGCCGCGCCGCCGCGTGCCCGGCCCCGCCAAGCCGCCCCGCCCCCGGGACCCCAGGGGTACCGTCCGCAGCCGCTCCGGCCCCGGGCCCGGCGCCCGCCCGGTCCGCCGCCCGAGCACCCCGCGCTCCCCGGCCGCGCCCGCCCTGCGGCTCGGCAGCCCCCGCCCCCGGCTGCGCATGGTCGGCCTCGCCCTGACCCTCGTCCTGCTGGTCTTCGTCGGACGCCTCCTCCAGGTCCAGGCCGTCGACGCCGGCGCCTACGCGGCGAAGGCCGAGCTGAACCGGTACGTCGTGCACACCCTGGCCGCCGAGCGCGGCGGGATCACCGACCGCAACGGCGTGGCGCTGGCGATCAGCGAGGACGCGTACGACATCACGGCCGACCCCACGATGTTCACCAGCAAGCAGCTCAAGGTGGGCGACGGCCCCGAGCAGGCCGCCGCGCTGCTCGCCCCCATCCTCGGCAAGGACCAGGCCACCCTCGTCAAGCTGCTGCGGCCCGCGAACAAGGACCTGCGCTACGTCCGGCTCGCGACCCGGCAGACCCCGCAGGTCTGGAAGCAGATCAAGGACCTGAAGGCCGCGCTCACCGCCAAGGCCGGGACCGACAGCAACACCGTCAACGTGCTGGCCGGCGTCTTCGCCGACCCCAGCAGCCAGCGCGTGTACCCGAACGGCGACCTGGCCGCCGGGATACTGGGCTGGGTCAACGCCGAGGGCAAGGGCGGCGGCGGGATCGAGCAGCAGCTCGACAAGCAGCTGACCGGCAAGGACGGCAAGATCCGCTACGCCCAGTCCGGCGGCCGCGAGGTGCCCACCGCGGGCTCCACCGAGACCCCGGCCGTGCCCGGCTCCGACGTCGAGCTCACCATCGACCGCGACGTCCAGTGGGCCGCGCAGAACGCCATCACCGAGCAGGTCAAGAAGTCCAAGGCGGACCGCGGCTACGTGGTCGTCCAGGACACCAGGACCGGGCAGATCCTGGCGATGGCCAACTCGCCCGGCTTCGACCCGAACGACCTGTCGACGGCCGACTCCGCCGACATGGGCAACGCGGCCCTCCAGGACGCCTACGAGCCCGGCTCCACGGCCAAGGTGATGTCCATGGCGGCCGTACTGGAGGAGAACGCCGCCACCCCGCTCACCCACGTGGTGGTGCCCAACCGGCTGCACCGCGGCGACCGGCTCTTCAAGGACGACGTCGACCACGCGACCTGGTACCTCACGCTCAACGGCGTGCTCGCCAAGTCCAGCAACATCGGCACCATCCTCGCCACCGGCCAGCTCGGCAAGACCCAGGAACAGGCCAACCAGGTCCTCTACTCGTATCTGCGCAAGTTCGGCATCGGCAGCTACTCCGGGCTCGACTTCCCCGGTGAGACCAGGGGCATCCTGGCCGCGCCGAACAAGTGGTCGACCTCGCAGCAGTACACGATTCCTTTCGGCCAGGGCTTCTCCATCAACGCCATGCAGGCGGCCTCCGTCTACTCGACGATCGCCAACGGCGGGGTCCGCGTCGACCCGACCCTGGTGCGCGGCACCAAGGGCGCCGACGGCAACTTCACCCCGGCCGCACAGCCCCAGAAGACCCGCGTGATCAGTGCGAAGACGGCCAAGACCCTGGCCGAGATGCTGGAGTCCGTGGTGGACGACGAACAGGGCACCGGCGCCAAGGCGGCCATCCCCGGCTACAACGTCGCGGGCAAGACCGGCACCGCCAACCGAGTGGATCCGGCCACCGGCAAGTACCGCGGCTACACCTCGTCGTTCGCCGGCTTCGCGCCCGCGGACAACCCCCGCATCACCGTCTACTGCGCCATCCAGAACGCCACCTCCGGCAGCTACTTCGGCGGCCAGATCTGCGGCCCGATCTACAAGCAGGTGATGGAGTTCGCCCTCAAGACCCTCCAGATCCCGCCGACCGGTGCCAAGGCGGCGGACCTGCCCGTCGACTACAAGCCCTGACACAAGCCCCGACACAAGTCCTGATCAGCACCGCAGCGCTCTCGCACAGACCACCAGGAACGAGCTCGTGACAACGATCACCCCCGATCCCGGGAACCACGGCGCCCCGCGCCCCTCACTTCGCTCCCCGGCGGGTGCGCCCGGTACGCTCACCGCCGTGCCACATGCTGATCAGTCCCAAACCACCCAGGAGGGCGCTTCCGTGACATATCCGGGGCCGCCCAGGCCGGTTCAGATCTCCGCCACACCCCTCGCGGAGCTCGCCGACCAGCTGGGTGCCGCCGAGCCGGCCACCGCGGGCGACACCGCCGAGGTCACGGGCATCACCCATGACTCGCGCGCGGTCCGCCCCGGCGACCTGTACGCCGCCCTGCCGGGCGCCCGGCTGCACGGCGCCGACTTCGTCGCCCAGGCCGCCGGCCTCGGCGCGGTCGCCGTGCTGACCGACCCGACGGGCGCCGAGCGCGCCGCCGCGACCGGCCTGCCGGTCCTGGTCGTGGACGACCCGCGGGCGCGGATGGGCGAACTCGCGGCCACCATCTACGGCCGTCCCGGCAGCGACCTGCTCCAGCTCGGCATCACCGGCACGTCCGGCAAGACCACCACGGCCTACCTGGTCGAGGGTGGCCTGAAGTCGACCCGGAACACGGGGCTCATCGGCACGGTCGAGACGCGCATCGGCGACGAGCGCATCAAGTCCGAGCGCACCACCCCCGAGGCCACCGACCTCCAGGCGCTGTTCGCCGTCATGCGCGAGCGCGGCGTCGAGGCGGTCGCCATGGAGGTCTCCAGCCACGCCCTGGTCCTCGGCCGGGTCGACGGCTGTGTCTTCGACATCGCCGTCTTCACCAACCTCAGCCCGGAACACATGGAGTTCCACTCCGACATGGAGGACTACTACCGGGCCAAGGCGCAGCTGTTCACCCCGAAACGCAGCAGACGGGGTGTGGTCAACGTCGACGACGAGTACGGCCGCCGGCTCGCCCGGGAGGCCTCCGTCCCGGTCGTCACCTACTCCGCCGAGGGCCACCCCGACGCCGACTGGCGCGCCACCGACGTCCACATCGGCCCGATGGACTCGACGTTCACCGTCGTCGGGCCCGAGGACGTCCGGATCGCCGCCAAGTCGCCGCTGCCGGGTCCCTTCAACGTGGCGAACACCCTCGCCGCGATCGTCGCCCTCGCCGCCGCCGGCCTCGACCCGCAGACCGCCGCCGACGGCATCGCCGCCGTGCCGGGCGTGCCGGGCCGCCTGGAGCGCGTGGACGCCGGACAGCCCTACCTCGCGGTCGTCGACTACGCCCACAAGACGGACGCCGTCGAGTCGGTCCTGCGCGCCCTGCGCAAGGTCACCAAGGGCCGGCTGCTGATCGTCCTCGGCTGCGGCGGCGACCGTGACCGCACCAAGCGGGCCCCGATGGGCGCCGCGGCGGCCCGGCTCGCCGACACGGCCGTACTCACCTCCGACAACCCCCGCTCCGAGGACCCCCTCGCCATCCTCGCGACCATGCTCGAAGGCGCCGCCTCGGTGCCCGCCCACGAGCGCGGCGAGGTGCTCCTCTTCGAGGACCGGGCCGCCGCGATCCGAGCCGCCGTCGCCCGCGCGCACCCCGGCGACACGGTGCTGGTCGCCGGCAAGGGCCATGAGCAGGGCCAGGACATCGCCGGCGTGATCCGCCCCTTCGACGACCGCCAGGTCCTCCGCGAAGCCATCCAGAAGACCCAGGGATGAAAATCCAGAAGACCCAGGGGATGAACTTGTGATCGCCCTCTCTCTCGCCGAGATCGCAGAAGTCGTCGGCGGGCAGACGCACGACATACCGGATCCGTCCGTCCAGGTCACCGGGGAGGTCGTCCGGGACTCCCGCGAGGCGGGACCGGGCAGCCTGTTCGCCGCCTTCGTGGGCGAGCGGGTCGACGGCCACGACTACGCGGCCCAGGTCGTCGGGCAGGGCGCGGTCGCCGTACTGGCGTCGCGCCCCGTCGGCGTGCCCGCGATCGTCGTGGACGACGTCCAGAGGGCCCTCGGCGCCCTGGCCCGTCATGTCGTACGACGGCTCGGCGCGACCCTCGTCGCCCTCACCGGCTCGGCCGGCAAGACCAGTACCAAGGACCTCGTCGCCCAGGTGCTGCGCACCAAGGCGCCGACCGTGTTCACGCCCGGCTCGTTCAACAACGAGATCGGGCTGCCGCTGACCGCCCTGTCCGCCACCGAGGAGACGAAGTTCCTGGTGCTGGAGATGGGGGCCCGCGGCATCGGCCACATCCGGTACCTGACGGATCTGACGCCCCCGAAGATCGGCCTGGTCCTCAACGTGGGCACCGCCCACATCGGCGAGTTCGGCGGCCGGGAGCAGATCGCCCAGGCGAAGGGCGAGTTGGTGGAGGCGCTGCCGGCCGCCGAGCACGGCGGGGTCGCGATCCTCAACGCCGACGACCCGCTGGTGCGGGCCATGGCCTCCCGTACCCAGGCGAAGGTGGTCCTTTTCGGAGAGTCGGCCGAAGCGGACGTACGGGCCGAGAACGTACGACTCACGGACACGGGACAGCCCGCGTTCAGCCTTCACACACCCTCCGGTGCAAGCGATGTGACCATGCGCCTGTACGGTGAGCACCACGTGTCGAACGCGCTCGCCGCGGCCGCCGTCGCCCATGAGCTGGGCATGTCCGCGGAAGAGATCGCCACCGCGCTCTCCGAGGCTGGCTCCCTCTCCCGCTGGCGTATGGAGGTCACCGAGCGCCCGGACGGCGTGACCATCGTCAACGACGCCTACAACGCCAACCCCGAGTCCATGCGAGCCGCGCTGCGCGCGCTCGCGGCCATGGGCACAGCCTCACAGGCCAAGGGGGGACGCACGTGGGCGGTGCTCGGCAAGATGGCCGAGCTCGGGGACGAGGCGCTCGCCGAGCACGACGCGGTCGGACGGCTCGCCGTCCGGCTCAATGTCGGCAAGCTCGTCGCCGTCGGGGGGGTGGAAGCCTCCTGGCTGCAACTGGGCGCATATAACGAGGGTTCGTGGGGTGAGGAGTCGGTGCACGTGTCCGACGCACAGGCGGCGGTCGACCTGTTGCGCAGCGAGTTGCGCCCGGGGGATGTCGTCCTCGTGAAGGCGTCACGTTCGGTGGGCCTGGAGAGCGTTGCGCAGGCGCTCCTGGAGGCCGGTGCCGAGGGTGTTGATGCCCGATGATGAAGCAGATCCTGTTCTCGGGTGTCATCGGTCTCTTCCTGACGCTGATCGGCACCCCGCTGCTGATCAAGCTCCTCGCCCGCAAGGGCTACGGGCAGTACATCCGTGACGACGGCCCGCGCGAGCACGCCAGCAAGCGCGGTACGCCGACGATGGGCGGTATCGCCTTCATCCTGTCGACGGTCGCCGCCTACTTCCTGTCCAAGGTGATCACCGGCTACACCCCGACGTACTCGGGTGTGCTGGTGCTCGGCCTGATGTGCGGGATGGGCCTGGTCGGCTTCCTGGACGACTACATCAAGATCGTCAAGCGGCGTTCGCTGGGCCTCAGGGCCAAGGCGAAGATGGCCGGCCAGCTGATCGTCGGCATCTCCTTCGCGGTGCTCTCGCTGCAGTTCGCCGACGCCCGCGGCAACACCCCGGCGTCCACGAAGCTGTCGTTCATCACGGACTTCGGCTGGTCCATCGGCCCGGTGCTGTTCGTGGTCTGGGCGCTGTTCATGATCCTGGCGATGTCGAACGGCGTGAACCTGACGGACGGTCTGGACGGCCTGGCCACCGGCGCCTCGGTGCTCGTCTTCGGCGCCTACACGTTCATCGGCGTCTGGCAGTTCCAGGAGTCCTGCGCCAACGCGACGACCCTGACCAACCCCAACGCCTGCTACGAGGTGCGCGATCCGCTGGACCTCGCGGTCATCGCCTCCGCGCTGATGGGTTCCTGCCTCGGCTTCCTGTGGTGGAACACCTCGCCGGCCAAGATCTTCATGGGCGACACCGGTTCGCTGGCGCTCGGCGGTGTCCTCACGGGCCTGGCGATCCTGTCCCGTACGGAAATCCTCGTGGCCATCATGGGCGGTCTGTTCGTCCTCATCACCATGTCGGTCGTCATCCAGGTCGGCTCCTTCAAGCTCACCGGCAAGCGTGTCTTCCGGATGGCACCACTCCAGCACCACTTCGAACTCAAGGGCTGGTCCGAGGTACTTGTGGTGGTCCGCTTCTGGATCATTCAAGGTATCTGTGTGATTGTCGGACTTGGCCTCTTCTATGCGGGATGGGCAGCGGACAAGTGACCTCCTCGGTGTCCCCGGAACTCCAGGGCAAGCACGTCACCGTCGCCGGGCTGGGCGTCTCCGGCGTCCCGGCCGCGAAGGTGCTGCACGCGCGCGGCGCGATCGTCACGGTCGTCAACGACGGCGACGACGCACGCGCGCGTGAACAGGCCGCGGAGCTGGAGGCGCTCGGCATCACCGTGCGCCTCGGTGACGGCGCCACCCTGCCCGAGGGCACCGAGCTGATCGTCACCGCGCCCGGCTGGAAGCCGGACAAGCCGCTGTTCACGGCGGCCCGCGCGGCCGGCGTCGACATCTGGGGGGATGTCGAGCTGGCCTGGCGGCTCCGCGGCCCCGACGCCGCTCCCTGGCTGGCCGTCACCGGCACCAACGGCAAGACCACCACCGTCCAGATGCTGGCGTCGATCCTGAAGGCCGCCGGCCTGCGCACGGCCGCCGTCGGCAACATCGGCGTCTCGCTGCTCGACGCGGTCCTCGGCGACGAGGAGTACGACGTCCTGGCGGTGGAGCTGTCGAGCTACCAGCTGCACTGGGCGCCCTCGCTGCGCGCCCACTCGGCGGCCGTGCTCAACCTCGCCCCGGACCACCTGGACTGGCACGGCTCCATGGAGGCGTACGCCAAGGACAAGGGCCGTATCTACGAGGGCAACCGGGTCGCCTGCGTCTACAACGTCGCCGACAAGCTCACCGAGGAGCTGGTCCGGGAGGCCGACGTGGAGGAGGGGTGCCGGGCCATCGGCTTCACCCTCGGCACCCCGGGGCCGTCCCAACTCGGTGTCGTGGACGGCATCCTGGTCGACCGGGCCTTCGTCGAGAACCGGCACAAGAACGCCCAGGAGCTGGCCGAGGTCTCCGACGTCAACCCGCCGGCCCCGCACAACATCGCCAACGCCCTGGCGGCGGCGGCCCTCGCGCGGGCCTTCGGGGTGCCTCCGACGGCCGTACGGGACGGGCTGCGCGCCTTCACCCCGGACGCCCACCGCATCGCGCACGTGGCCGACGTGGACGGGGTCGCCTACATCGACGACTCCAAGGCCACCAACACGCACGCGGCGGAGGCCTCGTTGGCGTCGTACGAGTCGATCGTGTGGATCGCGGGCGGTCTGGCGAAGGGCGCGACCTTCGACGAGCTGGTCGCCAAGTCGGCGAAGCGGCTTCGCGGGGTGGTGCTCATCGGCGCCGATCGCGCCCTCATCCGGGACGCCCTGGCGCGACACGCGCCGGAGGTACCCGTCGTCGACCTCGACCGGACCGACACTGGGGCGATGCTCGCGGCGGTCCAGGAGGCCCGGCGGCTGGCGGTCGAGGGCGACACGGTGCTCCTCGCCCCCGCCTGTGCCTCCATGGACATGTTCGCCAACTACAACAAGCGCGGTGACGCGTTCGCCCAGGCTGTTCGCGGACTCGGAGCCTGACCCGGCCGCCTGCCGGGCGACCATGGGAGGGACGCGTGGGACGGTCGACGTTCAGCGGAGGCGCTGATGCCCGGTAGCCGTACCGGCCGCCCGCCCGTACAGCGAGCGGTCCGCAGGCCCGCCGCCTCCCGCTCGCGGCGGGACAACCCGCTGCGGCGGCTCTACACCCGCGCCCAGCGGGCCTGGGACCGGCCGCTGACCGCCTACTACCTGATCCTCGGCGGCAGCCTGCTGATCATCGTGCTGGGTCTGGTGATGGTCTACTCGGCGTCCCAGATCACCGCGCTGCAGATGTCGCTGCCGGGCTCGTTCTTCTTCCGTAAACAGTTCCTGGCCGCGTGCATCGGCGGCGTGCTGCTGCTCGTCGCCTCCCGGATGCCGGTGAAACTGCACCGGGCGCTCGCCTACCCGATCCTCGCCGGAGCCGTCTTCATGATGGCGCTGGTGCAGGTGCCGGGGATAGGGATGTCGGTCAACGGCAACCAGAACTGGATCTCCCTGGGCGGCTCCTTCCAGATCCAGCCCAGCGAGTTCGGCAAGCTGGCCCTGGTGCTCTGGGGCGCCGACCTGATGGCGCGCAAACAGGAGAAGCGGCTGCTGACCCAGTGGAAGCACATGCTGGTGCCGCTGGTCCCGGTCAGCTTCCTGCTGCTCGGGCTGATCATGCTCGGCGGCGACATGGGTACGGCGATCATCCTGACGGCGATCCTGTTCGGCCTGCTGTGGCTGGCGGGGGCGCCGACCCGGCTGTTCGCCGGGGTGCTGTCCATCGCGGGCGTGCTCGGGGTGATCCTCATCAAGACCAGCCCCAACCGCATGGCCCGGCTCGCCTGCATCGGCGCCACCGAGCCCAAGACCGGCGTCGCCGACTGCTGGCAGGCGGTGCACGGCATCTACGCCCTGGCCAGCGGCGGGCTCTTCGGATCCGGGCTCGGCGCGAGTGTGGAAAAATGGGGGCAACTCCCCGAAGCCCACACCGACTTCATCTTCGCCGTCACCGGTGAGGAACTGGGCCTCGCGGGGACGCTGTCGGTACTGGCCCTCTTCGCGGCTCTAGGCTATGCGGGTATCCGCGTGGCCGGATGCACGGAGGATCCCTTCGTGAGGTACGCCGCGGGAGGCGTGACCACCTGGATCACCGCCCAGGCGGTGATCAACATCGGTGCGGTGCTCGGCCTGCTGCCGATCGCCGGCGTCCCCCTCCCGCTGTTCTCCTACGGAGGCTCCGCCCTGCTGCCGACCATGTTCGCCATCGGGCTGCTGATCGCCTTCGCACGCGACGAGCCCGCTGCGCGGGCGGCGCTTGCGATGCGGCAACCTCGCTTTGGTAGAAAGCGGGGGGCCGGGGGTCCTCGGGGACCTCGGAGATGGAACACGATGCGACGGCGCGCCTCGGCGGCGCGCTCGTCCGGAGAGCGGTGAATTTCGGTGCATGTCGTACTCGCTGGTGGGGGGACCGCCGGCCACATCGAGCCCGCGCTCGCCCTCGCGGACGCCCTGCGCAGGCAGGACCCCACCGTGGGGATCACGGCCCTGGGCACGGAACGCGGCCTGGAGACCACGCTCGTCCCGCAGCGGGGCTATGAGCTGGCGCTGATCCCGGCGGTTCCGCTGCCCCGGAGGCCCACTCCCGAGCTGATCACCGTCCCCGGCCGGCTGCGCGGCACCATCAAGGCCGCCGAGCAGGTCCTGGAGCGCACCAAGGCGGACTGCGTCGTCGGCTTCGGCGGCTATGTCGCCCTGCCCGGCTACCTCGCCGCCAAGCGCCTCGGCGTGCCGATCGTGATCCACGAGGCCAACGCCCGCCCCGGCCTCGCCAACAAGATCGGCTCCCGGTACGCGGCCGCCGTCGCGGTCTCCACCCCGGACAGCAAGCTGCGCGACGCCCGTTACATCGGCATCCCGCTGCGCCGCTCCATCTCCCTCCTGGACCGGGCCGCCGCCCGTCCCGAGGCCCGGCACCGCTTCGGCCTGGACCCCAACCTGCCCACGCTGCTGGTCTCCGGCGGCTCCCAGGGCGCCCGCCGGCTCAACGAGGTCGTCCAGCAGGTCGCCCCCTGGCTCCAGCAGGCCGGCATCCAGATCCTGCACGCGGTCGGCCCGAAGAACGAACTGCCGCAGGTGCACCAGATGCCGGGAATGCCCCCCTATATCCCGGTAAGTTACCTGGACCGGATGGACCTCGCGTACGCCGCCGCCGACATGATGCTCTGCCGCGCGGGCGCGATGACCGTCGCCGAACTCTCCGCCGTCGGGCTCCCGGCCGCCTACGTCCCGCTGCCCATCGGCAACGGCGAACAGCGCCTGAACGCCCAGCCGGTGGTCAAGGCCGGCGGCGGCCTCCTGGTCGACGACGCGGAGCTCACCCCGGAGTGGGTGCAGCAGAACGTCCTGCCCGTGCTCGCCGACCCCCACCGGCTGTACGAGATGTCCCGCGCGGCAAGCGAGTTCGGCCGCCGGGACGCCGACGACCTGCTCGTCGGCATGGTGTACGAGGCGATCGCCTCAAGCCGCTAGGACTGTATGACGAAAGGCAAGTGAGCAGCGTGGCCGGACCGACCACCACCGCCGAACGCGGTGAACGCCAGCGGGAGTCGTCCGGCCCGCCGCTCCTTCGGCGGCTGCGCAACCGCCGCTTTCGTAAGATCGTCATTCTGGCCCTCGCCGTGGTGCTCCTCGGATCCGGTTCCGTCTGGCTGTTGTACGGCTCTCCATGGCTGCGCGTTCGGCACGTCTCCGTGTCCGGTACGGCCGTTCTGACGCCGGAGCAGGTCCTGGAGGCCGCCGACGTCCCGGTCGGGGCTCCGATGATCTCCGTGGACACGGACGGCATCGAGGCCCGGCTGCGCCGGAGACTGCCCCGGATCGACGTGGTCGACGTCGTCCGTTCCTGGCCCCGTGGAATCGGGCTGAAAATCACCGAGCGCACCCCGGTTCTGCTCATCGGAAAGGGCGGAAACTTCACCGAAGTGGACAAGGAAGGCGTCCGGTTCGCGACGGTTTCGCAGGCACCGAAAGGCGTTCCGGCGCTGGAATTGAGTCTGTCCCGATCGGGTTCGGCCACCGCGAGCCTGCGCCGCTTCGGCACCGACCGGCTGGTGCGGGAGGCGGTCCAGGTCGCGGGCGCCATTCCGGCCGCCGTCCGCCGGGACACCGCGACCCTCAAGGTCCGTTCCTACGACGACATCTCGCTGGAGTTGAGCGGCAGGCGCACCGTCGAGTGGGGGAGTGCCGAGAACGGCGCCGCCAAGGCGCGTACTCTCACCGCACTCATGAAAGCCGCTTCCGGTGCCCGGCACTTCGACGTGAGCGTTCCCACCGCCCCCGCGTCATCGGCGAGTTGACGCACATCAGCGCAGGCCAGCACCCTGGTTGGGCACCGCTATGGCTGATCACATAGGGTGAAAAGAAAAACGGGAGGTTCGGCGTGTTCGTTGAACGGGCGCCACTTGTCGACTTAGTGTCCTGTTCAGAAGACTCCAGGGAACAGACACACTGGTAACCCTAAACTTCAGGCTTAGGGTTCGGGTCGGCGCTACGGACCGTCCCATTCGGCATCTGCCGTCCCCGCGCGGGGCACCGCTCGTGGACGGCGACGTTAATTCGAGGCGAGAGGCCTTCGACGTGGCAGCACCGCAGAACTACCTCGCAGTCATCAAGGTCATCGGTGTCGGCGGCGGTGGTGTCAATGCCATCAACCGGATGATCGAGGTCGGCCTCAAGGGCGTCGAGTTCATCGCCATCAACACCGACGCGCAGGCGCTGTTGATGAGCGACGCCGACGTCAAGCTCGACGTCGGCCGTGAACTCACCCGCGGGCTCGGCGCCGGCGCCAACCCGGCCGTCGGCCGCAAGGCCGCCGAGGACCACCGCGAGGAGATCGAGGAGGTCCTCAAGGGGGCCGACATGGTCTTCGTGACGGCCGGCGAGGGCGGCGGCACCGGCACCGGCGGCGCGCCCGTCGTGGCCAACATCGCGCGCTCGCTGGGCGCCCTCACCATCGGCGTGGTCACCCGCCCGTTCACCTTCGAGGGACGGCGCCGGGCCAACCAGGCCGAGGACGGCATCGCGGAGCTCCGCGAAGAGGTCGACACCCTCATCGTCATCCCGAACGACCGGCTGCTGTCCATCTCGGACCGCCAGGTCTCGGTGCTCGACGCCTTCAAGTCGGCCGACCAGGTCCTGCTCTCCGGTGTCCAGGGCATCACCGACCTCATCACCACGCCCGGTCTCATCAACCTCGACTTCGCCGACGTGAAGTCGGTCATGTCCGAGGCCGGTTCGGCCCTCATGGGCATCGGCTCGGCCCGTGGCGACGACCGCGCGGTGGCCGCCGCCGAGATGGCGATCTCCTCGCCGCTCCTGGAGGCCTCCATCGACGGCGCCCGAGGCGTGCTGCTCTCCATCTCCGGCGGCTCCGACCTCGGCCTGTTCGAGATCAACGAGGCCGCCCAGCTGGTCAGCGAGGCCGCCCACCCCGAGGCCAACATCATCTTCGGCGCGGTCATCGACGACGCCCTGGGCGACGAGGTCCGGGTCACCGTCATCGCGGCCGGCTTCGACGGGGGCCAGCCCCCGGCCCGCCGGGACAACGTGCTCGGCTCCTCCTCGGCCTCCACCCGCCGCGACGAGCCGACTCCGGTACGGCAGCCCGAGTCCCGCCCGTCCTTCGGCTCGCTCGGCAGCGTGACCCCCAAGGAGGAGCCGGAGCCGGCGCCCGAGCCGGTCGCCGACATCCCGGTCGCCCCGCCGGTCCCGCCGTCGCGTTCCTACTCGGACAGCGCGGCCGAGGAACTGGACGTACCGGACTTCCTCAAGTGATCCTTACGACGTGATAGGACAGCGCGAGACCGTGAGCGGCGCGCACTTCGCTTTCACCGACCGGTGGGGCGGGGTGAGCGCCGCTCCGTACGAGCAGCTCAACCTGGGCGGGGCGGTCGGCGACGACCCCGAGGCGGTACGGACCAACCGGGACGTCGCCGCCAAGTCGTTCGGCCTCGATCCGGCGGACGTGGTCTGGATGAACCAGGTGCACTCCGCCGAGGTGGCCGTCGTGGACGGTCCCTGGGGAAAGCGGCCGGTGCCGGAGGCGGACGCGGTCGTCACCGCGCGGCGGGGGCTCGCCCTCGCGGTACTCACCGCCGACTGCACCCCGGTCCTGCTCGCCGACCCGGTCGCCGGAGTGGTGGCCGCCGCCCACGCGGGCCGGCCCGGCATGGTCGCCGGAGTCGTTCCCGCCGCCGTACGCGCCATGACGGAACTCGGCGCCGACCCGGCCCGGATCGTCGCCCGCACCGGTCCCGCCGTCTGTGGCCGGTGCTACGAGGTGCCGGAGGCGATGCGCGCCGAGGTGGCCGCCGTCGAGCCGGCGGCGCACGCCGAAACCAGCTGGGGCACACCGGCGGTCGACGTGAGCGCCGGAGTGCACGCACAGCTGGCGCGCGCCGGGGTGCACGACCGAGTGCAGTCGCCGGTGTGCACGCGGGAGTCGGCTGATCACTTCTCGTACCGCCGCGACCGCACCACCGGGCGGCTCGCGGGCTATGTGTGGCTGGACTGATGGGGCATGACGGACCGTAAGACCGAACTCGCCGCGAACCTGGCGAAAGTGGAGGAGCGCATCGCCGCCGCCTGCGCGGCGGCCGGGCGCAAGCGTGAAGAGGTGACCCTGATCGTGGTCACCAAGACCTACCCGGCGAGCGATGTGCGGATCCTGTCCGGACTCGGTGTGCGCCAGGTCGCCGAGAACCGGGACCAGGACGCGGCTCCCAAGGCCGCCGAATGTGTGGATCTGCCCCTCACCTGGCATTTTGTTGGTCAATTGCAGACCAACAAGGTGCGATCCGTGGTGGGTTACGCGGACCTCGTGCAGTCCGTCGACCGTTCCAGGCTCGTCGGGGCACTGTCCAGGGAGGCGGTGCGGGCCGGGCGCGAGGTGGGGTGCCTCCTCCAGGTCGCGCTCGACGCGGGTGCGAGCGAGCGGGGCGAGCGCGGTGGCGTGGCGCCGGGCGGAATCGAAGAGTTGGGCGACCTCGTCGCCGGCTCGCCGGGGCTGCGGCTCGACGGACTGATGACCGTCGCTCCGCTCACCGGGGAGTACGCGGGGCGCCAACGTGCGGCGTTCGATCGGTTGATGGATTTGTCGACTGACCTGCGCCGAGCCCATCCGACTGCGAACATGGTCTCCGCAGGGATGAGTGCGGACCTCGAGGAGGCAGTGGCGGCCGGGGCGACACATGTACGCGTCGGCACTGCGGTACTCGGAGTCCGCCCCAGGCTCGGGTAACGTCGCCAGGAAGTCGGACCACAGCAGAAAATATGGTCAATGCGGCCCAAGGCGGGCGCAATGGCCACGTGGATCGCGGGACTTGGCAGTCGTCACGGATCCACCACAGAGCGGAGGACTCAGAGCATGGCCGGCGCGATGCGCAAGATGGCGGTCTACCTCGGCCTCGTGGAGGACGATGGGTACGACGGCCGCGGATTCGACCCCGACGACGACTTCGAGCCCGAACTGGACCCGGAGCCGGAGCGGGACCATCGACGGCACGAGCCGTCACACCAGTCCCACGGCGCACATCAGTCCCAAAGGGACGATTCGGTACGAGTGGTGCAACCGTCGCCACCGCGCGAACCGGTGTCGCATTCCGCTTCGCTACCCGCGGAATCCGGCCGCCCGGCGCGCATCGCTCCCGTGGCGTCCATCACACAAGAACGCGCAAGCCTGGAGAAGAACGCACCGGTGATCATGCCCAAGGTCGTGTCGGAACGAGAGCCTTACCGGATCACCACGCTTCACCCGCGGACCTACAACGAGGCCCGTACCATCGGGGAACACTTCCGCGAGGGCACCCCGGTGATCATGAATCTGACTGAGATGGATGACACAGACGCGAAGCGACTTGTCGACTTTGCGGCCGGTTTGGTGTTTGGTCTTCACGGAAGCATCGAGCGGGTGACGCAGAAGGTGTTCCTGTTGTCTCCTGCTAACGTCGATGTCACGGCGGAGGACAAGGCCCGCATCGCAGAGGGCGGGTTCTTCAACCAGAGCTGAGACACACCACCGGTACAGGGCATGGAACAGGGGAGAGGGAAGCACGGATCATGAGCGTGTTCCTGGATGTGATTCGCATCGCGCTGATGTGCTTCCTCATCGTGCTGCTGTTCCGGTTGGTCATGGACTACGTGTTCCAGTTCGCCCGCTCATGGCAACCCGGCAAGGCGATGGTGGTCGTACTTGAGGCCACCTACACTGTCACCGATCCACCGCTCAAGCTTCTGCGGCGGTTCATCCCGCCGCTGCGTCTCGGGGGCGTGGCGCTCGACCTGTCCTTCTTCGTACTGATGATCATCGTCTACATCCTGATCGCGATCGTTGGTCGGCTGTGATGAGCGATGTGACCTACCGTCTTGCCGAACGCCGACGACTACGTTGAGGTGAAGAGATGCCGTTGACCCCCGAGGACGTGCGGAACAAGCAGTTCACGACCGTCCGCCTCCGAGAAGGCTATGACGAGGACGAGGTCGATGCCTTCCTCGATGAGGTCGAAGCCGAACTGACGCGCCTGCTCCGCGAGAACGAGGACCTGCGCGCCAAACTGGCCGCGGCCACGCGCGCGGCTGCCCAGAACCAGCAGAACATGCGCAAGCCTCCGGAGCCGCAGGACCAGCAGGGCGGCATGCCCCAGCAGGGGATGCCGCAGCAGGGTGGCATGCCTCCGCAGGGGATGCCGCAGCAGGGCGGTATGCCCCAGCAGGGGATGCCGCAGCAGGGCATGCGAGGCCCCGGCGCTCCGGTGCCCGCCGGCATATCGGGCCCGCCGCAGCAGCAGATGGGTGGCCCCATGGGCGGTCCCCCGCAGCTGCCGAGCGGCGCCCCGCAGCTGCCGGCCGGTCCCAGTGGCCAGGGCGGTCCGCAGGGTCCCGGTCCGATGGGTCAGGGCCCCATGGGTCAGGGTCCGATGGGTCAGGGACCGATGGGTCAGGGCCCCATGGGTCAGGGCATGGGACAGGGTCCCGGTCCGATGGGCCAGGGCATGGGCCCGGGTCCGATGGGCGGCCAGCCCCCCATGCAGCAGCAGATGGGTGGCCCGATGGGCGGCCCCATGGGCGGTCCGATGGGCGGCCCCGGTCAGGGCCCCGGTGGCGACAGCGCCGCCCGTGTCCTCTCGCTGGCCCAGCAGACCGCCGACCAGGCGATCGCCGAGGCCCGCTCCGAGGCCAACAAGATCGTCGGCGAGGCCCGCAGCCGCGCCGAGGGCCTGGAGCGCGACGCCCGCGCCAAGGCGGACGCGCTGGAGCGGGACGCGCAGGAGAAGCACCGCGTCGCCATGGGCTCCCTGGAGTCCGCGCGCGCCACGCTGGAGCGCAAGGTCGAGGACCTGCGCGGCTTCGAGCGCGAGTACCGCACGCGTCTGAAGTCGTACCTCGAGTCCCAGCTGCGTCAGCTGGAGACCCAGGCCGACGACTCCCTGGCCCCGCCGCGCACCCCGGCCACGGCCTCCCTCCCGCCGTCCCCGGCGCCCTCCATGGCCCCGGCCGGCGCGAGCGCCCCGTCCTACGGCGGCAACCCGTCGATGGGCGGTCCGTCGATGGGCGCCCCGTCCCCCGCTGCCCCGTCCTACGGCGGCCAGCAGCAGATGACACCGGCGATGACCCAGCCGATGGCACCGGTACGCCCGCAGGGCCCCTCCCCGATGGGCCAGGCGCCGTCCCCGATGCGCGGCTTCCTCATCGACGAGGACGACAACTGACGGCGGGCGCGTAGCGCGCGTAGCCGTCGGCAGAGCACCACAGGGCGGGGCCCCGGATTCCGATCCGGGGCCCCGCCCTGTTTACGCGGGTTGCGCATACATCCTGTCTTTGAAGGGGCGCGGGGAACCGCGCACGGCACCTGCACCGACCCGCGCATACGAAAGGGGCCCGGTCTCCACTCCGGAGACCGGGCCCCTTCTCGATCAGGCCGGGGGCTACGCCTTGCGCAGGCGGAACGTCAGCGAGAGCCCTTCGTCGGTGAAGGGAGAGCCGTAGGTGTCATCCGCCTCGCCCTGGGAGAAGTCGGTCGCCAGCACCTCGTCGGCGATCAGCGAGGCGTGCTCCGCCAGCGCCGCGATCACCGCCGGGTCCGTCGACACCCACCGCAGTGCGATGCGGTCGGCCACATCCAGCCCGCTGTTCTTGCGCGCCTCCTGGATCAGCCGGATCGCGTCCCGGGCGAGGCCCGCCTGCCGCAGCTCCTCGGTGATCTCCAGGTCGAGGGCGACCGTGGCACCCGAGTCGGACGCCACCGACCAGCCCTCACGAGGCGTCTCCGTGATGATCACCTCGTCCGGCGCCAGCGTCACCGTCTCGCCGTCGACCTCCACCGTCGCCGTGCCCTCGCGCAGCGCCAGCGACAGCGCGGCCGCGTCCGCCGCGGCGACCGCCTTCGCCACGTCCTGCACCCGCTTGCCGAACCGCTTGCCCAGCGCCCGGAAGTTCGCCTTAGCCGTGGTGTCCACCAGCGAGCCGCCCACCTCGGACAGCGACGCCAGCGAGGAGACGTTCAGCTCGTCGGTGATCTGCGCGTGCAGCTCCCGGTCGAGCGCGTCGAAACCGACGGCCGCGACCAGCGCCCGGGACAGCGGCTGCCGGGTCTTGACGCCCGACTCCGCGCGGGTGGCGCGGCCGAGCTCCACGAGCCGTCGTACCAGGACCATCTGCTTCGACAGCTCCGGGTCGATCGCGGACAGGTCCGCCTCCGGCCAGGACGACAGGTGCACCGACTCCGGGGCGCCCGGGGTCACCGGCACGACCAGGTCCTGCCAGACCCGCTCGGTGATGAACGGGGTCAGCGGGGCCATCAGCCGGGTGACGGTCTCCACGACCTCGTGCAGCGTGCGCAGCGCGGCCTTGTCGCCCTGCCAGAAGCGGCGGCGCGAACGGCGGACGTACCAGTTGGACAGGTCGTCGACGAACGCGGACAGCAGCTTGCCGGCCCGCTGGGTGTCGTACGCCTCCAGGGACTGCGTCACCTGGTCGGTGAGCGCGTGCAGTTCGGAGAGCAGCCAGCGGTCCAGGACCGGGCGGTCGGCCGGGGCCGGGTCCGCCGCGGACGGCGCCCAGTTCGACGTACGGGCGTACAGCGCCTGGAAGGCCACCGTGTTCCAGTACGTCAGCAGCGTCTTGCGGACGACCTCCTGGATGGTGCCGTGACCCACCCGGCGGGCCGCCCACGGCGAGCCGCCGGCCGCCATGAACCAGCGCACCGCGTCCGCCCCGTGACGGTCCATCAGCGGGATCGGCTCCAGGGTGTTGCCCAGGTGCTTGGACATCTTGCGGCCGTCCTCGGCGAGGATGTGGCCGAGGCAGACCACGTTCTCGTACGAGGACTTGTCGAAGACCAGCGTGCCGACCGCCATCAGCGTGTAGAACCAGCCGCGGGTCTGGTCGATGGCCTCGGAGATGAACTGCGCCGGGTAGCGGCTCTCGAACAGCTCCTTGTTCTTGTGCGGGTAGCCCCACTGCGCGAACGGCATCGAACCCGAGTCGTACCAGGCGTCGATGACCTCCGGCACGCGCGTGGCCGTCTTCGCGCACTCGGGGCACGCGAAGGTGACGTCGTCGATGAACGGGCGGTGCGGGTCCAGGCCCGACTGGTCGGTGCCGGTCAGCTCGGTGAGCTCCGCGCGGGAGCCGATCACGGTGAGGTGGTCGTCCTCGCAGCGCCAGATCGGCAGCGGGGTGCCCCAGTAGCGGTTGCGGGACAGCGCCCAGTCGATGTTGTTGTCCAGCCAGTCCCCGTAGCGGCCGTGCTTGACCGTCTCCGGGAACCAGTTCGTCTTCTCGTTCTCCGCGAGGAGGCGGTCCTTGATCGCCGTGGTGCGGATGTACCAGGACGGCTGCGCGTAGTACAGCAGCGCGGTGTGGCAACGCCAGCAGTGCGGGTAGCTGTGTTCGTACGGCAGGTGCTTGAAGAGGAGGCCGCGCTGCGCCAGGTCCTCGGTGAGCCGTTCGTCGGCCTTCTTGAAGAAGACGCCGCCGACCAGCGGCACGTCCTCCTCGAAGGTGCCGTCCGGGCGGACCGGGTTGACCACCGGCAGGCCGTAGGCGCGGCAGACCTTGAGGTCGTCCTCACCGAAGGCGGGGGACTGGTGGACCAGACCCGTACCGTCCTCGGTCGTGACGTATTCGGCGTTCACGACGTAATGAGCCGGTTCCGGGAACTCCACCAGCTCGAACGGACGTTGATAGGTCCAGCGCTCCATTTCGGCGCCGGTGAAGGTCTGGCCCGTGGTCTCCCAGCCCTCGCCGAGCGCCTTGGCGAGAAGCGGCTCGGCGACGACGAGCTGCTCCTGGCCGTCGGTGGCGACGACGTAGGTGACCTCGGGGTGCGCGGCGACCGCCGTGTTGGACACCAGGGTCCACGGCGTGGTCGTCCACACCAGGAGCGCGGCCTGGCCGGCGAGCGGACCGGAGGTGAGCGGGAAACGGACGTACACGGAGGGGTCGACGACCGTCTCGTAGCCCTGCGCCAGCTCGTGGTCGGACAGGCCGGTGCCGCAGCGCGGACACCAGGGGGCGACGCGGTGGTCCTGGACCAGCAGCCCCTTGCCGAAGATCTCCTTGAGCGACCACCAGACCGACTCGATGTACTCGGGGTCCATGGTCACGTAGGCGTCGTCCAGGTCGACCCAGTAGCCCATGCGGGTCGTCAGCGCGGAGAACGCGTCGGTGTGCCGCAGGACGGACGCGCGGCACTTCTCGTTGAACTCGGCGATGCCGTACGCCTCGATCTCCGGCTTGCCGCTGAAGCCCAGCTCCTTCTCGACCGCGAGCTCCACGGGCAGGCCGTGGCAGTCCCAGCCGGCCTTGCGGCCGACGTGGTAGCCGCGCATGGTGCGGAAGCGGGGGAAGACGTCCTTGAAGACGCGCGCCTCGATGTGGTGGGCGCCGGGCATGCCGTTGGCGGTGGGCGGGCCCTCGTAGAACACCCACTCGGGGCGGCCCTCGGACTGCTCCAGGGTCTTGGCGAAGATCTTCTGGTCGCGCCAGAAGTCGAGCACGGCGTGCTCAAGGGCGGGCAGGTCGACCTGTGCGGGCACCTGGCGGTACGTCGGCGCTGTCATCTGCGAGCTTCCTCCAACGGACTTGCTGCCTTCCGTCGGAGGGACGAGAGCTCTGTCTTCCGTACGCCGTGTGCGGCGCGCTCCCGCGGTACCACCCTCCTTGGCTCCCCGGACGCCGTACGCGCCGGTGAGCCCCCTCATTGGGGTCGCGAAGCCGGTTCTACTGACCCTCGCGGGGCGTTCCTCCGGCGGCTCCGGGGTGATCTTCGCGTCGCGCTCGCCCCCGGGCTCCCACCGTCCCCGGGTCGCTCTGGGCTGCGTACGCCGCTACTCGTCCCCATCCACGCTTCTCGCTCCGCCCAGTGTACGGCTCCGCACGGACAGCGGCCGACCCGTTTTCCCGGCCCCCGCGGCGACGGGCCGTCCACCTGCCGAGATGACCCGAATGGCGAGGTACGCGTGTTCGCATCCTGGGATGTCCGGCTCGACGGATTACCGCGCGGGGAGCTGGGCACAACGCATGCATACCTGCTGCGTGGGGGGTGCGGGGCAGGCGGATCGGGCGGCGTGCCCCGTTGCCGCGGGACTGGAGTCGATTTATCGTCCCAGCACGATTCGCGTGCAAGATCACAATATGTGAAGGGGCCGCGGCCATGGTGGCGAAGAAGACCGCCGTACAGCAGTCGGCGTCCGGCCGGACCAGGGGCGCGGCCGCCTCCGACGGGGACCGTCAGGAGGCTGGCGGAAAGAAGGACTCGCACGCGAAAGCGGCGGATGCTCCCAAGAAAGCGCCAGGTGAGAAGGGCGCTGCCAAGAAAGCGGCCGCAAAGAAGACGCCGGTGAAGAAGGCGGCCGCGGCGGCGAAGAGCACGGCCAAGAAGAGCACGGCCAAGAAAGCGGGCGCGGCGCGGGCCGCGAAGCAGACGGGAGCCACGACGGTGGTTGCGAAGAAGACCCCTGGCACGGCCGCTGCGGCGGCGGAGACCGCCGTCCCCAAGGCGCGGGTCGCCACGGCGGCTCCGGGCGAGCTCGCGGTGCGTCCGGGCGAGGACCCGTGGACGTCGGAGGAGGTCGAGGAGGCGCGCACCGAGCTGATGGCCGAGGCGATGCGGCTGCGTGCCGAGCTGGAGGCCTCCGACAGCGCCCTGGTCGGTCTGATGCGGGACTCCGGGGACGGCGCGGGTGACGACCAGGCCGACACCGGCACGAAGAACATCACGCGCGAGCACGAACTGGCGCTGGCCGCCAACGCGCGCGAGATGCTCGAACAGACCGAGCGCGCCCTGGAGAAGCTGGACGCGGGCACCTACGGCCTCTGCGAGAACTGCGGCAACCCCATCGGCAAGGCCCGGATGCAGGCCTTCCCGAGGGCGACGCTGTGCGTGGAGTGCAAGCAGAAACAGGAACGCCGCTACTGAGCATCGGTGTCGCCTGGGGCGTGCCGTAGTCTCGTCCCGAGGCAGGCACCTAGGTTGAGGGACTCACGTGGCAGAGGCGGAGCGCATCATCGGTACGCCGGGCACCCCGGACGACGGCGGCGAGCAGACGGCGACGCCCGACGCTTCCGCCGCGGAGCAGCGGCCGGTCACGGACGAGCGGCGGCCCGGGCGCGGGCGCCGCATCGCCGTGCTGTTCGCCGTGGCCGCCTTCGCGTACGCCCTCGACCTGGTCAGCAAGATGATCGTGGTCGCGAAGCTGGAGCACCACGCGCCGATCGAGGTCATCGGCGACTGGCTGGAGTTCCACGCGATCCGCAACCCCGGCGCGGCCTTCGGCTTCGGCGGTGCCTTCACGATCATCTTCACGGTGATCGCCGCGGCCGTGATCGTGGTGATCTTCCGGCTGGCGCGCAAGCTCTACAGCTTCCCCTGGGCGGTCGCCCTCGGCCTGCTGCTCGGCGGTGCGCTCGGCAACCTCACCGACCGGATCTTCCGCTCGCCGGGGATCTTCGAGGGCCAGGTCGTCGACTTCATCGCACCCAAGGGCTTCGCGGTGTTCAACCTGGCCGACTCGGCGATCGTCTGCGGTGGCATCCTGATCGTGCTGCTCTCCTTCCGGGGCCTGGACCCCGACGGAACCGTCCACAAGGACTGAGGGGCCGCGAGGCCGCGCGTACGGGGCTGTCCGAGGTGTCCGGCATACTCGACGGGTGAGCACGCTTCCCGAGATCCGTACCCTGCCCGTGCCCGACGGCCTGGAGGGCGAGCGCGTCGACGCCGCCATCTCCCGCATGTTCGGCTTCTCCCGCACCAAGGCGGCCGAGCTGGCCGCGGCGGGCAAGGTCCAGGTGGACGGCTCGGTGGTCGGCAAGTCCGAGCGGGTGCGCGGCGGGGCCTGGCTGGAGGTCGAGATGCCGGGGGCGCCCGCGCCCGTGCAGATCGTCGCGGAGCCCGTCGAGGGCATGGAGATCGTGCACGACGACGACGACGTGGTCGTGATCGTCAAGCCGGTCGGCGTGGCCGCGCACCCCTCCCCGGGCTGGACCGGCCCGACCGTCATCGGCGGTCTCGCCGCCGCCGGCTACCGGATCTCCACCTCCGGCGCCGCCGAGCGCCAGGGCATCGTGCACCGCCTCGACGTCGGCACCTCCGGCCTGATGACGGTCGCCAAGTCGGAGCGCGCGTACACCTCGCTCAAGCGCCAGTTCAAGGAGCGCACGGTCGACAAGCGCTACCACACGCTGGTGCAGGGCCACCCCGACCCGACCAGCGGCACCATCGACGCCCCCATCGGCCGCCACCCCCAGCACGACTACAAGTGGGCGGTCACGGCCGACGGCAAGCCCTCGGTGACCCACTACGACCTCATCGAGGCGTTCCGCGCGGCCTCCCTGCTCGACGTGAAGCTGGAGACCGGCCGCACCCACCAGATCCGCGTCCACATGGCCGCCCACCGCCACCCCTGCGTCGGCGACCTGACCTACGGCGCCGACCCGACGCTCGCCAAGCGGCTGCACCTGACCCGCCAGTGGCTGCACGCGGTCCGCCTCGGCTTCGAGCACCCCGCGGACGGCGAGTGGGTCGAGTTCGCCAGCGAGTACCCGGCCGACCTGCAGAAGGCGCTGGACCAGGTCCGCGAGGAGACCTACGGATGAGCACGCGCGCGTACGCGGTGCGGGTCGCCGAGGACCCGGCCGACCTGGAGGCGTGCTTCGCGGTCCGCAAGCAGGTCTTCGTCGTCGAGCAGGGCGTCCCCGAGGACCTGGAGTACGACGAGTACGACGCCACGGCCCTGCATGTGCTGGCGGTCCGCGAGGACGGCGTACCGCTCGGCACCGGCCGGCTGCTGTACGGCGAGCCGGCCGCGGAGAAGACCGGCGGCGACCTCTCCCTCGGCTCCCTGGGCCGGCTCGCGGTCTCCCAGGAGGCCCGCGGCCTCGGCGTCGGCGTCGCCCTGGTGCGGGCCATCGAGGAGGCCGCACGCGCGCGTGGGCTGGCCGCCGTCGACCTGCACGCGCAGACCCACGCGCTGGGCTTCTACGAGCGGCTGGGATATCAGCCGTACGGAGCGGAGTACGAGGAGGCGGGGATCCCGCACCGGGGCATGCGCAGGGTTCTGTAGCCGGCATGGCACGCTTGAGGCCCGCTGTGTGATCGTCGACACCCGGAGCGCTGGCCGTGGATCAGTTGGCCCTGTTGTTCGTGCTGCTGCTCGGGGCCCTGGTGAGCGTCCCGGTGGGGGACCGGTTCGGACTGCCGGCGCCGGTGCTGATGACCCTGTTCGGGATCGTCCTCGCGGTGGCCGACTTCGTGCCCAACGTGAACATCCCGCCCGAGCTGATCCTGCCCGGCCTGCTGCCGCCGCTGCTCTACGCCGCCGTACGGCGGACCTCCTGGCGGCAGTTCGCGGCCAACATCCGGCCGATCTTCCTGCTCGCGGTGGCCCTGGTGTTCGTCACCACGGTCTGCGTGGCCTTCGTCGCCAACGCGATCGTGCCCGGGCTGTCGATCGCCGCCGCGGTCGCGCTGGGCGCGCTGGTGGCCCCGCCCGACCCGGTCGCCGCGACCGCCGTTGCCGGGCAGCTGGGGCTGCCGCGCCGGCTGGTGTCGATCCTGGAGGGCGAGGGCCTCTTCAACGACGTCACGGCCATCGTCCTGTACCACGTGGCGATCGCCGCCGTGGTCAGCGGCAGCTTCTCGCCCTGGCGGGCCGGGCTGGACTTCCTGCTCTCCGCGGTGGTCGCCCTCGCCGTGGGGCTGGCGCTCGGCTGGGGCGCCAACAAGCTGATGGACGTGCTCGGCGACGCCACCCTCCAGATCGGCCTGACCCTGCTCGTCCCGTACGCCTCCTACGTGCTCGCCGAGGAACTGCACGGCTCCGGTGTCCTCGCGGTGCTCACCACCGCGCTGTTCATCGCCGAGTACGCCACCGACGCCGACGACGTGATGACCCGGCTCGCCGGATACACCTTCTGGGACATCGTCGACACCCTCGTCACCGGGGTGGCGTTCGGGCTGATCGGCCTGGAACTGCACAACGCCCTGCGTACGGCGTCCGGCCGCTGGGGCGAGCTGCTCGGCTGGGCGGCGGCGGTCGTGGGCGTGGTCGTCGTCGTCCGGCTGGTGTGGCTGCTGCCGGCGACCTGGCTGACCAAGCGGCTGCACGCCCGGCGGGACTACGACGAGGAGATCCCGACCAGCTGGCGGGAGACCATCGTGATGTGGTGGTCCGGGATGCGCGGGGTGGCGTCGGTGGCGCTGGCCCTGGCGATTCCCCTGAAGACCGACGACGGCTCGCCCTTTCCGGACCGGGACGAGATCGTCTTCATCGCGTTCGGCGTGATCATGGCGACGCTGGTGCTCCAGGGACTGACCCTGCCGTGGCTGGTGAAACGGCTGGGGGTGCGGGCCGACACCGACCGGGAGAAGGAGGTCGAGAAGGAGCTGGCGGTGCGGGCGGCGAAGGCGGCCCGGCGGCGGCTGAAGGAGATCGAGCAGGTCGAGGAGTTGCCGGAGGACGTGACCGAGCAGATGCTGCGGCGGGCCTTCGAGATCGGTTTCCGGATCAGTCCCGACGTGGCGGAGGACGAGCGGCGCGAGGGACACGAGAAGCGGTTGCGGCGGCTGAAGCGGTTGCGGCGGATCCAGCAGGAGATGCTGAGCGCGGCGCGGCACGAGGTGCTGGCGGCGCGGAGCGAGCCGGGGGCGGATCCGGAGATCGTGGACCGGGTGCTGCGGCACTTGGACGTCCGCAGTCTGCGCTAGCGCTCCGCTGGGAGTGCCGTGAGGTGCCGTCGTTCGTCTGCGGCTGCGTCGTGGCTGGTCGCGCAGTTCCCCGCGCCCCTGCGGGGCGCTGTGCCGCTGTGGATATCCGAAGGCAGGGTCGGCGGTGCGCTCGTAGTCTCGGATCATGGCTCGGAACATTGTGATCAGTGGTGGGGGAACAGGGATCGGACTGGCCGCGGCGCGGGTGTTCGCGGCCGACGGGGACCGGGTGCTGCTGCTCGGGCGGCGCAGAGAGGTGCTGGAGAAGGCAGGGGTGCCGGGGGCGGTGGTACGTGCCGCCGATCTGGCCGAGCCGGCCGATGTGCGGGCCGTCGCGCGGTTCGTCGCCGAGGAGTTCGGCACCGTGGACGTGCTGATCCACAGTGCCGGGGCGAACGCGGCGTTCGCGGACGGCGCCGAGGCCGGTGATCCGCTGGACGCCGTCGCCCGCGTCTGGAGCGGGAACTTCCGGCAGAACACGCTGACCGCCGTCCTGCTCACGGAGGCGCTGAAGGACCGGCTGGCGGATCCGGGAGGGCGGGTGCTGTTCCTCGGCTCCATCGCCGCCTTCCGGGGCTCGGGGACCGGGTCCTACGCCGCCGCCAAGGCGGCCCTGCACCCCTACGCCCATGATCTGGCCCGGCAGCTGGGGCCGCGCGGGGTCACCGTGAACGTGGTCGCGCCGGGGTACATCGAGGACACCGAGTTCTTCGGCGGCCCGGTCGAGGAGGCGCGGCGGGAGCGGCTCGTCGCCGAGACGTCGACCGGGCGGGCCGGGACACCCGGTGACGTCGCCGCCACCCTGCACTGGCTGGCCTCCCCCGTGGCCGGGCACATCACCTCGCAGATCATCCAGGTCAACGGGGGTGCCGAACGCGGCCACTGAAGCGAGGTCTCAGCCGCGGCCGGTGCGGGGCGGCTC
This sequence comes from Streptomyces sp. NPDC048288, assembly GCF_043201555.1. Taxonomy (NCBI): domain Bacteria; kingdom Bacillati; phylum Actinomycetota; class Actinomycetes; order Kitasatosporales; family Streptomycetaceae; genus Streptomyces; species Streptomyces sp. NPDC048288. The sequence goes on from NZ_JBICZD010000001.1 coordinate 1,000,121, forward strand.
GTGGAGGCGGCGGGCGGCCGCCGTGCCGTCCTGGGAGGGGATGATCCCGCCGGGCGGCAGGACCGCGTCGGCCGTGTTGACCCGGGGCAGGGCGTACGGGTGCTCGGCGGCCAGCCAGGTGATCATCTGCTCCCGGACGGCGACCCGGACCTTCCAGACGTCGTCCGAGTCCTTGGCCGTCATCAGCGCCCGCACCTGGATGGTGTTCGGTGTGGCGTCGGTGACCACCAGGCCGTAGTCCCGGCCGTCCCAGGCGGCGCACTCGCGCAGGATGTCCCGGAGCCGCTCGCGCATCGCCTCGATCGGCGCCGAGTGGTCGAGATGCCAGAAGACGATCCCGGTCATCTGCGGGGTGCCGCGCGACCAGTTCTCGAAGGGTTTGGAGGTGAAGTACGACACCGGCATGGTGATCCGGCGCTCGTCCCAGGTCCGTACCGTCAGAAAGGTCAGGGTGATCTCCTCGACCGTGCCCCATTCGCCGTCGACCACGACGGTGTCGCCGAGGCGCACCATGTCGCCGAAGGCGATCTGCAGACCCGCGAACACGTTGGCCAGGGTGGACTGGGCGGCCACACCGGCGACGATGCCGAGGACTCCGGCGGAGGCCAGCAGTGAGGCGCCGGCCGCGCGCATCGCCGGGAAGGTCAGCAGCATCGCCGCCACGGCCATCACGCCGACGACCGCCGCCACCACCCGCATGATCAGCGACACCTGGGTGCGCACCCGGCGGACCCGGGCCGCGTCGGTGTGGCCGCGGGCGTAGCGGCTGAACGAGGACTCGACGACCGCCGCCGCGATCCGCACCACCAGCCAGGCGGCGGACCCGATCAGCACCAGGGTCAGGAGCTGGCCGACGGCGACCCGGTGCTCCAGGAGCAGCGCGGCCTGGTCGTAGGAGCCTCTGAGCAGGGCCGCGCAGAGCACCAGCTGGTAGGGGACGCGGGCGCGGCGCAGCAGGCCCCACAGCGGGGTCTCGGTGTGCCGTGTGTCGGCCTTGCGCAGCAGCAGGTCGGTCGCCCAGCCGATCAGCAGGGTGAGGACGACGGCGCCGCCGACCACGATCAGCGGGCGGAGTACGTTCTCCATCTCCATGAGGTCGAACGTAACCGGATCCACGGGGTCCTGAACATGCCGATCGGTGAGAAGGCCGTCACGGTGCCGTCTCGGGCGGCTGGCACCATGGGGGCATGAACATCATGCTCTTTCATTCGACCTATGGGCTCAGGCCCGCGGTGCGCGAGGCCGCGGACCGGCTGCGTGCCGCGGGGCACGAGGTGTGGACGCCGGACCTCTTCGAGGGGCGCACGTTCGACACGGTCGAGGAGGGCATGGAGTTCAACGAGTCGATCGGCAAGGACGAGCTGCTGAAGCGGGCCGTGCTGGCGGCGGCGCCGTACTCGGAGCGCGGGCTGGTGTACGCGGGGTTCTCGCTGGGCGCCTCGATCGCGCAGACGCTGGCGCTGGGCGACGAGCGGGCGCGGGGGCTGCTGCTTCTGCACGGCACGTCGGACATCGCGCCGAACGCCGTGGTGGACGAGCTTCCGGTGCAGCTGCACGTGGCCGAGCCGGACGCCTTCGAGACGGACGACTGGCTGAGCGCCTGGTATCTGCAGATGGGCCGGGTCGGCGCCGAGGTGGAGATCTACCGGTACGCGGGTGCCGGGCATCTTTACACCGACCCCGGCCTGCCGGACTACGACGAGGAGGCCGCCGAGGCCACCTGGCGGGTGGCGCTCGGCTTCCTCGACTCGCTGTAGCCGGGGTGGACGGGGGTTACACCGGGTCGTAGGTGCGCTCGACCTTCTGCGTGCCGCTGCGGGTGCGGTACGACCGCTCCCAGGACGAGGTGGCGTCGGCCTTCGTCTTGTCGGAGAGGACGTAGTAGTCCATCTGCGCCCGTGCTGCGGTGATGTCCAGGATGCCGTAGCCGTGCCGGTCGGTGTCGACCCAGTGGACGTGCCGGTTGGCCAGCTGGATGATCGGCGCGGCGACGGTGGAGACGACGCCCGGGGAGACCTTGAGGATGTCGTCCAGGTTGTCGGAGGTCACCGAGGTGACCACGAACTCCGTGGCGGCCGAGGCGGACAGCGGGTAGGTCCCGGCGTCGACCGGCACGTCGTTGGCCCAGGCCATGTGGATGTCGCCGGTCAGGAACACCGTGTTGCCGATCGCGTTGGAGCGCAGGTGGGCCAGCAGCTCGCGGCGGTCGTCGGTGTAGCCGTCCCACTGGTCGGTGTTGAGGGCGAGGCCGTCCTGGGGCAGGCCGAGCAGCTTGGCGAGCGGCTTGAGCAGGTCGGCGGAGAGCGAGCCGATGGCGAACGGCGAGATCATCACCGAGTTGCCGACCAGCCGCCAGGTGGTGTCGGAGGCCTTCAGCCCGGCCTTCAGCCAGTCGAGCTGGGCGCGTCCGGTGATGGTGCGGTCCGGGTCGTCGACCGAACCGCTGCCGGTGGACACCTGCTGGGAGCGGAAGGAGCGCAGGTCGAGCAGGGAGAGGTCGGCGAGCTTGCCGAAGCGCAGCCGGCGGTAGGTGGTGCCGGCGATGGCGGGGCGGACCGGCATCCACTCGAAGTAGGCCTGCTTGGCGGCGGCCTGACGGGCCGTCCAGGTGCCTTCGGTGCCCTCGGTGTGGTTCTCGGCACCGCCGGACCAGGAGTCGTTGGCGAACTCGTGGTCGTCCCAGATCGCGACGACCGGCGCCTTGGCGTGCAGGGCCTGCAGGTCGGTGTCGGTCTTGTACTTGCCGTGCCGGGTGCGGTAGTCGGCGAGGGTGATGATCTCGTGGGTGGGCGCGTGCTGGCGGACGACGGTGTCGCGGGTGCCGTACTCGCCGGTGCCGTACTCGTAGATGTAGTCGCCGAGGTGCAGCCAGGCGTCCAGGTCGTTGCGGGCGGCCAGGTGGCGGTAGGAGGCGAAGTAGCCGGCCTCCCAGTTGGCGCAGGAGACCACGCCGAAGCGCAGGCCGGAGACGGCGGCGTCGTTCGCCGGGGCGGTGCGGGTGCGGGCCACCGGGGAGTCGGTGCCGCCCGCCGAGAAGCGGAACCAGTAGTCGGTGGCCGGGGCCAGACCGCGGATGTCCGCCTTGACGGTGTGGTCGGAGTCGGCGGTCGCCGTGACGGAGCCCTGCGAGACGACGTTCGTCAGCGCCTTGTCGGTGGCGACGACCCAGCTGACCTGGGTGTCCGGGCCGAGACCGGAGCCGGGGACGGCGTCGGCGGTCGGCGTCACCCGGGTCCACAGCAGGATGCCGTCGGGCAGCGGGTCGCCGGAGGCGACGCCGTGCAGGAACGCGGGGGCGTCCGAGGCGGCCCGGGCCGGCAGCGCGGCGGCCAGCGGCGCGGCCAGGACAGCGGTCGCCGCCGCGGCCTTGACGACCGTACGGCGGCGGGGGGAGAGGGAGTTGGCACCCTCGGAAGACTGTGTTGATCTGTTTCGACTGGTCACGGGCGCTCAGGTTACTGACCGGTATGACCAAGAGCAGGCGAACCGGTGAAAGTTCGCCTGCTCTTCACCCGGAGCTGGGGATTCCGCTCCGCTCCCGGCCGGTCAGGCCTTGAGGGCCGCGTCCACCAGGGTGTTGAAGGACTCGACCGTCATCGGCGGGTTGCCGTTGGAGTCGGCCGTCAGCATCTTGCCGTTCATGACGAAGCTCGGGGTGCCCGTCACGCCGTCCTTGTTGGTGTCGAAGGTCTTCGACATGGCCAGCGCCCAGGCGTCGTACTTGCCGGACTTCACGTCGGCCTGGAAGGACTTGTTGTTCTTCAGTGCCGGGACGGTGTCGGCGACCTCGATGAGGTAGCTGTCGTTCTTGAACTTGTCGGTGGACTCGTCCGGGTGCCACTTCTTCGAGTACAGCGCGGTCTTGTACTCCAGGAAGGCCTCGTCGCTGACGTTCAGCGCGGCGCCCATGGCGGCCATGGCGCTCTTGGAGCCCTCGCCGCGCGAGCCGATCTGACCCTTGCCGAGCGAGTCGCCGTCGAGGAAGGTGCCGCCGATGTACTGGATCTTGAACTTGCCGTCGTCGATGTCCTTCTTCACGGTCGTGCCGACGGTCTGCTCGAACTGGGCGCAGATCGGGCAGCGCGGGTCCTCGTAGACCTTGAGGGTCTTCTTGGCGGTGGACTTGCCGATGACGACCGTGGTGCCGTTGGTGCCGGTGGTGTTGGCCGGGGCGACGACCTTCTCGTCCTTCACGGCCTCCCAGTGGCTGGGCTTGTTCGCCTGGACGACGGCGTAGCCTATGCCGCCCGCCGCGGCGAGCACGGCCACGACCGAGGCGGCCACGACGACCTGCCGCTTGACCTTGGCGCGCTTGGCCTGCTTCTCGCGCTCGACGCGCAGCCGCTCCCGGGCCGCGGTCTTGGCCGCCGCGCTGTTCCGCTTGCTCATGTTGGTGATCTCCATAGGGGACGCGCACATGTCGTACGCGGGATACGTGTGGGGGACTCGTCGTACTCGGGCGGGAGGGGCGCTCAGCTGTGGGCGAGCGCCGGGGAGCACGGCGGTCCACGCCGTCCCAGGGAGTGCACGAGGACCAGGTCGCGGGCGGCGGCCGCCCGCGGCGCCGGGCGCGGCAGCCGTCGTACCGGAACGGGCCGGACCGTGCCCGCGGCGACCGCGAGGAGCAGCGGGCGGAAGGTGGTGGCGGCGATCGCGCGCAGCAGCTGGGTCAGGGCGCGCTCGCCCCGGCGCAGCCAGGCGGCGGCGAGCAGACCCACGCCGATGTGCGCGGCGAGCAGCAGCCAGGCGGCGCCCGGGTCGGCGTGCGCGAGGACCGCGGAGGCGCGGGAGCCGCCGGCCATCTGCGCCAGCGGGGTGCCGACGGCGCCGCCGTGGCAGAGCACGTCGAAACCGACCGCGCGCAGCGGACCGGCGATGGGGCCGCCCGCCCGGCCGTAGCAGGCGTGCTGGCCGGTGGTGAAGACCGTGTCGGCGGCCAGCTCCAGCGGGATCAGCAGGGCCGCGATCCGGCCGAAGCCGCGCTCGCGGCCCGCCAGCGCGTACGCCGTGGCGAACACGCCGGCGGCGACCGCGGCCACCGTCGTGAACGGCAGCGGGGCCCGGGACAGCAGCACGTGCGACGCGGTGCTGAGCGTCACGACGAAGGCCGTGAACAGCGCCGCGCGCACGGCTCTGAGCTGGGTCCCGGATATGTCCATAGCGGTGGAGAGTCTGTCACGTACCCATGTAGGAGACCCCTAAAAGGGCCCTGTGAATCCGCGAAGGTTACAGCCCTGGAATGCGGCCGTTGCGGAAGAGGTCCACGAAGATCTGGTGGTCGGCACGCGCGCGTGCGCCGTAGCTGTGCGCGAAGTCGGTCAGCAGCGGCGCGAAGCCGTCCTCGTCGGCGGCGATCGCCGCGTCGATGGCCCGCTCGGTGGAGAACGGCACCAGGGACTCGCCGGACTGGTCGTCGGCCGCGGAGTGCATGGACGCCGTGGCCCGGCCGAGGTCCGCGACGACCGCCGCGATCTCCTCCGGGTCGTCGATGTCGCCCCAGTCCAGGTCCACCGCGTACGGCGAGACCTCGGCGACCAGCTGCCCCGCGCCGTCCAGCTCGGTCCAGCCCAGCCACGGGTCGGCGTGGGCCTGCAGCGCGCGCTGCGAGATCACCGTGCGGTGGCCCTCGTGCTGGAAGTAGTCCCGGATCGCCGGGTCCGTGATGTGCCGGGAGACCGCCGGGGTCTGGGCCTGCTTGATGTAGATCACGACGTCGTTCTCCAGGGCGTCCGTGGAGCCCTCCAGGAGGATGTTGTACGACGGCAGGCCGGCCGAGCCGATGCCGATGCCCCGGCGGCCGACGACGTCCTTCACGCGGTAGGAGTCCGGGCGGGACAGGGACGACTCCGGGAGGGTCTCCAGGTAGCCGTCGAAGGCCGCCAGGACCTTGTAGCGGGTGGCGGCGTCCAGCTCGATGGAGCCGCCGCCGGAGGCGAAGCGGCGCTCGTAGTCGCGGATCTCCGTCATCGAGTCCAGCAGCTCGAAGCGGGTCAGCGAGCGGGCCGCGCGCAGCGCGCCGAGCAGCGGACCCTCGGCGGTGTCCAGGGTGAACGGCGGCACCTCGTCGCTCTTGGCACCGGTCGCCAGCGCGTGGATCCGCTCCCGGTAGGCGCCCGCGTACACCTCGACCAGCTCGGTGATCTGCTCGTCGCTGAGCGCCTTCGCGTACCCGATCAGCGCGATGGAGGCGGCGAAGCGCTTCAGGTCCCAGGTGAAGGGGCCGACGTAGGCCTCGTCGAAGTCGTTGACGTTGAAGACCAGGCGGCCGTTGGAGTCCATGTACGTGCCGAAGTTCTCGGCGTGCAGATCGCCGTGGATCCACACGCGCGAGGTGCGCTCGTCCAGGTAGGGGCCGCCGCGCTTCTCAGGGTCTATGTCATGGCAGAACAGCGCCGCCGTGCCCCGGTAGAAGGCGAAGGCCGAGGCCGCCATCTTCCGGAACTTCACGCGGAACGCGGCGGGGTCGGCGGCCAGCAGCTCGCCGAAGGCGGTGTCGAAAACGGCGAGGATCTCCTCGCCGCGCTGCTCGTCGTTGAGCCGGTGGACCGACATCGCTGGGTGCCTCCTGGTGCATGACGTGTACGACAGCGTTTCCGTCGTACTCAACGCACGAAGGTACGTGGGAGTGCCCGGACCGTGTCAGTCCCGGGGCATAGACTTCGGCGCTGTCCCCCCAGACTGTCCGCAGCCGGTCGGAAGATCGTCGACGCCTGTTTCCTTTGGAGGCCGAAACCGTGTCAAAGCCGCCCTTCACGCACCTGCACGTCCACACCCAGTACTCGCTGCTGGACGGTGCCGCGCGGCTCAAGGACATGTTCAACGCCTGCAATGAGATGGGCATGACGCACATCGCCATGTCCGACCACGGCAACCTGCACGGGGCGTACGACTTCTTCCATACGGCGAAGAAGGCCGGGGTCACCCCGATCATCGGGATCGAGGCGTATGTCGCCCCCGAGTCCCGGCGCAACAAGCGCAAGATCCAGTGGGGCCAGCCGCACCAGAAGCGGGACGACGTCTCCGGTTCCGGCGGTTACACCCACAAGACGATGTGGGCCGTGAACAGCACGGGGCTGCACAACCTCTTCCGGCTCTCCTCGGACGCGTACGCCGAGGGCTGGCTGCAGAAGTGGCCCCGGATGGACAAGGAGACGATCTCCCAGTGGTCCGAGGGGATCGTGGCCTCCACCGGCTGCCCCTCGGGAGAGGTCCAGACCCGGCTGCGCCTCGGCCAGGAGGAGGAGGCCCTCAAAGCCGCCGCCGACTACCAGGACATCTTCGGCAAGGACCGGTACTTCCTGGAGCTGATGGACCACGGCATCGAGATCGAGCACCGGGTCCGCAAGGGCCTCCTGGAGATCGGCAAGAAGCTCGGCATCCCGCCGCTGGTGACGAACGACTCGCACTACACGTACGCGCACGAGGCGACCGCCCACGACGCCCTGCTGTGCATCCAGACCGGCAAGAACCTCTCCGACCCGGACCGTTTCAAGTTCGACGGCACCGGCTACTACCTGAAGTCCACGGACGAGATGTACGCCGTCGACTCCTCGGACGCCTGGCAGGAGGGCTGCGCCAACACCCTCCTGGTCGCCGAGATGGTCGACACCACCGGCATGTTCCAGGCCAAGAACCTCATGCCGAAGTTCGACATCCCCGACGGCTTCACCGAGGTCACCTGGTTCAAGGAGGAGGTCCGCCGGGGCATGGAGCGCCGCTTCCCCGGTGGCATCCCGGACGACCGCCAGAAGCAGGTCGAGTACGAGCTGGACGTCATCATCCAGATGGGGTTCCCGGGCTACTTCCTCGTGGTCGCCGACTTCATCATGTGGGCCAAGAACAACGGCATCGCGGTCGGCCCCGGCCGAGGCTCCGCGGCCGGCTCGATCGTCGCCTACGCCATGGGCATCACCGACCTCGACCCGATCCCGCACGGCCTGATCTTCGAGCGGTTCCTCAACCCCGAGCGCGTCTCCATGCCCGACGTCGACATCGACTTCGACGAGCGTCGGCGCGTCGAGGTGATCAGGTACGTGACCGAGAAGTACGGCGCCGACAAGGTCGCCATGATCGGCACCTACGGCAAGATCAAGGCCAAGAACGCGATCAAGGACTCCGCGCGCGTCCTCGGCTACCCGTACGCGATGGGCGACCGCCTCACCAAGGCGATGCCCGCCGACGTCCTCGGCAAGGGCATCGACCTCGACGGCATCACCAACCCCTCGCACCCCCGGTACAACGAGGCCGGCGAGATCCGCGGGATGTACGAGAACGAGCCGGACGTCAAGAAGGTCATCGACACCGCGAAGGGCGTCGAGGGCCTGGTCCGGCAGATGGGCGTGCACGCGGCCGGCGTGATCATGTCCAGCGAGCCCATCGTCGACCACGCCCCGATCTGGGTGCGGCACACGGACGGCGTGACCATCACGCAGTGGGACTACCCGCAGTGCGAGTCGCTCGGCCTGCTGAAGATGGACTTCCTCGGCCTGCGCAACCTGACGATCATGGACGACGCCGTCAAGATGGTGAAGTCCAACAAGGGCATCGACCTCGACCTGCTGGCCCTGCCGCTCGACGACCCGAAGACCTTCGAACTCCTCCAGCGCGGCGACACCCTGGGCGTCTTCCAGTTCGACGGCGGCCCCATGCGCTCGCTGCTGCGCCTGATGAAGCCCGACAACTTCGAAGACATCTCCGCCGTCTCCGCGCTGTACCGCCCCGGCCCGATGGGCATGGACTCGCACACCAACTACGCGCTGCGCAAGAACAAGCTCCAGGAGATCACCCCGATCCACAAGGAGCTGGAGGAGCCCCTGGAAGAGGTCCTGGCCGTCACCTACGGCCTGATCGTCTACCAGGAGCAGGTCCAGAAGGCCGCCCAGATCATCGCCGGGTACTCGCTCGGCGAGGCCGACATCCTGCGCCGCGTGATGGGCAAGAAGAAGCCCGACGAACTGGCCAAGAACTTCACCATCTTCCAGGCCGGCGCCCAGAAGAACGGCTACAGCGACGAGGCGATCCAGGCCCTGTGGGACGTGCTGGTCCCCTTCGCCGGCTACGCGTTCAACAAGGCGCACTCCGCCGCGTACGGCCTGGTCTCGTACTGGACCGCCTACCTGAAGGCGAACCACCCCGCCGAGTACATGGCCGGACTGCTCACCTCGGTCAAGGACGACAAGGACAAGTCGGCCGTCTACCTCAACGAGTGCCGCCGCATGGGCATCAAGGTGCTCCCGCCGAACGTCAACGAGTCGGTGCACAACTTCGCGGCGCAGGGCGACGACGTGATCCTGTTCGGCCTGGAGGCCGTCCGCAACGTCGGTACCAACGTGGTCGAGTCGATCATCAGGAGCCGCAAGGCCAAGGGAAAGTACGCGTCCTTCCCCGACTACCTCGACAAGGTCGAGGCGGTCGCCTGCAACAAGCGCACCACGGAGTCGCTGATCAAGGCCGGCGCCTTCGACACCATGGGGCACACCCGCAAGGGCCTCACCGCGCAGTACGAACCGATGATCGACAACGTGGTCGCGGTCAAGCGCAAGGAGGCCGAGGGGCAGTTCGACCTCTTCGGCGGGATGGGCGAGGAGGACAACAGCGAGCCCGGCTTCGGACTGGACGTCGAGTTCACCACCGACGAGTGGGAGAAGACCTATCTGCTCGCCCAGGAGCGGGAGATGCTCGGTCTGTACGTCTCCGACCACCCGCTCTTCGGCCTGGAGCACGTGCTCTCCGACAAGGCCGACGCGGGCATCGCCCAGCTCACCGGCGGCGAGCACGCCGACGGCGCGGTGGTCACCATCGGCGGCATCATCTCCGGCCTCCAGCGCAAGATGACCAAGCAGGGCAACGCCTGGGCGATCGCCACCGTGGAGGACCTCGCCGGCTCCATCGAGTGCATGTTCTTCCCGGCGACCTACCAGCTGATCTCGACCCAACTCGTCGAGGACGCGGTCGTGTTCGTCAAGGGCCGCCTGGACAAGCGCGAGGACGTGCCCCGGCTGGTCGCCATGGAACTGGCGGTCCCGGACCTGTCCAACGCCGGGACCAACGCGCCCGTGATCCTCACCATCCCCGCCACCCGGGTCACCCCGCCGATGGTCAGCCGCCTCGGCGAGATCCTCAGCCACCACAAGGGCGACAGCGAGGTCCGGATCAAGCTCCAGGGGCCGACCAAGACGACCGTGCTGCGCCTGGACCGGCACCGGGTGAAGCCGGACCCGGCCCTGTTCGGCGACCTGAAGGTCCTGCTCGGCCCGTCCTGCCTGGCCGGATAGGGCCGGGTCCGGGCCCTGCCGGCCCCTGAGCGCGCGGAAGGGGCGCACCCGCATCGGGTGCGCCCCTTCTGTGTGCCTGGGCTTCAACAGCCCGGTGGGACCCGGTGGTCCGCTCAGTTGTGGCCGAAGCTCTTCTGCTTCTTCCGCGCGACGTCCGCCGGGCTGCCCTGGATGTGCGACACCGGCGAGTCCTGGGACTCGCCCGACGTGCGCTGCCCGTGCTCCTGGGTCTGCTCGGTCTGCTGCGCGGTGCGGTTCTGAGAGCCACCCTTGCGGTTCTTGTTCTTGGCCATGGTGATCTGCCTCCTGTGGGGGATCTAGGGGCCGAATTCAGACTCACATAGGCTGACAACGGACGCATTTCGGATAATTACCGTCTGTAACAGGGCTTGTCGGAGAGCAAGGCCCCGAAACGCCACGCCGAAGATCGAGTTCGGGCCGTTAACCCCCGTGTGGTCGGGCAGACTCGAAGGAAGCCCCGAAAGCAAACCTCCCGGAAAGAGGGTGAGTCGCGTGGACCGCTGCATCGTCCTGGTGGACGCCGGGTATCTGCTGGGTGCCGCCGCCAGTCTCCTCGCCGGTGAGCCCTCCCGATCCCGGATCACCGTCGATCACGCCGCGCTGATCCAGGCGCTGCGCGACCGTGCGGAATCGGACACCGAGCGTCCACTGCTGCGCATCTACTGGTTCGACGGCGCCCCCGACCGCGTCCCCCAGCCGGAACACCGTCGCCTGCGCGTGATGCCCCGGGTGACCGTCCGGCTCGGCGCGCTGACCCGCAGCGACGGACGCTGGGCCCAGAAGGGCGTGGACGCGGCCATGCACGCCGAGCTGACCGAGCTGGCCCGCAACCGCGCCTGCTCCGACGTGGTCCTGGTGACCGGCGACGGGGATCTGCTGCCGGGCATGATGGCCGCGAAGGAGCACGGGGTCGCCGTACACCTGTGGGCCGTGCAGGCGGCCGACGGGGACTACAACCAGTCCGAGGACCTGGTCGCCGAGGCCGACGAGCGGCGGGTCCTGGACCGGGCGTGGATCACCCAGGCGGTACGGGCGAAGGAGCTGACGGCCGTGTGCGCGCCGCCGCCGGTGCCGCGGCCGGAGATCGCCGCGATCCTGTCGGCGCCGCTGCCCGAGTCCTCGCTGGCCCCCGCGGGCGGCCCGGGGGCCGAGGAGGCGGACCGGGCGCCGGTCGCCGCGGTGGAGAACGGCGTGGTGGAGCGGGTGCCGGCGCCGAAGGGGGTGCCGACGCCGAAGGACCTCGCCGCGCTGCGGGCGCCGGGCGCGCAGCCGGTCCAGCATCCGGCGACCACGGCCACCCTGCGGTGGTCCTCCGACAAGGGGTGGGTGGACCGGCCGGGGGCCGCCACGGAGTCGGCGGAGGCCGCCTCCATGCCGACGCTGGCGCAGCTGACCACGGCGGAGCAGCGGTGGGCCGACCGGGAGGAGGACATCACGACCGTCGGCGGGGATCCGTACGAGGTCGGGCAGGTGTTCGCCCGGCGGTGGATGTCGCGGCTCGGGGACCAGGGGCATCTGCAGCGGCTGTCCGGGATGTATCCGCGGATTCCGCACCGGATCGACGGGGAGCTGTTGCGGTACGCGGCCCGGTTCGGGTTGCTGGCGCACAAGGACGACCAGATCGACGAGCACGACCGGTACGCCATTCGGGCGGGGTTCTGGAGGGAGTTCGATGTGCCGGCGGGGGCCGGGGAGCATGCGTCGGCGGAGTGAGTGAGGGGGCTCTGGGAGGGACTTCGGGTGCGGGCCGGTGGGGGCTGGTCGCGCCCACGCGGCGGAGCCGCATATTTGATGCAGCCCCGCGCCTCTACGGGACGCTGACTGCCCCAACGGTGAGTAAACGGGGGCGACCCCGTAGTCTCGTCCCTTGTGAGTACGGGCGTGGGTCGGGCACTTCGGCGGCAGGGTGATGTCGTGTGTGCCGTGCGTGGGCTGACCAAGACCTACGCCGCGGTCAAGGGGCGGCGCGGGGCTCCCGGGGTGCCCGAGGTGCGGGCCACCGACGGGGTGGAGCTGGACGTCCGGCGGGGTGAGATCTTCGGGCTGCTGGGGCCGAACGGGGCCGGCAAGTCGACGCTGGTGCGGCAGCTCACGGGGCTGCTGCGGCCCGACGCCGGCAGTGTCGAGATCCTCGGGCACGACATCGTGCGGCACCCGGAGCGGGCCGCGCGGATCCTCGCCTATCTCGGACAGGAGTCCACCGCCCTGGACGAGCTGACCGTGTCCCTCGCCGCCGAGACCACCGGGCGGCTGCGCGGACTGGACGTACGGCAGGCGCGGAGCGAGCGCGACGCCGTGCTGGACGAACTGGGCCTGACCCCGATCGCCGGGCGGGCGCTCAAGAAGCTCTCCGGGGGACAGCGGCGGCTGGCCTGCTTCGCCGCCGCGCTGGTCGGACAGCGGTCGCTGCTGGTGCTGGACGAGCCGACGACCGGGATGGACCCCGTCGCCCGGCGGGCCGTGTGGGCCGCCGTCGACCGGCGGCGCGCCGAGCAGGGGGCGACCGTCGTCCTCGTCACCCACAACGTGATCGAGGCGGAGACCGTGCTGGACCGGGTCGCCGTGCTCGACCAGGGGCGGGTCATCGCCTGTGACACCCCGGCCGGGCTCAAGGAGCGCGTCGCCGGCGAGGTGCGGGTCGAGCTGGTGTGGCGGGAACGGGCCCCGCTGGAGGTGCCCGAGGTGGCCGTCCTGCGGGAGCGGGCCACCGAGTCCGGCCGGCGCTGGACGCTGCGGCTCGCGCCCGAGGAGGCGCGGGCCGTCGTCGCGACCGTGACCGGCGGGGCCGCCTTCGCCGCCCTCGACGACTTCACCCTCGCCACGCCCAGCCTGGAGGACGTCTACCTGGCGCTGGGCGGCGCCGCACGGCAGGGGCTGGTGAAGGCGTGAACGTGAGCGTGTACGTGAACGCCGGGGCGACCGGGCCCGTACGGGAAGGCGCGGCGGCCGTACGTGCCGTGGATGCCGCAGGGAAGAGGAGCAGCGCGACGTGAGTGTCGTACCCGCGGAGGTTCTGCCGGGCGGTGCCCTGGCCGTGGAGGAGACGGCGCCGGGTGCGGCGGCCGAGCTGGGTCCGCGCGCGCGGCTGTGGCCGTCGCTGGTGGCCGTCTACCGGGCGCAGCTGTCCCGGGCCCGGGTGGCACGGATCCCGCTGCTGTTCGTCGCGACCTTCCAGTCCGTCGGCATCATGATCATGATGCGTGGGGTGGTGGACTCGCGGGCCGAGGCCCAGTCCGTGGTGGCGGGGTCCTCGGTGGTCGTCGTCGCCTACGTGGCGCTGAACCTGCTGGCCCAGTACTTCGGGCAGCTGCGGGCGAGCGGCGGTCTCGACCACTACGCCACGCTGCCGGTGCCGCCGGCCTCGGTGGTGCTCGGGGCGGCCGCGGCGTACGCCTCCTTCACCGTGCCCGGGACGCTGGTCACGGCCGTCTTCGGGTGTGTGCTCTTCGGGCTGCCGCTGGGGAACCTGTGGATCCTCGTCGCCGTGATCCCGCTCGCCGGGGCCGCCCTGGCGGGGCTGGGCGCGGCCTGCGGACTGCTCGCGCCGCGCCCCGAGCTCGCGACGCTGCTCGGGCAGCTGGGCATGTCGGCGGCCCTGCTGCTCGGTGTGCTGCCGCCGGACCGGATGCCGGGGATCATCCAGTTCGCCCGTGATCTGCTGCCGTCGACGTACGGCGTGGAGGCCTACGCCCGGACCTTCGGGGCGGCGCCCGACTGGGCCGTCGTCCTCGCTGACCTGGGTGTGTGCGCGGGGGTGGGGGTCGTGTCGCTGGCGGTCGCCACCTGGGCGTACCGCAGGGCCGCCGTCCGGTGACGCACCCCACAGGCCGACCTGGCACGATGTCAGGGTGACCGCACCGTTGACGCCGCCTCCGCCGCCGCACGACCAGTCCTCGCACCAGGCCTGGCAGGCGCCGCCGCCTGCCGAGGCGGGGTTCGGAGCAGAGTACGGACAGGACGGTCCCGGGATGAAGACCGAGCTGCGGGAGGCCGCGGTGATCGTCCTCGCGGTGGCCGTGAGCGGTGCGCTGCTGGGGCTGCTGTGGATGTGGCTGGCGCCGCATGTGCCGCTGGTGGCGGACCAGTCCGGGAAGAACTGGGCGGTGTACCTCAAGGACACCGAGGGTGAGCAGGCGGCGGGCGTGGACGGAACGTTCACGCTGCTGGCGCTGGCCTTCGGGGTGGTGAGCGCGGTCGTGGTGTTCCTGTGGCGGCGGCGTGGGGGTGTGCCGCTGGTGGTGGCGCTGGGGGTGGGCGGGCTGCTGGGGTCGCTGCTCGCGTGGCGGCTGGGGGTGTGGCTGGGGCCGGAGCAGGATGTGATCGCCCATGCCAAGGAGGTGGGGAAGGGGGTGACGTTCTCCGCGCCGTTGAAGCTCGGGGCGAGGGGGGCGTTGCTGGCGTGGTCGTTGTCGGCGTTGCTGGTGCACCTGGGGTTGATGGCGCTGTTCGGTCCCCGTGATCCTGAGCCGCCGTACGCGGACGGACCGTACGCCGCGCCACCCGCGTAGTTTTCTCGCCCCCGCCGCCCCTACCCGTCCCATCCCAGGGGGCAGCGCCCCCTTCGCCCCCCGCCTCCTGGGGGCTCCGCCCCCAGCCCCCCTCCGGCCTGAACGGCCTCGTCCTCAAACGCCGGACGGGCTGAAAACATGGCTGAGCGCCGTGCTCGCCGAACGCCGGACGGGCTGAAGATGTGGCCGGGCGGTCGTGGCCGTCGGGCGCCGGGCGAGGTTTGCGATGCCGATGCCGGCAGGAGACTCAGGGGCGCGGGGAACTGCGCGATCAGCCCGATGCGGCCTGCAGTCGGCAGGCGGCCGTACCCTCCACCCCCTGTGCCGGACGGCGGCCGGGGTCCTCGGTAGTGGAGTCAGGGGGCGCGGTCGGCAGGGCACCGCACCCCCACCCCCTATGCCGGACGGCGGCCGTGGTTCGAGCGGGCCTTCTTTACGCGCCACTTTCTTTTCCGGGTTTTCTTCGACATGCCTTTTGTACTTAACCCAGGATGGGGGCTTCGTCGAGGGGTTACGCGCGGCCGATGGGGGCGAGGGTGGCTCGGGTGAGGTCGGCGAGGGCCGTGGGGGTCAGTTCGACCTCCAGGCCGCGGCGGCCGGCCGAGACGCAGATGGTGGGGTGGGCCGAGGCCGAGGCGTCCAGGACGGTGGGGAGCTTCTTGCGCTGGCCGAGCGGGGAGATGCCGCCGCGGACATAGCCGGTGGTGCGTTCGGCGAGGGCCGGGTCCGCCATCGCCGCGCGCTTGCCGCCCACCGCCGTGGCGAGGGCCTTGAGGTCCAGGGTGCCCGCCACGGGGACGACCGCGACCGTGAGCGCGCCGTCCACGTCCGCGACCAGGGTCTTGAAGACGCGGTCCGGGGAGACCCCCATCGCCTCCGCCGCCTCCTCGCCGTAGGACGGGTGGGAGGGGTCGTGCTCGTAGGCGTGGACGGTGAAGTCCACGCCCGCCGCGGTCAGGGCCACCGTCGCCGGGGTGCCGCCCCCGGACTGCTGCTGCTTCTTCGGCTTCTTCGGCATGTCAGGAGACCCCGGCTCAGTTCAGGCTCGTCGGCGACCGCGTCAGCTCCGACGCGGGCAAGGACGGCAGGTTACGGATGATCGCCGTCTCGGAGCGAAGGAGTTTCAGCTCGTCGCGGAGGCGGGAGGCCGTGTCGGGGGCCTGCAGCAGCCGCTGCTTGGTGGGGGTGTCGTGCATCATCGCGGCGGCGACCAGGTAGGAGACGACGGAGGGCTCGTCGGGCAGGTCGACCCCGCTGGACAGCGACCGCTCCCGGGCTCCCGCCAGCCGCTTCTGGTACTGGCGGAAGGCCCGCAGCACCCCTTCGGCCAGCGCGCCCGCCTCGTCGCCGGGGTCCTCCTCCAGCTCCTCCAGCTCAGCGGTCAGGAACGGCCCCGACGCGTCGACGGAGAGCAGCCGCACCCGGCTCGTCCCCGTCGCCAGCACCTCGAACGTGCCGTTCGCCCGCTCCCGGATCGTCGCCGCGTCCGCCACACAGCCCACCCGGTGGAAGGACGCGAGGGGGTCGGGTCCGAAGCCGGCCGCCGGGCCCCGGTCCGGCTGGGCCGTCGGGTCCGGCATGCCCGGCGCGCTCGGTGCCACCTCGTGGCCGTCGCGGATCGCCACGACGGCGAACCGGCGCGGTTCTTCCTCGGGGGTCTTCAGCAGGTCGCGCATCATGGCGCGATAGCGCTCCTCGAAGACGTTCAACGGCAGCACGAGCCCCGGGAACAGCACCGAGTTCAGCGGAAAGAGGGGGAGACGGACGGTGGTCACGGCGCCACAGCCTAGTGGTCATCGGCGGGAACATGTCCGCCGTGCTCGGCCCGTGGGCGTCCCGCGGCCCTCGGCGAGGGGGTCGGGCCGGCCTCGGGAAGGGGCTCGGTACCGGCCAGCAGCGGGGTCCGCAGCCGTACGAAATGGCCCAGCGGGTCGTCGGACAGCCGGGCCCAGGGGAACGACGTGACGTACGGGCCGATCAGGCGCAGCTGGGCGCGGGCGTCCTCCCGGCGTTCCAGCCGGACCAGGAGGTACATCAGATTGTTGCGGACCTCGGCCGGCCAGAGGTCGGCCGCCGGGAACCGCGCGGAGAGCGTGATCGCCCGGTCGGCCGCCGCGTCCAGGCGGGCGCGCGGCACCTCGGGGCCGCAGCCGTCGGTGAGATAGGCGAAGGCCGCGCGGGCCGGCAGCGCCTGGACGAGCGAGTCCGGCGGGGCGTCCTGTGCGGCCGTGTCGGCGAAGTCGAAGCACTCGCCGTGCGAGCCGTGCCAGTACGTGCCCAGGTAGCGCAGGGCGGCCACATGGCAGCCGTAGTGGTGCGGGGCGCGGCGGACCGCGGCCTCCCAGAGTTCCTCGAAGTACTTGTGGCCGGCGTTCGAGCCGCGGGCGTGGTCCAGGGCGATCCGCCACGGCACCGGGTCGCGGTCGTCGCCCCGGGCGGCGGCCGTGATCACGGGACTCACCGCGCGTAGCAACTCGGTCCGGGCGGGGGAGTCCCAGGCGTGGTCCACCGCCAGCTGGGCGCGGAGCAGCAGCAGGTCGGGGTCGTGCGGGGCGGCCCGGTACCAGTCGTCGAGCCACTCGGCGCGCGAGCGGGCGAACAGGGCCAGCCGGTGCACATACCGGTCCCGTGCCTCCCACTCGGCCGCGGCCCGGGTGCCGGCCAGCAGGGCCGCGGCGGGTTCGTACGCGCCCTGGCCGGCCGCGACCAGCACCGGCGCGAGCTGTTCGTCGGGCGCGTCGAGAAGTACCTCGTCGTCGGCCGGCAGCGGGCCGAGGGCGGGGCGCGAGGTGGTTCTTGCCGTCCGTGCGGAACGGAACAGCGCGCGCAGCGAAGCCATGGTTCCGCCATTGAAAGTCCGCTGGTCGGGCCTGCGCCAGACCGCCCGGCCAACTCCACGAAAGTTGTACGATCCCGGGTCAAGGACAGGTAAAAGGTGACTGTTGCTCACCTGTTGGGTACCTGTCAGAAAGGGAGCTATCCCCGCCGCAGCAGCCGCGTCGCCCCCGCCGCCACCGTGGTCGCCAGGATCCAGCCCAGCAGGATCATCACGGCCGCCGCCCACTGCCAGCCGCCGCTGAGCCGCCACTGGCCGGCCTGGCCCAGGTCGATCACCGGCAGCAGCAGGTCGAGGACGAACAGCGCCGGATCCCAGACCGGGTGGCCGCCGGAGCCCATCGGCGGATGCGGGGCGTGCGCGAAGGCGAGCGTGCCCGCCGCCCACAGCACCGCCATCCACACCGCCGCCCGGCCCGGCCGGTAGCCGTAGGCCACCGTCAGGTCCTGCGCGTACCCCCAGAGCTTGGCGGCCAGCGGCAGCGTCTCACGGCGCCGGCGCTGCTTGGCGAGCAGCACCTCCCGGGCGTCCTCGTCCTCGCCGGCCGCCCGCAGCACGGTCGCGAGGCGCTCGTACGGCTCCGGGTTGTACTCGGCGGTGGCCGCCGCCACCCAGCCGAGCCGCCGGGTCAGCGGGAACGGGCCCTGCGGCACCAGGTTCTCGTAGGCGAAACCGCCCATGTGCAGCCGCCCCGGGCCCGGCCAGCTGGTCGCCCGGTCGACCAGGTTGACCACCCGGGCGCCGGACAGCAGCACCCCGCCGCGCTGCGGCTCCTCACCGAGGAACCGCAGCTCCGGCGCCTGCACCCGGCGCAGCGACAGCTCCTGGCTGTCCGTGAGGGTGAACCGCGCGCGCTCCAGGTCGATGGCGTCCCCGAACCGCCCGTCGTCCAGCCGTATCCCGCCCTGGCACTCGAACCGCTGGATCCGGGTCCCGCGCGCCGGGGTCGTGCCGCTCTGCCAGGGGCCGCCCACCCCGGCCGGGGTCAGGTAGAGGGTGCGGCCGACGGTCAGCTGGGGCGCGTTCAGCGCGAACCGCCCGTCCGGGTTGCGCAGCCGGGCGCCGCGCAGGCTCAGCGAGACGCCCACCTTGGCGCTGCGCAGGCTCAGCTCCCCGTGCGATTCGAGCAGCTCCGCCTGGAGGTCCTGGCCGACGGTCATGCCGTCGGCCGCGATCGACCGGCCGCTGCGGTCCCGGTACACCACCGCCTGGTTCAGCAGCAGGTCGGTGCCGATGTGCGCGTCGGTCAGCCGGAGCCCGCCGAGGAACCGGCAGCGCGGCAGATGCAGATCGCCCTCGGTGTGCACCCGGGCCGCCTCCAGCCGGGGCGCCGCGCAGTCCACGAACCGCGCGGTCGTGAAGTGCGCCTCCGGCAGCAGGATCTCGTCGTCGAACCGGCAGCCGCGCAGCTCCAGGTACGGGGTGACCGTGCCGCCCGCCAGGTCCAGCGTGCCGCTGATCCGCACCCCGGCCAGCTTCAGCGAGGACACCCGGCCCGCGAGCGCCGGCGGCCCGTCCAGCAGCAGCCAGCACACGATCCGCGCCCGCACGGTCCGCTCCGGCCCCCACGGATGGCCGCCGTGCGGATCGTCCACATGCGCGTCGCCGCTGCTCAGGTCGTACACGGTGCCGTTGCGGAACGCCTGCCACATACCGGCCTCGGCCGCGGTCAGATCGTCCGGCAGGTCCCCGTCCCGGACGCCGTCCCCCTCGGTCACGGCTCTTCCTTCTTCCTCAACTACTCGTGAGTCATGTTTCGGTACAACCGGTGATGCCCGGTGGGTGAGATCCCGAACACACATGGTGAAGGCGATCTTCCGGGTTCCGGCCAGGCTATGTACCGGTCGTTGCCCCAGGTTCTGTATCAGCCATTGATACGCGCGGACGGGCCCCGAGTGCCGTCTGAGAGAATTGATTCCGTGATCTCCCGAATCGATCTGCGCGGCGACGCCCTCCCCGAGGGACCCGCCCTGCGCGACCTGCTGCCCCGAGCCGACTTCGACGTCTCGGCCGCCCTGGAGAAGGTGCGTCCGATCTGCGAGGCCGTGCATCATCGGGGCGACGCGGCGCTGATCGACTTCGCCGAGAAGTTCGACGGGGTCACCCTGGAGCAGGTGCGGGTGCCCGCCCAGGCGATCGAGAAGGCCCTGGCGGAGCTCGACCCGGCGGTGCGCGCGGCCCTGGAGGAGTCCATCCGGCGCGCCCGTCTCGTCCACCGCGAGCAGCGTCGTACGACCCACACGACCCAGGTCGTGCCCGGCGGGTCCGTGACCGAGAAGTGGGTGCCCGTCGACCGGGTCGGGCTGTACGCGCCCGGCGGCCGGTCGGTCTACCCGTCCTCCGTGATCATGAACGTGGTGCCCGCGCAGGAGGCCGGCGTCGAGTCGATCGCGCTCGCCTCCCCGGCGCAGGCGGAGTTCGGCGGACTGCCGCACCCGACGATCCTCGCCGCCTGCGCCCTGCTCGGCGTCGACGAGGTGTACGCGGCCGGCGGCGCCACCGCCGTCGCGATGTTCGCGTACGGCACCGAGTCCTGCCCGCCCGCCGACATGGTCACCGGCCCCGGCAACATCTGGGTCGCCGCCGCCAAGCGCTACTTCACCGGGAAGATCGGCATCGACGCCGAGGCCGGCCCGACCGAGATCGCGGTCCTCGCGGACGCCACCGCCGACCCGGTGCACGTCGCCGCCGACCTGATCAGCCAGGCCGAGCACGACCCGCTGGCCGCCGCCGTCCTGGTCACCGACTCGGTGGACCTCGCGGACGCGGTCGAGAAGGAGCTGGCGCCGCAGGTCGCGGCCACCAAGCACATCGACGACCGGATCGTCCCCGCCCTGAACGGCCGGCAGTCCGCGATCGTCCTGGTCGACGGCGTCGAGGAGGGCCTCAGGGTCGTCGACGCGTACGGCGCCGAGCACCTGGAGATCCAGACGGCCGACGCCGCCGCCGTGGCCGACCGGGTCCGCAACGCGGGCGCGATCTTCATCGGGCCCTGGGCGCCGGTGTCGCTGGGCGACTACGCCGCCGGGTCCAACCACGTGCTGCCCACCGGCGGCTGCGCCTGCCACTCCTCCGGCCTGTCCGTGCAGTCCTTCCTGCGCGGCATCCACATCGTCGACTACACCAGGGACGCGCTGGCCGACGTCGCGCACCACGTGGTCACGCTGGCGGAGGCGGAGGACCTGCCCGCGCACGGCGCGGCGATCAAGGCTCGTTTCGGGTGGAAGGTTCCTGAAGGCAAGTGACCGGCATCGACGATCTCCCCGTACGGGACGAGCTGCGCGGCAAGTCCCCCTACGGCGCGCCCCAACTGGACGTCCCCGTACGGCTGAACACCAACGAGAACCCCTACCCGCTGCCCGAGCCGCTGGTCGAGCGGATCACGGAGCGGGTGCGCGAGGCCGCCCGCGACCTGAACCGCTACCCCGACCGGGACGCGGTCCAGCTCCGCACCGAGCTGGCCAAATACCTGACGAAGACCGGCGACCACCCGCTCTCCATCGAGAACGTGTGGGCGGCCAACGGCTCCAACGAGGTCATCCAGCAGCTGCTGCAGACCTTCGGCGGACCGGGCCGCAGCGCGATCGGTTTCGAGCCGTCGTACTCGATGCACGCGCTCATCTCGCGCGGCACCGGCACGCGCTGGATCTCCGGCCCGCGCGACGAGGACTTCACCCTCGACGTCGAGGCCGCCTCGGCGGCCATCGCCGAGCACAAGCCGGACGTCGTCTTCATCACCACCCCCAACAACCCCACGGGCAACGCGGTGCCGCCCGAGACGGTCCTCGCGCTCTACGAGGCCGCCCAGGCCGCCAAGGCCGCGACCGCCGGGGCGATCGTCGTCGTCGACGAGGCCTACATCGAGTTCAGCCACGGCGCCTCGCTGCTGCCGCTGCTCGAAGGACGGCCGAATCTCGTCGTCTCCCGGACCATGTCGAAGGCCTTCGGCGCGGCCGGCCTGCGCCTCGGCTACCTCGCCGCGCACCCCGCGGTGGTGGACGCCGTCCAGCTCGTACGGCTGCCGTACCACCTGTCGGCGATCACCCAGGCGACCGCGCTGGCCGCCCTGGAGCACACCGACACGCTGCTGAAGTACGTGGAGCAGCTGAAGGCCGAGCGGGACCGGCTGGTCGCCGAGTTGCGGGCGGCCGGGTTCGAGGTCACCGAGTCCGACGCGAACTTCGTGCAGTTCGGCCGGTTCGAGGAGCCGCACGCCGTCTGGCAGAAGATCCTCGACCGGGGCGTCCTCGTCCGGGACAACGGTGTGCCCGGCTTCCTGCGGGTGTCCGCCGGAACCCCCGAAGAGAACGACGCGTTCCTCGACGCGGTACGTGAAGTCAAGAAGGAGCTGGACGCATGACCCGCGTAGGGCGCGTGGAGCGCACCACCAAGGAGACCTCGGTCCTCGTCGAGATCGACCTCGACGGCACCGGCAAGACCGACATCAAGACCGGCGTCGGCTTCTACGACCACATGCTCGACCAGCTCGGCCGGCACGGTCTGTTCGACCTCACCGTCAAGACCGACGGCGACCTGCACATCGACTCGCACCACACCATCGAGGACACCGCCCTCGCCCTCGGCGCCGCCTTCAAGCAGGCCCTCGGCGACAAGGTGGGGATCTACCGGTTCGGCAACTGCACGGTCCCGCTCGACGAGTCCCTCGCCCAGGTGACCGTGGACCTGAGCGGCCGCCCGTACCTCGTGCACACCGAGCCCGAGAAGATGGCGCCGATGATCGGCGAGTACGACACCACCATGACCCGGCACATCCTGGAGTCCTTCGTGGCCCAGGCACAGATCGCCCTGCACGTGCACGTGCCCTACGGACGCAACGCGCACCACATCGTGGAGTGCCAGTTCAAGGCGCTGGCACGGGCGCTGCGCTACGCCTCCGAGCGCGACCCGCGCGCGGCCGGCATCCTCCCCTCGACGAAGGGCGCGCTGTAAAGCCATGACCGGTCTGTCCACCGTACTGATCGTCGTCGGCCTCTTCCTGGTCGGCGGAATCATCTCCTTCGTCAAGCAGAAGATGCCCACCAGCCTGATCGTGCTGCTCTCGATCGGTGCCGCGATGTGCCTGGTGGCGGGTGTCGTGAGGCTGGAGGTGTGGAATTGAGCGGATCCTCCAAGAAGGTCGTCGTCTTCGACTACGGCTTCGGCAACGTCCGGTCCGCCGAGCGCGCCCTCGCCCGCACCGGGGCCGACGTCGAGATCACCCGTGACTTCGACCGGGCCATGAACGCGGACGGGCTGCTGGTGCCGGGTGTCGGCGCCTTCGCCGCCTGCATGCGGGGCCTCAAGGAGGCCCGCGGGGACTGGATCATCGACCGCCGGCTGTCCGGCGGACGGCCGGTCATGGGCATCTGCGTCGGCATGCAGATCCTGTTCGCGCGCGGCATCGAGCACGGCGTGGAGACCGAGGGCCTCGACGAGTGGCCCGGCTCGGTCGAGCCGCTCCAGGCCGAGATCGTGCCCCACATGGGCTGGAACACCGTGGACGCGGCGCCCGGCTCGGCCCTCTTCGCCGGCCTGGACACCGACGCGCGGTTCTACTTCGTGCACTCCTACGCCGTCCAGGACTGGTCGCTGGAGACGCACAACGCCTCGATGCGGGCCCCGCTCGTCACCTGGTCCACGCACGGCAAGCCGTTCGTGGCCGCCGTCGAGAACGGCGCCCTGTGGGCCACGCAGTTCCACCCCGAGAAGTCCGGCGACGCCGGCGCCCAGCTCCTCACCAACTGGATCGGAACACTGTGAGCAAGCTCGAACTCCTCCCCGCCGTCGACGTCCGCGACGGCCAGGCCGTCCGCCTCGTGCACGGCGAGTCGGGAACCGAGACCTCCTACGGCTCCCCCCTCGAAGCCGCCCTCTCCTGGCAGGCGTCGGGCGCCGAGTGGCTCCACCTGGTCGACCTGGACGCCGCGTTCGGCACCGGCGACAACCGCGCGCTGGTCGCCGAGGTCACCCACGCCATGGACATCAAGGTCGAGCTCTCCGGCGGCATCCGCGACGACGCCACCCTGGCCGCCGCCCTCGCCACCGGCTGCACCCGGGTCAACCTCGGCACGGCCGCCCTGGAGACCCCGGAGTGGGTCGCCAAGGTCATCGCCGAGCACGGCGACAAGATCGCGGTCGGCCTGGACGTCAAGGGCACCACCCTCCGCGGCCGCGGCTGGACCCGGGACGGCGGCGACCTCTACGAGACGCTGGCCCGCCTCGACCAGGAGGGCTGCGCGCGCTACGTCGTCACCGACATCGCCAAGGACGGCACCCTCCAGGGCCCGAACCTGGAGCTGCTGCGCAACGTCTGCGCGGCGACGGACCGGCCGGTCGTGGCCTCCGGCGGCGTGTCGTCGCTCGACGACCTCCGCGCGCTGGCCGAACTGGTACCCCTCGGTGTCGAGGGCGCCATCGTCGGCAAGGCGCTGTACGCCAAGGCGTTCACCTTGGAAGAAGCACTGGAGGCTGTCTCGTCATGACGTCCGATGCCGTACGACGTGCGCAGAGCGGAAGTCCCTGGGAAGAGTCCTTCGGTTTCGCACGCGCCGTGGCGGCGGGCGACCGGGTCGTGGTGGGCGGTACGACGTCCTTCAAGGGCACGGTGCTGTACGGGGAGGGCGACCCGTACGAGCAGGCCAAGGTGGCGTTCACCGCGGCCCTGGAGGCGATCGCCGAGTTCGGGCTCGGACCCGAGTCGGTGATCCGCACGCGGATGTACCTGACCCACGTCCGGGACGTGGACGCGGTGGGCCGGGCCCACAAGGAGATCTTCGACGGGGTGCGCCCGGTGTCCACCCTGCTGGTGGTGGAGGGCTTCGTCGACCCGCGCATCCTGGTCGAAGTCGAACTGGAAGCCTTCCGGGGCTAGAGGCATACGAGGCATACAGAGGAGCCGTGGATTCATGACCCTGGCGGTCCGAGTCATCCCCTGCCTGGACGTGGACAACGGCCGGGTCGTCAAGGGTGTCAACTTCCAGAACCTGCGCGACGCGGGCGACCCGGTCGAGATGGCCAAGGTGTACGACGCGGAAGGCGCCGACGAGCTGACCTTCCTGGACATCACCGCGTCCTCCGGCAACCGGGAGACCACCTACGACGTGGTGCGCCGCACCGCCGAGCAGGTGTTCATCCCGCTGACGGTGGGCGGCGGTGTGCGTACCGCCGAGGACGTCGACAAGCTGCTGCGGGCCGGCGCCGACAAGGTGGGCGTCAACACGGCGGCGATCGCCCGCCCCGACCTCATCCGTGAGATCGCGGAGCGCTTCGGCCGCCAGGTACTGGTCCTCTCCGTCGACGCCCGCCGCACCGAGGCGGGCTCCTTCGAGGTCACCACCCACGGCGGGCGCCGCGGCACCGGCATCGACGCGGTCGAGTGGGCCCACCGGGCCGCCGAACTCGGCGCCGGCGAGATCCTGCTCAACTCCATGGACGCGGACGGCACCAAGGACGGCTACGACCTGGAGATGATCACGGCCGTCCGCAAGCACGTCACGGTCCCGGTCATCGCCTCCGGCGGGGCCGGCAAGCTGGCCGACTTCGCCCCGGCCGTCGGCGCGGGCGCGGACGCGGTCCTCGCGGCCTCCGTCTTCCACTTCGGCGACCTGCGCATCGGCGAGGTGAAGCAGGCGCTGCGGGACGCCGGGCACCCCGTGCGCTAGCCGGTCAGCCCTTCGGCTGGGCCAGCTGGATCAGGTTGCCGACCGTGTCGTCCAGGACGGCCGCGATCACCGGGCCCTGCTCCTGCGGCTCGTGCGCGAACCGGACACCGAGGGCGCGCAGCCGCTCGTACTCCGTGTGGATGTCGTCCACCGAGAAGACGATCGCCGGGAGCCCCGCCTCGTAGACGGCCTTGCGGTACGGCTCCGCGATGGGGCCCTGGCCGGGCTCCAGGAGCAGCTGGAGGTCCTGCTGGGCGCCGTCCGGCGCGCCGACCGTGACGAACAGGGTGCCGCCGCCCAGGTCGAGGCGGGTGCGGGTCTCGAAGCCGAGGACATCGGTGTAGAAGGCGTGCGCCCGGGTCACGTCGTCGACGTAGACACTCGTCATCGCGACCTTGATCACGGTGTGCTCCTCAGATGCCCAGCTGCCTGGAGTCGTGCAGCTTGGCGATCGCGTTCTCGTCGCCGTCCACCTCGACCTTCGCCGCGTTCTGCCGGCCGAAGGCGAACATCAGCAGCTCGGAGGGCTCGCCCGTCACCGTCACCACGGGGGCGCCCCGGTGCGCGACCGCCGTCTGGCCGTCCGGGCGGCGCAGGACGAGACCGGTCGGCACCCCCCGGCCCAGCAGCCGCGCGGTGCGCTCCAGCCGCGCCCACAGGGCGTCCTGGAAGACGGGGTCCAGCTCGCGCGCCGACCAGTCCGGCTGGGCCCGGCGGACGTCCTCCGTGTGGACGTAGAACTCCACCGTGTTGGCCGCCTCGTCGACCTGCTTGAGCTGGAAGGGTGAGAACCGCGGCGGGCCGGTACGGATCAGCTGGATCAGCTCCTCGTACGGCTTCGCGGCGAACTCCGCCATCACCTTCTCCAGGCGCGGCGCGAGCTGCTTGATCAGGGTGCCCCCGGCCGCGTCCGGCCGGCGCTCGCGCACCACCACGTGCGCGGCCAGATCACGGGTCAGCCAGCCCTCGCAGAGGGTCGGCGCCTCGGGACCGGCGGTCTCCAAGAGGTCGGCGAGCAGAAGCCGTTCACGCTTGGCGAAGGTCGACATACCGCCAGCCTACGGCCACACCCAGCGTCCGGACAGTGGACACGGACCGTGACTGTCGGTGCGGCGCGGCACAATGGCACCCATGACCAGTACGACCGGTACGACGGGTACCCCCCCGTCCAGTGGCCTCGCCCCGGAGATCGCCGCCCGCCTCAAGCGCAGCGCCGACGGCCTCCTGCCCGCCATCGCCCAGCAGTACGACACCGGCGAGGTGCTGATGCTCGGCTGGATGGACGACGAGGCGCTGCACCGGACCCTCACCACCGGCCGCTGTACCTACTGGTCGCGCAGCCGCCGGGAGTACTGGGTCAAGGGCGACACCTCCGGCCACTTCCAGTGGGTCAAGTCGGTCGCGCTCGACTGCGACGCCGACACCCTGCTGGTCAAGGTCGACCAGGTGGGCGCCGCCTGCCACACCGGCGACCGCACCTGCTTCGACGCCGACGTGCTCCTCAAGGACGTCGAGCACGCCCACGAGGGCGCCGGTCCCGGCACCCCCGCCTCGGATCAGTAAGGTCTGCCGCCATGGACCTCGAGACCTTCCGCAAGCTGGCGACCGACCGGCGCGTCATCCCGGTCACCCGCAAGCTCCTCGCCGACGGCGACACCCCGGTCGCGCTCTACCGCAAGCTCGCCGCCGAGCGCCCCGGCACCTTCCTGCTGGAGTCCGCCGAGAACGGCCGCACGGCGTATCAATGGTCTCGGTACTCCTTCGTGGGCGTCCGCTCCTCGGCCACCCTCACCGCCCGGGACGGCCAGGCCCACTGGCTCGGCGCCCCGCCCGTCGGCGTCCCGGTCGAGGGCGACCCGCTGGCCGCCCTGCGCGCCACCATCGAGGCCCTGCACACCCCGCACGACCAGGACCTCCCGCCCTTCACCGGCGGCATGGTCGGCTACCTCGGCTACGACATCGTGCGCCGCCTGGAGAAGATCGGCCCGGGCGAGCACGACGATCTCCGGCTCCCCGAGCTGACCATGCTCCTCACCAGCGACCTGGCCGTCATGGACCACTGGGAGGGCTCGGTCCTGCTGATCGCCAACGCGATCAACCACAACGACCTCGACACGGGCGTCGACGAGGCCCACGCCGACGCCGTGGCCCGGCTGGACGCGATGGAGCGGGACCTCTCCCGCGCGGTCGCCCAGCCGCCCGCCGTCCTGCCGCCCTCCGAACTCCCCGAGTACACCGCCCTGTGGGGCGGCCCCGACTTCCAGGTCGCCGTCGAGGACATCAAGGAGCGCATCCGCGCGGGCGAGGCCTTCCAGGTCGTCCCCTCCCAGCGCTTCGAGACGCCGTGCACGGCGAGCGCGCTGGACGTCTACCGCGTCCTGCGGGCCACCAACCCGTCGCCGTACATGTACCTCTTCCGCTTCGACGGCTTCGACGTCGTGGGATCCAGCCCGGAGGCGCTCGTCAAGGTCGAGGCGGGGCAGGCCATGGTGCACCCCATCGCCGGCACCCGCCCGCGCGGGGCCACCCCGCAGGAGGACCAGGCCCTCGCCGACGAGCTGATGGCCGACCCCAAGGAGCGCGCCGAGCACCTGATGCTCGTCGACCTCGGGCGCAACGACCTGGGCCGGGTCTGCGAGCCCGGCTCCGTCGAGGTCGTCGACTTCATGTCCGTCGAGCGGTACTCGCACGTCATGCACATCGTCTCGACGGTCACCGGAAAGGTCGCCGAGGGCCGCACCGCCTTCGACGTCCTCACCGCCTGCTTCCCGGCCGGCACCCTCTCCGGCGCCCCCAAGCCCCGGGCCATGCAGATCATCGACGAACTGGAGCCGTCCCGAAGGGGGCTGTACGGCGGCTGCGTCGGCTACCTCGACTTCGCCGGCGACTCCGACACCGCCATCGCCATCCGCACCGCCCTGCTGCGGGACGGCACGGCGTATGTGCAGGCAGGCGCCGGTATCGTCGCCGACTCCAACCCGGTCGCCGAGGACCAGGAGTGCCGCAACAAGGCGGCGGCGGTCCTGCGGGCCGTGCACACGGCCAACAGACTGGGCGCGCAGGGCGAGTAGGGGCGAGTGGGGCGCTTCTCACGCGACCCCGGGTGACCGTTCGCCCGGGGTTCAGGCGATAGTGGAGTACGTGACTGCTGTTCCTCACCCCTCATCCGAAGCCGCCGCACCCGAGCGCTCCGGCCGCCGCAGCCTTGCCGTGGCTCTGCTGTTCGGCGCGCTCGGCGCGGCCGTGGCCCTGCTGTCCACCCGGCAGCGCTGGGCCGAGGGCACCGCGACGGTGGCCGGCGGCGACTTCCCGCTGACCGCCAAGGGCAGCGACGTCACGGGCGTCCCCGCGGCCCTCGCCATAGTGGGCCTCGCCGCGCTCGTCGCCGTCTTCGCCGTCCGCAGGGCCGGCCGCTTCGTGGTCTCCGGGCTGCTCGCGCTCTCCGGCGCCGGCATCCTCGCCGCGGCGCTGCTGGGCGCCTCCGACGACTCCGCGCTCGACGAGAAGGCCGCGCAGGCCAGCGGTGACACCTCCGCGACGGTCGCCGCGCTCAGCCACACCGGCTGGCCGTACGTCGCCGCGGCCGGCGGTGCGCTGATCCTGGTCGCGGGGTTGCTGGCGCTGCGGTACGGGCGGCTGTGGCCCGCGATGTCCGGGCGTTACGAGCGGGGTACGGGGGCGGAGCGGCCGCGCCGGGCGCCGAAGCCGGTGGATCCGGACCGGCCCGAGGACATCTGGAAGGCGCTGGACCGGGGCGAGGACCCTACGGGGGCGTGAGACCGAGAACGGGTTGTCGGTCGTCTGCGGGTGGGTGGGGGCTGGTCGCGCCCACGCGGCGGAGCCGCATATCGAACACAGCCCCGCGCCCCTTTCAGGGGCGGTTCAGTCGATGTGGCGAATCAGACGCCACCCCCGCGTCCGGCACGGGTGCTCGTACGGGACAATGGAGGACGAGCGTCCGGAAGGACACGTACGAGCAACGAGGAGCAAGTCATGGCGGGCAGCAGCCACGGTCACACCCCGGCCGCCTGGACCGGCGTCACCATCGCCTTCATCGGTTTCTGCGTCGCGGGCGCCTTCATGGTGATGGCCCAGCCGCTCGGCTTCTGGGCCGGCATGGTGATCGTGGTCCTCGGCGGTGTGGTCGGCATGATCATGCGCTCCATGGGTCTCGGCCAGCCGAAGCAGGCCGCCGCGCTCTCCTACACCACGCCGGCCGCCGCCACCCGCGAGCCGGTCGGCGCCGAGAGCTGACCCGCGAGGCTTTCTGAGGGGCACCCCCGAGAGATCGGGGGTGCCCCTCACGCGCGTGTGCCGACGGTACGGGGCACAATGCGAGGCGTGAACGCCGACATCCAGCGCGCAGCCGTCCCGCCGGCGATGCCCTCCCTGCGGGGCAGGCTCGCCGTGCCCGTCTCCGTGCTGGGCGCGGTCGTCGGTGCCTTCGCCTACGTCGGGACCGTCGACCCCAACCAGCCCGGCCACTACCCGGTCTGCCCGCTGTACCGGTTCACCGGCCTGTACTGCCCCGGCTGCGGCGGCCTGCGCAGCGCGCACGCGTTCGTCCACGGGGATCTCCTGGCCGCGCTGCGGGACAACGCCGCCGGTGTGGTCGCCTATCTGGCCTTCGCCGTCGTGTGGACCGTCTGGGTGGTGCGCGCGGTGCGCGGCCGGCCCGCCCGGATCGTGCTCAGGCCGGCGCTGATGTGGACGCTGGGCGCGTTGGTGCTGGTCTTCACCGTTGTCCGGAACCTGCCGTTCGGTGGCTGGTTGCATCCTTGATCAACTGGCGAACGTCCAGGTAGTGGGACCGGCGTCAACTCGATGCGAGACCAGTGCCGTCCTGCGGATACCATCGCAGGTGACCATGAGTTTTCGGACCCATGGGATGTGACCGCTGGAAAGAACCGTCCGGAAGGGGGCCGCTCGCGTGAGTGTGCTCGACGAGATCATCGACGGAGTCCGTGCCGACCTCGCGGAACGGCAGGCGCGCGTCAGCCTCGACGAGCTCAAGGAGCGCGCGGCGAAGGCGCCCGCCGCCAAGGACGGTGTGGCCGCGCTGCGTGGTGAGGGCGTCAAGGTCATCTGTGAGGTCAAGCGCTCCAGCCCGTCCAAGGGCGCGCTGGCCGCGATCGCCGACCCGGCCGGGCTCGCCGCGGACTACGAGGCGGGCGGCGCGGCCGTCATCTCGGTCCTGACCGAGCAGCGCCGCTTCGGCGGCTCGCTGGCCGACCTGGAGGCGGTCCGGGCCCGGGTGGACATCCCGGTGCTGCGCAAGGACTTCATCGTCACGTCGTACCAGCTGTGGGAGGCCCGCGCGTACGGCGCCGACCTCGCGCTGCTGATCGTCGCCGCCCTCGACCAGCCGGCCCTGGAGTCGCTGATCGAGCGTGCCGAGTCCATCGGCCTCACCCCGATCGTGGAGGTCCACGACGAGGACGAGGTCGAGCGCGCGGTGGACGCGGGCGCCAAGGTGATCGGCGTCAACGCGCGCAACCTGAAGACCCTGGAGGTCGACCGCACCACCTTCGAGCGGGTCGCCCCGGAGATCCCCGACCACATCGTCAAGATCGCCGAGTCCGGCGTCCGCGGCCCGCACGACCTGATCGCCTACGCCAACGCCGGCGCCGACGCCGTCCTGGTCGGCGAGTCCCTGGTCACCGGCCGCGACCCCAAGGCGGCGGTGGCCGACCTGGTGGCGGCGGGCGAACACCCCGCGCTCCGGCACGGCCGCCCCTGATCACCCGCTAGGCTGATCCCGATGACTCTCACGGTGACGACGACAGTGGACCGGTACGCCCGCCTCGCGCGCGGCTGCCGGCCCCGCGGTTGCCGCGCCCCGGCCCGCCGAATCCACGGCCGCCGCGTCCGCTACGTCATCGGCGACGAACCCGGCCAGGTCAACGGCCGCCGATGGCAGCGCCCCTTTAGGGGCGCGGGGAACTGCGCGACAAGCCACTGACGGCCCGCAGTCACGAACACACCCCCGCCCCCACGGCGAACAGTGTTTTTTCATCGGCACTCACCGTGAGGTATCGGCATGCCCAGCGATTTCTTCTTCCCTGACCCCACCGGCCAGGTGCCCAGCGCCGAGGGCTACTTCGGCGCATTCGGCGGCAAGTTCATCCCGGAGGCCCTCGTCGCCGCCGTGGACGAGGTCGCCGTCGAGTACGACAAGGCCAAGCACGACCCCGAGTTCGCCCGCGAGCTCGACGACCTGATGGCCCACTACACCGGCCGCCCCAGCTCCCTCACCGAGGTCCCCCGCTTCGCGGAACACGCGGGCGGCGCCCGGATCTTCCTCAAGCGCGAGGACCTGAACCACACCGGCTCGCACAAGATCAACAACGTGCTCGGCCAGGCCCTGCTCACCAAGCGCATGGGCAAGACCCGGGTGATCGCGGAGACCGGCGCCGGCCAGCACGGCGTCGCCACCGCCACCGCCTGCGCGCTGTTCGGCCTCGACTGCACCATCTACATGGGCGAGATCGACACTCAGCGCCAGGCCCTCAACGTGGCCCGGATGCGGATCCTCGGCGCCGAGGTCATCGCCGTGAAGTCCGGCAGCCGCACCCTCAAGGACGCCATCAACGAGGCGTTCCGCGACTGGGTGGCGAACGTCGACCACACCCACTACCTCTTCGGTACGGTCGCCGGACCGCACCCCTTCCCGGCCATGGTCCGCGACTTCCACCGGGTGATCGGCGTCGAGGCCCGCCGCCAGATCCTGGAGCGCGCGGGGCGCCTGCCCGACGCGGCGATCGCCTGCGTCGGCGGCGGCTCCAACGCCATCGGCCTCTTCCACGCCTTCATCCCCGACGCGGACGTCCGCCTCATCGGCTGCGAGCCCGCGGGGCACGGCATCGGGACCGGCGAGCACGCGGCCACCCTCACCGCCGGCGAGCCCGGCATCCTGCACGGCTCCCGTTCCTACGTCCTCCAGGACGACGAGGGCCAGATCACCGAGCCGTACTCGATCTCCGCCGGTCTGGACTACCCCGGCATCGGCCCGGAGCACTCCTACCTCAAGGACTCCGGCCGCGGCGAGTACCGCGCGGTCACCGACGACGCGGCCATGCAGGCCCTGCGCCTGCTCTCCCGCACCGAGGGCATCATCCCGGCCATCGAGAGCGCCCACGCCCTCGCCGGCGCCCTGGAGGTCGGCAGGGAACTCGGCAAGGACGGGCTGATCGTCGTCAACCTGTCCGGCCGCGGCGACAAGGACATGGACACCGCCGCGCGCTACTTCGGACTGTACGACGCCGACGCCGAGGTGGCCGCCGACACCACCGCCACCGCCGAGATCGAGGGGGACGCCAAGTGAGCGGGAACATCCAACTGCTGAACGACACCCTCGCCGGCGCGAAGGCCGAGGGCCGCGCCGCGCTCATCGCCTACCTCCCGGCCGGGTTCCCGACCGTGGACGGCGGCATCGAGGCGATCAAGGCCGTCCTGGACGGCGGCGCCGACGTCGTCGAGGTCGGGCTGCCGCACAGCGACCCGGTCCTGGACGGCCCGGTCATCCAGACCGCCGACGACATCGCCCTGCGCGGCGGCGTCAAGATCGCGGACGTGATGCGCACGGTCAAGGAGGCCTACGAGGCCACCGGCAGGCCGATCCTCGTCATGACGTACTGGAACCCCATCGACCGCTACGGCGTCGAGCGCTTCACCGCCGAACTGGCCGAGGCCGGCGGCGCGGGCTGCATCCTGCCCGACCTGCCGGTCCAGGAGTCGGCGCTGTGGCGGGAGCACGCCGAGAAGCACGGCCTCGCGACGGTCTTCGTCGTGGCGCCGAGCAGCAAGGACGAGCGGCTCGCCACGATCACGGCGGCGGGCAGCGGCTTCGTCTACGCGGCGTCCCTGATGGGGGTCACCGGTACGCGTGCATCGGTCGGCGCGCAGGCCCAGAACCTGGTCGAGCGCACCCGGGGCACCGGCACCGGGCTGCCCGTCTGCGTCGGCCTCGGCGTCTCCGACGCGACCCAGGCCGCCGAGGTCGCCGGGTTCGCCGACGGGGTGATCGTCGGGTCGGCCTTCGTGAAGCGGATGCTGGACGCGCCGGACCACGCGGCCGGTGTGGCGGCCGTGCGCGAGCTGGCCGGGGACCTGGCGAAGGGCGTGCGCGGACAGGCGTGACCCGCTGCGTAACCTTCGGGTACGTCAGGCATGACAGAACATTCGGTCACTCGAACGGGTGGACCTGGGACCGGGGAGGCGCGGTGCGCCTCCCCGGTTCGTTCTGGGGGTGTGAGCGAGAAGAATCGTGACGGAAAGCGGATGGCCCGCGAGCGGCTGGCGGCCGAGCGCGAGAAGCAGAAGGCCGCGGAGCGGCGACGGCGCGCGCTGATCGTCGGCGCGAGCGTCGTCTGCGTCCTGGGCCTGGCCGCGGTGGTCGGCATCGTCGCCGCGAACGCGGGCAAGGACAAGAAGAGCGAGAGCTCCGGCCCGGTCGTGGCGCCCTCGGGCGCGCAGGGCAAGGACAGCCTCGCGATCCCGGTCGGCAAGGACGACGCCAAGGCGACGCTCACCATCTGGGAGGACTTCCGCTGCCCGGCCTGCCAGGCCTTCGAGACGGCGTACCGTCCGACGCTCCACGAGCTGGTCGACTCCGGCAAGCTCAGGATCGAGTACCACCTGGCCACGCTGATCGACGGCAACCTCGGCGGCAGCGGCTCCCGGCACGCGGCCAACGCGGCGGCCTGCGCCCAGGACGCGGGCAAGTTCCGCGACTTCCACGACGTGCTGTACGAGAACCAGCCCAAGGAGACCGACGACGCGTTCTCCAGCGACGCCAAGCTGATCGAGCTGGCCGGCAAGGTCGACGGCCTGGTCACCCCGGCCTTCGAGAAGTGTGTCAATGACGGCACGCACAACGCCTGGGTCGTCAAGTCCAACCAGGCCTTCGAGGCCGGCAAGTTCGGCGGCACCCCGACCGTCCTGCTCGACGGCAAGAACATCTACCAGGACCAGACGATGACCCCGGCCAAGCTGAAGCAGCTGGTCGAGGACGCGAACAAGGGGTAGGCGGCGGTAAGCGTTTCTCACGCCCCTGTTATGGAGCCGTAGCCGGGCTGGTTGCCGTCGGCCCGGTCCGGCACGGTAGCGTCGACCCTGCCATGGAATATCTTGCCTACATTCCCAGCCCTTCGCGCGGAGTGATCCACCTCGGACCCATCCCGCTGCGCGGCTACGCGTTCTGCATCATCATCGGTGTCTTCGTAGCCGTCTGGCTCGGAAACAAGCGCTGGATCGCCCGGGGCGGGCGGGCCGGCACCGTGGCCGACATCGCCGTCTGGGCCGTACCGTTCGGCCTGGTCGGCGGGCGTCTCTACCACGTGATCACGGACTACGAGCTGTACTTCAGCGAGGGCCGTGACTGGGTCGACGCGTTCAAGGTCTGGCAGGGCGGCCTCGGTATCTGGGGCGCGATCGCGCTCGGCGCGGTGGGCGCCTGGATCGGCTGCCGGCGCCGGGGCATCCCGCTCCCGGCGTACGCCGACGCCATCGCCCCCGGCATCGCCCTGGCCCAGGCCTGCGGCCGCTGGGGGAACTGGTTCAACCAGGAGCTGTACGGGCGCGAGACGCACCTCCCGTGGGCTCTGCACATCACCTCCTCCGAGGGCGGCCGGGTCCCGGGCTACTACCACCCGACCTTCCTGTACGAGTCGCTGTGGTGCGTCGGCGTCGCCTTCCTCGTCATCTGGGCCGACCGACGCTTCACGCTGGGCCACGGGCGGGCTTTCGCGCTGTACGTCGCCGCGTACTGCGTGGGCCGCGGCTGGATCGAGTACATGCGCGTCGACGACGCCCACCACATCCTCGGTCTGCGGCTCAACGACTGGACCGCGATGATCGTGTTCCTGCTCGCCGTGCTGTACATGGTGCTCTCCGCGAAGAAGCGGCCGGGCCGGGAGACGGTGGTCGAGCCGGCCGCCGCCGACGCCGAGACCGACGGTGACAGCGCGGCCGACGGCGAGACCGCGGCCGTCGAGGCCGAGGAGGCTCCCGACGCGGAGCCCTCCGAGGACGAACCCCTGGCCAAGACCGACGACGTCGACGAGACCGACGAGGCCAAGGACGAGATCAAGGACGAGGCCGGGTCGGGGACCAAGAAGAGCTGACCTGCCGCGATACGACGAAGAGGGCGCCCGGGACCGACCGGGCGCCCTCTTCGCATGCGGACCGCCGGGCCACGGCGAGCCCGGCACCGCGAGATCACCGGCGGTGGAGCAGGGAGAGGGTTCTGCGGGCCGTGGCGACCACTGCCGCGTCGATGAAGCTGCCGTCGGGGAGGGCCTGGGCGCCCTGTTCCGTGGTGGCTGCCTTGATGATGGTTTCGGCCTGTTCCACTTCCGCCTCGGTGGGGAGGTAGGCCCGTTCGATGATCGGGAGCTGGCGGGGGTGGATGGCGGCGCGGCCCAGGAAGCCCAGGGCGCGGCCGTGGGCGCAGGAGGCGGCCAGGCCGCCCAGGTCGCGGGTGTCGGGGTGGACCGACTGGGGCGGCGGGGCGAGCCCCGCCGCCCGGGCGGCGACCACGATCCGGGAGCGGCACCAGTCGAGGCCGAGATCGTCCCGTACGCCCAGGTCGGCCCTCAGGTCCGCCTCGCCGAGGGAGATGCCGCGCAGGGCGGGGTGGGCGGTGGCGATGGCGTAGGCGTGCTCGATGCCGAGGGCCGATTCGAGGAGGGCGTAGAGCGGCAGGGCGGCGGTCCGGTCGGCGAGGTGGCGGACGTCCTCGGGGCTCGCCACCTTGGGCAGCCGCAGCCCGTCGAGACCGGGAAGGCCGAGCAGTGCCTGGACGTCGGCCTGCGCCCAGGGGGTGTCGAGACCGTTGATCCGGACGTGCACCGGGACCGGCTGCGGATGGGCGAGGAGGCCGGCGGTGGCGGCGCGGGCGCAGTCCTTGCGGTCGGGGGCGACCGCGTCCTCCAGGTCGATCACCACCACGTCCGCGCCGGAGACCAGCGCCTTGGCGACCACATGCGGCCGGTCACCGGGGACGTACAGCCAGGTCAGCGGGAAGGGGGCGGTGGTCTTGCGGCAGGTGGTCATACGGCGCCCTCCGCGCGCAGCGCCTGCCGCTCGGCCTCGGTCAGGCCCAGTTCGGTGAGGACCTCGTCGGTGTCGGCGCCGTGCGGGCGGCCGGTCCAGCGGATCGCGCCGGGGGTGGCCGAGAGCCGGAAGAGGACGTTCTGCATGCGCAGGGGGCCCAGTTCGGGGTCGGCGACCGTGGTGATCGTGTCCAGCGCCTGGTACTGCGGGTCCTCCATGACGTCCCGTACGTCCTGGATGGGCGCCACCGCCGCCTCGGCCTTCTCGAACTCGGCCAGCACCTCGGCACGGGAGCGCACGGCCACCCAGTCGCCGACGGCCGCGTCGAGGACGTCGGCGTGCGCGGCCCGGCCGGCGCCGGTCGCGAACCACGGCTCGTCGATCAGCTCCGGGCGCCCGACCAGCCGCAGCACGCGTTCCGCGATCGACTGGGCCGAGGTGGAGACGGCGACCCAGTCCCCGTCCGCCGTGCGGTAGGTGTTGCGCGGGGCGTTGTTGGCGGACCGGTTGCCGGTGCGCTCCTGGACGTAACCGAGCTGGTCGTACCAGATGGGCTGGGGGCCGAGGACGGTCAGGATCGGCTCGATGATCGCCATGTCGACGACCTGGCCCTCGCCGGTGCGGTCCCGGGCGGCGAGCGCGGTCATGACGGCGTACGCGGTCGCCAGCGCCGCGATCGAGTCGGCGAGACCGAACGGCGGCAGCACCGGGGGCGCGTCCGGTTCGCCGGTGATCGCCGCGAAGCCGCTCATCGCCTCGGCGAGGGTGCCGAAGCCGGGGCGGTGGGCGTAGGGCCCGAACTGGCCGAAGGCGGTGACCCGGGTCAGGACCAGGCGGGGGTTGGCGGCGGAGAGCTCCGCCCAGCCGAGGTCCCACTTCTCCAGGGTGCCCGGACGGAAGTTCTCCACGATGACGTCCGCGGTGGCGGCGAGCCGGAGCAGGGTGGCACGGCCGCCGCGCTTGGACAGGTCGAGGGTGATGGCGCGCTTGTTGCGGCCGAGCAGCTTCCACCACAGGCCGACACCCTGCTTGGCCGGGCCGTGGCCCCGGGAGGGATCGGGCTTGCCGGGGTGCTCGACCTTGATGACCTCGGCACCGAAGTCGCCGAGCAGGGTGGCGGCGAGCGGCCCCGCGAAGAGCGTGGCGAGATCGAGGACGCGCAGTCCGGCGAGGGGCTGGGGCTTCGTACTCGTCGTTGTCGTACTCGTCGTTGTCGTAACCATGGTTGTCGTCCTCATGCCGTGTACTGCGCCTCGATCTCCGGGCGGTACGGCATCGAGGTCGACGCGCCCTCCCGCTGTACGGCCAGCGCGGCCGCGGCGGCCGCCCAGGACAGGGCCTCCCGGACCGGTTTCTCCTCGGACAGGGCCACCGCGAGGGCGCCGACGAAGGTGTCGCCCGCGCCCGTCGAGTCGACGGCGGTCACCCGGGGTGCGGGGATGACGAGGGGCTGGGCGTCGCGGGTGAGGTAGAGGCTGCCGGCCGCGCCGAGGGTGACGACGACCTGGGGCACCAGGTCGAGCAGGGCGGCGGCCGCGTCACGCGGGTCGGCGCGGTCGGTGAGGGCGGCGGCCTCGCGCTCGTTGGCCACCATCAGGTCGATGTTGTCGAGGAGTTCGGGCGGCAGGGGGCGGACGGGCGACGGGGTGAGGATGGTGTGCACGCCGTGCCGGCGGGCGGCCTGCGCGCCGGCCACGACCGCCGGCAGCGGGATCTCCAGCTGGAGGAGGAGCCGGTCGGCGGAGGCGATGACCCCCTCGTCGCCGGGGGCGAGGTGGTCGACGGTGCCGTTGGCGCCGGGGACCACCACGATCGCGTTGCCGCCCTGGTCGTCGACGACGATGTGCGCGGTGCCGGAGGGGCACTCGATCGTGCGCAGCGAGTCGGTGTCCACGCCGGAGTGTTCGAGGGTCTCGCGCAGCCGGGCGCCGTAGGAGTCGTGGCCGACCGCGCCGATCATCGAGACGGTGGCGCCGGCGCGGGCGGCGGCGATCGCCTGGTTGGCGCCCTTGCCGCCGGGGACCGTACGGAAGTCCCGCCCCGTCACGGTCTCGCCGAGGTGCGGGGCCCGCTCGGCGTAGGCGACGAGGTCCATGTTCGTGCTGCCCAGTACGGCGATATGGGTCATGGGCGGGTCGCCTCCAGGTGGGTGAGATGGGCGAGGGTGTCGAAGCCGGTGGCGTCGAAGCCGGCGACCGAGGTGGCGAGCCGGTTCTTGAGCGGGACGGTCCAGCGGTCGGGCAGGGCGGCGGGGTCGCCCGCGAGCAGCCCGGCGACGGAACCGGCCGTCGCGCCGTTCGAGTCGGTGTCCCAACCGCCGCTCACCGCACGGCAGACGGAGCCGGTGAAGTCGCCGTCCGCGTGGGTGAGGGCGGCTGCGATCAGGGCCGTGTTGGGGATGGCGTGCACCCAGTGGTGGGTGGCGGAGTGCGTGCGGTGGAGTCCGTCCACGACCGTCTCGAAGTCCTCGTGGGTCTCCGCGAGCCGGATCGCGTGGTCGACCGCGGCGGCGAGGCGCGAGCGGGGCGGCACGACGGAACGGCCAGCGCGCAGACAGGCGTGCACGCCGTGGGTTCCCGTGGCGGCGGTGGCGATGACGGCCGCCGTGAACATCGCCGCGTAGACACCGTTCGCCGTGTGGGTGAGCGTGGCGTCGCGGTGGGCCTGTTCGGCCGCGGCGGCCGGATCACCGGGGTTGGTCCAGCCGTGCACGTCGGCGCGGATCAGGGCGCCGATCCACTCGCGGAAGGGGTTGCGGTGGCGGGCGGTGCCGGGGGGTTCGATGCCGGCGAGGAGGTTGCGGTAGGCGACGCGTTCGGCGGTGAAGGTACGGCCGGCGGGCAGCTCGTCGAGCCAGAGCCGCGCCACGTCGACGGGGGTGAAGGCACGGCCGTGCCGCTGGAGGAGGAGGACGTTGAGAAGGGGGTAGTTGAGGTCGTCGTCCTCGGGCATGCCGTCGATGTTCTCGGCGAGGGAGGTGGGGGCCGAGCGACGGTTCCAGGGGTGGGCGGAGAGGAGTTCGGCGGGGACTCCGTGGGCGGTGAAGTAGTGGTTCAGGGGCCAGTTGCCGGTGGCGCGGGCGAGTTCGCGGATCGCGTGCAGCGGAAGCTTCTCGACGGGTTTGCCGAGCAGACACCCGACGGCTCGGCCGAGCCAGGCGGCCTGGTAGGCGCGGGGTGTGGGGGCGGAGGTGGGGACGCTTACCGGCGCTGGCAGGGTGTCGCTGCGCCCACCCGTGCCGCCCTGCGGCACGCCTGCCCGCGGCTGGGTATACAGGACGCGGCTGGGCAGCGCCCCGTCAGGGGCGCGGGGAACTGCGCGATCAGCCCCCACCGGGGCGCAGCCGTACGACGGCCAGTCGGGACACAGCGCCTTGATCTCGGCCAGATCCGTCGGCTCGTCCAACCTGCTCGGCAGGTCCGCGAGTTCGTCGAGGAGGTCTTCCGCGAGGCGGCGGAGATAGCGGGACGCCCGGTCCGGCGACGCGCCCGCGCGGCTCGGCGCGTCCGCGCCGCCCGCCGCCCGCCAGCGCGCAGCGATCGCCGACGGCTCCCGCCCGTCCTGCCGTGCCTGGCGCAGCTCGTGGCCGAGCAGGTCCTCCGGCTGGACCCAGGTCAGTCGGAGCAACTCGGGCCTCCGAGGCGGGCGAAGGACTCCGCGTGGGCGCGGTGGCGTTCGGTGTCGCGGGCGAAGATCTCCCGGGTGACGGCGGTCAGCGCGCGCGGCGGCTCCCAGAGGTCGAGGCGGCTCGCCTCGGCCACCCGCTTCGACCACTCCTCCGGCACGGCGGAGCCGAGCGCACCGGCGATCGCGCCCGCCATCGTCGCGATCGAGTCGCAGTCCCGGCCGTAGTTGACGGAACCGAGCACCGCCTGCCGGTAGTCGCCGTCGGCCACCAGCAACATGCCCAGGGCGACGGGGAGTTCCTCGATGGCGTGCAGCCGGGACGGGCGGCGGGCGCCGAGCGAGGGGGACCGGTAGTCGGGGCCGACCGTGTCGTAGGGGGCGACCGCCTCGCGCAGGGGCGTGAGCGCCGACTCGAAGTCGCCGTGGCGCGAGGCCACTTCACAGACCTGTTCGATCGCGGTCCGGGTGCCGTCCTTCGCCAGGGACAGGGCCGCGGCCACGACCGAGTCCGGGGTGGCGCCCGGTGCCGCGGCAGCCGCCACCGCCGCCGCGAAGACGCCCGCCGCCTCCCTGCCGTACGACGACTGGTGGGCGCCCGCGACGTCCAGCGCCTCGGCGTACGCGGCCCGCGGGTTCGCCGCGTTGACCAGGCCGACCGGGGCCATGTACATCGCCGCACCGCAGTTGACGATGTTGCCGACGCCGGCCTCGCGGGGGTCGACATGGCCGTAGTGGAGACGGGTCGCGAGCCACTTCTCCGCGAGGAAGATCCGGTGCAGGGGGATGGTCTCCGCCTCCAGCTCCGGGATCCAGCGGGGGTTGGTCATCAGATCGGGGACCAGGTGGTCGGCGACGGCGTACGCGTCGAGGTGGTCGCGGACGTGGTCGTACACCCGTACCAGCGCATGGGTCATCAAGGTGTCGTCGGTGACGTGTCCGTCGCCCTTGTGGTAGGGCGCGATCGGGCGGGCGGTGCGCCAGGCGTCGCCGTTCCAGGGGCCGACGATGCCGTGCACGCGGCCGCCGTGGCGTTCGAGGATCTGGTCGGGGGAGTAGCCCTCGACGGGTCCGCCGAGGGCGTCCCCGACGGCGGCTCCGACGAGCGCTCCGGCGATCCGTTCGTCGAGCGAAGCTCCGGCGCTTTCTTCTCCTTTGGGCGTCATGCACCGAATCATCCACCTGGACGGGCCGGTTGTGTGGCTTCCAGGAGTTCGGCGAGTTCCACGAGGTCGGTACCGGTGAGGCGGGGGAGGGCACAGCCGGAGAGGGTGCGGCAGGCGTCCCGCCAGGGCGCGGGGATGGCCGCGCCGCCGCCGAGGGCGCCGGTGAGGGCGCCGGCCAGGGCGGGGGCCGAGTCGGCGACCCGCGACAGACACGCGGCGGCGGGTACGGCCTCGGCGATCCGGCCCCGGGAGGCCGTGGCGAGGGCGAGGGCGACCGGGACGGTCTCGGCGGCGGCGATGCCGTAGCTGTATACGTGGTCGACGATTTGGTGTTCGAGGAGGGGGATGACGGCGAACGCGGTGTCCGCCGCGCCGGTGAGGGTCAGGGCGTGCCGGGCGTTGCGGCCGATCTCGGTGGACTCGGGGAGTTCGGCGAGGGCCGCGGCCACGCAGGTCTCGACCTCGGCGCCGACCAGGGCGAGGGCGACGGCCGCCGCCATGGCGCGGGCGCCGTGGACTCCGTCGCCGTCCTGGGTATAGCGGGCGTCGAACTCGGCGAGGTCGGCGGCGCGTTGGGGGTCGCCGGGGTGGGCGACGGCGAGTGCGCAGGCGCGGACGCAGGCGGCGTCGTCGAAGTAGTGCGGGTTGTCGTGGCCGGTGGCGGGCGGGCGCAGGCCGGTGGCGAGGTTGCCGAGGCCGGCGCGGACGGAGATACGGGCGCGCAGGGGGAGTACGGCCGACTCGATCTCCGGGGCGCGTTCGGCCGCGGCGGCGACCTCGGAGGCCACGGCGGTCCAGGTGAGGTCGATGGCGGCGCGGGTACGGAGCTCACGGCTGAGGTCGCCGAGGACGGTGTCGTCGCCGGCGCGCAGCACGGCTTCCGCGGCGAAGGCCGCCCACTCGGCGTCGTCGGAGGGGCCGAGGCGGAGGGGCTCGGGGGGCTGGTTGAGGGCGATGGGGACGGGGAGGGTGGTGGTCGCGTTGTGCTCGGCGAAGGTGTCGAGTTCGCGGGTGAGGCGGCGGGTCCACTCGGGCATCCGGGACGCGCGGTGCCGGGCGGAGGGCCAGCCGGCGGCGTCCCCCGCGGCGAGGCCGAGCAGGAGCCCCTCGATACGACGCCGGTTCACCGGAGCCCCTCGCTGCAGCCGGCCCCCAGGGGGCTCCGCCCCCTGGACCCCCGAGACCTCGCCCACCCCCCACCCGACTCGCTCAGCTGAAAGGCGGACGCCGGGGGTTGCGGTTCGGTGGAGACGGGAGCGGCGGGTGACTCGGTCGGCAGAAGGACCGATGCGGTGAGGTGCGGCTCGGTGGGGATGGGGACGGGGGGTTGAGGGTGTGGCTCTGTTGGGGGAAGGGCTGCTGAGGTGGTGGGGTGTGGCTCGGCAGGGATGGTGGCGGGTGGCTCGGGTGGTCGAAAGGCCGGCGGCGTGGAGTGCGGGGTGGTCTGGCCCGAGGCTGTTGCCAGAAGCAGGTCGGCCACGTCGAGGACGTGGTGTCCGGCCATGGACGGCAGGCAGCTTCCGCAGACCGGGCCGATCGCCGCGCCCCACTCCTCCGGGATCGCCGCCGCTCCCAGGGTCGCACCGGCGAGGGCGCCGGCCACCGCGGCCGTGGTGTCGGCGTCGCGCCCCATGTTGACGGCCGTCAGTACCGCGTCGCGGAAGTCGCCGTCCGCCGCCGCGTACGCGCCGAAGGCCAGGGCCACCGCCTCGGGGGCCAGGTCGGTCCAGGGGTAGCCGCCGATGACGACGGCGGAGCGGACCGCACGTTCGCCGCGGTGGGCGACCGAGACGGCCCGGCGCAGGGAGCGGGCCGTCCAGGAGTCGTCCGGGATCACCGCGAGGGCGGCCGCGACCACCGACGTGGGCGGCGCCCCCGCCATCGCCGCCGCCACCCCCGCCGCCACCGCCTGGCCGCCGTAGATGCCCTCGCCCTCGTGGCTCACCGAGCCGTCGACGGCGACGAGCCGGGCCGCCTCGGCGGGGCGGCCGGCCGCGAAGACGCCGAAGGGGGCCGCCCGCATGGCCAGGCCGTCGCTCCAGGCGTGCCGGTGCTGGGCGGAGATGGGGGCGGCCAGTCCCCGGCGGAGGTTCTCCAGGGTGCCGCGTTCGCTGAAACCGGCCCCCTTGAAGGGGCCCTCGGCGCGGTCGGCGATCCACTCGTGCCAGGCCGCCTCGACATGGGCCGGGGTGAGGGCCGAGCCGTGCCGGGCGAGGAGGAGGCCGGAGAAGATCGCGTACTCGGTGTCGTCCGTACCGGCGGGGGTGTCGGTGACGTATCCCGTGATGCGGCCCCAGCGGGCGCGGATCTCGGAGGGCTTCATGTTCTCCGCCGGCGCCCCGAGCGCGTCCCCCACGGCCAGGCCCAGCAGCGCGCCCCGCGCCCGGTCGTGCAGTTCGGGGGCGCGCTCGTCCGGGGTGGGGGCCGGCGGGGTGCAGACGATCGATGGCATGGGCGGGCCTCTCCGGGAGGGGCTTCGCGCGAGGCGCGGAACCGTTTGCGGATGTGTCCCACCAACGGCGGTTGACCGCAGCCTGACCGGCCTCTACATCACCCGGTCGACATTTGTGCAGCCCCTCGCACGTGTGAGCGGAAAGCGGTAAAACCGCAGGT
Source organism: Streptomyces sp. NPDC048288 (assembly GCF_043201555.1). NCBI lineage: Bacteria > Bacillati > Actinomycetota > Actinomycetes > Kitasatosporales > Streptomycetaceae > Streptomyces > Streptomyces sp. NPDC048288. The sequence continues at coordinate 1,043,879 of NZ_JBICZD010000001.1, forward strand.
TAGCCGAGCCTTTCCTTGCTGGCGGCGGGGAATGCCGGGGCGTAACGTCAGCGTTGTCGAAAGATAGAACTTGTCCAAACTTAGCTTTGCCTCAGCTTATTCGAGGCGTACGCGAGACCTTTTGGGGGACCCTCCATGGCCGTCATCGAGACCCAGGCGACACTGCACGAAGCCCACCGCGACAACCACACCCACCGGGATGTGAACGGGGGCTGGCTGCGGCCCGCCGTCTTCGGCGCCATGGACGGGCTGGTCTCCAACCTCGCCCTGATGACCGGTGTGGCCGGCGGGGCCGTCGGTCATCAGACCATCGTGATCACCGGGCTCGCCGGGCTGGCCGCCGGTGCCTTCTCGATGGCCGCCGGCGAGTACACCTCCGTCGCCTCGCAGCGCGAGCTGGTCGAGGCCGAGCTGGACGTCGAGCGGCGGGAGCTGCGCAGGCACCCGCAGGACGAGGAGGCCGAGCTGGCCGCGCTGTACGAGGCGAGGGGGGTCGAGCCGGCGCTGGCCCGGGAGGTGGCCCGGCAGCTGTCCGCCGACCCGGAGCAGGCGCTGGAGATACACGCCAGGGAAGAACTGGGCATCGACCCCGGCGACCTGCCCTCGCCGCTGGTCGCCGCCGTCTCGTCCTTCGGGTCGTTCGCGCTGGGCGCGCTGCTGCCCGTGCTGCCGTTCCTGCTCGGCGCGACCGCGCTCTGGCCCGCCCTGCTGCTGGCGCTCGCCGGGCTCTTCGGCTGCGGTGCCGTGGTGGCCAAGGTGACGGCGCGGAGCTGGTGGTTCAGCGGCCTGCGGCAGCTCGCGCTGGGTGGTGCGGCGGCCGGTGTGACGTACGCCCTGGGCACCCTGTTCGGGACGGCCGTAGGATAGGGCGACTGGTAGCTATGCGTTGGGCCGCATAAGTACCCGTTACTCGCTGGTTTCGAATGCTTAACCACCGGGCATGAGCCGTAAGCGCCGCAGGCAATGAGGCCTGCCGTGCACCTGTGGGGTGGCGCGACGCTCACCCCCGCCCCTGCGGACCGATGGACACGGATCTGTCCGGATCGGTCCCCCACCACCTTCACCGCTTTGCGCGGTACCTCGCCGTAAACCCCTACGGCGTCCGCATGTTGGAACGGTGTATCCAGTTCCCGAGAACCGCTTCATCATGTAACCTGCGTGAAATTTCGCAACAAAAAACGCAGAGGGCCAGCGTCGTCCCTCGGCACCTGCTATATGCCACTGACGACGACGGGAGAGCCGATGCGTACGCCGCGCCAGCCGTCCCAGCACTCCACGAATGGCCAGAACTGGTCGTTCATGGATGCTCGCCCTGCTGCGCAGGGTATGTACGACCCCCGCAACGAGCGCGACGCCTGTGGCGTCGGCTTCGTGGCCACCCTCACCGGCGAGGCGAGCCATGCGCTGGTCGAGCAGGCGCTCACGGTTCTGCGCAACCTGGAGCACCGCGGCGCGACCGGCTCCGAGCCCGACTCCGGCGACGGTGCGGGCCTGCTCTCCCAGGTGCCCGACGCCTTCTTCCGCGAGGTGGCCGGATTCGAGCTGCCGGCGGCCGGTTCGTACGCCGTCGGTATCGCCTTCCTGCCCGAGGACGGCACGCAGGACGCCGTCTCGCGGATCGAGACGATCGCGGCGGAGGAGGGCCTCACCGTCCTCGGCTGGCGCGAGGTCCCGGTCGCCCCGCAGCTCCTCGGCGCCACCGCCCGCTCCACCATGCCGGTCTTCCGGCAGGTCTTCGTCACCGACGGCGCCAGCGAGGGCATCGCGCTGGACCGCAGGGCGTTCGTGCTGCGCAAGCGCGCCGAGCGCGAGGTGGGCGTCTACTTCCCGTCGCTGTCCGCGCGGACCATCGTCTACAAGGGCATGCTGACCACCGGCCAGCTGGAGCCCTTCTTCCCGGACCTGTCCGACCGCCGCTTCGCATCCGCGATCGCGCTCGTGCACTCCCGGTTCTCCACGAACACCTTCCCGTCGTGGCCGCTCGCCCACCCCTACCGGTTCGTCGCTCACAACGGTGAGATCAACACCGTCAAGGGCAACCGGAACTGGATGCGGGCCCGCGAGTCGCAGCTGGTCTCCGACCTGTTCGGCCCGCAGGAGAAGCTGGACCGGGTCTTCCCGATCTGCACGCCCGACGCCTCGGACTCGGCCTCCTTCGACGAGGTGCTGGAGCTCCTGCACCTGGGCGGGCGTTCGCTGCCGCACTCCGTGCTGATGATGATCCCGGAGGCGTGGGAGAACCACGACTCCATGGACGCGGCCCGCCGCGCCTTCTACGGCTACCACTCCACGATGATGGAGCCCTGGGACGGCCCCGCCTGCGTCACCTTCACCGACGGCTCCCAGGTCGGCGCCGTTCTCGACCGCAACGGTCTGCGCCCCGGCCGCTACTGGGTCACCGACGAGGGCCTGGTCGTCCTCGGCTCCGAGGTCGGCGTCCTCGACATCGACCCCGCCAAGGTCGTCCGCAAGGGCCGGCTGCAGCCCGGCCGGATGTTCCTCGTCGACACCGTCGAGCACCGCATCATCGAGGACGACGAGATCAAGGCCGGCCTCGCCGCCGCGCAGCCGTACGCGGAGTGGCTGGAGGCCGGCGAGATCGAGCTGGGCGACCTGCCCGAGCGCGAGCACATCGTGCACACCCACGCCTCGGTCACCCGCCGCCAGCAGACCTTCGGCTACACCGAGGAAGAGCTGCGCGTCCTCCTCGCGCCGATGGCCAAGGCCGGCGCCGAGCCGATCGGCTCCATGGGCACCGACTCGCCGATCGCCGCGCTGAGCGAGCGCCCGCGCCTGCTCTTCGACTACTTCACCCAGCTGTTCGCGCAGGTCACCAACCCGCCGCTGGACGCCATCCGGGAAGAGCTCGTCACCTCGCTGCGCTCGTCCCTCGGCCCCGCGGGCAACCTGCTCGACCCGACCGCCGCGTCCTGCCGGTCCGTCGTGCTGCCCTTCCCGGTGATCGACAACGACGAGCTGGCGAAGCTCATCCACATCAACGCCGACGGCGACATGCCCGGCTTCAAGGCCGCGACCCTGTCCGGCCTGTACCGGGTCTCCGGCGGCGGCGACTCCCTCGCCGCGCGCATCGAGGAGATCTGCGCCGAGGCCGACGCGGCCATCGAGAACGGCGCCCGGCTGATCGTCCTGTCGGACCGGCACTCGGACGCCGAGCACGCGCCGATCCCGTCGCTGCTGCTCACCGCGGCCGTCCACCACCACCTCATCCGCACCAAGCAGCGCACCCACGTGGGCCTGCTGGTCGAGGCCGGTGACGTCCGCGAGGTCCACCACGTCGCCCTGCTGATCGGGTTCGGCGCCGCCGCCGTCAACCCGTACCTGGCCATGGAGTCCGTCGAGGACCTGACCCGCGCGGGCACCTTCCTGCCGGGCATGGAGGCCGAGCAGGCCATCCGCAACCTGATCTACGCCCTCGGCAAGGGCGTCCTGAAGGTCATGTCCAAGATGGGCATCTCCACGGTCGCCTCCTACCGCGGCGCCCAGGTCTTCGAGGCCGTCGGTCTCGAAGCGGGCTTCGTCGACAAGTACTTCAACGGCACCGCCTCCAAGATCGGCGGCGTCGGCCTCGACGTCGTCGCCAAGGAGGTCGCCGCCCGGCACGCCAAGGCCTACCCGGCCTCCGGCATCGCGCCGGCCCACCGCGCCCTGGAGATAGGGGGCGAGTACCAGTGGCGCCGCGAGGGCGAGCCGCACCTGTTCGACCCCGAGACGGTCTTCCGCCTCCAGCACTCGACGCGGGCCAACCGCTACGACATCTTCAAGAAGTACACGGACCGCGTGAACGAGCAGTCCGAGCGGCTCATGACGCTCCGCGGCCTGTTCGGCTTCACGTCGGACCGTCCGTCGATCTCCATCGACGAGGTCGAGCCGGTCTCCGAGATCGTCAAGCGGTTCTCGACCGGCGCCATGTCGTACGGCTCCATCTCGCGCGAGGCCCACGAGACCCTCGCCATCGCCATGAACCAGCTGGGCGGCAAGTCCAACACCGGTGAGGGCGGCGAGGACCCGGACCGTCTGTACGACCCGGCCCGCCGGTCCGCCATCAAGCAGGTCGCCTCCGGCCGCTTCGGCGTGACGAGCGAGTACCTGGTCAACGCGGACGACATCCAGATCAAGATGGCCCAGGGCGCCAAGCCCGGCGAGGGCGGCCAGCTGCCCGGCCACAAGGTCTACCCGTGGGTCGCCAAGACCCGGCACTCCACCCCGGGTGTCGGTCTGATCTCCCCGCCGCCGCACCACGACATCTACTCCATCGAGGACCTGGCCCAGCTGATCCACGACCTGAAGAACGCGAACCCGCAGGCGCGGATTCACGTCAAGCTGGTCTCCGAGGTCGGCGTCGGCACGGTCGCGGCCGGTGTGTCCAAGGCGCACGCGGACGTCGTGCTCATCTCCGGCCACGACGGTGGCACGGGTGCCTCCCCGCTGACCTCGCTGAAGCACGCGGGCGGCCCCTGGGAGCTCGGCCTCGCCGAGACCCAGCAGACCCTGCTGCTCAACGGCCTGCGCGACCGCATCGTCGTGCAGACCGACGGCCAGCTGAAGACCGGCCGTGACGTGGTCATCGCCGCGCTGCTCGGCGCCGAGGAGTTCGGTTTCGCGACCGCGCCGCTCGTCGTCTCCGGCTGCATCATGATGCGCGTCTGCCACCTCGACACCTGCCCGGTCGGCGTCGCCACCCAGAACCCGGTGCTGCGCGACCGCTTCTCCGGCAAGGCCGAGTACGTGGTGAACTTCTTCAAGTTCATCGCCGAGGAGGTCCGCGAGATCCTCGCCGAGCTGGGCTTCCGCACCATCGAGGAGGCCGTCGGCCACGCCGAGGCGCTCGACGTCACCCGTGCCGTGAACCACTGGAAGGCGCAGGGCCTCGACCTGGCCCCGCTCTTCTACGTGCCCGAACTCCCCGAGGGCGCCTCCCTGCACCAGACCGTCGCACAGGACCACGGCCTGGAGAAGGCCCTGGACAACGAGCTGATCAAGCTCGCCTCCGACGCCCTGGCCGCCTCCAGCGCCACCGACGCCCAGCCGGTGCGCGCCCAGATCAAGGTGCGCAACATCAACCGCACGGTCGGCACCATGCTCGGCCACGAGGTGACGAAGAAGTTCGGCGGCGCGGGCCTGCCCGACGACACCATCGACATCACCTTCACCGGCTCGGCCGGCCAGTCCTTCGGCGCCTTCCTGCCGCGCGGTGTCACGCTCCGCCTGGAGGGCGACGCCAACGACTACGTCGGCAAGGGTCTGTCGGGCGGCCGTGTGATCGTGCGTCCCGACCGGAACGCCGACCACCTCGCCGAGTACTCCACCATCGCGGGCAACACCATCGCGTACGGCGCGACCGGCGGCGAGCTGTTCCTGCGCGGTCGTACCGGCGAGCGGTTCTGCGTCCGCAACTCCGGTGCGCTGGTGGTCTCGGAGGGCGTGGGCGACCACGGCTGCGAGTACATGACCGGCGGCCACGCGGTGGTCCTGGGCGAGACGGGCCGCAACTTCGCGGCCGGCATGTCCGGCGGTGTCGCGTACGTGATCGACCTGGACCGCGACAACGTCAACGTCGCCAGCGTGGACGCGATCGAGGCCTTGGACGACGCGGACAAGCAGTGGCTGCACGATGTCGTGCGCCGGCACGCCGAGGAGACCGGCTCCACGGTCGCCGAGAAGCTGCTCGCCGACTGGGACGCGGCCGTGCAGCGGTTCAGCAAGATCATTCCTGGCACCTACAAGGCAGTGCTCGCCGCCAAGGACGCCGCCGAGCGAGCGGGTCTCTCCGAGACCGAGACCCACGAGAAGATGATGGAGGCGGCGATCAATGGCTGACCCGAAGGGCTTCCTGAACCACGGCCGTGAGGTCGCCAAGACCCGCCCCGTCGCCGACCGCGTCCGGGACTGGAACGAGGTCTACGTCCCCGGCTCCCTGCTGCCGATCATCAGCAAGCAGGCCAGCCGCTGCATGGACTGCGGTATCCCGTTCTGCCACAACGGCTGTCCGCTCGGGAACCTGATCCCCGAGTGGAACGACTTCGCCTACCGCGAGGACTGGACGGCCGCGTCCGAGCGCCTGCACGCGACCAACAACTTCCCGGAGTTCACCGGTCGCCTCTGCCCGGCCCCGTGCGAGTCGGCCTGCGTGCTCGGCATCAACCAGCCGGCCGTGACCATCAAGAACGTCGAGGTCTCGATCATCGACAAGGCGTGGGACGCGGGCACCGTCGCCCCGCAGGCTCCCGAGCGCCTGTCCGGCAAGACCGTCGCCGTCATCGGCTCGGGCCCGGCGGGCCTGGCCGCCGCCCAGCAGCTGACCCGGGCCGGCCACACGGTCGCCGTCTACGAGCGCGCCGACCGCATCGGCGGCCTGCTCCGCTACGGCATCCCCGAGTTCAAGATGGAGAAGCGGCACATCAACCGCCGCATCGAGCAGATGCGCGCGGAGGGCACCCGCTTCCGTACCGGCATAGAGATCGGCGTCGACCTCAAGGCGACCGACCTGAAGAAGCGGTACGACGCGGTCGTCATCGCCGCCGGTGCCACCACCGCCCGTGATCTCCCCGTCCCCGGGCGGGAGTTGAAGGGCGTGTACCAGGCGATGGAGTACCTGCCGCTCGCCAACAAGGTCCAGGAGGGCGACTACGTGGTGTCGCCCGTCTCGGCCGAGGGCAAGCACGTGGTCGTGATCGGCGGCGGCGACACCGGCGCGGACTGTGTGGGCACCGCCCACCGCCAGGGCGCGGCCTCCGTCACCCAGCTGGAGATCATGCCCCGGCCGGGCGAGGACCGCGCGCCGAACCAGCCGTGGCCGACCTTCCCGATGCTCTACAAGGTCACCTCGGCGCACGAGGAGGGCGGCGAGCGGGTCTACTCCGTCTCCACCACCCACTTCGAGGGCGACGAGGACGGCAACGTCCAGTGGCTGCACCTCACCGAGGTGGAGTTCATCGAGGGCAAGCTGACCTCGAAGCCGGGCACCGAGCGCAAGATCCCGGCCCAGCTGGTCACCCTGGCCATGGGCTTCACCGGCACCGACCGGGTGAACGGCGTGGTCGACCAGTTCGGCCTCGACCTCGACGAGCGCGGCAACGTCGCCCGCGACGCCGACTTCCAGACCAACGTCCCCGGCGTCTTCGTCGCCGGTGACGCGGGCCGCGGCCAGTCCCTGATCGTCTGGGCGATCGCCGAGGGCCGCTCGGCCGCCAAGGGCGTCGACCGCTTCCTCACCGGCGCGAGCGACCTCCCGGCCCCGATCCGCCCGACGGACCGCTCGCTGATGGTCTGACCATCACCCCGTAGAACGTCCCGTACAAAGGCGTACGGAACACTGACGGCGCCTGCCCCACAGTCCCCGACCGGACGACCGGGCAGGCGCCGCCGCATGTCCGCCGATCAAGTAACCTCTGCCTCCTGACCAGCAGTTGAAGGGGAGCAGGATGGCCGCGATCAGTCTCAGCAAGGTGGAGCAGACCGCGCCCGCGCTGGTCGGCCCGTACCGGTCGGCCGGGATCTCCCTCACCAAGCACGGGCTCGACGGCCTGCGCGCCGCCGTCTACCTGGTCGTCGACTACTCCGGCTCCATGAAGCCGTACTACGCGGACGGCAGCGTGCAGGCGCTCGCCGACCGGGTCCTCGGTCTCTCCGCGCACCTGGACGACGACGGCCGGGTGCCCGTCGTCTTCTTCTCCACGGACATCGACGCGGTCACCGACATCAGGCTGGCCGAACACGCCGGCCGGATCGAGAAGATCGCGGCCGGGCTCGGGCACATGGGCAAGACCAGCTACCACCTGGCGATGGACGCGGTCATCGACCACTACCTCGACAGCGGCTCCACCGCGCCCGCCCTGGTCGTCTTCCAGACCGACGGCGGCCCCATCAACAAGCTCGCCGCCGAACGCTATCTGTGCAAGGCGGCCAAGCTGCCGCTGTTCTGGCAGTTCGTCGGCTTCGGCGACCCGCACAGCAAGCAGTTCGACTTCCTGCGCAAGCTCGACGAGCTGGCGGTGCCGGGGAAGCGGGCGGTGGACAACGCGGGCTTCTTCCACGCCGGTTCGGCCCCGGGGCAGGTGCCGGACGGCGAGCTGTACGACCGTATCGTCGGCGAGTTCCCGCAGTGGCTGGCGGCGGCGCGGGCGGCGGGCATCGTCGGGGCGGGCTGAGTTTACGTCGCACCGTTGGCTGTAGCGCTCCGGCGTGCCACCCTGAGGGGTGATCCGGCGGGGAGGCGACGCGACGTATGGACGACGCGGCACGAACGGTGAACGGACAGGCACGGGTGGGGAGTTCCGCGGACCGAGCGGACCCGCCCGGCAAGGGTGAGAAGGTCGCGGACTGGGCGGACAGCCGACTGGGGCTGTACTCCCTGGCCAAGGCCAACATGCGCAAGGTGTTCCCGGACCACTGGTCCTTCATGCTGGGGGAGATCTGCCTCTACAGCTTCCTCATCCTGATCCTCACGGGCATCTACCTCACCCTGTTCTTCGAGCCCAGCGGCGCCGAGGTCGTGTACCACGGCACCTACGAGCCGCTGAACGGCATCGTCATGACCAAGGCGTACGAGTCGACGCTGCACATCAGCTTCGACGTACGCGGCGGACTGCTGATCCGGCAGATCCACCACTGGGCGGCACTGGTCTTCGTGGCCGGCATGTTCGTGCACATGATGCGGGTGTTCTTCACCGGCGCCTTCCGCAAGCCCCGCGAGGTCAACTGGCTGTTCGGCTGGACCCTGCTGTTCCTCGCCATCCTCACCGGCCTGACCGGCTACTCGCTCCCCGACGACCTGCTCTCCGGCACCGGCGTCCGGTTCGCCGACGGCGCGATCCTGTCGATCCCGATCGTCGGGTCGTACATCTCGATGTTCCTGTTCGGCGGGGAGTTCCCGGGGCACGACATCATCTCCCGGTTCTTCCCGATCCACGTCCTGCTGCTGCCCGGGATCATGCTGGGCCTGGTCGTCGCCCATCTGATCCTGGTCTTCTACCACAAGCACACCCAGTACCCGGGGCCCGGACGCGACCAGAAGAGCGTGGTCGGGATGCCCTTCCTGCCGGTCTACATGGCCAAGGCCGGCGGCTTCTTCTTCCTCGTCTTCGGCGTCCTCGCGATCATCGGCGGCATCGCCACCATCAACCCGGTGTGGGCCTTCGGCCCCTACCGGCCGGACCTGGTGACCACCGGCGCCCAGCCCGACTGGTACCTGGGCTTCTCCGAAGGCCTGATCCGGGTCATGCCCGGCTGGGAGATCAACGCCTGGGGCCACACCCTGGAACTCGGCGTCTTCATCCCCTTCTCGCTGTTCCCGCTCTTCCTGCTGGCCATCGGCGTCTACCCGTTCATCGAGGCGTGGATCACCGGCGACAAGCGCGAGCACCACATCCTCGACCGGCCGCGCAACACCCCCGTGCGCACCGCCCTCGGCGTGGCCTGGCTGAGCATCTACGGCGTCCTGCTGATCGGCGGCGGCAACGACGTGGTCGCCACCCATCTCCATCTCTCCATCAATTCGATCACCTGGTTCGTGCGGATCTCCGTCTTCGTCGTCCCGGTCCTCGCCTTCGTCGTCACCAAACGGATCTGCCTCGGACTGCAGCGCCGGGACCGCGACAAGGTCCTGCACGGCCGCGAGACCGGTCTCATCAAGATGCTTCCGCACGGCGAGTACGTCGAGGTCCACGAACCGCTCAGCCAGGAGAGCCTGTTCGTCCTGACCCAGCACGAGCAGCGGCCGCCCTACGAGATCGGCCCGCTGGAGGACGCGAACGGGGTGCGGCGCAAGGTCACCGTCACCCAGCGGGTGCGGGCGAGCCTGGCCAAGGGCATGTTCGGCCCGGACACCCACATCCCCAAGCCGACGGAACAGGAGTACCGGGAGATCACGAGCGGGGATCACCACCACTGAGCACCTCGGCGCGGCATTCCTCCGGTGTCCCCCAGGCTCCGCGCAGCGCCCGCGCCTTGGTCAGCCAGAGCGACAGGTCGTACTCCGCCGTGTAACCGATCGCCCCGTGCAGTTGCAGTGCGGCCCGCGCCCCGGCGTAGGCCGCCTCGCACGCACTGAGCTTCGCCGCGGCCACGTCCGCCGGGGTCATCGTCACGGCCGCCCCGAAGACCAGCGGGCGCGCGAACTCCAGCGCGATCTTCGCGTCGGCCAGCCGGTGCCCGACCGCCTGGAACGACCCGATCGGCACCCCGAACTGGGTCCGCTGCCTGACGTACGCCACCGTTCTGTCGAGCAGGGCCAGCCCCACCCCCAGCGCCTGCGCGGCCGTGGCCAGCCGGGCCCAGGTCAGCGCCTGTGCCCACGGCGCCCGCGCGCGGACCAGTTCGCCGACCGGAAACAGCGGGGTGAGCCGGCGGGCGGGGTCCAGGGACCGGTGCACCGCCCCGGCGCCGGAGGACAGCAGCAGGCCCTCCGGGGCGGCCGTGAGCCGTACATCGGCGGCGTCCCCGTCCAGCGCGAACCCGTAACCGTGCTCCTCGAACGCCACCGTCGCCACCGACTCGCCCGACGCGATCCCCGGCAGGAACCGCTTGGCGAGGCCTTCGCCGTCATCGAGCAGCACCGCCGCCGCCACCGTCTCCGCCACCGGCCCCGGTACCGCGTACCGCCCCAACTCCAGGAAAGCGACGGCGAGTTCGACAGGGCGGCGACCCGCCCCGCCGTACTCCTCCGGCACGGCGAGCCCGAACACCCCCGCCGCGCCGACACGGCCCCACAAGGCCCGTCCACTCGCCTGCTCGCCGCGGCTCCAGTCCCGTACCACCGCCGGTGTGTCCGCCGCCGCCAGCAGCCCCCGCAGGGCGGCCGCGAAGTCGCGCTGCTCGGTGTCGAGGAGGAAACGCATGTCAGCGGCGTCCCTTCGGCAGGCCGAGCAGGCGCTCGGCGATGATGTCGCGCTGGATCTCGTTGGTGCCCGCGTAGATCGGACCGGCGAGCGAGAAGACGTACCCCTCGGACCAGGGTGACTCGGCCGACTCGCCCTCCGCGCCCAGCAGGTCGAGCGCCGTCTCGTGCAGCGCGAGGTCCAGCTCGGACCAGAACACCTTGTTGAGGCTGGACTCCGGGCCCAGCGACTCGCCGTCCAGGACCCGGGCGGCCGCCGCATAGGTGAACAGCTGGTAGGCGCGGGCGCCGACGACGGCGTCGGCCACCCGGGCCGCGGCGGACTCCGGGGCGCCCCGCGCCCGCCAGAGGCCCAGCAGCCGGTCGGCGGCGGCCAGGAAGCGGCCCGGCGAGCGCAGCGTCAGCCCCCGCTCGTTGCCCGCCGTCGACATCGCGATCCGCCAGCCCCGGCCCGGCTCCCCGATCACGTCCTCGTCGGGCACGAACACCTCGTCCAGGAACAGTTCCGCGAACGCCGGTTTCCCGTCGAGCCGGCCGATCGGGCGGACGGTCACGCCCGGAGCCCGCAGGTCGAACATCAGGTAGGTGAGCCCCTGGTGCGGTTTCGGGGCGTCCGGATCGCTGCGGAACAGGCCGAACGCGCGGTCGGCGAAGGCCGCCCGTGACGACCAGGTCTTCTGGCCGGTGAGCAGCCAGCCGCCGGCGGTCCGCACGGCCCGGGAGGTCAGGGAGGCCAGGTCCGAGCCGGCCCCGGGCTCCGACCAGGCCTGCGCCCAGACCACCTCCCCGGTGGCCATCGGCGGCAGCACCCGCGCCCGCTGTTCCTCCGTGCCGTGCTCGAACAGGGTGGGCGCGAGCAGGCTGACGCCGTTCTGGCCGACCCGGCCCGGCGCGCCCGCCGCGTGGTACTCCTCCTCGAAGACCAGCCAGCGGATCAGCCCCGCGTCCCGGCCGCCGTACCGCTGTGGCCAGGACACCACCGACCAGCGGTCCGCGGCCAGTTCGGCCTCCCAGGCGCGGTGCGCCGCGAAGCCCTCCGCGGTCTCCAGGGAGGGCAGCGGGGGGTCGGGCACGTGCTCCGCCAGCCAGGCGCGGGCCTCGGCGCGGAACTCCTCGTCGGCCGGGGTGTGGGTCAGGTCCACGGTCGCCGTCACCGTCCTTCCCTAACAAGTGTTTGGTAGGTTAGCGTGGGCCCATGACAGGCGTCGAGAGTCCGGAGTACGTGCCCGGGCACGGGCTGCTCGAAGGGCGTACCGCCGTCGTCACGGCCGCGGCCGGGGCGGGCATCGGCGGCGCCACCGCGCGCCGCTTCTTGGAGGAGGGCGCGCGCGTGCTGATCAGCGACGCGCACGCGCGGCGGCTGAAGGAGTACGAGGCCGAGCTGGCCGCTCGCCACCCGGGCGCGGTGACCGCCCTGCCCTGTGACGTGACCGACGAGGCCCAGGTGCGGGAGCTGTTCGACACCGCCGTGCGGGCGCACGGCCGACTGGACATCGTCGTCAACAACGCCGGACTGGGCGGCACTTCGACCCTGGTCGAGATGGGCGACGAGCAGTGGGCCCGGGTGCTCGACGTCACCCTCAACGGCACCTTCCGCTGCGTCCGCGCCGCCCTGCGGCACTTCCGCGACAGCGCGGACGGCGGGGTGATCGTCAACAACTCCTCCGTCGTCGGCTGGCGGGCCCAGGCCGGACAGGCGCACTACGCCGCCGCCAAGGCCGGGGTGATGGCACTGACCCGGTGCGCGGCGATCGAGGCCGCCGCGTACGGCGTGCGGGTCAACGCCGTGGCGCCGAGCCTCGCCATGCACCCGCACCTGGTGAAGGTGACCTCGGCCGAACTGCTGGCGGAACTCACCGCCCGCGAGGCCTTCGGGCGGTACGCCGAACCCTGGGAGGTCGCCAACGCGATCGTCTTCCTGGCGTCCGGCTACTCCTCGTACCTCACCGGAGAGGTCCTCTCCGTCAGCAGCCAGCACGCATAGGAACACAATGGACCCGTGCCGACCAAGAAGAAGCCCCAGGTGACCGCCGCCCCCGCCCGGCGCCGCGAACTCCTCGAGACCGCCGCCGAGGTCTTCGCCGAACAGGGCTACAACGCCACCACCGTACGCAAGATCGCGGACCACGCGGGCATGCTCGCGGGCAGCCTCTACTACCACTTCGACTCCAAGGAGTCGATGCTGGAGGAGATCCTGCGGACCTTCCTCGACGAGCTCTGGGGCGGCTACGACACCGTTCTGGACGCCGAACTCGGGCCCCGCGAGACCCTCGAAGCCCTGGTCACCGAGTCCTTCCGGGAGATCGACCGGCACCGCGCCGCCGTCGCGATCTACCAGAAGGAGAGCAAGCAACTGGTCGCGCAGGAGAGGTTCGGCTTTCTCGCCGAATCGCAGCGCAGGTTCGAGAAGGCGTGGCTGTCCACGCTGGAACGCGGCGTCGCCGCGCGCGTCTTCCGCGCCGACCTCGACGTCCGCCTCACCTACCGGTTCGTCCGCGACACCGTGTGGGTCGCCGCCTCCTGGTACCGGCCCGGTGGACAGCACAGCCCGGAGGAGATCGCCCGGCAGTACCTGTCGATGGTGCTGGACGGGATCGCCGTACGTACGTGACCCACTGGGGAGTTGACATGGCCGAGGCCTACATAGTCGAAGCGGTGCGTACGCCCGTCGGGCGGCGCGGGGGAGGGCTCAGCGCGGTCCACCCGGCCGACCTGGGCGCGCATGTGCTGAAGGAACTGGTCGCCCGGGCCGGAGTGGACCCGGCCGCCGTCGAGGACGTCGTCTTCGGCTGTCTCGACGCGGTGGGACCGCAGGCCGGTGACATCGCCCGGACCAGCTGGCTGGTGGCCGGACTGCCCGAGGAGGTGCCGGGCGTGACCGTCGACCGGCAGTGCGGCTCCTCGCAGCAGGCCGTGCACTTCGCCGCGCAGGCCGTGCTCTCCGGCACCCAGGACCTGGTGGTCGCCGGCGGCGTCCAGAACATGTCCCAGATCCCCATCGCCTTCGCCTCCCGCCAGGCCGCCGAGCCCCTCGGGCTGACCGAGGGCCCCTTCCTCGGCAGCGAGGGCTGGCGGGCCCGGTACGGCCGGCAGCCCGTCAACCAGTTCGCCGGCGCCGAGATGATCGCCGCCAAGTGGGGCATCAGCCGCCAGGACCAGGAGGAGTTCGCCCTGCGCTCCCACCGGCGGGCCCTGAGCGCCATCGACGAGGGTCGCTTCGAGCGCGAGACGGTCCCCTACGGCCCGGTCGCCGTGGACGAGGGGCCGCGCCGCGAGACCTCCCTGGAGAAGATGGCCGCCCTCAAGCCGGTCGTCGACGGCGGCACCATCACCGCCGCCTGCTCCTCCCAGGTCTCCGACGGCGCCGCCGCGCTGCTCCTCGCCTCCGAACGGGCCGTCCGCGAACACGGACTGCGCCCCCGCGCCCGCGTCCACCACCTCTCCGTCCGCGGCGAGGACCCCATCCGGATGCTCTCCGCCCCCATCCCGGCCACCGCGCACGCCCTGAAGAAGACCGGCCTCACCATCGACGCCATCGACCTCGTCGAGATCAACGAGGCCTTCGCCCCCGTCGTCCTCGCCTGGCTCAAGGAGACCGGCGCCGACCCCGCCCGGGTCAACGTCAACGGCGGCGCCATCGCCCTCGGCCACCCCCTCGGCGCCACCGGCGTCAAACTCATGACCACCCTCCTCCACGAACTGGAACGCACCGACGGCCGCTTCGGCCTCCAGACCATGTGCGAGGGCGGGGGGCAGGCGAACGTGACGGTCATCGAGCGGTTGTGAGTCGGGCTGTGGTCTCCTCTGCTTCCTTCATGATCCGTTCCAGTAGCTCGGCGCACGACGGCAGGTCGTCGATCACCCCGGCGACCTGCCCGGAGGCCATCACGCCCAGATCCGTGCGGCCGTCCACCATTGCCGATCGGAGCAGCATCGGGGTGTTGGCGGCCAGCAGGACCTGACTCCAGGACAGTTCCTTGCCGTGCCGCAGGGCCAGCCCGTCCTGGATCATCTGCCGCCAGGTGAGCCCGGACAGCTTCCGGAACCCCGCCGCCCGCCGTATCGCGTGCAGCAGGCTGCGGGCCCGGCCCGAACGCTCCAGCGCGGCCACCAGATCGGTCCGCAGCATCCGGTGCGGCAGCCCGTCGACCGCCCTGGTGACGGTGACGTCCCTGACCGTCGCCGCCAGATACCTCGCCTTCACCGCGTCCGGCACCGTCGAGTCCGAGGTGAGCAGGAAACGGGTGCCCATCGCGACCCCCGCCGCGCCGTACGCCAGCGCCGCCACCAGCCCCCGGCCGTCGAAGAACCCCCCGGCGGCCACCACGGGTATCCGCACCGCGTCCACCACCTGCGGCAGCAGCACGCTCGTCGCCACCTCGCCGGTGTGCCCGCCGCCCTCGCCGCCCTGCACGATCACCGCGTCCGCGCCCCAGGCCGCCACCTTCTCGGCGTGCCGTCGCGCCCCGACGGACGGGATCACCACCACCCCCGCCTCCTTCAGCTCGGCGATCAGCCCGGCGGAGGGGGCGAGGGCGAAGGACGCCACCCGCACACCGCCGTCGATGATCAGCCGGACCCGGTCGCCGGCGTCGGCCGCGTCCGCCCGCAGGTTCACCCCGAACGGGGCGTCCGTACGGCACCGCACCTCGGCTATCGCGGTCCGCAACTGGTCCAGGGTCATCGTGGCGGAGGCCAGGATGCCGAGGGCTCCCGCGTTGGCCGTGGCCGAGACCAGCCGGGGTCCCGCCACCCAGCCCATCCCTGTCTGCACGATCGGATGCCGGACCCCGGCGAGCCGGGTGAGCGCGGTCTCCATCAGCCCGCGACCTCCTTCGTCCGCGCCCCGGCCGGATCCAGCACCTCGCGGATCAGCCGCAGCTCCTCCTCGCTCGGTTCGCGGGTGTACGGCACCTCGTCCGGGACGGCCAGCTCGAACTCCGTGGCCTCCCGCACCTGCTCGACGCTCACCCCCGGATGCAGCGCCGCCAGCCGCATCGAGCGGTCGGGGGTCTCGAAGTCGAGGACGCCCAGATCGGTGACGACCCTCGGGACGCGGTGGAAGCGCTCCGTGCCCGGATGCGCGGCGACCCGGTCGTACCCCACCCCGCACACCATGTCGACCTTCGTCACGAACACCCGCCGGGAGTGCTTCGGGACCCAGTAACTCGTCGGGTTGTTGAGGGTGTTGAGCGGGGCTCCGCGCACCCCCAGCAGCTGGCGGCGGGGCCGCGCCCAGTCGCCGATGCAGGAGATGTTCTGGTTGCCGTACCGGTCGAGCTGGCTCGCGCCCATCATCACGTGCCGGCGCCCGCCGGACACCAGGGCGAGGTGCTGCCGGTAGGGCAGCCAGCCCTCCGGGGTGCCGTCCGGGCGGACCAGCATCGCCTCGCCGTCGGTCAGCAGCAGGTCCGGCGCGAAGGTGAGCCGGGCCAGCCGTGCGCCGAGGGAGGGGATCAGGCCCATCGGGCTCGCCAGGATCTCACCGGAGCCGCGCCAGGCCTCGGCGCAGGCGATCACGCAGTACTCGGAGCGCAGTACGTCCATCAGCCCTGCTCCTCCTGCCGGTCGCGCACCGCCGAGCGGTAGGCCTGCTCGTCCCCCGCCAGGAACCGTTCGGCGAACTCCGCCCACGGCGTCGTCGCGTACAGCCGCTGGAACTCCTCGTCCCGGCCGTAGTCGGGCGCGCAGGAGGTGAAGTGCGCGCCGCCGGGAGCCTCCACGACCCCGGTCACATCGAGCCGCCTGACAAGCAGCGACTGCGGCGGGGCCTCCTTCGTCAGCTCGGCGGTGTCCACGATCCGTTCGCAGGAGACGTAGGCCGCGTCCGCCGCCTGGCAGAACAGGTCGTCGAAGTACGGGTCGGGGCCCAGGTACTGCCCGTTGCCCAGCCGGTCGGCGCGGTTGACGTGGACCAGCGCCGCGTCCAGCCGCAGGGCGGGCATCGCCACGAACGTCTCCCCGTCGTCGTACGGCGAAGTGACGGTCCGCAGGCCCGGGTTGACCCGCATCACGTCCGAGCCGATCCCGGCCCGCACCGGCAGGAAGGGCAGCCGGCCCGCGGCCGCGCGCAGGCCCCACATGAACATGCCCTCGTCTACCTCCATCAGCTCGAACGCCCCGCGCTCTCGCCCCGCCCGGTAGTGCGGCTCCAGCGGCACGGAGTCGAGGGTGACGAACGCCGTCACCAGCTTGCGCACCCGGCCGGCCGCGACCAGCATCCCGACGTCCGGGCCGCCGTACGAGACCAGCGTGAGATCGTCGATGTCGCTCCGGAGCAGTGCTCTGACCAGGGACATCGGTTTGCGCCGGGAGCCCCAGCCGCCGATGCCGAGGGTCATGCCGCTGGTCAGCCGGGCGACGACCTCGTCGGCGGTCATCGTCTTGTCAGTCATCTGTCGCGGCCTCCTTCCCGAAGGTGTCGCGGACCCGGTCGGCCACCCCGCTGAGGGCGGCCTCGAAGGTGAAGCCCTGTTCGAAGCGGTAGCTGCGCCGTACGTCGACGGGGTCGATGCCGTTGATGGCGGCCTTGGCCAGCCGCAGCAGCCGGCCGTCCTTGGCGGCGATCTCCCGCGCCAGCTCCAGCGCGGCCGACAGCAGTTCCTCGCCCGGTACGACCCGCCACACCGAGCCGTGCGTGTGCAGCTCGGCCGCGGTCGCCGTGCGCGAGGTGTAGTAGAGCGTCCGCATCAGATGCGGCGGGACCAGCCGGGCCAGATGCGTGGCCGCGCCCAGGGCGCCCCGGTCCAGTTCGGGCAGCCCGAAGACGGCGTCCTCGCTCGCCACGATCGCGTCCGCGTTGCCCACCAGGCCTATCCCGCCGCCCAGACAGAAGCCGTGCACCGCGGCCACCACCGGGGTCTCGCACTCGTACACCGCGGCGAAGGCCGCCGCGCAGCCCCGGTTGGCGCCGAGCAGCGCGTCGTGCCCGTCCGCCTGTATCTCCTTGATGTCCACCCCCGCGTTGAAACCGCGGCCCCGCGCGGCCAGCACGACACACCGGTTGCCGGGGTCGCGGCCCGCCGCGCGCACCGCCTCCGCCAGCGCGAACCAGCCGCGCACCGGCAGCGCGTTCACCGGTGGGTGGTCGACGGTGACGAGCGCGATTCCCTTTTCCGGACACGAGGTGGAGACACCCATGGACGCATCAGCTACCTTCGCACTCAGCTGCCTTTCCACCAAACATTTGTTAGGTGTGAGGCTTCGAAGCTAGCAGCCGGTACGGACGAGCGGGAGGCCCTGTGGATAACTCGCTGAGCGGCAGAACGGTCGTCGTCACCGGCGGTACCAGGGGGGTGGGCGCCGGGATCGCCCGGGCCTTCGCCGAGGCCGGGGCCCAGGTCGTGGCCTGTGCCCGCAGGCCGCCCGGACAGCACCTGGACGGCGTCGAGTTCATCCCCCTCGACCTGCGCGACCCGCCCGCCGTACGCGCCTTCTTCGGCGCCCTGCCCCGGGTCGACGTGCTCGTCAACAATGCGGGCGGCACCCCCTACCGGCCGCTCGCCGACGCGGACGCCGAGCGGCACGCCCGGGTGATCGAACTGAACCTCCTCACCCCGCTGACCGCCTCCCTCGCCGCGTACGAACACCTGCGGCGGACCCGCGGAGCGGTGCTGATGATCGGCAGCGTCAGCGGCGCCCGCCCCTCGCCGGGCTCCGCCGCCTACGGCGCGGCCAAGGCGGGACTGGAGAACCTCGCCCGGTCCATGGCGGTGGAATGGGCGCCGGACGTCCGGGTCAACACCCTCGTCGTCGGCATGGTCCGCACCGAACTGGCCGACCTCCACTACGGCGGCCAGGACGGCATCGACGCCGTCTCCCGCACCGTCCCGCTCGGCCGCCTCGCCGCCCCGTCCGACATCGGCGCCGCCGCCGTCTTCCTCGCCTCCGACGCGGCCGCCTACATCAGCGGGGCGAGCCTGCTCGTGCACGGCGGCGGGGAGCGGCCCGCCTTCCTCGACGCCGCAACTGCCAACAAGCCGTCCGACCAGGAGGACTGAGATGAGCGGAATCTGCGCGGGCCGGGTCGTCGTCGTCACCGGCGCCGGGCGCGGGCTCGGCCGGGCCCACGCGCTCGCCTTCGCCGCCGAGGGCGCCCGGGTCGTCGTCAACGACCTCGGGGTCGGCCTCGACGGCGGACCGGGACCGGACAGCCCGGCCGGTGCGGTCGTCGACGAGATCCGGGCGGCGGGCGGCGAGGCGGTGGCGCACGGCGGCGACATCGCGACGGCCGCCGGTGCCGAGTCCCTGGTGGCGGCGGCCCTGGAGGCCTACGGCCGCCTCGACACCCTCGTCAACAACGCGGGCTTCCTGCGCGACCGCATGCTCGTCAACCTCGGCGAGGACGACTGGGACGCGGTCATGCGGGTCCACCTCAAGGGCCACTTCCTGCCGCTGCGGCACGCGGCCGCGCACTGGCGGGCCGAGGCCAAGGCGGGCCGCACCCCGGTGGCCAGGATCGTCAACACCAGCAGCGGGGCGGGGCTGCTGGGCTCGGTCGGACAGGGCAACTACAGCGCCGCCAAGGCCGGCATCGTCGGCCTCACCCTGGTCGCGGCGGCCGAACTGGCCCGCTACGGCGTCCAGGTCAACGCGATCGCCCCGGCCGCCCGCACCCGGATGACCGAGCGGGCCTTCGCCGGGACCATGGCAGCTCCCGACAGCGGCTTCGACGCCATGGCGCCGGACAACGTCTCCCCGCTCGTGGTCTGGCTGGGCTCCGCCGCGAGCGCCGGGGTCACCGGGCGGGTGTTCGAGACGGAGGGCGGCCGGATCACCGTCATGGAGGGGTGGCGGCCCGGTCCGACCGCCGACAAGGGGGCCCGGTGGACCCCGGCGGAGGCGGGGGAGACGGCGCTGAAACTGCTGGCCGAGGCGGAGACGCCGGGGGCGGTGTACGGGGCGTGACCCGTGCAGGCGCCTAGGTGTCGCACTCCAGTACCGTCCGGCACAGCGAGCACCGGGCGCGGACCCGGCCCCGCACCGGCACCCTGATCCGCTGGTGGCAGGTCGGGCAGGGGAACGAGACGCGCAGCCGGCCGCCGCTGTCGGGGCTGAACGCGTACGGGGAGCCGGGCTGCGGGGACGGCGCGGCGGGGGCGTGCCGTCGGTCGCGGGCGTAGCGGCGGCGGCCCGCCCACCCGGCCGCGCTCAGCGGCGGCTGCTCCTCGTCCTGGCGGGCCCGGGCCATGCCCTTCTCGTACGCCGTGTAGGCCTGCGGGCTGGTGAACCACACGGAGGGGTCCTCGTGGAAGACGAGGGAGCGCTTGGCCAGGACGTAGCCGAACTCCTCCGGGGTGAGATAGCCGAGCTTCTGGGAGGCCTCCCCGTGTTCCCGGTAGGCGTCCAGGAGCAGCCAGCCGGCGCCCAGGTAGGTGGTCGCCGTGTCCGTGAGGATCTCGTTCTCCCGGGTGCTCGGGAAGGACAGGTCCAGGCGGTGCAGATAGACGTGCATCACCTCGTGGGCGAGGGCCGCGCCGATGTCCCTGCGGTGGGTGCGGAAACGGTCGTTCAGTTCGACGAAGTACTCGGGGCCCGCGGTGAGTTCGACGTTCGCCGCGTGGGTCATGTCCTTGAAGCCGACGATCATGCGGGCGTCGGGCAGCCGGAAGTGCCGGACGATCTCGCGGGCGACGCGCTGGGAGCCGAGGTGGAGGTCGTCGGTGTCGCAGAAGGCGACGTCGGCGGGGGCGACGCTGGTGGCGAAGGTCTGGACGGTGTCGTACGACAGGCGGCGGTACAGGGCGGTGATGGCGGCCCGCACGGTGTCCAGGTGCGGGTAGCCGTGTTCTACGGGGCCGCCGTTTGCCACGTCCTACCCCCAAAGACGCCCGGAACTTGTTTCCACTGTAGGTGGGAGCGGGGGAATTCGGGGGTAGGGAGGTTGTTCGTCAGCCGCGGGCCGGTGGGGGTTGATCGCGCAGTTCCCCGCGCCCCTGAAGGGGCGCCAGCCGTACCGTCGTTTGATTCGTCTCCTGGAGTTCCAGGATCCAGATCTCGTTCTCGCCCTCCTTCAGGACCGGGCCGGGGACGTACAGGGACTCCTGGGGGCCCGTCGACCAGTAGCGGCCCAGGTTGAAGCCGTTGATCCAGGCGAAGCCGCGGGTCCAGCCGGGGAGTTCCAGGCGGGCGTCGCCGGCGCCGGTCACCGTCACCGTGCCCCGGTACAGGCCCGGGGCGCCGTCCTCCGGAAGGGCGCCGAAGGGCACCGCGTCCACACCGCCCTCGAAGGCGTCCAGGTCCAGGCCGCGGGCGCGTACCCCGTGCAGGAACTGGCGTTCGTGGAGGAGGCCGCCGGTGATGCCCTTGGGCTCGCCGGAGCGGGGGCCGTAGTTGACGCGGCCCAGGGACTCCACCCAGAGCGTCACGCGCGCGGGGCCCGCGATCGGCTTCTTGAGCTGGGGTTCCTCCTCGGTGAGGATCCCGGCCCGCTCCCCGTCGACGTGGACGACCGCGAGGTCGCGCAGGCCCCGCGCGGTGAGCGGGTACGGCTGGCGCGGGCCCGGGACGTCCACCTCGTAGCGGACCAGGCCCCGGGCGATGTCCAGTTCCTCGAAGGTGGGCGGGACGGCGTGCACGCGTTCCGGGGTGCCGAGGGTCTCCAGGACGGCGGTCAGGGGGGCCCAGCCGGTCGCCGTGACGTCCGTCGCCGTCTCCAGAGCGGCCGGTGCGGGCGGCGGTTCGGGCAGGGGGCCGTCCTGGTACTCGGCGAGCACCTCGCGGAAGCGCCAGAACTTCTCGGTGGGGCGGCCGTACTCGTCGATGGGGGCGTCGTAGTCGTACGAGGTCACGTCCGCCTCCAGCGGGCCCTCGTGCAGTTCGCCGCCGGGGCGGTTGGCGCCCGCCCAGCCGGCGAAGTTGGTGCCGCCGTGCGCCATGTAGACGTTGACCGACGCCCCGCACTCCAGGATCTCCCGCAGGGCCGCCGCCGCGTCCTCGGCGTCCCGTACGACGTGTTCGCCGCCCCAGTGGTCGAACCAGCCGCACCAGAACTCCATGCACATCAGCGGGCCCCGCGGCTGGTGGCGGCGCAGGGTCTCGAAGGCCTCGCGCGCGTGCGAGCCGAAGTTCGCCGTGGCGAGCAGGCCGGGGACCGAGCCGCCGGTGAGCATGTGGTCCTCGGGGCCGTCCGAGGTGACCAGCGGCACCGTGACGCCCTCCGCGCGCAGCAGGTCGGTGAGGTGGGCCAGGTAGACGGCGTCGGAGCCGTAGCTGCCGTACTCGTTCTCGACCTGCACCATGATCACCGGGCCGCCCCGGTCCAGCTGCCGGGAGACGATCTCCGGCAGCAGACGGCGGAACCAGCGGTCCACGTACCGCAGGAAATCCTCGTCACGCGTGCGCGCGCGTGCGCCCAGCTCGCCGGTCACCCAGTGCGGCAGGCCGCCGTTCTCCCACTCCGCGCAGATGTACGGCCCCGGCCGCACGATCGCCCACAGGCCCGCCTCCCGCGCGGCGTCCAGGAAGCGGCCGAGCGACTCGACGTCCCGGAAGGAACCCGCGTGCGGCTCGTGCAGGTTCCACGGGACGTACGTCTCCACGCAGTTCAGCCCCATGGCGCGCAGCAGCGCCAGCCGGTGGCCCCACTGCTCCTCGTGCACCCGGAAGTAGTGCAGCGCGCCGGACAGCAGCCGCACCGGCCGGCCGTCCAGCAGGAAATCCGTTTCGCCCACCGAGAAGTCGCTCATAGGCTCACCTTGGCCTGCTGGCATGTGCCGACACCATGGACAAAGATCGGCAGCACTTGGACGAATGAGCCGACGAGAAGGAGCGGGCAGTGTCGGGAGGGGCGCCGGTCTTCCGTACCTGGATGCGGTTCTTCACACCCGGCGCCGTCCATCAGCGGCTCGGCCTGGCCTGCTGGGGCGTCGGCCTCCAGTACGGCGCGGTGCCCGCCGTCGGCCCGCGTCTGCTCGACCATCACGTCGCCGTGGTGATCAGCTCGGGCCGGGGCTGGTACCGCACGCCCGACGGGCGCAGCACCGCCGTCGTCGCACCCGCCCTGGTGTGGCTCACGCCGGGCGTCCCGCACCACTACGGGCCCGATCCGGACAGCGGCTGGGACGAGGCCTTCGTGACGTTCACCGGGCCGGACACCGCGACCTACACGGAACTCGGCTACATCGAGCCCGAGCGGCCCGTGGTGCCCCTCGCGGACGCCACAGCACCCCGGGACGTCATCGCCCGGATCGCCCGGGCCGCCCGGCGGGGCAACCCCCTCCTGGAGGTCGAGACCGGCGCCGCCGTGCACGAGCTGCTCGTCGCCCTGCGCCGCGCGCGTGCCGACCTCGCCCCCGACGGCGACCCGGTGCTGCACGCCCTCGCCCGCGACGCCTGCACCGGCATGACCGTCGCCGACCACGCGGCCCGGCACGGCATGACCCCCGCCGAGCTGCGCACCGCCGTCCGCCGGGTCGCCGGGTGCAGCCCCAAGGACTACCTGATCGGCATCCGGCTCGGCCGCGCCCAGGAACTCCTCGCCACCACCGAGCTCTCCGTGGCCGCCGTCGCCCGCCGCGTCGGCTACGACGATCCGGCCTACTTCTCCCGCCTGTTCACCCGCCGGGTCGGCACCGCCCCCGTCCGCTTCCGCGCCCAGCAGGGCCGGGCCGTCCCCGACGACTGGAACGACGGCCTCCAGGAGGACGGCACACCGGGTCCGCCGGTGGCCGAACCCGTGGACGGCCCTTAGGGCTCACATCGCCGCCCCCTTAGGGTTGACGCCCATGACCACCAGCAACACCGGTACCGGTGACGTCGACCCCGCCGTCCGCGAGCAGCTCGGCCGGCTGCGCGACAGCATCGACAACATCGACGCGGCCGTCGTCCACATGCTCGCCGAACGCTTCAAGGCCACCCAGCAGGTCGGCCGCCTCAAGGCGGTCCACCGGCTGCCCCCGGCCGACCCCGCCCGCGAGGCCCGGCAGATCGCCCGGCTGCGCGCCCTGGCGGAGAACGCCAAGCTCGACCCCGCCTTCGCCGAGAAGTTCCTGAACTTCATCATCGCCGAGGTGATCAGGCACCACGAGTCCATCGCCGAGGACGCCGTCAACAGCCGGGAGACCGACGGACACTGATCCGGGGCACCCGCCGTACGCCTCGCAGAGCGTCCGGCACCGCCGGGCGACCCCCGCGCGGTGACCAGGCGCTCGAACAGGTGCTCAAGGCGCAGCGGGGCGTCCACCAGCGCGCTCCCGTGCCGACCCGCGTCTCCCGGCCGGACATAAGCCGCGTACCACTCCCACCCCTGTGCGTTGTCAGTGTCATCGGGCAGCATGGCCCGCATGTCCGTACTGACTCGCGACGAAGCGCAGAGCCGCGCCGAGCTCCTCGACGTCCACCGCTACACGATCGACCTCGACCTGACCACCGGGGACGAGACCTTCGACTCCCGTACCGTGATCAGGTTCACGGCCCGGTCCGACGGCGACACCTTCGTCGAGATGAAGCCCGTCGAGCTCCGCGCCGTCACCCTGGACGGACAGCCCCTCGACCCGGAGGCGCTGGACCAGGACCGGCTGCCCCTGAAGAACCTCACCGCCGGGGAGCACGAGCTGCGCGTGGACGCCACCATGCGCTACTCCCGCACCGGCGAGGGCATGCACCGCTTCACCGACCCCACGGACGACGCGACGTACGTCTACACCCAGCTCTTCATGGACGACGTGCAGCGGGTCTTCGCCGCCTTCGACCAGCCCGACCTGAAGGCCGTCTTCGAGCTCACCGTCACCGCTCCCGAGGGCTGGAGCGTCCTCGCCAACGGGATCACCGAGCACCTCGGCGGGGGCCGCTGGCGGGCCGCCGCCACCCCGCTGGTCTCCACCTACCTGGTCGCCGTCGCCGCAGGACCCTGGCACTCCGTGCGCACCGAGCACCGCGGACTGCCCTTCGGCATCCACTGCCGCCGCTCCCTCGCACCCCACCTCGACGCCGACGCCGAGGAGATCCTCGACATCACGCGCGCGTGCTACGACCGGTACCACGAGAAGTTCGAGGAGCCCTACCCCTTCGACTCCTACGACCAGGCGTTCGTCCCCGAGTTCAACGCCGGTGCCATGGAGAACCCGGGCCTGGTCACCTTCCGCGACGAGTTCGTCTACCGCTCCGCCGTCACCGACACCGAGCGGCAGACCCGCGCGATGGTCATCGCCCACGAGATGGCCCACATGTGGTTCGGCGACCTCGTCACCCTGCGCTGGTGGGACGACATCTGGCTGAACGAGTCCTTCGCCGAGTACATGGGCTACCAGACCCTCACCGAGGCCACCCGCTTCACCGACACCTGGGTCGACTTCGGGGTCTCCCGCAAGGCCTGGGGCTACGACGCCGACCAGCGCCCCTCCACCCACCCGGTGGCCCCCGAGGCTGTCGACGACACCGCCGCCGCCCTGCTCAACTTCGACGGCATCTCCTACGCCAAGGGCGCCTCCGCCCTGCGCCAGCTGGTTGCCTGGATGGGCGAGAAGGACTTCCTGGCCGGCATCAACATCCACTTCCAGCGGCACCGCTTCGGCAACGCCAGCCTCGCCGACTTCATCGACTCCCTCGCCGCCGCCACCGAACGCGACGTGCACGCCTGGGCCGACAGCTGGCTGCGCACCACCGGCGTCGACACCCTCACCCCGGTCCTCACCGCCGCCCCCGACGGCACCCGCACCCTCACCGTCGAGCGCACCGGCAGCCGCCCGCACCACATCCGGGTCGGCGTCTACGACCAGGACCTCGCCGACGAGGGCCGGCTCACCCTGCGCGAGCGCATCGACCTCGACATCCCGCAGAGCGCCCCGCAGGCCCTCGGCAAGCGCCCCGCGCTGCTCCTGCCCAACGACGGCGACCTGACCTACGCCAAGGTCCGCTTCGACGCCGAGTCGGCCGAGGCGATCCGGGCCGGCCTCTCCGGCCTGCCGGACCCGCTCACCCGCGCGGTGGTGTGGAACGCCCTGCGGGACGCGGTCCGTGACGGCGAACTCCCGCCCGCCGCCTACCTGGAGACCGCCCGCGCCCACCTCCCGCACGAGACCGACCTCGCCCTGGTCCAGGGGGTGCTGGCCTTCACCGCGGTGCACGTCGTCGACCGGTACCTCCGGCCGCAGGAGCGCCAGGCCGCGCTCGCCACCGTCTCCGCCCTGTGCCGCGACTTCATCCGGCGCACCGAGGACGGCGACAACCCCGGCCTGCGCCTGATCGCCGTACGGCACTTCATCCGCGCCGCCGCCCAGCCCGACACCATCGCCGCCTGGCTGGCCGAGGGCACCGTGCCCGGCGGGCCCGAGCTCGACCCCGAGCTGCGCTGGCGCATCCTGGGCCGGCTCGCCGTGCTCGGCGCCGCCGACGAGAACCGGATCGCCGCCGAGCTGGCCCGCGACCCCAGCGCCAGCGGCCAGGAGGGCGCCGCCCGCTGCCGGGCCGCGCTGCCCGACCCGGAGGCCAAGCGCAAGGCCTGGGAGGCGATGTTCACCGGCGACGAGCTGTCCAACTACCTGTTCACGGCCACCGCCGAGGGCTTCTGGCACCCCGAACAGGCCGACCTGGTCCGCGACTACGTGCCGCGCTACTACCAGGACGCGGTCGCCGTGGCCGCCCGGCGCGGCCCCCGCATCGCCACGGTCACCGGCCGGCAGGCCTTCCCCGCCCACGCCGTCGACGCCGAGAACCTCGCCCTGGGCCGGGCCTGTCTGCGCGACGCCGAGCCGGCGACGGCCCTGCGCCGCCGTCTGATCGACGAACTCGACGACCTGGAAAGGGCGTTGCGGGTCCGCGAGGCGTAGCAGGGCGGTTTCCGGACGACTCGGGCGCGGCGGGTCCCGGCGACCCGCCGCCGCTCCTAGGCTCGGTGCCCGAGAACACTGAGCCGAGGGAGAGATCCGTGATCGCAGTGACCGGTGCCACCGGCAACGTCGGCCGTGCCCTCGTCGAGCGGCTGGTCGCCGGCGGGCAGCCCGTGCGGGCGCTCACCCGTGACCCGGAGCGGGCCGGGCTGCCCGACAAGGCCGAGGTGGTGAAGTTCCGGGCGGACGACCAGGCCGCCCTCCTCTCGGGGGTGAGCAGGCTCTTCCTGTACGTCCAGGGCGCCGGCGGCCGGATGCCCGAACTCCTGGACGCGGCCCGCACGGCCGGGGTGCGGCACGTCGTCCTGCTCTCCTCCGGGATCATCCAGGAGGGCGCCGACGAGACCCACCCCATCCACGTCATGCACGCCACGGCCGAGCGGCAGATCCGCGACAGCGGCCTCGCCTGGACGTTCCTGCGCCCCAACGCGTTCGCCACCAACGCCCTGCAGTGGGCGCCCCAGATCCGCGCCGGGAACACCGTCCGCGGTGCCTTCGCGGGCATGCTCACGGCCCCGATCCACGAGGACGACATCGCCGCCGTGGCCGAACGCGCCCTCCTGGACGACGGCCACGAGGGCGCCGCGCACCGCCTCACCGGGCCCGCCGCCACCACCAACACCGACCAGATCGCCGCGATCGCCCGGGCCGTCGGCCGCGAGCTGGACTTCGTCGAGGTGACCGCGGAGGAGGCGGGACCGCTGCTGTTCCCGCAGACTCCGCCGGAGCTGGTCCGGGGCCTGCTGAAGGCGTTCGAGGCCACGGTCGGCGTGCCGCCCGAGATCACCACCACGGTCCAGGAGATCACCGGCAGGCCGGCCCGCACCTTCGCGCGGTGGGCCGAGGACCACGCGGCCGACTTCCGCCCCTGACCGTCAGCGGGCCGGCCGCAGTTCCGCCCGGCGCACCCCGCCCTCCCGCGGTCCCGTGCGCCGGTTGCCCACCTCGGCCGCGGTCGGTGCCGCCGTGCCCAGCGTGAAGCCCAGGCGCTCCAGGAAGCACTCCCCGGAGCGCCACCCCGGCGGCACGCTCGCCGTCACCAGCGACACCCCCTCGGCATGCGCGAGCAGCGACTCGGCCAGCGCCCGCCCCAGACCCCGGCCCCGCGCCCAGGGCGCCAGCAGGAACAGCCCCACCGCGACCGCGCCGGGCGCCGGATGGTTCCGTACGGCGTCCACCAGGCCCGAGACGACCCCGTCCCGCTCCAGCACCAGCAGCACCTTGTCCGCCGGGTCGGCGCCCTCGGGCAGCCCGTAGAACAGGCTCTGCACATCGCCCGGTCCCGACGGCAGCCCGGTCGCCGCCACGAACCAGTCCTCGCACGCCTCGAACAGCTCCAGGAGCGGCGCCTCGTCCGAGGGCAGCGGCTCCCGCACCACCACCCGCTCACCGGGCACGTCGATCATCCACGCGTCCATCACCCGGTCGACGTTAATCCCGGTCAGCCCCCGCCTCAACGCCCTGCCGGCACTTCGCCCGAGCGCCCCGGCGGCTCCCCGGAGCACGTCGCCCCGACAGGTTTTCCCCGCACGGCAGTACCCACTTTCGGGTTCCGATCGTTGGGCTTTATGGGCGCGCGGGCCCAATCCCGTACAAGCTGGAACTCACCCTGCGGACAACCCCTTTCGGCCAGCGCCCCGAGGAGAGCCCATGAGCACGCCGCCCCTCGCATCCGGACCTCAGGGACCCGACGCCCTGCGTCCCCTGCTGGACACCGTGCTCGACGCGCTGCGCGAGGGCGCCAGGGCGCGCGGCGGACCGCTGCCCGCCGGCGGACCCGAGGCGGTGGCCGAGCGGGTCGCGGACGCGGTGGGGGACGTCCTCCCGGACGACGGCGAACCCGACGCCCTGCGCGCCCTGGTGGCCGCGCTCGCCGAGGGCGCCGCCGACCCGGCCGACCCGCTGTGCGCCGCGCATCTGCACTGCCCGCCGCTCGCCGTCGCCACCGCCGCCGACCTCGCCGCGAGCGCCCTCAACCCCTCGCTGGACTCCTGGGACCAGGCCCCGGCCGCCTCGGCCCTGGAGGCCATGGTCACCCGCACCCTCGCCCACACCATCGGCCTCTCCGACGCCGTGGTCACCTCCGGCGGCACCGAGTCCAACCAGCTCGCCCTGCTGCTCGCCCGCGAGGCCCTCGGCGGCGGCACCCGGCTGGTCTGCGGCGCCAACGCCCACCACTCGCTGCCGCGCGCCGCCTGGCTGCTCGGCCTGCCCGACCCCGTCGTGGTCCCGGCACCGAACGGCACCCTCGACCCGGCCGCCCTGCACGACGCCCTCACCCGCCTGCCCCGGCCGCTGGTCGTCGCCGCCACCGCCGGCACCACCGACGCCGGACTCATCGACCCGCTCCCGGAGATCGCCGGCCTGTGCGCGGCCCACGGCGCCCGGCTGCACGTCGACGCCGCCTACGGGGGCGGCCTCGCCTTCAGCGACCGGCACCGGGAGAAACTCGCGGGCCTGGAGCGCGCCCACACCGTCACCCTCGACCTGCACAAGCTCGGCTGGCAGCCGGTCGCCGCCGGCCTGCTCGCCGTCGCCCGGCCGGCCGAGCTGGGCGTCCTCCACCACCACGCCGACTACCTCAACGCGGACGACGACACCGAGGCCGGCTACCCCGACCTGCTCGGCCGCTCGCTGCGCACCACCCGACGCCCCGACGTCCTCAAGATCGCGGTCACCCTCAAGACCCTCGGCCGCAGCGGACTGGGCTCCCTGGTCGACCAGGTGTGCGCGCGGGCCCGGGAGTTCGCGTCGCTCGTCCGCGAGCACCCCGGCTTCGAGCTCTACGACCGCCCGGACATCAGCACGGTGCTGTTCCGCCCCACCGGAGCCACCGACGACGAGGTGGCCGACGTACGCCGCAGGCTGCTGCACGACGGGCGGGCGGTGCTCGGCCGGGCCCGGCTCGACGGCCGGCTCTGGCTCAAGGCCACCCTGCTCAACCCCCACACCCGGCCGGACGAACTGGCCGTCCTCCTCAAACTCGTCGAAGGAACCACCCCCAGATGACCCACCCCCCACGCCATGAGCCGGAAGCACCCCGCGACCTGGTCGGCATCGGCATCGGACCGTTCAACCTCTCCCTCGCCGCCCTCGCCCACCCGCTCGCCGAACTCGACGCCGTCTTCTACGAGCAGCGCCCCGGCTTCGACTGGCACCCCGGACTGCTGATCGACGGCGCCACCATCCAGGTCCCGTTCCTCGCCGACCTGGTGACCCTCGCCGACCCCGCCAGCCCCTGGTCGTTCCTCAACTACCTCAAGGCCCGCGACCGGCTCTTCCCCTTCTACTTCGCCGAGCGCTTCCACATCCAGCGCGCCGAGTACGACGCCTACTGCCGCTGGGTCGCCGAGAACCTGCCAGGACTGGGCTTCTCCCACCAGGTCGACGCGGTCCGCTGGAACTCCGAACGGGACCTGTTCGAGGTCGACTTCACCCAGCTCGACGCCGAGGGGGAGGCCGAGGCCCTCGGCCGTACCTACACGAGGAACGTCGTGCTCGGCGTCGGGACCGTCCCGTACGTGCCCGATCCGCTCAGACCCCTGGTGGAGTCCCCGGGCGTCCCGGTCGTCCACGCGGCCGACTACCTCGACCACCGCGAGGCCTTCCTGGCCGCCGAGCACGTCACCGTCGTCGGCTCCGGGCAGTCCGGCGCCGAGGTCTTCCTCGACCTGCTGCGCCACCGCCCCGCGGGCCGCGAGAAGCTGCACTGGATCGGCCGCAGCGAGGCGTTCGCGCCCATGGAGTACTCCAAGCTCGGCCTGGAGCACTTCACCCCCGACTACACCCGCTACTTCCACGCCCTCGGCGAGCCCGTCCGGGACCGGCTCGTCGGCTCCCAGTGGCAGCTGCACAAGGGCATCGACGCCGACACCATGGCCGCCATCCACGACGAGCTGTACCGCCGCACCCTGCACGGCGGCTGGCCCGACGCCGTCCTGACCCCGGGCGTCCAGGTCCGTACGGCCGGACGCATCGCCACCACCAAGGTCGAACTCCACCTGGAACACGTCCAGCAGGGCACCCGCTCCCGGCTCGCCACCGACGCCGTCGTCCTGGCCACCGGCTACCGCGAGCGCCCGCTCGGCCGGCTGCTCGCCGGACTCGACCCCTATCTGCGCCGCGACAGCAGCGAACGCCCGCGCGTGGACGAGCGGTTCCGGCTGGTCCTCGACCCGTCGGTGACCGGCTCGGCGTACGTCCAGAACGCCGAACTCCACACCCATGGCGTCGGCGCCCCCGACCTGGGGCTGGCCGCCTGGCGCAGCGCCACCATCCTCAACTCCCTGACCGGCAAGGACCCCTACCCGCTGCCCGCCCGTACGGCCTTCACCAGCTTCGGCCTGGAGCGGCCGGAGGAGCGGGTCCCGGCGCAGCAGCAGCCGAGGCAGCTCACCCCCCTGGTCGACTGAGCGAAGGGCGCCGGCCCCACGGACCGGCGCCCTTCGCACGCCTCAGAACACGCGCACGCCTCAGAACACCGGAGTGCCGTTCCGCGTCAGCCGCCAGTCCACCGACGCGAAGTCCTTCGGGTCGAGAACGCCCTTGGCGGTCACCCACTCCGCGATCCGGGTGCGGATCTCCGTCGACTCGGACCACAGCTCCTTGGCCGAGGCGACGTACGGGAACGCCCCGCCGCCGTTGGCCCGGTAGTTGTTCACCGCCAGCACGAACTGCCGGGTGTCGTCCAGGGCGGCGCCGTCGTAGGTGAGGTTCTTGATGCGCGACCCGGCCGCCTGGGCGATGTCGATCTCGTAGCGGAGGCCCGACACGTAGTCGTAGTTGTAGTCCGGACGGCTGTTCGCGTTGGTCAGCTTCTCCACGTCGACGACGGCGTCGGCGGCCGTCTGGACGAAGTACTCCGCCGAGTACTCCAGGTACGACCGGATCTGGGCGCCCGTCATCAGCTTGGCGACCAGGGTGTTGTCGTACACGTACAGGCTCGACAGGTCCCGGATGGTCACGTCGCCGGCCGGGATCTCCGAGGTGCGGGAGAACGGCGAGGCCTGGGCGATCACCGGCAGCGCGGCGTACTCGGTGCCCGCCAGGGCCGCCTTGACCACGTCCTCCTGGACCTTGGTGATCAGGTCGATGATCGGGGCGTCCTGGTAGCGGGCCTCGACCGTGGTGAGGGTCTCGGTGGCGCTGCCGACGACCTGGTTGACGTACGCGACGACCTCGGCGTGCTCGTCGGAGAGCAGCTTGGTGATCTTCGGGTCGTCGGCCACGGTGTTGGAGTTCAGCAGCGAGGCGGAGACCGACTCGACCTCCCACCTGCCCTTGCCGAACACCAGCTCGATGTCGAAGAGGGTGAGGCGCTCGGCGTAGCAGAGCGGCTCGGAGAGGACGACCGTCTTGCCGGTCGCCTCGTTGGTGACCTTCAGCTCCGGGATCTCCACATGCGCGTGGCCGACCAGGATCGCGTCGATGCCCGGCACCTGCCTGGCGACGTTCGCGGCGGCGTTCTCGACGTACGGCACCTGGTCGCCGTAGGAGGAGGTGCCGGAGGAGCCGGAGTGCGCCGAGACCACGACCACGTCGGCGCCCATCGCCTTCAGCTTGGGCACCCACTTCGCGGCCTGCTCCTCAAGACCGGGGAAGGCCAGCTTGCCCTGCACATAGGCCTTGTCCCAGATCGCGATGCCCGGGTTGGTCAGACCGAGGACGGCGACCTTGACCGGCGGGGCGCCCGGGACGTGGAACTTCTTCATGAAGTAGGGCGGGAAGGCGGGCTTGAGGGTCGTCGCGTCGACCGCGTTGGCGCCGAGCAGCGGGAAGTGCAGCTGGTCCTCGAACTTGCGCAGGGTCTCGATGCCGTAGTTGAACTCGTGGTTGCCGAGCGCCGCCGCGTCGTACCCGATCGCGTTCATGGCCTGCGCCATCGGGTGCACCGGGCCGCCCTTGGCGGTGATCGGGTCGACCTTGGCGTAGTAGTACGTCAGAGGAGTGCCCTGGATGGTGTCGCCGGCGTCCAGGAGCAGGGTGTTGCAGCGGCCCTTCGCCTCGCGCACCTGGTTCACCAGGGTCGAGATGCGGGCCAGGCCCATCGCGTTGCCGGCCTTGTCGGAGTACTCCGCGTCCTTGAAGTAGTCCCAGTTGAAGACGTGCCCGTGCAGGTCGGTGGTGCCCATGACGGTCAGCGCGTACCGCTTGGGCTGCTTGGCGGGCTTCGCGGGAGCCTGGGCGGCCTGCGCCGGAGCCGCCGCCGCGCCGGCGACCGCCACTCCCGCTCCGGTCGCGGCGGACTTCTTCAGGAACTTCCGGCGGTTCAACGGCATGTCTTGATCTCCTCGGGATTCGGTCAACGACGCGCGTAGATTCTGTCCTGGGCATGACTGACGGCAACAGGTCCGGGAGGTTGCGATCTGGTGACCCGGAGTGTTAACTCCGGTGCGCACAAGCGGGGATGGCGTGACAGAGTGGGGCGTATGACCTCAGAGGCGCACCCCTCGGCCGGCACCCCCGACGCCCCGCTCCTCGTCGTGCGCGGCGAGGCCGAGCTGGAGGTCGAGCCGGAACTGGCCCGGATCGGCGTCCTGGTCAGCGCCCGGGGCCGCGACCGCCGTTCGACCCTGGACGACCTCACCCGCCGCAACACCACCGCCCTCGACCTGATCAAGTCGTACGGCGATGTAGTGGAACGGCTGTCGACGGGCGCCTTCTCCATCGCCCCCGAGTTCACCGAGCGAGGCCGGGGCGAGCGGGTGCGCAGTTATCACGGCCGGGTGCAGCTCACCGCCGAGTTCACCGACTTCACCGTGCTCGGCGAACTGGTCACCCGGCTCGCCGACCTGGAGCTGACCCGGGTCGACGGCCCCTGGTGGGCGCTGCGACCCGACTCGCCCGTGCACGGCGAGGCCCGGCGGCGGGCGGTCGCCGAGGCGGTGCAGCGGGCCCGGGAGTACGCGAGCGCCCTCGGCACCTCCCTCGCCGCCCTGATCGAGCTGGCCGACACCGGTGTCGAGGGGCCGCGACCGCACCGGCCGGCCTTCGCCGCCGGAGTCCGCAGCCTGGCGGCCGCCGAAATGCGGGAGCCCGCCGAACCGCTGGATCTCGAACCTCCGCAACTGCGCGTGACCGCTCAGGTCAGTGCGCATTTCACGATGACACCGCCGGAGCTGTGATCCCGATACCGGGAATGCCGTATTCAACACATGCGAGATGCTCATCGGAGCGGCCTGTCGCACAATTCAACACTTGTCAATAGGCCTTCACGCAAAGGTTGTTGGGTCGTCATGTGCGACCAATTCTCTACCCGCCGGTAAGGCCTAGGCTCGAAGTATGCGCCGAGCAAAGATCGTTTGTACTCTGGGGCCCGCCACCGACTCGTACGACCAGATCAAGGGCCTGGTCGAGGCCGGAATGGACGTCGCCCGACTCAACCTCAGCCACGGCAGCTACGCCGAGCACGAGGAGCGCTACCAGCGGGTGCGCAAGGCCTCCGACGAGACCGGTCACAGCGTCGGGATCCTCGCCGACCTTCAAGGTCCGAAGATCCGGCTCGGCCGCTTCACCGAGGGGCCCGTACTCCTCGAACGCGGTGACACCTTCACCATCACGGTGGAGGAGGGCGCCGAGGGCGACCGCCGGCAGTGCGGAACGACGTACTCCGGCCTCGCCGGTGACGTCACCCCCGGTGAGCGCGTCCTCGTCGACGACGGCAAGGTCTGCCTCGAAGTCACCCATGTGGACGGCCCCCGGGTGCACACCACCGTGGTCGAGGGCGGCATGGTCTCCGACCACAAGGGCCTCAACCTCCCCGGTGTCGCCGTCTCCGTCCCGGCCCTGTCCGAGAAGGACGAGGCGGACCTGCGGTGGGCGCTGCGCACCGGCGTCGACGTGATCGCCCTGTCCTTCGTGCGCAGCGGCAAGGACATCGAGGACGTCCACCGGATCATGGACGAGGAGGGCCGCCGCCTCCCGGTGATCGCCAAGGTCGAGAAGCCGCAGGCCGTCGAGAACATCGACTCCATCGTGGCCGCCTTCGACGGCATCATGGTCGCGCGCGGCGACCTGGGCGTGGAGATGCCGCTGGAGCAGGTGCCGATCGTCCAGAAGCGCGCCGTCAAGCTGGCCAAGCGCAACGCCAAGCCGGTCATCGTCGCCACCCAGATGCTCGACTCGATGATCGAGAACTCCCGCCCCACCCGCGCCGAGGCCTCCGACGTCGCCAACGCGGTGATCGACGGCACGGACGCGGTGATGCTCTCCGGCGAGACCAGCGTCGGCAAGTACCCGATCGAGACCGTCCGGACGATGGCGAAGATCGTCGAGGCCGCCGAGGAGGACATCCTCGCCAAGGGCCTGCCGGAGCTGACCGAGAGCAACAAGCCCCGCACCCAGGGCGGCGCGGTCGCCCGGGCCGCCGCCGAGATCGGCGACTTCCTGGGCGCGAAGTTCCTGGTCGCGTTCACCCAGTCCGGAGACACCGTCCGTCGGCTCTCCCGCTACCGCTCGCCGATCCCGCTGCTGGCCTTCACCCCGGAGCCGGCCACCCGCTCCCAGCTCAACCTCACCTGGGGCGTCGAGACCCTCCTCGGCCCGCACGTCGACTCGACGGACAAGATGGTCGACCAGGTCGACGAACTGCTGCTGAAGTACGGCCGCTGCCAGAAGGGCGACATCGTGGTCATCACGGCGGGCTCCCCGCCCGGTGTCTCCGGCTCGACCAACATGGTCCGCGTGCACCACATCGGCGAGGACGACAGCCCCAAGTGACGAACGAGGGCCCCTCCGTCCGGCGGAGGGGCCCTCATTCATGTCTTTTTATTGTCTTCTTATCGCGACCTTGGAATCCAAGGAAAAGTGCCCCGGGTCGGACTCGAACCGACACTGTACGGGTTTTGAATCCGTTGCCTGCTGCCAATTGGGCTACCGGGGCTCGAAGAATCCAAGGTGATCCCCGACCCTCCGCGCGTCCACCATACCGTAGCTAGGTAGGCTCTTGTCAGCAGTACCCATGCCCTGAACGAGGAGCCCCTGTGACCGCCGCCGAGTCGCCCCAGCCAGTCGACGCACCCGACGACGACAAGTCGCACGTGCCTCCGATGACGACCCGGGTCGTCATCGCCGAGGACGAGGCCCTGATCCGGCTCGACCTCAAGGAGATGCTGGAGGAGGAGGGCTACACGGTCGTCGGCGAGGCCGGTGACGGCGAGCAGGCCGTGGAACTCGCCCGCGAGCACCGCCCCGACCTGGTCATCCTCGACGTCAAGATGCCCAAGCTGGACGGCATCTCCGCGGCCGAGAAGATCGCCGAGGAGTCCATCGCCCCGGTCCTGATGCTGACCGCCTTCTCCCAGCGCGACCTGGTCGAGCGGGCCCGCGACGCCGGCGCGATGGCCTACCTGGTCAAGCCGTTCAGCAAGAGCGACGTCGTCCCGGCGATCGAGATGGCCGTCTCCCGGTTCAGCGAGCTGAAGCAGCTGGAGGCCGAGGTCGCCGACCTCTCCCAGCGCCTGGAGACCCGCAAGCTCGTCGACCGCGCCAAGTCCATCCTCCAGACCGAGTACGGCCTGACCGAGCCGGCCGCCTTCCGCTGGATCCAGAAGACGTCCATGGACCGCCGCATGTCGATGCAGCAGGTCGCCGAGGCGGTCATCGCGGACAGCGACGAGAAGAAGTCCAGCAAGGGCTGAACCCGACGCACGAAGGCCCGCGCCCCGGAGAAGGGGACGCGGGCCTCTGCGGTTACCTAGTCCTCGCCCAAATAGGCCTTACGAACCGACTCGTCGTGCAGCAGATCCTGACCCGTGCCCGACAGGACGATGTTGCCGACCTCCATCACATGCCCCTGGTCGGCCAGCGACAGCGCCGCCTGCGCGTTCTGCTCGACCAGCAGGATCGTCGTCCCCTGGGACTTCAGCTCCGCGATCGTCGCCATGATCTTCTGCATCATGATCGGCGACAGCCCCATGGACGGCTCGTCCAGCATCAGCAGCTTCGGCTGGGACATCAGCGCCCGCCCCATCGCCAGCATCTGCTGCTCGCCGCCCGAGAGGGTACCCGCGGCCTGCTTGCGCCGCTCACCGAGGATCGGGAAGAGGTCGTAGGACCGCTGGATGTCCTTCTCGATGCCCGGCTTGTCGTTGCGCAGGAACGCCCCGAGGCGCAGGTTGTCCTCGATGGTCATGCGCGGGAAGATGTGCCGCCCCTCGGGGGAGTGGGCGAGGCCCAGCGAGACCACCTGGTGGGCCGGGACCTTCTTCAGCGACTTGCCGTTGAACCGGATCTGCCCGCCGACCGGCTTGAGCAGCCCGGACAGCGTGCGCAGGGTCGTCGTCTTGCCGGCGCCGTTGGTGCCGATCAGGGTGACGACCTCGCCGGCCTCGACCTTGAACGAGATGCCCTTGACGGCCTCGATCTTGCCGTAGGCGACCCGCAGGTCCTCCACTTCGAGCAGTGCGGTCATCGGTCGTTCTCCTTGCCGGGCACGGCGTCGGTCGGGGTGTCGGCCTCGGCTGCGGCTTCCGCCGCCTCGACCTCGGCGGCCTCCTCGTCGCCGGGCGCGTTCTCGAACGGCTCGCCGAGGTACGCGGCGATGACCCGCTCGTCGCCCTGCACGGTCGCGCTGTCGCCCTCGATGAGTTTCTCGCCCTGCACCAGGACGGCGACGCGGTCGCAGAGGTTGAAGATGAACCGCATGTCGTGCTCGATGACGAGCACGGCGATGCCCTTGTCCCGGATCGCGAAGACCAGTTCCTCGGTGGCCCGGGTCTCCTGCGGGTTCATGCCGGCCGTCGGCTCGTCGAGCAGCAGCAGGCCCGGCTCGCTGGCCAGCGCCCGCGCGATCTCCAGCTTGCGCTGCTCGCCGTAGGGCAGGTTGCGGGCGAGGTGCTCGGCCTTCTTCTCCAGGCCCACGAACTCCAGGAGCTCCATGGCCCGGGCGCGGGAGGCCGACTCGGCGCGGTGGAAGCCGGGGCCGCGCAGCAGGGCGGACCAGAGGCCCTCCTTGGTGCGGGTGTGGCGGCCGACCAGCACGTTCTCCAGGACGGTCATGTTGGCGAACAGCCGGATGTTCTGGAAGGTCCGGGCGATGCCGGCCGCCGTCACCTTGAAGGACTTCGGCGGCAGGACCTCGCCCTTGTACCGGACCTCGCCCTCGGTGGGGATGTAGAGGCCGGTGAGGCAGTTGAAGAAGGTGGTCTTGCCGGCGCCGTTGGGGCCGATCAGACCGACGATCTCGCCGCTCTTGACGGTGAAGTCGACATTGCGGACGGCGGTGAGGCCGCCGAAGCGCATGGTCACACCGCGCGCGTCGAGCACGACTTCGCCGGCCGCGGCGTCCTTGACGGTAGTTTCCGTGGTCATCGTGGTCAGGCCCCTGCCTTGGTGAGGACGGCGGGCGCTTCGGCCTCTTCGTGGAACTCGAGCTGGCGGCGCCGGTTGGGGATGAGGCCCTCCGGGCGGAAGCGCATCAGCAGGATGAGCGTGACGCCGAAGGCGAAGAGCTGGTAGTCGCCGAGGAACTGCAGCTTGGCCGGGATCAGGTACAGCAGGGACGCGCCGACCAGCGGGCCGGAGATGGTGCCCATGCCGCCGAGGACCACCGCGGCCAGCAGGAACGCCGAGTTGGGCGGCACCACGTAGGCGAACTGGTACTGCTCCGGGGTCACCGTGTAGGTGACGTGCGCCTGGACCGAGCCGGACAGGCCGGCCAGGCAGGCACCCAGGGCGAACGCGATCAGCT
Source organism: Streptomyces sp. NPDC048288 (assembly GCF_043201555.1). Taxonomy (NCBI): domain Bacteria; kingdom Bacillati; phylum Actinomycetota; class Actinomycetes; order Kitasatosporales; family Streptomycetaceae; genus Streptomyces; species Streptomyces sp. NPDC048288. Next base: position 1,082,250 of record NZ_JBICZD010000001.1, read on the forward strand.
TGACCCGGAAGCCGTTGATGCCCATGGCGAGCGCGGCGGTCTCGTCCTCGCGGATGGCGACCCAGGCGCGGCCGATACGGGAGTCGCTGCTGCGGCGGAAGACGATGACCACGATGAACGTGATGATCAGCATCAGCAGCAGGTAGTTGGCGAACCGCCCGATGGTGGAACCGAGGATCTGGTGCTCGGCACCGAAGTCGAAGCCGAGGATGTTCAGGTTCGGGATCGAGGAGATGCCGTTGGAACCGTTGGTGACGTCCGGGCCCGAGGTGCCGTCCAGGTTGAGGACGGTGATCCGGAAGATCTCACCGAAGCCGAGGGTGACGATGGCCAGGTAGTCGCCGCGCAGTCGCAGGGTCGGGGCGCCGATGACGACGCCGAAGATCATCGCGACGGCCGCGCCGAGCAGCGCCGACGCCCAGAACGGCCACTGCACGTGCAGCGGCGAGGACGGCGAGCCGGAGACCAGGGCCGCGGTGTAGGCGCCGACACCGAGGAAGGCGACGTAACCGAGGTCGAGGAGGCCGGCGAGGCCGACGACGATGTTCAGGCCGAGGGCGACGGTCGCGAAGATCAGGATGTAGACGCCGATCGTCGCGTACTGGTCGTTGGACTGCGTGAACGGGAACGCCGCGGCGGCCAGGAAGGCGCCGGTCATGGTGATGTTCCGGTGCTTCGCGGTGATCGCCGAGACGCGGGCCACGATCCCGGCCTTGGAGAGCGAGGCGAAACCGAAGCCGGCGGTGATCAGGAAGCCGATGAACAGCTGGTCGTACGAGGTGCCGATGCCGTAGCTGAAGACGATCAGGCCCACGGCCATGGCCGCGACGATGACCAGGATCTCGACCCAGGGGAGCAGCGGGGCCGCCGGGGCCGGCGTCTTGCCGGCGAAGGCTGCCCTGAACACGTTCCACTTCTGGCGCGTGTTGTGCCGGAACAGCTCCCAGCCGGTGTCGTCCGGGTCGATCGGGTCGGGCTCCGGCCGCTCGAACGGCAGGGCCAGCGCGCCGACCACTGCGAGCAGGGTGGCGATCGCGACGACGAAGCCGCCGGGGTCCAGGTTGACCACGCCGCCGAGCTTCACGCTGATGGCGATCACCGTGTACCAGGCGGTGGCGAAGGTGCCGAGCGCGGCCATCTTCAGTGCGCTGTCGGCGCTGCCCGGGGTCAGCAGGGTCAGCCACTTGAAGCCGTAGGAGGCCAGACCGAACAGGGCGGTGAGGATGCCGCCGATCAGCACCAGGACCTGCAGGCCGCCCGGGGAGCCGTAGAGGGTGAGGTCACCGGGGAAGTCGGCGGTCCAGGTCCACGACATGAACGTGGAGATGATGGCGAGGACGCCGCCGCCGGTGGCGAGGGCGCGGCCGAGCGGGGCGGGCAGGCCGATCAGGCCGCTCTGCGGGGCCGCGGGGGCGGCCGGGGTCTCCGGGGACTCGGGGGTCTCGGATGCGGTGGTCTGTGTGGTCATCGGTGTCACGCCCTGTCCGCGACGCGTTCGCCGAGCAGACCCTGGGGCCTGAACAGCAGTACGAGGATGAGGAGTACGAACGCCCAGACGTCGGCCCAGGACTGGCTGCCGAACTGGCTCATGCCGGGGATGTCCGAGATGTACGCGGTCGACAGGGCCTCGGCGACGCCGAGGACGAGGCCGCCGAGCATGGCGCCGTAGATGTTGCCGATACCGCCGAGGACGGCCGCGGTGAAGGCCTTCAGGCCGAGCAGGAAGCCCATCTTGAAGTCGATCTGGCCGTACTTGAGGCCGTAGGCGACACCGCCGACGGCGGCGAAGGCGGCACCGAGGGCGAACGCGATCACGATGATGCGGTCGGTGTTGACGCCCATCAGCTTCGCGGTGTCCGGATCCTGGGCGGTGGCCTGCATGCCGCGGCCGGTGCGGGTGCGCATCACGAAGTAGGCGAGGAAGGCCATGCTGAGCGGGGCCACGATCACCAGGAAGATGTCACCGGTCTGGATCGTGACGTTGCCGATGTTGAAGGGGCCGCCCGGGATGGTGGGGAAGGTACGGGCGGACTTGGCCTCGGGGTACCAGGCCCACACCGCCTGCTGCAGGGCCAGCGAGAGGCCGATGGCGGTGATGAGGGGGGCGAGACGCGGCGCGGTGCGCAGCGGACGGTAGGCGAAGCGTTCCGCCCCGACCGCGACCAGGACGGCGACGATGATCGCGCCCACCAGCATCAGCGGAAGCGCTATCCAGATCGAGGTGCCGTCGGGCAGTACGTACGCGTAGACCGTGAGCGCGCCGAAGGCGCCGGTCATGAAGATCTCGCCGTGGGCGAAGTTGATGAGCTGGACGATGCCATAGACCATCGTGTAGCCAATGGCGACCAGCCCGTACATGGATCCCAGTAGCAGGCCGTTGACCAGCTGCTGCGGCAGTTCGTTCACCGCATGTCCTCCGAGACGTTCGGAATGTTCGACGGATGAGGCCGGATGCGAGTCCGCGCGGGGCGCCAGTGGAACAGCGCCCCGCGCGGCTCGGTGCTGCGTGCGGGTGTGGGTCAGCTGCTCGGCGTGAACGTGCCCGAGGTGGCCGCCTTCCACGCACCGCCTTCGACCTTGTAGACGGTGAGCTGCTTGTTGGTCGCGTCACCGTACTCGTCGAAGGAGACCTTGCCGGTCACACCGTCGAAGGAGACGTTCTGCACCGCGGCGGTGATCTTCGCGCGGGCGTCGGACGGCAGCTTGCCGCCGTTGTCGTCGACGACCTTCTTCACGGCCTCGATGATCGCCCAGGCCGAGTCGTAGGAGTAACCGCCGTAGGCGCCGTACGCCTCGGTGTAGCCGCCCGCCTTGTAGTTGGCGACGAACTCCTTGGCGGAGTCGAGGGTCTCGACCGGGGCGCCGACCGAGGTGGCCATGTCGCCGGTCGCGGCGGTGCCCGCCAGCTTGATGTAGTCGTCGGCGTAGATGCCGTCACCGCCGACCAGCGGGATCTTGGCGCCGGCGGCCTTGAGCTGCTTGCTCAGCGGACCGGCCTGCGGGTACTCGCCGCCGTAGTAGACCACGGTGGCGCCCGAGTTCTTCACCTTGGTGACGACCGCGGAGTAGTCCTTGGAGTCCGGGTTGATGTGCTCGGTGCCGACCACCTTGCCGCCGAGCTTCTTGAACTCCCCGGTGAAGGTCGCGGCGAGACCGGCGCCGTAGGTCTTCTTGTCGTCGATGATGAAGGCCTTGGTCAGCTTCGCCGTGTTGTACACGTACTGCGCGGCGAACGGGCCCTGGATGGCGTCCGTGGTCGCGGTACGGAAGTACGACTTGTACGGACGGGCCTTCGTCGTCTGCCAGTTGTCGCCCTGGGTCAGCGCGGGGTTGGTGTTGGCCGGGGAGACCTCGACCAGCTTCGCGTCGTCGAACACCTTCTGCATCGACTGCGCGACGGAGGAGTTCAGCGGGCCGACCACGCCGTAGACGCTGTTGTCGCCGACGAAGGCGGACGCGTTGGCCTGGCCGGAGGAGGGCTGGGCCTGGTCGTCCTTGGCCTCGATCTTGAAGGTGACGCCGTCGACGTACTTCTTCTTGTTGGCCTGCTTGACCGCCAGGTCCACCGAGTTCTTGATACCCAGGCCGAGCGCGGACAGGTCGCCGGTCAGCGGGGCGTCGACGCCGATGGTGACGGTGGTGCCACCGCTGCCGGAGTCGGAGCCCTTGTCGCCGCTGTCTCGCGAACCGCAGGCGGTGAGGGTGAGTGCTCCCGCTGCCAGCGCGGCGGTGATGGCGATGAGCGAACGTTGACGCACGATCAGTCCTTTCCCCTGAACAACCGCATCCCCGTGGAAACGGTCGAGTCGCGCGCCCCGGTCGAAGAGGGATTCCGACGGTGCCGTGACTGGCCGTGACTCTAGGCGGGTGTGGGGAACGCGGAGGAGGGTCTGACCCATGCTGTGACGCTCTTGTTATGACACGAGGTAATGCAGAGCGGTACACGGTGCGGAGAAGAGCGGAATTCCGGCCGATTCGCCCCGTCCGCATGCTGAGAACCCGCAGGACCCGCCGCCGTCGGATCAGGTGTCTCGGATGTTTTGGTGATTACCCGGGATGATCGCTAACTGTTGCTACAGGCGACTTTCAGGGCGTGAGAGAGGTGCTGTGCGTAGCGGGATCCCAGGATGAAACTCTGTACTTGTATTGCACGGGCATTACGCAGAGTTACGTCCAGGAAAGGAAGTCCGGCATCCTTCGGAACTGCCCCACAATCGGTCACATGCATCGTGATCGTGATCTCACGGGGTGAGCCCGACTTTGTCCGGAACGGTGCGCGTGGCGACACGGTCAGGGCGAGGCCGGCATAGGGCTGGGCTATCCGGGGCACGGTGACCGGCGGCCCGTCCATGACGGTCATACGCACCGCGAAGCTGAAACTGCGGGGCTCCGCCCAGGGGGAGGTGGCGCGGCCGCCGAGGAACGCGAACGCCACCGTCTGCGCGGGGTACGGCGCTTCGGGCGGCGGCGGGCTGTGCGGGCGGGTCGCGACGAGGTAGCCGCCGCCCGCGAGCAGGGCGGCCGACGCGGCGAGGGCGACGACGGCGCGGTGGCGGGCGGAGTGCGGGGGAGCGGGGGCGACCGTCTCCGGGACGTCCCACGCGCTGGTGCCCTCGCCCGCCTCGACGGGGCCGATGCCGCTCGTGCCGCTCACTGCCAGGGGCCTCCTGTAGGTGTGCCGTCGCGGTACCGCCCGGCGCAGGCGGTTCGCGCCCGACGGTCGATCAACTCGTCGGCGGCAGCGGCCCCTTGGCCGCGTCGCACGGCCCGCGCGGCGTCGACGACGTCCCGCAGGATCTCGTACTGCCCGTTGGACAGTCCCATCGACTGGTAGTCGCCGTAAGTGCCGCTGTCGAGCACCTCGCGCGACCAGTGCGCGACGATCGTGGCGCACAGCTCGGCGTCGGAGACGATCGAGGAGACCGCCGGGGAGGCTGACGGCGGGGTGGACGGGGTCGCGGCGGGCGCGGGGCTCGCGGGGGCGGGATCGGGGCGGCCGGGGCCGTCCGGGCCGGCGCAGGCGGTCGGCAGGGCGAGGACGAGGGCGAGTCCGAGCCCCAGCCCCAGTGCGGTCGTCCCCGGTCGGGGGCCTCCTCGCCGTCCCATGCGCCGAAGCTACGGGCGCGGACGGCGTGGGGCAATGGACGCGTCACGCCGGGTGTCAGCCCCGGACGCGGTCCTCGTCGGCCTTGGTCACGTCCCGCAGCAGGCAGGTGAGGCGGGCCGTGCACACCCGGCGTCCCTCGTCGTCGCTGATCACGATCTCGTACGTCGCGGTCGAGCGCCCCCGGTGCACGGGCGTGGCCACGCCGGTGACCAGGCCGGAGCGGGCCCCGCGGTGGTGCGTGCAGTTCAGGTCGACGCCGACCGCGATCTTCGAGCTGCCGCCGTGCAGCATCGACCCGACCGACCCCAGGGTCTCCGCCAGCACCGCGCTGGCCCCGCCGTGCAGCAGCCCGTACGGCTGGGTGTTGCCCTCCACCGGCATGGTGCCGACGACCCGGTCCGCCGAGGCCTCCAGGATCTGCACGCCCATCCGGGTGCCGAGGTGGCCCGCCGAGAACAGGGCCGGCAGGTCGACGCCGAGCGAGGCGTACTCGTCGATGACCTCCTGCGGGAACTTCACATGCTGCTGCTCGCCCATGGGCCGGCTCCGTTCGTCGTACAGCTGTCTCTCCCCTGAGCAAACGCTCAGTCGGCTGCCGATTCTTCCAGATCGGCTGAGCGAGCGCTCAGACAGCGGTCCTCGGGTGCGGCACCGCGCTCTCCAGCCGGACCACGACGGACTTGCTGGCCGGGGTGTTGCTGGTGTCCGCGGTGTGGTCGAGCGGGACCAGCACGTTGGTCTCCGGGTAGTAGGCCGCCGCGCAGCCCAGCGCCGTCGGGTAGTGCACCACCCGGAAACCGGGCGCCCGGCGCTCCACGCCGTCCTTCCACTCGCTCACCAGGTCGACGTACGACCCGTCGCCGACCCCCAGCCGCCGCGCGTCCTCCGGGTTCACCAGGACCACCCGGCGTCCGTTGGTGATGCCCCGGTAGCGGTCGTCCAGGCCGTAGATCGTGGTGTTGTACTGGTCGTGCGAGCGCAGCGTCTGCAGCAGCAGCCGGCCCTCGGGCAGCTCGGGGAACTCCACCGGCGCCGCCGTGAAGTTCGCCTTGCCGGTGGCGGTCGGGAAGCGGCGCTCGTCGCGCGGGGCGTGCGGGAGCGCGAACCCGCCCGGGTGCGCCACGCGCGTGTTGAAGTCCTCGAAGCCCGGGATCACCCGGGCGATCCGGTCCCGGACGGTCGCGTAGTCCTTCTCGAACTCCTCCCACGGCGTCCGGGACCCGGAGCCCAGCACCCGGCGGGCCAGCCGGCACACGATCGCGGGCTCCGACAGCAGGTGCGCGCTCGCCGGCCGCAGCCGGCCGCGCGAGGCGTGCACCATGCCCATGGAGTCCTCGACGGTGACGAACTGCTCTGTGCTTTTCCCGTCCGGGCCGACCTGGAGATCCCGCTCGGTCCGGCCGAGCGTCGGCAGGATCAGCGCCCGCGCGCCCGTGACGACATGCGAACGGTTGAGCTTCGTCGACACGTGCACGGTCAGCCGTGCCCGCCGCACGGCCGCCTCGGTGACCTCCGTGTCGGGGGTGGCGGAGACGAAGTTGCCGCCCATCGCGAAGAAGACCTTCGCCTCGCCGTCGCGCAGCGCGCGGATCGCCCGGACCACGTCGAAGCCGTGCTCGCGCGGGGGCGCGAAGCCGAACTCCTTCTCCAGGGCGTCCAGGAAAGCCGGGGCGGGGCGCTCGAAGATGCCCATCGTGCGGTCGCCCTGCACGTTCGAGTGGCCGCGGACCGGGCACACACCGGCGCCGGTGCGGCCGATGTTGCCGCGCAGCAGCAGGAAGTTGACCACCTCCCGGATCGTCGGCACCGAGTGCTTGTGCTGGGTGAGGCCCATCGCCCAGCAGACGATGGTCCGCTCCGAGGCGAGCACCATCCGCAGGGCTTCCTCTATCTCCGCGCGGGTGAGACCGGTCGCCGCGAGCGTCTCGTCCCAGTCGGCGGCCCGGGCGGCCGCCGCGAACTCCTCGTACCCGTGGGTGTGCTCGCGCACGAACTCCTCGTCGACGGCTCCCTCGGTCTCCAGGACCAGCTTGTTGAGGAGCCGGAACAGGGCCTGGTCGCCGCCGATGCGGATCTGCAGGAACAGGTCGGTGAGGGCGGCGCCCTTGAGCATGCCCTGGGGGGTCTGCGGGTTCTTGAACCGCTCCAGACCGGCCTCGGGGAGCGGGTTGACGCTGATGATCCTCGCGCCTTTGGCCTTGGCTTTCTCCAGCGCGGAGAGCATCCGGGGGTGGTTGGTCCCCGGGTTCTGCCCGGCCACGACGATCAGGTCGGCCTTGTAGAGGTCCTCCAGGTGGACGCTGCCCTTGCCGATGCCGATCGTCTCGCTCAGCGCCGAGCCCGAGGACTCGTGGCACATGTTGGAGCAGTCCGGCAGGTTGTTGGTGCCCAGCTCGCGCGCGAACAGCTGGTACAGGAACGCGGCCTCGTTGCTGGTGCGGCCCGAGGTGTAGAAGACGGCCTCGTCGGGGGAGGCGAGGGCGGCGATCTCCTCGCCGATGATGTCGAAGGCGCGCTCCCAGTCGACCGGCTCGTAGTGCTCGGCGCCCTCGGCGAGGTACATGGGGTGGGTGAGCCGCCCCTGCTGGCCGAGCCAGTAACCGCTGCGGTGGTGCAGATCGGCGACGGAGTGCGCGGCGAAGAACTCGGGGGTCACCCGGCGCAGGGTGGCCTCCTCGGCCACCGCCTTGGCGCCGTTCTCGCAGAACTCGGCCGCGTGCCGGTGGTCCGGCTCCGGCCAGGCGCAGCCGGGGCAGTCGAAGCCGTCCTTCTGGTTGACCCGCAGCAGCGTCAGCGCGGTGCGCTTCACGCCCATCTGCTGCTGGGCGATGCGCAGCGTGTGCCCGATGGCCGGCAGTCCCGCCGCCGCGTGCTTGGGCTCCGCGACCCGCGGCGCGTCCTGGACCGGGTCGCCCTTGGGCGGCTTAGTCGCCATCGCACGATCTCCTCTACGCCGGCACCACTGCCCTGAGCCACCGATCCTCGCACGCGCCACCGACAACGAACGAGGCCGGGTTCCCGGACAGAACGGGAACAGTGCCCGCGACAGAAACAGAACGGGACCAACGCCCGCGTGGATGCCCGCGCCGACGCCTGCCGCGGCGCCCGCGCCGATGCCTGTCACGGCTGCGTCCGCGAACCGTCGGCCCTGACTGTCAGTGCGGCGTGGCAGGATCGGGGGCGTGGCAGAGACAGCAGCGAAGCAGACCGACAAGACCCCCGGCGGCCCCCGTCCCCGGCTGATGCTCATGGACGGGCACTCGCTGGCGTACCGCGCGTTCTTCGCGCTGCCCGCGGAGAACTTCACGACCGCGACGGGGCAGCCGACGAACGCGATCTACGGCTTCGCGTCGATGCTGGCCAACACCCTGCGTGACGAGGCGCCCACGCACTTCGCGGTGGCGTTCGACGTCTCCCGCAAGACCTGGCGCTCGGAGGAGTTCACCGAGTACAAGGCGAACCGCTCCAAGACCCCGGACGAGTTCAAGGGCCAGGTCGAGCTGATCGGCGAGCTGCTCGACGCGATGCACGCGCAGCGCTTCGCCGTCGAGGGCTTCGAGGCCGACGACATCATCGCCACCCTCGCCACCCAGGCCGAGGCCGAGGGCTTCGACGTCCTGATCGTCACCGGCGACCGCGACTCCTTCCAGCTGGTCACCGACCACACCACGGTCCTCTATCCCACCAAGGGCGTCTCCGAGCTGACCCGGTTCACCCCGGAGAAGGTTTTCGAGAAGTACGGATTGACGCCCGCCCAGTACCCCGACTTCGCGGCCCTGCGCGGCGACCCGTCCGACAACCTCCCCGGCATCCCCGGCGTCGGCGAGAAGACCGCAGCGAAGTGGATCAACCAGTTCGGTTCCTTCGCCGAACTGGTGGAGCGCGTCGACGAGGTGAAGGGCAAGGCCGGCCAGAACCTCCGCGACCACCTGGAGTCCGTCAAGCTCAACCGCCGGCTCACCGAGCTGGAGCGGGCCGTGGAGCTGCCGAGGACGGTCGCCGACCTGGAGCGCGCCCCGTACGACCGCAAGAACGTCGCGATGATCCTGGACACCCTGGAGATCCGCAACCCGTCGCTGCGCGAGCGGCTCTACGCCGTCGACCCCGGCGCCGAGGAGGCCGAGTCCACCCCGGTCGCCGAGGCGGGCGTGGAGGTCGACGGCACGGTCCTCGGCACCGGCGAGCTGGCCGGCTGGCTCGCCGAGCACGGCAGCGAGCAGCCGCTGGGCGTCGCCACCGTCGACACCTGGGCGCTCGGCACCGGTTCGGTCGCCGAGGTCGCGCTGGCCGCGGCCGGGGGAGCGGCGGCCTGGTTCGACCCCGCGGAGCTCGACGAGGCCGACGAGAACGCGTGGTCGGCCTGGCTCGCCGACACCGCGCGGCCCAAGGTCTTCCACAACGCCAAGGGCGCCATGCGGGTCTTCGCCGAGCACGGCTGGCGCATCGAGGGCGTAGGCATGGACACCGCGCTCGCCGCCTACCTGGTCAAGCCCGGCCGCCGCTCCTTCGACCTGGACGCGCTGTCCCTGGAGTACCTGGGCCGCGAGCTGGCCCCGGCCGCCGCGGCCGACGGGCAGCTGGCCTTCGGCGCGGACGACGGCGCCGAGGCCGAGGCCCTGATGATCCAGGCCCGCGCGATCCTCGACCTCGGGCAGGCCTTCGAGAGCCGTCTCGAGGAGGTCGGCGCGGCCGAGCTGCTCCGCGACATGGAGCTGCCCACCTCGGCCCTGCTCGCCCGTATGGAGCGGCACGGCATCGCGGCCGACCACGCCCACCTCGAGGCGATGGAGCAGATGTTCGCGGGCGCGGTGCAGCAGGCCGTGAAGGAGGCGCACGCGGCCGCCGGCCACGAGTTCAACCTGGGCTCGCCCAAGCAGCTCCAGGAGGTCCTCTTCGGCGAGCTGGCCCTCCCCAAGACCAAGAAGACGAAGACCGGTTACACCACCGACGCCGACGCACTCGCCTGGCTCGCCGGCCAGACCGAGAACGAACTGCCGGTGATCATGCTCCGCCACCGTGAGCAGGCCAAGCTGCGGGTGACGGTGGAGGGCCTGATCAAGACCGTCGCCGCCGACAGCCGTATCCACACCACGTTCAACCAGACCGTCGCCGCGACCGGCCGGCTCTCCTCCACCGACCCGAACCTGCAGAACATCCCGGTCCGCACGGACGAGGGCCGGGCGATCCGCCGGGGCTTCGTCGTCGGCGAGGGCTTCGAGTCGCTGATGACGGCCGACTACAGCCAGATCGAACTGCGCGTGATGGCCCACCTCTCCGAGGACGAAGGCCTCATCGAGGCGTTCACCTCCGGCGAGGACCTGCACAACACGGTCGCCTCCCAGGTGTTCGACGTCGACCGTTCGGCCGTCGAGCCGGAGATGCGCCGCAAGATCAAGGCGATGTCGTACGGCCTCGCCTACGGACTGTCGGCCTTCGGCCTGTCCCAGCAGCTGAACATCGACGCGGGCGAGGCCCGGGCGCTGATGGACACGTACTTCGAGCGCTTCGGCGGGGTCCGCGACTACCTGCGCCGGGTCGTCGACGAGGCCCGCGCCACGGGCTACACGGCGACGCTCTTCGGCCGCCGCCGCTATCTCCCGGACCTCAACAGCGACAACCGCCAGCGCCGCGAGGCGGCCGAGCGGATGGCGCTCAACGCGCCCATCCAGGGCACGGCGGCGGACATCGTGAAGATCGCCATGCTGCGGGTGGACGGCGCGCTGCGCGAGGCGGAGCTGAAGTCCCGCATGCTGCTCCAGGTCCACGACGAAATCGTCCTGGAGATCGCCCCCGGCGAGCGCGACCGGGTCGAGTCCGTCCTGCGCGAGCAGATGTCCGACGCGGTTCACCTCCGGGCCCCGCTGGACGTCTCGGTGGGCGTGGGCCCGGACTGGGAGTCGGCGGCGCACTAGCCCGCGGCGCGGCCCGGCAGAGGGCACGTGCCGACGAGACCAGCAGAGGGCGCCGCTCCCCGACCTCGGTGGGGCGACGCCCTCCGGCCCTGGTGGGGCGACGCCCTCCGGCACCTGGCGGAGGGGCGCCCTGCGGCCCAGGCGGTGCGGCGCGCCTTTCGGCCCAGGGGAGCAGCGCCCTCCGGCCCCTCCCGGCCGCATCACTCACCTGGACCCCGCCAGAACGCCCCCGCCTGCGCCACCGGCAAGGATGCGGCCATGGGTATACGCATGGTTCACCGCCGGACGCCCCAGAGCAGGCCCCCGGCCAAGGCCCGTTCCGCCTCCGCCCAGGTCACGACGGACTCGTCGGGACCGGCCGTGGCGGCCGACGCCAGTTCCGCCCGCATCCCCTCCGACCTCACCGTCGCCGTGCGCCGGGCGGTCACCCGCCTGCGATGGCGACTGCGCGCCCGGCCCGGCCTGCGCCAGTGGCTCGACCTCGCCCGCAGCTACCTCGCGCTGCTCCTCACCGCGCTCCCCGGCCCCCGCCGCCCCCGCACCATGACCGTGTTCGTGGCGAGCCTCACCGAACGGCCGAAGGGCTCGGCCGCACGTCGTCGGCCACCGGAGCCGGACGCCACACCCTGACGGCGACGGCGTACCCCAGCACCCCGAGGAGCAGCCCGGCGCCCGCCCCGAAGAGCACCGTGGGCAGCAGCTCCCACGGCTTCGCCACAGCCCCCCCAGTACTCCCACCACCGGTTCGCCCGCCGCACCGCCAGGGCCAGCGCGCAGCCGCCGATCCCGGCCCCGGCCCACCACCGGTCCCGTACCGACAGCGCCGGCACCCCCAGCGGCTCCCCGGCCGGCGCCCGCCGTACCGCGCGGACCAGGAACACGGCGAGCACGGCCGCGCCCGCCGCCGAACTGCCGTACTGGAGCAGGGTGTACAGCGGCACGCCCGCGAGGTTCCGGCCGATCGCGGGGACCAGCCGCGTCCCCCAGCGGTCGTGGTGCGTGAACGCGTCCCAGACGACATGCGTGAGCCCGCCGAGCACGGCGGAGACGTACCACCGGGCCGTCAGGGAGAGACCGGCACGCGCGCGTGGCGTCCCGCAGCGCAGCAGCGCGGACAGCCGCCCCTGCCGGGCCCGCGGCGCGAGCGCCGCCAGGGGCTCGCGCACCAGCACCCACAACGCCACCAGCGCCCAGGCGAACAGCACATCGACCGTGAGGACACCGGCGAAGGAGTGCGTGAACCCGCCGAACTCCATCGCGTCCGGCTCCGCGCTCGCCGCGTAGTAGGTGAGGTCGGGCGCGAAGGACCCCGCGACGAGCACCGCCGGCACCAGCCGCCCGCGCCCGGTCCCGTCACCGCGTACGGCGGGCAGCACGGCGGCGGCATGGCTGAGAGTGAACGGCACCCGGGCTCCCTGGAACGGTCGTCGGCCGAAGCGCCGAACAAGTGATCGCGTACGGCAAGTATCCGGGACGCCACCATCGTTCAACGAGGGATGGCCAACTGGTGAAAATCGGGCACCGCCGGGTGTCCGTGGAAGGGAAGTTGTCGTAGGGTCGCCTGGGTCGCCGCCCCGGCGCGCACCGCGGGATGCACCACCTCACACCTCGAAAGAGGTAACGGAGGCAACAGGGGGCAACCACAGCACCGGGTCAACCGTCACACCAGGGCGAGCGGACAGACGGAGACGGGCGCTCAGCAGGCGCCCATGGGAGGGGTTCACCTTATGGCGGCGCACATCGGCAAGCGGCTGCGCAAGGGAGCGGCGACGACCGCCGCCGCCGCGTTGGCGGTAGCGGCTCTGTCCGCGTCCCAGGCACCCGGCGGAACGGCCGGCGACGCGGGCCGGCAGGCCAACGCCGGCGCCAGCACCTCGGTGCCCGACGGGGGCGGTGCGGCCGACGGCGCCACCGGCAACTCGCCGTACTACACGGACCTGCCGCCGCTCAACAGCCCGAACCCCAGTTCCAGCCCCACCGCCTCCTCGTCCAGCATCGGCACCGCCGTCTCCCGGGGCGCGGCCGAGGCCGGCATACCGGCCACCGTCCTCGACGCCTACAAGAAGGCCGAGGCGGAACTGCGCAGCTCCAAGCCCGGCTGCAACCTGCCCTGGCAACTGCTCGCCGCCATCGGCAAGGTGGAGTCCGGCCAGGCCCGCGGCGGTGACGTCGACGCCGAGGGCAACACCCTGCACCGCATCCTCGGCCCCGAGCTCGACGGCAACGGCTTCGCGCTCATCAAGGACACCGACGGCGGCAAGTACGACGGCAACAGCCAGTACGACCAGGCCGTAGGCCCCATGCAGTTCATCCCGTCGACCTGGGCGTGGGCGGGCCGCGACGGCAACGGCGACGGCGTCAAGGACCCCAACAACGTCTACGACGCGGCGCTCGCGGCCGGCCACTACCTGTGCCGCTACGGCTGGGACCTGTCCGTCCAGGCCGACATGAACAGCGCGATCCTCAGCTACAACAACTCGCAGGACTACCTGAACCTCGTCCTGTCCTGGTACGAGTTCTACCGCAAGGGCACGCACTCGATCCCGAACGGCACCGGCACCCTGCCCACGCACCGCAGCGACGGCAAGACCGGCTCCGGTTCCGGCTCCGACGGCTCCACGGGCAAGCCCTCCACGAGCACGCCGGATCCCACCGAGCCCACGCCGAGCACCCCGAGCACGGACCCGACCCTGCCGCCCACGGCCACCGACACCGTGGACCACCTGGAGGACGCGGGCACCGCCAAGCTCACGGCGACGGCAGGCGACGCGTTCGCCAAGAAGATCAGCACACGCGCGGAGACCAAGGCCGGCCGGACCGTCGCCAAGGTCCGCGTCCGCTTCACCATCGTCGGGGACACGGACACGACCTTCACCGGCGGCGAGAGCGTCGCCACGGTCGCCACCGACAGCAAGGGCGTCGCCGTCGCCCCCACGCTCCAGGCGGGCGAGAAGACCGGCGACTTCACGATCCACGCCAGCGTGGTCGGCCGTACCGCGAAGGGCGTCGACTACGACGCGACGGTCACCGCGCGGGCCGCCGACACCCTCGCCCTCGTCAACACCACGGCGCCGACCTGCGTGGCGGGCGGCGAGTTCGCCGACCAGGTGCAGGCGAAGGCCACCTACCAGGGCGCCGTCGCCGACAAGGTCGCCGCCACCGCCACGCTCGTCAAGTCGGCGGACGACACGAGCGAGAACGACAAGGGCCCGTACTTCAAGGACGCGAACGGCAACGCCGTGCGCACCCTCACGGACCTCCAGACGGACGCGGACGGCCTGCTCACGCTGCCCAAGCTGTACGCGGACGACGCCACCGGCACGTTCCTGCTCCGCATCACGACCACCGGCGGCGCCACGCTCACCGTCGAGCTGACGGTCACCGCGGACAGCTCGCCGAGCCCGTCACCGACCGCCTCCGAGTCCGCTTCCGCCTCCCCGTCGGCGTCGGCTTCGGCTTCGGCGAGCGAGTCCGCCTCCGCCTCCTCCTGATCCACGGCCGTACGGCCACCGGGGCGCCCTTCCGCGACAGCGGGAGGGCGCCCTCGTGTGTGAGACCTGTTCTCATCTCACCCTCCCGTTGCTACGGTGCCCCGACCTGACGATCCATCAGGAAGCCGTCCGCAGGGAGGCCCCGCATGCGTGCCCTGATCGCCGCCGCGACCGGTCTCGCCCTCGCGCTCGTCCTGGTCGTGACCATCAGCGCCCTGGGGTCGCCGAACGGGAAGACGTCCCCGAAGCCGCTGCTCACGACGGTGCCCTCACACCCGTAACCGCCGCCCCGGGAGGCCGAGATGCGCCGCAAGGCCAGTCTGGTCCTGCTCGCCTGCGCCGTGTTCTTCGCGGCCCTGTCCCCGCTGCTGCGCTGGTACGCCTTCCCGCGCCTCGCCAAGATCCCGGCCGACCAGTACCAGGACATGGTCCTGGTCGCGAAGGACGCCACCCTTCTCGACTACGGCACCATGCAGGCCAAGAAGGTCCCCCGGGTCACCATCGTGCAGACCCTCAAGGGGAATGTGGAGGCGGCGAAGAAGATCGAGAAGACGGCGGGCCGGGACGTCGTCGTCTGGGACGGCCTGTCGTACGTCCAGGGCCCCGACGGCAAGATGGTCTCCGAGATCCCCGAGCGCTACATCTTCGACGCCCACAGCCAGGAACCCGTCCACGCCACCGGCGAGATGGTCGACGGTGACCCGGTGAAACGGGACGGCATCGAGTTCAAGTGGCCGTTCCTGACCGAGAAGCGCGACTACGAGTACTTCGACGCGCAGACCCGCACCACCAACCCCATCCACTACAAGGGGACGCAGACCTTCCGGGGCGTCAAGGTCTACTACTTCGAGCAGACCATCCCGTGGACCAAGGTCCCCATGCCCAAGAAGATGCCGGTGCAGGGCATCACCCCGGAGAGCGTCGCCAAGACCGGCACCACCCGCTGGTACACCACGGTCCGCAAGTTCTGGGTCGAGCCGGTCACCGGGGCGCCCGTCTACGGGGAGGAGATCCACAAGGAGGAGCTGCGCGGCGGCACCCTGCTGGGCGGCCGGGCCAAGGTGACGGCCTTCGCCGGCGACGTGAAGATGCGCGAGGACTACATCGAGCACACGGTCGCCCTGGTCAAGCACAACCGCACCATCGTCCTGCTGCTGACCTCCTACCTCCCCTGGGGCTTCCTTTCGCTCGGCATCGCGCTGCTCGCCCTCTCCCTCTGGCTGGAGGCACGCGCCCGCCGCCCCGCCGACCCGGAGCCCGCGCGGTCCGAGGTCCCGGAACCGGTCAGCGCCTGAGCCGTGCGGTCCGGGGTCCGGGAACCGGTCAGCGCCTGAGGCGTGCGGTGGTGTGCCGGGTGGGCTCGGCGCCGGCCGGGTCCTCGGGCCAGGGATGCTTCGGATACCGCCCGCGCAGTTCGGCCCGCACGCCCTTGTACCCGTCCCGCCAGAAGGAGGCGAGGTCGGCGGTGACCGCGGCGGGCCGCCCCGCCGGCGACAGCAGGTGCACCAGCACCGGCACCCCCGCCACCGCAGGCGACTCCTGCAGCCCGAACATCTCCTGCAGCTTCACGGCCAGGACCGGCTGTTCGGGATTCCCGTAGTCGACCCGGATCCGCGACCCGCTGGGCACGACGATCCGCTCGGGCGCCAGCTCGTCCAGTCGTCCCGCCTCCCCGGTCGCCCACGGCAGCAGCCGCCGCAGCCCCTCCCCGGCGTCGATCCGCCCGAGATCGGCCCGCCGCCGCGCCCTGCCGAGCTCCGGCTCCAGCCAGTCGTCCACGCGCGCGTGCAGCGCGTCGTCGCAGACGTCCGGCCAGGGCTCCCCGAGCCGCAGCCGCAGAAAGGCGAGCCGCTGCCGCAGTACGGCCGCGTCGGGAGTCCACCGCAGCAGACCGAGCCCCTCGCGGCGCAGCCCGTCCAGGAGCGCCTCGCGTACGAGGGCCGGGTCGGCGTCCCGCAACGGCCGCACCGCCAGCTCGATCGCCCCGAGCCGCTCCACCCGCCGCGCGACGACGTCCCCGTCGGCCCAGTGCACCTCCTGGCCCTCCGCGTACAGGGAGGCCGCCGCCGACCTGGCCATGTCCTCGTCCACCGCCGCCGCCAGCTGCACGCGCGCGTGGCCCTTGCCGACGGGACGGTCCGCGACGGCCACCGCGAGCCACGGGGCACCCCGCAGCGGGCTGCCCTCACGGAGCTCGGCCCGGGTACCGGAAGCCATGAGGTACGACCCTCCGTCGGCCTTGGCGACACGCTCAGGGAAGGCGAGGGCGGCGACGCGTCCCACGGTGCGGTCGTCCACGCCGGACACCGACCGGCCCTCGTCGTCCGTCCGCAGCCTGCGTACCTCCGCGAGCCACCGCGCGGCGTAGGCGTCACCGCCGCGCCGGACCGCGCGCAGGGCGGCCGCCAGATCGTCGCCGTACTCGCGCGGAGCCTCCTCGCTCAGCAGCGCGACCACCTCGGCACCCCCGCCGGGGGTGTCCAGCAGCGCCCGCCCCAGCCGCGGATGCACCCCCAGCCGGGCCAGCCGCAGCCCGCGTTCCGTCGCCCGCCCGGCGGAGTCGACCGCTCCGATCGCCGTCAGCACCTCCCGGGCCGCCGCCATCGCCCCGCCCGGCGGCGGATCCAGCAGCGCCAGCCCCGTCGCCCCGGGATCGCCCCAACAGGCCGTCTGGAGGGCGAACGCGGTCAGGTCGGCCACTTTGATCTCCGGTGCCGGAAACGCCGTGAGACGGGCGTCCTCCGCCTCGGACCAGCACCGGTACACCGCCCCCGGCGCCTCCCGCCCGGCCCGCCCCGCCCGCTGCCGGCCCGCCGCGCGGGACGCCCGTACCGTCGTCAGCGCGCTCAGCCCGCGCGCGTGGTCGACCCGCGGTTCCCGGGCCAGCCCCGAGTCGACGACCACCCGCACCCCGGGAACGGTGAGCGACGACTCGGCGACCGCCGTCGCCAGCACCACCCGGCGCCGCGCCCCGGGCGCCAGCACCGCGTCCTGGACCGCCGCCGGCGCCCTGCCGTGCACCTGGAGCACCTCCACGTCCCCCAGGCCGCCCAGCTGCCCCGCCACGCGCGCGATCTCGCCCACGCCCGGCAGGAAGCACAGCACGTCCCCCGGCCGCTCGGCCAGCGCCCGCCGCACCAGCGACGCCACATACGTCAGCAGCGCCGGATCGACGCGCATCCCGTGCGGCGGCCGCACCGGCCGCGCGGGCGGCGCCCACACCACCTCGACGGGGTACGAGACGCCCTCCGCCTCGACCACCGGAGCCCCGCCCAGCAGCCGTGCCCAGCCCCGCGCGTCCGTGGTCGCCGACGCGGCCACCAGCCGCAGCTCCGGCCGCAGGGTCTCGCGCACGTCCCAGAGGAAGGCCGCCACCGTGTCGGCGTCGAGATGGCGTTCGTGGCACTCGTCGAGGACGACGACGTCGACACCGGACAGCTCCTGGTCGCGCTGCAGACGCTGCAGCAGCACACCGGTCGTGACGACCTCCACGCGCGCGCGTGGCCCGACGACCCGCTCGCCGCGCACCGTGTAGCCGACGCTCCGCCCGACCTGCTCGCCCAGCAGCCAGGCCATCCGGCGGGCCGCCGCGCGGGCGGCGATCCGGCGCGGCTCCGCCACCACCACCCGCCGCGCGGGACCCTCGCCCACCAGCCCGGCCAGCACCAGCGGCACCAGCGTCGTCTTGCCGGTGCCGGGCGGTGCCACCAGGACGGCGGTGCCGTGCCCCTCCAGGGCGTCGTCCAGACCGGGCAGGGCCTGCCGTACGGGCAGCGCGTCCAGGGCGTCGTAGCGGATCACGTCCCCAGTGTCGTACGGACCCGCTTCCGGATACGTCCGCTCAGTCCCTCTCGCACACGAAGATCGCCGTGCCCGGGAGGAGGCTGCCCCGCAGTGGGGACCAGCCGCCCCACTCGGCGGTGTTCCAGGCCGGCCACTCCGGCTCCACCAGGTCGACCAGGCGGAAGCCCGACGACACGATGTCGCGGACCCGGTCGCCGATCGTGCGGTGGTGCTCCACGTACACCGCGTGGCCGTCCTCGCCCTGCTCGACGTACGGCGTGCGGTCGAAGTAGGAGGCCGAGACCGTGAGGCCCTCGGTGCCGGGCTCGTCGGGGAACGCCCAGCGGACGGGATGCGTGACGGAGAAGACGAGTCGGCCGCCGGGGCGCAGGACGCGGCGCGCCTCGCGCAGCACCAGACGAGGGTCGGCCACGAAGGGCAGCGCGCCGTACGCCGAGCACACCAGGTCGAAGGAGGCGTCGGCGAAGGGCAGCGTGCCGGCGTCCGCACAGATCAGGGGAAACGATCCGCCGATGCGCAGCGCGTGCTGGAGCTGGCGGTGCGAGAGGTCCAGGGCGACCGGACGGGCCCCCTGGGCGGCCAGCCAGCGCGAGCACTGGGCCGCGCCCGCGCCGATCTCCAGGACGTCCCTGCCCTTCAGCTCCTCCGCCGGGCCCAGCAGCTCCGCCTCCACCTCGTCGAGCCCCTCGGGGCCCCACACGAAACGGTTGTCGCCGAGGAAGGTGCCGTGTTCGATCTGGTACTCGTCGGCGTTGCGGTCCCACCAGCCCCGGTTGGCCCGGCTGCTCTCGGTGGTACCGGCATCACGCCGGGTGGCTTCCGGTTCGGCCTCGGCTCCGGTGTCTGTCCCGGCCTCTGCGAGGTCGAACGAATCGGGCTCTTGGATGATCGGCTCCCTCGTCGTACTCTTCCGTGCAACCCGTTCGGAGGGGGGTCACGGACGAGGTCTTTCAGGCTTACGTGGCCTCGTGGGACGGTTCTTGTGCCGGGTATGCGGCGATCCGCCCCGGGTGTGCGCCTTCGCGCATTGACCCTGCCCGGCTGCCCCCGTATGCTACAAGTTGCGCTGCGGGCCTGCGCACCTCAGACGTAGCAGGCTGCGCTCGCATCTGTATGTATGTCCCCTCGGTTGTCGAGGCGTCACCAGTGGTTCGGGTGGCGCTTCCCAGGCTGTCCGGCTTCTGCAGAGCGAAACAGGCTCCCGGCGTAAGCAGTACCTACGACTTCAATGTCCGTACCGGAGCCCTTTCTCACATGACGAGCAGCACCGAGACCACCGCCACCACCCCGCAGGTAGCGGTCAACGACATCGGTAACGAGGAAGCCTTCCTCGCCGCGATCGACGAGACGATCAAGTACTTCAACGACGGCGACATCGTCGACGGCGTCATCGTGAAGGTCGACCGGGACGAGGTCCTGCTCGACATCGGTTACAAGACCGAAGGTGTCATCCCGAGCCGCGAGCTCTCGATCAAGCACGACGTCGACCCCAACGAGGTCGTCGCCGTCGGTGACGAGATCGAAGCCCTTGTTCTCCAGAAGGAGGACAAGGAAGGCCGCCTGATCCTCTCGAAGAAGCGCGCCCAGTACGAGCGTGCCTGGGGCACCATCGAGAAGATCAAGGAAGAGGACGGCATCGTCACCGGTACCGTCATCGAGGTCGTCAAGGGTGGTCTCATCCTCGACATCGGCCTCCGCGGCTTCCTCCCGGCCTCCCTGGTCGAGATGCGCCGCGTCCGCGACCTCCAGCCCTACGTGGGCAAGGAGCTCGAGGCGAAGATCATCGAGCTGGACAAGAACCGCAACAACGTGGTCCTGTCCCGCCGTGCCTGGCTGGAGCAGACCCAGTCCGAGGTCCGCCAGACGTTCCTCACGACCCTCCAGAAGGGTCAGGTCCGCTCCGGTGTGGTCTCCTCGATCGTCAACTTCGGTGCCTTCGTGGACCTGGGTGGCGTCGACGGTCTGGTCCACGTCTCCGAGCTGTCCTGGAAGCACATCGACCACCCGTCCGAGGTTGTCGAGGTCGGCCAGGAAGTCACCGTCGAGGTCCTCGACGTCGACATGGACCGCGAGCGCGTCTCCCTGTCGCTGAAGGCGACCCAGGAAGACCCGTGGCAGCAGTTCGCCCGGACCCACCAGATCGGTCAGGTCGTCCCGGGTAAGGTCACCAAGCTCGTTCCGTTCGGTGCGTTCGTCCGCGTGGACGAGGGCATCGAGGGTCTGGTCCACATCTCCGAGCTGGCCGAGCGCCACGTGGAGATCCCGGAGCAGGTCGTCCAGGTCAACGACGAGATCTTCGTCAAGGTCATCGACATCGACCTCGAGCGCCGCCGCATCAGCCTCTCGCTGAAGCAGGCCAACGAGGCCTTCGGTGCCGACCCGGCCACGGTCGAGTTCGACCCGACCCTGTACGGCATGGCCGCGTCCTACGACGACCAGGGCAACTACATCTACCCCGAGGGCTTCGACCCCGAGACCAACGACTGGCTCGAGGGCTACGAGACCCAGCGCGAGGCGTGGGAGCACCAGTACGCCGAGGCGCAGCAGCGCTTCGAGCAGCACCAGCAGCAGGTCATCAAGAGCCGCGAGGCCGACGCTGCCGCTGCCGAGGAGGGTGGCGACGCCGCGGGTGCCGCTCCGGCCGCCGGTGGCGGTTCGTACTCCTCCGAGGGTGCCGACACCTCCGGTGCGCTGGCTTCGGACGAGGCGCTGGCCGCGCTTCGCGAGAAGCTCGCGGGTGGCCAGAGCTGACGCTCGCCACTCGGCTTAGCCGATGACTGAGGGCCCGCACCTTTCGAGGTGCGGGCCCTCAGTGCTGTGCGTCCGTCCTGGGCTCTCCTTCGGCCGACGGCCTCGGGGAGTCTTCGCCGCCGTCGCTCCGACGGTTCCGAGCGCCTTGTGGGGAGTTGCTCCCCTTCGCGTTCGCGGAAATGTGTGGGATACACGAGTCACCGTGGCGCCGTAACGCGGCGCTGGGACGCTTCCCCGGTCTTCGTTCAAGATCGGAAGGGGAGTCCCGTCATGGCACAGCCTCAGGACAGGTCAGGGACGAGTCGGCGGGCGTTCCTGCGGAACGTCGGCGTCACCGGCGGCGCCGGCGCCATGTTCGCCACCATGGGGGCCCTCGGCCTCGCTCCCACCGCCCGCGCGGAGCCCTTCCAGGCTCCCCGCACCGGCGACTTCACCCTCACCGGACGCGCCGCGGCCCGGGTGGTCGTCCTCGGCGGCGGCATCGCCGGCCTGGCGACCGCGTACGAACTGGGCAAGGCCGGCTACGACTGTACGATCCTGGAGGCCAGGGACCGTACCGGCGGACGCAACTTCACCGTGCGCGGCGGCGACACGACCACCGACCTCTACGGCAACACGCAGACCGCGCGGTTCGCCGACGGCCACTACATGAACGCCGGGCCCGCCCGGATACCGCAGTGGATGATCACCCTCGACTACTGTCGCGAACTCGGCGTTCCCATCCAGGTCTTCACGAACGTCAACGCCGACGCGTACCTCTACAACGAGTCGGCCGGCATGACGAAGCCCGAGCGCTACCGCACCGCCAAGGCGGACGTGTACGGCTATGTCTCGGAGCTGCTCGCCAAGGCGAGCGACAAGGGCGCGCTGGACGAGGCGCTGACGGCCACCGACCAGGAGCGGCTCGTCGAGTTCCTCAAGGACTGGGGCGAACTCGGTGACAAGCTGACGTACGAGGGAGGGGAGCGGCGCGGATACACGACCGTACCGGCCGCCGCAGGCACCCCCGGGGTGCTGCTCGGCGACGTTCCGACCGCCTCCGAGGTGTTCGCGAGCGGTGTCGGGCGCTACTTCTCCTTCGAGTTCGGCTTCGACCAGGCCATGCTGATGTTCCAGCCGGTCGGCGGCATGGACCAGATACCGCGCGCGCTCACCAGGGCGATCGGCGCCCACCGCGTCCGCACCGGAGCCGCCGTCTCCGAGATCACCGACACCGGGAACGGCGTCACCGTGACGTACACCCAGGGCGGCCGTACCAGGACCGTCGACGCCGACTTCTGCGTGGCCGCCATGCCGCCCAACATCCTCGCCAAGGTGCCGCACAACCTCGGCTCCGGCGTACAGAGCGCCCTGGAGGCCATCACGCCGTCGTCCGCGGCCAAGATCGGCCTCGAGTACCGCTCCCGCTGGTGGGAGCTGGACCACCGCATCTACGGCGGCATCACCGAGACCGACCAGGACGTCACCCACATCTGGCACCCCTCGTACGGCTTCCACGGCGAACGGGGCGTCCTCATCGGCTACTACAACTACGGCGACGACGCGGACTCGTACGCCAGGCTGAGCCCCGCCGCGCGGGAACAGCGCGCGGTGGCCGCCGGAGTGAAGATCTACGGCGGCAAGTACCGCACGGAGCTGGTCTCCTCCTTCTCCCACCACTGGCGCCAGACACCCCACCTGGAGGCCGCCTGGCACGACACCCCCGGCGGTCCGGACGACGCGCGCTACAAGCCGCTGAACGAGCCCACCGGCCGGGTCTACTTCGCCGGGGACTGGCTCAGCTACACGGACGCCTGGCAGCACGGCGCGTTCAGCTCCGCGCGCAAGGCGGTCACGGCGCTGCACGCGCGCGTGCTGTCGGCCTGAGCCCCTGATCCTCTGCGGCATGAGAAGGCGGTGAGAGCCCGCCTGTTCAGGGGCGCCGGCGGGAATGCCTGTGGACTGTGCCGCGTTGAGCCGTACGAACACGAGGAGGAGCGGTCACAGTGCTTGATCCGCAGGGTTTGTACGCATGGGAGCCGAAGGGCCTCGCCGTGGTGGACATGGCGCTCGCCCAGGAGTCGGCCGGTCTTGTCATGCTCTACCACTTCGACGGATACATCGACGCGGGTGAGACCGGCGACCAGATCGTCGACCGGCTCCTCGACTCGCTGCCCCACCAGGTCGTGGCCCGCTTCGACCACGACCGGCTCGTGGACTACCGGGCCCGCCGCCCGCTGCTCACCTTCAAGCGGGACCGCTGGACCGAGTACGAGGAGCCCAGCATCGAGGTCCGGCTGGTCCAGGACGCCACGGGCGCGCCCTTCCTGCTGCTGTCCGGCCCCGAGCCGGACGTCGAGTGGGAGCGCTTCGCCGCGGCCGTCCAGCAGGTCGTGGAGCGGCTCGGCGTCCGCCTGTCCGTGAACTTCCACGGCATCCCCATGGGCGTCCCGCACACCCGGCCCGTCGGCCTCACCCCGCACGGCAACCGCACCGACCTCGTCCCGGGCCACCGCAGCCCCTTCGACGAGGCCCAGGTGCCCGGCAGCGCCGAGTCGCTGCTGGAATACCGCCTCATGGAGGCCGGCCACGACGTCCTGGGCGTCGCCGCGCACGTCCCGCACTACATCGCCCGCTCGCCCTACCCGGACGCCGCCCTGACCGTCCTGGAGGCCATCACGGGCGCCACCGGCCTGGTGCTCCCCGGTATCGCGCACGCCCTGCGCACGGACGCCCACCGCACGCAGACGGAGATCGACAGCCAGATCCAGGAGGGCGACGAGGAGCTCACCGCCCTCGTCCAGGGCCTTGAGCACCAGTACGACGCGGCCGCGGGCGCCGAGACCCGGGGCAACATGCTCGCCGAGCCGGTGGAGATCCCGTCGGCGGACGAGATCGGCCTCGAGTTCGAACGCTTCCTCGCCGAGCGCGAGGGCGACAACTGAGGCCCGCGCGGGCGACGGCAGGTCCGCACGGCCGACGACGGAAGGCCGTGAGGACGACGACGGCAGGTACGACGGCAGGTCCGCGCGGGCGGCGGCAGAGGTCCGCGCGAGCGACGTCCGAGGCCCGTGAGGGCGACGACAGAGGTCCGCGCGAGCGGCGGGTACCGGCCCGGACGGGGAGAACGAGCCCCGTCCGGGCCGGTGTCGGTCCCAGGCCCTAAGCTTCGGGGCATGCTGAAAGTGGGTCTCACCGGAGGGATCGGCGCCGGCAAGAGCGCGGTGTCACGGCTGCTCGTCGGGCACGGCGCCGTGCTGATCGACGCGGACCGGATCGCACGGGAGGTCGTCGCGCCCGGAACCCCGGGCCTCGCGGCGGTCGTCGAGGCGTTCGGCCCGGAGGTGCTCACCGCCGACGGCGGACTGGACCGGCCGAAGCTGGGCTCGATCGTCTTCGCCGACCCCGCGAAACTGGCCGTACTGAACTCGATCGTGCACCCCCTGGTCGGCACCCGCTCCCGCGAACTGGAGAGCGCGGCGGCCGCCGACGCCGTGGTGGTCAACGACGTCCCGCTGCTCGCGGAGAACGGCCTCGCCGCGCTGTACGACGTCGTGGTCGTCGTGGACGCCGCCCCCGAGACCCAGCTCGACCGGCTGACCCGGCTGCGCGGGATGACGGAGGAGGACGCACGCGCGCGCATGGCCGCGCAGGCGACGCGCGAGAAGCGCCGGGAGATCGCCGACATCGTCATCGACAACGACGTACCCCTCGACGTGCTCGAACAGCGGGTCGCGGAGGTGTGGGCCGACCTCGTGCGCCGGGCGCGGGAGTCGGGCTCGAACTAGCGGGAAGCCGTCTTCGAAATAGCGGGCAGCCGTCCGGGCGTTGAACCGCTTCAGTGAGGGAAGGACTTTGCCGTGCCCGAGACCAGCGGTTCGACCGGACGTACTCCGGAGACGCATGTGATCGATTTCCGTGCCGCCGAGCAACTGCTCAACGCACGGGACCCGCGAGGCGCGGTGAAACTGCTCGACGGAGTGATCGCCGCGCACCCCGAGAACACCGCCGCCCGGCTGCTGCGCGCGCGTGCCTTCTTCGCCGCCGCGCAACTGCGCCCCGCCGAACTGGAGTTCACCATCGTCCTGGAGCGCGAACCGGACAACGCGTTCGCCCACTTCGCGCTCGCCCGCACCTATGAGCGCCAGGGCCGTGCCGACCTCGCGATACGCCACTTCCGGCTGGCGGCCGCCCTGGACCCGAACCCGGAGTACCTGAAGGCGGCCCGCTTCGAGAGCGGTGCGTGAGCGACCGCTCGCTCACGGGTGCCCGTGCCGCGGCGGCCGTCTGAACGGCGGCGGGCCGCCGTCGGCCGGCGGGTACGGCGGCACATCGCGGCCCGGCTGGTAGTGCGGGCCCTGCCTGATGTGCCGGAGGATCACCGTCAGGTCGACGGTGGCCACCAGCCACAGCACCCCGCAGGCGGCCGCCCAGCCCGGACGCCCCACCAGCGCGAACGCCGCCGTGCCGAAGATCGCCCAGAACAGACCCCACAGGCTCAGCCAGAGCCGCGCCCGCAGCGCACTGCGGGCGGTCGCCGGTTCACTGCCCGTACGCATCCCGGATCACCGCTCCTCCTTGCAACGTACTCTTCGACCAGGACGTTCACCAAGCAGGACGTTCAGCAGGACGTCCACCCGAGGGGGGACCCACCGTGCTGCCCGACGCCGACGACCTGCCCGGCCTGCTTCTCGACCTGGCGGTGCCGCACGAGGACATCAACGAGGTGGTGGCGCTGCGGCGGGCCGTGACCGCCGACCCCGGCCTGCGGCGGCTGCTGGCGGAGTGCGCCGAGGACGCGACCGGTGCCGTACGGGAGGTCGACGACCCCGACGGTCTCGGCGCCCGGGCCGCCCAGGCCCCGGCCACGCTGGGCGACTACTTCCTCGTGTACGTCTTCCTCGCCGCGGTGCCGGACACCCGCGCCCGGCACCGGGCGCTCGGCATCCCCGACGACATCTCCCGGCACACGCTCGCCGACCTCGGCCGCGGCATGGCACTGCACCGCAGGCGGTACGGCGGCGGAGGGCTGGGCACCCGCCAGGCGCACTGGCTCACCCGCCACTTCGGCGGCCGCCTCTACCAGCTGGGACGACTGCAGTACGAGCGGACGGGACTCGGCGAGCGCACGGCGCGGGCCGTCACGGCGGCCGGCGCCGGCGTGACCGCGGGCGAGCCCTGCCTGGACCTGCACATCCCCGACTTCCTCGGTCCGCTCACCCCGGCCGCCTGCGACCACTCCCTGGCGCGCGCCCGGGACTTCTTCACCCGGTACTTCCCCGAGGAGTCCCCGGCCGTCGCGACCTGCCACTCCTGGCTGCTCGATCCGCAGTTGCGCCGTCTCCTCCCGGCGCACTCCAACATCGTCCGTTTCCAGGAGAGGTTCCGGCCTGGCTGGGAGGACCCGGAACCGGCCGACACCACACCGGTCGGCTTCGTCTTCGGCGACCCGGACCTGCCGGTGGCGGACCTGCCCCGGCGTACCTCGCTGGAACGGACGGTCGGCGACCATCTGCGGGCGGGCGGCCACTGGTACGTCGGCCACGGCTGGTTCCCGTGGCGACGGTGAGGTGATCGAAGTTCCCGTTGGCCCTCGAACTACTCGAACGAGTGAACCATCGAGGGACGGGAACGGCTGTGCGGCGGCGGGCCGTTGTTCGGGCATGACGGTTGAAATGCGTGAGGGGCACGAGGGAACAGGGCCCGGTGCGATCACCCCGGACGGCTGCGCGGTGGAGCTCTACACCCGCCTGGCCGCGGGCGGCGAACCGGACATCATCGAGGCGGCGGTCCCGGCCGGCGCCCACATCCTGGAACTGGGCTGCGGTGTGGGGCGGATGACGCACCCGCTGCTGGAGCGCGGTTTCCGGGTCACGGCGGTGGACGAGTCGGCGGAGATGCTGGCGCGGGTGCGCGGGGCACGCACGATACGCAGCACCATCGAAGGGCTCGACCTGGGCGAGAAGTTCGACGTGGTGATGCTCGCGTCGTTCCTGGTGAACACCGGGGACACGGAGGTACGCCGGAGCATGCTGCGGACCTGCGCGGCGCACGTGGGGGACGGCGGCTGTGTGCTCATCCAGCGGGAGGGCGCGGACTACCACACGAACGTGCCACGAGAACGGGTCGATCCCAGCGGCTACACCGTGCGGATCGCGTCGGTCGAGCCGGTCGGGGACGGGGTGAACTCGGTGCTCGCGGAGTACGAGTTCCCGGACGCGGCCTGGACCCAGACGTTCCTGGCCCGACCGCTCACCCAGGAGCAGTTCGAGGACGCACTCGCGGAAGGGGGACTGGAGGTGGCCGAGTATCTGACCGAGGACGGGATATGGGTGAGGGCGGTCCCGACGGCGTAGCCGGGGCTGGTCCGGAGGAGGCGGTCGTCCCGACAGGTTTGTTCGGTGGCGGTCGTCCGAGGTCCGATCACCGACTGCCGGGGCGCCCACCGCGCGGTCGACCCGTTCCGCCTCCTGTGCCTCCGCCTCCCGTGCCCGCGCTTCCCATGCCTCCGGCTCCGCCCAAGCCTCCCGTTCCGCCCATCCCGCCGAATCCGCGCAGTCGTTCCAGCTCGCGGCGGTCGCGCTTGGTGGGGCGGCCCGTGCCGCGGTCGCGGATGCCGATGGGGGCGACGGCCTCGCGGGGCGGGGGCGGCGGGGAGTTGTCGACGAAGCACTGGGCGGCCACGGGGGCACCGACCCGCTTGCGGATCAGCCGCTTCACGATGACGACCCGTTCCCGACCCTCGTGACGCAGCCGCACCTCGTCACCGACGCGCACGGAGTGGGCGGGCTTGACCCGCTCGCCGTTCACCTGGACATGCCCGCCCCGGCAGGCGGTGGCCCCCATGGAGCGGGTCTTGATCAGGCGCACGGCCCAGATCCAGCTGTCGATCCGCACGTTCTCACCGGGAGCGGGCCCGGCGGCCTCGGCGGCGGCGACGGCCGCGGCCAGGGCGGCGGGGTCCAGGACCTGGGCGGCGGGATCGGGTGCCTGGACGGCGGCGGCCTCGGTGCCTTCGGCGGACTCGGCCGTGGTGGGGGTTCCGGTCCCACCGCTGGCCCGCTCCCCGCTCTCGTCGCTCTCGACCGCGTCCTCAGAAGCCATGCCCTGACCTTAGCCCCCGGGGCCGAGAGAAACGGAGCCGATTTCCTGGGCCTACCGTGGAGCCATGACCAGCAGCCCCCTCGCCCGTCTCGACCAGCGCGTCAGCGCCTGCCGGGCCTGTCCCCGGCTGGTCGCCTGGCGGGAGGACGTGGCCCGCACCAAGCGGGCCGCGTTCGCCGACTGGACGTACTGGGGCCGGCCCGTCCCCGGCTTCGGTCCGGCCGACGCCCGGTTGCTGATCATCGGCCTCGCCCCGGCCGCGCACGGCGGCAACCGCACCGGCCGGATGTTCACCGGCGACCGCTCCGGTGACGTCCTCTACCAGGCGCTGTACGACGTCGGGCTCGCCTCCCAGCCGACCTCGGTGAGCGCCGACGACGGCCTGGAGCTGTACGGCGTGCGGGTCACCGCGCCCGTGCACTGCGCCCCGCCCGCCAACAAGCCGACCCCCGAGGAGCGTGACACCTGCCGCCACTGGCTCGTCGAGGAGTTGGCGCTGCTGCGGCCGACCCTGCGCGCGGCCGTCGTGCTCGGTGCCTTCGGCTGGCAGGCCGCCCTGCCGGCGTTCGCCCAGGCGGGCTGGACCGTGCCCCGACCCCGCCCGGCCTTCGCCCACGGGGCCCGCGTCGACCTCGGCGGCCTGGACGTCTTCGGCTGCTTCCACGTCAGCCAGCGCAACACCTTCACCGGCCGCCTCACCCCCGGGATGCTCCGCGAGGTGCTGCGGACGGCGGCGGAGGCGGCCGGGCTGCCCTGAGGGGGCCGGGTCAGACGAGTCGGGCCGCCGCCACCGGGCGGTCGGCGACCGGGTGGGTGCCGGTGGACGCGGACGAGTTGACGCTCCAGCGGTAGCGGGAGAACTCGCCGGTGGGGTCGGAGGCGTAGAACATCATGTGGCCGATGCCGACGCCCTGGAGGTTCTCGCCGTCCACGGTGCCGGTCATGCGGGTGTCGGGGTACTGCGGGTAGTGGGAGAGGCCGTAGACACCGTGCGGGTCGGAGGTGCAGTCGACGATCTCGACGGCGTACTGGGTCTCGCCGGTGAAGTCGGCGACGCCGCTGAAGACGCCCTTGACCTCGCGGACCATCACGATGTGCCCGGTGTTGTCCGCGTCCTGCCCGCTGTAGTCGACGGCGACGAGGTCGCCGGGGCGCAGGTCGGTGACCTTGCGGATGCGGCGGAAGCGCGGGCCCGCCGTGCCGCCGAGGAAGGCCGAGCAGTAGTCGGCGGCCTCCGGGCCCGTCTCCTGGAAGTACTGGAGGAAGTAGTCGTCGGTCGCCCAGCCGTAGGTGTGCTTGAGCACCGCCGTGACGAAGGACGAGCAGCGGGCCCGGGCCACCCAGCCGGCGAGGTCGTCCGGCCGGCCCCAGGTCACGGTCGCCGCGGTGTTCATCAGGTAGACGTTGTTGGCGCGTGCCGTACGTCCGCTGACCAGGGCGATCTCATCTGCGGTGAGGGCGCGGCCGTAGGCGCGGACGTCGTCGACCGCGCCCTTGAAGCGGTTCACGTAGCCGCCGTCCCAGCGGGCCCGGCCGATGTTGAAGCCCTGGGTGGCGGCCCAGGAGAGGGTGGTGTCGGCGCTGCCTTCCGGTACGCCGTTCACGTACAGCTTGAGGCTGGTGCCGTCCCAGACGCCCGCCAGATGGGTCCAGACGCCCGTCTTCGTCACCGGCGTGGCCGCGAGCGCCGAGACCTTGGTGGACTGGTCCTCGCTGCGCACCTTGAAGGCCCAGGTCCCGGCCGTGTCGTCGTACTGGAGCAGGAAGCGGCTGGCGCCGGCGCCGTCCTGGCTGACGGCCGTGTACATGTTCGTCAGGACGGCGTCGTCGGCCAGCCGGACCCAGGCCGAGACCGTGAAGGGGGCCGTGGTGTCCAGGACGGAGGCGGTGGCGGCGTACGCCCCGGAGGTGCCGTCGAGGCTCAGTTCGCCGCCCGCCCGCAGACCGGTCCAGCTCGCCCCGGAGCCCAGGGCGACGGGGTGGTCCAGGCCGGAGCGGTCGGTGCCGGAGCCGTCCAGCGGCCAGTGTCCGGCGAGCCCGGTCGGCAGGTAGCCGGCGGCCAGCATCCGCTGGTACTGCACCATCCGCTCGGCCTCGGCCAGATGCGGCGCGGCGACCGGGGTGAACGGCGTGTCCAGCGGGGTGTCGGCCGCGGCGGTCCCGGTGCCGGCCGCCATCCCCGCCATCGCGCCCACCCCCACGAGTGCGGCTCCGCTCAACAGCCCCCGTCTGCTCACCATGGTCATGCCCTCCCCGTTCCGGTCCTCGCCGGTGTTCCGGTCTTCACCGGCGACGAGAACTCTAGGAGATTCCTGTGGGAACAGGCGTTCCCCTGGGTGGCCGGATTCCTGGCTAGCGGTCGTTCTCCTCGTCCCCGGAGCCCCCGGAGCCCCCGGAACCCCCGGAGCCCCCGGAGCCCCCGGGGTCGCCCGAGCCTCCGGAGTCGCCCAATTCCTCGGCGTCTCCGAAGAGGTGCCGCACCGTCGACCGGTAGTTGGCCTGGACGTGGCCCAGGGCGCGGGCGCGGGCCCGGTCCGGGTCGCCGGAGGCGATCGCGTCGTACAGCTCGCGGTGTTCGGTGAGGAGTTGGGGCCACTCCTCGTTGCGCCGGGTGAGCCAGCGCAGTCGGCCGTCGACCGGTTCCATGACCGAGATGAGCAGGCTGTTGCCGGCCAGGGCGAGGATCCGGTCGTGGAAGCGGGTGTTGATGTCGGTGATCGTCTCGGCGTCGTCCGCCTCGGTGGCGGTGGCCGCCCGGTCGAGCAGCTCCCGCAGCTCCGCCAGCGCCTCGGGGGTCGCCCGGGCCGCCGCGAGCCCGGCCGCGTACACCTCCAACGCCTCGCGCAGCTCGAAGAGTTCCTTGACATCGGTCGGGGTCAGCCGGCGCACGACCGTGCGGCGGGCCGACTCGAAGTGGACGAAGCCCTCGGCGACCAGGGCCCGGATCGCCTCTCTGACCGGCACCCGGGACACCCCGAACCGCTCGGCCAGCTCGCGCTCGACCAGCCGGTCGCCCGGGCCCAGACGGCCCTCGATGATGTCCTGCCGCAGTGTCGCCAGGACGCGCTCGCGCACCGCGCCCAGGGGTTCGATCTTCGTGGTGGGGGAGCCCATGAGGTCATTTTCGCCGACCCGGGGGCCTTTTACGGAGCCGTAACGGGACGGACATCGGTCGGAACGCTTGACGGGAGCACCATGACGGGAGTTTGGTATACCAAAAGTTGGTACACCGGTTGGTTACCTGGAGGCCCCGTGTCCCTGGCCGACCGCGCCGACGTCATCGGCGCAGCCGCGTTCGTCCCCGATCCCCGGCTCACCAACGAAGACCTCGCCCCCGCCGAGAAGCGGAACTGGAAGGTCTTCGACCTCTTCGCCATGTGGATGTCCGACGTCCACAACCTCGGCAACTACACCTTCGCCGCGGGCCTGCTGGTCCTCGGCATGAACGTCTGGCAGGTCTTCACCTCCCTCCTCGTCGGCTTCGTGCTCATCTACGTCGGCATGAACTGGATGGGGAAGATCGGCCAGCGCCACGGCGTGCCGTTCCCGGTGGTCAGCCGGATCAGCTTCGGTGTCTGGGGTGCCAACATCCCGGCGCTGATCAGGGCCGTGATCGCCATCATGTGGTACGGCATCCAGACCTACCTGGCCTCGGTCGCAGTCAATGTGATGCTGCTGGCGGCCTGGCCGGACCTGAAGTCCCTCACCGAGAGCTCCTTCCTGGGCCTGGACGCGCTGGGCTGGATCTCCTTCGTCTCGCTCTGGCTGGTCCAGGCGGCGATCATCAGCCGCGGCATGGAGACGATCCGCAAGTTCCAGGACTTCTGCGGCCCCGCGATCTGGCTGGTGATGATCGCCCTCGCCGTCTGGATCCTCGCCAAGGCCCACTGGACCATCTCGCTCACCTCCACCCCGCACCCGGTCTCCACCGGCGAGCAGTGGCGGCAGTGGTTCGGCGCGATCGGCCTGATCCTCGCCACCTACGGCACGCTGATGCTCAACTTCTGCGACTTCTCCCGCTTCGCGCCGGACTACCGCACCGTGCGCCGCGGCAACTTCTGGGGCCTGCCCATCAACTCCACGGCGTTCGTGGTCGTCTCGGTGATCGTCACGGCCGGCTCCCTGGAGGTCTTCGGCGAGGCCATCACCGACCCGGCCGAACTGGTCGCCAAGGTCGGCAACACCTGGGTCCTGGTCGTGGCCGCGCTGACCTTCGCGGTCGCCACCATGGGCGTCAACATCGTCGCCAACTTCGTCTCACCGGCGTACGACCTGGCCAACGTCTGGCCGCAGAAGATCAGTTTCAAGGTCGGCGGGATGATCAGCACGGTCGCGGCCCTGGTCGTCACGCCCTGGAACCTCTTCTCCAACCCGACCGTCGTCAACTACTTCCTCGGCGGCCTCGGCGCCTTCCTGGGACCGCTGTTCGGCGTGATCATGGTCGACTACTACGCGATCAAACGCGGTCGGGTGGACGTCCAGCAGCTCTTCAACGCGGCGCCCGGCTCGCCGTACCACTACCGCAAGGGCGTCAACCCCAAGGCCCTGTGGGCGTTCCTGCCCTCGGCGGCGGTCGCGGCCGTGCTCGCGCTGGTGAAGACGTTCAGCGACGTCGCGCCGTACTCCTGGTTCATCGGCACGGCGCTGGCCGCGGGCCTGTACCTGGCGCTGTGCCGCCGCGACCGAGCCCCCATCACCGAGGAGGTCTGACGGACGTGCGGATCGTCGTCACCAACTGCAACACCACGCAGGAGATGACCGAGGAGATCGTACGAGGTGCCCGGGCCGCCGCAGGCCCGGGCACCGCCGTGACCGGACTGACCCCGGCCTGGGGGCCCGAGTCGGCGGAGGGCTGGCTGGACAGCTACCTCTCGGCGGCGGCGGTCCTCGACGCGCTGCGGACATACGACGGTCCGCCGTACGACGCGGTGGTCATGGCCGGTTTCGGCGAGCACGGGCGGGAGGGCGTACGGGAGTTGGTGGACGTACCCGTCGTCGACATCACCGAGGCCGCCGCCCATCTCGCCTGCCTGCTGGGCCGCCGCTACGGCGTCGTCACCACGCTGGACCGCTCGCGCGGGCAGATCGAGGACAGCCTGGAGACCGCGGGGGTGGCCCGCAACTGCGTGGCGGTGGCGGGCACGGGACTGGGCGTACTCGACCTCGCCGATGACCCGGGGCGCACGGAGGCGGCGTTCCTCGCGGCGGCCGAACGGGTCCGGGACGCCGGCGCCGAGGTCCTGGTCCTCGGCTGCGCCGGGATGACGGGACTGCAGCGGGCGGTGGGGGAGAAGCTCGGCGTCCCCGTGGTCGACGGGGTCGGCGCGGCGGTGAAGCTGGCGGAGTCACTGGTGGCACTGGGGCTCACGACCAGCCGCGCGGGGAGCTACGGCAAACCGCTGGCCAAGCGGCGGCTGTGGGGGCCGGGCCAGGGGTAGGGAGCCGTGCCGGGAGTGCCTGAAACGCGGCCCGGTCGCCGGGGTCCAGGCGTGACCTACGGCAGCGGCCGCCACACGTAGCGCACATCGGGCTCGCGCTCCTCGTTGGCGCTGCCGTCCGTGTGCTCGACGGCGACGAAGCCGTGCCGCTCGTAGAACCGGTGGGCGGGCGTGTTCACCTGGAACGTCCAGAGCGTGAGCCCCTGCGGGAAGCGCTCCTTGGCCAGCGCGACGAACAGGTCCCCGACCCCCCGTCCCCGCCAGTCGGGGTCCAGATACAACTGCGACACCAGCCGGTCCGCGAGCACCATCATCCCCACCACGCGCCCACCCGCCTCCGCGACCCACGTCTCCCGCGACGGCACCACCACGTCCCGGAAGTAGGCGCGCACCTCGTCGTCCGAGTGCGCCCGCACGACGGTGGGCAGGGCCGCGGAGTAGGACCGCAGCCAGACCTCGGCGACCGCGTCGGCGTCCGGCCCACCGGCCCGGCGCAGCACGACCCCGCCGCTCACGCCCCCGCCCCCTCGTCGGGTACGACGGCCGTGGCCGTGATCTCCACCAGCTGCCCGGTGTACCCGAGACAGGCGACCCCGATCAGCGTCGACGAGTGCGGCCCGGCGCTGAGCCCCGAGGCCTCGACGACCTCCCACACCCCGGAGAGCACCGCGGGCTCACCGCTCACGACGTACACATCGGTCGACAGCACATGCTCCAGATCGCTCCCGACCGCCCGCAGCTGCTCCCGCAGATTGGCGATCACCTGCTCGGCCTGACGCGGCGGATCCCCCTCCCCGACGAGCTTCCCCTCACCGTCCAACGGAACGGCCCCCGCCAGAAACGCGAGCCTCGTGCCGGCCTCGACGACGGAGGCGTGGGAGTAACCGGGCGGTGGAAAGAGAGCCGGGGCGGTGACGCGCTGTATCACAAGGGCTCCTGAATTCAACGACGGACAACCGACCGATCGTCCGCCCTCGCACCGGCGGTCCGCACCTGAATTTTCCGGGTCCCCTGCGTCTCGTCCCGCTCGAAAAATGCTTGGGAATGCGTCAGTTGGCGCTGCTACCGTCCTTCACGTGGCGAAACTCAATCAGATCATCGCGGTCGAGAAGGGCATCAAGTCCAAGGCTCATCAGGACCTGACGTCGGCGCATCACGGGCTGCAGAAGCCCGCGTTGCTGGCCGGTATCTCGCGGACGTACCAGCCGAAGGACGAGGAGGGCGAGCAGTTGCCGCCCGAGTCCACGCGGGTCCAGGTCAAGGCCGAGGACGTGCTGCGGGAGACCTCGGCGACACTGACACGGCTCTTCGACGTGACCGCCACCAAGGACTGGGCGAACTGCGAGGCCAGGGCCGATGTGCAGGTGGACGGGCGGGTGCTGGTCGCCGGTGTGCCCGTGTCCTATCTGCTGTTCCTGGAGAAGCAGCTCGTCGACCTCAATACTTTCGTGCGGAAGCTGCCCGTGCTCGACGCCTCCGAGTCGTGGGTGCAGGACCCGTCCACCGACGCCTGGAAGACCGAACCGGTGCGGACCCTGCGGACCAAGAAGGTGCCCCGGAACCATGTGAAGGCCGAGGCGACCGAGAAGCATCCGGCCCAGGTCGAGGTGTACTACGAGGACATTCCGGTGGGGTACTGGACCACCGTGAAGTTCTCGGGGGCCCTCCCGGCCCGGCGGGTCAACGAACTCCTCGACCGGGTCGAGAAGTTGCAGCAGGCCGTCAAGTTCGCCCGTGAGGAGGCGAACGGTGCCGACGTCGTCGACCAGCGGGTCGGGGACGCCGTGTTCGGCTACCTGTTCGGGTAGCCTCCAAGGACCCCCGGTCCCTTGAGGCCGGGGTGCGCGAGGAGCGCAAGCTGAAGCTGAGGCTTGTCGTGACGAGCGGCCGTACCCCACAGAACACGGGGCGGGCCGCGTTGAATCTCAGACTCTCGCTCCAGACTCAGCATTCGCCGCCGATCGCCGGATCGAACGGGCCCGGGCCCCAGCACGTCGAAATGCAGGTTCAAGTCCTGCCCGCGCAGCTCGATGCGTGGTGGTCCAAAGGAAGGACGCGGCGACCTCACGACTGACCCGGGTTCTCAAGTGTGCCGGCGTGTGACGATGGGCGGCTTTCCAGGGCCCGGGGGCAGGCTACGCCCTCGGGCCCGCTCCCGTTTCCGGCCCCGAACAGGGGGGCGGAGAATTGCGTTCATAAAGAACGCGGCCTTTCGGGGCACTTGTCACATCCGCGAAATGTGAACGGACCTTTCCGTACCGGAACGCGATCTACCGTGGACACCGAAGCCAACAGCCCGGCCACCGTCGCCCGAAGGCACACCCCGCCCTCGTCCGGACAGGAGCCCCGTGTCCCGTCGTATCGCCCTGCCGCCCTGGCTCGCCCACGCCCTGCGCGCCCAGCGCGGACCCGTGTCCTGGAGCGCGGTGACACGAGGGGCGCTGGCCGCCGGACCGCTGCTGCTCACCGCGGTCCTGGCGCGGCACACCTCCCTCGGGGTCGTCGCCGCCATCGCCGCCATGCTCGCCGGGATCAACGACCGGCCCGGCAGCAGGCGGTCCGCCGTGCGGCGGCTCGGGGTGCCCGCGGCGGCCGGCGCGGTCGGGCTGCTCGTCGGGACGTACGGCGGGGAGCACCTCACCGCCGTACCCCTCACCCTGCTGCTCACCGCGCTCGGCCTGGTCGCCGGCGGCATGAGCGCCGTCGGGCCCGTGGCGTCCGGCGCCGGGACGCAGCTGCTGGTCGCCGCCGCCATCGGCGCCGGGATGCCGGTCGCCGAGGCGGGCTGGCAGCGGGCCCTCGCGTTCCTGGCCGGGGCCGGATGGCTGGTGGTGCTGCGGCTCGCCCTGCCCACCCCGGGCGCCCTCGCCGGCGACTACCGCTTCGACGGGGAACGGGACGCCGTCGCCGCCGTGTACGACGCGGTCGCCGGCCTGCTGGACGCCGCCGGGACCGAGGCCGCCGGACAGCGGCGGGCCGCCCTGACCGCCGCCCTCGACCACGCCCAGGACGCCCTCACCGGGCCCCGGCTGCGGAGGTACGCCAGCTCCGCCGCCGAACGCCGGCTGCACACGCGGTACGCCGCCGCCCTGCCCCTCGCCGAGGCGGCCACCGCCCTGGCCTGGGCCGGGGACCCGGTCTCCGCGCGGGCGGCCGAGGGACCCCGGCGGCTCGCCGCCGCGGTCCGGGGCAACGACGGCACCGGGCCGCTGCCCGCACCGTCCCGGTCGGCGCCCGCGCTGCGCGCACTCGACGACGCGCTGCTGCGCGCCGCCGAGGCCTTCGACCGCGGCGGGGGCCGGGAGCACCGGCCGCCCGCCCGGCGGCGCAGCCCGAAGGAGGTGCTGCGGGCCGCGCTCGGCAGCGGCGGACGGGAGTACGGGCTGCGGGTCGCCCTCTGCTTCGGCGCCAGCGCCGGCATCGCGCAGGCCCTGCACCACGCCCGCTGGTACGGCGAGCACCAGCACTGGTACTGGCTGCCCGCCACCGCCGTCTTCCTCGTCAAGCCCGACCTCGGACCACTCGCCTCCCGGGTGCTGTGCCGGGCCGCGGGCACGGTGCTCGGCGCCCTCGTCTTCGCGGGCTTCGCGGCCGTACTGCCCCGGCCCGAGGGGCTCATCGCGCTGGTGGCCGTCTGCGGGGCGGTCATCCCGGTGTCCACCCGGCACTTCGGCGCCCAGACCGCCGTGGTCACCGTCCTGGTGCTGGCCCTGGTCATGGTCGGCGGCGAACCGCAGGCCTCCGTAAGCCGGATCGGCGAGACCCTGCTGGCCTGCGCGATCGTCCTGCTCGTCGGGCACCTGCCGATGGCGGGGAGGCGGGGCGGCGGAGTACGGGCCCGGCTCGCCGCCGCCGGGCGGGCCGCGCACCTCTATCTCGACCACGTGCTGAGCGAGTCCGGCGACCGGGGCGAACGCTGGGCCCTGCGCCGGGAGGCCTACCGCACCCTCGCCGAGGCCCGCACCGCCATCGCCCTCGCCGCCGCCGAACTCCCCGCCCTCGCCCGGCACACCGAGGGCACGGACGCGGTGGCCGCCGTACTCGAACGGCTCGTGGACACGACCACCGCATGTGCCGTCCACCTCGACGAGACCGGACGGCTCACCGCCCGGCACACCCGGCAACTCGAAGCCCTCGCCGTCGAACTGGAGCAAGACGGGCAGCGGCTCGGGCTCGCGGTGCCACGGATGCCGGTCGCCGCGTAGCTCACCGCCCCAGCTCGCCCTCCAGCACGGTGACCGGGAGGGGCGGGCGGTTCCACAGGCCGAGGATCTCGTTGGCCAGCGCCACGACCGGCAGCGGCGGCCGGCTGTCGTGCACCGCGACGGCGGCCGCCGCCAGACCGCGCGGCACCGCCGAGGCGTCGAGCAGCACGCGCCAGTCCGCCGGGCCCAGTTCCAGGAACTCGAGACCGGTCAGCTTCGCGATCTCCAGCGGGTCGGCGAGCGTGTCCGGG
The DNA here is from genome assembly GCF_043201555.1 of Streptomyces sp. NPDC048288. Classification (NCBI taxonomy): domain Bacteria; kingdom Bacillati; phylum Actinomycetota; class Actinomycetes; order Kitasatosporales; family Streptomycetaceae; genus Streptomyces; species Streptomyces sp. NPDC048288. The sequence goes on from NZ_JBICZD010000001.1 coordinate 1,120,292, forward strand.
CAGGCGCTGAGCGTGCGCAGCCGGGGCAGCCCGGTGACCGGGGCGAGCCCGAACCGCCGGCCCTCCTCCACCACACCGATGCTCAGCACCTCCAGATCGGGGTGCGCGGCCTCCTCGACGCCGGCGGCACTCCGGTGGTTGACGTACGCCACGGCCGGCGGCAGGTGGCCGGCCGCGCCGCTCCGCCGGACGTCCTCCGGCAGGTTCACCACCAGGTCGGTGAGGGAGTCGGCGAGCAGATCGGCCCCGGTGTGGTACTCGTGGGCGATCATGATGATCTGGCCGAGGTGGCCGCACGGGCCCGGCGTGAGGTCCACCGCGATCCGGTCACCGCCGCCGTTGTCGCCGAAGACGATCCAGCCCGGTGAGCCGACCAGGCCCTGCACGGCGGCGTCGGGCGGGGTGACGACCGCGTCCTTCGCCGCGAACCGCCAGTCGGTCGGCCGGGTCGCCGCCTCGGCGAGATACAGCTCGTCCAGTGGGAACAGCTCGCAGCCGGCCGCCGCGTAGCTGTCCTCCGGGTCGTCCCAGTCCTCCCAGTGCGCCCGCGTCACCCGGTACAGCGCCCTGAGCTCCTCGGGCAGCGGGACACCGAGCCGTGCCTCGGCCCCGGCGAGCTCCGCCTCGGTCGCGCCGACGGCGTCGGGGAGCCGTTCGCGCAGCGTCCGCTCCAGCAGGGCGGGGTCCGCGGCGGGGTGCGGCCGGGCGTCCGGCACCGGGTCGGGCAGTCGCCGCCACGGCTCCGGCACGGCGTCCTCGACCAGGACGAGCGCGCCCGGGTGCGGACCCCCGAGGCCCGGTGTCACGGCGGGGCTCCGGCCGATGAGATGGAGCACGGTCCGCCCGTCCGGCCCGATCTCCGCGACGAAGGCCATGTCGTCGGTACCGGCCTCGGCGAGCGCCGCCTGTACGCGCGCCACCGCGTCGTGCTCCTCCTGAACGTCCTCCACCTGAGCCGCCCGGCCCGGCCGGGGACCGGGCCGCCGCAGCCGCAGGCTCCAGCTGAACCGGGCGATGCGTCCGGACACCTGGACGACCGGTGCGGTGGGTCGCTCCTCCGGGGCGTCCCGCAGCAGCCGCAGCACCGGTGCCCAGGTGGCGAAGTCGTACAGCGCGGACTGCGGGGGCTGCGCGGGCTGTGCGGGCAAGGCGGGCTGTGCGGGCTGTGCGGGCAAGGCGGGCTCCAGCGGTTCGCGGTCGTCGGCGAGTTGATTGTCGCGGAGCGGGTGGCCGGGGGCGGTGGCGGCCTCCGTCGGGCTTCTCAGTCCGTGAAGCGGGCCCACACCGGGGCGTGGTCCGAGGCCGTGGCCCCGCGTCGTGTTGCCGGGTCCGTGCCCACCGACGGCAGCTTCGGTGGCGCGGTGGTGCCGGGCAGGCCGGTGCCCGCCTCTGCCAGGCGGTGGACGAGGTGGTGGCTGAGGAGGAGGTGGTCGATGAGTTCACGGCGGCCGGAGTCGACGCGGGAGTAACGCCGGTCGGCCGGGATGCGCGGGGCGATGTCCCACAGCCGTACGGCGTCGCCCTTGTCGTCGTGGTCGTAGCCGGTGGTGCCGAGTTCGGAGCCGGGCGGGCCGAGGAGGATCTGGGTGGTGGCCGCCTGCACCTCGTCGTTGAGGTCGCCGAGGACCGCCACGTCCTTGGCCGTGCCCTGTCCGGCGAGCAGCCGGTCGGCCAGCGCCCGCAGGGCCGTCGCCTCGGCGGCCCGCCGGTACAGGGCGTACGCCCCGTAGCGTGCCCGTTCGCCCTCGTCGTGCGGGTAGAAGCGGCCGCCGGGGTAGCTGAGCAGCTTGGACTTGAGGTGGGCCACCGCCGCCGTGAGCGGCCCGCCCGGGGTCACGAGCGTCACCGCCAGGAAGCCGCGGCCGGCCTCGACGGTGGTCTCTCCGGCGTCGTCGGTCTGCACCGGGCGCAGCCGGGCCGGCAGGGCCGCCGTGTCGGACACCGTCGTCAGCTCGGCGCGGGCCAGGAAGCCGACCCGGATGCCCCGGCCGTCGGGATGCCCGGAGAGCGCGAACCGCCAGTTCGCGCCGAGCAGTTCGGTCAGGTCCGCCAGGGCGTCGGGGTCGCCGACCTCCTGGACGCCGAGCAGGGTCGGGTCGAGTCCGGTGATCACGGTCGCGAGGGCGGCGAGCTTCGCCTCGTACGCGGACTTGTCCTTGGGGCCGTAGGGGCTGCCGGGTCGGTAGAGGTTTTCGAGGTTCCAGGTGCCGAGGAGCATGCCCGGCTCCTTCCAGGAGGTGGTGCGGCCAGCGTGCTCGCCCCGGGCGCCGGGCGACAGGGCCGGGGCCGGATGCGCGGTTCGGCTCACGCGGGCCGAGGACCCTGCCCTACGTTGGGGCGATGAGCTCCGCTCCCGCCGGCCGTGGCTCCGCTCCCGCCGACCTCGTCATCACGGGCTGTACCGTGCTCACCCACGACGACCAGGAGAACATCGGTTTCCTGGAGGACGCCTCGATCGTCGTACGGGACGGGAGGATCGAGGCCGTCGAGGTCCGGACAGACGCAGACGCAGACGCCGTCGCCGACGCCGACGCCGTCGAGCGGATCGACGGGCGGGGGCAGGTCGCGATGCCCGGGCTGATCAACTGCCATACGCACGCGCCCATGGTCGCGCTGCGCGGCCTCGCCGAGGACCTGCCGACCGAGGCGTGGTTCAACGACGTCGTCTGGCCGGTCGAGTCCAACCTCACCGAGAGGGATGTGGAGTTGGGGGCGCGGCTCGCCTGCGCCGAGCTGATCCGGGGTGGCGTGACCTGTTTCGCCGACCACTACTTCCACATGGACACGGTCGCCGCCGTCGTCGCCGAGTGCGGACTGCGGGCCCATCTGGGGGAGGCCTACTTCTCCTCGCAGGGGCCCGAAGGCCGCGAGCGGTCACTGGAGTTCGCGCTACGGCACCGGGGCGGCGCGGACGGCCGTATCACCACCGCCCTCGCCCCGCACGCCCCCTACACCGTCACCGACGCGGACCTCGCCGCCACCGCCGAACTGGCCCGCGCCCACGGCCTGCCCGTGCATCTGCACGCCGCCGAGAACCGCGACCAGACCGACACCAGCCTCGCCCGGCACGGCGCCACCCCCATCGAGATCCTGGACCGCGCCGGGCTGCTCGACACCGACCTGCTCATCGCCCACGGCACCGGCATCCTCGACCGCGACCTGCCCCTGCTGGCGCGGACCGGCGGCCGTACCGCCGTGGCGACCGCGCCCCGCGGCTACCTCAAGTTCGGCTGGCCCACCACCACTCCGGTACGGGCCCTGCGCGCGGCCGGCGTCCCGGTCGGCCTCGCCACCGACGGCGCCGCCTCCAACAACTCCCTCGACGTCTGGGAGTCGATGGCGCTCACCGCGCTCGTCCAGAAGTCCACCGAGGGCGACCCGCGTTGGCTGACCGCCCGGCAGGCCCTGCACCACGCCACGCTCCAGAGCGCGCGGGCCGTCGGCCTCGGCGCGAGCGTCGGCAGCCTCGCCCCGGGCCGCCGCGCCGACATCGTCCTCGTCGACCTCACCGGGCCGCACACCCAGCCCGTCCACGACCTCGCCGCCACCCTCGTGCACAGCGCCCGCTCCGCCGACGTCCGCACCACGATCGTCGACGGCCGCGTCCTGATGCGCGACCGCGAGCTGCTCACTCTCGATGTGCCCGCCGTCGTACGGGAGCTGGGGGAGCGCCTGCCGGGCCTCGTCGACCGGGGGCACGGACGGCGCATCCAGCAGTACGACACCTGACGGGGAGGGAAGAGGCGGGAGAGGAAGACGCGGAAAAAAACTTCGGCCGCGCCGATGAGTTCTGTTTCCCGCGGCGGTCACCACCCGGAACCGACCGTCGGACAGGAGGGCCCATGTCGCTTCCGGAGATCGTCTCGCGTGAGCGGTGGCATGCCGCGCGCGCGGAGTTACTGCTCAAGGAGGAGGCGCTCACGCGTGCGCGGAACGCGCTGGGTGCCGAGCGGCGCCGGCTGCCCATGGTCGAGGTGGACGCCGAGTACGTCTTCGAGGGCGGGGACGGCAAGGCGAACCTGCGGGATCTCTTCGACGGGCGGGCCCAACTGATCGTCTACCACTTCATGTTCGCGCCGGAGTGGGAGAGCGGCTGCCCCAACTGCTCCGCGTTCCTGGACCAGATCGGCCACCTATCCCATCTGCGGGCACGCGGCACCTCGTTCGCGGCGGTCTCCCGGGCGCCGTTCACCAGGATCCTGCCGTTCAAGGCGCGGATGGGCTGGACCCTGCCCTGGTACTCGTCGTACCACAGCGACTTCAACCGCGACTTCGAGGCGACCCTGGTGGTGGACGACGAACCGGTCGAACGGCCGGGCATCAGCTGCTTCCTGCGGGAGCACGACCGGGTCTTCCACACCTACTCCGCCTACGACCGCGGCCTCGACGGACTCGGTTCGACCACCTCCCTGCTCGACCTGACGGCACTGGGCCGGGTGCCCGAGGGCAGCGACCGGGTCCGCTATCACGACGAGTACGAGGACTGACGCGGACGGTCACGGACGTGGCCGAAAGTCAACGGATCCTCACCCTCCGCGCCGGTGGCGTGTCGGCTATGTCTCAGTACCGTCACCGGGCGAGCCATCCGTGTTCTCCAGAGCGTTAACTCCTACAAGTACGACGCTTTCTGGAGGTGCAGGATGGTGAACGGGCGAACCGTGCTCGAACGCTTTTCCGCAGGCGGACCGCGAGGATCATGGCCGGCGGAGGAGTTCGCGCACGCGCGGCGACTCGAGGGCCTGCCCGCGGAGGTCGTGATGGACCTGACCACGGACACGTTCCTGGTGATCGTGCGCGACGGGGCCGAGAGCTAGCCCACCTGCCCGGCGGCCTTCCGGGCGGGCACCTTGGCCGTGAACTGGCCGGCCTGGAGCGCGTACAGCTCGGCGTAGACGCCGCCGGCGGCCAGGAGTTCGTCGGGGGTTCCCGACTCCACGACCCGGCCCTGGTCGAGGACGTGCACCAGATCGGCGTGGCGGACCGACGCCAGGCGGTGGGTGATCAGTACGACGGACTGGCCGCTGCCCGCGAGGGCGCGGATCTTCTCGAAGACCTCCAGCTCGGCCCGGGCGTCCAGGGCGGCCGTCGGCTCGTCCACGATGAGGATGTGCCCGCGCCGGTAGGCGGCCCGCGCGATGCCGAGCCGCTGCCACTGACCGCCGGACAGCTCGTGCCCGCCGCTGAAGTTGCGGGCCAGCAGGGTGTCCAGACCGCGCGGCAGATCCTCGACCACTTCCTGGGCGCCCGCCTCCGCTACCGACTTCTCCAGCCGCTCCTCGGTGAGCGGCGCCGACGAGCGGCCGACGGCCACGTTGACCTTGGCGGTGAACGGCCAGCGCTTGAAGTCCTGGGCCACCATCGCGATGCGCTCGGCGAGCCGGTGCCGGTCGGCCTTCGCCGCGTCGACGCCGTCCCACCGGATGTGGCCCCGGTCCGGCTGGTACAGCCCGGCCAGCAGCTTGACCAGAGTGGTCTTGCCGGAGCCGTTCTCGCCGACCAGGGCGACGATCCGGCCGAGCGGGAGGGTGAGGCTCACGTCGTCGAGGGCGGGGCGGGTGCTGTCACCCGGATAGGTGAACGTGACGTTCTCGAACCGGATCTCCCGGGGGTCGTCCGGGAGCGGGTCGCCGCCCAGCGGGATCTCCCGCTCGGCGGCCTCGACGTACAGCCGCTCCAGATCACCCACGAACAGCGCCTCCTCGTGCAACGAGTTGATCTCCAGCACGAGGGTGTTCAGGCTCGACGAACCGGTGCGGATCGCGATCACCGCCGTACCGGCCACCGAGAGGGCCATCGCCCCGCTCAGCAGCAGCGCGCCGAGCGTCGCGTACGTGGCGACCGTCGCGAGGCCGGTCCAGGCCGCCGCGATCAGGCCGGTGCGGGCGGCGAGCCGGGCCAGCCGGGCCTGCTCCTCCTCCGCCGTCTCCGCCATCGACCGGAAGTGCCGCAGCAGGAACGGGCCGACCCCGTGCACCCGGATCTCGGGCGCCGCCTCCGGCTCGGTGAGCAGGTTGCCGATCAGCCGCCCCGCGCGGGCGTGCTGCACCCAGATGTGGAACGACTCGTAGTGGCGCCGGGCGTTGGTCAGCGCGCCCCACGCGCTCGGGATCGTCATCGTGATCAGCAGCGGGAGCAGGGCCGGGTGCAGCACGGTCAGCACACCGGCCGCCGCGGCCAGCGAGATCAGCGCGTTCACCACGCGGGTGCCGTAGCTGATCATGCGCCGGGCGGAGGAGGCGCCGTACTGCGCGGTGTCCAGCAGTTTGTGGAAGGCGTGGTCCTCGATCGCGGACAGCTCGACGGCCGCCGCCCGCTCCAGGTACTGCTCGGTCGCCACCCGCTCGACCTTGGGTTCCAGGCGGCCCGTGGCATACGTCGACGCGGCCCGCAGCAGGGCCGCCACGAACATCACGGCGGCCATGATCACCAGGGCGGGGGCGGCGCTGCGCAGCCGCTCCTCGATGGTGCCGGTGCCGATCAGCCGGCCCAGCACGCTGTTCACCGCCAGCAGGCTCACGGCCTGGGCCACCCCGACGCCCACCTGGGCGGCCAGTACGGTCCGCGCGGCCCGGGCGTCCGCCTGCCGGGCCAGCCGCAGACTCGACGCGAGCATGCCGGGCAGGCGGGTCATCATGGCGCGGAAGTCGAGCTCCAGGAAGGCGTTCCGGTGCTGGTTCCACCCCATGTCGTAGCGGAGCGGCCCCCCGAACAGCAGCCGTTCCGACTCCGACACCTCGGGCGCCGCCGCATCCCGCCTCTTCGTCACCGCGTTCCTCCCCGGGGCCGTCGACGAACGGCCACTATCGCGGGGTACGACGGTCCCCGGGCAGGGCGCGTGACGGGGCTCGCGGGGCGCGGGGGAGTGCGCCGGGGGTGCGGGCCGGGAGGGGGCCGCGGAGGGGACGAGGCGGCTCTGTCCGCCGGGCGTCCGCCCGGCGATCAGGCGACGATCACACGGTGATCAGGCGGACAGCGGACGGCTCCACTCCGGCGTCGTCCCCGTCACCCGGCACAGGGCGAGGTAGAGCGGTATCGGCGGGGTGTACGGCACCGTCCCGTCGGGGCGGTGGATCAGGCGGGCGGTGCCGGGGAGCGGGGCGCCCGGGCTGTAGTGGGCCGGCGCGGGCCAGGGCAGGGCGTAGTCGGAGTCCGACGGGACGATCCACCACCAGTGCGTGCCATCGGCGTACACGCATCCCACCCGCGGCAGCCGGGGCACGACCAGCGGTCCCAGACGCGCCGGTACGGCGACGGCGTCGCAGCCCAGTGGTGCCGTCATGCCCTCGGGCAGCGCCAGCCCGCGGGCGGCCGTGCCACCCTCGCCCGCCACGGACCGGTGTCCGCGCTTGAGCCGGACCAGTGTTTCGAGCCCCAGCGACCGGCCGGGGCCGCGGACGCCGTTCATGCCTGCCTCCGCCGGGGCACCTGGCGCAGCGCCGCCTCCGACTGCCCCTCCTCCCCGGAACCGGGAGAGGGACGGTGTACCGGGCGGTGCGCGGGCCCGTGCGGCGGCCCTGGTTCGGGGCGAGCGCCCCAGCCCAGGTCGTTGCGGGGTTCCGCGGTGTCCCGGGCGGCATCGGTCTGGCGCGGCAGCTCCGCCCAGACCAGCAGCCCCGGCCCGTGCTCCTGAGCCCCCCAGGCCTGGCACAGCGCGTCGACGAGGAGCAATCCCCTCCCGTGCTCCTCCTCCGGCCGCTGCGGGGACGGGTGGGGCTCGTCGGGCGTACAGCCCTCGTCGTGCACGGCGATGCGCACCGTGTCGTCGTGGTCGTGCAGCTCGCACACGACGCGACTGCTCGCGGTGTGCACGATCGCGTTGGTGACCAGCTCGGATATGACGAGCACGGCGGTGTCACAGGTGTCCGCGCAGACCGACCAGCCGGTCAGCCGGGCACGCACCAGGCGTCTCGCCTGGGCGGGGGAGCCCGGATGAGCGGCCAGCTCGAACCGGAACCGGCGCTCGGCAGTGCCCTCACCTGGGGCAACTCCCGTGGCAGCACCGAGACCGAGACGGTCTGCGGCGGCGTCTGTTCCTAAGGGCGCGGACGGAATCACGCTTGCCACTATCGCCCCGCCGTGAACACTTGGCAAGTGTCACTCTGAAAAATGCAGAGTGCTGTGTGACGCGGTGAAGGGCCGTGGCACACTGCTCGCAACAGCATGTCGAGCGGCGCCAGTTGGGATCAGTGAGGATCCGGCGGGCCGATCCGACCAAAGTGACCGAAGTGGCCGAACCGTCCTATGAACGGTCGTTCCGGGCACACTCGGTTGCCTTGGCCGGCCCGGTCGTTCCGTCAGATCTTCGAATGAGTCTTCGAATGGCGCCGCTGGGCTGTCAGCATGCCGGGTGACACCTGTATGTGCGGACGGCCGTGACACCGGCGAGCCCAAGTGGTGGCGCGGCCGGGGAACTTTCGTGGAGGTGGAGCGTGAGCGAGCCGCGGTCCGCGCCGACGGTGGGCCAGGTGGTCCTCGGTCGGCGCCTCCTTGACCTGCGGGAACGCGCCGGCCTCAAGCGCGAGGAGGCCGCCCGGGTGCTCCGCGTGGCACCCGCCACCGTCCGCCGTATGGAGATGGCCGAGGTCGCCCTCAAGATCCCCTACCTCCAACTGCTGCTGAAGGCCTACGGGGTGACCGACGAGGAGGCCGACCTCTTCGTCCGGCTCGCCGAGGAGGCCAACAGGCCCGGCTGGTGGCAGCGGTTCCACGACATCCTGCCGAGCTGGTTCTCCATGTACGTCAGCCTGGAGGGCGCGGCGGCCCTGATCCGCTCCTACGAGCCGCACTTCGTGCCCGGGCTGCTGCAGACCGAGGACTACGCGCGCGGGGTGCTGAGGTCGGGCGCCATCGGCCAGACCGAGCCGGAGGAGATCGAGCGCCATGTCGACCTGCGCATGGAACGCCAGCAACTGCTCACCCGTACCGATGCCCCCCGGTTCTGGGTGGTGATGGACGAGACCGCCCTGCGCCGCCCTGTCGGGGGTCCGGAGGTGATGCGCGCGCAGATCGACCGGCTGCTAGAGGTCACGAAGCTGCCCAATGTGACGATCCAGGTCGCCCCGTTCTCCAGCGGGCCGCACCCGGGGACGTACGGGCCCTTCGTGCTGTTCCGATTCGCCATGCCCGAACTGCCGGACATGGTCTACAGCGAGTACCTGACCGGCGCCGTCTACCTGGACGCGCGCACCGAGGTGGCGACCCACCTCGAGGTCATGGACCGCATGGCGGCGCAGGCCGCTACGGCACAACGCACGAAGGAGATCCTCCGGGATCTCCGCAAGGAGCTGTGAATGGATCGCATCAAACCCCAGTCCGGGCCGCGCAACCGCACCGAGCGGATCTACAACGGCATGCCCGCCAGGGAACTGGGCAGCGAGGGCTGGCACAAGCCGTGGAGCGGCGGCAACGGGGGCAACTGCCTGGAGGCCATGAAGCTGGCCGACGGCCGGATAGCCGTCCGTCAGTCGACCGACCCAGACGGGCCGGCGCTGATCTACACCACGGACGAGATGACCGCCTTCATCGAGGGCGCCAAGGCGGGGGAGGCCGACTTCTTGCTCTCCTGAACCTGCTTTTTCCCCTTTTCTTTCCTCTTATTCAACTTCTTGATAATGGTGCTGAATTGATCATCGACCGAGTCCGAAGCTTAGGGAGTGCCCCGTGATCGACACCGGCCGGCCGCACCCGGCGCGGACGTACGACTGACCCCCGGGCGCCGGTGATGGCGCGGGCCAACCGCGCCATCACGCACCGCGTCACCCGAAAGACGGCCGGGGTCACCCCGGCACAGCCCTCCCCGCGAGAAGTTCGCCCGCTTCTACGACGGCCTCGACCGCGTCGATCCGGGGGTACCGGTGATCCACCACCGGCTCCACCGGAACCGGGCGAACCCGTGCCCGGGCAGGCGACGGCGTGATCCCGGAGTGCGGGGCGGTGGCGCGCAAGCCGTAAGAGCCGGCGCCGGGGCCGGGGCCGGGGGCAGAGCCAGGACCACATGCGCCGGGGCGCGTTCACCAAGCGGCTGACCGCGACCACCGAGAACGGGGCTGGGCCGCATCCGGCCGGGGCCGAGGCTCAGGCCGTAGCAGATCTGCCCGATAGACGGCGGTCCGACCGCGAGACTGCGCCGGACCGCCGTGCCCGGCGACTACTGCCCGGTCTGCACGCCATTTCCGCCGAGCCCGCCGCGCGAGCCGGGCCAGCCGCACCGACTCGCCGCGGGTGAGCGGCGCGTCGGCGTCCACCGGCTCGGTCCGCAGCAGCCCGTCCCCGCCCGCTCAACCAGTGACTGGTCCCGGCCTGTTCACCGCCGACCAGACGATCCGGCCCGCCGCGCACCGCGCTGACGACCTCGTCCCCCCCCGGGCAGTACACCCGGCCCCCTCCCCAGGGCCGAGACCGCCCCCTACACCCCCGCGGCCCGGCACCCGCCCCCACTACGCCCTACTGCAAGCCCTACTACTACGCCCCGCTGCACGGCCTCCTACACGGTCATCGGCCGGTCGTGCGGCGCTATCGGCGACGGCAGCTGCGAACTGCCCGTCAGATAGCGGTCGACGGCCGTTGCCACCGCCCGCCCCTCCGCGATCGCCCACACGATCAGCGACTGTCCGCGTGCGGCGTCCCCGGCCGCGAACACCCCGGGCACGTTGGTCGCGAAGCCGGGGTCCCTGCTGATCGTCCCGCGCGGCTCCATCGCGACCCCCAGCTGGTCGATGAGCCCGTCCTCCCGGTCGGGCCCGGAGAAGCCGAGCGCCAGCAGCACCATGTCGGCGGGGAGTGTCCGCCCGGTCCCCGGCATCGGCTGCCGTGCCGCGTCCACCGCCACCAGGTGCAGCGACCGCACATGCCCGCTGCCGTCGCCCTCGAAGCGAAGCGTCGACGCCGCGAACAACCGGGCGTCCGCGTCCGCCGCGGGCGCCGTCTCCAGGTCCCGCGCCTCCTCGTGCGCCGCGGACAGCCGGTAGAGCTTCGGATACGTCGGCCACGGCTCGAGGTCCTCGTCCCGCTCCTCTCCCGGCTGCGCGTAGATGTCCAGCTGGGTCACCGACGCGGCCCGCTCCCGCAGCGCCGTCCCCAGACAGTCCGCCCCCGTGTCACCCCCGCCCACGATCACCACGTGCTTGCCCGCCGCCGACATCGGCGACTGGGCCAGATCCCCCTCGCACACCCGGTTGGCCAGCGGCAGATACTCCATTGCCTGGTGTATCCCTTCCAACTCCCGACCCGTCACCGGAAGTTCCCGCCACGCCGTCGCCCCGGTCGCGATCACCACCGCGTCGTACCGTGCCCGCAGCTCCGCCGCCCGGACGTCCCGCCCGACCACCACCGACGTACGGAACTTCGTCCCCTCGGCCCGCATCTGCCGCAGCCGCCGCTCCAGATGCGCCTTCTCCATCTTGAACTCGGGGATGCCGTACCGCATCAGCCCGCCGAGCCGGTCGTCCCGCTCGTACACGGCGACCGTGTGACCGGCCCGGGTCAGCTGCTGGGCCGCCGCGAGCCCGGTCGGCCCCGAACCGATCACCGCCACGGTCCGCCCGGACAGCCGCTCCGGCGGCATCGGCGGAGCGAACCCCTCCGCCCAGGCCCGGTCGGCGATGGCACACTCCACGTTCTTGATCGTGACGGCCGGCTGGTTGATCGCGAGCACACACCCCGCCTCGCACGGCGCCGGACACAACCGTCCGGTGAACTCGGGGAAGTTGTTCGTCGCGTGCAGCCGGTCGCTCGCCGCCCGCCAGTCCTCGCGGGAGACCAGGTCGTTCCACTCGGGGATCAGGTTGCCCAGCGGACACGCGTCATGGCAGAACGGCACCCCGCAGTCCATGCAGCGGTCGGCCTGCTTGCTGATGATGGGCAGCAGCGCCCCGGGGACGTACACCTCGTCCCAGTCCCGCACCCGCTCCTCGACCGGCCGCCGCGGCCACTCCTGGCGTGGCGTGGTCATGAAACCCTTGGGATCGGCCATGGTCGTCTTCCTCGCGTGCGATTACCACAGGCCGTGCGCCATCGGGCGGCACTCTTTCGGCCACGATACGTCGCCTCGGTGACGCCCGCAGAGTGGCTGACCGCCCTTTCCGCCGGGGCTTCCTCAGCCGGAAGCCAGTCACGGGCCAGCCGGCGGCCAGTGGCCGGCCAGCAGGGAGCCAGTTTTCTCCCACGTCTCCCTCAGGACAGCGCGAGTACATACACGACGGCCGTCACGGCCGACACGAGGGTGCGCACGTGGTTCCACTGGGTCCACTCCCGCACATACACCGGCCAGTAGGTCGCGGCCTCCGCCGTGCCCGGCTCCAGCCTGGCCAGCGCCTCGTTCCTGGGCACGTTCGCCACCAGAGTGAGCCCGAACGAGCCGAACAGATACAGCACGCTGCCCAGCAGCAGCTCCGCCTTCCCCTCGTCCGGCCACACCACGAACGTCACCACCGCGATCATCGCGCACACCACCGCCGACCCGGCGAACACCAGCATGAACGCCGGCGTCAGGGCGGCCCGGTTGATCGCGTTCATCGCGGCGACCCCCTGCGCCGCCGGCAACGAGGCCAGACCGCGCATCACAAAGGTCGAGAACCCGCAGAAGACCCCCGCCACCAGCCCGGTCCCCACCACTCCCACCAGCACCAGTACGTAATACGGCCCGTCGATCACGACCACCACACCCACTCTCGCCCTGGACACCTCCGCCACTGAAGTCAATGCCCATCCGCGCCCCCATCCCATGGCTGTGAAGCGCGTCCACATACGCATCCGTCCAAAAACACCCCCCACGCCATCGATGCCTCGGTCACATCGCCCGGCGGCGCCCGGCGCCATCCGGCGTCACCCGGTCAAGCGGACCGCCGCCCCGGCCTCCCACTCCCGCAGCACCGCCTCCACCGTCCCCGCGATCCGCCGCCGCGCCTCGTACCGTGGCACCCCGCTCATCAGCAGCTGGTCGTACGGCGTGTCCACATGCCGTACCCCCGCCACCACCGCCGAGATCACCGCCCCCTCCGTCAGCGCCCGCCCGGCCGCGGTCCGCCCCACCCGCCCGCTGCCCCGCACCGACGCATGGGCCGCTATCGCCCGGGCCCGCTCCGCCGGACACCCCGGAAACAGCCGCAGGATCTCCGCCGCGAACGCCTCCGTGAACCGCACGTCCGCGTCCGCCCGCCGCTTCGCGTCCCGCGCCCTGCGCCGCCGCCGCGCCTCGGCGTCCGCCAGACACCGCGCCTCGGCCCGGGCCAGCGCGGCCTCCTCGACCAGCACGCCCTGCCGCTCGTACCGGGCCTTGCGCCGGTTGAACCGCACCACCACCGCCGACAGCGCGCTCTCCTCCCGCGACCGCCTGGTCAGCGCCGTGTCCCCACGCGGCAGGAACACCAGATGCGCGAGATCGGCGCACTCCAGACACCGTGGCGCCCCGTCCTCCAGCACCAGCAACGACAACGGCCCCCGCCGGCAGGCCGCACACCGCTTGTCGCGCCGAACGGGCTGCACAACCAGAAGTCCACCGTGGTGACGGGGAGTTGCTAGACGCGTCATACGTGGTTCTTTCCCCTTTCCCCGCACTGATCCCACGCCGTCCCCACCTCCTCGCGGAAGGCGACCACCGACACCGACACCGACTCCGAGACCGACACCGGCTCCGAGGCCTACGCCGAGACCGAGGCCGAGCGTCGCGTACGGTGCCGCACCGGCCCGCCCGGCACCGGAATCACCCGGACGTGTCCGCGCGGTCGACCCGGCATCATGATCCCGTGCGACTCGAAGCGATCACCTGGGACCGGCTCGCCGAGCGTCTCGCCGAGCGGCTGGCCGAACTGAAGCCCGCCGACGGGGGCGCCTGGCCACGCGTCGCCTTCGACGGCGCCCCGGCCGCCCGGCCCGGGGACCTCGCGGAGCGCGTCGCGGAGGCGCTGCGCGTACGGGGCCGGCCCTCGCTCGTCGTGGGCACCGAGGGCTTCCTGCGCCCCGCCTCGCTGCGCCTGGAGCACGGCCGCCGGGACGCGGAGTCGTACTACGGCGGCTGGTTCGACACCAACGCCCTGTGGCGCGAGGTCTTCGGCCCCCTCGACCCCGGCGGGACCGGCCGTGTCCTGCCCGACCTGTGGGACCCGGCCACCGACCGCGCCACCCGCAGCCCCTATGTCCAACTACCGCCCGGTGGACTGCTGTTGCTGCACGGACCGCTTCTGCTGCGGCACTGGTTTCCGTTCGACCTGACCGTCCACCTCCTGCTGACTCCCGGTGCCCTGCGCCGCCGTACCTCCGAGAGCGACCACTGGACCCTGCCCGCCTTCGAGCGCTACGCGGCCGAGACCGACCCCGCCGGCACGGCCGATGTCCTGGTCCGCGCCGACGACCCGCGGCATCCGGCGTGGAGCGGCTGAGCGTCCGTGACCGGTCGGTGGGACCGTCTTCGGGCCTTCTTCGACGGCAAGAACTTCGTCAGCGTCGCCACCCTCGGCCCCGACGGCTCTCCGTAGAACTCGGTGGTCTGGTTCCGGCGCGAGGGCGACACCGTGCTGTTCTCCTCCACCGACGGCCGTCAGAAGGTGCGCAACCTCCGCCGTGACCCCCGGGTCAGCCTCACGGTCTTCGACCTGGCCAACCCCTACCACTCGGCCGAGATCCTCCCGGACGACTCCAGGCGGCTCCCGTACGAGCTCGCCCACAAGTACCTCGGCAGATCCGACGCCGGGCTCAGAGCCAGCCGTTGCGCCGGAAACCCCGGTACAGCGTCAGGCACGCCACGGATATGACGCCGATGACCAGCGGATAGCCGAACCGCCAGTGCAGTTCCGGCATGTGATCGAAGTTCATGCCGTAGACCCCGCACACCATCGTCGGCACGGCGATCACCGCGGCCCAGGCCGTGATCTTCCGCATGTCCTCGTTCTGCGCGACCGTCACCTGGGCCAGATGCGCCTGGAGGATGGAGTTGAGCAGTTCGTCGAAGGCCGCGATCTGCTCCTTGGCCCGCATCAGATGGTCGAGCACGTCCCGGAAGTACGTCTGTATCTCCGGGGGGATCACCCGTATCGGACGGGCGGTCAGCTCCTCCATCGGCCTGCCGAGCGGGACCACCGCCCGCTTCAGCTCCAGGAGTTCCCGCTTCATCTGGTAGATCCGCCCCGGGTCGGCCCGCGCGCCGTTCTCCGCGAACACGTCCGCCTCGACCTGGTCGATGTCGGCCTGCACCGAGTCCGTGACGTTCAGATAGTCGTCCACCACATGGTCCGCGATCGCGTGCAGCACCGCCGCCGGTCCCTTGGCGAGCTGGCTCGGCGCGGCCTCCAACTCCTCGCGCAGCGGCCCCAGCGAGCCGTGCCGGCCGTGCCGTACCGTGATCACGAACTCCTCGCCGACGAACACCATGATCTCGCCGGTGTTCACCACCTCGCTGGTCGCCGTCAGCTTCTCGTGCTCGACGTAGCAGACCGTCTTGAACACCGCGAACAGCGTCTCGCCGTACCGCTCCACCTTCGGGCGCTGATGGGCCTCCACCGCGTCCTCCACGGCCAGCGGATGCAGGTCGAACAACTCGGCGATGCCCGCGAACTCGCTGTCCGTGGGCTCGTGCAGCCCCAGCCAGACGAACCCCTCGCCCTTCTTGCGCACCCGCTCCACGGCGGAGAACAGATCGGCGCACTCCGGCACCCGCACCCCGTCCTCGTAGGTCACGCAGTTGACCACCGAGGAGCCCAGCGGGGACCGCGCGTGATGGTTCAGGTCGACGCGGGGCCGCCGCCGGGCCAGCCGCGCCACCTTGCGCAGGCCGCCGGCCCTGCCCAGCCCCGTGACCTTCCGCAGATTCCCTGCCATCGTCATCCGGATCTCCTTGCGTGCATCCCCTCGCGCAACGCTTCCGCGCCCTGCCGGGCCAGTCTGCCAGCCCGGTGTGAGACGCGGGTAAGCCTGTGGGAGCGAGGGATTCCGGTTGGTTCCGCCCTGTGGACAACCGGAGCGTCGGCCGTCCCGGACAAGCAGGGCAACTGGGATCATCGCTTCATGACACAAGCCGACGGTTACCTCCTCGACAACCGGCAGAGCGAGGCCGGACAGCGCTTCGACGCCTTCGCCACCCTGTTCGACCCCACCACCTTCCGGCACCTGGAGGCGCTCGGTCTCGGCCCGGGCGGGCGCTGCTGGGAGGTCGGCGCGGGCGGCACCTCGGTGGTGTCCTGGCTGGCCGAGAAGGTGGGGCCGGCCGGACAGGTCGTCGCCACCGACATCGACACCTCGCTGCTCGCCGCGGTCGCCCACGCACCCGTCGAGGTCCGTACCCACGACGTCGGCGCCGAGGAACCGCCGGGGGAGGACTTCGACCTGGTGCACGCGCGCCTCGTGCTGGTCCATGTACCGGACCGGGAGCGGGCGTTGCGCTCCATGGTCAAGGCCCTGCGCCCGGGCGGACGGCTGCTGATCGAGGACGCCGACCCCGCCCTCCAGCCGCTCACCTGCCCGTACGAGTACGGTCCCGAGCAGCAGCTCGCCAACCGCCTGCGGCAGGGCTTCCGCAAGCTCCTCGCTGAACGTGGCGCGGACCTGTCGTACGGCCGCAAGCTTCCGCGGCTGCTCCGCGAGGCCGGGCTGCGGAACGTGGCGGCCGACGCCTACTTCCCCGTCGCCTCGCCCGCCTGCACCGCCCTGGAGTCGGCCACGGTCCGGCAGATCCGCGACCGGCTCGTCACGGCCGGCCTGGCCACCGACGCGGACATCGACCAGCACCTGGCCAACGTGGCGGCAGGCAGCATGGACCTGGCCACGGCCCCGATGATCTCGGCATGGGGACACAAGGCGTAGCCCTGCCGGGTCCGACACAGCCTTGCCTGGTCTGACGTGGGCCCGCCGGGCGGACGTGGACTCGCGCCGGGCGGACGTGGACTCGCGCCGGGCGGACGTTGGCCCGCCACCGTTCCGCCACGTCCGGCCACGGCGTCCTGTCAGGCGCGCGCGGGCGGTCTTGCGCCCACCTGTTCCACCGCTCGTGCGCCTGCTCGGCAGCCCCGCGCAGCCGCCTCCTCGGGAGTCGCGCCGGCGACCGACGCGGCGAGGAACGCTCCGGTGAAGGCGTCACCCGCTCCCGTGGTGTCCCGTGGCGTCGCCGGCACGGCGGGGATCCGGGCGAGGACCTCGCCCGCCCTGGCGATCAGCGCACCGTCCGCCCCCGCCTTGGCCACCACCAGCGGCACCTGGAGGCTCAGCTTGGCCGCCGCGTCCGCCGGGTCGGGCAGCCCCGTCAGCAGACAGGCCTCGTCCCGGCTCGGCAGCAGGACGTCCACGCCCTCGACGAGCGCCAGGAAGCGGTCCACGCCCAGCGCCGCCAGGAACCCGGCCGACGCCGGATCCAGGCTCACCGGAACGCCCCGCGCGCGGGCCGCCGCCACCGCGACCGCCGCCAGCGCGCGGCTCGGCCCGGAGAACAGCAGATAGCCGGAGAGATGCAGCCGGGCCACTCCGTCGAGCAGCGCGTCCGACCAGTCGGCGGGTTCCAGCCGCAGGGCCGCCCCGCTGTCCGTGAGGAAGGTGCGTTCGGCCGCGGCGCCGCCGTCGACCAGGCAGATCACCGTCCCCGTCGGGGCCTCGGGATCCACCACGAGCCGTGGCCGCACCCCGGCGGCGGTCAGCTCCCGCTCGTGCCACTGGGCCGCGTCCGCGCCGACCCGCCCCAGCAGCCGGACGTCCGCGCAGCCCGTGCCGGCGGCCCAGCAGGCCACGTTGGCGCCCGCCCCGCCGGGCAGGGTCCGGATGACGGCGGCGGTGTCGGTACCGGCCGCGAGCGGCTCCCGATGCCGCGCGACGACGTCGGTGACGACGTCACCGACGACCAGCAACGCCCCGCCCGGGCCCGACGCCCCCTCCTCGCCCGACGACGCCCCCGTTTCGCCCGAGGGCGCCGCCTTCCCGCCCGGCGCCGCCGCGCGGCCCGCCGTCACCCCCTCGCCCACGCCGACGCGATCCGCGCCGCGAGCCGGACGTTGCCCCGCACGGCCGCCAGATTGGCCTCCAGCGAGGCGCCGTCCGTGTGCCGCACCAGATAGGAGAGCAGGAACGGGGTGACCGCCTGACCGGTGATCCCTTCCGCGTCGCACGCCTGCAGCGCGTCGGCGAGCACGCGCGCGTGCAGCTCGGGATCGAGCTGCTCCGCCTCCGGGACGGGGTTGGCGACGATCAGTGCCGTGTCCGCCGCGTCGAGCGTGTCCTGCGCCCGCATGACGTCCGCGACCTGCTCGGGGGTCTCCAGCGTCCAGTCGACCGGATGCCCCGAGTCGGACAGATAGAAGCCGGGGAAACGGTCCGTGCCGAATCCGGCCACGGCCACACCCAGGGTCTCCAGGCGCTGAAGGGTCGCCGGCACGTCCAGGATCGACTTCACGCCCGCGCACACCACCGTGATCCGTGTGCGGGCCAGCAGACCCAGGTCGGCGGACTCGTCCTGGACCACCGTCCACTCGCGGTGCACCCCGCCGAGACCGCCCGTCGCGAACACCCGGATGCCGGCCAGCGCGGCCAGCTGTGCCGTCGCCGACACGGTGGTGGCCCCGCTCGCCCCCGCCGCCACGGCGAGCGGCAGGTCGCGGTGGCCCAGCTTGCGGATCCCGTCCTCGTTGGCGACCCGCTCCAACTGGTCCTTGTCCAGGCCGACATGGGGCCGGCCGTCCAGCACCGCGATGGTCGCGGGCACGGCGCCCTCCCGTCGTACCGCGTCCTCCAGCTCCACCGCCACCTGGAGGTTGCGCGGGCGCGGCAGCCCGTGCGCGATGATCGTGGACTCCAGGGCGACCACCGCGCGACCCGCGTCGAACGCTTCCCGTACCTCTTCCGACACCACCAGCACCACGCGCCCGCCTCCTGTCTGTCGGTCTTCCCTCATCTCTGGCGGGTGGCAGACCCGCCCAAACGCTTGCGGCCTGTGGGGGACACCACCAGCCTGGGCCGCATGACGAATCCCACGGTACGTCTGGACCATGTCGTCCTCTGGGTCACCGACCCGGTCGCGGCCGCCGGCTTCTACGGGCGGATGCTCGGCCTGGAGCCGCTGCGGGTCGCCGAGTTCGTGGCCGGAGAGGTGCCCTTCCCCTCCGTACGGGTCGACGAGGGCACCATCATCGACCTGGCACCGCACACCCTCGCCGAGCGCATGCCCGCGCTTCCCGGCGCCACGGGCAGCGCGGGCCACCCCGTGAACCACATCTGTCTGGCCCTGCCGCCCGACGCCTTCGACGCCCTGCGCGCCCGCCTCGCCGAGCACACGGTCCCCATGACCGACATCGGCCACGACTCCTTCGGCGCCCGCGGGAAGGCGCCGCGCAACTTCTACTTCCGGGACCCCGACGGCAACATCGTCGAGGCCCGGCACTACGGCTGACCGCCGCTCCCGCCGCCGGGGCGGCTCAGAACAGCGGCTCGGGCAGGACCCCCTCCAGGGCGAGCAGCTTCCGCTTGGTCTCCAGACCGCCCCCGAACCCGCCGAGGCCGCCGTCGCTCTCCACCACCCGGTGACAGGGCACGACGACCGGCAGCGGATTGGCGCCCATCGCCGCGCCGACCGCCTGCGCCCCGCCGGGCTGCCCGACCCGCCCGGCCAGATCGCCGTACCCGACCACCGCGCCGTACGGAACACCGGCGGCCAGTTCACGCAGGACCTGGCGGTTGAAGCCGGAGATCAGCGACCAGTCCAGCGGCAGGTCGAAGTCCTGCCGCTCACCCGCGAAATACGCCCGCAGCTGGCGTATCGCCTCGGCCAGGACCGGGGCCGCGGGATCCTCGACGGGCTCGGTGCCCAGCCGGGCCCCCAGTCGCTCCAGAGCCCGCTCCCGCACCGCGTCGGTGGCGTGGAACACCACGTTGACCAGGCCGTCGCGGGTCGCCGCCAGCAGCAGCGGGCCGATGTCGGTGCCGATGACGGCCCACACCACCCGCTGCTCGTACTGCCCTTCGCTGTCCATGCGCCCCACCGTACGGCCCGCCACTGACAACGCCCGCCGTCCGGCCGGGCTCAGCTCGCGCGCAGCGCGGCCCGCACCACGTCCGGCTTGTTGGTGATGATCCCGTCCACGCCGTAACCCACGGCCTTCCACGTGGTGAGCGCGTCGTTCACCGTCCAGGTGAAGACGCGCAGCGGCCTGCCGTGCGGACCGTCGAACGAATGAACGGTATTCACATAGTCGGCGGAGATCGAGTCCACCGAGGGATTGATCAGATCGGTGAAGCCCGCGTACCGGCGCAGGGACGACACGGACGGTGTGCCGAGATAGCCGGTCGTCACGGCCGGCTGGAGATCGTGCGCGATGCGCAGGCTGTCCGCGCTGAAGCTCTGCACGATGATCCGGTCGAGGTGTCCCCGGTCCAGCCAGTGCTCGTCACCCAGCTGCTTGAGGATCTGCCGCTCGATCCCCGGGTACAGCTCCGGGTTCTTGATCTCCAGGAGCAGTTTCTCGTGGTTGTGCTCGACCCGGCGCATGTACTGCGCCAGCGTCGGCACGCGCGTGCCCGCGTACGAGGGGGAGAACCAGCTGCCCGCGTCCAGCCGGGCGATCTCGGCGGCGGTGAAGTCCTTCACCTTCCAAGGGGCCCGGCCGGGGAAGACCTGTGCGGCGTCGGTGGTGCGCCGGAGGCTGTCGTCATGGATCACCACCAGCCGGCCGTCCTTGGTGCGCTGGACGTCGTTCTCGACCCAGGTGAAGCCGAGCGCGGCCGCCTTGTCGATGGCGGCCAGCGTGTTCTCGGGCGCGTAGGCGGAGGCCCCCCGATGAGCGAGCACGGTGGGCTCGGCGGCATCGCCGGCCCGGGCGGTGGGGACCGGGCTCAGCAGGGCCGCCGTGCCCAGGAGCGCGGTGGTCACGGCGGCAACGGCGCGCGCGTGCATGCGTCGTCCTCACGTCGAGCGAATACGGACAGCACCAGAGTGACAGCAGGGAGTCAACAGCGGCCGGGTACGGGATGGCCACAGATTGAATGGAGTTGCCCAAGTCCACTCACTGGTGCCGCACAACTGGGGCAAGGCCGTGTTTCTTTGCCGGAAAATCGTTCGACCATTCCGGTGCGGGTCATACTCTCTGCGTCAACCCTGACCGCTCGGGCGGTCCTGGGACGGGGGCGCAATTCCAATATTCCGGGACGCAAAGGGTGAAGGGCAGCCGCGCATGCAGGGCACGGTCGACGGATTCAGCTATGGGGTGGTCACCCCGCTGGTGGCCTATCTGATGGCCTGCCTCGGCGGTGCTCTCGGGCTGCGCTGCACGACCAGAGCGATGCTGGTGGCGCACTCCTGGCGGCCCGCCTGGCTGGCCCTCGGCTCGGCGGCGATCGGCTCCGGCATCTGGACCATGCACTTCGTCGCCATGATGGGGTTCAGCGTCAAGGAGACGCCGATCCAGTACGACAAGCCGCTCACGTACGCGAGTCTCGGCCTCGCCATCGTCATGGTGGGCGTCGGGATCTTCATAGTCGGTTACCGGGGCGCGACCGGAACCGCGCTCTTCACCGGCGGCACGATCACCGGGCTGGGCATCGCCTCGATGCACTACCTCGGCATGGCCGGCCTGCGCCTCAACGGGACGCTGGAGTACAACACGCTCACCGTGGCCGCGTCGGTCGTGATAGGGGTCGTGGCCGCCACCTCGGCCCTGTGGGCGGCCGGGCAGATCCGCGGCTTCCTGTGGAGCGTCGGCGCGAGCCTCGTCATGGGACTCGCCGTCAGCGGTATGCACTACACCGGGATGGCCGCCCTCGACGTCCACCTTCACGGCTCCGGCGTGACGGGCCCCGGCGACTCGCCCGCCTCCCTGCTCGCCCCCATGCTGATCGGCCCGCTGGCCTTCCTCTGCCTCGCCGCCGTCGTCGTGATCTTCGATCCGCTGATGGTCACGGGCAAGCCCGACCGGCTCCGTGTGGAGCACAAGGCGGGCGTCCCGGCCGCCGATGTCACCCACCACCCGAGCCGCCGCCTCTCGCCGCGCGTCGGCCGCCAGCAGAGCCACCACAGCTCGCGCACCCCGCAGAACCGCTGATCAGAACCGGTTGTCAGTGCGGGGTCGTACGGTGGAGTCCATGCGGCCCGTTTCCCACATCGAACGCACGGTGGCGCCCTTCGAGGTCGTCAGCCCGTACCAGCCCAGCGGCGACCAGCCGACGGCCATCGCCGACCTGGCCAAGCGCATCGAAGGCGGCGAGAAGGACGTCGTCCTCCTCGGCGCGACCGGCACCGGCAAGTCCGCCACCACCGCGTGGATGATCGAGAAGCTCCAGCGCCCCACCCTCGTGATGGCGCCGAACAAGACGCTCGCCGCCCAGCTGGCCAACGAGTTCCGAGAGCTCCTCCCGAACAACGCGGTCGAGTACTTCGTCTCGTACTACGACTACTACCAGCCCGAGGCGTACGTCCCGCAGTCGGACACCTACATCGAGAAGGACTCCTCGATCAACGAGGAGGTCGAGCGGCTGCGCCACTCCGCCACCAACTCCCTCCTCACCCGCCGCGACGTCATCGTGGTCGCCTCGGTCTCCTGCATCTACGGCCTCGGCACGCCGCAGGAGTACGTCGACCGCATGGTCCCGCTGCGGATCGGTGACGAGATCGACCGCGACGACCTGCTGCGCCGCTTCGTCGACATCCAGTACACGCGCAACGACCTGGCCTTCACCCGCGGCACCTTCCGCGTCCGCGGCGACACCATCGAGATCTTCCCGGTCTACGAGGAGCTCGCGGTCCGCATCGAGATGTTCGGCGACGAGATCGAGGCGCTGTCCACGCTGCACCCGCTCACCGGCGAGATCATCAGCGACGACCAGCAGCTGTACGTCTTCCCGGCCTCCCACTACGTCGCGGGCCCCGAGCGCCTGGAGCGGGCTGCCAACGACATCGAGAAGGAGCTGGGGGAGCGCCTGGCCGAGCTGGAGAAGCAGGGCAAGCTGCTGGAGGCCCAGCGCCTGCGCATGCGCACCACGTACGACCTGGAGATGCTCCGCCAGATCGGCACCTGCTCCGGCGTGGAGAACTACTCGATGCACTTCGACGGCCGCCTGCCCGGCTCCCCGCCCAACACCCTGCTCGACTACTTCCCGGACGACTTCCTCCTCGTCATCGACGAGTCGCATGTCACCGTGCCGCAGATCGGCGCCATGTACGAGGGCGACGCCTCCCGCAAGCGCACCCTTGTGGACCACGGCTTCCGGCTGCCCTCAGCCCTGGACAACCGCCCCCTGAAGTGGGAGGAGTTCCAGGAGCGGATCGGGCAGGCCGTGTACCTGTCGGCGACCCCCGGCGCGTACGAGCTGTCCCGCGGGGACGGCGTCGTCGAGCAGATCATCCGCCCCACCGGCCTCGTCGACCCCGAGGTCGTCGTCAAGCCCACCGAGGGCCAGATCGACGACCTGGTGCACGAGATCCGCAAGCGCACCGAGAAGGACGAGCGGGTCCTGGTCACCACGCTCACCAAGAAGATGGCCGAGGACCTCACCGACTACTTCCTGGAACTCGGCATCCAGGTGCGTTATCTGCACAGCGACGTCGACACCCTGCGCCGTGTGGAGCTGCTGCGCGAGCTGCGCTCCGGCGAGTACGACGTCCTGGTCGGCATCAACCTCCTCCGTGAGGGCCTCGACCTGCCCGAGGTGTCCCTGGTGGCGATCCTGGACGCCGACAAGGAGGGCTTCCTGCGCTCCGGGACCTCGCTGATCCAGACCATCGGCCGTGCGGCGCGCAACGTCTCCGGCCAGGTCCACATGTACGCCGACAAGATCACCCCGGCGATGGAGAAGGCCATCGACGAGACCAACCGGCGCCGGGAGAAGCAGGTCGCCTACAACAAGGCCAGGGGCATCGACCCGCAGCCGCTGCGCAAGAAGATCAACGACATCGTCGCGCAGATCGCCCGCGAAGAGGTCGACACCGAACAACTGCTCGGCTCGGGCTACCGCAACCTCAAGGACGGCAAGGGCGCCAAGGCACCCGTTCCGTCCCTGGGCGACAAGGCGGCCAAGGGCGCGAAGGCCGGCAAGGCCGCCAAGGGCAAGGCAAGGGAAACGGTGCCCACCGACCGTCCCGCGGCCGAACTCGCCGAGCAGATCGAGGAGATGACGGAGCGGATGCGTGCCGCCGCCGCGGATCTGCAGTTCGAGATCGCGGCCCGGCTGCGGGACGAGGTCTCCGAGATGAAGAAGGAACTGCGTCAGATGAGGGAAGCGGGCCTGGCCTGACCCCTGGGCCGCGGCCGGACCCCGGCAAGGGCGCGAAGTGTTGCAAGACCGACACAAAGCGCGGGCCGGGGTTCGGCACTGTCAGTGGCGCTGCATAGGGTTTCGGTCAACCGCGCTCTGCGCGGCAACCGGGGACATCCGACGAGGGGAAGCAGCCGTGACCGTCAACATGACCAAGGGTCAGGCCATCAGCCTGGAGAAGAAGGACGGCGGCTCCCTCAGCGCCGTCCGGATGGGTCTTGGTTGGAAGGCGGCGCCCCGGCGCGGGCTGTTCGGCTCGCGCACCCGTGAGATCGACCTGGACGCCTCGGCGGTGCTCTTCGCCGACAAGCAGCCCGTCGACGTCGTGTTCTTCCGCCACCTGGTGAGCGACGACGGCTCGGTCCGCCACACGGGCGACAACCTCGTCGGCGGCGCGGGCCAGGGCGGTGACGACGAGGCCATCCTCGTCGACCTCGCGCGCGTCCCGGTCCACATCGACCAGATCGTCTTCACGGTCAACTCCTTCACCGGCCAGACCTTCCAGGAAGTGCAGAACGCCTTCTGCCGGCTGGTCGACGAGACCAACGGCCAGGAACTCGCCCGCTACACGCTCGACGGCGGCGGCGAGTACACCGCCCAGATCATGGCGAAGGTGCACCGCTCGGGCCCGGGCTGGACGCTGACGGCCCTGGGCGTTCCCGCCAGGGGCCGCACCTTCCAGGATCTGGTGCCCACCATCCTGCCGGTCCTCTAGCCTGACGGCCCTTCAGAGGGCCTCGCGGCGTACGACGAGCACGACACACAGGGGGACATGGGCTATGGCCGAGTTGGTGCGCGGGCAGAACCATCCGCTCCCGCGGAACCGGATCGAGATCCGGATCTCGGCCGAGGCGCCGGTCGTCGCCGGGGCCACCCTCGCCGACGAGAACGGCCGGGTGGGCGGCGCCGACCGGGTGGCCCACCCGGGGGCGCCCACCCTGCCCGGGATCGAGGTCTCCCGGCAGGCGGCCGCCGAACACCGCCTCGCCGTCGACCTCGACGCCCTCCCCGACGCCGTGCACCGGGTCAGCGTTCTGATCGCCCTGCCCGCCGCGCCCGGCGGCCCGTCCCGCTTCGGCGCCGTCGCCGCCCCTCGCGCCGCGGTCACCGGCCTCGACGGCACTGAGGTCGCCGGCTACACCCTCGCCGGCCTGGACGCCGAGTCGGCGGTCGTCGCCCTGGAGCTCTACCGGCGCCAGGGCGCCTGGAAGATCCGCGCGGTCGGCCAGGGCTACGCCGCGGGCCTCACCGCGCTCCTCACCGACCAGGGGCTGCCCCGGGCCGCCGAACTCGCCCGCGCGATCGAGGACGCGGTGGCCCGCGGAATGGCCCGCTCGGTCCCGGCGCGTACGACGGACACCGACCGCTCCCGCCGTGCGGCAGCGTCGGTCGCCGGGGAGCACCCCGGCACCGCCGCCGGGTCCCCGTACGACCCGCAGGCACCCGACCCCGGCAGCGTTCGGTCAGGCTCCTCCGACGGGCTCGGCGACGCGACGCCGGCACCCGGCGGTGCCCGGCCACCGGCCGCCGACGCGCCCGCCGTCACCGGAGCCGCCACACCCACCGGTGGCCCCGTCGACTACACACACCCGAAGCGCCGCCAGACATCGCCGCCCACGGCTCCGGCGGCTCCGGCGGCCCCGGAGGCCTCCGCGCCGGCCGACGGGCCCGCCCCGCCCGTCGCGGGTGACGCGGTCGGCTGGTCCATGGACGAGCGGCTGTACAACCAGGTCTGGGGCATGTTCGAGGACCTGGCCCGCACCACCGCCGCCTACCGCAGTGCCGTCGACTTCGCCGAGTCGCGCATGGAGAAGGAACTCGACCAGGTCCTCTCCGACCCGCGCAGCCGTCTGGGCTCCGTGGGCGACACCGCACGCGAGGCCGCCCATGCCCGGCAGGCCCAGCTCGTCGACCAGGCCCGGGCGGTCCTCGACCGTGACCTCGCCCAGCTCACCGCCGAGTCCGAGGTGGTCGAGCCCGCCCTGCCACCGGCGTACGCCCGCTGGGACAACCCCGTCTGGCACGGCTACCAGGTGCCGACCGAGCCGCCGATGGCCGTACGACTGGGCGACCTCCACCTCCCGGAGAGCGTCCCGTTGCGCATCCCGATGCTGGTCCGGCTGCCCCTGGAGCGAGGTCTGTGGATCGACAGCGGCCGCACCGCGACCTTTGACGGCGACTTCTCCGACTCCGGCGAGCTGCGGCACCTCGCCCTGCGGACGGCGGTGGAGCTCGCGGCCCGGCTGCTCGCCGCTCATCCGGTGGATGAGTTCGGCGTACAGGTCATCGATCCCGCCGGTGCCGCCGCCTCCGCGCTGGCCCCGCTGACGGGCACCGGTGTGCTGGCCGGGCCGCCGGCGACGGGCGCGGCCGGTGTCGCGGACGTGCTGGGGCGGCTCACCGAGCGCGTCGACCTGGTGCAGATGGCGGTACGGGGCGGCGCGCCCGACGCCCTGCCGCCCGCTCTGGACACCTCACGGCAGCTGCTGATCGTCAACGACTTCCCGCACGGCTTCGACGACCGTGCCGTCACCCAGCTGCGCTACCTCGCGGACGAGGGCCCGGGCGTCGGCGTCCATCTCCTGCTGGTCGCCGATCTGGAGGACGCCGCCGCCTACGGCCCCCTGCTCGATCCGCTCTGGCGTTCACTGATGCGACTCACGCCGGTGCCGGACGATCATCTGGCCGATCCCTGGGTGGGACACGCCTGGACGTACGAGCCCTGCCTCGTACCGGCCGGCAGTCAGGTGCTCCAGCAGGCGCTCACCCAGGTCGCGGCCGCCCGTACCAAGCGTATGTAAACTCCTCTGACCAGGTGTTTTGATCTTTTCTTTGCCAATCGCTTTACCTTTCCTTGGTGATTGGGGTACTGTTTTCCTCACGGAGGGGAGTACTCCCTGTCTGCTGCGGCGACCCCGTCAATACGGATCCGACCGGATCCCGGGGCGTCGGCCCGTCTCGGGTGGAAGAGACCTCCGGTAGCGCAACGCCGAAACTTTGCCGTTCACTAACCGGAGGAAGCAGTGGATGTATCCGTGACCCTGTGGGTCCTCACCATCGTGGGGTTGGCCGCCCTCATCGCGGTCGACTTCTTCATCGGCCGCAAGCCGCACGACGTATCCATCAAGGAAGCCGGAATCTGGACCGTCGTCTGGATCGCCCTGGCCGGACTCTTCGGCCTCGGCCTGCTTGTCTTCTCCGGCGGTCAACCCGCGGGAGAGTTCTTCGCGGGCTTCATCACCGAGAAGTCGCTGAGCGTCGACAACCTCTTCGTCTTCGTCCTGATCATGGCGAAGTTCGCCGTGCCCTCGCAGTACCAGCAGCGGGTGCTGCTCGTCGGCGTCCTGATAGCCCTGGTCCTGCGGGCCATCTTCATCGCGGCCGGCGCCGCCATCCTCGCCAGCTTCTCGTGGGTGTTCTACCTCTTCGGCGCCTTCCTGATCTGGACCGCCTGGAAGCTGATCCAGGAGGCCCGGGCCGACGAGGAGGAAGAGGAGTTCGAGGAGAACAGGCTGCTCAAGGCCGCCGAGCGCAGGTTCGGCGTGGCCGACCGTTACCACGGCACCAAGCTGTGGATCCAGCAGAACGGCAAGCGGGTCATGACCCCGATGCTGGTCGTGATGCTCGCCATCGGTACGACCGACGTCCTGTTCGCGCTGGACTCCATCCCCGCGATCTTCGGCCTGACCCAGGACCCGTACATCGTCTTCACGGCCAACGCCTTCGCACTGATGGGGCTGCGGCAGCTGTACTTCCTCATCGGCGGACTGCTGAGGAAGCTGGTCCACCTCTCCTACGGCCTGTCGATCATCCTCGGCTTCATCGGCGTCAAGCTGGTGCTGCACGCCCTGCACGAGTCCGGCGTCCATGTCCCGGAGATCAGCATCCCGGTCTCGCTCGGTGTCATCTGCGCGGTCCTGATCGTCACCACGATCACCAGCCTGATGGCCTCCAGGAAGCAGGCGGCGGCCGAGGCGGCGCAGGCGCGGAGCGAAGGCGCTCCGAAGGACAGCATCGACGTCTGACCACGTCGGACGTAGGAACAACCACCCCGTGGAGCGGTGCGAAGCGCATTGCCGACCCACCGCTCCCGATGCTTCCTTGAGTGGCGAGCGTCCCCCGTCCGGGGACGCCGCCACCCGGTGGAGGCAACCATGACGTTCGTCCAGATCATCGACTTCGAGACCGACCGCATCGACGAGTTGAAGGCCCTGGCCGACGAGATGGGCAACCAGCTCGCCGGCCGCGAGGACGGCCCCACGCGCCGCCTGATCCTCAGGGACCGGAGCCGGCCCGGCCACTACCTCGGCGTGATCGAGTTCAACTCCTACGAGGAGGCCATGCGGAACAGCGGCGACCCCGAGACGAGCAAGTTCGCCGAGCGGATGGCCGCCCTGTGCACCCGGCCGCCGTCCTTCACCGACTGTGACGTCGTGGACCTGACCGACTTCACGTAACCGCTCGACCGACCGCACCTGTACGACCCGGGGGCCGTGCCGTACCGGCGACCGGCCTCCGGGGAACGAAAGGACCGGAATGCGAACCCTGTACGCCTCTGCCACCATCGCTGCATGATCATTCGGCTCAGGTCGCTCACCACCCAGTGGACGTTCCTCGTGCCGGTGCTCGCGGTCGTCCTGCTCCTGTTCACCTGGGGCCGCCATCTGCCCGGCGCGGTCGTCGCCCTGGTGACCGTCGTCCTCGCCGCATCCGTCCTCGCCGCGGTCCACCACGCCGAGGTCGTGGCCCACCGGGTCGGCGAACCCTTCGGCTCCCTGGTCCTCGCCATCGCCGTCACGATCATCGAAGTGGCCCTGATCGTCACGCTCATGGCCGACGGCGGTGACAAGAGTTCCACCCTGGCCAGGGACACTGTCTTCGCCGCGGTGATGATCACCTGCAACGGCATCGTCGGCATCTGTCTCCTGGTCGCCTCACTGCGCCACGGCACCGCGGTCTTCAACCCCGAGGGCACCGGCGCCGCCCTGGCGACCGTGGCCACCCTGGCCACACTCAGCCTGGTGCTGCCGACCTTCACCACCAGCAAACCCGGACCCGAGTTCTCCGGCGTCCAACTCACCTTCGCGGCCCTGTCCTCACTGATCCTGTACGGCCTGTTCGTGACGACCCAGACCGTCAGGCACCGCGACTACTTCCTGCCCATCACCCGCCAGGGCGAGGTGATCACCATCGACGACCACGCCGCGGCCCCGTCCGCGCGCACCGCCTCGATCAGCCTCGGCCTGCTGGGCCTCGCCCTCGTCGGCGTCGTCGGACTGGCCAAGGGCGTGTCGCCGACGATCGAGTCCGGCGTGGCGGCGGCCGGCCTGCACCAGGCCGTCGTCGGTGTGATCATCGCCCTGCTGGTGCTGCTCCCCGAGACCATCGCCGCACTCCGCTCGGCCCGCCGGGACCGCGTGCAGACCAGCCTCAACCTGGCGCTCGGCTCGGCCATGGCGAGCATCGGCCTGACCATCCCCGCCGTCGCCCTCGCCTCCATCTGGCTGTCCGGACCCCTGGTCCTCGGCCTGAGCGCCACTCATATGCTGCTGCTCGCGCTGACCGTGGTGGTCAGCTCCCTGACGGTGGTGCCGGGCCGGGCCACACCGCTCCAGGGCGGCGTCCACCTGGTGCTGTTCGCCGCGTACCTGGAACTGGCGATCAATCCGTAGCGGCGGGCCCGGAGGCCCTCATCCGGTGACCGGCTCGGTCGCTGCCACCGGCACCGGACGGGTCTCCGGAAGCAGCGCGAAGCAGCCGAGGCTCAGCAGCGCGATCGCCGTCAGGTACGCCCCGACACCCCACGGCACGCGCCCGCCGTGCTCGGCCAGTGCCGTCGCCACGATCGGGGTGAGCGCGCCCCCGAGGACCCCGCCGAGGTTGTAGCCGACGGCGGCACCGGTGCAGCGCACCCGGGGTTCGTACAGCTCCGGGAGATAGGCGGCGATCACCGCGAACATCGTGATGAAGGCGACCAGCGCACCCGCGAACCCCAGGAACATCAGCAGCGGCTGGCCGGTCGCCAGCAGCGCGACCATCGGGAACATCCACAGCGCCGAGGCCGTGCACCCCGCCAGACACAGCGGCTTGCGGCCGAAGCGGTCGCCGAGCAGGGCCATCACCGGGGTGAGCGAGCCCTTCACCACCACCGCGGCCATGATGCAGGTCAGCATGACGGTACGGCTCACCCCGAGACGCTCGGTCCCGTACGCCAGCGACCAGGTCGTCACCGCGTAGAACACCGCGTACCCGACCGCGAGCGCCCCCGCCGTCAGCAGCACCAGCCGCCAGTGGTGCCGTGCGACGTCGACGAGCGGCACGCGCGCGTGGTCGTCGATCTCCAGGAACCGGGGGCTCTCGGCGAGCGAGGAGCGCAGCCACAGCCCGCCCAGCGCCAGCGCGCCCGCCGCCCAGAACGGCACCCGCCACCCCCACTGGGCGAACTGCGCGTCGGTCAGGGTCGCCGACAGGGCCAGCATCACGCCGTTGGCGAGCAGAAAGCCGACGGCCGGACCGATCTGCGGAAAGCTCGACCACAGGGCGCGCCGTCCGGCAGGCGCGTGCTCCGCCGTCAGCAGCACCGCACCGCCCCACTCCCCGCCGAGCCCCAGCCCCTGCAGAAAGCGCAGCAGGAGCAGCAGCAGGGGAGCGGCGACGCCGATCCGGTCGTACGCCGGCACGAACCCGACCGCGACCGTCGAGGCTCCGGTCAGCCACAGGGACATGACCAGGACCGGACGCCGGCCGCGCCGGTCCCCGATGTGCCCGAACAGCATCGAGCCCAGCGGCCGGGCCACGAACCCCACTCCGAACGTGCCGAACGCCGCCAGCGTCCCCGCCACCGGCGAGAACGTCGGGAAGAACAGCGGCCCCAGGACGAGCGCCGCGGCCGTGCCGTAGACGAAGAAGTCGTAGAACTCGATCGCCGTACCGGCGAGCGAGGCGGCCGCCAGCCGCAGCATCGAAGGGGCCCTCACGGTGCGTACATCGCTCATGCCGCGTCAACTACCCACGGTGATCACGAGTTACGGGGGCGCACGGCCTCCTTCGGAGGCGCCCCGGCGCACCGTGATAAACCGGTCTGAGCTGCGGTCCTCCGAGGGCCGCTCGTCGTCCGAACGGACCGGAGGAATCGTGCCCCGCACCCTGGCCAACGCCCCGATCATGATCCTCAACGGGCCCAATCTGAACCTGCTGGGCCAGCGCCAGCCCGAGATCTACGGCTCCGACACGCTCGCCGACATCGAGGCGCTGTGCGCCAAGGCGGCGGCCGCGCACGGCGGGACCGTGGACTTCCGGCAGTCCAACCACGAGGGCGAACTCGTCGACTGGATCCACGAGGCCCGGCTCGGCCACTGCGGGATCGTCATCAACCCGGGGGCGTACTCGCACACCTCGGTCGCGATCCTGGACGCCCTCAACACCTGTGACGGGATGCCGGTGCTGGAGGTGCACATCTCCAACATCCACAAGCGCGAGTCGTTCCGGCACCACTCCTACGTCTCCCTGCGCGCCGACGGTGTGATCGCCGGATGCGGCGTGCAGGGCTATGTGTTCGGCGTGGAGCGGGTGGCGGCGCTGGTGGGCGCCGCGACCGCCGACGCGTAGCCCTCACGCCCTCAGGGGGCAGCAGGGGCTTCAGGTCCTTCAGAGTCGCCCGGCCTCCACGATCCGCCGCAGGAAGCGCCGGGTGCGCTCCTGCTGCGGGTCGCCGAACACCTGCTCGGCCGTGCCGCGTTCGAGGACGACACCGCCGTCCAGGAAGCAGACCTGGTCGGCGACGTCCCGGGCGAAGCCCATCTCGTGCGTGGCCAGCACCATGGTCATGCCCTCTTCCTTGAGGTCGCGGACCACGGTGAGCACCTCGCCCACCAGCTCCGGGTCGAGGGCGGCGGTGATCTCGTCGAGCAGCAGCAGCCGCGGCCGTACCGCGAGGGCGCGCACGATCGCCACACGCTGCTGCTGACCGCCGCTGAGCCGGTCCGGATAGGCCGTCGCCTTGTCGCCGAGTCCGAGGCGCCTGAGGAGTTCCCCGGCCCGCTCCTCGGCCTCCGCGCGGGAGACGCCGTGCACCCGGCGCGGCGCCAGGGTGATGTTCTCCAGCACGGTCATGTGCGGGAACAGGTTGTACGCCTGGAAGACCACGCCGATCCGGCGCCGTACCGCGTCCTGGTCCGCGCGCGGGTCGGTGATCTCCTCGCCGTCCAGCCAGATCGCGCCGTCGTCGATCTCCTCCAGGAGGTTGGCGCAGCGCAGCAGCGTCGACTTGCCGGAGCCGGAGGCGCCGATCAGCGCGGTCACCGTGTGCGGGGCGACCTCCAGGTCGACATCGCGCAGCACCACCGACTCGCCGAAGGTCTTGCGGACGGACTCCATACGCAGGACGGTTGCGTCGCTCATACGGATCCTCCCTGGGCCCGCTGCCGGTCCATCCGCGCGGTCACCCAGTCCGTGAAACGGGTCATCGGGATGGTCAGCGCCACGAAGACCAGCCCCGCGACGATGTAGGGCGTGTAGTTGAGACTGCGCTGGGCGATGATGTCGGCCGCCCGCACGGCGTCGATCGCACCGCCGATCGACACGAGCCCGGTGTCCTTCTGCAGTGACACCAGGTCGTTCAGCAGGGGCGGCACCTGACGGCGCACGGCCTGGGGGAGCACCACGTGGCGCAGCGCCTGCCGGTTGGTCAGCCCCAGCGAGCGGGCCGCGGCGCGCTGCGAGGGGTGCACGGACTCGATGCCCGCGCGGAACACCTCGGCGACGTAGGCGGAGTACGTCAGGGTGAGCGCCGTACCGCCCAGCAGCACGGGATCGACGGTCACGCCCTGGAGGCGCAGCGCGGGCACGCCGAAGACCACG
The DNA here is from genome assembly GCF_043201555.1 of Streptomyces sp. NPDC048288. NCBI lineage: Bacteria > Bacillati > Actinomycetota > Actinomycetes > Kitasatosporales > Streptomycetaceae > Streptomyces > Streptomyces sp. NPDC048288. Next base: position 1,153,361 of record NZ_JBICZD010000001.1, read on the forward strand.
ATCATCAGGTTGATGATCAGCGGCAGACCGCGGAAGAAGTCCGTGTACGCCGCCGCCAGTGCCCGCACGGGGAAGAACACCGGCCCCGGCAGGGTGCGCGCGATCGCGATCAGCATGCCGAGGAGCAGCACCAGCACACCGCAGATCAGCAGCAGCCGCACATTGAGCCAGAGACCTTCGAGGACCTTGGGGAGCGCCTCGCGCGCGTACTGCCCGTCGAAGAAGGTCTCCTTGGTGCGCTCCCAGCCCGGAGCGCTGACCACGACCAGGTACAGGACGACGGCCGTGACCAGAGTCGACAGCGCGGCGATCGCGGTCGCGCGCCGCGCGCGGGCACGCTTGTGGCGCTCCCGGTCCAGGCGCCGCTGCGAGGGGACGTACGCGTCGCGCATTCCGTCTTCGCCGGAGTCCTCCCCGGACTCGGCCTTCGCGACCGTCACTTGAGCACCGGCGCGTCGACGGCGTCCGACAGCCACTGCTTCTCCAGCGCCGCCAGGGTGCCGTCCTTGCGCAGGGCGTCCACGGCCGAACTCACGCAGGAGGTGAGGGCGCTGCCCTTGTCCAGGACGAGCCCGAACTGCTCGGGCGCATCGCCCTGGTTCTCGAACTGGCCGACGATCTCGGCATTCGTCACCTGGGCCGAGGTGATGTAGAAGGCGGTCGGCAGGTCGACGACGATCGCGTCCACCTGACCGTTCCTGAGCGCCGAGACGGCCTGGTCGTTCTTGGAGTACGCGGCCGCCTCCTGGGACGGCTTCACGACGTCGCTGATGTAGTTCAGGCTCGTCGTGCCGACCTGGGCGCCCAGCTTGAGGCCCTTCAGGCCCGCGATGCTCGTCGCCTTCGCGGCCTTGCTGCCCTTGAGCGCGATGACCGCCTGGCGCACGTCGTAGTAGCCGGACGAGAAGTCCACGGCCTTCTTGCGTTCGGTGCTGATGGACACCTGGTTGATGTCGAAGTCGAAGGTCTTCACACCGGGCGCGAACGCCTTGTTGAACGGCACGCTCTGCCAGACGACCGCGCTCTTGTCGTAGCCGAGCTGCTTCGCCACGGCGTACGCGACCGCCGACTCGAAGCCCTCGCCGTTGGCCGGCTTGTCGTCCTTGAACCAGGGCTCGTACGCCGGTTCGTCCGTCGCGATCGTCAGCTTGCCGGAGGTCTGGGTGGCCAACTTGCCCTTGGCGCAGGTGGTTCCGGCCGACGAGGAGGAACTCCCGGACGCCTTGTCGTCCGGCTGCGGAGCGCAGCCGACAGCGGTGGCGAGCAGGGCTATGGTGGCGGCGGCGACAGCGCGACGCAGTGCGCTCGGGGCAGGGTGCATGGCGGGAGAGTGACAGCGAAGTCCGCGTTTGTCCAGGTCAAGAGGGTTTTTGTCCGCATACTGGGAACGGGTGTTGCGGTCTTGTGAACACTGCCTCGGATGCGGGCGGACGCGCCGGGGCCGCCGGTCGAGGGCGGGGAATGATGACCGGCGGCCCGTACCGCGCAGGAGCCGTCATCCTGTGCGGGGCTGCTACCAGTTGACTGCGCGACCGCGCACGCCGGGAGCGTGCGCCGGGCTCCGGCGTGTGCGAACTGTTCACACGGGGCGCGCGAAGCAGTTCACGGGCGCGCGAGGCGGTTCACGGGCGTACGCCAGTGGACGCACGCCCTGCGCTCACGCCCCGTGCTCGCGCCTCGGGTTCGGCCGCCCCCGTGCTCACCACCCGCGCGCGTGCCACTCCGACAGGTGCGGGCGCTCCGTGCCCAGCGTGGTGTCGTTGCCGTGCCCCGGGTACACCCAGGTTTCGTCCGGCAGCGTGTCGAAGATCTTCGTCTCGACGTCGTGGATCAGGCTCGCGAAGGCCTTCGGGTCTTTGAACGTGTTGCCGACACCGCCGGGGAAGAGGCAGTCCCCGGTGAAGACGTGCGGGTGGCCGTGCGGGTCGTCGTAGACCAGGGCGATGGAGCCGGGGGTGTGGCCGACGAGATGGCGGGCGGTCAGCTCCACGCGGCCGACCCGGATGACGTCGCCGTCGTCGACGGGGACGTCGGTGGTGACCGGGATGTCGGGGGCGTCCTCGCGGCCCGCGTACGTCCGCGCGCCGGTGGCGGCGACGACCTCGGCCAGCGCCTGCCAGTGGTCGCCGTGCTGGTGCGTGGTGACGACGGACGCGATGCCGTCGTCACCGATCATGCCCAGCAGAGTCTCCGCGTCGTTGGCCGCGTCGATCAGCAACTGCTCGTCCGTCGCGCGGCAGCGCAGCAGATAGGCGTTGTTGTCCATCGGCCCGACCGCGACCTTGGTGATCATCAGGTCCTTGAGCTCGTGCACGTCCGCCGGTCCACCGACCGTCACCTCTCCGCTGTACGTCATGGCGGTCAGCCTATAGCGGGGAGTGGCCGGCGAGGTGCCGCCTGCTACAACGGCGGCAGGGCGGGCAGCGTTCCGCCCGTCACCTTCAGAGCCGAGCCGTCGCGGCGGCCGGCGAGCCAGCCGAGCAGGTCGGCGGCCGTGCCCTCGACCGAGACCGGGCCTCCCGGCGCGCCACCGCCCGTCGTCCAGACACGGCCGCTGTCGCTGCGCAGCCCGGTCGACGGGACGTCCTGGTGTCCGCCGAAGCGGTCCGCGAGGAAGTCGATCTCCCGCTCCGTGAACTCCTCCGGCAGCTCCTCCAGCTCGTACCCGATCCCGAGGTCGACATGGTGCAGCTCCACCTCGGCCCAGCGCCGGAACGGCACCTGCGCCGCCGAGTCGGTGACCCCGTTGCGCAGCTCCACCGTGCGCGTCCAGTCCGCGGGCTCGGCGCCGCGGGCCCGGAACCGGGCGTCGCTGTCACGCAGGTCGGCGAGGTGGACGTCGAGCGCGCGCGGTGCGTCACGGTCGATGTCGGCGTCCCGGGCCTCGCCGCTGACGTACATGGGGCGTCCGTCGAGGACGTTCGTGAGCGCGTCCGCGTTGCGGGCGAGGTGGGCCAGGACGTGACCGACCGTCCAGCCGGGCAGCCGTGACGGTCGCGCGACGGACGCGTTGTCCAGTGCGGCGACTGCGGTGAGCAGCCGTTCCGTCGCTTCCTGTACAGACGCCAGGTCATGAGCGTGATCAATCATGCGACTGACAGTAGTCCCGCCACACCTTCGGGTGAAGGTTTCGCGCGGGCTCCGTAAATCGAATGCGCGTGCTATATCTTCGGTGGCGGCGTCGGGCATGCTGGATGGTCCGGGATTGTTTACGCATCCAGGAATCCGACCGGCGTTGTCAGTGGCTCCCCCTAGTCTGAAGAAGCACGGGGCCCTGCCCCTGTCACTTCTCTCAAGAAAGGTGCGGACCGGCTGTGGCCGACCGTCTCATCGTCCGTGGCGCGCGTGAGCACAACCTGAAGAATGTCTCGCTCGACCTGCCTCGTGACTCGCTCATCGTCTTCACGGGCCTGTCCGGGTCGGGCAAGTCCTCCCTGGCCTTCGACACGATCTTCGCCGAGGGCCAGCGTCGCTACGTGGAGTCGCTCTCCTCGTACGCCCGCCAGTTCCTCGGCCAGATGGACAAGCCGGACGTGGACTTCATCGAGGGCCTGTCCCCGGCGGTGTCCATCGACCAGAAGTCCACCTCGCGCAACCCGCGCTCGACGGTCGGCACCATCACCGAGGTCTACGACTACCTGCGGCTGCTCTTCGCGCGCATCGGCAAGCCGCACTGCCCCGAATGCGGCCGGCCGATCTCCCGCCAGTCGCCGCAGGCCATCGTCGACAAGGTCCTGGAGCTGCCGGAGGGCAGCCGCTTCCAGGTGCTGTCGCCGCTGGTGCGCGAGCGCAAGGGCGAGTTCGTCGACCTCTTCGCCGACCTCCAGACCAAGGGCTACAGCCGCGCGCGCGTGGACGGCGAGACGATCCAGCTCTCCGACCCGCCGGCGCTGAAGAAGCAGGAGAAGCACACCATCGAGGTGGTCATCGACCGTCTCACGGTGAAGGACACCGCCAAGCGCCGCCTCACCGACTCCGTGGAGACCGCGCTCGGCCTCGCCGGCGGCATGGTCGTGCTCGACTTCGTCGACCTCCCCGAGGACGACCCCGAGCGCGAGCGCATGTACTCGGAGCACCTGTACTGCCCGTACGACGATCTGTCCTTCGAGGAGCTGGAGCCCCGCTCCTTCTCCTTCAACTCGCCCTTCGGCGCCTGCCCCGAGTGCACCGGCATCGGCACGCGCATGGAGGTCGACCCGGAGCTGATCGTCCCGGACGAGGACAAGTCCCTCGACGAGGGCGCCATCCACCCCTGGTCGCACGGGCACACCAAGGACTACTTCGGCCGGCTGATCGGCGCCCTCGCCGACGCCCTGGGCTTCCGCACCGACATCCCCTTCGCCGGGCTGCCGCAGCGAGCCAAGAAGGCCCTGCTCCACGGCCACAAGACGCAGATCGAGGTCCGCTACCGCAACCGGTACGGCCGCGAGCGGGTGTACACCACGCCGTTCGAGGGCGCGGTTCCCTTCGTCAAGCGCCGGCACAGCGAGGCCGAGAGCGACGCCAGCCGTGAGCGCTTCGAGGGCTATATGCGCGAGGTGCCCTGCCCCACCTGCCAGGGCACGCGCCTGAAGCCGATCGTCCTCGCGGTCACGATCATGGACAGGTCCATCGCCGAGGTCTCGGCGATGTCCATCAGCGACTGTGCCGACTTCCTGGGCGAGCTGAAGCTCAACGCCCGCGACAAGAAGATCGCCGAGCGCGTGCTCAAGGAGGTCAACGAGCGGCTGAAGTTCCTGGTCGACGTCGGCCTGGACTACCTCTCGCTGAACCGCGCGGCCGGCACCCTCTCCGGCGGCGAGGCCCAGCGCATCCGCCTGGCCACCCAGATCGGCTCCGGTCTCGTCGGCGTCCTGTACGTCCTCGACGAGCCGTCGATCGGCCTGCACCAGCGGGACAACCACCGGCTGATCGAGACCCTGGTCCGGCTGCGCGACATGGGCAACACGCTCATCGTCGTCGAGCACGACGAGGACACCATCAAGGTCGCCGACTGGGTCGTCGACATCGGCCCCGGCGCCGGCGAGCACGGCGGCAAGGTCGTGCACAGCGGCTCCCTGAAGGAGCTGTTGGTCAACGCCGAGTCGCAGACCGGCCAGTACCTGTCCGGCAAGAAGTCGATCCCGCTGCCGGACATCCGCCGCCCGCAGGACCCGTCCCGCCGGCTCACGGTGCACGGTGCCCGGGAGAACAACCTCCAGGACATCGACGTCTCCTTCCCGCTGGGCGTGTTCACGGCCGTCACGGGCGTCTCCGGCTCCGGCAAGTCGACGCTGGTCAACGACATCCTCTACACGCACCTCGCCCGCGAACTGAACGGCGCGAGAAACGTCCCGGGCCGGCACACCCGCGTGGACGGCGACGACCTCGTCGACAAGGTCGTGCACGTCGACCAGTCGCCCATCGGCCGCACCCCGCGATCGAACCCGGCGACGTACACGGGTGTCTTCGACCACATCCGCAAGCTCTTCGCCGAGACCACCGAGGCGAAGGTCCGCGGCTACCTGCCGGGCCGCTTCTCCTTCAACGTCAAGGGCGGCCGCTGCGAGAACTGCGCGGGCGACGGCACCATCAAGATCGAGATGAACTTCCTCCCGGACGTCTACGTCCCGTGCGAGGTCTGCCACGGCGCCCGGTACAACCGGGAGACCCTGGAGGTCCACTACAAGGGCAAGTCCATCTCCGAGGTCCTGAACATGCCCATCGAAGAGGCCATGAACTTCTTCGAGGCCGTCCCGGCGATCAACCGCCACCTCACGACGCTGAACGACGTCGGTCTCGGCTACGTCCGTCTCGGCCAGTCCGCCACCACCCTCTCCGGCGGTGAGGCGCAGCGCGTGAAGCTCGCCAGCGAACTGCAGAAGCGTTCCACGGGGCGCACGGTCTACGTCCTGGACGAGCCGACCACCGGTCTGCACTTCGAGGACATCAGCAAGCTGCTGAAGGTCCTCGCGGGCCTCGTCGACAAGGGCAACACGGTCATCGTCATCGAGCACAACCTCGACGTGATCAAGACCGCGGACTGGGTCGTCGACATGGGTCCCGAAGGCGGTGCCGGCGGTGGACTCGTCGTCGCCGAGGGCACGCCCGAGGAGATCGCCGCCGTTCCGGCCAGCCACACCGGCAAGTTCCTGCGCGAGATCCTCGGCGCCGACCGGGTCAGCGACGCCAGCTCGGTGAAGGCCCCGCGCAAGACGGCGGCGAAGAAGACGGTCGCGGCCAAGTCCACGGCGAAGCGGACGGCGACCGCCACGACCACCAACAACACGGCGACGAAGAAGGCCGCCGGGGTCACGAAGAAGGCGACGCCCGCGAAGAAGACCACGCAGGCCCGCAAGGCCTGAGTGCTCCGGGGCATCTGCTCCGACAAATCCAGAAAAGTACGGCGCCCCGCGGGAACTTCCCGCGGGGCGCCGCTCGTTGCAAGATCAGCCGCCCGATCCCTGCGGCCACGGCGAACCTTGACTCCTCAACAGCGAGATCAGCGATGGTGGTGAACCGGTGGGGGAGTGCCGAACGTCCCTCAAGGATTCCCGAGTTCGGAGGCGTACGGCGGCTCCGCGCCCGCCCGGGAACAGGTGATCGCGGCCGCCCGCGCCGCGAACCGCAACAGCCTTGTCCAGCCGTCGGCGTCCAGTCCCCGGAGCGCCTCGGCCGACAGGGCGTCCTGCGCGGCCAGGCCGTGCAGTAGCGCCGCGTTCACGGTGTCACCGGCGCCGATCGTGTCCACGACGGCGACCTCCTCACCGGGGACGGCGTACACGGTGCCGTCACGGGTGAAGGCGCTCAGACCGTCCCCGCCATGAGTGATCACGACCGCTGAGGGCCCCGCCGCCAGCCATTCGAGCGGGGTGCCGCCCAGCCACAGCGCGTCCTCCTCCGAGAGCTTGAGGAGAGTCACCGAGGGCAGCCAGCTCTTGAAGCGCGCCCGGTAGGCGTCCGGGTCCGGGATCAGGCCTGCCCGGATGTTGGGGTCGAGGGCGGTGAACAGGCCCTGCCCGGCCGCCCTGCGCATCAGCTCCTCATAGGCGCTCGCCCCCGGTTCCAGGACGAGCGACAGCGTGCCGAAGGACACGGCGCGGGTCGTGGTGGGGAGGTCGGCGGGGGCGGCGAACAGACGGTCGGCGGTGCCGTCGACATGGAAGGAGTACGAGGCGGAGCCCCGCGCGTCGACCGTGGCGACCGCGAGCGTGGTCGGCTCCGCGCCACGCTCCACCAGCGAGAGATCCACCCCCGCCCGCCGCAGCCCGTCCAGCAGGGCCTCCCCGAAGGCGTCGTAGGAGGTACGGGAGCAGAACGTGGTGGGGGAGCCGAGGCGGCCGAGGGCCACGGCCGTGTTGTACGGACCGCCGCCGGGCGTCGGCTGCAGGGCCGCGAGGGCGCCCGTGCCCTGCGGTACCAGGTCGATCAGTGCCTCACCGGCGACGACGATCACGAGAGGGTTCCTTTCTCGAGGTGCTGGGGGCTCGGAGCGTTCGGAGTGCTAGGGGGGCTCGTAGCGATCGGAGTACAAGGCCTCGGAGTGTTCGGAGTACTAGGGGAGTTCGTGGTGCCCGGACCGCGCGCCCCTGCTGCCGCCGCTCTCCTCCCGGCATCCGCACGACGTCCGGTGCACGAAGGCGCACGGGAGCCGTACGGTCCGGGCGGGCCGGTCGGGCGAGGCGAGCCGTTCGAGCAGCACCTGGACCGCCTCGGCGCCGATCTCCCTGCTGGGCTGGGCGATGGCGGTGAGCCGGGGCGAGAACAGATCGGCCCAGGCGAAGTCGTCGAAGCAGCACAGGGCGATGTCGTCCGGTACGGAGAGGCCGCGTGCGCGCAGGGCGCGCAGGGCGCCGATGGTCATCGCGTTGTTGGCGGTGACCAGTGCCGTGGGAGGGACGGGCAGCGACAGCAGGGTGGCGGTCGCCTCTCCGGCGCCGTCGGACTCGGAGTTGCCGGGGACGACCAGCCGTTCGTCCAGGGGCAGGCCGGCGGCCGCCAGCCCCTGCCGGTAGCCGGCGATGCGCTCGCCGGTGGTGCTCAGCCCGGGCAGCCCCGCGACCAGGCCGATCCGGCGGTGCCCGAGACCGGCGAGGTGGGTGACGAGCCGGGCCGTCGGCTCGGTGTTCTCGGCGCACACCTGGTCGAAGCGCGGGGCGCCGTCCACAGGTCCGTCGATCACCCGGTCGAGCAGGACGGTCGGTACGGCATGACGGCCGAGGTAGGCGAGGAGTTCGCGCGGGTCGGCGGAGGGGGCGACGATCATGCCGTCGACACGACGCTCGTGGAGGAGCTGGACGACCTTCCGTTCGTGCCCGGGGTCGTCGTGCGGGTCGGCGATCAGGAGGCTGTAGCCCTTCTCCAGAGCGGCGGCCTCGACGCCTTGGAGGATCTCCGTGAAGTAGGGGTTGCTGATCGCCGACACCGCGAGCCCGATCGAGCGGGTGCGGGAGGTCACCAGGGAACGGGCCAGGGTGTTGGGCGTGTAGCCCAGCTCCTCGATGGCGTCGAGCACGGCCTGGCGGGTGTGCGGCAGTACCGGACGCGTCTCGTTCAGCACATGAGAGACGGTCGCCACGGAGACACCGGCGCTCCGGGCCACGTCGGCCATGGTGGGCATGGGGCTCCCGTCCTCGTCTCCCGCTCTACGGCAAGGCTCGGCCGGGAAGCTACCTCATCCGACACCCGCGCGTAAACGCTTGCGCAAGCGTTTACGTCCCCCTCGGTCGACCCACCGCCCCGCACGTCGCTCCTGCCCTACCCGACCCACCCCGAAGCGGGGTGATCTGTCCAGGTATCGTCGCCCTGCGCACATCCCGGACGGCTGTTCCGCGCCTCTTGGCCGACCCGCACCCCTTGGCCGTCCCGCCCCCGCCCCATTCCCGCCCGCTCTCCTTCTCGCCTCGCCCGTCCCCGGTCCCGCCGCCGCGACGAACACCCGCACCGCCCGACCCACCTGGAGCCCTCATGCCCGCCCGTCCCTCCGCGAGCCGCCGTACCGTCCTGCGCGGGGCGGCGGTCACACCGGTCGCCGCGCTGGGGCTGGCCGCCTGCAAGGCTCCCGCCGGCGGCACCTCGGCGGACGCGACGCCGACCGCGCCCGTCGATCTCGGGGCCGAGAGCGAGGTGGCCAAGGGCGGCGCGAAGCTCTACCGGGAGCACAACGTGGTGGTCAGCCGGACCACCGACGGCGCTCTGCGGGCATACAGCACGATCTGCACGCACGCGGGGTGCCCGATCAACAAGCTCCAGGGCACGACGCTGGTCTGCCCCTGCCACGGCAGTGAGTTCGACGCCGTGAGCGGGAAGGTGGTGCGGTCACCGGCCACCGAGCCGTTGAACGAACTCCCGGTCAAAGCGGTGAAGGGCCGGATCGTGGCGGGACCCGGCGCCTGATCCGACGCGCGGACTCGGCCCCGGCCCCGGCTACTCCCAGTCCCAGCCGATCCCGAGGAGGCCCGGCCGTACCCGGGGCTCGACCAGGTGGACGGAGCGGTGCAGCCCGCTGAGCGGCAGGGACTGCCGGCCGCTGCGCGGAGCCGCCGCCGAGTGCTGGGCGAAGCGGTGGCAGCGGGTCGGCAGGGCGTCGGCGGCGAAGCGCACCTGGAGGGTGTACTGGCCTCCGGGAAAGCCGAAACCGCGGACGTACTCGCGTGAGGCACCGGCCGTGCCGTCCTCGACGGCGTAGCGGAAGAGGAAGGTGTCGCCGGAGCGCAGACGGGTGCCGAAGAGGATCTCGGCGACGAGCAGGCCGGTCTCGTGGTCGGCGCGGACGCGTCCCGTGCGGCAGTTCTCCAGGGCGTGCACGGCCATGTGCTGCGGGGCGCAGCCGGGGTCGCCGTGGTGCACGGCCACGAAGCGGTCGACGCCGTCGCGGTGGGCGCGCACGATGTACTGCGACTCGCGGAGGGCCAGTTCGCGGTGGGCTCCGATCCGCACCCGCTCGTGGTGTCCCAGCGTGTGCAGGCCGCCGTCCAGGTACCAGCCGAGCTCGGCCTGCAGCTGTTCCAGCACGTCGGAGGCCTCGACCAGCGAGCGGTAGGAGCGGGTCGCGGGGCGGCGCACGGCGGGGCCCTGGTCGGCCTCGGCGAGCAGCCGGATCAGGGACTCGTCCGGGAGCTGGAGGATCTCCTCCAGCGCGCGGACGGCCCGTAGCGACTCCGGGCGCTGCGGGCGGCGGGCGCCCTGCTGCCAGTAACTCAGGCTGGTGACGCCCACTTTGACCCCGTAGCGCGACAGGTGGTGCTGCACGCGCTGGAGCGGCAGCCCGCGGGCGGCGATCGCGGCGCGCAGGGCCACATGGAAGGGGCCGCCGCGCAGGGCCGAGTCCAGTTCCGCGGTGGCGACGTCCGCGTGCTGTATGCCGTGCCGCATGCAGGGGCCTTTCTCTTGGGGGGTGCCACGGCTGGTCAGGCCGTTGGCGCGGGCTCGGGGCCACCCCGTCGGCGCCGGGGCGGCCGCACCTGGGTACGCCGCGTCCGCAGGCGCCGTGGCTCACGGCCCCGAGTTCCCCCGCATTGAAGCGTGTTGACCAATCCCCGACAACACCTTCGTCCGGCCGAGGGCACCCGCCTGGCCGAGGCGTGCCCCCGCCACCGGCGGGACCGGGCGGGTGCGGCAGGGGCGTGATTGCCCCGGATGCCCGGGATCGGTCGTGCGAAGTGTGCCGATTCGGAGAGGAGGCCGCGCGGAACCCACCGGGATCGGGCCGAGGGCTCCACCGCGGCCGTGGACCCGGCCTGCGCGGATGGCGCGCCGCACCGGTCCGGATCGTCACCGAGGTGGCCGATTTCCGGATCCGCCGTCCAGGCGGCCCGCAGGCCCGGCGGCCCGGCGGCCTCGCCCGGAGCGGCAGGTGTCACTGGTCCCGACCCCAGCCTCAGCCTCCGACCTCCCCGGATGGCGGGGGAGCCTTCTCCGCATCGCCGTCCACATCGCCGTCCACCCCGCCGTCCGGTCCGCCCAGCCCGTCCGGGACCCTCGCCTCGCCCGGTTCGCCCCGCCCGCCCCGTCGAGGGTTGTCCACAGGCTCGTCGCGGTGTCGGCGCTCGCCAGTAGGGTGTGAGACATGGCCGACCCCTCCAGCTACCGCCCCAAGCCGGGACAGATCCCGGACTCTCCCGGGGTGTACAGGTTCCGTGACGAGCACCGCCGGGTGATCTACGTCGGGAAGGCGAAGAGCCTGCGCCAGCGCCTGGCGAACTACTTCCAGGACCTGGCGAGCCTGCACCCGCGCACCCGGACGATGGTCACCACCGCCGCGTCCGTGGAGTGGACCGTGGTGTCCACCGAGGTCGAGGCCCTCCAGCTGGAGTACTCCTGGATCAAGGAGTACGACCCCCGGTTCAACGTCAAGTACCGCGACGACAAGAGCTACCCGTACCTCGCGGTGACGATGAACGAGGAGTTCCCGCGGGTCCAGGTGATGCGCGGTCACAAGAAGAAGGGTGTCCGCTACTTCGGGCCGTACGGCCACGCGTGGGCCATCCGGGACACCGTCGACCTGCTGCTGCGCGTGTTCCCGGTGCGCACCTGCTCCGCCGGGGTGTTCAAGAACGCCACCCGCACCGGCCGCCCCTGTCTGCTCGGCTACATCGGCAAGTGCTCGGCCCCCTGCGTCGGCCGGATCGAGCCGGCGGACCATCGCGAACTGGCCGAGGAGTTCTGCGACTTCATGGCCGGCCGTACCGGCACCTACCTCCGCCGGCTTGAACAGGGGATGAAGGACGCCGCCGAGGAGATGGAGTACGAGCGGGCCGCCCGGCTGCGCGACGACATCGAGGCCCTGAAGAAGGCCATGGAGAAGAACGCGGTCGTGCTCGCCGACGCGACCGACGCCGACCTCATCGCCGTCGCGGAGGACGAGCTGGAGGCGGCCGTCCAGATCTTCCATGTGCGCGGCGGACGGGTGCGCGGCCAGCGCGGCTGGGTCACGGACAAGGTGGAGGACGTCACCACCGCGGCGCTGGTCGAACACGCGCTCCAGCAGCTGTACGGCGAGGAGACCGGCGACGCGGTGCCCAAGGAGGTGCTGGTCCCGGCCCTGCCCGACCCGGTCGAGCCGGTCCAGGAGTGGCTCACCGGCCGCCGCGGGTCGAACGTCTCGCTGCGCATCCCGCAGCGCGGCGACAAGAAGGCCCTGATGGAGACCGTGCAGCGCAACGCCCAGCAGGCGCTCGCCCTGCACAAGACCAAGCGCGCCTCCGACCTCACCACCCGCTCGCGGGCCCTGGAGGAGATCTCCGACGCCCTGGACCTGGACAGCGCCCCGCTGCGCATCGAGTGCTACGACATCTCGCACCTGCAGGGCGACGACGTGGTGGCCTCCATGGTCGTCTTCGAGGACGGACTGCAGCGCAAGAGCGAGTACCGCCGCTTCCAGATCAAGGGCTTCGCCGGCCAGGACGACGTGCGCTCCATGCACGAGGTGATCACCCGCCGCTTCCGCCGCTACCTCGCCGAGAAGGAGAAGACCGGCGAGTGGGTGGAGGAGGGCACCGAAGATGCCCTCACGGACACCACTGTCCTCACGGACGCCGGTACCGACACCGACACCGACGGCGGTACGGCCGGCGGTTTCAAGGACGACGAGGGCCGTCCCAAGAAGTTCGCCTATCCGCCCCAGCTCGTGGTGGTCGACGGCGGCCAGCCCCAGGTCGCCGCCGCCAAACGGGCGCTCGACGAACTCGGGATCGACGACATCGCCGTCTGTGGTCTCGCCAAGCGTCTGGAGGAGGTCTGGCTGCCCGAGGACGACGACCCGGTGGTGCTGCCCCGGAGCAGCGAGGGGCTGTACCTGCTCCAGCGGGTCCGTGACGAGGCGCACCGCTTCGCCATCACCTACCAGCGCACCAAGCGGGCCAAGCGCTTCCGTTCCAGCCCCCTGGACGACGTGCCGGGCCTCGGCGAGACTCGCAAACAGGCGCTGATCAAGCATTTCGGCTCGGTGAAGAAGCTGCGGTCCGCCACAATCGAGCAGATCCAGGAAGTGCCCGGGATAGGCCGCAAGACGGCCGAGACCATCGCCGTGGCCCTTGCCCAGGCGGCCCCGGCCGCTCCCGCCGTGAACACGGCCACTGGAGAGATCATGGATGACAGGGAAGACGAGGCGCCCGAGACGACGGCGGACGCCTCGGGGGAGCCCGTACCCGCGGGTGCCCCGGACGATCGACGGGGGCAGGAGAGATGACCGAGCACGAGACACAGCCCACAGCACAGCGAGATCCGGCGGTTGGCGAAACACGGGGCGAGCCCCAGGAAACGCACAACGAGGCGGGTCAGGATCAGCCGCAGGAAGCGGTAGCGGTCCAGGAAAACGGAGCAGAAGAAGTGAGTACGGATGCCACTGGGGCCGTGGCCCCCGAGGCGGCCATCCCCGAGCTGGTGATCATCTCCGGCATGTCGGGGGCCGGCCGTTCGACGGCGGCCAAGTGTCTGGAGGACCTCGGCTGGTTCGTCGTGGACAACCTCCCGCCGGCCCTCATCCCCACCATGGTCGAGCTGGGCGCCCGCTCCCAGGGCAACGTGGCGCGGATCGCGGTCGTCGTCGACGTGCGCGGCCGGCGCTTCTTCGACAACCTGCGCGAGTCCCTCGCCGACCTGGACGGCCGGGGCGTCACCCGCCGGATCGTGTTCCTGGAGTCCTCCGACGACGCCCTGGTCCGCCGCTTCGAGTCGGTGCGCCGCCCGCACCCGCTGCAGGGCGACGGCCGGATCGTCGACGGCATCGCCGCCGAGCGGGAGCTGCTGCGCGAGCTCCGCGGCGACGCCGACCTGGTGATCGACACCTCCAGCCTGAACGTGCACGAGCTGCGCGCGAAGATGGACGCCCAGTTCGCCGGCGAGGAGGAGCCGGAGCTGCGGGCGACCGTGATGTCGTTCGGGTTCAAGTACGGCCTGCCGGTCGACGCCGACCTGGTCGCCGACATGCGGTTCCTGCCCAACCCGCACTGGGTGCCGGAGCTGCGCCCGTACACCGGCCTGAACGAGGAGGTGTCGGCGTACGTCTTCAACCAGCCGGGCGCCAAGGAGTTCCTCGACCGGTACGCCGAGCTGTTGCGGCTGATCGCGACCGGGTACCGGCGTGAGGGCAAGCGGTATGTGACCATCGCCATCGGCTGCACGGGCGGCAAGCACCGCTCCGTCGCCGTGTCCGAGAAGCTCGCCGCCCGCCTGGCCGCCGAGGGAGTGGAGACCGTAGTCGTGCACCGGGACATGGGGCGCGAGTGACCGACCGCACTCCACGGCTGAGCAGGCTGCGCCGGATGGCGCCCGAGAGCCTCGCCGGCCGTCCTGTCGAGCCCCGCGGTGCCCGGCCGCGTCGCCGCGGCGCCCAGCCCAAGGTGGTCGCCCTCGGCGGCGGCATGGGCCTGTCCGCCTCGCTCGCCGCCCTGCGCCGGATCACCGGCGACCTCACCGCCGTCGTCACCGTGGCCGACGACGGCGGCTCCAGCGGCCGCCTCCGTGACGAGCTGGGTGTGCTGCCGCCCGGTGATCTGCGCAAGGCCCTGGCCGCGCTGTGCGGGGACGACGACTGGGGCCAGACCTGGGCCCGGGTCATCCAGCACCGTTTCCAGTCCAAGGGCGACCTGCACGAGCACGCGGTCGGCAATCTGCTGATCGTCGCCCTGTGGGAGCAGCTCGGCGATCATGTCCAGGCCCTGGACCTGGTCGGCAAGCTGCTCGGCGCGCACGGGCGGGTGCTGCCCATGTCCGCCGTGCCGCTGGAGCTGCAGGCCCTGGTCAAGGGGCACGACCCGGAGCGTCCGGACGAGGTGGACATCGTCCGGGGGCAGGCCACGGTGGCGCTCACCCCGGGCGAGGTGCAGTCGGTGCACCTGGTGCCGCACGACCCGCCGGCCGTGCCGGAGGCCGTCGCGGCGGTGCAGGACGCGGACTGGGTGGTGCTCGGCCCCGGGTCGTGGTTCTCCTCGGTGATCCCGCACCTGCTGGTCCCCGATCTGATCGACGCGCTCACCGAGACGAAGGCCCGTAAGGTTCTCTCCTTGAACCTGGCACCGCAGCCCGGAGAAACAGAGGGCTTCTCCCCGCAGCGTCATTTGGAGGTTTTGGGGCGACACGCCCCTAAACTCGCCCTGGACGTGGTGCTGGCCGACGAGGCCGCCGTGCCCGACCGCGACTCGCTCACCGAGGCCGCCAAGCGGCTCGGAGCCGCGGTCGAGCTGGCCCCCGTGGCCCGGACCGACGGTTCACCCCGGCATGATCCGGAGCTGTTGGCCGCCGCGTACGACCGTATTTTTCGGATGCATGGAAGGATCGGCCCATGGCGATGACGGCAGCGGTGAAGGACGAGATCTCCCGGCTACCCGTCACCCGGACCTGCTGCCGGAAGGCGGAGGTCTCCGCCATCCTGCGGTTCGCGGGCGGCCTCCACCTGGTGAGCGGGCGCATCGTGATCGAGGCGGAGCTGGACACCGCGATGGCGGCCCGGCGCCTCAAGCGGGACATCCTGGAGATCTTCGGCCACAGCTCCGAGCTGATCGTGATGGCACCCGGCGGGCTGCGCCGCGGCTCCCGCTATGTGGTGCGGGTGGTCGCGGGCGGTGACCAGCTCGCCCGCCAGACCGGGCTCGTGGACGGCCGGGGCCGCCCGATCCGCGGGCTGCCCCCGCAGGTGGTCTCCGGCGCCACCTGCGACGCGGAGGCGGCCTGGCGCGGCGCGTTCCTGGCGCACGGCTCGCTGACCGAGCCCGGCCGTTCGTCCTCCCTGGAGGTGACCTGCCCGGGCCCCGAGGCCGCCCTCGCCCTGGTCGGCGCGGCCCGCCGGCTGTCCATCGCCGCGAAGGCCCGTGAGGTGCGCGGCGTGGACCGGGTGGTCGTCCGTGACGGTGACGCGATCGGCGCGCTGCTGACCCGGCTCGGCGCGCACGAGTCGGTGCTCGCCTGGGAGGAGCGCCGGATGCGGCGCGAGGTCCGGGCCACCGCGAACCGCCTCGCCAACTTCGACGACGCCAACCTGCGCCGTTCCGCCCGGGCCGCCGTGGCGGCCGGCGCGCGGGTGCAGCGGGCTCTGGAGATCCTCGCGGACGAGGTTCCCGAGCACCTCGCGGCGGCCGGCCGGCTGCGCATGGAGCACAAGCAGGCCTCCCTGGAGGAGCTGGGCGCGCTCGCCGACCCGCCGCTGACGAAGGACGCGGTCGCGGGCCGGATCCGCCGTCTGCTCGCGATGGCCGACAAGCGCGCGTCCGACCTGGGCATCCCGGGCACCGAGGCCAACCTCTCCGAGGAGCTGGCGGACAACCTCGTCGGCTGACCCGTCGTCACCTCACCGGTGCCGACGGCCGATCGGGGGTCGTCGGCACCGGCGTTTGCAAGTCCGTGAATTACTCATGAGCTGTCTGTGAGTCGCCCTTGACTCGATCAAGGAGTGTCATGAGCCTGGCATGAGTTCGCCGCCGGGGCGGACCACTGCTAGGGGGGTTCATGAGACACAGAGCGAGATCGATCCTCGCTGTCGGCGCGCTCCTGATCGGCGGAGCGGCGCTCGCACCCGTGGCCCAGGCACAGACCGGCGCGGCGCCGAAGCCCGACCCCGACGAGGTCAAGGTCTTCCGCGCGGACGTCACCAAGCAGCAGATTCCGTTGTTGCTCAAGGCCGGGCAGGACGGCCACGAACTCGGCGACCAGGTCACCGGATCCGGGAAGACGGAAGTCGAGCTGTACCTCACCGACCAGCAGGCGCAGAAGCTGGAGAAGCAGGGCGTCGACCTCACCGAGCACACACTCTCGGCCAAGGCGGAGACCCGCGTCGAGGACGCCTCCCAGGGTGTGTTCCGCCCGTACAGCGGCACCGGCGGGCTCGAACAGGAGATCCTCGCGACCGCGCAGGCCAACCCCGGCCTCACCAAGGTCGAGTCCATCGGCAAGACGATCAACGGCCAGGACATCCTCGCGCTCAAACTGACCAAGGGCGCGAAGAAGTCGAAGGACGGCTCCAAGCCCTCCGTGCTGTACGTGTCCAACCAGCACGCGCGCGAGTGGATCACGCCGGAGATGACCCGCCGGCTGATGCACTACTACCTGGACAACTACCGCACCGACAAACGCATCAAGAAGATCGTCGACTCGACCGAACTGTGGTTCGTGCTGTCCGCCAACCCCGACGGCTACGACTACACCTTCCAGAACTCCGACACCCGGCTGTGGCGCAAGAACCTGCGGGACGTCAACGGCGACGGTGTCATCAGCACGGGTGACGGCGTCGACCTCAACCGCAACTTCGGTTACAAGTGGGGCTACGACGACGAGGGCTCGTCCCCCAACCCCACCAGCGAGACCTACCGCGGCGCGAGCCCCGAGTCCGAGCCCGAGACCAAGGCGCTCGACTCCTTCGAGAAGCGGGTCGGGTTCACGTACGGCATCAACTACCACTCCGCCGCCGAACTCCTCCTCTACGGCGTCGGCTGGCAGGTGGCCACCCCGACCCCGGACGACGTCCTCTACAAGGCGCTCGCCGGCACGCCCGACAACTCGGCGGTCCCCGGTTACCACCCGCAGGTCTCCTCGGAGCTCTACACCACCAACGGCGAGGCGGACGGCCACGCGTCGAACGTCAACGGCATGGCGATGTTCACCCCGGAGATGTCGACCTGCCAGACCGCGTCGGACATCGACCCGAACGACGCCTGGAAGGCAGCCGACTGCCAGTCGGTCTTCAACTTCCCCGACGACGAGACGCTGATCCAGGACGAGTTCGCGAAGAACATCCCGTTCGCGCTCTCCGTCGCCGAGACCGCCGCCCACCCCGACCGGCCGGTCTCCTCGGTCGGCCTGAGCGCCGCCGACTTCACCCCGGCCACGTTCTCCACGTCGTACGCGCGCGGCGCCGACCAGGAGGTCTCCGTCGTCGTCCGCAAGGCGGTCCGGGACAAGGAGCTCAAGTACCGCGTCAACGGCGGCCGTACCCACGAGACGGCGCTGCGGCCCTGGCGGGGCGGCGAGACCTACGGCGGTGCGGACAACCTCTACTTCGACCAGTACCGGGCCAAGGTGAAGGACGGCGCACCGGGCGACAAGGTCGAGGTGTGGTTCACCGGTGAGGCCAAGGGCGGCAAGAAGGTCTCCAGCGCGCACTTCACGTACACCGTCGCCGAGCGGGCCAAGGCGGACACCCTGGTGGTCGCCGAGGAGGGCGCCAAGGCCACCCAGGCGCAGACCTACGTCGACGCGCTGAAGGCGGCCGGGCACAAGGCCGTCGTCTGGGACGTCGCCACCCAGGGCGCGCCCGACGCGCTCGGCGTGCTGAAGCACTTCAAGAACGTCGTCCACTACTCGGGCACCAGCGGCCCCGGCAACGACACCCAGCTCCAACTGCGCGCCTACCTCAACGAGGGCGGCAAGCTGATCGAGGCGGGCGAGCTGGCCGGCGGCAGCGTGAACCTCGGCGACGGCACCCCCTCCAACGACTTCAGCCAGTACTACCTGGGCGCCTACTCCCGTACGTCCACTCCCGGGGCCACCGGCTTCACCGGCTCCGGCACGCTGGACGGCTTCACCGGAGCCCTGAGCGGTACCTCCGCCAACCCGCTCGACAAGGCCGGCACCTACGCCGTCACCTCCGACGAGCTCTCCACCGCCACCTACCCCCAGTTCGCCAGCGCGGGCGCGGGCCAGTTCGCCGGGACCGTCAACCCGTACGGGCCGTACTCCGGGTCGTACATGGCCGCAGCGGTGCACACCGACGACTCCTACAAGCGCCTCACCCGCACCATCGACCTCACCGGTGTCACCGCGTCCCAGCAGCCGGCCTTCAGCACCAAGCTGCTCTGGGACACCGAGCCGGGCTACGACCACGCGGTCGTCGAGGCGCACGTCGTCGGCTCCGACGACTGGACCACGCTGCCCGAGAAGGGCGGTGCCACCACCGACGCCGTACCGTCCGAGTGCGGGGCCGGCTTCCTGATCGCCGAGCACCCCTGGCTCAAGCACTACCTGACCATCGACAACAACCAGTGCACCTCGTCCGGCACCAGCGGCTCCTGGCACAGCCTCACCGGAAGCTCCGCGGGCTGGCAGTCGGTGAGCTTCGACCTGAGCGCCTACGCGGGCAGGTCCGTCGAGCTGTCCCTCTCCTACATCACCGACCCGAGCAGCGGCGGCCACGGTGTCCTCGTCGACGACGCCTCGCTCGTGGTCGGCGGCGCGGCCACCGAGACCGAGGGCTTCGAGACCTCGCTCGGTTCCTGGAGCGTCGCCGGACCGCCCGCGGGCAGCCCGGCCGTCCTCAAGGACTGGGAGCGCACCGGGGCGTTGTTCAAGACGTACGGAGCGGTCACCACCGACCGCACCGTGCTGCTCGGTTTCGGCCTGGAACAGGTCACCTCCGCCGCCGATCGTGCCGCTCTGGTGAAGAAGGCGTTGACAGCACTCGACAACTGACCCCGACGGTACTCGACAAGTGAGCCGACCCGCTCACGAACGAGTGAAAGAGCCGTAAAAACGGGTCGGCATTCCCTGACAAAACGGGGCGATGCGACCCCCGATCCGAGACGGTCCGTACCCCTACTGGCGGGTACGGACCGCCTCGCCGTGTATGGGGCATCTGGATGTCACCACGGGAGCCTCAGGGAGGTAGGGTCGTGGGTGGTCGGGGACATCCCAAATACAGCTCGCCGGCACCGCATGGCCGGCGTACCAACGAGGAGATCGGTTCGTGACGATCCGCGTAGGCATCAACGGCTTCGGTCGTATCGGTCGCAACTACTTCCGCGCGCTGCTGGAGCAGGGCGCTGACATCGAGATCGTGGCTGTCAACGACCTGGGTGACACCGCGACCACCGCGCACCTGCTGAAGTACGACACGATCCTCGGCCGCCTCAAGGCCGAGGTGACGCACACCGCCGACACGATCACCGTCGACGGTCACACCATCAAGGTGCTGTCCGAGCGCAACCCCGCCGACATCCCGTGGGGCGAGCTGGGCGTCGACATCGTCATCGAGTCGACCGGCATCTTCACCAAGAAGGCCGACGCCGCGAAGCACATCGCCGGCGGCGCCAAGAAGGTCCTCATCTCGGCTCCGGCCAAGGACGAGGACATCACTATCGTGATGGGCGTCAACCAGGACAAGTACGACGCGGCCAACCACCACGTCATCTCCAACGCCTCCTGCACCACCAACTGTGTGGCGCCGATGGCCAAGGTCCTCGACGAGAACTTCGGCATCGTCAAGGGCCTGATGACGACGGTCCACGCGTACACCAACGACCAGCGCATCCTGGACTTCCCGCACTCGGACCTGCGCCGCGCGCGGGCCGCCGCCGAGAACATCATCCCGACCACCACGGGTGCCGCCAAGGCCACCGCGCTGGTCCTCCCGCAGCTCAAGGGCAAGCTGGACGGCATCGCCATGCGCGTCCCGGTCCCGACCGGCTCCGCCACCGACCTGGTCGTGACGCTCCAGCGCGAGGTCACCAAGGACGAGGTCAACGCCGCGTTCAAGAAGGCCGCCGACGACGGCGACCTGAAGGGCTACCTCGCGTACACCGAGGACCCGATCGTCTCCTCGGACATCGTCGGCGACCCGGCCTCCTGCACCTTCGACTCCTCCCTGACCATGGTCCAGGAGGGCAACACGGTGAAGATCCTCGGCTGGTACGACAACGAGTGGGGCTACTCCAACCGCCTCGTCGACCTCACGGTCTTCGTCGGCGACCAGCTCTGATCGGCCGAGCAGGCACCTCGATGCGGTAGCAGGGCTCGGGCAGCGCACGGTCGCGCCGCCCGAGCCCTGACGCACGTAAGGATCGACCCGCCCGTCTACGGTTCGATCCGTCCTCGTACGATCAAGAGCCCTCCTGTAGGAGTCCCCAACACATGAAGACGATCGACGAACTCCTCGCCGAAGGGGTCGACGGCAAGCGGGTCTTCGTCCGTGCCGACCTCAACGTGCCGATGGCCGACGGCCTCATCACCGACGACGGCCGCATCCGCGCCGTCCTGCCCACCGTCAAGGCCCTCGCCGACGCGGGCGCCAAGGTGGTCGTCGCCTCCCACCTGGGCCGCCCCAAGAGCGCCGCGGACACGCAGTTCTCCCTGCTCCAGGCCGCCGAGCGGCTCGGTGAACTGCTCGACGCCCCGATCGCGTTCGCCCAGGACACCGTCGGCCCCGCCGCCCACGACGCCGTGAACGGCCTGCAGCCCGGCCAGGTCGCGGTCATCGAGAACCTTCGCTTCAACGCCGGTGAGACCGCCAAGGACGAGACCGAGCGCGGCGAGTTCGCCGACCAGCTGGCCGCCCTCGCGGACGTCTACGTCGGCGACGGCTTCGGCGCCGTGCACCGCAAGCACGCCTCCGTCTACGACCTCCCGGCCCGGCTGCCGCACTACGCCGGCTACCTGATCGCCACCGAGGTCGGCGTCCTGAAGAAGCTCACCGAGGACGTCCAGCGGCCCTACGTCGTCGTGCTCGGCGGCGCCAAGGTCTCCGACAAGCTCGCCGTGATCGACCAGCTGCTCGGCAAGGCCGACCGCATCCTCGTCGGCGGCGGCATGGTCTATACCTTCCTCAAGGCCAAGGGGTACGAGGTCGGCAGCTCCCTCCTCCAGGAGGACCAGCTCGCGGCCGTCACCGAGTACATCGAGCGCGCCGAGAAGACCGGCGTCGAGCTCGTCCTGCCGGTGGACACCCTGGTCGCCCCCGCGTTCCCGGACCTGTCCGGCAAGGCCCCGGCCAACCCGAGCACGGTCGCCGCGGACGCCATGCCAGCCGGCCAGATGGGCCTGGACATCGGCCCGGAGACCCGCAAGCTGTACGCCTCGAAGCTCGCCGACGCCGCCACCGTCTTCTGGAACGGCCCCATGGGCGTCTTCGAGCACCCCGACTACGCCGAGGGCACCCGCGTGGTCGCCCAGGCCCTCGTCGACTCGAAGGGCTTCACCGTCGTCGGTGGCGGTGACTCCGCCGCCGCCGTGCGCATCCTCGGCTTCGACGAGAACGCGTTCGGACACATCTCGACCGGTGGCGGCGCCTCCCTCGAATACCTCGAGGGCAAGACGCTCCCCGGCCTCGCCGCACTGGAGGACTGACCCCGCATGACCACTCGCACGCCGATCATGGCGGGTAACTGGAAGATGAACCTCAACCACCTCGAGGCCATCGCGCACGTCCAGAAGCTCGCCTTCGCCCTGGCCGACAAGGACTACGAGGCCGTCGAGGTCACCGTCCTGCCGCCCTTCACCGACCTGCGCTCCGTGCAGACCCTGGTCGACGGCGACAAGCTCAAGATCAAGTACGGCGCCCAGGACCTCTCGGCGCACGACTCCGGGGCCTACACCGGCGAGATCTCGGGCCCGATGCTGGCCAAGCTGAAGTGCACGTACGTGGTCATCGGCCACTCCGAGCGCCGCCAGTACCACAACGAGACCGACGCCGTCGTGAACGGCAAGGTCAAGGCCGCCTACAAGCACGGTCTGACCCCGATCCTGTGCGTCGGCGAGGAGCTGGACGTCCGCGAGGCGGGCAACCACGTCTCCCACACCCTCACCCAGGTCGAGGGCGGTCTGAAGGACGTCACGGCCGAGCAGGCGGAGACGATCGTCATCGCCTACGAGCCCGTGTGGGCCATCGGGACCGGCAAGGTCTGCGGCGCGGCGGACGCCCAGGAGGTCTGCGCCGCGATCCGCGCCAAGCTCGCCGAGCTGTACAGCCAGGAGCTGGCCGACCAGGTCCGCATCCAGTACGGCGGCTCCGTCAAGGCCGGCAACGTGGCCGAGATCATGGCGCAGGCCGACATCGACGGCGCCCTGGTGGGCGGTGCCTCGCTGGACGCCGACGAATTCGTCAAGATCGTGCGCTTCCGCGATCAGTGAGCAGACCGTGAGTAGGCGGTAGCGGCGATCCGTCGTACCCTTGCGGGGCCGAGGCTGTTTGTCGTCAGGAGCGTGAAGCCTCAAACAGTCTCCGGCCCCGCAGTCCATCCGTATCCGAGGAAGTTGGTCCAGCCGTGGTTTTGGGGTTCTCGATCGCCCTGATCGTCTTCAGCCTGCTGCTGATGCTGCTGGTGCTGATGCACAAGGGCAAGGGCGGCGGTCTCTCCGACATGTTCGGTGGCGGCATGCAGTCCTCCGTGGGCGGCTCCTCGGTCGCCGAGCGGAACCTGGACCGGATCACCCTGGTGATCGGTCTGCTGTGGTTCGCGTGCATCATCGTCCTCGGCATGCTGATGAAGACGAACAGCTGAGCCGCGACTCGCACACACGCACATTCCGCACGTAAGGCCCCATGTTCGGTACGCGCACCTGAGCGCGGCCTATCATGGGGCTTGCGTCTAGGTGCGGAGGCGGTAACTCCCACCACTGGACGCGCGTTGGGCCTTACGTAGACTGAGGCGCTCGCAACGAAGCGACACGCCGACTCGCTTCGCGGCACCATCACGCAGGGAGTTACGACCGTGGCAAGTGGCAACGCGATCCGAGGTAGCCGGGTCGGGGCGGGGCCGATGGGCGAGGCCGAGCGCGGCGAGTCCGCGCCGCGTCTGCGCATCTCCTTCTGGTGCTCCAACGGGCATGAGACGCAGCCGAGCTTCGCCAGCGACGCGCAGGTGCCCGAGACCTGGGACTGCCCGCGCTGTGGCTTCCCGGCCGGTCAGGACCGGGACAACCCGCCGGACCCGCCGCGCACCGAGCCGTACAAGACGCACCTCGCGTACGTACGGGAGCGGCGCAGCGACGCGGACGGCGAGGCGATCCTCGCCGAGGCGCTCGCCAAACTGCGGGGCGAGATCTAGGAGTTGAGGTCGGCCGGGTGCCCGAGGGCGCCTGGCCGGAGTTGTCTCCGCGGCCCGGCCCCGGGCCCGTTGTCAGTGGTGCCCTCTACGGTTTGTGTATCGACGAATCGTGAGGGGGCGGCGGTGACGGTGGGGGAGCGGGCGCCGGTGTGGCGCGGGGGATTCGGACGGCTGTGGACGGCCGCCGTGGTCTCCCGGTTCGGGGACGCGTTGCGGACGTCCGCGCTGCCCCTGCTGGCCGCGCGCCTGACCGACGACCCCCTCGCCATCGCCTCGGTGACCGCCTGCGGCTATGTGCCGTGGCTGCTGTTCGGGCTGCTCGGCGGGGCCGTCGCGGACCGGGTGGACCAGCGGCGCGCGATGTGGGCCGTGGACTCGGTACGGGGGCTGCTCGTCGCCGCCTTCGCGCTCGCCGTGGCGCTCGGTCACGCCTCGATCCCGCTGCTGCTCCTGCTGGCCTTCGCGCTGACCACGCTCCAGACGCTCTTCGACAACGCCTCCACGGCCCTGTTGCCCTCCCTGGTGGACCGCCAGGCCCTGGGCACGGCCAACGCCCGGCTGATGACCGGCCAGCAGATCGCCGGCGGCCTGCTCGGCGCCCCGCTGGTGCCGCTGCTGCTCACGGCCGGCGCGTTCATGCCCTTCGCGGCCGACGCGGGCACCTATCTGGCGGCCGCCGCCCTGGTCGCCTCCCTGCGGACACGGCCCCCGCAGCGGGCGCCACGCCCGGCCGGCAGCACCCTGCGCGCCGAGATCGGCGCGGGCCTGCGCGCCCTGTGGCAGGACCGGGCCCTGCGGGCGGTCTGCCTCTCCACCCTGCTCTGCAACATCGGCATGGGCGCCCTGATCGCCACCCTGGTGCTGCACGTGACCCGCTGGCTGCACGCCGGCACCGCCGGATACGCGGCCGCCATGACCGCCTACTCGGCCGGCAGCATCGCCGGCGGCTTCCTCGCCCAGCGCATCGCCCGCCGCACCGGCCGGGTCCGGGCCCTGCTCGTCGCCGGGACCGTCCAGACCTCGTCCCTGGTCCTGATAGGCACCGTGCGGCACCTCGGCGCCCTGGCCGCGGGCATGCTGCTGCTCGGCGCGATGAACATGGTGTGGAACGTCAACCAGGTCACGCTGATGCAGCAACGCGCCCCCGAGTCGATGACCGGCCGGATCGCCGCCGCCTTCCGCACCTCCTCGACGTCCGGAGCACCACTCGGCGCCCTCCTCGGCGGGGCGGTCGCCGGGGCGTACGGTCTGAACGGGCCCGCGCTGCTCGCCGCCGCCCTGTTCGCTCTGGCCGTCACCTCGTTGATACCGGTGCGCCGGCCGGACGTACCTGTTGTTGCGCCACGGGACAGCGCTACGGCAGGCCGTGCCCCGAGCTGATCAACTAGGTTGGAACGGCAGCGGCGCAGGCACGCAACAGGACAGGTGCAAGGAAGAAGGCTGAAGTCCGAATGAACGCAGACGGCCGTACCAGGCTCAACCAGACGCCCGAGTGGACCGCGCTCGCCAAGCACCGGGAGGAGCTCGCCGAGACTCATCTGCGGGACCTGTTCGCCGCCGACCCGGGACGCGGCACGGGCTACACCCTCCAGGTCGGCGATCTCCACATCGACTACTCGAAGCACCTGGTCAACGACGAGACGCTGCGGCTGCTGCGCGAGCTGGCCGCCGCCACCGACGTCTTCGGGCTGCGGGACGCCATGTTCCGCGGCGAGAAGATCAACATCACGGAGCAGCGCGCGGTGCTGCACACCGCGCTGCGCGCCCCGCGCGACGCGGTGGTCGAGGTCGACGGCGAGAACGTGGTGCCGCAGGTGCACGCGGTCCTGGACAAGATGGGCGCCTTCGCCGACCGGGTCCGCTCGGGCGAGTGGACCGGCCACACCGGCAGGCGCATCCGGAACGTCGTCAACATCGGCATCGGCGGCTCCGACCTCGGCCCCGCGATGGCCTACGAGGTGCTGCGCAGCTTCACCGACCGCGACCTCACGGTCCGCTTCGTCTCCAACGTGGACGGCGCCGACCTGCACGAGGCCACCCGCGACCTGGACGCGGCGGAGACCCTCTTCATCATCGCCTCCAAGACGTTCACCACCATCGAGACGATCACCAATGCCACCTCGGCCCGCAACTGGGTGCTCGGCGAGCTGAAGGCCGGTCAGGAAGCGGTCGCCAAGCACTTCGTGGCCCTCTCCACCAACGCCGAGAAGGTCGCCGACTTCGGTATCGACACGGCCAACATGTTCGAGTTCTGGGACTGGGTCGGCGGCCGCTACTCCTACGACTCCGCCATCGGTCTCTCCCTGATGATCGCCATCGGCCCGGACCGCTTCCGCGAGATGCTGGACGGCTTCCACCTGGTCGACGAGCACTTCCGCACCGCCCCCGCCGAGGCCAACGTCCCGCTCCTGCTCGGCCTGCTGGGCATCTGGTACGACAACTTCCACGACGCCCAGTCGCACGCGGTGCTGCCGTACAGCCACTACCTCTCCAAGTTCACCGCCTACCTGCAGCAGCTGGACATGGAGTCCAACGGCAAGTACGTGGCGCGGGACGGCAAGGAGGTCGAGTGGACCACCGGCCCGATCGTCTGGGGCACGCCCGGCACCAACGGCCAGCACGCCTACTACCAGTTGATCCACCAGGGCACGAAGCTGATCCCGGCCGACTTCATCGGCTTCGCCGAGCCGGTCGCCGAGCTGAGCGGTGAACTCGGCGCGCAGCACGACCTGCTGATGGCGAACTTCTTCGCCCAGACGCAGGCGCTGGCCTTCGGCAAGACCGCCGAGGAGG
The DNA here is from genome assembly GCF_043201555.1 of Streptomyces sp. NPDC048288. Classification (NCBI taxonomy): domain Bacteria; kingdom Bacillati; phylum Actinomycetota; class Actinomycetes; order Kitasatosporales; family Streptomycetaceae; genus Streptomyces; species Streptomyces sp. NPDC048288. The sequence goes on from NZ_JBICZD010000001.1 coordinate 1,179,880, forward strand.
TCCGCGCGGAGGGCGTCGCCGAGGAACTGGTCCCGCACAAGACCTTCCAGGGCAACCGCCCGACGACCACGATCCTCGCCAGGGAACTCACCCCGTCGGTCCTCGGCCAGCTCGTCGCCCTGTACGAGCACAAGGTGTTCACCCAGGGCGCGGTCTGGAACATCGACTCCTTCGACCAGTGGGGCGTCGAACTCGGCAAGGTCCTCGCCAAGCGCGTGGAACCGGCGCTGACCGAGGGCGCGGAGGTACCGGGCCTGGACGCGTCGACGAAGGCCCTGGTCGCCAAGTACCGGGAGCTGCGCGGGCGCGACTGACGGCCGGTGCGCGCCGCGGCGGCCGTCCTGGAGGAGGGGCCGCCGCGGTCGTCGGCGCGCGGGACGATCCATCCCGGTCAACTCGCCTACCCGGCAGGGATTTCGCCGGACCGCCGCCGGACCGACGACGCCCGGGAGGCGCGGCGGCAGGCGCTCACCGGCGCGCTCGCCACCATACGGCTGCGCAGCGGCCGGCCGGGGCTCATCCCGACGCCGGAGGAGGCCGAGGCACACGTCTTCACCGAGCGGGAGACGGCCGTCCTCGGCGGCCGGCTCGACAACGCCCTGTACGGCACGGCCGACGAGGTCACGGCGGGCCTGGACGACCTGTGCAAGAGGACCGGCGCCGACGAGCTGATGCCGGCCATGAACTCGCACGGCCCGGACTTCCGGGTCCGGTCCTACGAGCTGGTCTCCGGTGCCTACGGGCTGCCGGACGGCGCGTCCGAAGGCGGCTGACAGCACATCGCGGGGCCCTGGTCCCGCCGCCCGGAGCGGGGGCAGGGCCCTGCGCACGTGTCGGGCGGGATCAGGGGGCGGCGGAGACGGAGACCCGCCAGCCGTCGTCGGCGAGCCTGCGGCGGACGGACTCCGCGGTGATCCGGGATGCGGCCAGGCTCGCCGACAGCTCCGTGGACGCCCCGGACCAGGACAGCCGGATGTCCTGGGCGCCGATGCCGGACTCCTCGGCCGCGTGCAGCAGCCGGTCCACCTCGCCCGGCCGGCCCGCGAGCGGCACCGTCAGCGTCACCGCGCCGACGGTGCCGGCACCGTCCGGCCGGTGCACGGCCGCCCAGCCGTCCCTGCCCCGGGCCAGCAGTTCCCCGAGCGAGGCCAGGGCGTCCTCGGCTCCCTCGGTGCCGGGGGACACCTCCAGCGCGTGCAGGGCCCGGGTGAGCGCCTCCAGGTCCTTCGTCAGGGCTTCCAGGATCTCCACGATGGCCGGGGCGTTGGCCCGGACGATGTCGGTCCACAGCCCTGGGTCGCCGCCCGCGACCCGGATCACGTCCCGGATGCCCCGGCCCGCGAGCCTGACCGCGTCCCCGGACGCGTCGGCCAGTCTCGCCGCCATCAGGGACGCCACCAGATGGGGCGCGTGCGAGACCAGGGCGACCGCACGGTCGTGCGCGTGCGGATCCATCACCACGGGCACGGCCCCGCACAGCGACACGGCGGCCAGCACCCGGTTGAGCGCGCCCGGGCAGGTCTCCGGTCCGGGCGTCAGGATCCACGGACGGTCCTCGAAGAGATCGGCGCGGGCGGCCAGCGGGCCGGAGCGCTCGCTCCCGGCCATCGGATGACCGCCGACGAAACTGCGCGGCTGCGGGGTGCCGTGCGCGACGGCCAGTGCCGTGGGCGCCTTGACGCTCGCCACGTCGGTGTAGGCCCGGGCCAGCCCGCGACGCTGCTGCTCCGCCAGCACCCGGGCGACCGCGCCGGGCGGCACGGCCAGCACGGCGAGGTCGACCGGGCCGTCGGGCGGACCGACCGAACCGGCCCCGCGGGCGGCCGCCACCCGGGCCGCCGACTCGTCCGTGTCGAGCAGGTGCACATGGACGTCGCGGCGGCTCAGCGCGAGGCCGGCGGACGTGCCGATGAGTCCGGTTCCCACCACTGCCGCGGTGCGGATCACTGGTTCCCCCTTCTGCCCGGATCATCCGTGGGCGGGGCGGTGCGCCCCGCCGTGCGCGGGCGCGGCGGTCACCGCCGTACGCCCGCGACCGTCGCAGTGTGACCCGCGGCCGGGGCCCGGCACTCGGCCAGCCGCGCACGGCGAGTGCCGCATCCGCGCATGTCCCGGCTTTCGCGAATGCGACAGAGCACATGCGCGAGCACGGCACCGTGCGTCCGCCGCGGTTCGTACGTTCGTCTGGCCCGGGGCCCGTCCGGGTCCGTACGACGGAGAGGACGCTCAGTGGAACTCGATCTGCGTGCGGTGATGCGGCACTTCGCGACCGGCGTCGGCGTGGTCAGCACCTGGACCGAGGAGCCGGCCGCGCCCGGCGGGCGGCGCCATGACGCCATCACGGTCAACTCGCTGATCCCGGTGTCGTTCGAGCCCCCGCTCGTCGCGCTCTCGCTGCGCCACGGGTCCGCCTTCCTGGCCGACCTGCTGACGGCCAAGGCCTGGGGGGTGTCCATCCTGGCCGCGGCCGGGGCGGACACCGCGCGGACGCTGGCCCGGCCCCGGGAGAACCGGGCCGAGGCGCTGCGCACCCTGCCCGCCGCACCGGGCCGGCACACGGGCGCCCTGCTGCTCGACGGCACCGGCTGGCTGGAGTGCGCGCTGGCCGACTCCTTCACCGTCGGCGACCACCTCATGGTGATCGGCACCGTGCTGGCCACCGGGGTGCGCGCACCCCAGGACCCGCTGGTGTTCCTGCACGGTTCGCTCACCCCGGCCACCGCCGCCTGACCGCCCGCCGCCCGCCGCCTGACCGCCCGCTGGCCGACCCGCTGCTGCCCGGCCGCCGCCCCGCCCGCCCGACCGCCGTCCGACCCACCACCGACCGCACGGCCAGGACCCACACCGTCCAGGGAGACCAGCATGTCCGAACTGTCCACCGCCACAGACAGCCCGGCCGCCGCCCCGCCCACCTCCGGCCCCACCTCCGGCGCCGCCACCGGCCCCGCCTCCGCGTCTGCCTCCGGCTCCGCCACCGGGCGCGGCTCCGGCCCCGCCACCGCGCCCGCCTACGGGTCCGCCGCGTCGCGTGCTGCGCTGGACGCGGCCCGTCGGATCCTGGGCGAGAACCGGGTCGTGGGTGCGGACGGCGATGCCGGGCGGACCCGGCTCCTCGGGCCCAACACCAGCCTGTTCCGCTCCCGCAGGGTCGACGCCGTACTGCGGCCCGCCACCGCCGAGCAGGTCGGCGCGATCGTGGCGCTCTTCTCGCGGGAGCCGGACTCCGGGAGCCTGCACGCCGTCAGCACCGGACGCAACTGGGGCCTGGGCTCCCGCGAACCGGCCCGGGACGACGCCGTGGTGCTGGACCTCGGCGGTCTCGACCGGGTGCGCGCGCTGGACCTGGAGGCCGGCTGGGCCGTCGTAGAACCGGGCGTTACCCAGGGACAGCTGTCCCGGCTGCTCGCCCACACCCCCCGGATGGTCAACGTCACCGTCTCCGCCGCGGCGACCAGCGTCGTGGGCAACGCCCTGGACCGCGGCGTCGGGCTGCGCGGCCAGCGCACCGAGGACCTCGCCGGCCTGGAGGTGGTCCTGCCGGGCGGTGAGACGGTCCGCGTCGGCTGGTGGCCCGCACCCGGGCGCACCGCGCCGGTCTACCCGCACGGGCTCGGCCCCTCCGCGCTGCCGCTGTTCGTGCAGTCCAACCTCGGGGTGGTGACGGCGGCCGTGATCCGGCTGCCCGCCCGGCCCGAGGCGGTGCGCGTGACCCGCCTCGGCTTCCCGGCCCCGGCGCTCGCCGAGGTGACCGACACCGTGCGCCGCTGGGTCGCCCAGGGACTCACCCGGGGCGTCCCGCGGATCTACGACCCGGCCGCCGGGCTCTCCTACGGAGGTACCGAGGGCGAGTACACCGTGCACCTCGCGGTCGACGGCACCGCCGAGTCGGTCGAGGCGCTCACCGGCATCCTGACCGCCGAGGCCCGCCGCTCCGGCCTGTTCACCGAGGTCTCCGCCGCCGAGGGCGTCGACCCCGCCCACCCGAACCACGAGGTGACCCGGCTGGTGGAACGCGCGTACGCCGGCGACCCGGACATCACCGACACGCTCTTCCGGGCCAAGATGGGCGTGGCCGCCGACAAGATCGACACGGCGGCCGGGTTCCTCTTCTTCCTGCCGCTGCTGCCGTTCACCGGCGAGGCGGTCGCCCGTGCCGACCGACTGCTGCGCGAAGCCGCGGCGGCCAGCGGCGTACGGCTCTCGTCCACCCTGCACCTGCTCGGCGCCGACCTCGTCGACTGCGTGGTGGCGATGAAGTTCCCCCACGAGGAGGCGGCGGCCGAGCGGGCCCACCGGGCGCTGGACCTCCTGTACGAGTCCTTCACCGAGGCCGGTTTCACGCCGTACCGGCTGGACGTCGACCACGCGGGACAGCGGGACGCGCTGGCCGTGGACACCGCGGCCGTGGCCCTCGTCCGTCGGCTCAAGGCCGTGCTCGACCCCAACAACGCCATCGCTCCGGGGCGTTACCGCTGACCGTGGAACGCCACCGGACCCGAGTGAGACAGGGGACTTCGCAGATGACCACATCACAGGCGGCCGCCGTCAGGCGCCCCGCCACCTCCCGGCCCGTCACGCCCGTCACGGCGGAGGAACTGTTCCGCAGGGCCGAGGACCTCGTCCCGGTGCTGCGGGCCGCCGCCGAGGACATCGAACGGGCCCGTCGGCTGCCGGCCGCGGTGGTCGAACAGCTCCGCGACGCCGGGGTCTTCCGGATGGGCGTGCCGGCCGAGAGGGGCGGGCCGGGGCTCGACTCCGTCCAGCAGACGGAAGTCGTGGAGATCCTCGCCCGCGGGGACGCCTCCGCCGCGTGGTGCGCCATGATCGGCATGGACACGCCGTTGTACGCCCAGTTCCTGCCCGAGTCCGTCGCCCGTGACGAGCTGGGCGACCCGGACATCGTCACCGCCGGCCTGATCCTGCCCCTGGGCCGGGCGGACCGGGTGCCGGGCGGCTACCGGGTCACCGGGCGCTGGCAGTTCGGCAGTGGCATCACCCACGCCGACTGGGTGGTGGCCGGCTGCTTCGTCCACCGGGACGGCCGGCCGGAACCCGGACCGGAGGGGGCACCGGGGCACTGGCGCATCATGCTGGCGCGCCGCGAGGAGTTCGAGATCCTCGACACCTGGCACACCACCGGGCTGGCCGGCAGCGGTAGTTGCGACTACCAGGCCCAGGACCTGTTCGTACCGGAAGAGCACACCTTCAGCCTGGGCCACCCCCGCACCCCTGGGCCGCACGCGACCCCCGAGGCCATCCTGCGCAACATGCCCGGAGTGCCCCTCGGCGTGGCCCGGGCCGCCCTGGACCATGTGCGCGAACTCGCCGCCGGCCGCACCGACCGGGCCACCGACACGCCCTGGGCGGACACCTACCGGGTGCAACTGGCCGTCGCCGAGTCCGAGATGGAACTGGGCGCGGCCCGGCACGCGGTCTACGGCAGCCTGCGCAGGCAGGCGCAGCTCATCGACGCGGGCGGCGAACTCGGCCGCGACGACCGGGTGGACACCGTCCTCGCCCGGGTCAACGCGTTCCGGGTGGCCCGCACCATCGTCGGCCGGCTGTACGACCTGGTGGCGACCACGGCCGTCTACCGCCCGTCGCCGCTGGACCGCTGGCTGCGCGACCTGACCACGATGCGCCAGCACGTCATCGCCCAGGACCAGGTGCTCCAGTCGGCCGGCGCCCACCTCCTCGGCGGCACCCCGCACAACCCCTTCAGCCTCGGCATCGTGGCATGACCACCCACTCGCCCACCGGCCACTCGCCCACCGGGCCCCCACCCCCGGACGCCCCGGCGGTGTTGCACGGCGGGGAGTTGCCCGGGGCGTCGGTCGGCACGCTGGGGGAGGTGCTGGAGCGGGCCGCGCGTGGTGCGCGCGGTGTGGTGCTGGTGGACGGGGAGGGCGTCCCGACGAGCCGGTCCTACCGCTCGCTGTACGAGGACGCGGACCGGGTCCGCGCGGGACTGGCCGCCGCCGGGGCCCGGCCGGGGTCACGGGTGATCCTGCGGACGTCGGGCTCCGCGGAGCTGCTCACCGCCTTCTGGGCGTGTGTGCTCGGCGGACTGGTCCCGCTGCCGGTGCCGTTCGGTACCCCGGCGGACCGGCTCGCCGAGGCCGTCGACGCGGTGGGGGAGGCGTGGCTGGTGGGTGACGGCCTCCCGGCGGGGCCGCCGCCGAGAGTACGCCCGGCCGGCCCGGTGAGCGCGCTGCGGGCGGCCGGCCCCGGGACGCTCCCCCCGGTCGCCGCCCGGCCCGACGACCTGGCCGTGCTCACGCTCACCTCGGGCAGCGGCGGCCGGCCCAAGGCGGTAGCGCTGACCCACCGCCACCTCATCGCCCGAGCCCAGGGCACGGCCCTCGCCCGCGGCCTCGACGAGCGCACGCGGAGCCTGAACTGGATGCCGCTCGACCACGTCAGCGGGATCGTCATGTTCCATGTGCGCGACGTCTTCCTCGGCTGCCACCAGGTGCACGCCGACACCGCGTGGGTCCGGGCCGACCCGCTGCGCTGGCTGGACCTCGCCTCCGCCGGACGGATCGACACCACCTGGGCGCCGAACCCCGCCTTCGCGCTCGTCACCGACCGGCTGGACCGGCTGGACCGGCGACCGCACCGCGACTGGGACCTGAGCCGGCTGCGTTACGTCATGAACGGGGGCGCGCCGGTCAAGGACCGGGTGGTCCGCCGGTTCGTCGCGGCGCTCGCTCCGTACGGCCTGCCGCCCGGCGCGGTGCATCCCGGCTGGGGCATGCCGGAGACCGCCTCGGGGGTGGTCGACAGCGTCTTCCGTCCCGGCGACGGCCCACCGCGGCGGTTCGTGCCGGTGGGTGTTCCGCATCCCGGGGTCTCCGTGCGGGTCGTGGACGAACAGGACCGGGTGCTGCCGGCCGGCCGGGTGGGCCGGCTCCAGGTGACCGGCGCACCGGTGGTCCGCGCCTACCTCGACGGCGGCCGCGTGCGGCCGGCCCCGCACTCCGCCGACGGCTGGCTGGTCACCGACGACCTCGCCCTCGTGGCCGACGGCGAGCTGGTGGTGACCGGCCGGGCCGACGGACTCGTCCGGCTGGCCGGGGCCGCCTGGTACGGCCACGAGATCGAGGACGCGGTCGAGGAACTGGCGTGTGTGCTGCCGGCCTCGGCGGTCGCCCGCCCCGTCGCCGACGGCCTGGCGGTGTTCTTCCGCGCCCGGCCGGGGACCGCGCCGGGCCGGGCGGAGCGGCTGGTGCGGGAGCGGCTGCGCGGCCGGTTCGGGGCCGACGCGGCCCGGGTGGAGGCACTGGCGGAGGACGACGAACTGCCCAGGACGGCCACCGGCAAGCTCCGCCGGTCGGTGCTGGCTGCCCGGCTGCCCGGTGCCCGGCCCCGGCCGCGGCACCCCGAACGAGAGGCCTGACGTGTCCCTGGACCTGAGCGCGACGATGCGCACGTTCGCCACCGGGCTCACCGTCGTGACGACCTTCGCGGAGCCGGAGACGGCACCGGAGACGGCACCGGAGACGGAGACGGCGCCGGAGGCAGAGGCAGAGGCAGCGGCAGCGGCAGCCGCACCGGCGGGGACGGCGAACCCGGCGGGCGGCGGACGGCGCCACGACGCGGTGGTGGTGCGTTCCTTCACCTCCGTCTCCCTGGATCCGCCGCTGGTCTCCCTGGCCGTCCGCCGCGACTCCGACGTCCTCACCACGCTGCTCGCGACCGGGCTCTGGGCCGTGTCGATTCTCGACGTGGCCGGTGTGGATCTGGCGCAGGCGCTGGAGGGCGACCGGGAGACCCGGGCCCGAGCCCTGCTGACCTGCGCGACCTCACCCGGACCCGGTACCGGGGCGCTGGTCCTGGACGCCCCCGGCTGGCTGGAGTGCCGCCTGTACGACCGGCATGACACCGGCGACCACACCGTGCTCATCGGCGAGGTGCTGGCCACCGGAGGCCGGCACCGGCGCCCCCCGCTGGTCTCCGTCAACGGCGCCCTGCGCGCCCTCTCCGAGGCCTGACCCGCCGCCGTACACCGACCCGATCCCATCTGATCCCACTCGATCCCGTCCGATCCGACCCCCAGGAGGAACCGTGAAATTCGGCATCTGGCTCGACTTCCGCAACCCCGAGCGCTGGCGGCGGCCCTGGGCCGAGGTGTACGAGGAGAACCTCACGCTGGCGACCGAGGCCGAGGAGCTGGGCTTCGAGTCCGTCTGGCTCTCCGAGCACCATCTGACCGACGACGGCTACCTGCCCTCCCTCTTCCCGGTGCTGGCCGCCATCGCCGCCCGCACCAGCCGGGTCCGGCTGGGCACCGCGATGCTGCTGGCGAGCCTCACCCATCCGCTGCGGCTCGCCGAGGACGCGGCCGTCACCGACCTGCTGGCCGGCGGCCGGCTGGAGCTGGGCCTGGCGCCCGGCTACCGCGAGAAGGAGTTCGAGGCCCTCGGCGTGGGGCGGGCCGAGCGCGGCGCCCGCACCGAGGAGACGGTCGAGATCCTGCGCCGGGCCTGGGACGGGAAGCCGTTCTCCTACACCGGCCGGCACTTCAGCGTCGACGACGTCGTGGTCACCCCGGTGCCCGACCGTCATCCGCCGCTGTGGATCGGCGGCGGTGGCAAGGCCGCCGCGCTGCGGGCGGGCCGGCACGGCCTGCGGTTCCTGCCCGACCTCGGCACCCCGCCGGAGATCCTCGACCTGTACCGGCGCACCCTCGCCGAACACGGCCACGACCCCGCGCGCTTCGGCGTCACGGCCATCGTCACCCCCGGCGTGTATGTCTGCGAGGACGCCGAGGAGGGCTGGCAGGAGATCAAGGAGCACTACTGGTACCTGCTGAACAAGTTCCAGGAGTGGTTCGGCAACCCCGGCCTGCCGTCCGTGGACGACCTGCCGCGCGACCTGTTCCTGGTGGGTCCGCCCGACGCCGTCGCGCAGGGGCTGCGCGACCGGGTCAAGCCGCTGGGCGACGTGGAGCGGGTCCTCTTCTTCGGGCGGGCGCCCGGCCTGCCCGCCGACCGGGCCCGCCGCTCGCTGCGCCTCTTCGCCGAGCACGTCGTCCCGCAGTTCGGGTGAGGCGGCGGCGCCCGTCGCCGCGGCCCGCCCATTCCCTCGTACGGCCTCCCCTCACGAAGGAGCACCAGCACCATGCCAGACATCGCCATCGTCGGCGCCGGCGTATCCGGCCTGCACCTGGCCCTGCGGCTGCAGCAGGCCGGGGTGAGCACCACGGTCTACGCCGAGCGCGCTCCCGAGGAGGTCGCCGCGGGCCGCCCGCTCAGCCTCCCGGTGCGCTTCGGGCACACCGTCCGGCGCGAGCGGGAGCTGGGCGTCGCGCACTGGGACCAGCCGGAGAACCACACCCTCGGCGTGCGTCTGGTCGCGCCCGGCGACCCGGACATCCACTTCCTCGGCCGTCTCGACGAGCCCGCGAGCGGCGTGGACCTGCGGCTCTACCTGCCCCGTCTGACCGCCGACTACCTGGAGCGCGGTGGCCGCCTGGAGCTGCTGGTGCCGGACGCGGCCGAGATCGACCGGGTCTCCCGCGACCACGACCTGGTCGTGGTCGCGAGCGGGCGCGCCGCGCGCACGGGACTGTTCCCGCGGGACCCGGAGCGATCGCCGTACGCCGGGCCGCAGCGGATCCTGACCGCCGGTCTCTTCCACGGCATAGCGCCCGTCGAACCGGGCCACATCCACTTCCAGGTCTCCGAGGCCGGGGAGATCTTCTCCACCAGGATCCTCACCGCCGACGGCCCGGTGCACGGCATGGTGGTGGAGGCCCTGCCCGGCGGCCCGCTGGAGCAGCCGGCCTCCTACGACCACCTCGGCGACCCGGCCGGCTTCGTGAAGACGCTGCTCGGGCTGGTCGGCGAGTACGCGCCCCAGCTGCGCGAGCGCATCACCGACAGCGAGTTCGGGATCGTCCGCCCCGGTGACGTGATCCAGGGCGGCCTCACCCCGACGGTGCGCCGCGGCTGGACCACGCTGCCCTCCGGCCGGCCGGCCCTGGCCCTCGGGGACGCCTGGGTGCTCAACGACCCGCTGACCGGGCAGGGCGCCAACCTCGGCTCGCGGTGCGCCTTCGAGCTGGCCGGGCTGATCGCGGCGGGCGGGCCGTTCGACACCGCGTTCGCCGAGCGGGCGAGCGAGCTGCTGTGGCGGATCGCCGAGCCGGTCGTCGCCTGGTCCAACCTCAACATCGGCCCGCCGCCGGAGCACCTGGGCGGCATCTTCGTGACCGCCACCGGCGACCAGCGGGTGGCGGACGCGTTCGTCACCAACTTCAACCACCCGGCGGACATGTGGGAGGCCATCAGGTCGCCCGAGGCCACCGGGGCCTGGCTGGAGCGCGTCACGGGCGCGGCCTGAGCCGGCCTGAGCCGGCCCGGGTCCCGGTCGGCCGGACTCCCTCAAGGCGCCGGCGAGGCGCCGACGAGGGGGCCGGCCGGCGCGTTCCAGGCGCCCATCGCCATGTCCACGAGCTCGTGCAGCTGAGCGCGCTCCGCCCCGTCGCGGGCCTGGATCGACAGGCCGTTGAGGAACGTGGCGTAGAACGCGGCGATGCGGTCCGTGTCCGTGTCCGGGGCCAGCTCCCCGGCGTCCCGGGCGCCGTCCAGCCGCTCCTTGATCATGTCCTTGGTGCGGGCGCGGCAGCGCAGCGCGAAGTCGCGCACCGACTCGTGGTCCTCGGTGCAGTTGGTGGCGGCGAGCACGATCATGCAGCCGCGCGGCCGGTCCTGCATGGTGAACCGGTCGGCGCTCGTGTGCAGCAGCGCGGCGACGGCGTCGCGGGCGGTTGCCGCGGCGTCCATCTCCCGGCGCGAGGCCTGCGACTCGGTGCGTTCATAGAGTCCGATGGCCTCCCTGAACAGCTCTTCCTTGTTCTTGAACGCGGCATACAGGCTGGGCGGGTTGATGCCCATGGCGGCACTGAGGTCGGTGGTCGAGGTGGTCGCGTAACCACGCTCCCAGAAGACCAGCATGGCGGTGTGCAGTGCCGCGTCCCGGTCGAAGGCGCGGGGGCGCCCGGTGCGGGCCACTTGACCTCCTTGACGGCGGATCAGCCGATCGTTAGCTTCATCTGTAGAGGTTAGTACAGAAGTCGTGTCGCCCACAGTCCCTGGCGGGAGCGGGCGTACGGCCACTTCGTCCTGCGTCGACTCTATGGTTCAACCCCGAAGGAGACCCGGTTTCATGGCTATCGCGGACGACGTCCCGGACGCTCGCGTGCGTTGGGGCCTGCGCGAGTGGCTGATGCTCGTGGTGGTGTGCGGCGCCTTCTCGCTGGACGCCCTGGACAACATCATGGTGGGCATCGCCACTCCCCAGATCAAGGACGAGTTCGATATGAGCACGTCCGCCGCACAGTGGGTGGTCAGCGCCTACGTCCTGGGCTTCGGCGGCTTCCTGCTGCTGGGCGGGCGCATGGCCGACCTGCTCGGCAAGCGGCGGGTGTTCCTGACCGGCCTCACCGTCCTCGCGGTCGGTTCACTCGCGGGCGGTCTGGCCACCAGCGGCTTCCTGGTGATCGTCGGCCGGCTGGTGATGGGCATCGGCGCCGCGCTGACCGCGCCCTCCGCCCTGTCCATCGTGGTCGGCACCTTCCCGGAGGGACCGCAGCGCAACCGCGCCCTCGGCATCTACACGGCCTGCGGTGCCGTCGGATACTCCATCGGCGTGGTGGTCGGCGGTGCCCTCACCCAGGCGAGCTGGCGCTGGACCTTCATGCTCTCCGTGCCGGTCGCCGTCGCCGCCCTCGTCGGCGCCCTGACCCTGGTCCCCAAGGACCCCCCGCACGACGGCACCGAGCGCCACTACGACGCCGCCGGCGCCGTCACCGTCACCGCCGCCATGCTGCTGCTGGTCTACGGCATCGTGCAGGCACCGGCCGAGGGCTGGCTCGCCGGCCGCACCCTGGGCGTCTTCGCGGCCGCGGTCCTGCTGCTCGCCGCCTTCACCGTCATCGAGTCACGCGCCCCGCAGCCGCTGCTCCGCCTCGGCCTGCTGCGCAACAAGTCCCTGGTCGGCGCCAGCCTGATCGCCGCCGCGATCCTCGGCACCTACATGAGCTACCAGTTCGTCGGCAGCCTCTACCTGCAGACCTACCGGGGCTGGTCCCCGCTGGAGATGGCCTTCGCCTTCCTGCCGATCGGCCTGCTGATCCTCACCTTCGCCCCGCGTGCCGGGAACTGGCTCGGCAAGACCGGACTGCGCCGGCCGATCTTCGGCGGCATGCTCGCCTACGCCGTCGCCTTCCTGCTCTTCCTGCGGGTCGGCGAGGGTTCCTCGTACTGGACGATGGTCCTGCCGAGCATGGTGCTGATCGGCATCGGCTTCCCGTTCGCCTTCACCGCCGCCAACGTGCAGGCCACCAACGGCGTCGACGAGTCCGAACAGGGCCTGGCCGCGGGCATCCTGCAGACCGGGTACCAGGTGGGCGCCGCGGTGGTGCTCGCCGTCGTGACCGTGCGCATGGGCGACGAGGACGACGCGGCCGACCGGCCCGCCCTGCTCTCCGGCTACCACCACGGCACCTGGGTGATCATCGTCATCGCGGCCGTGTCGGCTCTCGCGGTACCCGTCGCGGCGCTGGCCGCCCGGCTGCGGACCGGCGCGGCCACCCCGGCCGCGCCGGGTGCGCCGGGTGCGCCGACCGTCGGGGAGGAACGCACGGCCGAGTCGGCCGGCCGCCCCACGGGCCGATCCGCGGGCTGATCCGCGGGCTGATCCGCTACGACAGGAGGCCGCCCCTCGTGCGAGGGGCGGCCTCGTCGTCGTGCCGTACGGTCACTCCTCCAGCAGGTCCGGCTGCTCGTGGACGATCTCGTCCCACAGCAACTGGAAGCTGAACCGGCCGAGCTGCCGGTCCCCGAAGCCGTCGCGGGCCGCGAGCGCCTGCTCGTGGCTCATCGGCTCGGGCCGGCCGGCCGCCGCCGCGAGCAACTGCACCTGGGCCGCGGCCTCGTAGGTGAAGAACCAGTGCACCGCCTCGTCCACCGAACCGCCGACGGTGATCAGCCCGTGGTGGCGCAGCAGGATCGCCCGCCGGTCGCCCAGCCTGGCCGCGATGTCCTCGCCCTGGGCCAGGCTGATGGAGGGACCCTCGTAGTCGCCGTAGAGGACCTGGTCCTGGTAGAAGGCGGCGGACTCCTGGTCGAGCGGTTCCAGCAGCCTGCCGAGCGCGCCGAGCGCCCGCGAGTGGGGCGTGTGCCCGTGGGCCGCCGCGGTGGCGCCGGGACCGGCCCGGTGGATGGCGGAGTGGATCACGAAGGCGCTGGGGTTCACACGGTGGTGCCCCTCGACCACCCGGCCCTCCGCGTCCACCAGGATCAGGTCGCGGACCTTCACCCGGCTGAAGGAGACGCCGAACGGGTTCACCCAGAACCGGTCCGCGTCCTCCGGGTCGCGCACCGAGATGTGCCCCGAGACGCCCTCCCCGTAGCCGTACTTGCCGAACAGTCGCAGGGCGGCGGTCAGCCGCTGCTTGCGGTGCCTGCGCTCGTCCGCCACGGAGTCGAAGACCGGCTCCGTGGGCAGCGGGAGCCCGGTGTGGGTGTCCGCGAGGTACCCGGCCCGCTCGCGCGTGGCGATGTCACTCATCAGATAACTCCTCCGTGATCGGTGGTCGGTGGTCGGTACCGGCCGGGTCCTGGCCGGACCGGCGTTCACGCGGGTTGCCTGGAGTCCGCGAACCCGGCGGTGCTGCGGGCCGCGTCCCGCTGGATGGCTTCGGCGATGTCGACGGCGCGGTCCACCAGCGAGGGCACCCCGAAGGTGAAGAACAGCGACCCGGCGGCGAGGTCGCCCAGGACGTAGACCTGCCGGTCGGTCCCGCCGGCGTGCAGCAGGCCGCTGGTGGCCCGGGCCACGCCGACCCCGCCGCGCGGGTGCCGGGACGCGAGGCCCCGGCCGGTGAGCGAGTCGATCAGCGCGGCGGCGGCCGGCGGCACCCGGTGCGCGGGCGGACTCACGGCGTTGACGACGACATCGGCGGGGCGGACGCCACCGTCGCCGTACACCCGGAAGCCGCCGGTGGGTCCGGGGCTGACCCGCTCCACCCCGCGCAGGACACCGAGCCGTCCGCTGTCCGCCTGCGCCAGCAGTGCCGCGGCGCTGGCCGGCGGCATGGGGCAGCAGAGGCTCATGATCGTCCGGTAGTGGTCGCGCAGCAGCCCGGTCCGGTCCTGCTCGGGCAGCAGCGGCCACACGTCGGGGCCGGTGTCGGGGACGGCGCGCTGCAGGATGCGCAGCCCCGGATCGGGGTCGTCCACCCGGCCGAGCTGGCGGCGCAGCCGGGCGAGCGGTGCCTCGCCGCCGCCCGTCGCGATCTCCCGGGCGACCGTGTCGAAGCGGGAACCGGCGGCGGTCAGCTCGGTCCGCATCAGGGCGACGGCGTCCGCCAGGGGCAGCCGCTCGCCCCGCGCGGCCAGCGCGCGGAAGCGGGCCGCGGTGAAGAAGCGCAGCTCGTGCTCGACCGGGCGCTGCCGGACACCGGGCAGCACACCGCGCCGGGACGCCAGGACGACCTCCCCGGTGTGCCCGTTCGCGGTGAGGGCCAGCACGACGTCCACGGCGGTCAGTCCGCTGCCCAGCACGACCACCCGGTCCCGCTCGCCGATGCCGGCCAGCCGCCGGGTCACCGGGTAGGGATCGGGGACGAAGCCCGGCGCGCCCAAGAGCCCGTGCGGGTCGGCCGGCACCCCGGTGCCGACGCACAGCACCACGTGGTCCAGGCCGTGGGCGGCGCGGTCGGCGGTGCGCACGAGGAGCGAGCCGTCCTCGCGGGTCAGACCGGTGGCGGCCGCGCGCACCAGCCGGATCCGGCTGCCCAGGGCCGCCAGCCGGGTCAGGGCGCCGCGGGCGCACTGCTCCAGGTAGTCGCCGTAGAGGGCGCGGGGCGGGAACGGGATGCCCGAGCGGGTGTCCGTGTGGTCCGCGGGCGGGCCCAGCACCACCGACCGCGCTTCCAGCCAGCGCGAGAAGTGGGTCGGGTCGCCCGCCCGCACGGTCATGTCCTCGGGCGGGGCGTTCACCCGCAGGACCGCCGAGTCGGGCTGATAGGCACGTCCCCGCCACAGGTGCGGGGACGGATCGAATACGGTGACGGATTGCGGGACTTCCTCCTGCCGGCTCAGCGCGTCGAGCAGGCATACCGCGGAGGCACCTCCTCCGATCACCCCGATTCTCGTCGGAATTGGCATATGCGAGACCCCCGTTCGTGCGGGCGGCTTTCTGCGCCCGATGGAATCGGCCGACGGAAATCGGCCGTGCCGTACGGCGAACCGAAATGCGTACCGCAGGAAAACCCGGAAAACACGGCCTCATTGTTGTGGAATCCGGACGTTGTCCGTGGCGCGTGCACGCATAAGGGATGGCGGATTCGCGCATGGCGGGCGAATCCGGGGAAGGAGGAGTCAGACGCGGGCCGGCGAAGCCTGCCTGCGCCACTCGCGGGGCGTCAGCCCGTAGCGCTCCCGGAAGAGCTTGCTGAAGTGCGACGCGCTGTCCAGGCCCCAGCGTTCGGCGACGTTGGCGACCGTCAGATGCGCGGTGCGCGGATCGGCCAGGTCGTCACGACAGCGCCCCAGCCGCTCGTTGCGGATCCACAGGGCGGGGCTGGTGTTCTCGTCCTGGAAGAGCAGCTGGAGATAGCGCAACGAGATGTTGTGGCTCCTGGCCAGCACGCTCGGGCTCAGCTCCGCGGAGCCCAGCCGGGCCCGCGCGAACGTCTTGATGCGGTGCAGCAGCGCTTGGCGGGCCGCCGCGGGATCGTCGCCCGCCCTGCCGAGCTTTTCCGCGCACACGGCCGTGACCAGGCTGGCGACACTGGTGCCCAGCTGGTCCGCGACCGTCATGTCGAGCTCGGTCAGGTGCAGCGCCGCGCTGCGCAGCAGGCCGGCGAGGAGCACGCTGGCCCCCCTGGCGCCGGACCAGGTCGCCGCGCGCAGCGGATGCTCCAGCCCGACCCTGAGGTCGACCAGACGGTGGTCGAACTTCACGCTCACCATGTGGATGGGGCGCCGCATGCTCATGCGGAAGGGGCGGGAGCTGTCGTGGGAGAAGAGGTTGCCGGTCCGGGCGACGGCGGTGCGCCCGCCCTGGCTGACCTGGACCTCGCCGTCGAGGACGCAGGTCAGATAGAGAGGGGTGGAGGCGGCCTGGCCGGCCAGGCGTTCGGTGCGCTCGACGGAGTGCGGGCCGGCCTGGACGGTGGCGAGCTGGACGGTGCCGAAGGTGCCGGAGGCGATGGCCCCGTGGAAGTCGCCCGGATCCGTCCGGTAGACGTGCAGCGGCCCGCAGGCGTCGGCCACCATCTCCCCCCAGGTATGGAAACTGTGGTGCAGGTGTGAATCCCGCGTACGCAGAACCCGCACCGGTTCCCCCGTGTCGATGAGCGCGGTCTTCATGACCGGTGCCCGGCCGGAATGGACCCGGGTATGCCAGTGCCTCGTCGTGGGCGGGGCATGAAAACTCCTTTCCTTGCCATACAAACCGGTAGGAGCAGTTCTCGGTGACATTCTGTGCCAGCGTCCGGCCGGGCTGGCAGTAACGTTTACGCCATGGTCAAAGTCGCAATTGTTGACACTGTGTACGTCCTGGTGGCCGTGTCGGCACCGGCCCTTTGCGCTGGGTAGTTCATACAGATTTCATGACGCGAAACACGACCGACGGCTCGCGGTGCGGCCGGCCACCGGCACGACGTGACAGGACGACCGGAAAGCCGTTCTTGACGTCACGCGGTGCCGGTGCAGGAGGCCGCCCGCTACGCCACGGGCCCGCCGCCGTGCACGACCTCGTGCTCCCACGCCGTACGGGGCTGGGTGTGCAGCCGCCAGTAGTGCTCGGCGATCTCGTCGGGGTCGTAGGCGGTACCGGGTGCTACGGCGCCGGGTACGGTCACCGAGGCCACGTGGACACCCGCCGGACCGTACTCCGCGTCGAGCAGGCTGACCAGGGTGCGCACCCCGAATTTTCCGAGACCCAGACTGACGTAGCCGGGGTCGGGGCGCGGCATGCCCCCGGTGACCAGGATCGATCCGTGCCCGCGCGCGGCCATGGCCGGAGCCACGTGCGCCGCGGTGCTGAGCGCGCCGACCACGTTGACGGCCCAGGCGTCCAGCTGTCCGCGCGCGTCCAGTTCGCCCGGGGCGTCCCGGCGGATCAGCGCCGCGTTGTAGACGGCCACGTCGATCGGCCCGAGTTCCGCCGCGGCCCTGTCCAGCGCGGAGTGCAGCGCCGCCTCGTCCGTGCTGTCCGCGGTGAGCGCGAGGACCTTCCCGCCGCCCTGCCCGATCTCCGCGGCCACCCGGGTCACGGTCTCCGCGCGGCGCGCGATCACGGCGACCGCCAGCCCCCCGCGCGCGAACCGGTCCGCGACGGACTTGCCGATCCCCGGCCCCGCACCGACCACCACTGCCGTCGTCACCATCAACTCCCGTGTGTCTGAGGACAGTTACAACCGGAGCGTATGTTCCAGGAGCGGTGGGACCCATTCCGCTCGGGGTCCGGGCCACCCGGAAGGGGGAACCGCGGTCACGGAGCGTGGCGGCGGGCCGGGCCGCCGGCCCGCGGGCGGGGACGCCGTACGAACGACACCGGGGCGGCGGGAGAGTTCCCGCCGCCCCGGTGGTGGTGCGTCACCGTCTCACGGAGAGGCCGGCGGATACAGCGACCTCGGCAGCTGGGCCGCCGCGGCCGAGTCCAGGAGCCACAGGGTGCGTCGGCGGCCCTGGGCGCCCGCTGCCGGGGCCTGGATCTCGCCCGCGCCCGAGAGGGCGATGGCGACGGCCTCGGCCTTGTCCTCGCCCGCCGCCAGCAGCCAGACCTCGCGGGCCGAGCGGATGGCGGGGAGGGTGAGGGAGACCCGGGTCGGCGGCGGCTTGGGGGCGCCGTGGACGCCGACCACCGTGCGTTCCGTCTCGCGGACCGCGGGGAGCTCGGGGAAGAGCGAGGCCACGTGGGTGTCCGGGCCGACGCCCAGCATCAGGACGTCGAAGGTCGGCACCGGACCGTGGTTCTCGGGGTCGGCCGCTGCGGCCAGCTCCGCCGCGTAGGCCTCGGCCGCCGCGTCCACGTCGGTGCCCCAGGGGCCGTCCGACGCGGGCATGGCGTGCACGCGCTTCGGGTCCACCGGAACCTGGTCGAGCAGGGCCTGGCGGGCCTGGGTGACATTGCGCTCCGGGTCGCCCTCGGGCAGGAAGCGTTCGTCGCCCCACCACAGGTCGAGCCGGCCCCAGTCGACGGCGTCCCTGGCCGGGGCCGCCGCCAGGGCCGCCAGCAGGCCGTTGCCGTTGCGGCCGCCCGTGAGGACCACGGACGCCTCGCCCCGGGAGGCCTGGGCGTCCACGATCTTCGTGATCAGACGGGCCGCGGCGGCCTGCGCCATCAGCTCCTTGTCGTGGTGCACGACCAGCTGGGGAGTGCTCATGTCGCCTTCGCCCTCTTCTTCAGCGGTGCCGGTTCCTGCGGCGCCGCTTCTGCCGCGGGAGTCTCGGCAATGGCTTCGGGCTCTGCTCCGGGCTCTGCTCCGGGCTCTGTTCCGGGCTCGGCGACGGGCTCCGCTCCGACGGCGACCGGTGCTCCTTTGGGCAAGGAGTCCGGGACCGGGAGCACCGCCGTCGCCGACGCGTTCAGCCGCTCCACCCCGAACCGCAGCGCCGAGGCGTAGGTGTCGTCCGGGTCGAGTCGCCGCAGTTCCTCGGCGATCAGCTCGGCCGTCTCCCGCCGCTTCAGCGCCACCGCCCGGTCCGGCTGACCGTCGATGGACAGGGTGGCGAGGGAGCCGTCGGCGCGGTCGAGCGCGATCGCGCCCTCGCTGGTGTCGAGCCGCACCGCCGTCAGACCGGGACCGGCCGACAGCGACCGCCGGACGGGGACGTCCAGCCGGTCCGCGAGCCACATGGCCAGCAGCTCACAGCTCGGGTTGAACTCCTCGCCCTCCACCTCGACGGCCTTGACCTCGCAGACCACCTGGTCCAGGGCCGCCGCCAGCATCGAGCGCCAGGGCGTGATCCGGGTCCAGGACAGGTCCGTGTCGCCGGGCGTGTAGGTGTCCGCGCGGGCGGACAGCTCCCGTACCGGCTGCTCGGAGGAGTAGGTGTCGGTGACCCGGCGCTGGGCGAGCGCGCCCAGCGGGTCCTTCGCCGGGTCCAGCGGGGCGTTCACCGGCCACCAGACGACGACCGGCGCGTCGGGGAGCAGCAGCGGCAGCGCGACCGAGTCGGCGTGGTCGGCGACCTCGCCGTGCAGCCGCAGGATCACCGTCTCACCGGAGCCCGCGTCCACGCCCACCCGGACCTCGGCGTCCAGGCGGGACGCCGTACGGTCGCGGGGGGAGCGGGAGACGCGCTTGATGACGAGCAGCGTGCGCGAGGGGTGCTCGTGCGAGGCGTCGCCGGCGGCCTTCAGGGCGTCGTACGCGTTCTCCTCGTCGGTGACGATGACGAGGGTCAGCACCATGCCCACGGCGGGCGTGCCGATGGCCCGGCGGCCCTGCACCAGCGCCTTGTTGACCTTGCCGGCCGTGGTGTCCGTGAGGTCTATCTTCATGGCCGGCGCCAGCTCCGTCCGTCTCGTGCGAGCATCTCGTCGGCCTCGGCGGGACCCCAGGTGCCCGACTTGTACTGCGCGGGCCGGCCGTGCGTGTCCCAGTACTCCTCGATCGGGTCGAGGATCTTCCAGGACAGCTCGACCTCCGCCGTGCGCGGGAAGAGGTTGGAGTCGCCGAGCAGCACGTCCAGGATCAGCCGCTCGTACGCTTCCGGGCTCGACTCGGTGAAGGACTCGCCGTAGGCGAAGTCCATCGAGACGTCCCGGATCTCCATCGAGGTGCCCGGCACCTTGGAGCCGAAGCGGACCGTGATGCCCTCGTCGGGCTGGACGCGGATGACGATCGCGTTCTGGCCGAGCTCCTCCGTCGCCGTGTGGTCGAAGGGGGAGTGCGGGGCCCGCTGGAAGACCACCGCGATCTCGGTGACCCGGCGGCCCAGGCGCTTGCCGGTGCGCAGGTAGAAGGGGACGCCCGCCCAGCGGCGGTTGTCGACCTCGACCTTGACGGCCGCGTAGGTGTCGGTCTTCGACTGGGCGTCGATGCCGTCCTCTTCGAGGTAGCCGATGACCTTCTCGCCGCCCTGCCAGCCGGCCGCGTACTGGCCGCGCACGGTGGAGGTGCCCAGGTCCTTCGGCAGCCGTACGGCGCCGAGCACCTTCTCCTTCTCGGCGGCCAGCGCGTCCGCGTCGAAGGAGGCGGGCTCCTCCATCGCGGTGAGCGCCATCAGCTGCAGGAGGTGGTTCTGGATGACGTCACGGGCGGCGCCGATGCCGTCGTAGTAGCCGGCCCGGCCGCCGATGCCGATGTCCTCGGCCATGGTGATCTGCACGTGGTCCACGAAGGACCGGTTCCAGATCGGCTCGAACATGGTGTTGGCGAAGCGCAGCGCCAGGATGTTCTGGACGGTCTCCTTGCCGAGGTAGTGGTCGATCCGGAACACCTGGTCCGGTTCGAACACCTCGTGCACGACCTTGTTGAGTTCCTCGGCCGACTTCAGGTCGTGGCCGAAGGGCTTCTCGATGACCGCGCGCCGCCAGGAGCCGCCGGTCTGGTCGGCCAGACCGTGCTTCTTCAGCTGCTGGATGACGACCGGGAAGGAGCGCGGCGGCACGGAGAGGTAGAAGGCGAAGTTGCCGCCGGTGCCCTGCGCCTTGTCCAGCTCCTCGATGGTGGAGCGGAGGCGCTCGAAGGCGTCGTCGTCGTCGAAGGTGCCCTGGACGAAGCGCATCCCCTGGATGAGCTGCTGCCAGACCTCCTCGCGGAACGGGGTGCGGGCGTGTTCCTTGACGGCGTCGTGGACCTCGGCGGCGAAGTCCTCGTTGGCCCACTCGCGGCGGGCGAAGCCGACCAGGGAGAAGCCCGGCGGCAGCAGACCCCGGTTGGCGAGGTCGTAGACGGCGGGCATGAGCTTCTTGCGGGAGAGGTCGCCCGTGACGCCGAAGATGACCAGGCCCGACGGCCCCGCGATACGCGGGAGCCGTCGGTCCGCGGGGTCACGAAGCGGGTTCGCTCCGGAACCGGAAAAGGGGGACAAGATGTCAGCCCTCCGAGGGGGCCAGGCGCTCCAGCTCCGCCTGGGTCGACTTGAGCAGGTCGTTCCAGGACGCCTCGAACTTCTCGACGCCCTCGTCCTCCAGTACCTGGACCACGTCGTCGTACGAGATCCCGAGCGCCTCTACGGCGTCCAGGTCGGCGCGGGCCTGCTCGTACGTGCCGGTGATCGTGTCGCCGGTGATGCCGCCGTGGTCCTCGACCGCGACGAGGGTGGCCTCCGGCATGGTGTTGACCGTGTTCGGCGCCACCAGGTCGTCGACGTACAGGGTGTCCTTGTACGCCGGGTCCTTGACGCCGGTGGAGGCCCACAGCGGACGCTGCTTGCGGGCGCCCGCGCTCTCCAGGGCGGTCCAGCGGGCCGAGGAGAACACCTCCTCGTACGCCTGGTAGGCGAGCCGCGCGTTGGCGACGGCGGCCTTGCCGCGCAGCGCCTTGGCCGCGTCGGTGCCCAGGTCGTTCAGGCGCTTGTCGATCTCGGTGTCCACCCGGGACACGAAGAACGACGCCACCGAACGGATGAGCGACAGGTCGAGGCCGCGCTCCTTGGCCTTCTCCAGACCGGCCAGGTAGGCGTCCATGACCGCGCGGTAGCGCTCCAGCGAGAAGATCAGCGTGACGTTGACGCTGATACCGAGGCCGATGACCTCGGTGATCGCCGGCAGGCCCGCCCGGGTGGCCGGGATCTTGATCAGGGTGTTGGGGCGGTCGACCAGCCAGGCCAGCTGCTTGGCCTCGGCGACGGTCGCCGTCGTGTTGTGCGCCAGGCGCGGGTCGACCTCGATCGACACCCGGCCGTCCTGGCCGTCGGTCGCGTCGAACACCGGGCGCAGGATGTCGGCGGCGTCACGGACGTCCGCCGTCGTGATCATGCGGATGGCCTCTTCGACGGTCACCTTGCGGGCGGCGAGGTCGGCGAGCTGCTGGCCGTATCCGTCACCGCCGCTGATCGCCTTCTGGAAGATCGACGGGTTGGTGGTGACGCCCACGACGTGCTGCTGGTCGATCAGCTCGGCGAGGTTGCCGGACGTGATCCGCTTGCGCGACAGGTCGTCCAGCCAGATCGCGACGCCTTCCTCGGAGAGGCGCTTGAGTGCGTCTGTCATGGAATTACATCTCCTACGTGTCGTTATGAGCGTCAGCGCTGGGCGGCGGCGATGGATTCCCGGGCCTTGTCGATCGACTTCTTCGCCTGATCGGCAACGTGCTCGGCATTGAAGCCGAACTCCTGGAAGAGCACCTTGCCGTCGGCGGAAGCACCGAAGTGCTCCAGGGAAACGATGCGGCCGGCGTCGCCCACGTACTTGTGCCACGTGAGACCGATACCCGCCTCGACCGAGACACGAGCCTTGACGGACGGCGGCAGAACGCTGTCCCGGTACCCCTGGTCCTGCTCCTCGAACCACTCCACGCAGGGCATGGACACGACGCGCGTGGGCACGCCGTCGGCCTCAAGACGCTCGCGCGCCTCGACGGCGACGTGCACCTCGGAACCGGTGGCGATGAGGATGACCTCCGGGGCCCCGTTCGAGGCCTCGAAGAGGACGTAACCGCCCTTGACGGTGTCCTCGTTGGACTCGTACACCGGCACGCCCTGGCGGGTCAGCGCGAGGCCGTGCGGGGCGCCCTTGCCGAACACCTTGGTGTAGCGCCGGAGGATCTCGCGCCAGGCGATCGCGGTCTCGTTGGCGTCCGCGGGGCGCACGACGTTGAGACCGGGGATGGCGCGCAGCGAGGCGAGGTGCTCGACCGGCTGGTGCGTCGGGCCGTCCTCGCCGAGGCCGATGGAGTCGTGGGTCCACACGTACGTCACCGGCAGGTGCATCAGCGCCGACAGGCGCACGGAGTTGCGCATGTAGTCGGAGAAGACGAGGAACGTACCGCCGTAGACACGGGTGTTGCCGTGCAGGGTGATGCCGTTCATCTCCGCGGCCATGGAGTGCTCGCGGATACCGAAGTGGATGGTGCGGCCGTAGGGGTTCGCGCCCGGCAGCGGGTTGTCCGCCGGCAGGAACGAGCTGTCCTTGTCGATGGTCGTGTTGTTCGACCCGGCGAGGTCCGCGGAACCGCCCCACAGCTCGGGGATGATCGCGCCGAGGGCCTGCAGCACCTTGCCGGAGGCCGCGCGGGTCGCGATGCCCTTGCCGGGCTCGAAGACCGGGATCTTCTCCTCCCAGCCCTTGGGCAGCTCGCCCGCCGCGATCCGGTCGAACTCGGCGGCCCGCTCGGCGTTGTTGTCCCGCCACAGCTGGAAGGACTTCTCCCACTCGGCCTTGGCGGCCGCGCCGCGCTCCCCGGCCTGCCGGGTGTGGGCGATGACCTCCTCGGCGACGTCGAAGTTCTTCTCCGGGTCGAAGCCGAGGACGCGCTTGGTGGCCGCGACCTCGTCCGCGCCCAGCGCCGAGCCGTGGGCGGCCTCGGTGTTCTGCGCGTTCGGGGCGGGCCAGGCGATGATCGAGCGCATCGCGATGAAGGACGGCTTGTCCGTCACCTTCTTCGCGGCCTCGATCGCGTTGTAGAGGGCGTGCGGGTCCAGGTCGCCGTCCGGCTTCGGGGCGATGCGCTGGACATGCCAGCCGTACGCCTCGAACCGCTTGACGGTGTCCTCGGAGACGGCCGTCTCGGTGTCGCCCTCGATCGAGATGTGGTTGTCGTCCCACAGCAGGACCAGGTTGCCGAGCTTCTGGTGGCCGGCCATCGAGGACGCCTCGGCGGAGATGCCCTCCTGGAGGCAGCCGTCACCGGCGATGCAGTACACGAAGTGGTCGAAGGGCGACTCGCCCTGCGCGGCCTCCGGGTCGAACAGACCGCGTTCGTAGCGGGCGGCCATGGCCATGCCCACGGCGTTGGCGACACCCTGGCCCAGCGGGCCTGTGGTGGTCTCGACACCCTTGGTGTGGCCGTACTCCGGGTGACCGGGGGTCTTCGAGCCCCAGGTGCGGAACGCCTCCAGGTCCGCCAGCTCCAGACCGAAACCGGCCAGGTAGAGCTGTGTGTAGAGGGTCAGCGACGAGTGACCGGCGGACAGCACGAAGCGGTCGCGGCCCACCCAGTCGGGGTCGGACGGGTCGTGCCGCATCACCTTCTGGAAGAGGGTGTACGCGGCCGGCGCCAGGCTCATCGCCGTACCCGGATGGCCGTTGCCGACCTTCTGTACGGCGTCGGCGGCCAGGACACGGGC
The DNA here is from genome assembly GCF_043201555.1 of Streptomyces sp. NPDC048288. Lineage (NCBI taxonomy): Bacteria > Bacillati > Actinomycetota > Actinomycetes > Kitasatosporales > Streptomycetaceae > Streptomyces > Streptomyces sp. NPDC048288. The sequence continues at coordinate 1,204,140 of NZ_JBICZD010000001.1, forward strand.
GGTGTCTACGGCCCGCTGGTCCAACTCGGTCCAGTCGAGGTCTGTGGTGGTCGGCTTGGTGCTCACCCTGAGTCAGGGCTCCTCTCCACATGTTCGGATACCGGTCCTCGGGCATACGCCCACACCGGCTGCCGGTGGCCTGGGTGCCCACCGGCCGTTGTCGAGCCTACCCCCGTAAGGACGTGCATTTTTTCGAGTGTTTCCAGACTGCCGGGCCTTGCGGGGATCCGCCTCCCGACTGGCCGGGAAGGCATTCGGCACATGAATACGGAGCCGCTCATCTGACTGCTCAATCGAGCCACCCCGCCCCTCTCCCGAGACGCCCCCCAACACGACCCCACCCCCGCGAAGGTCGGGGTATGGGCAACGTCTAAAGTGGCGTGGTACGCGCGAGCCTTTACCGTGAGTTCACACGGCGGGGCTCGCTGGGAGTCTCTGTCAGGGGTGTGCGTGACGGCCGTCGAATCCCGTCCAGCGGGGGTACTCGGTGCGAGCGAGAGCCCGAGTCACCGGCCGTTCGGGGCCCGTGTCAAAGCTTTCGTGGCGCTGACCAAGCCACGGATCATCGAGCTGCTGCTCATCACCACCGTTCCGGTGATGTTCCTCGCGCAGCAGGGCGTGCCCGATCTGACGCTGGTGCTGCTCACCTGCGTCGGCGGCTACCTGTCCGCGGGTGGCGCCAACGCGCTGAACATGTACATCGACCGGGACATCGACGCGCTGATGGACCGCACCTCGCAGCGTCCGCTGGTGACCGGCATGGTCAGCCCGCGTGAGTGCCTCGCCTTCGGTATCAGCCTGGCGGTCGTCTCCACGCTGCTGTTCGGCCTCACCGTCAACTGGCTGAGCGCCTGGCTGTCACTCGGAGCGCTCCTCTTCTACGTCGTCGTCTACACGATGATCCTCAAGCGGCGTACCTCGCAGAACATCGTGTGGGGCGGGATCGCCGGCTGCATGCCGGTGCTGATCGGCTGGTCGGCCGTCACGGACTCGCTCTCCTGGGCGCCGCTCATCCTCTTCCTCGTCATCTTCTTCTGGACGCCGCCGCACTACTGGCCGCTGTCCATGAAGGTGAAGGACGACTACGCGCGCGTGGGCGTCCCGATGCTGCCGGTCATCGCCTCCAACAAGGTGGTCGCCAAGCAGATCGTCATCTACAGCTGGGTGATGGTCGCCGTCTCCCTCCTCCTGACCCCCCTCGGCTACACCGGCTGGTTCTACACCCTGGTCGCCCTGGCGGCGGGCGGCTGGTGGCTGTGGGAGGCACACGCCCTGCAGCACCGCGCGAAGTCCGAGGTGTCGGGCGGGAAGCTCAAGGAGATGCGCCTGTTCCACTGGTCCATCACCTACGTCTCCCTGCTCTTCGTGGCCGTGGCGGTCGACCCCTTCCTTCGCTGACCCACGTCACACCGCCCTGCCCTCGCCAGCCGATCTACCGCTGAGTAGCATCCTGCTCATGGCAGACACGCAGCAGGTTGAGGCGGACCAGAAGGCCGAGCGCAAGGTCGCGCGCCTCGCCAAGCAGATCAGCACCTTCGCCAAGGCCCACGGCGGCGCCGAGGGCCAGGTGGCCTACATCGGCGAACGCGGCGCCCGCATCGTCCTCGTCGGCGCGGACGGCGGCTGGGGCGACCTGGTGGCCCCGAGCACCGAGATCGCCCAGCAGGCGGTGGAGAAGGCGGGCATCACCGTCCACGAGTCCTTCGACGGCGAGTTCGCGGCCAAGGTCCAGACCGGCCCGTACGAGTGGAAGCGGATGGCCGGCATTCAAGTGGGCGGCTGATCCAGCGCCCCTTCAGGGGCGCGGGGCTGTATCTGATATGCGGCTCCGCCGCGTGGGCGCGACCAGCCACACACGGCCCGCACCCGCCGTACAACCGGTACCACCCACCCCGGACCGCGACCTCCATCCCGGTTCACCCGTTAAGACGGTCAAGTAGCCGTCCACACGGGAGCCAGGATGATCGAAACGCCGTCCTTGGTGGACCAGTACTGCCACGGAGTGCTGCGCACGGAGCTCGGCCTCGGCACCTTCGAGGCCCAGCTCGCCCGCACCGAAGGTCCCCCGGCCCCCGGCACCACCCTCTTCGACACCCAGACCGGTTTCGCGGTACGCCGCTGGTGCCCCCCGCTCCTCGGCCTGGAACCCCACTGCCCACCCGCCCGCTACCTCGCCCGGCGCCGTGAACTCGGCGTCCTGGAGGCGGGCCGCCGGCTCCTGCGCGGCAGCGGCATCACCACCTACCTCGTCGACACCGGCCTGCCCGGCGACCTCACCGGCCCCACCGAGATGGCCTCGGCCGGCGACGCCCAGGCCCGCGAGATCGTCCGCCTGGAACTCCTCGCGGAGCAGGTCGCCGACACCTCCGGCACCGTCGAGTCCTTCCTCGCCAACCTCGCCGAGTCGGTGCACGGCGCCGCGGCGAACGCGGTCGCCTTCACCTCGGTCGCCGGTCTCCGGCACGGCCTCGCCCTGGCCCCCGAGCCGCCCGGCCCCGGCGAGGTGCGGGGCGCGGCCGGCCGCTGGCTGGCGGGCCGCCGGGTCGGCGGCGAGCTGTCCGACCCGGTGCTGCTACGGCACCTGCTGTGGATCGCGGTGGCCTCCGGCCTCCCCCTCCAGCTGCACGCGGGCCTCGGCGAGCCCGGCGCCCGGATCGACCGGACCGACCCGGTCCTGCTCACCGACTTCGTCCGGGCCACCGCGGGGCTCGGCACCGACCTGGTCCTGCTGCACGGCTACCCCTACCACCGCCACGCCGCCCACCTCGCCGGCGTCTTCCCGCACGTCTACGCCGACTCCGGCGCGGCCCTGGTCCGTACCGGTGCCCGCGCCGCGAGCATCCTCGCCGAGATCCTGGAACTGGCCCCCTTCGGCAAGATCCTCTTCTCCAGCGGTGCCCACGGCCTGCCCGAGCTGCACGTGGTCGGCGCCCGGCTCTTCCGCGAGTCGCTCGCCCGGGTGCTGGGCGGCTGGGCCGCCGAGGGCGCCTGGTCGCTGGGGGACGCCCAGCGGGTGGCGAAGCTGATCGCGGCGGGGAACGCGAAACGGGTGTACGGCCTGGAGTGAGCTGTACAGACTGGGCGGATGGACACCGAGACGTTACTGGCCCGCTTCGTCCGCGAGCTGTCGTCGCTGGACCCGGTCGCCGTCTGGGCGCACGGCTCGCTCGCCGCCGGTGACTACCAGGAGGGCCGCAGCGACCTGGACCTGATCGCGGTGCTGCCGGGCCGGGTGACCCCGGCCGTCGTCTGGCGGATCGCCCTGGTCCACGCCCGGCTGCGCGCGCTGCCGCTCGCCGCGGGGCTGCACTGCACCTATCTGACCCCTGCGACGGCGGCCGATCCCGGCCGGCGCCATCCGACCTGGGCGCACGAGGAGCTGTTCCGGCGGACGGTCACCCCGGTGACCCGGCGCGAGCTGCACGCCTTCGGGCGGGTGCTGCACGGCCGCCCGCCCGCCGGTCTGCTGCCGCCGGTGGAGGACCGGGAACTCACCGACTTCGTCGTCCGCGACCAGCGCGACTTCTGGCGGCCCGCCCTGGACAACGTCCCGCTGTGGACCCGGGACGTCTGGGTCGACCTGGGGCTGATCACCTTCGCCCGGGCCACCGTCACCGCCCGCGAGGGCCGGCTGATCTCCAAGCGCGAGGCACTCGACCTGCTGCCCGGCCTGGGCGCGCCCACCGAGGTCGTCGAGGACGTCCGCAGCCGCCGCTACGACACCCCCGCGCCGCCCACCGAGCAGTGGACGGCAGACCGGGCCCGCCTCACCCGGGACTACTTGGTCCCGGCGATCGACGCGCTCACCGCGTCGTACGACTGAGCGGGCAGCTCGGCCCTCACGTCGGCGCGCTCCCGCAGGGACAGCAGGACCCGCAGCACACCGATCCACACCAGGCAGGAGCCGAACATGTGGAGGCCGACCAGGACCGTCGGCAGGTGGGTGAAGTACTGGACGTAACCGATCACGCCCTGGCCGAGCAGGATCAGGAACAGGTCGCGGACGCGGTCGCGCGGTCCCTGGGGCGCGCCGACGCCCTTGAGGAAGAACCACAGCGCGAAGGTCAGCGACACCACGATCCAGGCCAGCACCGCATGCAGCTCGGCGACGCCCGACCAGCTGACGTCGATGCGCTCGACGTCGCCGGAGTCGCCCGGGTGCGGTCCCGCGCCGGTCACCACGGTGCCCACGGCGATGAGCAGCAACGACACCACCACCAGGGCCCACACCAGCTGCTGCACGGCCTTGCCGACCAGCGGCCGCGGCTCCCCGTCGCCCTCGCCGGTGCGCTGCCACATCACGGCGGCGACCGTGATGAGGGCCGTCGCCAGCAGGAAGTGGGCGGCGACGGTGTACGGGTTGAGCCCGACCAGCACCACGATCCCGCCGAGGACCGCGTTGCTCATCACCAGCCAGAACTGCGCCCAGCCCAGCCGGGTCAGGCCGCGCCGGTACGGCTTCTCGGACCGGGCGGCGATGATCGCCCAGCCGACCGCCGCGCACAGCACGTACGTCAGCATGCGGTTCGTGAACTCGATGGCGCTGTGGTAGCTCAGCGCGTTCGTCGGGGTCAGCGAGCCGGCGGTGCACTCGGGCCAGGTCGGGCAGCCGAGGCCCGAGCCGGTGAGCCGCACCGCGCCGCCGGTGACCACGATGACCACCGACATGACGAGCGCGGCGAGCGCGGCCCGCCGGACGGTCCGGGGCTGCGGAGTCCAGCGGTCGGCGATGAAGGCGAGCGGGTTGCGCAGCGCCGCTACGGCGTCGGCGGGGGTCAGCTTTGGCACGCGCACCATCGTAGGGGGCCGCTTGTGCATGCGTTCACGAGGGTCACTCCCAGCGGAAGAAACGGCCCGCGGCGGCCAGGCCCAGCACCGCCCACACACCGAGGATCCCCAGGTCGCCCCAGGGTGTCCCGGCCCCGTGCTGGAGCACGTCCCGCAGCCCGTCCGACAGGGCGGAGATGGGCAGCAGGCCGAGGACGTCCTGGGCGCCGCCGAACTTGTCCAGCGGGACGATGACCCCGCCGCCCACGAGCAGCAGCAGGAAGACCAGGTTGGCGGCGGCCAGGGTCGCCTCCGCCTTGAGCGTGCCCGCCATCAGCAGGCCCAGCCCGGAGAAGGCGGCCGTGCCGAGGACCAGCAGGAGCAGGACGGCGAGGGGGTTGCCGTGCGGGGACCAGCCGAGGGCGAAGGCGATCACCGTCAGGAGGACGACCTGGAGGATCTCCGTGACCAGGACCGACGCGGTCTTCGCGGCCATCAGGCCCCAGCGGGGCAGCGGGGAGGAGGCGAGCCGCTTGAGGACGCCGTAGCGGCGCTCGAAGCCCGTCGCGATGGCCTGGCCGGTGAAGGCCGTGGACATGACGGCGAGGGCGAGGACGCCGGGGGCGAGGAAGTCGACCGACTTGCCCGCGCCCGTGTCGACGACGTCCACCGAGCTGAACAGGACGAGCAGGAGGGTCGGGATGACGACCGTCAGCAGCAGCTGCTCGCCGTTGCGCAGCAGCATCCGCGTCTCCAGGGCCGCCTGCGCCGCGATCATGCGGAGCAGCGGGGCGGCGCCCGGCCGGGGGGTGTACGTGCCGGTGCCGGTGTCGGTCGCGGTGGTCATGAGCGCAGCTCCTTGCCGGTCAGCTCAAGGAAGACGTCTTCCAGGGTGTGGCGTTCGACCGAGATGCGGTCCGGCATCACCCCGTGCTGGGCGCACCACGAGGTCACCGTGGCCAGCAGCTGTGGATTGACCTTGCCCATGACCCGGTAGGAGCCCGGGGTCAGCTCGGCGGCCGAGCTGTCGGTGGGGAGCGCCTTGAGGAGCGAGCCGACGTCGAGGCCGGGGCGGCCGGTGAACCTCAGGGTGTTCTCGGCGCCGCCCTTGCACAGCTCCTCGGGGGAGCCCTGGGCGATCACCCGGCCGGCGTCGATGATCGCGACGTCGTCGGCGAGCTGCTCGGCCTCGTCCATGTGGTGGGTGGTGAGGATGACCGAGACGCCGTCGGTGCGCAGGTCCCGGACCAGGTCCCAGGTGGCCCGCCGGGCCTGCGGGTCGAGTCCGGCCGTCGGCTCGTCGAGGAAGACCAGTTCCGGGCGGCCGACCACGGCCATCGCGAGCGCGAGGCGCTGCTGCTGGCCGCCGGAGAGGCGCCGGTACGACGTCCGGCCGCAGCCTCCCAGGCCCAGCCGTTCGATCAGCGCGTCCACGTCGAGCGGATGCGCGTGCAGTCTGGCCACGTGCCGCAGCATCTCGTCCGCGCGGGCGCCGGAGTAGACGCCGCCGGACTGGAGCATCACGCCCACCTTGGGGCGCAGCTCGGCGGACTGGCGTACGGGGTCGAGGCCCAGGACGCGCACCGAGCCGGAATCCGGCCGGCGGTACCCCTCGCAGGTCTCGATCGTCGTCGTCTTGCCCGCTCCGTTGGGGCCGAGTACGGCGGTCACCCCGGGCCGGGCCACCAGGTCGAGGCCGTCCACGGCGGTCTTCGTGCCGTACCGCTTCACCAGGTCCCGCACCTGGACCACGGGCTCACTTCGCATGGTGACAGAGTCTAAGGACGCCCGGCGTCACCCGGACGGCCGGGTGCTAGATCTCCTCCTCACGGGGTCGGTGTACGGCCAGCCATCGCTCGGCGTAGGCCACGGCTTCGGCCATCGGGAACAGCCGGGTCTCGGCCGCGCCGACCGTGCCGCGGACGACGACCGGGCGGTCGCGTTCGAAGTCGTAGCCCAGTTCGTCGAAGCGGTCGGAGGTGATCGACACCTCCGTCACCTCCTCCCAGCCGCCGCCGGGCGCGGGCCTGCCGACCGCGACGCGCGGCGAGGGGATGCGGTACTCGGCCAGGTGGAAGGCGGTACAGGTGGCGTAGCCGGTGCCGAGCATCAGCACCCGCGCGTCCAGCTTCTCCAGCCGGGCCAGCGGGCTCTGCTCGCCGAGCCGGCAGTCGGGGGCGTGGCCCTCGGTGATCTCGGCCGCGCGGGGGCCGATCGCCGCGAAGGAGGTCTGCGGGTGCGCGCTGCGCAGGGCGCCCGGCCAGTTCCGTACGGTCTCGGGGATCACCCCGACCCCGCGCGAGGGCGTGCGCAGGGGGTCGTACTCCGGCATGGTCGCCCGGATCGTCGGCCACCACTCCTCGGGCACCGGCGGGTGCTGCCAGACCGCCGGGTCGGAGAGGTCGCCGGTCTGGGTGGGGACCACCAGGGTGCCGCCCGTGCCGCCCGTGCCGCCCGTGCCGAGCGCGTCGAGGAGTCCCTGGACGACGGCCACGGCTCCGCCGTTGACCCAGCCGAGGGAGCTGAGTGAGGTGTGGACGAGGAGGGTCTCGCCGGGCTTGACACCGAGGGCGCGAAGCTGCTGCGCGAGGGTGTCCCGCGTGACAAGAGGGCCGGTCGGAGGGGGTGTGGGCATGGTTCCGGAGTCTTGCGGAGGGGGCGGTCGCGCGCCACCGGTTTGGCTGAGGGATGATCGATCAAAGATCGTTTCCCCAGGTCAGATTAGGTATGCCTAAGTGACGCAGGGCACCGTCGGGTCGCCCGGACGCGGCTTGCCTGCCTCTGAGGAATTACGCAACAATGGCGTTGTGAAAAACGTCGACGAGGCTCGGGAGACCCCCATCGGGGTCCCGCAGGAGGAGCTGGCGACCGGTGAGCGTTCCACGCGCAACCGGGTCGCGCGGTCGATCCTGGACCACGGCCCGTCGACCGTCACCGAGCTGGCCGGACGCCTGGGCCTGACCCCGGCGGCCGTACGCCGGCATCTGGACGCGCTGGTCGCCGACGATGTCGTGGAGGCACGCGAGCAGCGGGTGTACGGCGCACGGACCCGCGGCCGGCCCGCCAAGGTCTTCGCCCTCACCGACTGCGGCCGGGACGCCTTCGACCAGTCGTACGACAAGCTGGCCGCCGACGCGCTGCGCTGGATCGCCGAGCAGGGGGGCGGCCAGGAGGCGGTCGCCGCCTTCGCCCGGGCCCGGATCACCGCCCAGGCGCGCGCCTACCGCAAGGCGATCGAGAGCGTGCGCCCCGACGAGCGGGCCGAGGCGCTGGCCAGGGCGCTGAGCGTGGACGGGTACGCTGCCACGGCGCGCAGCGCACCGGTCGGCGAACAGCTGTGCCAGCACCACTGCCCGGTCGCCCATGTCGCGGAGCAGTTCCCCCAGCTGTGCGAGGCGGAGACGGAGATCTTCGCCGAGCTGCTCGGAACGCACGTCCAGCGACTGGCGACCATCGCGCACGGCGACGGCGTCTGCACGACGTTCATCCCCAAGATTTCCACTGACGCATCTGCTAGCACGGCCGGGAGGAACCCCGCATGACTCTCCCCACGGAGACTGCCCACCCTGAGCTCGAAGGCCTGGGCAAGTACGAATACGGCTGGGCCGACTCCGACACGGCCGGCGCCTCCGCCAAGCGCGGCATCAACGAGGACGTCGTCCGGGACATCTCCGCGAAGAAGTCCGAGCCCGAGTGGATGACCAAGCTCCGCCTCAAGGGCCTGCGCCTCTTCGAGAAGAAGCCCATGCCGAACTGGGGCTCGGACCTGTCGGGCATCGACTTCGACAACATCAAGTACTTCGTGCGCTCCACCGAGAAGCAGGCGGAGTCCTGGGAGGACCTGCCCGAGGACATCAAGAACACCTACGACAAGCTGGGCATCCCGGAGGCGGAGAAGCAGCGCCTGGTCGCCGGTGTCGCCGCCCAGTACGAGTCGGAGGTCGTCTACCACCAGATCCGCGAGGACCTGGAGGAGCAGGGCGTCATCTTCCTGGACACCGACACCGCGCTGAAGGAGCACCCGGAGCTCTTCAAGGAGTACTTCGGCACCGTCATCCCCGTCGGTGACAACAAGTTCGCGTCGCTGAACACCGCCGTGTGGTCGGGCGGCTCCTTCATCTACGTGCCGAAGGGCGTGCACGTCGAGATCCCGCTGCAGGCCTACTTCCGGATCAACACGGAGAACATGGGCCAGTTCGAGCGGACCCTGATCATCGTCGACGAGGGCGCCTACGTGCACTACGTCGAGGGCTGTACGGCCCCGATCTACAAGTCGGACTCGCTGCACAGCGCCGTGGTCGAGATCATCGTCAAGAAGAACGCCCGCTGCCGCTACACGACCATCCAGAACTGGTCGAACAACGTCTACAACCTGGTCACCAAGCGCGCCGTCGCCTACGAGGGCGCCACCATGGAGTGGATCGACGGCAACATCGGCTCCAAGGTGACGATGAAGTACCCGGCCGTCTACCTGATGGGCGAGCACGCCAAGGGCGAGACCCTCTCCATCGCCTTCGCGGGCGAGGGCCAGCACCAGGACGCCGGCTCCAAGATGGTCCACATGGCGCCGAACACCTCCTCCAACATCGTGTCGAAGTCCGTCGCCCGTGGCGGTGGCCGCACGTCCTACCGCGGTCTCGTCGAGATCGGCGAGGGCGCCGCCGGCTCCAAGTCCAACGTGCTCTGCGACGCGCTGCTGGTCGACACCATCTCCCGCTCGGACACGTACCCGTACGTCGACGTCCGCGAGGACGACGTGTCCATGGGCCACGAGGCGACCGTCTCCAAGGTCTCCGAGGACCAGCTCTTCTACCTGATGAGCCGTGGCCTGACCGAGTTCGAGGCGATGGCGATGATCGTGCGCGGCTTCGTCGAGCCGATCGCCAAGGAGCTCCCCATGGAGTACGCCCTCGAACTCAACCGGCTGATCGAGCTCCAGATGGAAGGCGCGGTCGGCTAAGCCACCGCCCTCACCGTCACGCCACTCACGTAAGAAAGCGAGCAGACCGACAGCCATGGCTGAGGCTCAGAACACCCCGGTGGGCTCCACCACCGCCGGCGCCATCGCGGTGGCCGCCGAGTCGACCGTCGCCACGCGCATGAGCGCGCCCCCGTCCTTCGACGTCGCGGACTTCCCGGTCCCGCACGGCCGCGAGGAGGAGTGGCGGTTCACCCCGCTGGAGCGCCTGCGCGGGCTGCACGACGGCACGGCGGTCGCCACCGGCGACAGCCTGAAGGTCGCGGTGGAGGCCCCCGAGGGCGTCACCGTCGAGCTGGTCGGCCGCGACGACCCCCGGCTCGGCCGGGCCGGCGCCCCCGTGGACCGGGTCGCCGCCCAGGCATACTCCGCCTTCGAGCAGGCCGGCGTGGTCACCGTCCCCAAGGAGACGGTGCTCACCGAGCCGATCCGGATCAGCGTGCACGGCCAGGGCGGCGTCGCCTTCGGCCACCAGGTCATCGAGCTGGGTGCCTTCGCCGAGGCCGTCGTCGTCATCGACCACACCGGTGACGTGGTCACCGCCGCCAACGTCGAGTACGTCCTCGGCGACGGCGCCAAGCTCACCGTCGTCTCCGTCCAGGACTGGGACGACAAGGCCGTCCACGTCGCCCAGCACAACGCCCTGGTCGGCCGCGACGCCAGCTTCAAGTCCGTGGTCGTCACCTTCGGCGGCGACGTCGTACGACTGCACCCGCGCGTCGCCTACGCCGGCACCGGCGGCGAGGCCGAGCTGTACGGCCTGTACTTCACCGACGCCGGGCAGCACCAGGAGCACCGCCTCCTCGTCGACCACAACACCCCGCACTGCAAGTCCAACGTCGCCTACAAGGGCGCGCTCCAGGGCGACGACGCGCACGCGGTGTGGATCGGTGACGTCCTCATCGAGGCCAAGGCCGAGGGCACCGACACCTACGAGATGAACCGCAACCTGGTCCTCACGGACGGCGCGCGGGTCGACTCGGTGCCGAACCTGGAGATCGAGACCGGCGAGATCGTCGGCGCCGGCCACGCCTCCGCCACCGGCCGCTTCGACGACGAGCAGCTCTTCTACCTGATGGCCCGCGGCATCCCGCAGCACGAGGCCCGCCGCCTCGTCGTCCGCGGCTTCTTCGCCGAGCTGGTCCAGCAGATCGGTGTCGCCGACATCGAGGAGCGCCTGCTCGCCAAGATCGAGGAGGAGCTGGAGGCCTCGGTCGCATGACCAGCACCTTCGTACGCGCCTGCGGGCTGAGCGAGCTGGCGGAGGACACCCCCAAGCGGGTGGAACTCGACGGCACGCCGGTCTCGGTCGTGAAGACCGAGGGAGAGGTGTTCGCGATCCACGACATCTGCTCCCACGCCAACGTCTCGCTCTCCGAGGGCGAGGTGGAGGACTGCCAGATCGAGTGCTGGCTGCACGGCTCCAGCTTCGACCTGCGCACCGGCAAGCCGTCCGGCCTCCCGGCCACGCGCCCCGTCCCCGTTTACCCCGTAAAGATCGAAGGGGACGACGTGCTCGTCTCCCTCACCCAGGAGTCCTGAGGCACCCATGGCAACGCTTGAAATCCGAGACCTGCACGTCACCGTCGAGGCCGACAACGCCACGAAGGAGATCCTCAAGGGCGTCGACCTGACCGTGAAGCAGGGCGAGACGCACGCCATCATGGGCCCCAACGGCTCCGGCAAGTCGACCCTCGCCTACTCGCTGGCCGGTCACCCGAAGTACACGATCACCGGCGGCACCGTGCTGCTCGACGGCGAGGACGTCCTGGAGATGTCCGTCGACGAGCGCGCCCGCGCGGGCCTGTTCCTGGCGATGCAGTACCCGGTCGAGGTCCCCGGCGTCTCGGTCTCCAACTTCCTGCGCACCTCCGCCACCGCCATCCGCGGCGAGGCCCCCAAGCTGCGTACCTGGGTGAAGGAGGTCAAGGAGACCATGGAGCGCCTCTCCATGGACCCCTCCTTCGCCGAGCGCAACGTCAACGAGGGCTTCTCCGGCGGTGAGAAGAAGCGCCACGAGATCCTCCAGCTCGAACTGCTCAAGCCGAAGATCGCGATCCTCGACGAGACCGACTCCGGCCTCGACGTCGACGCCCTTCGCATCGTCTCCGAGGGCGTCAACCGCGTCCGCGAGACCGGCGAGGTCGGCACCCTGCTGATCACGCACTACACGCGCATCCTGCGCTACATCAAGCCCGACCACGTCCACGTCTTCGCGGGCGGCAAGATCGTCGAGTCCGGCGGTCCCGAGCTCGCCGACAAGCTGGAGAACGAGGGCTACGAGGCTTACACGAAGGGTGGCGCATCCGAGTGACACAGCTGCCGGGCCTCCTCGACACCGAGGCGATCCGCAAGGACTTCCCCGTCCTGGACCGGCTGGTCCACGACGGCAAGAAGCTCGTGTACCTGGACAACGCGGCGACCAGCCAGAAGCCGCGCCAGGTACTGGACGCCCTGAGCGAGTACTACGAGCGCTACAACGCCAACGTCCACCGCGGTGTGCATGTGCTCGCCGAGGAGGCCACGGCGCTGTACGAGGGCGCGCGCGACAAGGTCGCCGAGTTCGTCAACGCGCCCAGCCGCGACGAGGTGATCTTCACCAAGAACGCCTCCGAGTCGCTGAACCTCGTGGCCAACATGCTCGGCTGGGCCGACGAGCCCTACCGGGTGGACCACGAGACCGAGATCGTCATCACGGAGATGGAGCACCACTCCAACATCGTGCCGTGGCAGCTGCTCGCGCAGCGCACGGGCGCGAAGCTGAAGTGGTTCGGCCTCACCGACGACGGCCGTCTCGACCTGTCCAACATCAACGAGATCATCACGGAGAAGACGAAGATCGTCTCCTTCGTGCTGGTGTCGAACATCCTGGGCACGGTCAACCCGGTCGAGGCGATAGTGCGCCGCGCCCAGGAGGTCGGCGCGCTCGTCTGCATCGACGCCTCCCAGGCCGCGCCCCACATGCCGCTGGACGTACAGGCCCTCCAGGCCGACTTCGTGGCCTTCACCGGCCACAAGATGTGCGGCCCGACCGGCATCGGCGTCCTCTGGGGCCGCCAGGAGCTGCTGGAGGACCTGCCCCCGTTCCTCGGCGGCGGCGAGATGATCGAGACGGTCTCGATGCACTCCTCGACGTACGCCCCGGCGCCCCACAAGTTCGAGGCGGGCACCCCGCCGATCGCCCAGGCGGTCGGTCTCGGCGCGGCCATCGACTACCTCAACGCCATCGGCATGGACAAGATCCTCGCCCATGAGCACGCGCTCACCGAGTACGCGGTGAAGCGGCTGGCCGAGGTCCCGGACCTGAAGATCATCGGCCCCACCACGGCCGAGGACCGGGGCGCCGCGATCTCCTTCACCCTCGGGGACATCCACCCGCACGACGTGGGCCAGGTCCTCGACGAGCAGGGCATCGCGGTCCGCGTCGGCCACCACTGCGCGCGGCCGGTCTGCCTCAGGTACGGAATTCCTGCGACCACGCGAGCGTCGTTCTATCTGTACTCCACCCCGGCCGAGATCGACGCTCTGGTCGAGGGACTGGAGCATGTACGGAACTTCTTCGGCTGAAGGGCGTGAGCTGAGACCGTGAAGCTGGATTCGATGTACCAGGAAGTCATCCTGGACCACTACAAGCACCCGCACGGGCGTGGTCTCCGGGACGGCGACGCCGAGGTGCACCACGTGAACCCGACGTGCGGCGACGAGATCACCCTCCGAGTGAAGTACGACGGCACGACCATCGAGGACGTCTCGTACGAGGGCCAGGGCTGCTCCATCAGCCAGGCCTCGGCCTCCGTACTGAACGACCTGCTCGTCGGCCGGGAGCTGGCCGACGCGCAGAAGATCCAGGAGACCTTCCTGGAGCTGATGCAGTCCAAGGGCAGGATCGAGCCCGACGACGCGATGGAGGAGGTCCTGGAGGACGCGGTCGCGTTCGCCGGGGTCTCCAAGTACCCCGCCCGGGTCAAGTGCGCCCTCCTGAGCTGGATGGCGTGGAAGGACGCGACGGCCCAGGCGCTGGGCGGCGCGGCCGACGCCGAAAGGAAGACGGCATGAGCGAGACCGCTGAGATGAAGCCGGCCTCGGAGGAAGAACTCCGCGAGGCGCTGTACGACGTCGTCGACCCCGAGCTGGGCATCGACGTCGTCAACCTCGGCCTGATCTACGGCATCCACATCGACGACGCGAACATCGCCACCGTCGACATGACCCTGACCTCGGCGGCCTGCCCGCTGACCGACGTCATCGAGGACCAGGCCAAGTCCGCCACGGACGGCCTCGTCAACGAACTGCGCATCAACTGGGTCTGGATGCCCCCGTGGGGCCCCGACAAGATCACCGACGACGGCCGCGAGCAGCTGCGGGCGCTCGGGTTCAACGTCTGAGACCGGGCACGGGAAAGCGGCGGCACCTTCGGGTGCCGCCGCCTTCGTCTGTGCGCTCAGTCCAGCGGGTCCACGAACCGGAACGCGGAGTCCGCGCGGTAGAGGTCGCTGCTCTGGTAGGGGTCCAGCTTCAGCTGGAAGTTCTGGTGGCGGAGATAGCGGCCGGGGTAGTTCACCGACTCCAGCATGACCGCGCCGGAGTAGGAGGAGGCCCGGGCGCAGAAGGTGGCGTCCTGCCTGAAGAGGGACGAGCCGTCGTCACTCATGGCGCGCAGGATGAAGTTGCGGTGCCGCAGGTACCTGCCGTCGGCCGTCTTGAACGAGAAGCAGGAGCTGTTCGCGAGGCCCTTGACCACGGTGAACGAGGAGTCCTCGCGGGACTCCGAGCCGCGTGGCGCGTCCAGCTTCACCAGACCGTCGCTCACGTGCCAGTAACGGTCGGGGTAGTTGACCGACTGGACCGACTTGCGGGCGCTGCTGGTCTGTTGACCCGAACCGCCCGAGCCGCTCGAACCGCCTGAGCCGCCCGAACTGCCCGAGCCGCTCGAACCGCCCGTGGACGACGAGGACTTGGACGGCTTCGCGCCGGTCGGCGTGGCCTTGGGGGTGGTGCCGTGCGCCGAGGCCGCGGCGGAGGCCGACGCGGTCGGCCCGGTGGACGCCATGCCCGACTTGTCCTTGGCGGGGGCGGTCGCACCCGTCGTCGTGGGCGAGGCGAAGGAGAGCAGGCCGGGGCCGTTGTCGGTGTGTGCGTCGGTCGCCGGGGGAGTCGATGACGCCTGGTCAGGGGTGGTGCGGCTGACGGCTATCGCCGTGACGCAGGCGACGATCGTGGCGATCGCCAGCGTGCCGGCCAGCCAGAGTCTTCGGGTTCCGGGAGCCCGTGAGGTGTCGGGGGCCCAGCCGTTCTCCCAGGAGGGATGCGGCGGGGGTTGGGGGGTGGTTTCTGGCATGCGCGTTTCCTCCAGCGGCGCCAAGGCAGCGGCAGCCGGGGGTGTGAAGGTGAGGTGAGTGACATGTGAAACATTGATGGATCACAGAGGTGCACAGACTAGTGGAGTCGCGGGGCTGCGGGGAGCCGTTTCAGCGAGCGGTTTCTGTGAGCATTAAACATCCTCATGTGACGCACGGGAGTTCAAACGTCATTCTCAGCACCCTCCCAGTGCCGGCTCATCGCCCGACGGCAGCCTGGCACGGATGGCTACCTCAGCGTTTTCCCCTGCTCGCCCCGTCTTCGTCGTCGGCTGCCCCCGCTCCGGTACGACCCTGCTCCAGCTGATGCTGCACGCCCATCCGCGGATCGCCCTGCCGCCGGAGACCCGCTTCGTGCTGCCCGCGTACGAGCGCCGGCTCAGCTTCGGTGACCTGCGGGAGCCCCTGAACCGGGCCGGACTCGCCCAGTGGATCACCGGCCGCAAGGAAACCCGTTTCCATGAACTGGGCCTGGACGCCGAGGTCGTCGCCGGCCGGATCGCCGACGGCCCGCCCACCCTCGGCTCGGCCCTCGGCATCGCCCTCGCGGCGTACGCGGAGAGCCACGGCAAGGCCCGCTGGGGCGACAAGCGGCCCGCCTACGCCCTGCACGTCGAGGAGATCCTGCGGCTCTTCCCGGACGCCCAGTTCGTGCACCTGATCCGCGACGGCCGGGACTGCGCGGCCTCGCTGCTCGGCATGCCCTGGTGGCACTGCGGCTTCCACGAGGCGGTGGCCACCTGGGCCCAGGTGATGGACGTGACCCGGCGCTACGCCGGCCGGCTCGGCCCGGGCGCCTGGCACGAGGTCCGCTTCGAGGACCTGGTCGCCGATCCCGAGCCCCAACTCCGGCTGATCTGCGCCTACTTGGGCGAGGAGTACGACCCGGCAATGACCCAGCCGCACCGCCTCGCCCGTACCGCCGTACCGGCCCGCAAGACCTGGCACCGCCGCACCCGCGGCGCCCTCGACACCTCCCGCGCCGGCAGCTGGCAGCAGCGGCTGACACCGGATCAGATCCGGCTCGCCGACGCCGTCCTGGGCGACCGCCTCGCCCGGTACGGCTACGAACCGAGCGGAGCGGTCCGGCCCGACCCGGCCGAACTCCTCCGCTACCGCCGCGTCTTCGCCCTGCGCCGCGCGGCCCACGCCAAGCGCCGGCTGCTCGACCGGCTGACCCGGCTGCGCGAACCGGGCCCGGTGGCGGCGGCCCGGTCCGGCTACGAGGTCACGGCGTGACACCGGCACCGACGCTGGCTGCGGCAGCGGCAGCGACGTCGGTGGTCCGTGGGGGCGCTGGTGCGTACGGTCGTACACAACGGTGCGTACACTCGTACACATGGGATACCTCACGCTCGCCGGCGCCATAGCCGCCGAGGTCGCCGCGACGACGGCGATGAAGTACAGCGACGGCTTCAGCAGACTCTGGCCGACGCTGCTGACGACGCTGGGCTACGTCGTCTCCTTCCTTCTCCTGGCCCAGACGCTGAAGACCGTGTCGATCGGCACGGCGTACGCGATCTGGTCCGGCGCCGGCACCGCGACCATCGCCGTGCTCGGCCTGATGCTGTTCGGCGAGGGGCTGAGCCTGGTCAAGGTCGCCGGAATCGTGCTGATCATCGGGGGAGTGGTGGTCCTGAACCTGGGAGGCGCGCACTGATGCCACGCCGTTACGACCCCGAGCGCCGGCAGCGGATCATCGAGGCGGCGATCCGGGTGGTCGGCGAGAAGGGGCTTGCCGGGCTGAGCCACCGCTCCGTGGCCGCCGCCGCGGATGTGCCGCTCGGCTCCACGACGTACCACTTCAAGACCCTCGACGAGCTGATGGTCGCCGCGCTGCGCCAGGCCAGCGAGGGCTTCGCCAAGGTGATCGCCTCGCGCGGGGGACTGGAGGATCCCCGGGCCGACCTCGCCACCGAACTCGCCGGACTGATGGGCGAATGGCTCGCGGGCGACCGCACCGGCGTCGAGCTGGAGTACGAGCTCTACCTCGCCGCGCTGCGCCGCCCCGCCCTGCGCCCGGTGGCCGCCGAGTGGGCCGAGGACCTCGCCGCCCGGCTCGCCCGCCGTACCGACACCCGCACGGCGCGGGCGCTGGTCGCGCTGATGGACGGGATCTGCCTCCAGGTGCTCCTCACCGGCGTTCCGTACGACGAGGAGTACGCGCGCGAGGCACTGGCACGGGTGATTCCCTGACCGCCCCGCCGTTCCCCACCGGGCAACAGGAGGTGACACGCACGCACCGACGAACCAGAGGGAGCCTTGCGAGCGGACCACCGCCGTCCACGAACCGGCGCCTGGGCGACTCGGCGGCCGCCGATGGCCGACCTGGGGTCGGACACCACCGGCACGCACCGCAAGCTCGACGTCACCAAGATGCACCGGGAGAACGGCGGGGAGGGCGACGGCCGCTCGCCGCGCGACGTCTGCGTCTGCGTCTGCGTCGAGATCGGCGTTCTGCTGACCGCCGACGTCATGCCGTCCAAGGGGCTGGCCTCGCTCCACCGGGCCCTCGCCACGGAGACCGCCGCCGGGCGCCGGGTGGTCGCGGTGAGCGGGGAGCCGATGCGGGACCAGTGGCTGATCGATCCGCAGACGTACCGGATCGTCGGCATGCGGATGGTCCGGGGCGGCAAGGTCGTCGGCGGAGGCTCGACCGTCGCGAGGGCCGTGGTGGACGAGGCCGGAGACTGCGGCTGACACTCCGGACCGGGGCGGCCCGCACCACGTGGGGGGTGCGGGCCGCCCGCCACCCGAGACACCGCTGTCGCTGGTTGGCCTGCGCGGGCCCCGGCCGGTTAGGTTTCCCTCATGACCGACACGACTGCTCCTCGCACCACCGGCGCCGCGGCCGCCGGCCTCGCCACCATCGCCGCCGACGGCACCGTTCTCGACACCTGGTTCCCCGCTCCCGAGCTGGTCGCCGAGCCCGGCCCGGCCGGCACCGAGACCCTGACCGCCGAGCAGGCCGTGGAACTCCTCGGCGCGGGTGCGGCCGACGCGATCGGCCCGGACCCCCGCCGCAACGTCGAGGTCGTCGCGGTCCGCACGGTCATCGCCTCGATCGACGAGAAGCCGATCGACGCGCACGACGTCTACCTGCGCCTGCACCTGCTCTCGCACCGCCTGGTCAAGCCGCACGGCCTGAGCCTGGACGGCCAGTTCGGCTTCCTCGCCAACGTCGCCTGGACCTCCCTCGGCCCGGTCGCCGTCGACGACATCGAGACGGTCCGCCTCAACGCCCGCGCCGAGGGCCTGCACCTCCAGGTCACCTCGATCGACAAGTTCCCGCGGATGACCGACTACGTCGCCCCCAAGGGGGTGCGCATCGCCGACGCCGACCGGGTCCGCCTCGGCGCGCACCTCTCCGAGGGCACCACCGTCATGCACGAGGGCTTCGTCAACTTCAACGCCGGCACGCTCGGCACGTCGATGGTCGAGGGCCGTATCTCCGCCGGCGTCGTGGTCGGCAACGGCTCGGACATCGGCGGCGGCGCCTCCACCATGGGCACGCTGTCCGGCGGCGGCAACGTCATCATCTCCATCGGCGAGCGCTGCCTGATCGGCGCCGAGGCGGGCGTCGGTATCGCCCTCGGCGACGAGTGCGTGGTCGAGGCCGGCCTGTACGTCACCGCGGGCACCCGCGTCACCATGCCCGACGGCCAGATCGTCAAGGCCCGCGAGCTGAGCGGCGCCTCCAACATCCTCTTCCGCCGCAACTCGGTCTCCGGCGCCGTCGAGGCCCGCCCCAACAACGCGGTCTGGGGCGGCCTCAACGAGATCCTGCACAGCCACAACTGACGCACGACGGCCGCCGTGACCTCCTGCGGCCGCCCCGTCGACGCCGGTCATCACCGAGCGCCCTTCCACGGTCCGAGGACGGCCCGGGGGAGGGCGCTCACGTGCTTCCTCGATGAGGTCGGCAGCACACTGCTCGCACGCACCCAACCGCCAACACGCTCCGGGTCCCGCCTGAACGGCCGTGAACGGGGCTGAACGAGACGGAAACTGAGACAGCCGAGCGGTCGCCTAGGGCCGGGTTCGCTCGTGGGGCAGGTCGCAGTCGTCGTCCCGGAGGTGCAGTCCGTGGAGGTCTCGGACCAGGCTGACGGGGAAGGGATGGAGCTTCCACTGTGCGCGATAGCCGGCCTCACCGTGCTCCGTGAGTACGGTCTGGGCTGCGTCCAGAACGGCGTGGGAGAACACATGGCGTGGGTGCGCCGACTGCCAAATCACCGTGCCGTCGGTGTCCGGTAGGTCGGGGCTCACCGCAACATCGGGGAACTTGTAGATGGTCACGCCGATCGCGTCGTCGACCGGGCGGAGCACCCAGCGGAGCTCCTGTGGCTCGGCGTCGAAGAAGAACCGCGCTGTGCTCCCTTGCTCGTACAACGCGCTTGTGGCTGCCACGAGATCCGCCAGCGCGTCGGTGCAGTAGCTGACCAGCAGCGAGGCCTGCTTGGCGTCATCGGTCAGGTGGCACTTCGCCCAACCCTGCCCAGAAAGTTCCCACTTCAGCTGAAAAACGTCCGTCGACACGTGATGTACCCGCACAGGGCCCAGGCTACCGACAGCGATCGGCCATGAGCTTGGATGAACGTCGAAACGGCATTGCCGGCCGAAGTGCCGACCTCGCCGATCTCGGATCTTTCCTCTGCGGAAATGACTGACGTCGCGTACATGGCGCGGTTTACTTCGAAGCCGCACGTTGCGATCTCCTCGGTTCCTGTTGCGCCGTTCGGAGACTCGCATGCTCATCGCACTCGCCGTATGAATGTGTCGCAGGGCTGTCAGTGCCTACGCCGTGAAAGCGGCGTAGGCATCCCGCTGTGCTGCTCGACGCTGCGCGCGCCGCTCGGCCGCTCGGTCAACCGTCGGTGCTCACGGCAGCCTCCTTGACGCATGACGATGGCACAACAGTGTCGCGTCACAGGGGCCTGTTTGTCCTCAATGCTGGACCTCTTGGTCCCGAAGCGACGTGAGCAGCCGCTCCACCTCGGGTCAGGGCACTTCTCCCCAGTCAGGCAATGCCGGTCACGTTCCCGCTGCTGGACTCTGCCGGGCAGTGCTCCAGGCCGTGGCATCATGCATACGGCCAGGCCGCAGGGCATCAATCCTCAAGGTGCCGCCGCGCCGGCCGCCGCCGGCGCGGTCGGACGGCGGCAGGCGCGGCACCTGTCGTGTGTGCCTGCCGCGTCGTGGCCTTTCAGCCCCGCGGTGCGACGCGGAGACGGTTTCCGTCGGGATCGGCCGCGAGGAAGGTCGGCCCGAATCCCGCGTCGTGGGGCTCGCGCAGGATCGTGACGCCCCTGGACTGCCACTGCTCGAAGATCGCGTCGACCTCGTCGGGCCCACCGTCGACGGCCAGACACACCTCGCTGGTGCGCGGGACGTCCGCCGACAGATCCTCGAACTGGCCGGACCACAGACCGAGATCAGCGCCTGGCCCGAGGGCGAAGGTGATGTATCCCGGAGTCTCGAACGACGGCCTCATGCTGAGGAGGCCGCCGTAGAAACGCGCCGCGGCGGGAGCGTCGTTCACATAGACGATGGACACGACGGATGCGGTCATGGTTGTTCCTTCTCGCAGGTGGTAGGTGTGCGTCCGCCAGCCTGACCGGGATATGCGCCGGATCCTGTCGCCATTCCTGAAAAAATCGGTGTGTGACCCCAGACCGCTTCTTCTCCCTGATGCTGCTCCTCGCATCAAGGGATGCCGTGACCACACAGGAACTCGCCTCGGCGCTCGGGGTGTCCCTTCGCACCGTCAACCGGGACCTGAACTGGCTCCGCGACGCCGGTCTGCCGGTGACCGCGCAACGGGGCCGCCTCGGCGGCGTGACCCTGCTGCCCGGGTCCGGGCCCGACCTCACCCGGCTCACGCCCGGCGAGCGTGATCACCTCTCGCTCACCGGACTGGACGAGAGGCAACGCGCGGAGCTCGACGCGTCGGCCGAGAGCCGGCGCGCGCTCTCCAAGATCGCCGCCGCACAGCCACGCCGGGTTCACGAGCTCCTGCCGCTCACCGACGTCGTGCACGTGGACAGCCGTCCCTGGCTCCAGGCCCCTACGTCCGGCACGACTCCGGCTTCGCTGATCGGCCCGCTGCGGCGCGGCCGCCGGCTACGGATCGAGTACGACAGCCCACGCGAGCCAGGCCCACGCGACCTGCTCGTGGATCCCTACGGGCTGTTCGCCAAGGCCGGCACCTGGTACCTCGTCGCCGACTGTGCCCGAGTGCCACGGATGTACCGGCTCGAACGGATCACGGCGTGGAAGGAAGCCGGCCGGCCACGGCGGATCCGCGAGAACCAGACCCTGGCCACCGTCGCCGCGGCGCTCGTCGATCAGTGGGAACACGACCACGCGACAGAGGTCAGCGCCACCATCGACCGGACCCAGATCGAGCGAGCGCGACGGATCCTCGGCCGACGACTCGTCCAGGAGGACCATGACGCATCCGCCGCCGGCCACCGGGTGACCATCCGCTTCCCGCAGCTGGAGGACGTGCGAGCACTACTGCCGTTCGGGAGCGCCATCACCGTGCACGGCCCCGCCGAAGCCAGGGCTCACCTCCGTGACCTCGCCACCGACCTCGCCCGCCACTACGCGCCGACACCAACCTCCCGACCCGCAACATCAGTCGATGATGCGAGGGCTCCGCGCCCGAATGACGCGATGCGCCGCTCGTAGCACCAGGACCAGCACGGTGACCGCCAGTGCGCCGTTGAGGGTGTCCGTGATCATGACGACTGAGTGGGGCGCGTCCAGCAGGCGAGGCACCCTGGCGATGATCATTCCCAGGCCCAGGAGGAGCGGGAACGAGGCGCGAATCGCGACCACGGACCAGTCCGTGAACCGCAGCATCCGCACTCCTTCATCGAGGAAAGGATCCTCCTCTCACGGTTGTCCGCGGTCAAGGATCGCCCGCGGCCCGTCCGTCGACACCTCGGCAGGGTTCTCCGCCGGGACCACTCGAAGGGTCGTCTCGGGCGGCGCGGGTCACAGTATGGCCACCCATCCGACACGCTCCGCACACAGGGTTCTGACGGGCACTACGGTCACTCCACCCGAAACACCCTGGGGGGACGAGATGACCAACCCGTACACCACGCCCATACCGCCGACACCGGGCCCGCCCGCCACGCGCCCGCTCCACAGACGGGTCCTCGTATGGGTCGGCGGCACGGCCCTGTTCGTCACGGGCGCGCTCATCGGCTCCGCCGGGAACGACGGGCAGCAGCCCGTCGAGACCAAGGTCAAACCCTCGACCACCATCACCGCGACCGTCACCGCCACCGCCACCGCCACGCCCGAGCCCGGCCCGACCGTCACCGAGACCGTCAAGGCCAAGGCGAAGCCCGCCCCCACGGTCACGGTCACCAAGACCGCCGCCGCCAAGGCCGCCGACAGCGGTAGTGGCAGCGGCAGCAGCGGTCAGGACAGCGCCGGCACCTGCACCATCGTCTCCAACGCGGGGAACTGCTACGCGGCGGGGCAGTTCTGCCGGAACAGCGATCACGGAGCCGTCACCACCACCGCGGGCGGCGTGAAGATCGAGTGCGCGTACAGCTCGAACGCCTGGCGCTGGACCTACGTCTGACGGGCCGAGGCAGGCGCGGGTGTCACGCGCGGGGGCCGGGCGGTGTCTTCATGCCGAACAGCCCCACGGGGACGCGTACAAGGAGGGTCATCATGACATTGCGCTTGCCGAAGGCCGAGCTTCCCGCCGAGCTCCGGGAGAACATGATCAAGCAGCTGGGTGCTGTGCCCGAGAACGTGGAGGTGCTGTGGCACAGCCCCCGGGTGGCCCAGGACAACCTGGAGTTCGGCGCCAAGGTGGGGGTGTGGGAGGGGGCCGACGCCGGCCTGAAGTCGTTCGCGCACATGGCCGTCGCGGCGCAGGTCGGCTGCAGCTGGTGCCTGGACGTCGGCTACTTCCAGGCGCGGAACGAGAACCTGGACCTGGCCAAGGCGAGCCAGGTGCCGCGCTGGCGGGAGGCGGAGGTGTTCACAGCGCTGGAGCGTGACGTCATGGCGTACGCCGAGGCGATGACGGACACGCCGCCGACCGTCACCGACGAGCAGTACGCCGCCCTGCTGCAGCGGCTCGGGACGGGGGCGATGGTGGAACTCACCGCGTTCATCGCCTACGTCAACCTGGCGACCAGGGCCAACGTGGCGAACGGGGTCGCCTCACAGGGCTTCTCCGACGCCTGCGAGATCCCGCTCGCGAAGCGCCCGGCGGCGTCCCGTGCGGGGTCCACGGCATGACGGAGGACCCGTTCGTCGTCCACCGGGGCCTGCTGTTCACCGTCGCCTACGAGATGCTCGGCTCCGCCGCCGACGCGGAGGACGTACTGCAGGAGACCTGGCTGCGGTGGGCGGGCGTCGACCGGTCACAGGTGCACGACCCGCGGGCGTACCTCGTCCGGGCCGTCACCCGGCAGGCCCTCAACCGCATGCGCACCCTCACCCGCCGCCGTGAGGACTACGTGGGCGAGTGGCTGCCCGAGCCGCTGCTGACCCACCCCGACGTGGCCGACGACGTCGAACTCGCGGAAAGCGTATCCATCGCCATGCTGACCGTCCTGGAGACGCTCGGACCCGTGGAACGCGCGGTGTTCGTGCTCCGCGAGGTCTTCGACATGCCCTACGACGAGGTCGCCGGGGCCGTGGGCAAGACCTCCGCCGCGGTCCGGCAGGTCGCCCGGCGGGCCCGTGATCACGTCGCCGCCAGACAGCCACGCGTCAGGGTGAGCCGCTCGGAGCACAAGGCCGTGGTGGACCGCTTCGTCGCCGCGCTGCACACCGGGCGCATCCAGGACCTCATGGAGATCATGGCGCCGGACGTCGTCCTCGTCGCCGACGGAGGCGGGATCACGGCCGCCGCCCCGGCCCCCGTCCACGGCGCCGCACTCGTGGCAACGATGCTCGCCGCCGCCGACCGGACCGCCTGCAGAACCACCACGGTATGCCTCAACGGCGCCCCCGCGATCCGCATCGCAGCCGACAGCGGCGGCGCCACGGTCAGCTTCCTGATCGAGAACGGGCGCATCACCCGCATCTACGCGACCTCCAACCCACAGAAGCTGACCCGACTCGATGAACCGACCGATCTCACCCGGTAGTTCCACCCGCACCCGCACCACCCGCACCGCCAAGCCGTCACCACCAGGGCAGTACGGGTGATGCGGGTGGTCAGGCGTCGGGTGGCAGGGATGTCCGGAATTCTGTCAGTGCGGTGAAGTCGGTGTCCCGTAGGCCGAGTCGGGGGTCGACGTGGTGCAGCAGGGCCGGGGCGGGATGGTGGGTGTGGACGTACAGGGTGTCCGGTGGGGTCTGCTCGTCGTCGATCCAGGCGAAAGGGCGGCCGTCGGCGTGGGCCACGATCGCCTCGGTCTTCCAGTGGACTCCGTCCGGTCGCTGGGTCAGCAGGGTGTGGCCGAAGTCGACGTACGGTAGGTCGGGGAGGCCGAGGACCGGGGCGATCCAGCGGTTGGCCTCGGCCATCCAGGTGGTCGCCCAGCAGAGTTCGTAGCCGAGGGCGAGCAGGGCCGGGCCGTGGTGGGGGTTCAGCCAGACGCGCAGGGGGCGGCCGGGGCGCACGGTCGCGCGGATCGTCGTATAGCCCGGGGGCCGTCGTTCGGGCTGGGCCGCGTACGGGTTGAGGGGGCCGTCGACGTCCAGGAACAGCAGGGGGCGGCTCACGGGGCCAACGTACGGCAGGGCGGCCGGCCGGCTCCGGTGATTCTTTCCGCGCCGGACAGGCATAGTGGGGCCGCTTCGCGCGCGTCACCAGGGAATACAGGGCCCGGACACGAGGTGGGCCCGGGGGAAGAGAAGGTGACGATGGATGCGGAACTGCAGGAGAGCTTCGTGGAGTTCGTGGACAGCCGGTCCTCGGCGCTGCTGAGGACGGCCGTGCTGCTGACCGGCGGCGACCGGCACGCGGCCGAGGACCTGCTGCAGAACGCCCTGATCAAGGCGGCCGGCCGCTGGCAGCGCATCGACGAACCCGAGGCCTATGTACGGCAGGTCCTCTACCGGCAGCAGATCAGCCGCTGGCGGCTGAAGTGGCGACGGCGCGAACTCACCGTCGCCGAACCCCCGGAGAGCCCGCCCGCGTCCGCCGCCGAGGCGCGGCTCGTGCTGCGCGCCGCGCTGTCCCGGCTCACCGCCCGCCAGCGCACCGTGCTGGTCCTGCTCCCCCACTCTCGGCTTCGCTCGAGCGGGGGGACCCCCACCTTCGAGGACCTGCCGGAGGCCGACGTGGCCCGGCTGCTCGGCTGCTCCGTCGGCACCGTGCGCTCCACCACCCACCGCTCGCTGGCCCGGCTGCGCACCCTCGCGCCCGAACTGGCCGCCCTCGATCCGGACCCCGGCCGCGCCCAGCCGCCGTCCCATGACTACTCGCCCGTGGAGGTGCGGCCGTGAACGTCGAGGAACTCGTGTGCGACTCCCTGCGGGAGCTGGCCGCGGAACAGAGCCCGGCGGGACCGGGCTTCGCCGACCGGGTGCTGGCCGTGCGCCGGCGCCGCCGCACCCGCAGGCTCGCCGCCATGGCCGCCGCGACGGCCGCCGTGGTCGCCGTCGCCGTCGCCGTCGCGGTGGCGGTGCCGCTGCTGGACTCCGGGAAGAGCGATGTGCGCCCGTCCGGGGTCCTGCAGCAGGACGGGATCACCAGGACAGCCGGACCAGTCGCCGCCGCGCTCACTGATCGCGGCCGGGCAGACGGCGCTCGCCGCCTACTACACCTGGCGCACCGTGCCGCAGCCGGGAGGAAAGGGCATCGGCGTACGCACCTACCGGCTGCTCGACGCCGGGACCGGAACGTATGTGAAGGACTCCCGGTGGTCCTTCGTCGCCGTCGCGCCGGGCCTGCGGACGGCGGCCGTGCTGGAGCAGAACCAGCCCGTCCACCGGATCGGCCTGCTCGACCTCGACACCAGGAAGGTCGAGCGGTGGATCCCGGTCGAGCACGCGGTCGCCGGGCTCGCGTTCTCCTACGACGGGACCCGGCTGCTGGCCACGACGTACACCGGCAACCCCGATGTGCGGTCCAAGGCCCAGAACGTCGAGGGCGGCTGGGACTGGGGACCCGCGTTCGAGGCGTCGACCCGGACCGGCTTCTACGACTTCTCCGTGGCCTCCGGCAAGGGCACCTGGACGGCGGTGGCGAACGACCGCGACACCCTCGCCCGCGCGGACTTCTCCTACAGCCGTACCGGCCGTCAGGTGTACACGCAGGTCCTGGGCGACCATGACGGCACCCAGCAGTTCTACGGCCTCGACGGCGACAGGACCGCCGCGCCGGCGAACGAGCGGTACCTGCGCGCGGACGTCGACGCACGGCTGTCCCCGAACGGCCGGCTCGCCGCGCTCGGTCTGACGAAGGAGGTCGCCCCCGGGAAGTCGTACTCCTCGATCCGCGATCCCCGCACCGGCAAGGAGATCACCAAGGTCCGCGGCGGCCATCTGCTCGCCTGGGTCGACGACCGGCGGCTCGTCGCCTGGGAGCGGGTGACCGGCCTGGACGAGCCGTACCGGGCCCGGCTGGTGCTGGTGACGATCGGCAGCGACAGGATCGTGCCGCTGAGCGGGGTCCAGCGGCAGATGTACGACGAGCTGAAGGCGTGGGTGCCCGTCTTCGTCCGCCGCTGATCAACCGGCCATGAACTCCTCGTACACCGCCCGCAGTCCGTCGGCCGCCTCCCGGCCGGCGGGCCGCAGCGGGGCCCGTACCGGTCCGGACGGCAGACCGAGCGCGGTGAGCAGCGCCTTCGACGTGACCGTGCCGGGCAGGCCGGCGGCCATCACCGCCTCGATCAACGGGGTCGCCCGCAGCTGGAGTTCCGCCGCGCGGGCGGTGTCGCCCGCGTCGAACGCGTCCAGGATCGCGGTGATCTCGGCGGGTACGACGTTCGCCACCGTGCTGACACAGCCCGCCGCGCCCACCGCGTACAGGGCGAGGATGTGCTCGTCGCAGCCCGCGTAGTACGCCAGCTCCGTGCGGGCCAGCACCTTCTGGGTGCCGAGGAAGTCGTAGGAGCAGTCCTTCACGGCGACGATCCGGGGGTGCGCGGCGAGCCGGACCAGCGTCTCCGGCTCGATGCGGGTGCCGGTGCGGCCGGGGATGTCGTACAGCATCACCGGCAGCCCGCTCGCGTCCGCCACCTCCAGGAAGTGCGCCTCCAGCGCGTCCTGCGGCGGCCTGCTGTAGTAGGGCGACACCACCAGCACGCCGTCCGCGCCCGCCTTCTCCGCCGCCAGCGCCAGCTCGACCGTGTGCCGGGTGTCCGCCGTGCCCACGCCCGCGACGAGTGCCGCGCGGTCGCCCACCGCCTCCCGGACGGCCGTGATCAGCTCCGCCTTCTCCGTGTCCGTGGTGGTCGGCGACTCCCCGGTCGTGCCGTTCAGCACCAGGCCGTCGCAGCCCTCCGCCACCAGGTGCGCGGCCAGCCGCCGCGCGCCGTCGAGGTCGAGCGCCCCCGTGCCGGTGAAGGGCGTGACCATCGCGCAGAGGGTCCGGCCGAAGGGACGGGACGGGCGGGCGGTGTCGCGTGGGTTCGTCATGGGGGTAGTCTCGGCAGCGCGACGGCTTAGCTCCACTTAATTCTTCTATGGGGTATGTCTTAGTAAAGCTAAGATGTTGGTGACCCGGCGGGTCGAGGCCCTGTGTCCAACTCGGCCTCTCATGGGTCACTATGGGCCGGACGGTCACCGAGGGCAGGTCATGGGAGGCGTCATGAGGCTCGGCAGGGCACTGGCCAAGGGGGTCGCCGAGGAGCGGCCGCTCGTGCACGGCGAAGAACCCGGACTTCCCGAAGAGATCCAAGAGCCCCAGGCCGAGTCCGTGCCCGAAGAGGTCCCGGCCGCCCGGTGAGGCTGCGGCTCCCGGCGGAACGCCCGGCGGAGCCGCCGACCGGCTACAAGATCGCCCACCCGATGCTGTCCGGGGACGGCACCCGGGCCGGGTTCACCGGTGTGTCGCTGGGCGGCGCGCTGCCCTACGGAGTGCTGGACGACGCGTCCTGCGTCTACGGCCGCCGGCACCGCCCGCCCGCGCGGCTGTGCGACTGCGGTTTCCACTGCGTGCACGAACGCGAGACCGCCGAGGCCCTGTTGTGCACCGCCGAGCACCGGGCGGCCGTGCTGCTCGAAGTCTCCGTCCTCGGCGCCTACATCCGTTTCGAGCGCGGCTTCCGCTACGCCCGGCAGCGGGTGCGTACGGCCACGGTGGGCCCCTGCGCCTGCGGGGCGCCGGCCGTCGCGCTCGCCGACGCGGGCTGGGGCAGGCCCGGTTGGCGCGCCCTGACGGCGGTCTGCGGGGGCTGCGCGCCCACGCGTACGGCCGTCTCGCTCGCCGGGTTCGCGCGGCTGGCGGGGGAGCGGCTGCGGGTGATCGCCGGGGGCGCGGGGGCGCCCACCGGGGGTGCGCCACCCGGTGGGGCGGTGCCGGGCGAGGGGTTCGGGGTGCCCGAACTCGTGGCGGAGGCGGCCCTGTTGCAGGCCCGTCTGGACTGGTTCCAGAGCCGGCTGGCCCGGCTCGGCGAGCGCGAGGAGCGCGGGGAGCAGGGCTGAGCGCCGTCGACCTGGGTAGCCGCATGTCTGGAGACGGAACAGAGCGGACGCCGACGACACCCGGGAGGGCGGCAGCGATGACGAAGAGGACCGCACACGCGACGGGGGCCCGACTGGGCGACGCCGCGGGCGCGTTGACGGCGAAGGCCGGTCTCAAGGGCCGCGCCCGGGCCCGTGCCGCCGGGCTGAAGGACAAGGCCGGCGTGCTGACCGTACATCTGCGCGAGGGCGCGACCAGGGCGGGTCACCAGACCCAGGACCGGGCGGCGAAGGGCGGTCACACCGCCCAGGAGCGACTGCTGAACGCGCGGCACGCCCTGCGGGAACGAGCGTCGAGGACCGGGCACGCCCTGCGGGAACGAGCGTCGAGGACCGGGCACGTCGTGCGGGAGCGGGTGGTGTGGGTCCGGCACGTCGTACGGGAGCGGGTGGTGTGGGTCCGGCACGTGGTGCGGGAACGGTCCGGAAGGGGTGGGCACGCCGTGCGGGAACAGGCGTTGCGGGCCGGGCACGTGGTGCGGGAACGGTCCGGGAGGGGTGGGAACGTCGTGCGGGAACGGGCGATGCGGGCCGGGCACGTCGTGCGGGAACGGGCGATGCGGGCCGGGCACGTCGTGCGGGAACGGGCGATGCGGGCCGGGCGCGTGGTGCGGGAACGGTCCGGGAGGGCCGGGCATCTGGCGTCCGAGAAGGCCGCCGGGGCCGGACACGCCGCCGGGGAGCGCGCCTCGCGGTCCACGCACGCGATCGTGCGGGCCGCTCGGCGGCACCCGCGCCGGGTGCTGGCAGGGGGCGCGGCCCTTGCCGCCGGTGTCGCTGCCGTGGTCGCGGGTGTGCTCAGCCGGCGCCGGCGCGGCTGAGATCCGGGTACGGGTCCTCGCCGAGCGCCGAGCGCCGAGCGCCGAGCGCCGAGCACCGAGCACCGAGCACCGAGCACCGAGACCCCCCTCGCGAACACCGACCGCGGCACGCCACACCCTCTCACCGAAAACTCGATCCGTCTGGACAAGAAAAGTTTTCGGTGAGAGGGTGAAGCCATGCTGGACGTGACCGTGATCGAGGACCCCGAGGCGGCGGCCGTGACGCTGGACCCCATACGGTCCAGGCTGCTCGCCGAACTGGCCGCCGCACCCGCGTCGGCCGCGATGCTGGCCGGCAAGGTCGGGCTGCCCAGGCAGAAGGTGAACTACCACCTGAAAGCGCTGGAGCGGCACGGCCTGGTCGAGCTGGCGGGTGAGCGGCGCAAGGGCAACGTCACCGAGCGGCTGATGCGCGCGACCGCGGCGTCGTACGTCATCTCCCCGGCCGCGCTGCCCGCCGTGCAGCCGGACCCGGACCGCTTCCGTGACCAGCTCTCCGCGCGGTGGCTGCTCGCGCTCGGCGCCCGTCTGGTGCGTGACGTGGGCACGTTGATCACCGGCGCCACCAAGGCCCGTAAGCGGCTGGCGACGTACGCGCTGGACGGCGAGGTGCGCTTCGCCTCCGCCGCCGACCGCGCGGCGTTCGCGCAGGAGCTGACGGCGGGTGTGAGCGCGCTCATCCGCAAGTACGACGCACCCGACGCGGAGGGCGGCCGGGACCACCGGATCGTCGTCGCGCTTCACCCCACGGTCAAGGACCAGCCCGTACCCGAACTGGATCAGTAGGCAGCAGGAGCCCCGACATGTCCGAGGACAAGGAATTCGAGATCGCCCGCGAGTTCGAGGTCGACGCCACGCCGGAGGAGGTGTGGGAGGCGATCACCAACGCCACCGGCGCCTATCTGTGGCCGATGGAGCCGCCCGAGCCCCGGGTCGGCGGTGCGGCGGCCTTCGGCTCCACCGTCACCGCGTACGACCCGCCGCACCACCTGGTCGTCCGCAGCGAGAACGTCGGTTTCCCGACCCAGAGCGCCAACCAGCTGGAGCACGTCATCGAGCCCCGCGACGGCGGCCGGCGCGCCTGGGTGCGCTTCGTGCACAGCGGGATCTTCACCGACGAGTGGGACAACCAGTACGACGGCGCGAGCAAGCACAACGACTTCTATCTGCACACCCTGCGCGAGTACCTCACCCACTTCGCGCCCCGCCAGGTGACCTTTGCGCAGCTCAACGGGCCCGAGGCGTCCCAGGCGCCGGACGCCTTCACCGCCGTGGGCCGCGCGCTCGGGCTGCCGGACGACCTGGCCGAGGGCGCCAAGGTGAGCGTCCGGGGACCCGGCGGCCGGACCGTGGACGCGGTGCTCGACTACCGCAACCCCTACTTCATCGGACTGCGCACCGACGACGCCCTCGTGCGGTTCTTCGGCCGCAACCACTGGGGCGCCCCGGTCGGCATCAGCGTCCACGACTTCGCGCCGGACGCCGACGCCGGGGCGAACGAGACCGCCTGGCAGGACTGGCTGAACGGTGTGTACAGCCAGTCCTGAGCCGGGTTTTGTCACGGGCGGAAGCGCAGCACCTGCGGGTCGTGGTCGCTGATCTGGTCGTGGAACTCCGAGTTGATGTGCACGCTGTCGTACTCGAAGTCGCAGCCGCGCCGGATCGCCGGGCTGATCAGGATCTGGTCCAGGACCTGCTGGTTGCCCTGGTAGTCGTAGGTGTAGCGCTCGCTCCTCGGCAGCGACTGGATCGCCGACCACAGCTCGCCGTCACCCTGCAGGATCTTGGTGGTGTCGGAGAAGTCGAAGTCGTTCATGTCGCCGAGCGCGATGACGTTCGCGTTCTTCTGGACGTCGAGGATGCTCTTGGCGAACGCGTCGACCAGCGCCGCCTGCGCGTGCCGCTGGACCTCCGAGCTGCGCGTCGGGGGCTGGTACTGCGAGGTCAGCCCCTGGTCGCCGCCCTTGGAGTTCAGGTGGTTGGCGATCACGAAGACCGTCTTGCCGCGGAAGACGAACTCGCCGGCCAGCGGCTTGCGGCTGCTCGTCCAGGCGGAGTTCGACGGGTCGACACGGCCCGGGGAGGCCGTCAGCTGGGCCTTGCCGTGCACCTTGGTGACGCCCACCGCGGTGGTGGAGTCGCCGCCCGCGCGGTCGACGAAGGAGACCCGCTCCGGGTTGAAGAGGAAGACCTGGCGGATGTTGCCGCCGGGCTCGCCGCCGTCCTGGTCGTTGACCGGGTCGATGGAGCGCCAGTCGTACTTCGGGCCGCCGGCCGCGACGATCGCGTCGATCAGCTTGTTCACCGTCACGTCGGCGGCGACCGTGCCGTCGTCCGTCGCGCCGTTGTTGTCCTGGATCTCCTCCAGGGACACGATGTCGGGCGACTGCAGGTTGTTCACGATCGCGGCCGCGTGCGCGTCGAACGTGGCGTCGGACGGGTCGAGGTTCTCGACGTTGTAGGTCGCCACCGCCAGCTCGCCGCGCGACTGCTTCTGTGTGGTCTCGCGCTGCAGGCCGCCGCTCTTGAGCGTGCCGAGGCTGCTCGCGACGAGCGTGTAGCCGCCGTACTGGTTGTAGTCCATCGGGCCGGTCGTGGCGCCGGTCAGCGTGTCGCCGACGTTGGCCACCGGGAAGTCGGCGGTCGCGCCCAGGGACTGGATCTGCAGCCGGCCGGTGTTCTGGTCGTCGTAGGAGGCGTACAGCGAGCCGCCGCGGCGGGTGCGGTTCTCGTGCGGCTTCACCGTGACCCACAGCTCGCTGTACGGGTCGGTGGCGGTGACCACGCGCGTGTCGGAGACCTGGACGTTCATGCCCTCCAGGGACTCGTAGTAGTCCAGGGCGTACTTCTTCGGCTCCAGGGCCAGGGCGTTGACCGAACCGCTCGCCGCCGTGTCACCCGCGGGGGTGTACGCGGCCGGCACCGACTTCGCGTCGATCACGACCGGCGCCGGGACCGCGTTGCCGGTGGAGACGGTGGTCACGGTCGGCTTGGTGATCTCGGTCAGCGACTGGTTGCCGGTGGAGGCGCCGCCCGGGACGTACTCGGAGACCGTGCCGGTCACCGTGACGGAGTCGCCGACGGCGACCTTCGGGGTGGAGCTGGTGAAGACGAAGACGCCCTCGCTGGTGGCCGGGTTGTCGTCCGGCGTCGGGTCCTGCAGCCAGAATCCTCTGGAGGAGCCGTAGGTGCGCGTGGCCGTGACGATGCCGGGGACGTCCGTCACCTTCTGGCCGGCGTACGGGGAGGTGCGCGTGGTGCCCTGGACGTCGTGGATGCGCAGCCCGTCGGCCTGCGCCGGCGAGGTGAGGGCGACGGTGGACGCCGCGCTGCAGACGGCGGCGACGGTGAGCGCGGCGAGACGCGCGGAAGACCTGCTCGGCAAGGGAATCCCTCCGGGGACATACGGACGTGCCGGGACGAGGGTGAACATGGGGCGTGCATGACACATGCGACGTGATGCGACGCCGCATGTCACGTGCGTGTATGACATGCGACGCGGATGTGACGCGCGTAGACAACGAGTGAACACTTGTCTCCCCGTTTTCTACGCGCGTCAATCTCCTGCCTGGCCAAGGGAGTTGTCAAGGTTTCAGCCATGTGCGCGGTCCGGCGGGGAGATGAACCGGGCGGCATGGGTGGAAATCCGTCTAGGCTGAGCGGCTGAGCCGTACGGCGTCCAGGTGGTCGTACGGCCGTCGGTACGGTGTCCATGTCGCCGTACGACCCTTGAGGCGTCCGAGGAGAACCCGCCGATGTCAGACAGCTCGCCCCTGCCCCCGGTGCGGTTGCGTTCCGAAGCGGAGCTGGCGCGTGCCGCGCTGGCCGCACCGCTGCTCTCCCGGGCCGCCCGGCTCGCCCGCTGGGCGGGGCCGGACACCCGCGTCGACGCAGGCGGGGGACTGGCCGAGGAGCAGCTCCCGGCCGCCGCCGAGCTGCTCGGCCTCACCGGGGACGACGCCGCCGGGTACGCCGCCGAGGCCTGGCGGGTCGCCCTGGACGCCGGGCTCGTCGAGATCGTCGACGAGGACGCCGGGACCGTGGCGGCGGGGGAGGAGCTGGCGCTGCTCACCGCCGGCTCGCCGCACGACGTCCTCGCGGTCTGGCAGGCCGCGCTGGAGGCCGTGATCGCCGACGCGGGCGTGCCCGACCTGGACGGAATTGTCGACGCGCTGGGCGAGGGCGGCGAGGTCGATTTCTCGTCACTCGACTGGGACCCCGAGGCCGAGGCGGACTTCCTCGACGGCGTCCTCGGCAACCTGTACCTGCTGACGGTGAGCGAGGGCGGGCCCGGCGAGGCACCGGTGCCGCTGCCCGCGCTCGCCGCCTCGATGATCGTGCCCAGCGACATGGGCGAGCCGACCAACGACGTCCTCGAACAGGTCTCCGACGCGATGATGCGGCTCGACGACCAGTTCCGGATGCTGGAGCCGGTCGGGCTCGTCGAGTACCAGCCGGTCGACGAGGCGCTCATGGCCGACGCCGAGGAGGAGCCCGCGGCGGGGCCGGTCGACGACGCCGACGTCTCCCGGTACGGCATGGTGCGGCTCACCCCGCTCGGCGCCTACGGGCTGCGGGCGCGGCTGCTGGAGGCGGGCTTCGAGGCGCCGGCGGTCGGGGACCTCGCCGACAAGGGCGCGGACGCGCTGCTCGACGGTACCGCCGCGTTCCCGCAGGGGGCCGCGCAGGCCGAGACCGAGCAGTGGCTGGCGGGCCGTGAATCCCTGTCCGCGGCGCGGGAGCTGCTCGCCGCCGCCCGGGGCGAGGACGCCGGCGCGCCACTGCGCCGCCTCCGCTGTCAGCAGGCCCTGTCCCTGGTCGGCCCCGAGGCCGAGCCGGCGCTCCGCGAGGTCCTCGACGACCCCGAACTGGGCGGCCTGGCCCGGGTCTGGCTCACCGAGGGCGGCGCCGCCGATGTGCCGGCCCCCTCCCAGGACATGATCTTCTGGCTGACCATCGACACGGTCGCCGCCCAGCTGGCCGCCGAAGGCAACTCCGAGGAACTCCAGGCCCTGGTCGAGGGCTTGGCCCAGCAGCACGCCGGTTTCTTCGCCGAGGCCTGGCGCGTGGACCACCCGGACACCGCCGACGTTCTGGAGGCGATGGGCCGCCTGCACCCGGACAAGCGGGTGGCGAAGGAGGCCCGCAAGGCGGCGTTCAAGGCGCGGTCGCAGCACGGGGGATAGGGCGCGGCCGACGGGGGGGCGAGAGAGACGGACTGCGGCGGGGGCCCTGGAGGGTCACCGCCGCCGGTCTTCGCTCGTGCTGCGGGCGGCCGCGTGACGGGCACCGCCCGGTCGCGTCGGTCGCGCCGGTCGCGTCGTCCGGGCCGGGCGCCGTTGCGGCGGGAGGGGACCGGGGGACCGCGGGGTGTGTTCTTGGGCGGGTCTTTTGGATGCTGTGGGCCGGTGTATACGGATTCATGGAAGTGGCGTCGTCGAAGTCGCCTGGTGTTCAACCGGAGTTCAGGGGTGGGCGCGAGCGTGTGCGCCGAGTTGAGGTCCGCCACCCTCCACGGCACTCCCGACCGTCACAGGAGACATCATGTCGCTCACCCGTAGGGACTTCGCCAGGAAATCCGCGATCACCGGTGCCGGTGTCGCGCTGGCGGGCAGTGTCGGTGCCCTCGCCACCGCCCCGAACGCCCTCGCCGCCACCGAGTCCGCCGAGGCCGGTTCGGCGGACGCGCACGGCGGTGTCGGCTACGGGCCGCTGGTCGAGGATCCCGACGGCATCCTCGCGCTCCCCGCCGGCTTCAAGTACAAGATCATCACGTACAGCGGCAAGACCAAGCTGGAGTCGGGCGAGTTCACCCCCTCCAACCACGACGGCACCTCCACCTTCGACGGCCCGCGCGGCGCCACCCTCCTCGTCAACAACCACGAGCTGGCCGGCCCCCGCGCCAACTGGGCGTACCCGGTGCCGCTCACCGAGGGCCTGGTGTACGACCCGGCGGCGGCCGGCGGCTGCACGGTCGTCGAGGTCCGCCCCGGCGGCAAGGTCGCCGAGTGGGTCGGCATCGCCGGCACCGCCACCAACTGCGCGGGTGGCAACACCCCTTGGGACACCTGGCTGACCTGCGAGGAGACCGAGGACAAGACCGGCACCAACGGCTTCACCAAGGACCACGGCTACGTCTTCGAGGTCGACCCCGAGGACCGCCGGGCCAACCAGGACCCCAAGCCGATCAAGGCGCTGGGCCGGTACGCCCACGAAGCGGTCGTCGTCGACCCGAAGCGCGGCGACCTCTACCTCACCGAGGACGCCTCCAACCCGAACGGCCTGCTCTACCGCTGGACCCCGCCCGAGCACTTCCACCACGGCCGCGGCAAGCTCCGCACCCTCGCCGACACCGCGGGCACCCTCCAGGCCTTCAAGTGCTTCGACTCCGCCGGCCAGTT
Source organism: Streptomyces sp. NPDC048288 (assembly GCF_043201555.1). NCBI lineage: Bacteria > Bacillati > Actinomycetota > Actinomycetes > Kitasatosporales > Streptomycetaceae > Streptomyces > Streptomyces sp. NPDC048288. The sequence goes on from NZ_JBICZD010000001.1 coordinate 1,240,087, forward strand.
CGTCGACGACCTCTCCCGTGCCACGAAGCTCGGCACGGTCTACGGCGTCGACTGGGTGGACGTCCCGGACCGCGACGCGAAGACCACCTCCGTCCGCAAGCAGTTCACCGCCGGCCAGGTCACCCGCGCCCGCAAGCTGGAGGGCATGTGGTGGGGCGACGGCGGCGTCTACATCGTCTCCTCGTACGCCCGCGCGGAGAGCCCCGTCCAGCACGACGGCTCCGTGTGGTTCTACGACCCCAAGCGACGCACCCTCACCCTCAAGGTCCGCATCGGCGTCAACCCGGACCCGTCCGTGGAAGGCAACTTCGACGGTCCCGACAACATCACCGTCTCGCCGTACGGCGGTCTGGTCATCGCCGAGGACGGCGAGGGCCTCCAGCACCTCTTCGGCGCCACCGACGACGGCACCACCTACCCCATCGCCCGCAACGAGCTGAACGCCGGCACCGAAGAGGAGCCGGAGTACAGCGAGTTCACCGGCGTCACCTTCTCGCCCGACGGCCGGACCCTCTACGCCAACATCCAGACCCCGGGCATCATGCTCGCCATCACCGGGCCCTGGAAGCGCCAGAAGCACTGCTGAGCTTAATTCGTTCGCTCGACTCGCGGCCGCCCTCCTAAAGTGATGAACGTCCAGGTGCGAAGGCAGGACCTACTTCCACTGATAATGGGGCGGCCGCGGGTTCGAGTCCCGCCACCGGTACAACGCGCCGGTGTAGCTCAGGGGTTAGAGCACCTACGTCGGTTCCGCCGACTTCGATCTCTGGACACCAAAAACTTCATGCACCTCCCGGTGTGTGTGCACGTGAACTCGGGAGGCGCAGCTCATGGTGGGTGTCCGGTGCGCAGGCAGCGGTTACTTCAGGGCATGGTCCCCGACTGGGGGTGCGGGTTCGAATCCCGTCATCGGCCAAAGGCCGGTGTGGCGGAATGGCAGACGCGCCAGGTAATAGTCCCGTCGTCGATCCCTGAACTCGGACACCCTCCTTCTGTTGCGCCTCCTCCGGAACTCCAATGAATTCGGGGGGAATTCACCATGGCGCGATTCAACACCAAGTCGGCGCGGGCGCAGCCCACTTCGCGAGTCACTTCCACGGGACGGGTGCTCCGTACCTACCAGGGCGGCCTCGGCCGGGAGCGGGACGCGCGCTCCGAGCTCTTCCTGCTCGCCGTTTCCCACTTCGTCTCGCAGCGGACCTTCTACGAGACCGGCGCCGACCGCGACGACCGGTTCGCGGGGCTCGTGCGCGAGCTCGCCGTCACCGACCCGGAGTGGACCGCCGGCCTGCTCGGCTGGCTGCGCGGTGAGGGCAACATGCGGACCGCCTCGCTCGTGGGCGCCGCCGAGTACGTGCACGCACGGCTGGCCGTGGGCGCCACCGGCGGCCCCTCGAACCGGCAGGTCGTCGCGTCCGTGCTGCGGCGGCCGGACGAGCCCGGCGAGCTGCTCGCCTACTGGACCGCCACCCACGGCCGTGCCGTCCCCAAGCCCGTCAAGCGGGGGATCGCCGACGCCGTACGGCGGCTCTACCACGGCAAGTCGCTGCTCAAGTACGACACCGCGTCCAAGGGCTACCGCTTCGGCGACATCCTCAACCTGGTGCACGCGGCGCCGGACCCGGACAAGCCGTGGCAGGGCGAGCTGTTCCGGTACGCCCTCGACCGGCGGCACCACCCGGACACCGCCGTACCGCCCGGGTCGAGCCCGGTGCTCGCCGCGCACCGCGAGCTGATGGCACTGCCCGTCGAGCGGCGGCGCGCGGTCGTCACCGGGCCGGACGGCGCCGAGCGGCTCGCGGCGGCCGGACTGACCTGGGAGGCGCTGGCCGGCTGGCTGCAGGGGCCGATGGACCGGGCGGCCTGGGAGGCCGTGATCCCCTCCATGGGGACCATGGCGCTCGTCCGCAACCTGCGGAACTTCGACGAGGCCGGGGTCTCCGACGAGGTCGCCGCCCAGGTCGCGGCCCGGATCAGCGACCCGGCGGAGGTGGCGCGGTCGCGGCAGTTCCCCTTCCGGTACCTCGCCGCGTACCAGCACGCGCCGTCGCTGCGCTGGTCCTACCCGCTGGAGCGGGCGCTCGGCCACTCGCTGGCCAACGTGCCCGCGCTGCCGGGGCGGACGCTGGTGCTCGTCGACCGGTCCGGTTCGATGTTCTACTCGCCGCTGTCCGACCGCTCGGAGCTCAACCGGGCCGACGCGGCGGCGATCTTCGGCACGGCGCTCGCGCTGCGGGCGGCGGACGCGGACCTCGTCGAGTTCGGTACGACGAGCAAGCGGCTGGACTTCGACCGGGCCGAGTCGGTGCTGAGGATCCTCGGCCGCTTCGGCGACCTGGGCGGCACCGACACCACCTCGGCGATCCGCGCGCACTACCGGGGGCAGGACCGGGTGCTGATCGTCACCGACGAGCAGTACGCGTACCACCAGCACGGCGACCCGACCCGGCAGGTGCCGGCGCACATCCCGGTCTACACCTGGAACCTGGCCGGCTACCGGGTCGGCCACGGCCCGTCCGGAAAGGCCGGCCGGCACACCTTCGGCGGCCTCTCGGACGCGGCCTTCCGCATGGTGCCGCTGCTGGAGGCGGCCCGGGACGCCGACTGGCCGTGGGCGACGGCGGCCTGACCGTCGCCCCTCGATCGTGACCCGCACCTTCACGGGGGGTGCGGGTCACACCCATGCCCGCCACACCGATACCCACCCCGCCGCACCCTTGCCTGCCCCGCTATTGATATCTAACATTTCAGTGCATGGAGGCCCTACGACCCCTGCCCCGCACCCTGCTCCGCGACCGCGCCTACACCGCGATCCGGGACGCCATCGTCGCCGGGGAGATCGAACCCGGTGCGGTGGTGCGTGACGCCGAGTTCGCGGAGCGGCTCGGGCTGTCCCGGGCGCCGGTGCGGGAGGCGTTCGCGCGGCTCGTCGACGAGGGGCTGCTGGAGAGCAAGCCGCAGAGCTACACCCGGGTCACCCCGGTGGTGGCCGCCGAGGTGCGGGACGCGGCGGCCGTGGTCGGCGCCATGCACGAACTGGTCACCCGGGCCGCCGTGCCCCGGCTCCGGGACGCGGACCTGGACGAGATGCGCGCGGCCAACGTGCGGTTCGCCGGCGCCGTACAGGACGGTGACGTGGACGAGGCGCTGCGCGCCGACGACGAACTGCACGACGTACTGGTCCGCGTGGCGGGCAACCGCGCGGCCGCCGCCACGGTGGCCCGCTACACCCCACTCATCCGCCGTCTGGAGCGCCGCCGCTTCGGCGAGGGCGGCTCCTGCCGCTCGGCCGGGCTGCACGAGGGGCTGATCAGGGCCTGCGCGGCCGGTGACACGGAGGCGGCGGTCCGGGTCACCGCGGAGATCTGGCGCACCCTCGCCGACCTGGCCGACGACGACACCATCGACTGAACCGCCCCTCCAGGAGGCCTCCATGTCCCTTTCCTCGTACGACCGTTACCCGCTCCTCTTCGGCCCCTCCCCGGTGCACCCCCTGGAGCGCCTCACCGCCCACCTCGGCGGGGCGGCGCTGTGGGCCAAGCGGGAGGACTGCAACTCCGGGATCGCGTACGGCGGGAACAAGACGCGCAAGCTGGAGTACCTGGTCGCGGACGCGCTCGCCAAGGGCTGCGACACCCTCGTCTCCATCGGCGGGGTGCAGTCCAACCACACCCGCCAGGTGGCCGCCGTGGCCGCCCGCGCCGGGCTCGAGTGCGTCCTGGTGCAGGAGAGCTGGGTGGAGTGGCCGGACTCCGTGTACGACAAGGTCGGCAACATCCTCATCAGCAGGCTGGCCGGGGCCGACGTACGCCTCGTGCGGGCCGGGTTCGGCATCGGCTTCAAGGAGAGCTGGGAACTGGCGCTGCGCGAGGTCGAGGAGTCCGGCGGCAAGCCGTACGCCATCCCGGCCGGCGCCTCCGACCACCCGCTCGGCGGCCTCGGCTTCGCGGGCTGGGCCTATGAAGTCGCCGAGCAGGAACGGCAGTCGGGCGTCTTCTTCGACACGGTGATCGTCTGCTCGGTGACCGGGTCGACCCAGGCGGGCATGGTCGCCGGGTTCGCCGCGCTGGAGCAGGCGGGCGGCCGTGCGCGCCGCGTCATCGGCATCGACGCCTCGGCCAAGCCCACCGAGACCCGCGAACAGATCGCCCGCATCGCCCACCGCACCGGCCAACTCATAGGCGTCGAACGGGAGCTGACCGTCGACGACGTCGAACTCGACGAGCGCTACCACGCGGGCATCTACGGCATCCCGGACGACACCACCCTCGCGGCGATGCGCCTCGCCGCCCGCACCGAGGGCATGGTGACGGACCCGGTGTACGAGGGCAAGTCCATGGCGGGGATGATCGACCTGGTCGAGCGGGGCGAGATCGCCGCCGACTCCACGGTCCTCTACGCCCACCTCGGCGGCCAGCCGGCACTGAACGCGTACAGCGCGGTGATCTAGGCAGAACGACATCCCGCGAGCCTCAGCCGACCGCCCGGGCGGCGCCCTCAATGAGATCGTCGGGTCGTCGCCGACCTCAGGGTGACCGATCATCACGACGTGGGACGAGCTCGGCACGCCGGCGGGATGGCCTGGTCCCGGCTGGCGGTCAGTTCGGGATGCTCGGTGCGGGTGCGTCATCAGGAGTTCGGCTCTGCCACGCACGGTCGGCTTGAGCGGAAGTCCTACCGTGACTGTGAGTCGGGCCAAGGGCGTGTTTCAGAAGTGGATCGAGCATCGTGGTCGGCTGGGTTGGACGTCTCGTCTGTCCAGCCTCGGGGCAGAGCCAGTCGGCCTGACCGGTGTGCGTTGCGCTGTTCGGTGACCCATCGCTCGACCTGGTTCACGGAGGTCGCGAGTGACCGGCCGGTGGCGTCGATCAGGTGGGTGCGCCATCGCGGGTCTTCGGCGGTCCATGTGGTCCACCGGTGCCAGGCCATCTCCGGCCAGCTCCCGTCGGTGATGACGTCGGGCCGGAAGCACGGGTCGCGGGCGTGCCCGCGGTGCCAGGCGGCCCAGCCGCAGAAGGCGTCGGTGGCGGCCTGGCCCCATCGGCCGCCGTCGCGTGCGGCGAGTCGGTCGCGCCGGTCTTGGTCGGCGACGTCGATCAGGCAGACGGCGATGCCGTTCAGCGAGGGGGCCGAGGGGGCGGCCAGGACTTCGCCCAGCGGTGAGTTCCCGGACAGCAGCAGGTCCATTCCACGGTCCTGCTACTCCGGCGCACCCACACCTCGGTCATGCGGTTGCGCCAGTGGGGAGGGATCGGAGGGTCCGGGACACCGACTTCATCGAAGTCGTGCACCACGACCCCGTCCAGTCGGTCGATGACGGCGAAGGCGAGCGTGGTCTTGCCCGCGCCGCTGGACCCGGTCAGCTTGAGCAACATCTGGCCAGGGTGACAGCCCGAAAAAGCTTTCTCGACCGGTTTGTCGGGCCCCATCGGCCCACCGCGTGAACGCCGAAGACGGCTGTCCGAGCTCGGCAGCCGCGTCCAGACCGCGCCGAACGGCCCGTGCCGACCACCTCAAGGCAACCGACCGACCGCCCCGGTACCCGAGGGCCACGGGGCCACATTCGACTCACGCCTCCACCACCCGCCCGCGATCTCCCTCCGCCCGCCCGTTACCGGCCTTGGCACGCCCATTGCCGGGGGGTACCACTTCTTCCTGGGCCATCATCCGGGGGTCGATCCGGCCTTCATCCCTCAGCGCAGGAACGCGTTCAAGCCGGAGACTCTTGATTCGAGAATTAATCACATCCGATTTGGCTTCCTGGCGCCAATCCAAACAGGCCCAGTCGACTTGCCGCAATTAGTCAGAACGCAAATAGGCCCGCCCCTCGAAAGGGGCGGGCCTGCTGGTGGAGCTGTTTAGTTGGCGGCTGGCGATGGCCGCCAGGAGGGCTTCACAGAGCCGTTCGACGTCGGCTTGCTGCCTGGGGGCGAAGACCATGCTGTTAGGCGACTTGATGGCGGCTGCATTACTGCGCACCACGGCGTTGTTGGTGTCGCCGATGATGACCACGCCGAACCGCCCGTTCGTGAGCAACTTGCGCGGGGCCTTGTAATAGACCTCGCTGATCTGTGCCACGCTTACCCGGCGCTGGCCCGGCACCCGGCTTAATGCGCCGTGCCCGATCGCCAGCAACTGTCCGTCGAAGCTCCGCCTTCGGCCCGAATCGGTTGCTGCGTTGTGCTCATTTCTTGACCTCCGAATTAGCTGCAATCTCTTATTGCATCGGATGAAAGAAAATCATTGCATATCGTCGAAATCGTTGGCCCAAACACATCACGCCGTAAATAAGTTTCCAAGAACGGGTAGTGCTTCGGGCGTTCGATCGGCAAGATAACCCATCATGCGGGCCAGATTCGCAAGACTGACAGCCGAAGCATCGTTCGCTTTCTGTGTTTCCGTGTCCATTTGGGGGCTTTACTGGGCATTTGATGGGCCAGCTCCACGGGCTCCTGCAACTGTTGGTGTCATCCTTGCTTCCGCGAGCTTCCTCACGCTCGTGCTCCAGCACATAGTCGACTCCGCAAACGAGGTGCAAAAGAGCCGCGAACGAGTCCGCGAAGCGGAGCGCAACCTAGAGGACGCTCTGTCGGAGGGGGCCAGCAGACCCCACGAGGATCCGCCCGAGACTCCGAGCGAAGAACGCCGTGAGGCTCACCGGCTGGCGCTCGCGCTGCTGTGGGAGGTGAACCACAGCAAACTGGAGCTATATCACAAGATCGCCACGAGACAGGCGAGCATGTCCTTCTGGAGCGCCCAGCTCGCGATGTTCCTCGGCTTCGGAATGCTGGGGCTGTTCGTGGCGGTGGCGTACGACGCCAGCACGACGGCGGGGGCGATCGTGGCGGGCGGCTTGGGCGCGGTGTCGGCCGCACTCGCGGGATTCATCGGCAAGACGTTCGTCAGGTCACAGGAGGCGGCGGCTGGTCACCTCAAGGCGTACTTTGACCAGCCGCTTGAGATGTCGCGCTTCCTGGCGGCCGAACGCCTGGTCGCCGACTCCGGCATGACGCAGGAGCAGCGGGCGGCGATAACCGCGGAGTTGGCCAGGGCGATCGTGGCGCGCCCCGGTGCCACACCGGCCGCCGGGGGCACCGAGACGTCATTCGAGGGCAGCCGGACGGCCACGGGCTGACAAGCCAGCTCCCTGGTCTTCGTCGTCGTCCCACGTGGGCCACTTCTCGCGGACTGTGAGGCGTGGCCGCTTCACCCGCCCGCCCTCTGGCCAGACCATGCGGGGCGGGAGCGGCTCCAGCTCGGGCGCCGTGGCCTGCCTACGCCTGATGGACGCCGTGGGCTTCCCGGCGGCCAGGAGCCGGGCCTCCCGCTGCCGCACACACCAGGCGTCGCCGTACACCCTGGCCTGAGGGGTGCTGGTCGGTTCGACCCAGCGACCCCGGTCGTACCAGTGGGGGCGGGCGTAGCAGCGTGACTGGTAGTAGTCGATGAAGTTCGGCGGAGCGGTGAGTTTGTGGTGGTGCCAGACCAGGCACCAACGGCAGCGCACGGCCACCTCCATCGCGTTCAACGTGGTGAAGCCGTATAGGAGGGGGACGCCTCCGATGTCCGCGTTCGGTCATGGGCGGAACTCCTCCGGTGGAGGCGTCAGGCCAGGGCCTGACGAGGTTGGGAAAGGTGACGGTGGGGGGTGTCGGCTGCGGGTCACTGGGTCGTTTGGAGGGGGGCTGGCGCTCCGGGCTAGGTATGTACGCGCCGGCCGGACCTGCCGTCCTTGACGGCGGAATCGCGTTCGGGGGCACTCTGGCCCTGTGCCGGGCGGTGCTGAAAGCCCTGAAGGTGTTGTGGACGCGAGGAGGCCCCGGAGCTTGTGTGCTCCGGGGCCAAAAACGGTCACCCGTGCTAGATTTGAGCCTCAACCCGTTCATTGAGCTATTGCTGCCGCCGGTTCGATTCCGGCAATCACACTTGCGGTTGGTTTGGCAATCTGGCACTCCTACGAGTTCTCCAAGGTCATTCGCACACTCCGTAAGGGCAACATCCAGGACAAGCGTCCTAACAAAACAAATTCAAATAGAAGGCTGAGGTTCGGCATGAAGATTATCGAAATCGTAATGCCAGCCGTAAGCGTCGTTGCTGGATGGTTCCATGTGGCGGCAGCTGAGTGAACGGTCGAGTCACCGAGAAGGGGCGCCCCCGCAAATGGGGCGCCCTTCGGTGTTTATCCGCCTAGCGCGGGTTGAGGGCGCGTCTGGCCGAGTCGATGAGGTTGTGGGCGTGAGAGCCGTAGACGGCGGACTCGCTCAGGGTGTCGAAGACGCGCAGGTAGGTGGCCACGTTGTCGGCGTCATCGACCCACATCTCCGAGTGCCAGTTCTCCACGATCACCTGACGGTCGTCGTAGACCCAGAAGGCGGTTGCCGGAGGGATCTTGAGGGACGCGGAGAGGGGGATGATGCCCAGCTCGACCGTGTCCAGGCCGATGGCCCCCGAGAGGCGGTCCAGTTGGGCGGCCAGCACCGATGGTGGACAGATCAGGGCGTGGAGAGCGGACTCCCACAGGATGAGGTGGAACCGCTTCGAGGAGTCGTACAGGGCTTCCTGCCGCTTCATGCGGGAGCGCACGGCCTCCTCGGTGTCACGCGGCGACCGCTGTAGCTCCGCGTACCGGGTGAAGATCGACCGGGCATAGTCCGGCGTCTGCAGAATGCCGAAGATCATGGAGGACTCCCAGCCCCGGAACACAGACGCGTCGGCGTGCGCGCCCAGGTGGGTGTCCTGGACCGGCTTGTGCCCGGAAGCCAGCTGCCGTCGCCACGACCGGATGTGTGACTCGAACCCTCGAAGCCTGGCCAGCAGCTCGCCATGCGCCTCGGGCTGGCCGCACGCTTCGGCCCACCTCTGCAGGTCGTCAGCCGTGGGAGTTTGTCTGCCGTTCTCCAGCCTGCTGACCTTCGACTTGTTCCAGCCGTACCGCTGGGCAAGCTGCTGACCGGTGAGCCGGCCACCGGGGGTGGAGAACCTGAGTTCGCGCAACCGCATGCCCAGGGCCGCGCGTGCCTGCTGGTAGTCCGTGCTCACCGGTCAGCAACCTGCCTTACTCCTTCGCGGTCAGCTGCGCCGCGAACTGGTCGTACGGGATGGCGTGGTGCATGGCCGCGTCCCGCGCCTGGACGTACCTCAGGACCGCCGCGGGCTCCGTGATCAGCTCGACATTCAGCAGGGTGTCGGCGTCATCGAAGTTCAGGAGGGCGGCCAGCCGCGAGTCGAAGAGCCAGAAGTCCTCGGCGGGCAGGCCGAGCCGGCCGGCGTCCTCGCGCCACAGGTTGAAGATCCGCTCACCGACGGCGCTGTTACGGCGCGCGTTGTCGAGGAGGTAGAGCTGACCGGCCGTTGGCGGGTTGTCCACCACACGCGCCCGCTCGAATCGCTTACCCAGCGCGGTCTGTTCCCGGCGTTCGGCGCACCACTCCACGTCGACGCCATCCCAGTTCACGGGCTCGCCACGAGTGAACTGGGCGTAAGTGTCGGTGACTTCGTCGGAGGCGTACCGGCGCCGCGTCTCCAGCCGCCAGGCCGTGTGCTTGAACTGGGTGAAGAGCCGGTCGAACTCGTCCAGACCGATGATGTCCGGCACCCGGGTGACCTCCTTCGGGCCGAAGTCGACGAGCAGTTCGCGCGGTACCACGATGGGCACTTCGCCCTGGTTCAGGTGGCGAAGCTGGCCGATGTCATCGGGGTCGGTGAGAGCCGGGCCGTGCACGATGACCTCACCCGAGTCGAGATCTTCATGCACAGCGGGGCACCCGTTGACGCCGCTGCCCGTGCCTTTGAAGCGCAGTCGACGCGCCATGATCAGTTCCTTTCGTCAGAGGACTGATCTTCCAAGCCTCGCTGAGCCCGGCGGCTTCCCGACCGGGTTCCGTCGGCCTTTATCAGCAACCTTCCGCAACTCGGGGAGGACGTCAAGCAACTTTGCGCAACTCCCATAGCGATCAGCGGTGGCCGGTTCCTAGCTTCGGGTTCATGGCACCGAAGAAAGCGCAGGACGTCACCGACACTCAAGCGGCGGTCGAGGAACTGAGAGCCGCCCTGGACGGAGTGAGGATCGTCTTCCCCTCGCTGAGGCTCGACCCGGCCTCACCCGGGTCGGAGCCGGTCGAACTGGGCTGCGTGCGCGCCGACGTGGCCGTCCGCCTCGCCAAGGCACTCCGTTCGGGGGCTCGCGAGTGACCGCCGAGAAGGTGGAACCGCCAGCCGGCACCCTGGTCATCGACATCGCCAGCGACAAGCTCGGCTACCTCATGGGGCACGAAGGTTCGTACGTCCAGCTGCGCCCCGTGGCCGGAGGGCGAGATTGGGACGCCGACCCCGCTCACGTCCGTCGGGCCACAGACGAGGAGCGGCACCGGGCCATGGCCGAACGCATCCGCGCCATGAACACCTTCAGCAGCGGCGGCATCTTCGGATGAGCGCGCCGACCGACGACACCTCCACGATGTCCCCTGAGTGCGCCCTCGGCCAGCGGCCGGGTTACCTGGGCATGCACGACGAGTGCCGCCAGACTAAGGACATCCCGCTCCCCCACGGCCGGGGCATCCTCCTCATACGTCGCTGCACCTGCCCCCATCACCGCTACACCTCCCCCAGGTGATGCCCCCTCACCAAAGCCATCTGACCAGCAACTGAGCCTTACCCCAACTCGACCAGGGTGAGGCTTAGTTACGTCTCCCCCCGCTGCCCTCGGTGATGCGCTACATTCGACGCGGCAAGTCGTCAGGCTCTCTGCCTCTCCAGCTCTCCAGAGGCCTCGCGGGCTGCTTCTCAGCGTTTCGACTGGATGTAGTGCGGAGTGCGAACCTGTACGGCGTGAGTCGAAACCACAGAGGCGGACCGCTCCAGTTCCCGAGCCTGCTCGGGTTATCGGCTGCTGCTGAGTAGAACCGAGAACATTTGCGCACACGTCGGCGTTAGGTGCACGGTCCGAACCGCAGGGTTCGGATCGAGGCTGCCTGCGCACCCGATCCGACCTGTGACAGGGAAGGTAAGGATCGGTGGACGGCACCGCCATCATCATTCTCGCCATCGCTGGCGTGCCTTCCGTGCTGCTCTTCGCTGTGAAGGGTCTGCTGGACCAGGTCCCGGATGTGATCGACTCCGCCGGGAAGGCCCGCGACGCATGGCACCGCTAGGAGGCACGTTGCAGGCGAGGACTCGCCGGACGGTGGTGGTCACAGCACGTTGCTGAGCCGTTCGATCAGCGCGTGCGCCGTCTCCTCGCCGCCAGCCGTGGCACCTGCCGCGACCGTGCTGATCGCGATCGGAGCGAGGTGTCCCCTGAGGGTTGCCAGGGCGCGCCGGAGAATGCCGCGGTCCGGCTCGTCTCGGGCGACCTCGGCGCAGACGGTTGCTGCCGCATCCGATGCGTCTTCGCGGACACCATCGGGCACATCCGCGGTGACCAAATGACGCACGGCGTCAGCCACGGCTTCGGCGAGGGCCTCGAAGCCGGGAGTGACCCTCTGGACGAACTGATCCACGTTGCCATAGGTCACCGACCCTTGGACCTTGCCCGAGTTTTGATTTCCAATCTGCACGATCTTGTCGCCGTAGTGGATTTCACTCATCCAGTCACCTTGCCTGTGTTGGCGTTGCCGAACTGCGTGATGCTGTCACCGACATGAAAGTTCTCGACCTGGAACTGAAACTCCGCCTCCGGATTGTCAATCGCCTCCATGATCGAGCGGGAGATATCGGACACCAGTTCGTTGTCTGGATGCGTAATTACGGCGCTCGCCGCTCCCGCAGTCTCGATGTTGAGCCGGTACAGGGTGTCTCCGCTGATCGCCCATACCAGGCGGATGAGACCAGAGACGAGGAACGCGGCCAAGATCCCCAACACTGCTGGCGCGATGAGCCCAGCCGCGAGGGTTTGACCTTGAGTCACGTACAGGGCGTAGCCCACGAGTACGACGTACGCCACGAGAAACCAGCGCCCGACGCTCTTGAAAATCTTGGCGAAGCTCGGCCTCAGCGTCTCTGGCATCACGCGGGCGATGTTCTGAAGGGGGTAGGCCGCGGAACCGACCCAGAGGACCCTTCGACTGACGCGGATAGTGATCGTATTGTGCCTATAGAACATCCTGCCCCCCGTACCAGGAATGCCTGCCAATCGGCACTTAACTGTATCCGTCTATCGCCGGAGGAGGTGGGCAGATCGACAGAATGATGAGCATGATCAGGGCTGGCTAAGAGGCGTAGTCGGCCTGTGGCCGTCTCGTTGCCGGGGCATGGGGTGGTGGGAGGCTTGTGGGGATGAGGGGCTTACAACGGCTAACGCAATAAGCTGAGTTATCGGTGGGCGATCAGACAGCAGGCGAACTTGAGGAACGCTTCATGGATGTCGGCTCGGCGTTCCCAGCGGATCCGCAGGCGCCGGAAGCCGTGCAGCCACGCGAAGCTCCTTTCGATCACCTAGCGGTAGGTGCCCAGTCCGGTGCCATGGCATGTTCCGTGGCGGGCAATGGCTGGCACGATCCGCGGTTGCGGACCTGGTCGCGGTAGGTGTCGTGGTCGTAGCCGCGGTCGGCGAACAGCGAATCGGGTTTGCGGCGCGGTCGGCCGACACGGCCGCGGACGGGCGTGATCGCGTCGAGCAGGGGCAGGAACTGGGTGCCGTCGTTGCGGTTGCCACCGGTCAACAGGACAGCCAGCGGGGTGCCATGCCCGTCGGTGATCAGATGGTGTTTCGAGCCGGCCCGGCCCCGGTCGACCGGCGAGGGACCAGTGTGGCTCCCCCTTTTAGTGCTCTGACGTGGGAGGAGTCGACCACGCAGCGGGACCAGTCCAGGCGTGAGGCTGCGTTCAGTTCGGCCAGCAGGACGTCGTGGAGTCGCTGCCAGACGCCGGCCTCGTTCCAGTCCCGCAAGCGGCGCCAGCAGGTCATGCCCGAGCCGAAGCCCAGTTCCTGCGGCAGGTACTCCCACTGGATCCCGGTGTGCAACACGTAGAGGATCCCGCACAGCACTTCCCGGTCCGGTAGCGCCCTGCGGCCCGGGTACCGGAAACGCCGTTCACGCTGCGGCAGCAGCGGCTTCAGGCGATCCCACAGCTCATCCGACACGATCCACGGCGATGTCCCCACATCTGGCCGAACGCTCAACTACCGGCACAGACACGGCCAGCAGTGCCAATCCACCTCATTGTGTTAGCCGTTGTAAGGGCCTGTAAAAGAACAACATGCGGGTGCACGTCCCGCTGACCTGCAGTGTCAAGAATGGAACCAGCAAGTTAATTCCCGGCAGGCCCTAAGCGGGGTGGGCACGCCTGCGGCCAGCACCTGCCGGCCCGCGACCGGTTCTAGCCGCCCGCGTTCAGCCTCCGCCTGCCCGTGGCCACCCCCTCACCTGCCCGTGACCGGCCCCTACCGGCCCGCAACCACCGCCCACCGGCCCGCAACCAACCTCCACCCGCGCAGCGATACAGTGCACAGCGTGCGGGCGGACGATCAACAACGGGAGACGCGCGGCGGGGGGCCGGACGGCCCTCGGCGTCGGGCCACGATTCATGATGTGGCGCGGCTCGCGGGTGTGTCCCGGCAGACGGTCTCCCGTGCGGTGAACGACAAGGGTGAGATCGACCCGGTCACCAAGGAACGCGTGCTGGAGGCGGCGCGGTTGCTGGACTACCGGCCGAGCCGGTTCGCCCGGGGGATGGTGCGCAAGGGCGCGGTGACCACCGGTCTGGTGATCCCGGACCTGATGAATCCGTTCTTCCCCGAGGTGGCCGCCGGGGTGCTGGAGGCGGCCGAGCAGCGGGGCTGGCAGGTCGTGGTGTGGGACTCGCGCACCGACGTGGACCGTGAGCGCGAGGCCCTCGACGTGCTCTCGCACCAGGCGGACGCGGTCGTCGGCTACTTCAAGAACGAGGACGCGGAACTCGCGCGGCTGCTCGGCGGAGTTCCGCTCGTGCTGCTCGAACGCGGCCCGCAGCAGACCCGGTTCGGCGCCGTCGGCATCGATGTCGCCGTCGGTATGGAGCGGGGCGTCGCCCATCTGGTCGCGGCCGGGCACCGCCGGATCGGACTGCTGGACGGCGACGGGCTGTCCGCCCCCGGCCCGCGCCGGGCGGCCTTCCTCGACGAGGTCCGGCGGCACGGGCTGCCGGTCGACCAGGGGTGGATCGTGCTCTGCCCCGAGCACAGCGTGGCGGGCGGTGAGACCGCCATGGCCCGACTGCTGTCGGCGCACCCCGAGGTGACCGCCGTCGTCGGCTTCAACGACCTGATCGCCATCGGCGCGATCCGCACCGCCCGGAGCCGGGGGCTGCGGGTGCCGGACGACCTGGCCGTGCTGGGCTTCGACGGGCTTTCGCTCGGCGAACTGGTGGAGCCCGCGCTGACCACCCTGCACATCGACAAGCGCCGCCTCGGCCGGCTGGCCGTCGAGCAGGTCGCCCGGCTGCGGGCCGGTGAGGAGCCGCTGACCGGCGCGGACGCGTGGGTGATCCCCGAACTGGTGGTGCGGGCCTCGGCCTGAGCCGTCGTAGCGGACCCCGTCGGCCCCGAAGACCCCCTGACACCACGTCAACAGATAGCGCCTGCACGTCTCTTGACTGATCTTTTCGGCCACCCCAATACTCGTCGGCAACGTTCACGTGAACGTTCACGGGGCCTTCGACATCGTTGTCCTCCCCTTGCTCCGGAAAGGCGAGTGCGCGCCCATGGCACCACACCGAACGATCTCCCGCAGGCGGCTGCTGGGGGCCTCCCTGGGCGGCGCGGGGGCCGCGCTGCTGGGTCTGTCGGGATGCGGGACGGGCAGCGGCTCGATCTCCGCGGGCACCGACCACCTCACCATCTGGTACTGGAAGGGCTCGCTGAGCGACAAGCTGCTCGCCACCTCCGCCGGCGGCGTTCCCGGGGTCTCCGGCCTCAAGGTGAAGGGCGCGCCGATCGCCGGCGACTACCGGGGCAGGCTGCGCACGGTCATGGCGGCCCGCGCCTACGTGCCGGACCTGGCCTGCCTCAACTCCCCGATCGGGGACTACTTCCCGGACGAGAACGAGTTCCTCGACCTGAAGGACCTCGGCGCGGACGCGGTCGAGGACGAGTACCTGGCCTGGAAGTGGAAGAGCTGCGTCAGCCCGTCGGGCCGCATGATCGGCTTCCCGCTCGACGCCGGCCCGACCGCGCTCTACTACCGCCGTGACCTCTTCGAGGCGGCCGGACTGCCCACCGAGCCGGCCGAGGTCGCCGAGGCGACCTCGACCTGGGAGAAGTACCTCGACGTCGGCAGGACCCTCAAGGCGAAGGCGCCCGGCAAGCCCTACCTGATCTCGCAGATCGCGTACGTCTTCCGGATGGCGCTGTACCAGAGCCCCAAGCAGTTCGTCGACGCCGACAACCACTTCATCGGCGACCAGGAACACGTCAAGCGCGCCTGGGACCTGGCCGTGGAGACCTACCGGCAGGGGCTGAGCGCCCGTGTCCTGGACGGCACGCCCGACTTCAACTCCGCGCTCGGCGGCGGCCGGATCGCCTCGATGAACACCGCCGTCTGGTACATCAACGGCCTCAAGGACACCGCCCCCAAGACCGCGGGGAAGTGGCGGCTCACCACGATGCCGGGCGGCCCGGCGAACTACGGCGGCTCGTATGTCGGCATCACCCGCTACTGCCGGGACCCGGAAGGCGCGTTCGCCTTCCTCAAGTGGCTGCTCGGCCCCGCCAACCAGCTGAAGAGCTATCAGGAGATGGCGCTGTTCCCCACCACCCCGGCCGCCTACGACCAGCCCGCGATGCGCGAGCCCGACCCCTTCTTCGGCGGCCAGATCCCCGTCGAGGTGTTCGGCCCGGCCGCCGAGAAGGCCCCGGTCATCTTCTTCAGCGCCTACGAGAACACCGCGAACACCCCTGTCTACCAGGAGCTCACGAACGTGGAGACGCTCGGCAAGAACCCCGACAAGGCATGGCGTGACGCCATGGAGGCGTCCCGGACCGCGCTCGCCCAGCGGGGGGTGAGCTGACATGGCCGCAGTGGCACAGACACCGTCGGCGGCGGACCTCACGGAGGAGCCGGTCCGGGCGCGGGCCCCGCGCGGCCGCCGGCGGCGCCACCTGCCGTCGTACGCCGCCATCTCGCCGTACTACGTGCTCTTCGCCGTCTTCGGCGCGTTCCCGGTGGGCTTCTCGCTGTACCTGTCCTTCCAGGACTGGGACGGCATCGGGGACATGAAGTTCGTGGGCTTCCGGCAGTACTACTGGCTGCTGCACGACTCGGTGTTCTGGCACGCGCTGCTGAACACCTTCGAGATCTGGTTCCTGTCCACGGTGCCGATGCTGTTCCTGGCGCTGGTCCTCGCCTTCCTGCTGCACTCGCAGACCCGGTTCTCGGCCGCCTGGCGGGTGGCGTACTTCATCCCGAACGTCACCTCGATGGTCGCGATGACGATCGTCTTCGGCTCGGTCTTCGCCCAGGCGGGCCTGGCCAACTCGCTGCTCAAAGCGGTCGGGGTGGACGGTGTGAGCTGGCTGACCTCGGCGCTGGGCATCAAGTCGGCGATCGCCCTCATGATCGTCTGGCGGTGGGTGGGGTACAACGCGCTGATCTTCCTGGCCGGTCTGCAGGCCATCCCCACCGAACTGTTCGAGGCCGCCCGGGTGGACGGGGCGAACAGCAGGCAGCTGCTCTTCCGGGTGATCGTGCCGCAGCTGCGGCCGGTGATCCTCTTCGCCGTCATCACGTCCACCATCAACGGCCTGCAGATCTTCACCGAGCCGCAGGTGCTCTTCTACTCGGACGACCCGGGCACCGCCGGCGGTCCCGGCCAGGAAGGCATGACGATCGTGCTCTACCTCTGGCAGAAGTCCTTCAACGACCTCCAGTTCGGCTACGGGGCGGCGATGGGCTGGCTGCTCTTCGCGGTCATCGCGCTGTTCGCGATCATCAACTGGCGGCTGGTGTCCGGCTCCGGCCGCGACGACCGCCCCGGCATCCCGCTCGGGAAGGAGACCGGCCGTGGCCGCTGAACGCACCGCCTCGAACGCGGGGCTCGCCGTCGGAGCCGGGAGCAGGACCACCCGGATCGCCGTCCGGATCGCCCTGCTCCTCGGGGTGCTGGTCTCGCTGTTCCCGTTCTACTGGCTGGTGGTGATGGCCTCCGTCACCACCCAGGACATCCTGGCCTACCCGCCCCGGCTGCTGCCGGGCGACCAGCTCCTGCACAACATGCGGGAGGTGATCCACCGGATCGACTTCTTCACCTCGCTCTTCAACACGGTCGTGGTGGCCACCGTCGGCACCCTGCTCGTGCTGTTCTTCGACTCCCTGGCCGCCTTCGCGTTCGCCAAGTACGCCTTCCCGGGCCGGAAGATCCTGTTCGGCATCCTGCTGGCCACCTACATGATCCCGGCGCAGCTCTCGCTGGTCCCGCAGTTCGTCACCATGGCCCACTTCGGCTGGGCCGGCACCCTGAAGGCGCTGATCGTCCCGGGGGCGGCCAACGCGTTCGGCATCTTCTGGATGCGCCAGTACGCGCAGAACTCCCTGCCCGACGAACTCCTCGACGCCGGACGCATCGACGGGGCCGGCTTCTTCCGCCTGTACTGGCAGGTGGCGCTGCCGCTGTTCCGGCCCGCGCTCGCGTTCCTCGGCATCTTCACCTTCATCAGCCTCTGGAACGACTACATCTGGCCGCTGGTCGTCATGGTCAACCCCGACAAGGTCACCCTCCAGGTCGCCCTCGCCAACCTCAACGTCGCCTACAACACCGACTACGCGGTGGTGATGGCGGGCGCGCTGATGAGCGTGCTCCCGCTGATCGTGGTGTTCCTGATCGGGGCCCGGCAGTTCCTGCGGGACCTGGCGGCGGGGGCGACGAAGATGTGACCAGGGCCGGGCCGCAGCCGCCACAGCCGGCAGCTTCGGCAGCAGCCGCACCACCGTGAACATGGCCGGGGTCACGGGCAGCCGGCCGCCCTCCGCGGCCACCCCGCCGAGCAGCGAGGACACGGCGAACAGCAGCGCTCCGGCGCCGAGCGTGCGGCGGCGGCCGACGAGCAGTAACGGACCGCCGAAGGCGAGGGTGCAGGCGTTGAGCACCCAGGACAGGCCGGTGCGGTTGAACCCCGGGCCCCGCTGGATGTCGGGCGGCGCGACATTGACGACGGTGGAGTCGACGCCGACCATCATGGAGGCGGCGACGATGACGAGGAGGCCGGAGCGGAGCCCGGCGGGATGCGGGGAGCCCGGCGGGACACCGGCGGCGGTGGCGGACACGGACGGGCCGGACGGGCCGGACGGGGAAGACATGAGGTTCTCCCGGTCTGCGCGTCCCCCTGTACGCCCCCGGCGCGAACGGGCCGGCCGACTGCCCGCGGAGCACACGGTTTGCAAGGAGTAACTGGATGACGCAGGTCAGGCCCATGCGGGCGGACGCTCGGCGCAACTACGAGCGCTTGCTGAAGGTGGCCGTCGAGGCCTTTGCCGAGCATGGGGAGAACGCCTCGCTGGACGACATCGCCAAACGGGCGGGCGTCGGCTCCGGCACGCTCTACCGGCACTTCCCGACCCGGCAGGCGCTGCTGGAGGCCGCGATGACCGACCGGATGGAGGCGCTGGCGGCCAGTGGTGACGCGCTCGCCGCGGAGCTGCCGCCGGGGGCGGCGCTCATGGAGTGGCTGAACGAACTGTGCGTCGCCACCATCCAGGTACGCGGTCTGAAGGCCCTGCTGGGCTCGGCGGTCACCGACGGCAGCCCGGCCCCGCTGACGGCCTGCGGCCGGCTGGTGCGCGGCACGGCCACCCGCCTGGTGGACGCGGCGAAGGCGGAGGGCACCCTGCGCCCGGACATCGAGCCGGTCGAACTGCTGCGCCTCGCGCACGGACTCGCCACGGCATCGGAGCTGGCCAACGGGGAGGGCCAGGACATCCGGCGGTATCTGTCGCTGCTCACGGAGGGGCTGCGGCCGTAGCACCCACGGCCGCGCACCCGCTCCCGGGACACCTCTAGAGGGACTCCGCCCCCGGCTTCACCATGTTGCGGACCGTGCGGGCCTTCACGAACTGGCCCATCGCCGTCATGTCCCACTCGCCGGAGAACTGGCGGATGAGCTTGGCCATCATCACGCCCGTCTGCGCCTCGGCGTTGGTGAGGTCGAAGCGGGCCAGCTCCTCGCCGGTCGCGGCGTCCAGGAGCCGGCAGTAGGCCTTGGCGACCTCCGTGAACTTCTGGCCGGAGAACGAGTTCACCGTGAAGACCAGGCCGGTGACCTCCGGGGGGATCCGGCCGAGGTCGACCACGATCACCTCGTCGTCGCCGCCGCCCTCACCGGTGAGGTTGTCGCCGGAGTGCTTGATCGCGCCGCCCAGGATGGACAGCTTGCCGAAGTAGCAGCTGTCGATGTGGTTGCGCTGCGGGCCGTAGGCGATGACCGAGGCGTCCAGGTCGATGTCCTTGCCGCGGAACGCCGGCTCCCAGCCCAGGCCCATCTTGACCTGGGAGAGCAGCGGGCGGCCGCCCTTGACCAGGGACACCGTCTGGTTCTTCTGGAGGCTGACCCTGCCCTTGTCCAGGTTGATCTTCCCGGCGCCGGGGGCGGGCGGGGCCGGGGGAACCGGGGGAGCGGTGGGCGGGACCGGCTGGGTGGCGGCGGGGGCAGGGGCGGGGGTGGGGGTCGGCTGGGCCGCGGGGGCCGGGGCGGGTGCGGCGGCCGGTTCCTCCACCGTGACGCCGAAGTCGGTGGCGATGCCGGCCAGACCGTCGGCGTACCCCTGGCCGACCGCGCGGGCCTTCCACGCGCCGTTGCGCAGATAGATCTCCACGACCACCAGGGCCGTCTCCGTGCCGAGCTGCGGAGGCGTGAAGGTGGCCAGCACCGAGCCGTCGGCCGCGTCGCGGATCGTGGCCGTCGGCTCGATGCCCTGGAAGGTCTGGCCCGCGGCGTCCGGGCTCGCCGTGACCACGATCTTCTCGATGCCCGGCGGGACGGACGCGGTGTCGACGATGATCGCGTCGGGCGCCGTACCACCGCCCGAGCGGTAGGTCACGCCCGCGCCCGCCGGCTGGTTGTAGAAGATGAAGTCGTCGTCGGAGCGCACCTTGCCGTCGCCCGTGAGCAGCAGGCCCGACACGTCGAGCCGCACGGGAGCGGCGACGTCCACCGCCACCCGGGAGGCGGAGAGAGGGATGTTCGAGCCAGGGGTCATAGCTGTCATGCCGGGTGAACGAACGACCTCTCTTTACCGTTCCCTTAAACTTCTGCCGTACCGCCGAACCGCTACGGCACCACCACGATCTTCCGCCCCACCCCCGCCGCGAACTGCTCCAGCGCCTGCGGGTAGCTGTCGAGCGGCAGCCGGTCGCTGATGAAGACCTCCGGGTCCAGCACTCCGTTGGCGAAGAGTTCCGCCGCCCGTTCGTAGCTGTGGAGCACGGCCATGGAGCCGGTGATGGTGATCTCCTGGTTGTAGACGCGGTACGGGTCGATGGTCACCCGGGTCGCGTAGTCGGCGACGCCGAACTGCAGGAAGGTGCCCGCCTTCGCCACCCGCTCCAGGCCGTCCTGGATGGCGGCCGCGTTGCCGGTGGCGTCGATCACCACGTCCCAGCCCCGCGGCCGGTCCAGCTCGTCCGCGTTCGCGGCGGACGCCGAGACGCCCAGCCGGCGGGCGGTCTCCAGGCGGGCCGGGTTCAGGTCGACGACGTCGACGCTCGCCGCGCCGGTCCGCTTGGCCAGCTCCAGCATCATCAGGCCCATCGTCCCGGAGCCGTAGATCAGGACGTGGGCGCCGAGGCGCGACTGCAGGACGTCGTAGCCGCGTACCGCGCAGGAGAGGGGCTCGACCAGGGCCGCGTCCTGGGTGCGGACGTGCTCGGGGAGCTTCACGCAGTTGGCGACGGGGGCGACGGCGTACTGCGCGGCGCCGCCCGGTACCGTCACGCCGATCGCGGCCCAGCGCTCACAGAGGTTGTTGTGGCCGTCACGGCAGTAGCGGCACTCGTAGCAGTACAGGGACGGGTCGACGGCGACCCGGTCGCCGATCGCCACCTCGGTCACCTGGGAGCCGACGCCGACCACCTCGCCGGCGAACTCGTGGCCCGGCACGATCGGCAGCTTGGGCGCGAACTCGCCCTGGAGGATGTGCAGATCGGTGCCGCACAGGCCGCACGCGGCCACCTCCACGACGACCTCACGGGGGCCCGGGGTCGGGTCCGGGACCTCGGTGACGACGGCACGGCCCACGGACTCGATGACGGCGGCCTTCATTTCACGGCTCCCAACGACAGGCCCTGGACCAGCTTGTCCTGGGCGGCGAACCCCGCGGCGAGCACCGGCAGGGAGACGACGAGCGACGCGGCGCACACCTTGGCCAGGAACAGGCCCTGGCTGGTGATGAAGCCGGTCAGGAAGACGGGGGCGGTCTCGGCGACCACGCCCGTCAGGACTCGGGCGAAGAGCAGTTCGTTCCAGCTGAAGATGAAGCAGATCAGGGAGGTCGCGGCGATGCCGGGCAGGGCGATCGGGGCGACCACGCGCGCGAGGATCGTCGGCAGCCGGGCGCCGTCGATCTGCGCGGCCTCGATGACGGCGACCGGGACCTCGGCGAGGAAGGACTGCATCATCCACACCGCGATCGGCAGGTTCATGGAGGTGTAGAGGATGACCAGGAACCAGATGTTGTCCAGCATCCCGGTGTTCTTCGCGAACAGGTAGATCGGCAGCAGGCCGGCGACGACCGGCAGCATCTTCGTGGAGAGGAAGAAGAACAGGACGTCCGTCCACTTCCGCACCCGCCGGATCGACAGCGCGTAGGCCGCCGGGAAGGCGAGGACCAGGACGAACAGGGTCGAGACGATCGACGCCACCGCCGAGTTGACCAGCGCCGGCCAGGGGCTCGCGCCGCCGCCCGCGCCGAAGAACTCGCGGTAGCCGTCCAGGGTGAGGGCGGCGCCGAAGGAGGGCGGGTTGGTCGCCGCGTCCGCCTCGGAGTGGAAGGACGTCAGCGCCATCCAGGCGATGGGGAAGAAGAAGACGATGCCGACCAGCCAGGCCACCAGGCCGACGCCGACACCCCGGTGCTGCCGGATGCGTGGGGCGATGGTGCTCATGCGCGGGACGCCTCCTCTCGGAACAGGGACGACACCACGCGCAGGGCGAAGGTCGCGATGATGATCGAGCCGATGACCACCAGGACCCCGGCGGCCGAGGCGAGACCGTTCTCGTGGGCCTGGTAGAAGCTCTGGTACACGGTGTAGGGGAGGTTGGCGGTGCCCAGGCCGCCGGACGTGATCGTGAAGACCGCGTCGAAGTTCTGGACGATGTAGATGGAGCCCAGCAGGGCGCCGAGTTCGAGGTAGCGGCGCAGGTGCGGAAGCGTCAGATGGCGGAAGATCTGCCACTCGTTGGCGCCGTCGACCCGCGCGGCCTCGATCTGCTCGGGGTCCCGGCTCTGCAGCCCGGCGAGCAGGATCAGCATCATGAACGGCGTCCACTGCCACACCAGGGCGGCCTCCACCGCCAGCAGCGGGGTGTTGGAGATCCAGTCGGGCTGCGGCCCGCCGACGTAGTGCAACAGGCCGTTGAGCAGGCCGTACTCCGGGTTGTAGAGGACGTGTTTCCAGAGCAGCGCCGCGGCCACCGGGACCACCAGGAAGGGGGCGATCAGCAGGGTGCGGACGACGCCCCGGCCGCGGAACCTGTTGTTCAGCAGCAGGGCGAGCGCGAGGCCCAGCACCAGGCTGACCAGCACCACGGTGACCGTGAGGAGGACCGTCGTCCAGACCGAGTGGCGCAGGTCCGCGTCGGTCAGCACCTGGCGGTAGTTGTCGACTCCGGCGAAGTGCCGGGCCTTCGGATAGAGGGCGTTCCAGTCGAAGAAGGAGATGACCACCGTGGCCACGAACGGCAGCTGGGTCACGACGATCATGAAGACCAGGGCGGGCAGGAGCGGGGCCCGGGTGGCCCAGGCGCGCAGGCGGGCGGAGGGCGGCCGCGAGGCGCGTGCGGGTGTCGCTGCGTAGGGGGCTGTCGTCGCGGTCATCGTCCCTCGTACTCCTTGGAGATCTTCTCGGCGAGCTGCTGGGACTTCTTCAGGGCCGAGTCGACGGACTGCCGTCCGGCGATGGCCGAGCTGATCTCCTGGGAGACCTTGGTGCCGAGATCGGTGAACTCGGGGATGTCGACGAACTGGATGCCGGGCGCGGGGCGCGGCTGCACGCCGGGGTCGTTCGGGCGGGCGCTCTCGATGGCCTCCTTGGTCATCTCCTGGAAGGCGGCGGCCGACTTCACGTAGTCGGGGTTGGTGTACGTCGAGGCCCGCTTGCCCGCCGGGACGTTGGACCAGCCGCTGGTCTCGCCGACCAGCTGCTCGTACTGCTTGCTCGACGCCCAGGAGATGAACTTCCAGGCCCTGTCCGGGTTGCGGGAGGCCTTCTGGATGCCCCAGGCCCAGGTGTAGAGCCAGCCGGCGGACTTCGTCCGCTCGACGGGCGCGGGGACGTAGCCGAGCTTGCCCTTGACCGGGGAGCCGTTCGCCTCCAGGAGACCGGCCGCCGAGGTCGCGTCGTACCACATGGCGGTCTTGCCCTGGGTCATGTTGTTGAGGCACTCGGCGAAGCCGGACTGCGGGGCGCCGGACTCGCCGTGCGCGCGGACCAGGTCGACATAGAACTTCGTCGCCTTCTCGAAGCCGGACCCGGTCAGCCGGGCCTTCCAGTCCTTGTCGAACCAGGTGCCGCCGAAGGTGTTCACCACCGTGGTCAGCGGCGCCATCAGCTCGCCCCAGCCGGGCAGCCCGCGCAGGCAGATGCCGCGCATCCCGGACCGCGCGCCGTCCACCTTCGCGGCGAGGTCGGCGACCTGCTGCCAGGTGGGGTGCGCGGGCATCGTCAGGCCCTTCGCCGCGAACACGTCCTTGCGGTACATCAGGAACGACGACTCGCCGTAGAAGGGCTCGCCGTAGAGCTTGCCGTCGTTCGCGGTCAGCGACTCGCGCATCGGCTGCAGGATGTCCTGCTGGTCGAAGCCCGGGTCCTTCGCGACGTACGAGTCCATCTCGTGCAGCCAGCCGTTGCGGGCGTAGATCGGGATCTCGTAGTTGGACAGGGTGGCCACGTCGTACTGGCCGGCCTGGTTGGCGAAGTCCTGGCTGATCTTGTCGCGGACGTCGTTCTCGGGCAGGACGGTGAAGTTGACCTTGATGCCGGTCTCCTTGGTGAAGCGCGGGGCGAGCTTCTGGAGTTCCGTCATCTGGGGGTTGTTGACCATCAGCACGTTGATCGAGTCGCCGCCGGAACCGGACCCGCCCGCGCCGACCCAGCAGCCGGAGAGCAGCGGGGCGAGCAGCGTCCCTGCGGCGGCCATGGCGAGGGTGACGCGCGGCCTCCGTCGGCTCGGGGTTCGCATGGATCGCTCCTGGAGGAATCGGGATATATGGGGCAGTGGAGGGTGTGGAAAGGCCTTCGGGGAGGGGTGAGGTCGGGGGTCAGACCCGGATGACCTGGGGGCCGAGCAGGGAGTAGCGGTGGGCCTCGGCGGTGGGCAGCAGGGTGCTCGTCACGATCGCCTCCAGGGCGCCGACCTCGGCGAAGCGGCAGAAGCTGACGGCTCCGAACTTGGTGTGCACGCCCGCGAAGACCGTCCTGCGCGCGGCCCGGACGGCCTGCGCCTTGACCTCGCTGACGGCGGGGTCCGGGGTGGTCAGCCCGTGCTCGCGCGAGATGCCGTTGGCTCCAATGTAGGCGAGATCGAGAACGAAACCGGCGAGCATCTTCGTCGTCCAGTGGTCGACGGTCGCCAGCGTGCCGGGCCGCACCCGGCCGCCCAGCAGCAGGACCGACATGTTCTCGGTCTCCGCGAGCGCGCCCGCGACCGGAAGTGACGCCGTGACCACGGTCAGCGGCCGGTCCGTCGGCAGCGCCTCGGCGATGAGCTGCGGGGTGAAGCCCTCGTCGACGAAGACCGTCTCGGCGTCGCCCAGCAGCTCGGCGGCGGCCGCCGCGATCCGCCGCTTCTCCGGCACATGGCTGGTCGAGCGGAAGGCGAGGGTGGTCTCGAAACCGGCGCTCTCGACGGGGTAGGCGCCCCCGTGGGTGCGGCGCACCAGGCCGTGGTCCTCCAGGGCGCGCAGATCGCGCCGGATGGTCTCCTTCGCCACGCCCAGGGCGCCGGCGAGCGCGGTGACGTCGACGGAGCCCGAGGCGCGTGCGGCCCGCACGATCTCGCGCTGGCGTTCCTCCGCCGTCTGCGTGCTCATCCCGTCACCCACTCCCTTGTGGAAACGCCGTGGAACTGCCCGTTCGGGCCATGCAGCAATTTCTACAGCGGGTGTGCGGGGCTGACCAGGTCTGTTGCGGGCCCGATACTGCCCGTGTGGGCCCGTTTGCCCGGCTCGGTGCCCGCCTCGGACCTGCACGGCTGTCCGGGGAGGGGTGGGATCGGGCGGCCCGGATGCCCGAACGCGGCGGCGGGCGGGCCCGTTCGGTGCCCGCCCGCCGCCGCGTGCGATCGTCTCGCGCCGTCGCGAGTACCGGTGTCAGTACGGCCAGATCGGCGGGTCGTTCACGAAACGGCCGCCGAGGTGGGTGTGGGCCGGGTTCTCCGGGTCCAGCTCGCCGTGCTCGGCGATCAGCTTCCCGGCGTACTGCTCGGAGTCGTCCTGCGGGTCGTAGCCGAGCGCCCGCGCGCTCGTCAGGTCCCACCACAGGCGGGTGTTGGCGGAGGAGCCGTAGACCACGGTGTGGCCGACCTCCTCGGCGGTCAGGGCCGCGTGGAAGAGGCGGGCGCCGTCGGCGGGGCTCATCCACACCGAGAGCATCCGTACGTCGGCGGGCTCTCCGAAGCAGGAGCCGATGCGGACGGAGACGGTCTCCAGGCCGTGCCGGTCCCAGTACAGCTGGGCGAGGTCCTCGCCGAAGGACTTGGACAGGCCGTAGAAGGTGTCCGGGCGGTGCGGGGTGCCGACCGGGATGAGGGGGTCGCCCGCGCGGGGGGCCGGGGTGTAGCCGACGGCGTGGTTGGAGGAGGCGAAGACGATGCGCGGCACGCCGGCCTCGCGGGCCGCCTCGTACAGGTTGTACGTGCCCTCGATGTTCGACCGGAGGATCTTCTCGAAGGGCGCCTCCAGGGAGATCCCCGCGAGGTGCAGGACCGCGTCCACGCCGCGCACGGCCTCGCGCAGCGCCTCCTTGTCGGACAGGTCGGCGGTGATCGCGTCCGGCTCGCCCTCGACCGGGCGCACGTCGAAGAGGCGCAGGGTGTAGCCGTACTCCGGGAGCAGGGAGCGCATCAGGGTGCCGAGCCCGCCTGCGGCGCCGGTCAGCAGTAGCGTGCGGGGAGTGGGCATCCACGGTCTCCTTGACTCGGCACGGGTCGCGTACATGCATGATATTCACATGCGTGGACACGCTAGGGAGCTGGGGTGTGCCGAGTCAAGTGTGCACGCGCGTGCGGAAATCTGCTCGCATGGTGGGTGTTTGCCTGCTTGACCGGCCCTCGGGAGGGCTCGTAACGTGGTCGCGTTCATGAATATGGACACCGATCAGAGACATGCATCGACAGGGAGCGCCCGTGACGCCAGCCCCGCTCGCCGCCCGGCTTCGTGACCCGCGCGGGCCGCTCTTCTTCCCCGTCACCGCCTACGGCCCCGACGGCTCCCTCGACCTCGACGTCTACCGCGAGCACGTCCGCCGGGGCGTCGAGGCCGGCGCCGCCGCCGTGTTCGCCTGCTGCGGCACCGGGGAGTTCCACGCACTGCTCCCGGAGGAGTTCGAGGCCTGCGTGGGCGCTGCCGTGGCGGCGGCCGACGGACGGGTACCGGTGATCGCGGGCGCGGGCTACGGCACCGCGCTCGCCGTACGCTACGCGCGTCTCGCCGAGGCCGCGGGCGCCGACGGCCTGCTCGCCATGCCGCCCTATCTGGTGGTCGCCGGCCAGGAGGGGCTGCTGCGCCACTACCGGGAGGTGGCCGCGGCGACCGGCCTCCCGGTGATCGTCTACCAGCGGGACAACGCGGTCTTCACCCCGCCCACGGTCGTCGAACTCGCCCGCACCGACGGCATCATCGGCTTCAAGGACGGCCTCGGCGACCTGGACCTGATGCAGCGCATCGTCAGCGCCGTCCGCACCGAGATCCCCGGCGACTTCCTCTACTTCAACGGCCTGCCCACCGCCGAACAGACCCAGCTCGCCTACCAGGCCATCGGCATCGGCCTCTACTCCTCGGCCGTCTTCTGCTTCGTCCCCGAGATCGCCCTCGCCTTCCACGCCGCCCTCCGCGAGGGGAACCGGGCGACGGCGGAGCGCCTGCTGGACGGCTTCTACCGCCCGTTCGTCGAACTCCGCGCCCAGGGACGGGGATACGCCGTCTCCCTCGTCAAGGCGGGCGTACGCCTGCGCGGTCTCGACGTCGGCGGGGTCCGCCCCCCGCTGCACGAGCCGGGCGAGGACCATGTGAAGCAGCTCGCTCAGCTGATCGAGCGTGGGTACGCGCTGCTGGAGGAGGACGCGTGAGCACCTCCGCGTCCGGAGGAGGCCGCATGAAGACGTCGACGTTCGTCTACCCCTGGGACGTCAACGGGGACCCCGGGGCCCCCGACCGCATCGCCGCGCTCGGCGTGGACCAGGTGACCCTGGCCTCCGCCTACCACTCCACCCGCGCCCTGACCCCCCGTCACCCCCGCCGCCGCATCGTCACCGCCGAGCACGCGGCCGTCTACTACCCGACGGACGGGCGCTGGACGGGCCGCGAGCTGCGCCCGTACCCGGCGGGCGACTGGGCCCCCGGCGACGCCTACGGCGAGGCGGCCGAGGCCCTGCGCGGCGCCGGTCTGGAGGTCCACACCTGGGTGATCCTCGCCCACAACTCCCGTATGGGCGCCGAACATCCGGCCACCTCCGTCGTCAACGCCTACGGCGACCGCTACCCCTGGGCCCCCTGCATCGCCCAGCCCCCCACGCGCGCGTACCTCACCGACCTCGCCGCCGAGGCCGCCGTCCGCCCGGGCGCCGCCGGCACCGAACTGGAGTCCCTCGGCTGGTACGGCCTCCAGCACCTGCACGCCCACGACAAGACCGCCGGGATCCCGCTCGGGGACGCCGGCCAGTACCTGATGGCCCTCTGCTTCTGCCCGGCGTGCCGGGCCGGCTACGGCGAACAGGGCCTGGACGCCGACGAGTTGGCGACCGCCGTACGCGAGGCACTGGAACCGCTCTGGCGCGGCACGGCCGACGACACCGGCTGGCCCACGGTGGAGAAGCTGCTCGGCGAACCGGTCGCGGCGGCCACGCGCGCGTGGCGCGACGAACAGGCCCGCACCCTCCAGGAGACGGCCGTCGCGGCGGTGCGCGCGGCCGCCCCCAAGGGCTTCCAGGTGCTGCTGCACGCCGACCCGGTGGCCTACCACTGCGGCGCCAACGCGGGCGTGGATCCCGCCCGCATACTCGCGGTCGCGGACGGGGTCGTGGTCCCCTGCGCGGGCGGTACGGCCCTGCTGGCGCCCTTCGCCGAGCACGCGCCCGTGGACGCCGTGCTGGCCGCCAACTTCGGGGTGGTCTCCGGCATGGGCGGCAGCCCGGCCACTCTGGCGGCCGACGCGGAGCGCGCCCGGCAGCTGGGCGCCACCGAACTACGGCTCTATCACGCCGGGTTGGCGTCCGACGGCGACCTCGCGGCGGTACGGGAGGCACTGCGCTGAGCCAGTGACCCGGCGGTGGCCAGCAGCCCACCGCCGAGGACCGCCAACAGCCAGCGGTGGTCGACGAGTTCGACGAGGGCGGCGCCCGCCGTCAGCCCGATCACGTTCGGGGTGAACATCAGCGTGTCGGCGGTCGCGGACGCCCGCCCCAGCGCGGCGGCCGGGATCTCGCGCTGGACGGCGGTGTGGGCGGCGATCAGCACGCAGGGGAGGCCGAGGCCGCCGGCGAGGCTGCAGATGAGCAGTGATATGTCACATGGCACCGCCCGCACGGCCACCGCCACCCCCGTCAGCGCGATCCCGTACCCCGCGAACCGCCGCTCGCCCAGCCGCCGCAGCGCGGGCCCGGAGACCAGCCCGACCGCGACCGAGCCGACGCCCTGGACCGTGTACAGCACGCCGACATAGGCGGGGGAGTGGCCGACGGCGTCCACGACGGCGTAGTTCAGGCTGCTGCCGAGCGAGGCCAGGCACATCGTGGCGCCGCCGGCCCGGACCAGCGGCCGCAGCACCGGATGCGCCCACAGCAGCCGGACGCCCTCGACGGTCTGCCCCCGCCAGCTCCCGGCGGCCGGCCCCGGCCGCTCCTCACGCACCCGGAGCAGCGCGCACACCCCCGCCGCCAGGACGAACGTCAGCGCGTCCAGCAGCACCACGCCCGGCCCGCCGTACGCCGTGTACAGCGCGGCGCCGGTCAGCGGCGCGACCAGCTTCATGCCCTCGCGGGCGGTCATCCGCAGTCCGTTGAAGTCGCCGAGGAGGGCGGGATCGACGGCGGCGACGACCAGGGCGGAGTTCGCCGCGTCCTCCACGACGCCCGCCGCGCCGTAGACGAGGAGGACCGCGAACAGGAGCCGGACGGAGGCGGGGGAGTCGACGGTCAGCAGGGACAGCAGCAGACCGGCGAGACCGAGGTTGACGCAGATCAGCAGGGGTCTACGGCGGACGCGGTCGGCGAGGGTGCCGAGGACCGGCCCGGCGAGGGCCGGGGCCCAGAGGGCGGCGGTGCACAGGGCGGCGAGGCCGTCGGAGCCGGTCAGGTCCTTGACCCAGACACCCGACACCAGCCAGAGCGCCGACGTGCCGAACCCGGACACCACGACGCCGGTGAGGTAGAGGGCCGCGTTACGGTCGCGCAGCAGCCGGAACACGGACCAGGAGGTGGCTTTCATGCCTGGTCATCGTGGATCTAAGGCGGGGGTGCGGGGATCGGGCAGGTGCCTTAGAAGCACGCGGGAAGTACGCGGAAGGCACGAGGGAAGTACGCGGACGGCGCGAGGGACGTACGGCGGGCCGATGAGTTCCGGCGGTCGCCGCGGTCCACCTCCCGAAGGCTGTTTTGCGCATCGGCAGGAGGAACCGGAATGACCGGCACGACCATGATCGACCTCGGTCCGCAGGCAAGGATCGTGGCGGCGCTCGCCGAGCGGGTGACGGACGAACAGCTGGCCGGGGTGACACCCTGCCCCGCCTACGCGGTCCGGCACCTGCTGGGCCATGTGGCGGGACTCTCCGTGGCGTTCCGGGACGCGGCCCGCAAGGACCTGGGGGCGACGACCGCCACACCGCCCGGCACCGTCACGCCCGACATCGGGCCGGGCTGGCGGGCGGAGCTGCCCAAGGCGCTCGACGAACTGGCGGCGGCCTGGCGGGATCCGGACGCGTGGAGCGGCATGACGCGGGCGGGCGGGATCGACCTGCCCGGGGAGGTAGCGGCCGCGGTCGCCGCCGACGAACTGGTCGTGCACGGCTGGGACCTGGCCCGCGCCACGGTCCAGGAGTACGCCCCGGACCCGGCGGCGCTGGCAGCGGCGCACGGCTTCCTGCGGATGGCGGCGCAGGGCGACCGCGGCCCGTTCGGGCCGGTCGTGCCGGTACCGGAGGACGCCTCGCTGCTGGACCGGACGGTGGGGCTGAGCGGCCGGGACCCGGGGTGGAAGCCGTAACAGGGCGCGAACGGTGAGCGGACGGGGACCCGGATCCGTACTCTCCTCGCCATGCCCCTGAGTCTCACCGTCCTCGGCACCGCCTCCCCGCACCCGCGCCCCGGCCGCCCGTGCTCGGGCTACCTGCTGCGGGGCGGCGGCGCCGAGGTGTGGGTGGACGCGGGCACCGGGACCTTCGCGGAGTTGCAGCGGCACACGGATCCGGCGCGACTCACGGCGATCTGGATCTCGCACCTGCACGCCGACCACAGCGCGGACCTGCTGGCCGCCGCCTACGCCTACGCCTTCGGCGGGATGACACCGGCCGCGCCCATCCCGGTGTACGCGCCCCAGGACTGCGCACCGCGCCTCGCGGCCTTCCTCGGCCGACCCGATGTGGGCTTCCTGCGCGGGGTGTTCGACTTCCGGCCCCTGTACGACGGCCACAGCGTCCGGCACTGGAACCTCCGGCTCACCGCGCGGGCGGTCGCGCACGGCACCGAGGCGTACGGGCTGCGCGCCGAGTGCCAGGGGAGCGTGCTCGCCTACTCCGGGGACAGCGGCCCCTGCGACGCGCTGACCGAACTGGCCGCCCGCGCCGACGTGTTCCTCTGCGAGGCCGACCTCGACGAGCATCGCGACGGCGAACGGGTCCACCTGACACCCGAGGACGCCGGCCGCTTCGCCCGGGACGCGGGCGCACGGGAGCTCCTGATCACCCATGTGGGGCCGGCCCTGACCCGTGAGATGGCGGCGGCCCGCGCCGGAGTGGTCTTCGGCCGGGGCACGGCGGTGGCCCGGGAGGGCGAGGCACGGGGGTTCTGAAACGGCCGAAGCGGTCCTGGGTCCCGTGACCGTCACGCCGGGCCACCGGACCGCCGGGCCGGGGAACCAGTACGACCGGTGCGACCGGCGACAATTCCCTGCGGGGAATGGCCCGGGAACCCCGGCCGCCGTTACAACAGGCCCGTGGACTTTCCTCGCGCGCTTCGTGACCGCCGTACCCGCCGTCAGCTCAGCCAGCTCGACCTGGCGCTGCGGGCCGGCACCACCCAGCGGTACCTCAGCTTCATCGAGTCCGGCAGGTCCGTGCCCGGCCGGAACATGGTCGTACGCCTGGCGGAGTCGCTGGAACTGCCGCTGCGGGACCGCAACGAGCTGCTCCTGGCCGCCGGGTACGCGCCCGCCTACCCCGAGAGCCCGCTCGACGACCCCGCGTTGGCCCCCGTGCGGACGGCGATCGACCACGTCCTCCGCGGGCATCTGCCGTATCCGGCGCTGGTCGTGGACCGGGGCGGTGACCTGATCGCCGCGAACACCGCCTTCGGCCTGATCACCGAGGGAGCGGCCGCCGAACTGGTGGGCCCGGGCCGGAACGTCTACCGTCTGGCGCTGCATCCCGAGGGCCTGGCACCCCGCATCGGCAACCTCGCCGAATGGGCGCGGCACATCCTGGCCCGCCTCGGCCACCTGGCGGACCTGCGTGCCGAACTCGCCGCGTACGTACCCGAGTTGGAGCCGTCCGCCGGGGCACTGGGGTTCGCCGTTCCGCTCCGCCTGCGGTCCTCGTACGGTGAGCTGCGCCTTATGACGACGGTGACGACCTTCGCCACCGCCGTCGACGTGACGCTCGCCGAACTCAAACTGGAGGCGTTCCTGCCGGCCGACGAGGCGACGGCCGAGGCGCTCGCGGCCGCCGGCCGGGCGTCCTCCTCCGGTCAGGCCCCCGGGAACATGTAGTCGGCCTTGATCCGGCCGCCGTCGTCGAGCACGAGGATCTCCAGGCCGCCGCCCACGACGTCGCCGGTCTCGGTGGACACCGCCTCCCAGCGGAACTTGACCACGCCGTTCAGGCGTACCGCGTCGGCGCACGAGCGGAACGTGACCCCGTTCTTCTCGACGAACCGCTCGTGGCTCCGCGCCACGCGAGCCTCGATGGCGTCGTACCCCTGAGCCTCCAGTGTGGTGTGGCCGAAGCCGAGTTCCGCGGCGATCTCCCGGATCTCCGCGGGCGGCTGAAGGACGTGGGTGGCGTCCTCGGCCCACAGCCGCTCGATGGCCGCCCGGCGTCCGGCGGCGTCCGGCACGGTCCACTGAGCCATGTAGCGGTCGGCCAGGTGCTGCGGGTCGATCTCGATCATGTACCTCTCCTTGCCGGCGGGTCGTTGCGGACCTGATCGTGCGATGCGTCGCCGGGACCGGCAATTCCCCCGGGGGAATGGGCGGCGGTCGCCGGCCGGCGCCTGATCGAATCGCGGTGGAGAAGGCGGGGGTCATCGGCGAGGGTGAGGGCATGGAGACAGCGAGACTTGTGCTGCGGAGGTTCGGGCCGGGGGACGCGCCGGCGCTGGCGGAGTACCGGTCGGATCCGGAGGTGAGCCGGTACCAGTCGTGGGAGGCGCCGCTGCCGGCCGGGGACGCCGAGCGGCTCGTGGCCGCGTTCTCGGCCGGAGACCCGGGGGATCCGGGGTGGTTCCAGTACGCCGTCGAACTGCGGGACACCCCGGGGCTGATCGGCGACATCGGGGTGTGCCGGAGCCGGGACGGGCGGCAGGCGGAGGTGGGGTTCACGTTCGCCCCGGCGTACCAGGGGCAGGGCTATGCCACCGAGGCCGTGGCGCGGGTGGTGGACCTGCTGCTGGTGGACGAGGGGCGCCACCGTGTCTCGGCCGACTGCGACGCGCGGAACGTCCGCTCGGCGCGGCTGCTGGAGCGGGTCGGGTTCCGCCGTGAGGGCCGTCTCGTCCAGAGCACCTGGATGAAGGGAGAGTGGACCGACGACCTCCTGTTCGGGCTGCTCGCCTCGGAGTACCGGGCCATGAAGGGCCGCACCCGGCACGGCAGTTGAGCAGCTCTTCCGGCTCACCTCTGTCAGAAGCATTGACGAAACACGGCTGTCCTCCTACCTTCATCCGCGTCGTACTTCGTACGTCATATATGAGACGCGATACGTGAGATCAGATACGTCAGACCGGGTCCCCGGGCCCGGTACGTGACCCCGAGAGGCGCGCATGACCTCTGTGCCCATGCCGATCCCGTCCCGCACGCAGTACGTGCTGGACGCGATCAAACACCGCATCCTCACCGGGCAGCTGACGCCCGGTCAGGCCCTGGTGGAGACCGAGCTGGCCGCGCAGTTCGGGGTGTCCAAGACCCCCGTGCGCGAGGCGCTCAAGACCCTCGCCGGGACCGGGCTGGTCGTGATGAGCCAGTACAAGGGCGTCACGGTGCGCATGGTGGACGCGGACATGGCCCGCGAGGTGTACGACGTACGGCTGCTCCTCGAACCCGAGGCGCTCCGCCGGGCCGTGCGGCGCGGTGCCTCCCTCGACGCCGCCCGCGATGCCCTCACCCGCGCCGACGATGCCACCGACACCGCCGAACGCTCCCTCGCCAACCGGGACTTCCACCGCGCCCTGTACCTCCCGTGCGGCAACCCGCTGCTCGCCCGGATGCTCGACGAGGTCCGCGACCAGGCCGCCCTCGTCTCCGCCGTGGCCTGGGCCGCCTCCCCCTCCTGGGAGCGCGAGGCCGGCGAGCACCGCGAGATCCTGCGGCTCGCCCTGGCCGGGGACGCCGACGGCGCCGCCCGCACCCTGCACGCCCACATCGCGTCCTTCGTCGAGCGCGCCTACCCCGAAGCCCAGGCAAAGGAAGGACAGGAATGAGCAGCGTGGCATTCGAGACCCAACGGGCGGCCCTGGCCGACGTCGTGGCCATCCCGGTGACCCCCTTCGCCGAGGACGGCAGCGTCGACCAGGACGCCCACCGGGCCCTGCTGCGCCGCCTCCTCGACGGCGGGATCCGCACCCTCACCCCCAACGGCAACACCGGCGAGTTCTACGCCCTCACCCCCGAGGAGCGCCGGCTCGTCACCGAGTCGACCCTCGACGAGACCGGGGACCGGGCCGCCGTTCTCGTCGGCGTCGGGCACGACGTGCCGACCGCCGTCGCCTCCGCCCGGCACGCCCGCGACCACGGCGCCCACATGGTGATGGTCCACCAGCCCGTCCACCCGTACGTCGCACAGTCCGGCTGGGTCGACTACCACCGCGCGATCGCCGAGTCCGTCCCCGAACTGGGCGTGGTCCCCTACCTCCGCAACGCCCAGCTCACCGGCGCCCGCCTCGCCGAACTCGCCGATGCCTGCCCCAACGTGATCGGCGTGAAGTACGCGGTCCCGGACGCCGCCAAGTTCGCCGCCTTCGCCCGGGACGCGGGGCTCGACCGCTTCGTCTGGGTCGCCGGGCTCGCCGAGCCCTACGCGCCCTCCTACTTCTCGGCCGGCGCCACCGGCTTCACCTCCGGTCTGGTGAACGTCGCCCCGGCCGTTTCGCTGAACATGATCGAAGCGCTTCGATCCGGCGACTACCAGGCCGCCATGAAGGTCTGGGAGCAGATCCGCCGGTTCGAGGAACTCCGCGCCGCGGGCGGCTCCGCCGACAACGTGACCGTCGTCAAGGAGGCCCTCGCCTCCCTCGGCCTGTGCCGCCGCGACGTCCGGCCGCCCAGCAGGCAGCTGCCCGAGGAAGACCGCGCCGAGGTCGCCGCCATAGCCTCCGGATGGTCCCTGTGACGACGCCAGTGGTCCCGGTGAAGAAGCCCGAGGAACTCAGAAGCCACCAGTGGTACGGCACCGAAGGCCTCCGCTCCTTCAGCCACCGCGCCCGCACCCGCCAGCTCGGCTACCTCCCCGAGGAGCACCTCGGCAAGCCGGTCATCGCGATCCTCAACACCTGGTCGGACATCAATCCCTGTCATGTACACCTCCGTGACCGGGCCCAGGCGGTGAAGCGGGGTGTCTGGCAGGCGGGCGGCTTCCCGCTGGAGTTCCCGGTGTCCACCCTCTCCGAGACCTTCCAGAAGCCGACCCCGATGCTCTACCGCAACCTCCTCTCCATGGAGACCGAGGAGCTGCTGCGGTCGTACCCGGTCGACGGCGCCGTGCTGATGGGCGGCTGCGACAAGTCCACCCCGGCCCTCCTCATGGGTGCCGCCTCCGTCGACCTGCCGGCCGTCTTCGTGCCCGCGGGGCCCATGCTCCCCGGCCACTGGCGCAACGAGGTCCTCGGCTCCGGCACCGACATGTGGAAGTACTGGGACGACAAGCGCGCCGGCCTGATCGGCGACTGCGAGCTGACGGAGCTGGAGAGCGGGCTGGCCCGGTCGCCCGGTCACTGCATGACCATGGGGACGGCCTCCACGCTCACCGCCGCCGCCGAGGCCCTCGGCGTCACCGTGCCGGGCGCCTCCAGCATCCCGGCCGTCGACTCCGGGCACGACCGGATGGCCGCGCAGGCGGGCCTGCGGATCGTCGAACTCGTCCACCGGGACCGGAAGCTCTCCGAGCTCCTCACCGCCGACGCCTTCGAGGACGCCGTCACCACCGTGCTCGGCCTCGGCGGCTCCACCAACGCCGTCATCCACCTCATCGCCATGGCCGGACGGGCCGGGGTGCGGCTCACCCTCGACGACTTCGACCGCATCGCCCGTACCGTGCCCGTCCTCGCAAACGTCCGGCCCGGCGGCCAGAAGTACCTCATGGAGGACTTGCACTTCGCGGGCGGCCTGCCCGGCTTCCTCTCCCGCATCCCCGACCTTCTCCACCTCGACCGGCCGACGGTGTCGTACGACAGCTACCGCGAGCAGCTGGCCGGCGCCCGGGTCCACAACGACGACGTCATCCGGCCCCGGGACAACCCGGTCGCGAGCGAGGGCGGGGTCGCCGTGCTGCGCGGCAACCTCTGCCCGGACGGTGCCGTCATCAAGCACATCGCCGCCGAGCCGCACCTGCTCAAGCACACGGGTCCGGCCGTCGTCTTCGACGACTACCGGACCATGCAGCGCACTCTGAACGACCCGTCGCTGGGTATCACCGCCGACAGCGTGCTCGTGCTGCGCAACGCCGGACCCAAGGGCGGCCCGGGCATGCCCGAGTACGGCATGCTGCCCATCCCCGACCACCTCCTCAAGCAGGGCGTCCGGGACATGGTCCGGATCTCCGACGCCCGGATGAGCGGCACGAGTTACGGCGCCTGCGTGCTGCACATCGCACCCGAGTCGTACGTCGGCGGACCCCTCGCACTCGTGCGCGGCGGCGACTCCATCACCCTGGACGTCGAGGCGCGCACCCTCCGGCTCAACGTGGACGACGAGGAGCTGGAGCGGCGCAGGGCGCGGTGGACACCGCCGCCCGTGCGCCAGGAGCGCGGCTACGGAGCGCTTTACGACCAGCAGATCACCCAGGCCGACACCGGCTGCGACTTCGAGTTCCTGGCCCGGCCGGGAGAAGTCCCGGACCCGTACGCGGGCTGACCCCCTTCTTTCCCCTGACGATCGTCGAAGCGCTTCAACCACGTGTATGCAGCAAGCGCTTCCTGCACCCGCTGTAAGCGTCCCATCGCGAACGGAGAACAGGTCATGGCCCAAGCCGCAGCCGTGGCGAAACCGCCCGCGCCACCCCGGCGGCGGCGTGCCTCGGCGACACCGCGCAGACTGCCGTATCTGCTGATCGCGCCGGCCGCCCTGCTGATGCTGGGCTTCATCGCCTACCCGGTGCTCAGCGTCTTCTACTACAGCCTGCAGAACTACAACCCGACCAAGCCCTGGCGGAACGGGTTCGCGGGCCTCGACAACTTCACCCAGGCCTTTGCCCACGACCCGCAGTTCTGGGACACGCTGACCTTCAGCGCCCAGTGGGTCGTGGTGGAAGTCGGGCTGCAGCTGCTGTTCGGACTCGCGCTGGCGCTCATCGTCAACCAGACGTTCGTGGGGCGGGCGCTGGGCCGGGCGCTGGTCTTCTCGCCGTGGGCCGTCTCCGGTGTGCTCACCTCCGCGATCTGGGTGCTGCTCTACAACTCCCAGACGGGCATCACGCGTTACCTCGCCGACGCGGGCATCGGGTCGTACGGCACCAGCTGGCTCTCCGACACCTCGACCGTCTTCCCGGCGGCGGTGGTCGCCGACCTCTGGCGAGGCGTCCCCTTCTTCGCGATCCTCATCCTCGCCGACCTCCAGTCCGTCTCCAAGGACCTGTACGAGGCCGCGGAGGTCGACGGGGCGAGCCGGCTCAAGCAGTTCTGGCACATCACGCTGCCGCACCTCAAGGACGCCATCGTCCTGTCCACGCTGCTGCGCGCGGTCTGGGAGTTCAACAACGTCGACCTGCTCTACACCCTGACGGGCGGCGGACCCGCGGGCGAGACCACGACCCTGCCGCTCTACATCGCCAACACCAGCGTCGACGCCCACAACTTCGGCTACGCCTCCGCCCTGACCACCGTGGCGTTCGTGATCCTGCTCTTCTGCTCGGTGGTCTATCTGCGGCTGAGCAAGTTCGGAGGCGAGACGAAGTGATCACCGAGATCGCCCCCACGGCACAAGCCGCCGTGTCCGAACCCGCCCGGCCGGGGAAGCGGCGCCGCGCCTGGGACGAGGCTCCCCGCTGGCAGATCTACCTCCCCCTCGGGATCTACCTCCTCTTCACCCTGGTCCCCTTCTACTGGATCCTGCTCTTCGCGCTCCGCCCGGCCGGCTCCACCTCCCTCGTCCCCTGGCCGGTCACCTTCGACCACTTCCAGAAGGTGTGGACCGAGCGCAGCTTCGCCACCTACTTCACCAACAGCGTCTACGTCGGCGTCGCGACCCTGGTGCTGACCACCGTCGTCGCCCTGGCCGGCGGCTACGCCCTGGCCCGCTTCGACTTCCGGCTCAAGCGCGGCTTCATGCTGGCCCTGCTCTGCTCCCAGTTCGTGCCGGGCGCGCTGCTCCTGGTCCCGCTCTTCCAGATCTTCGCCAGACTCCAGATGATCAACTCCCTCGGCAGCGTCATCATCGCCGAGACCGTCTTCCAGCTCCCGCTGTCGATGATCCTGATCAGCGGCTTCATCAGGAACGTGCCGTACTCCCTGGAGGAGGCCGCCTGGGTCGACGGCTGCAACCGGTTCACCGCGTTCCGGATCGTCGTCCTCCCGCTGCTGCGGCCGGGGCTGATCGCGGTCGGCTCCTTCGCCTTCGTGCACGCCTGGAACCACTTCCTGTTCGCCCTGATGTTCCTCTCCGACCAGAGCAAGCAGACCATCCCGGTCGGCCTCAACACCCTGATGAGCGCCGACAGCGTCGACCTGGGCGCGCTGGCCGCGGGCGGGATCATCGCCGCCGTACCCGTCGTGATCGTCTTCGCCTTCATCCAGAAGTGGCTGATCACCGGCTTCAGCGCGGGGGCGGTGAAGGGATGACACGCCTCGCGGGACACCTCATGAGACGCCTCCGGGGCCGACCGGGCCGGACGCTTACCCTGCACGCAAAGATCGACGACGCAGGGAGGACACCATGACCATCGACATCGTCCTGGCGGGCGCGCGGGGCCACGGCCGCTGGCACCTGGAGAACATCCGGCGGCTGCAGGAGAAGGGGGTCGTACGGCTCGCGGGCATCTGCGAGCTGACCCCGCTGGGCCCGGACGAGCTGCCCGAGGGCCTCGGACAGCCCGCCCAGTCCGCCGACTTCGGCACCCTCCTCGACGAGACCGGCGCCCGGATCGCCGTGATCTGCACCCCGATCCCCACCCACACCGACCTGGCGCTGGCCGCGGCCGAGCGGGGCGTGCACCTGCTCCTGGAGAAGCCGCCGGCGCCGTCGTACGCCGAGTACCGGCGGATGGCCGACG
Organism: Streptomyces sp. NPDC048288; assembly: GCF_043201555.1. NCBI lineage: Bacteria > Bacillati > Actinomycetota > Actinomycetes > Kitasatosporales > Streptomycetaceae > Streptomyces > Streptomyces sp. NPDC048288. Next base: position 1,279,333 of record NZ_JBICZD010000001.1, read on the forward strand.
GGGTCGCCAAGGCCGGGGTGGTGTGCCAGATCGGCTTCCAGTCGCTGGGCTCGCACGCCGTGCCCGCGATCCGCAAGCTGATCGAGGAGGGCGCGATCGGCGCGGTGTCGGGCGTCGGAGGGGCGGGCGCCTGGGCCCGCGCCGAGTCCTACTACCGGCGCGCGCCCTGGGCCGGCAAGCGCCGCCTGAACGGGGTCGACGTCGTCGACGGCGTCCTCACCAACCCGCTCGCGCACGCCGTCGCCACCGGGCTCGCGCTGCTCGGCACCACCCGCGCCGAGGATGTCACCGGCATCGAGACCGAACTGCTGCGCGCCAACGACATCGAGTCCGACGACACCTCCTGCGTCCGCGTCTCCACCCGGCGCGGCCCGGTCACGGTCGCCGCGACGCTCTGCGCCGAGCAGCCGGGGGACCCGTACGTCCTGGTGCACGGCGCCGGCGGCCGGATCACCTTCTGGTACAAGCAGGACCGGGTGCTGGTGCAGCGGGCCGGACACGGCCCCGAGGAGACCGAGTACGGCAGCACGGACCTGCTGGAGAACCTCGTCGACCACCTCACCGACGGCGCCGAGCTGCTGGTCGAGCCGGACTCGACGGGTGCCTTCATGAAGGTCGTTGAAGCGATTCGACTGGCCGACGACCCGGCCGTCCTGCCCGCCGGTACCTGGCGCCTCCTCCCCGAGGAGGACCGCCGGGTGGTGACCGGCATCGACGGACTGGTCGCGGCCGCCGCCGACACCCTCGCCCTCTACTCCGAGCTGGGCGCCCCCTGGGCCACTTCGAAGGAGGTGGGCACATGACGGACGGCAGGACGGACGGCAGGGCGGGTGGCGGGACGGACGGCAGGACGGGTGGCGGGACGGGTGGGGCGGTGCTGCGGGTGGGTGGGCGGCCGGTGGGCCGCTATGTGACATACCACAGGCTCCCCGCCCGTCTCTCCCCGCGCCCCCACCTCCACCCCGTCACCACCCTGGCCGGCACCACGGTCACCGAGCTGACCCCGGCCGACCACACCCACCACCTCGGCGTCGGTGTCGCCGTTCCCGACGTCGAGGGGTACAACTTCTGGGGCGGGCGGACCTATGTACGGGACCGGGGCCCGACCGAGCTGGACAACCACGGCACCCAGCACCACGTGGCCTTCCAGCTCAGCGACCCCGACGGCTTCGTGGAGGAGCTGCGCTGGGCCGCCGGCGGGGCGGACCTGCTGCGCGAGCGGCGCACCGTCGCCGCCACCGAACTCACCGCCACCGCCTGGGCGCTGGACTTCACCTTCTCCCTCACCAACGTCAGCGGCGGACCGCTCTCGATCGGCAGCCCCGCCACCAACGGCCGCCCCGGCGCCGGTTACGGCGGTTTCTTCTGGCGGGCCCGCAAGGAGGCCGTCGCCCCGGACGTGTTCACGGCGGACCGGGAGGGCGAGGCGGCGGTGCACGGCCGGAGCGCCGACTGGCTGGCGCTGGCCGGCGCCGACTGGACGCTCGTCCTCGCGGGGGCCACCGAGGACACCCGCCGCGACCCCTGGTTCGTCCGCACCACCGAGTACCCGGGCGTCGGCTCCTCGCTGGCCGCCGCCGCACGGCTGCCGATCCCGGCCGGCGAGACCGTCGTACGCCGGATCGTCACCGTCGTCGCCGACGGCCGCCCGGGCCGGGACGAGGCGGCCACGCTGGTCCGCAAGGCGGTGGCCCAGTGACGACGTACCCGCAGTCCCGGATCGGCCTCGCCTAGTCCGCACCTCCGTCACCCCGTTGGGAGCCGCAATGCCGCACCTCCGTAGCAAGCGCTTACCAGATCAAGGGCCGACTTCCCCCACACCCGCACCTGTCCGCTGGATCCCGAAGCAGAGACCCGGAGAAGAGAGCCGACCGATGAAGAGCAGCATTCGCAGAAGCAGGCGCGCGGCCCTCGCCGTCGCCCTGGGTTCCGTGCTCGCGCTGACCGCCACCGCCTGCGGCGACGACGGCAGCGGCAGTGCGGGGGACAAGGGCGGCGAGGGCTCGGGCAAGGGCACGATCACCTTCTGGGACAACAACGGCGGTGTCCGCACCGACGTCTGGAAGCAGATCATCGCCGACTTCGAGAAGCAGAACCCCGACATCAAGGTCAAATACGTCGGCATTCCCGCCGCGAGCGCCCAGTCCAAGTACGACACCGCCATCCAGGGCGGCGGCCTGCCCGACGTCGGCGGTGTCGGAACCGCGATGCTCGCCGAGGTCGCGGTCCAGGGCGCGCTGGAGCCGCTGGACAGCCGGCTCGCGAAGAGCTCGCTGAACGGCAAGCTGAACCAGAAACTGCTGGACAGCAGCCGGGCCGCGGGCGGCGGCGACAAGCTGTACCAGGTCCCGACCTCGTCCAACAACGGTGTGCTGTGGTACCGGACCGACCTTTTCAAGAAGGCGGGGCTGGACGCGCCGACGACGTGGACGAAGTTCTATGCGGCCGCCGACAAGCTCACCGACAAGGGCAAGAACCAGTTCGGGTTCACCATTCGGGGCGGTGAGGGGTCGATCGCGCCGGCGCTCGACGCGTCGTACAGCCAGAGCGGGATCACCTCGTTCTGGAACGGCGACAAGACCACGGTCAACGACCCCAAGAACGTCACCGCGTTGGAGAAGTACGTCGCGCTGTTCAAGAAGGACACCCCGTCCGCCGACGTCAACAACGACTTCACCAAGATGGTCGCCCAGTGGGACAGCGGCACGATCGGAATGCTGAGCCACAACCTGGGGTCGTACCAGGACCATCTGAAGGCGCTGGGCGCGGACAAGTTCCGGGGGCTGCCGAATCCGACGCAGGACGACGGCACGCGCGTACAGATCTCCAATCCCGTCGACGGGCTGAGCGTTTTCAAGTCCAGCAAGAACAAGTCGGCCGCGTGGAAGTTCGTCGAGTTCGCGGTGTCGCACGAGGAGAACTCGAAGTTCAACGAGTCGGCGGGGCAGATTCCGGCGAACACGGAGGCCGCCCAGGACGCGTGGATCCAGAAGGCCGAGCCGACGAAGCTGGCGGCCGAGGCGCTGAACGGGGCGACGACGAAGATCGTGCAGCTTCCCTACTACCTGCCGGACTGGAACACCATCTCCAAGGCCGACAACGAGCCGAACTTCCAGAAGGTGCTGCTCGGGAAGATGACGGCGAAGGAATTCCTGGACACGTTGGCCGACCAGCTGAACAAGGCCCAGGCGGACTGGAAGGCCCATCACTGAGAGCGGTTGTGGGGAGCTGCGTGCGGGTCCGTTGTGGCTGGTCGCGCAGTTCCCCGCGCCCCCAAGACAAAGACCTGAAAGGTGCACCCTTGTGTCCCTTACGCGCAGGCAGGTGACTTCCGCGGCTCTCGCCGCCGTGCCTCTCGTCGGTCGGTCTCCCGCGAGGAACTCTCGAACCCTCTACATCGCCGGTGATTCCACCGCCGCCCAGAAATACGCCGACGCGGCTCCGGAGACCGGGTGGGGAATGGCGCTTCCCTTCTTCCTCCGGAAGGAAGTCGGTGTCTCCAACCAGGCCGTGAACGGCCGGAGTTCCAAGAGCTTCGTCGACGAGGGGCGGCTGGAGGCCATCCTCGCCACCATCCGGCCGCACGATGTGCTGCTCGTCCAGTTCGCGCACAACGACGAGAAGAGCGCCGATCCGACCCGGTACACCGAGCCGTGGTCGACGTACCAGGAGTATCTGCGGATGTATGTCGACGGGGCGCGGGCGCGCGGTGCCCGGCCCGTGCTCGCCACCCCGGTCGAGCGCAGGAAGTTCGATGCCGACGGCAACGCCGTGCCGACCCATGGCGACTACCCGGCGGCGATGCGTGCGCTGGCCGGGCAGGAGCGCGTGGCGCTGCTCGACATCGAGGCGCTGTCGCTCGCGCTGTGGCAGTCGCTCGGGGTCGAGGCGACCAAGACGTACTTCAACTGGACCGACACCGAGCAGGACAACACGCACTTCAACCCGCCGGGGGCCATCGCCGTGGCCCGGCTCGTGGCGCAGGAGCTGCTGCGCACCCGGGTGCTGGCCCGGCACGACGTCATCCGGCTGCACGAGGACATACCGACGTCCTGGATCACCTGGCCACCCGCATAGCCGAGGAGAACCGCACAGTGCGTACACAGATATGTCATGGACGCGTCATTGGCGCGCTGGCCGGTTGCACGGCTCTCGTCCTGGCCGCGACCGGGACCGCCCAGGCCGCCGCCCCGCACCGGACCGCGCTCGACCGCCAGGTGCTCGCCGCGAACGACGGCTGGGGCTCGGCGACCACCGGGACCAGCGGCGGGTCCGCCGCCGACGCCGCGCACGTCTACACCGTCACCACCTGGGACGAGTTCAAGGCCGCCCTCGCCGACGGCGGCAGCGCGCCGAAGATCGTCAGGGTCGTGGGGACCATCGACGCGGACGGGCCGAGCTGCGACTCGTTCGCCGTGCCCGGCTACGACTTCGCCGCCTACCTCGCCAAGTACTCACCGGAGGCCTGGGGCCACTCCACCACCCTGGACAACGAGCCCGACGACAGCCCGGAGGGGCTGCGCCGCGCCTCCCAGGCCCAGCAGGACGCCTACATCAAGGCCTACGTCCCGGCCAACACCACCATCGTCGGCGTCGGCAAGGACGCCGGCTTCAAGGGCGCCAGCCTGCAGATCAAGGCCGTCGACAACGTCATCGTCCGCAACCTGAGCTTCGAGAGCCCGCTCGACTGCTTCCCGCAGTGGGACCCCACCGACACCGCCGACGGCAACTGGAACTCCGAGTACGACAGCGCGGTGATCTACGGGGCGACCCATGTCTGGATGGACCACGACACGTTCACCGACGGCGACCACCCGGACAGCACACTGCCGTACTACTTCGGGCGGATCTACGAGCAGCACGACGGCGAACTGGACATCGTCAAGGGCGCCGACTACGTCACCGCCTCCTGGAACGTCTTCGAGGACCACGACAAGACGATCCTCATCGGCAACAGCGACAGCGCCTCCACGGCGGCCGTCGACCGCGGGCACCTCAAGGTCACCTTCCACCACAACCTGTTCGCCAACCTGGTGGAGCGGGCTCCGCGGGTGCGGTTCGGGCAGGTCGACTCCTACAACAACCACTTCGTCGCCGAGGACGGCTACGGCTACAGCTACGGCATCGGCATGGAGTCCCAACTCGTCGCCGAGCACAACGCGTTCACCCTCGCGGACGGGATCGGCGCCGGCACGATCCTGAAGAAGTGGAAGGAGGCGCCGCTCACCGCCGACGACAACTACGTCAACGGTGAACCGACGGACCTCATCGCCGTCCACAACACCGAGGTCCCCGGCGAGATCCTGCAGTCCGGCGCCGGCTGGACCCCGACCCTGCGTACGCGGATCGACCCGGCGCAGGCCGTGCCGCGCGTCGTCGACTGCGGCGCGGGCGCCGGCCGTCTGCGCTGACATCCTCCGGGGCCGGGGCAGCGCGCGCCCCGGCCCCCACACCCCCCACGGCAAAGGACGTACCGCCACCCCTCCTTCTTCGCCACCGTCAAGGAGCACCCGCATGTCCTCGCCCCACCTTCCCCTGCCCAGACGGGGTTTCCTGCTCGCGAGCGCCGGGGCGGGCGCCGCGCTCGGCCTGGCCGCCCTCCCCGCGCACGCCTCGGGCCGCCCCTTCGGCCGCTACGGCTCCCCGCAGCACCGCCGCACCCCGCAGACCCTGTACGTCGACCCGTACGGGCGGGGCGACTTCACCACCGTCCAGGCCGCCGTCACCGCCGCCACCGGCAGCGGCTGGACCCTGGTCCTCGCCCCGGGCGTCTACCGGGAGACGGTCGCCGCCGACACCACCCGCACCGGGGCCACCTGGATCGGTGCCTCCGAGAACCCCCGTGACGTCGTCATCGTCCACGACAGGGCGGCCGGCACCCCCAAACCGGGCGGCGGGACGTACGGCACCACCGGGTCCGCCACCGTCACCGTGCAGGGCGACGGCTTCACCGCCCGCTGGATCACCTTCGCCAACGACTGGCTGCGCGCCGACCACCCCGACATCAGCGGCACCCAGGCCGTGGCCCTGAAGGCGCAGGGCGACCGCAGCGCCTTCCACCACTGCCGGTTCCTCGGCCACCAGGACACCCTGTACGCCGACTCGACGGCCCTCGGTGTCTTCGCCCGGCAGTACTTCGCGCACTGCTACGTCGAGGGCGATGTCGACTTCGTCTTCGGGCGGGCCACGGCGGTGTACGAGGGCTGCCACTTCCGCACCCTGGACCGCGGCGACCTCGCCGCCGCCCCGTACGGGTTCGTCCTCGCGCCCTCGACGGCGGGCGCCAACCCGCGCGGCTACCTGGTGAGCCGGAGCCGGGTGAGCAGCGCGGCCCCGGACGCCTTCTACAAGCTGGCCCGGCCCTGGGTGCCCAGCTCCGACACCACCGCCCGCCCCGCACTCGTCGTGAGGGACACCGTCCTCGGCCCCGGGATCGACGCCGTCGCCCCCTACACCGACATGTCGGCGAGCTTCCCCTGGCAGTCCATGCGGTTCGCCGAGTACCGCAACAGCGGACCGGGCGCGGTCGTCTCCGTCCCCGAGAACCGGCCCCAACTCACCGACGAGCAGGCCGGGTCGGCGACCCGGGAGAGCTACCTCGGCGACTGGACCCCGTGGCAGGGGTGCTGACATGCCGACCCGACGCACACTCCTCGCCGCCGCCGGTGCCGCGCTGGCCATGGGCTCGGCCACCGGCTTCACCCGCGACCGCCGTGTCCTGCACGTCCGCCCCGGTGACTCCGTGCAGGCCGCCGTGGACGCGGTGGCCGGGCCCGGACGGACGATCGTCGTGCACCCCGGTACCTACCGCCAGGTCGTCAACGTGCCTGCGGAGAAAGCTGAGTTGACGATCCGGGGCGCCGGCCGTGATCCGCGGGCCGCCGTCATCGTTTACGACAACGCCAACGGGACGCAGCGGCCGGACGGTTCGGGGACCTACGGCACGGCCGGCTCCGCCACCTTCACCTCGGCGGCTCCGGGGCTGGTCGTCCGCGACCTCACCCTCGCCAACGACTGGCTGCGCGCCGACCACCCCGACATCACCGGCACCCAGGCCGTTGCCGCGTACCTGACCGGGGACCGCACCCACTTCGAGAACGTCCGGCTCCTCGCCCACCAGGACACCCTCTTCGCGGACACCGCCGCCCTTGACTCCTTCGGCCGGCAGTACTTCCACGACTGCCACATCGAGGGCGATGTCGACTTCGTCTTCGGGCGGGCGCGGGCGGTGTACGAGCACTGCCGCTTCCGCACCCTGCCACGGGACGTGGCCTTCACCCCCAAGGGCATGGTGTTCGCCCCCTCGACCGCCCGTGCGAACCCGTACGGGTACCTCGCCGTCCACTGCCGGTTCTCCTCCGGCGCGGAGGACGGGGCGTACAAGCTGGCGCGGCCCTGGGTGCCGACGTACGAGACCACCGCCTGGCCCTCGCTGGTCGTGCGGGACAGCCTCATCGGCCCCGGGATCGACCCCGTCGCGCCCTACACGAACATGCGGGACGCCTACCCCTGGCAGTCCATGCGGTTCGCCGAGTACCGCAACTCCGGGCCGGGCGCGGTGATCACCGTCCCCGGGAACCGGCCCCAGCTCACCGACGCCGAGGCGCTGTCGCACACCCCCGCGGCCTACCTCGGCGACTGGCAGCCCCAGCGCATTCCCTTCCCCTGATCGACGAAAGGACCCGCACGTCATGCGTCGACTCAGCACCTTCACCGCGCTCGCCGTGACCACGGCCTCGCTCGGACTCGCCGTCATCGCCACCCCGGCCCACGCGGCGACCGTCGTGGTCAGCAACTCCACCGACCTGACCAGCGCCATCAAGAACGCCACCGCCGGCGCGGTCATCCAGGTCCGCGGCGGCACCTACTACCCGACGGCCACCCTCCAGTCCACGGCCAACGGCACCTCCTCCGCACCGATCACGCTCACCGCGTACGGCTCGGAGACCGTCAAGATCGACGGTTCCTCGCTCGCCGCCGGCTCCTGGATCTTCAAGCTGACCGCGGACTACTGGAACGTCTCCAACATCACCTTCCAGAACTCCCCGGACAGCGCGGTGGTCTGCCAGTCCTGCACCGGTACCAACTGGAGCAACATCAAGACCATCAACGGCGGCGACTCCGGCTTCACGCTCACCGGCGACGGGACCGTGAACAACACGGTCAAGAACCTCGACTCGTACGGCAACTACGACGCCGCCACCCACGGCCAGAACGCGGACGGCGTGGCCATCAAGTTCGGCTCCGGCACCGGCAACCTGGTCACCGGCGCCCGGCTGTACAACAACTCGGACGACGGGATCGACCTGTGGTCCTTCTCCTCGCCGGTCACCATCGAGCACACCTGGTCCTTCGGCAACGGCGTCAACCGCTGGGGCGACTCCGCCTTCGAGGGCAACGGCAACGGCTACAAGCTGGGCGGCAACGGCGTCACCGTCGCCCACGTCGTCAACAACTCCGCTGCCTGGGGGAACGCCGGCAACGGCTTCACCGAGAACTCCAACACCGGCGCGATCGTCATCAACCGCACCACCGCCTACGCCAACAGCGGCTGGGGCTACTACTTCGCGACCAGCGCGGCCCGCCTCGGCAAGAACCTCGCGGTGAGCAACGGCAGCGGCTCGGTGAGCAAGGGCTCGTCGGTGGTCTCGGCCGGCAACAACTGGGACAGCGGCATCTCCACGCCGTCGTTCGTCTCCACGGACGCCTCCACCACGTACAACGCCCGTAAGTCGGACGGCTCCCTGCCGTCGACGACGTTCCTCACCACCGGCAGCAGCACGATCGGCGCCACGATGAACTGACCGGAATCCGCGGTCCGGGGCGCTTGACCCGGTTTTTGCCTGTGGATGAGATATCGATCAGGCAACGGGTCTCGCGCCCACCGGGGTGACGCGCGTAGAACTCCTGTCATGCATAAGTCACTTCGGATCGCGGCGATCACCGCCGCCTGTGCCGTCGCGGGGGGCGCCCTGTACGGCGCCGGTGCCGCCACCGCCGGTCAGTCGACCGCGAACTCCACCCACGAGCCGTACAACATCGGGCTCCTGGTGAAGGACATCGACACCTACTACGGCACCACCGCCGACGCCAACGGTGTCTACCAGGCGTCCGCGGACAGCCCGTACGCCAAGGACCTCGCGCGCATCGACGCGGCCGCCAGGCGCCAGATCGACCAGGCCGCGCGCAAGGCGCACCACCGGGGCGAGAAGCCCGCGGTCGTCTTCGACATCGACGACACGCTGCTGCTCAGCCTCGACTACGAGAAGCGCTACAACTACACGTACAACTCGACCACCTGGGCCGACTACGTCAACAAGGCCGACCGGCCGGGCGTGTTCGGCAGCGCCGAGCTCGTGCGGTACGCGGCGGGCAAGGGCGTGGAGGTCTTCTACAACTCCGGTCTGAGCGAGGCGCAGCGCACCGCCGCCGTGGAGAACCTGAAGAAGATCGGCGCCGACGTCAACCTCGACTCCGCGCACATGTTCCTCAAGGACAAGGCCAACCCGCCGTCCTACCTGAGCGCCTGCGCCACCCCGGGCACCTGGACCTGCACCACCGTGCAGTACAAGTCCGGCACCCGCAAGCACATCGAGGACGACCTCGGCTACGAGATCGTCGCCAACTTCGGCGACCAGTACTCGGACCTGGACGGCGGCTACGCGGACCGCACGTACAAGCTGCCGAACCCGACGTACTTCGTGTCCTGACGAAAGTTTCCCCGCCGCCGTGGCAACCCTTTCCGGCCACGGCGGCGACAGGGAGACAGAAACGGGCCGGGGCGGCCCCTCCGGCCCGTTTCGCCCCCCTCGTCAGTACGTCCCGTCAGGGGCGTCAAGGAAAGGAACGGCCAGTGCGCTTCAGCACCGGACGCCACCGCAGGACGCGTACCCTCTCGATCGCCGCGGCGGTGGCCGTCGCCGCGGGAGCGGGCGGCGTCTACCTCGGCCTGTCGAACGGCGGTGCCCAGGCCGCCGGCAGCACGGTCACCGTCTCCACCACCGCACAGCTGGAGTCGGCCGTCGCGAACGCCGCCGCCGGTGCCGTCATCCAGGTGCGCGCGGGCACGTACTACCCGACCGCCACCCTCAAGTCGACGGCGAGTGGCACGAGTTCCGCCCGGATCACCCTTGAGGCCTACGGCAGCGAGAAGGTGAGGATCGACGGCTCCAAGCTGCCCGCCGGCTCCTGGCTCACCGGGATCTACGGCAGCTACTGGACCGTGCGGAACCTCACCTTCCAGAACTCCCCGGCCCAGGGCTTCGTCGTCACCTCGTCCACGGGCGGCATCTTCAACAACCTCGTGACCGCGAACAACGGCGACTCAGGGTTCACCCTGCGCGGCGACAACACGGTGAACAACCTCGTGCAGAACCTGGACAGTTACGGCAACTACGACAAGGCCGGGCACGGGCAGAACGCCGACGGGATCGCCATCAAGTTCGGCTCGGGCACGGGCAACAAGGTGACCGGCGCGCGCCTTTACAACAACTCGGACGACGGCCTGGACCTCTGGCAGTTCTCCTCGCCGGTCAGGATCGAGCACAGCTGGGCCTTCGGCAACGGCAAGAACCGGTGGAACGACTCCGCGTTCGAGGGCAACGGGAACGGGTTCAAGCTGGGCGGTGGCGGCGTCGCCGTCGCGCATGTCGTCAACGACGACGCGTCCTGGGACAACACGCTCAACGGGTTCACCGAGAACTCCAACACCGGCGCGATCGTGCTGAACCGGAACACGGCGTACGCGAACGGCGAGGCCGGGTTCTTCTTCCAGACCGGCAAGTCGCGGCTGGCGCGGAACCTGTCGGTGGGCAACAAGGGCGGCAAGGCCACGCTCGGCTCCGCCACGGTCTCCGCCGCGAACAACTGGGACAGCGCCGTGAGCGCGCCGACGTTCAGGTCGACGGACGCGACGACCGCGTACGGCGTCCGGGGCTCCGACGGCTCGCTGCCCGCCACGACCTTCCTGACCACGGGGTCCACCACCATCGGGGCGACCATGGACTGAGGCCGGTCCGTGCCCGAGGCTCACGGTTCCCCGCGCCCCTGCCGCTTCTTCTGGGGGCGCGGGGAACCGTGTTCGAACGGCCGCTGTGGACGGCATGTTCCCGGACCTCACCACCGGGGGTCGTACCGCCGCCCTCGCGACCGCCGGGGCGAGCCGGTTCGCCGCAGTACGGCCGGGCTCGCCCGTCGCTTCCCGGTCGCCGCCGGCGGGGAAAAGGTTGCCGCGCCCGCACAATTTCTTCCGGCCGTGCCCGCGGGACTTCTCTACGAGTCGCCGTCGGCTGTCGTGTGGGTCGCGAAGTCGCCGGTCACCGCGTACTGCTTGCCGTCCGCGCCGCCGGTGATCGTGTAGCTGTCCTTCTTGGCGTCGCGGCCGCCCTGCTGGTGGTTGTACTGGCCCGCGAACACCCACTCGCCGACGGCGACCTTGCTGCCCGGCTTGAGCGTCCACGTGTAGACCAGGAACCCGTCCTGCTCGGCCACCGTCTGCGTGAAGTCGTTCTCCGGCAGCGAGCGCCAGGCCCCGGCGTCGGACACCCCGCCGGTCTGGGCGACCTTCAACTGCACCGTGAGCGAGGTCAGTTGCCGCGAGGCTTTCAGGGTCACGTCGGACTGGGCCCAGAAGTCGTTGCTGTGCGGGTCCACCGAGCCGTCCGACCACAGCGGGCCGTCCTCCTCGCCCTTCGCGACGGGCGTGACCGGGGTGGCGGAGGCCTTCGGGGTCGACGAGGGCGGCGCGCTCGCCCGCGGGGAGGAGGCCGTGGCGGACGTGCTGGGGGCCGGCGGGGCGGCCGAGTGGGACGGCGGGCGCGAGGTCGCGTCCGGGGACCCGGAGGGCGCCGGAGACACCGCGACCGTCTTCTCGGTGGGCGGGTCCTTCACGGCCGAGGCGACCGCGTAGCCGCCGACCCCGAGCACCGCGGCGACCGCGGCCGTGGCGCTGACCACCCGGATCCAGCCGAACACGGGCGGCAGGGTGGCGCGATGGCCGGTGCGGGCCTGTGGTGCCATGCCCCGCTCGACCCGGGCCAGGATGCGGGCGCGGTCCGGTTCGTGCGCCTCGGCCGCCTCGTGCAGCCGGGCGCGCAGCTCGTCGTGCACGTCCTGCTGCCTCATCGGTTCCTTCCTCCGCTCTGACCCGCGCGCGGCGCCATCGCCGCGTGCACCCGCTGCGGAACGCTCTGGTCGCCCAGGAGCTTCTGCAGCTCGGCCATGCCCTTCGACGTCTGGCTCTTAACCGTACCCACCGAGATTCCGAGGGCGAGAGCGGTGTCCTTCTCCGACAGGTCGAACGCGTGTCGAAGCACCACACACGCCCGTTTGCGGAAGGGCAGGCGGCGCAACGCCCCCTGGACGTCCACCACCCCGGCGACATCGGGGTTCTCGGTCTTCTCCTCGCGCTGCGACCAGAACAGGGCGATACGGCGCCGCTCGCGCACGGCGCTGCGGATGCGGGTGCGGGCCAGATTGGCGACGACACCCCGGGCGTAGGCCACCGGGTGGTCGGCCGCGCGCACCCGGTCCCAGCGGTGCCAGAGGGCCAGCAGCGCGTCGGCCGCCAGGTCGTCGGCCGCGTCGGACTCACCGGTCAGCATGTAGGCGAGACGGGAGAGCTCCGCGTAGTGGCGTTCGAAGAAGGCATGGAACTCCACGGAGGCGGCGTCGTCGACGACTGTGCCCACGGGTGACCTCTTCTGTCGGGGTGCTTCTGGCAGGGTGCTTGTGTCATGCAGATGACATGTGAACGTCCGAAGAGACGTTTCGGCGAGATCCGGAGCGTAGCAGTGGTCATTTCGTGTGCTTCGTACGGGGGTTCGGTGTGCCCAGCCTGATTCCGTAACACGGGGAAAACCTGAAACTGGTTCAACGCGGGAACAATCCAGCCAGCATCCGCACACGAACGCTCAGTCGACGAGGAGTACGACCATGTCCGAGACGCAGAAGGTGGACCCGCCGCGCGGCGCGGCGCCACCTGCCGGGAACAGCGTCGACCGGTTCTTCAAGATCTCCGAACGGGGGTCCACCTTCGGCCGGGAGATACGCGGCGGCTTCGCCACGTTCTTCACCATGGCCTACATCCTTGTCCTGAACCCCATCATCCTCGGCAGCGCCAAGGACAAGTTCGGCCACAGCCTCGACACCGGCCAACTCGTCACCGCCACCGCGCTGGTGGCCTGCGTGATGACGATCATCATGGGCGTCGGCGGCAACCTGCCCCTCGCCATCGCCGCCGGTCTCGGCCTCAACGCCGTCGTGGCCTTCCAGCTGGCGCCGCTGATGAGCTGGTCCGACGCGATGGGGCTGGTCGTCCTCGAAGGCCTGCTGATCTGCGTGCTCGTGGTGACCGGTCTGCGCGAGGCCATCATGAACGCGATCCCGCAGCAGATGAAACAGGCGATCGGCGTCGGCATCGGCCTGTTCATCGCGTTCATCGGCTTCGTCGACGCCGGGTTCGTCAGCCGGATCCCGGACGCCGCGCAGACCACGGTGCCGGTGCAGCTGGGCGCCGTCGGCCGGCTCACCGGCTGGCCCGTACTCGTCTTCTGTCTTGGCGTGCTCCTGACCATCGCGCTGGTCGCCCGCAAGGTGAAGGGCGCGATCCTGATCAGCATCGTCACCATGACCGTCGTCGCGATCGTCATCGACTCGGTCGCCGACATCAAGAGCTGGGGCCTGACCACGCCGAAGGTGCCCGACAAGATCGTGGCCGCCCCCGACTTCGGGCTCGTCGGTCACTTCAGCCTGTTCGGCGGCTTCGCCAAGGCCGGTGTGCTCACCGCCGTGCTGCTGGTCTTCACCCTGATCCTGTCCGACTTCTTCGACGCCATGGGCACGATCGTCGGCATCAGCGCGGAGGCCGGGCTGCTCGACGACAAGGGGCAGGTGCCGGGCATCGGGCGGGTGCTGTTCATCGACGGCGCGGCGGCCGTGGCCGGCGGCATCGGCTCGGCCTCCTCCAACACCGCGTACATCGAGTCGGCGGCCGGGGTGGGGGAGGGCGCCCGCACCGGCTTCGCCAACCTGGTCACCGGCGGCCTGTTCGGGCTCGCGCTCTTCCTCACCCCGCTGCTGACCATCGTCCCGCTGCAGGCGGCGGCGCCCGCGCTGATCGCCGTGGGCTTCCTGATGATGACCCACGTCAAGCACATCGACTGGGACAAGTACGAGATCGCCATCCCGGCGTTCCTGACGATCGCCGCGATGCCGTTCACCTACTCCATCACGGACGGCATCGGGGCGGGCTTCGTGTCGTACGTCGTCATCAAGGCGGTGCTGGGGAAGGCGAAGGAGGTCAACTGGCTGCTGTGGGTGGTCTCGGCGCTGTTCCTGGTGTACTTCGCGATCGATCCGGTGGAGCAGGTGCTGGGCGTGAAGTAGGTGACGCTGCGCGACCGGCCGCGGGTTCGTCGTGGCTGGTCGCGCACACGCGGCGGAGCCGCATATTGATACAGCCCCGCGCCCCTTGGGGGGCGCTTCAGCTCGGGGCGTCTACTTGAGAGCCGCTTCCATCATCGCCTTCGCCACCGGCGCCGCCAGCCCGTTGCCGCTGACCTCGGACCGGGCCGCGTCGGACTGCTCGACCATGACCGCCACGGCGACCTCCTTGCCGGTGCTGTCGGACTTGCCGTAGGACGTGAACCAGGCGTACGGCGTCTTGCTGTTGTTCTCGCCGTGCTGGGCCGTGCCCGTCTTGCCGCCCACGGTCACGCCGTCGATCCGCGCGTTCGTGCCCGTGCCGTCCTCGACGACCGTCTGCATCGCGGACTGCAGCTGCTCGGCGGTCGAGGAACTGACGATCTCCTTGCTGCTCGCCTCGTCGTCGTAGTTCTTCAGCACGTCGCCGCCGCTGTCGGTGATCTGCGAGACCATATGCGGCGAGACCAGCTTGCCGCCGTTGGCTATGGCGGCCGACACCATGGCCATCTGGAGCGGGGTCGCGGTGACGTCGAACTGACCGATGCCGGAGAGGCCGGTCTGGGCCTTGTCCATGTCCTTGGGGTAGACGCTGGTGTAGGCGCGCACCGGGACGTCCAGCTTGTCGTCGTTGAAGCCGAACTTCTCGGCCATCGCCCGCACCTTGTCCTGGCCCAGGTCGACGGCCATCTTGCCGAAGACGTTGTTGCAGGAGAAGCGCAGGGCGGTACGGATCGAGGCGTCCTCGCAGGGCGCCGAGGTGTTCTCGTTCTTGAGCGGGGTGACCGTGCCCGGCAGGGTGTACGGGTCGGGGCTGTCGGTCTTGGTGTCGACGTTCGCGTAGAGCCCGTCCTCCAGCGCCGCCGCCGCGACCACCAGCTTGAAGGTCGAACCCGGCGGCAGCGGCTGGCGCAGCGCCCGGTTGGTGAGCGGCTTGTCGCTGTCGGCGTTCAGCTTCTTCCAGGCCGTGCCGGCGGTGTTGGCGTCGGTGAGCGAGGAGGGGTCGTACGACGGGGTCGACACCACCGCCAGGATCTTGCCGGTCTTCGGGTCCATGGCGACGGCCGCGCCCTTGTTCGTGCCGAGCGCCTTGTACGCCGCCTTCTGGACGGCCGGGTCGATCGTCGTGACCACGTCACCCGGGTCGGCGCGCCGGTCGGTGACCGTGTCCATGGCGGTCTTGAGCCGGGTGTCGGTGCCGTTGAGCAGGTCCTGGTAGATGCCTTCCAGCTGGGTCGGGGCATAGCTCTGCGAGGCGTAGCCCGTCACCGCCGCGTACAGCTTGCCGTCCGTGTACGTGCGCTTGTACGTGAGATCGCTGTTGCCCGAGGACCTCGTCGAGCCGGTGATCGCCTCACCGGCCACGATGATGTTCCCGAGCGGCTGTGAGTACGTCTCGATGACGTTGCGCCGGTTGTGCGTGTCGTCCGCGAGGGCCTGTCCGTCGTAGAACTGCACCCATGTCGCCCTGACCAGCAGGGCGAGCACGAGCAGCAGCGCGAAGACGGAGGCTCGCCTGATCGTCTTGTTCATCCCACTCGGACAGACGAGCGAAGGCGGGGTGTTCGTTCCCCCGGAGCCGATTTCTCATGGTCCGCTCATGCGGCGGACGCCTGTCTCACAGCCTGCGCGTCGCCAGTGTGAGGCGGTCCCGTGCGTCGAACAGGGCGTCCTTGATCATCTGTTCGTGGGCGGGGGTGAGGCGGGCCACCGGGACCGAGCAGCTGATCGCGTCGCGGGCCGGGGTGCGGTACGGGATCGCCACGCCGAAGCAGCGCAGCCCCAGCGTGTTCTCCTCGCGGTCGATCGCGAAGCCCTGCTCGCGGATCTGGTGGAGCTCCTCGATGAGCTTCTCGCGGTCGGTGAGGGTGTGCTCGGTGAGCGCCGGGAGGGTCTCCGGCAGCAGCTTGCGGACCTGCTCGTCGGTGTGGGTGGCGAGCAGCGCCTTGCCGAGCGAGGTGGAGTGCGCGGGCAGGCGGCGGCCGACCCGGGTGAAGGGGCGCAGGTAGTGCTGCGACTGGCGGGTGGCCAGGTAGACCACGTTGGTGCCGTCCAGGCGCGCCAGGTGGATGGTCTCCGTGGTGTCGTCGGAGAGCCGGTCCAGGGTCGGCCGGGCCGCAGCGACCACCTCGTCGCCGTCGATGTACGAGGTGCCGACCAGCAGCGCCCGCACCCCGATGCCGTACCGGGTGCCGGTCGCGTCCGTCTCCACCCAGCCCAGTTCCACGAGGGTGCGCAGCAGCATGTAGAGGCTGGACTTGGGATATCCGACGGCCTCCTGGACCGCCGCGAGGGAGTGCATACCGGGCCGGCCGGCGAAGTACTCGAGCAATTCCACGGTCCGCACCGCGGACTTGACCTGCGCCCCGCCGCCTGTCTCGCCTGCCGACATCGCCCTTGACCCCTTCGTTGGACGGGAAATAGTCTCCAACAGCATATTCATCATCAGAGACAGCGTTCAGTATATCGAACATCCCTGGTGAATGACCCGGATACTGCGGCACTAACGCAATACATGGAGGGACCCGCGGTGGCAGCAGCACCAGTCTGGAGTGTCGACCCGCGCACCGGGAAGCAGCGTGAACAGGTTGCGGTGGAGGCCACAGCCGAAGAGGTGGACGCCGTCGTCACGGCCGCGCACGCCGTACGCGGTTCCCTCGCCGACCGCACGGTCCGCGCCGCCTTCCTGCGCTCGGCCGCCGCCGGACTCGACGCGGCCAAGGACCGGCTGGTCGAGGCCGCCGACGCGGAGACCGCGCTGGGCCCGGTCCGGCTCACCGGCGAACTCGCCCGCACCGTCTACCAGCTGCGGGCCTTCGCGGACATCGTCGACGAGGGCGCCTTCCTCGACGTCATCATCAACCACCCCGACGCCACCGCCACCCCGCCCATCCCGGACCTGCGCCGCTACAAGGTCCCGCTGGGCGTCGTCGCCGTCTACTCGGCCTCCAACTTCCCCTTCGCGTTCTCCGTCGCCGGCGGCGACACCGCGAGCGCGCTGGCCGCCGGCAACCCGGTCGTCGTCAAGGCCCACCCCGACCACCCGGCGCTGTCCGAGCTGGTCGCCAAGGTGCTGCGCCGGGCCGCCGCCGAGCACGGCATCCCGGACGCGGTCCTCGGACTCGTGCACGGCTTCGAGGCCGGCATCGAACTGATCAGGCACCCGCTGGTCGCCGCGGCCGGCTTCACCGGCTCCATCCGCGGCGGACGGGCGCTGTTCGACGCGGCCGCCGCGCGACCGGTGCCGATCCCGTTCCACGGCGAGCTGGGCTCCCTGAACCCGGTCCTCGTCACGGAGGCCGCGGCCACCGAGCGCGCCGAGGAGATCGGCACCGGGCTCGCCGGGTCGATGACCCTGGGCGTCGGGCAGTTCTGCGTCAAGCCGGGCCTGGTCCTGGTACCGGCCGGTGCCGCCGGTGACGGCCTGGTCAAGTCCCTCACGGACGCGGTCAGCAACACCGACGCGGGCGTGCTGCTCGACCACCGGATGCGGGACAACTTCATCGCCGGGGTCGCCGAGCGCGGCGAACTCCCCGACGTGGACAGCCCGGTGACGCCGGGGGCGGGCGGCGAGCACACCGTCAGCGCGGGGTTCCTCACGGTGGCGGCGAGCCGGCTGGCCGAGGCCGGGGCGTACGACCTGCTGCTGGAGGAGTGCTTCGGGCCGGTGACCGTGGTGGTCCGTTACGAGGACCGGGGCGAGGCGACGGCGGTGCTGTCGCGGCTGCCGGGCAACCTCACGGCCACCGTCCATGTCTCCGACGGGGAGGCCGCGGGGGAGGGGCTCGGCGCGGAGATCCTCGCGGAGCTGACGCCGCTGGCCGGGCGCGTGCTGGTCAACGGGTGGCCGACGGGGGTGGCCGTGGCGCCGGCCCAGCATCACGGCGGGCCGTACCCGGCGACGACGTCCACGTCGACCTCCGTGGGCGGGACCGCGATCGAGCGGTGGCTGCGGCCGGTGGCGTACCAGGGGGCGCCGTCGGCTCTGCTGCCGGCGGAGTTGAGGGACGAGAATCCGCTGGGGCTTCCCCGGCGGTTCAACGGGGTGCTGGAGCGGTAGCGCCGTGGGGGTGCGGGGTGCGCTGCGGAGTGCCGGTTCGATGTGGTTGCTCGCGCAGTTCCCCGCGCCCCTGACGGGGCGCGGCTGCTGACACAATCTGACCATGGACGTGGAACTTCCCGAACTTCCTTTCCCCCTCCGTACCTATGGGCCCGACGGGCACTGGTTCTACGAGGACGGTGTGCTCACCGGGTGGGCCGGGGCCCGGCAGGACCGGTTCGTGTCGCCGACCGGGGAGGCGCTGGATCCTGCTTCCGATGCGCCCCGGCTCCTTGGGGCGCCCGAAGGGGACTTCCAGCTGATCGCCCGGGTCACCGTCGGGTTCGGTGCCGCCTTCGACGCCGGGGTGCTCTACGTGCACGTCGGCGACCGGGCCTGGGCCAAGCTCTGTCTGGAGAACTCCCCGGACGTGCCGACCGTCTGCACGGTGGTCACCCGGGGGCACTCCGACGACTCCAACGCCTTCACGGTGGAGGGCAGTTCGGTGTGGCTGCGGATCAGCCGGACCGGGCGGGCGCTCGCCTTCCACGCCTCCCGCGACGGCAAGAAGTGGGTCTTCGTCCGGCTGTTCACCCTGGGCGGCGAGAAGGAGACGGGGGGCGCGCTGGTCGGCTTCATGACGCAGTCGCCGATGGGGGAGGGGTGCGTGGTGACGTACGACCACCTCGAGTTCAGGACCGACTGGCCGGCCGATCTGCGCGACGGCAGCTGACCGGGAACGCCGGGGCGGCGCGGCGGCGGGGAACCGGCGCGGGCCCGGGCGCGTCCTCCGTTGCATGATCAGTGACCGTGTGCGTGGACTCCGTGTGATCCGTACGGCGCTGTCCGCCGAGGCGGAGAAGATCGCCGCGCTGCACCACCGGGCCCGCTCGACGTACTACCCGGACGGGCTGCCGGACGACGGGATGGACTGGACGGCCGCCTGGCGCTCCGCCGTCGAACGGCCCGACGGGCAGGTGCTGTGCGCGGTCGAGGCGGGCGAGATCATCGGCGTCGCCTCGTTCCGGCCCCCGGAGGGCGCCCCCGCCGAAACGGTCAAGCTGTTCCAGTTCCATGTCGACCCCGGGCGCTGGCGGGCCGGCATCGGCACCGCCCTGCACACCGCCTGTGTGGAGCAGTGGCGGGCCGAGGACAGGCGGACGGCAGTCCTGGACGTGCATGTCGACAACCGGCGGGCCCAGGCCTTCTACGCCCGGCAGGGCTGGGTGCCGGACCCGGAGCAGCCGCCCGCCGAGGACGACCACCATCTGTATTTGCGGTACGCGGTGCGCGGGGAATGAAGCGGGGAACGACGGGGGAATGAAGCGGGCTGGTTGAAGGTTCAGGTAGTTCGGAGACGTCCCCTTCACTACCTGGAGAGCCGAGAACATGCGCGTCGAGATCTGGAGCGACATCGCCTGCCCGTGGTGCTACGTGGGCAAGGCCCGCTTCGAGAAGGCCCTCGCCGCCTTCCCGCACCGTGACGAGGTCGAGGTCGTGCACCGCTCCTTCGAGCTGGACCCCGGCCGTGCCAAGGACGACGTCCAGCCGGTGCTCGCCATGCTCGGCAAGAAGTACGGCATGAGCGAGGCGCAGGCCCAGGCGGGCGAGGACAACCTGGGCGCGCAGGCCGCCGCCGAGGGTCTCGACTACCGCACCCGGGGCCGTGACCACGGCAACACCTTCGACCTGCACCGGCTGCTGCACCTCGCCAAGGCGGAGGGCCGCCAGGACGAGCTGGTCCAGATCCTCTACCGGGCGAACTTCGCCGAGGAGCGGTCCCTGTTCACCGAGGGCCCCGAGCGGCTCGTCGAGCTGGCCGTGGAGGCCGGGCTGGACGCGGCGGCCGTGCGTGAGGTGCTCGCCGACCCGGCCGCCTACGCCGACGAGGTCCGCGCCGACGAGCGCGAGGCCGCCGAGCTCGGCGCGAACGGGGTGCCGTTCTTCGTGCTGGACCGGAAGTACGGGGTCTCGGGCGCCCAGCCCACCGAGCTCTTCGCCCAGGCGCTCGGCCAGGCCTGGGACGCGCGTTCCCCGCTGAAGCTCATCGACGAGGGCGGCGCCGAGGCCTGTGGGCCGGACGGGTGCGCGGTCCCACAGCACTGAGAAAGGGCAGGTCGGGGCGGTCGTATAAGCAGCGCTTAGCGGTTCCGCGTATTGATGCGCAATGGACGGGGGGTTCCGTGGGCCGCAGAGTGGACGCATGGAGACCACGGAGACGTTCGAGAGCCTCGTCCGCGCCGAGTTCACCCCGCAGAGCACCTTTCTCAACACCGCCAGCAGCGGCCTGCTGCCCGCCCGTACCGTGGCCGCCCTGCACGCGGCGGCACTGCTGCGGGCCGAGGGGCGGCCGCTGACCTCCCTGTACGAGGACGTCGAGGCGTGCCGGGCCGGATACGCCCGGCTTGCCGGTGTCCCGCCGACCCGGGTGGCGGTCGGCGCCTCGGTCGCCGCGCACACCGGCGTGATCGCCGCCTCGCTGCCGGTCGGCGCCGAAGTGCTCACCGCCGAGGACGACTTCACCTCCGTACTGAACCCCTTCCACGTCCGCGGCGACCTCAAGGTCCGCGCGGTGCCGCTGGAGCGGATCGCCGAGGCCGTCCGCCCGGACACCGCCCTGGTCGCGGTCAGCGCGGTCCAGTCGGCGGACGGCCGGATCGCCGACCTGCCCGCGCTGCGCGAGGCCGCCCGCACCCACGGGGCGCGCACCTACGTCGACTTCTCCCAGGCCGCCGGCTGGCTGCCGATGGACGCCGACGCCTTCGACTTCACCGCGTCCGTCGCCTTCAAGTGGCTGCTCGGCCCGCACGGCGTGGCCTTCCTCGTGCTCCCCGAGGACTTCGGCGGCCTGACCCCGCTCCTCGCGGGCTGGGTCGCGGGCGAGGAACCGTGGGACAGCTGTTACGGCCCGGTCGCCGAACTCGCCCACTCCGCACGGCGGTTCGACCTCACCCACGCCCTGTTCACGTGCGCGGGCCTGCGCCGCTCGCTCGACCTGATCGAGGAACTCGGCCTGGCCGCCGTCCACACCCACGACGTGGGCCTCGCCGACCGGTTCCGGGCCGGGCTTGCGCGCCTCGGGCACGAGCCGGTGGCCGCCCCCGGTTCCGCGATCGTCTCGGTCCCCGGGCTCGGCGGCCGGCAGCCCGAGCTGAGCCGGGCGGGCATCGAGGTCTCCAACCGCGCCGGCAACCTGCGGGCCGCCATCCACCTGTACAACACGCCCGCCGACGTGGACCGCCTGCTGGACGTCCTGGCCGGCTGACCGACGGCACGGCCGGGCCGGGACCCCCCGTCCCACACGAGGAGATCCCGGCCCGGCGGCTCACGGAGCGGTCACCTCACGGGCGTGAAGTCCCGCGCGCCGATGAACTCGGGCCGGCGGACCGGCGCCGCGAACGGCTCCACCGCCGCGTTCTCCACGCTGTTGAACACGATGAAGACGTTGCTGCGCGGGAACGGCGTGATGTTGTCGCCCGAGCCGTGCATGCAGTTGCAGTCGAACCAGGTCGCCGAGCCGGCCCTGCCGGTGAACAGCTTGATGCCGTACTCGCCCGCCATGGCGGTGAGCGCCTCGTCGGACGGGGTGCCCGCGTCCTGCATCTGCAGGGACTTCTTGTAGTTGTCCCTGGGCGTGGCGCCGGCGCAGCCCAGGAACGTCTTGTGCGAGCCCGGCATGATCATGAGCCCGCCGTTGGTGTCGTGGTTCTCGGTCAGCGCGATCGAGACCGACACGGCCCGCATGTTCGGCAGGCCGTCCTCGGCGTGCCAGGTCTCGAAGTCCGAGTGCCAGTAGAAGCCGCTGGCCCCGAACCCCGGCTTGACGTTGATCCGCGACTGGTGGACGTACACGTCCGAGCCGAGGATCTGCCGGGCCCGGCCGACCACCCGCTCGTCGTGCACCAGGTTCGCGAAGATCTCGCTGATCCGGTGCACCTCGAAGACGGACCGGATCTCCTGCGACTTCGGCTCGATGATCGAGCGTTCGTCGGCCCGGACCGCCGGGTCGGCGACCAGTCGCTCCAACTCCTGCCGGTAGACGGCGACTTCGTCGTCGGCGATCAGCTGCTCGACGGCGAGGAAGCCGTCGCGGTCGAACGCCTCCAGCCGGTCCGTGGCGAACGGCCCGGGCGCGCCGGGCGCCGACCAGACGACCGGGTCCTTGCGGGGGACGGTGACCTCGACGGGACCACGGCTCGGGTACAGGTCGGTGATCGTGGTCATGGTCAGCCCTCCTCCGTCAGCAGGGGATAGACGCCGTTCTCGTCGTGGTCCTCCCGCCCGGTGACCGGCGGGTTGAACACGCAGACGCAACGGAAGTCCTCCTTGACGCGCAGGGTGTGCCGTTCGTGCCCGTCGAGGAGGTACATGGTCCCGGGCGTGATCGTGTACGACGTCCCGGTCTCGCGGTCGGTCAGCTCGGCCTCGCCCTCGACGCAGACGACGGCCTCGATGTGGTTGGCGTACCACATCGACGTCTCGGTGCCCGCGTACAGGATCGTCTCGTGCAGCGAGAAGCCGACCCGCTCCTTGGCGAGGACGATGCGTTTGCTCTCCCAGGTACCGGACGCGGACCTCACATGCCGGTCGGTGCCTTCGATTTCCTTGAACGATCGGACGATCACGGTTCTGCGATGCCTCCTAGCTGGTGTTTCAGACGGTTTCCCGGACGGCCCGGGCGAGGATGCTCAGCCCCTCGTCCAGCTCCTCCGGGGTGACGGTCAGGGCGGGCAGCAGCTTCACCACCTCGCTCTCCGGTCCCGACGTCTCGATGAGCAGCCCGAGTTCGAAGGCGCGCGCGGCGATCCGCCCGGCCCGCTCCTTGTCGTGGAACTCCAGGCCCCACACCAGGCCCCGGCCCCGGTACTCGCGCACGTCGGCGAGGTTCTCCTCGACGATCGCGATGAGCCCCTGCTCGATCTGCTCGCCCTTGGTCCGGGTCTGCTTCTCCATCGCCGGGCCGTCGCTCCAGTAGCTCTCCAGGGCGGCGGTCGCGGTGACGAAGGCGGGGTTGTTGCCGCGGAAGGTGCCGTTGTGCTCGCCCGGCTCCCACACGTCCAGCTCGGGCCGGAACAGGCACAGCGACATGGGCAGCCCGTACCCGCTGATGGACTTGGACACCGTCACGATGTCCGGGACGATCCCCGACTCCTCGAAGGAGAAGAAGGCGCCGGTGCGTCCGCAGCCCATCTGGATGTCGTCGACGATCAGCAGCATGTCCTGCCGCTCGCACAGCGCCTTCAGCGCGCGCAGCCACTCGGGCCGGGCGACGTTGATGCCGCCCTCGCCCTGCACGGTCTCCACGATCACCGCGGCGGGCTTGTTGAGCCCCGACCCCTGGTCCTCCAACAGCCGCTCGAACCAGAGGAAGTCCGGCACGGTCCCCTCGAAGTAGTTGTCGAACGGCATCGGCGTCCCGTGCACCAGCGGGATCCCGGCCCCGGCCCGCTTGAACGCGTTGCCGGTGACGGCCAGCGAACCGAGGGACATCCCGTGGAAGGCGTTGGTGAACGACACGATCGCCTCGCGCCCCTTCACCTTCCGCGCCAGCTTCAGCGCGGACTCCACGGCGTTGGTGCCGGTCGGCCCCGGGAACATGACCTTGTACGGCAGGTCGCGCGGCCGCAGCACCAGGTCCTGGAACGTCTGCAGGAACGACCGCTTGGCCGTGGTCGACATGTCGAGGCCGTGGGTGACCCCGTCGCGTTCCAGATAGTCGAGCAACGCCCGTTTCAGTACGGGGTTGTTGTGGCCGTAGTTGAGCGACCCGGCGCCGGCGAAGAAGTCCAGGTACGCGTGTCCGTCCTCGTCGTACATCCGGCTGCCCCGGGCACGGTCGAAGACGGTCGGCCAGCCGCGGCAGTAGCTGCGGACCTCGGACTCCAGGGTCTCGAAGATACTCAGGTCGGGCTGGGTGATGGTCACGGTAGGGCTCCTCAGTGCGATGTGGGGGTCAAGGGGCCGATGCGGTACAGGACTTCGGGGTCGTGCGGACCGTCGGGGAACTCGCCCGCCTCGAACAGCACCGAGCGCTCCAGCGCGGCGCCGTGCCGGGCGGCGTACGACGTGAACAGGCGCTCGGAGGCGGTGTTGCCGGGCGTGATGGTGGTCTCGACGGCGGTGAGCGGCCGGTCGGCCGCCACCTGGGCCGTGAGGCCGTCCAGCAGCCGTGCCGCGACACCGCGTCCGCGCTGCGCGGCGTCCACGGCCACCTGCCAGACGAGCAGGGTGTCCGGCCGGTCCGGCCGGGTGTACCCGGTCACGAACCCGACGGGCTCACCGTCCGCGCCGCGCGCCACCACCGACGTCCCGGCGAAATCCCGGCACCACAGCAGATAGCTGTAGGAGGAGTTCAGATCGAGGCTTCTCGAATCCTTCGCGATACGCCAGAGAGCGGCGCCGTCGGTCACCAGCGGGCGCTCGACGGTCAGGTCTGCTTGTGGGGCAGTCATGCGGCTTGAATTTAGCGAGGCAAATACAAAAATGCACGGCGAGTGGTCTTGTCAGCTCATCTCTGGGTGCCCTTATCCACCGATATTTCCCACCACAAACCAGACAAAAACCCCCGACATGTGGAGTGTGTCACAGGGTTGAAACCCGGATGAAATCTCCCCTGTTTAGCTCCGCAAAAAGCGGGCAGAAGAACTCGGGTAAGCCATCCACCGAAAGGGAATTCGGAATTGCTCTGAATTCAGGCCCCGGTAACACCGTCGATACCCTCACGCGCAGACTGACCTCGACACCGTCCAGCGGGCCACCGGAGATCCGCCCGGTGTCGTCGAGCGACCGCCCCGCGCACAACTCCCGCCCCCGCGCCACACGTCCAGCGCCTCGTCGAGCCCGCGCCCGGGGTCGAGCGTGTACCCCGTCTCGTCCTCGTGCACCGGAGCCACGTCGAGCCCCGCGAACACCCGCTGGAACCAGTTCCGTTCGACCTCGGCGAGATGCTGCACCAGCCCCAGCAGCGTCAGCGCGGACGGCGCCGCCGACGCCGTCCGCACCTGTTCGTCGTCCAGGCCCGAGCACTTCAGGGCGAGGGTCGCCCGGTGGTAGTCCAGCCAGCTTTCCAGCATGGGGCGTTCGGCGCCGGTCGGGAGTGGGAGGTGGTGGCACCCGCCGCTTTTCGGCCCCTATCGCCAGGCGGACTCCGCCGCGCGCCGGGCGGCCTCCAGGTCCACGGTCAGGCCCTGCTTGGCGAGGCCGGCGCCGATGGCCGCCAGGCTCGACTGGACGGCGCGTGCCGTGGCGTCGGCGCCGTAGTGGTTGACGCGGATCATCTCGCCGGACAGGGTGCCGCCGCCGGCGGCCAGTGGGAGGGTGTCGTCGCTCGCGAGGGCCTCGGCGACCAGGTCCGAGGCCACCACGCCGGCCGGTACCCGCAGGGTCGTGGCGACCGGTGCCGCGTCGGACTCCTCGTGGACGTACGGCGTCAGGCCGCCGCCGAGGGCCACCGCCCCGGCCCGGGTGGCCAGCGCGGCCGTACGGTGCCGCCGCATCACCGTGTCCAGGCCGTCCGCCTCGATCCGCTCCACGCACGCCTCCAGCGCCAGCATCTCCAGCTGGGCCGGCGCGTGCAGCAGCGCCTTGCGGCCGCCGTCGACCCAGCGCTCCTTCCAGTCCAGCAGGGAGAGGTAGGAGCGGCGCGGGGCGCGCGGGTTCGCCGCCATCCGGGCCCAGGCCCGCTCGCTGACCGACACCGCCGAGACGCCCGCCGGGCCGCCCATCGCCTTCTGCGCCCCGATCACGCACAGGTCCACACCCCACGCGTCCGGCAGTACCGGCTCCGCCCCGACCGAGGCGACCGCGTCGAGGTAGAAGAGGGCGCCCCGCTCCCGTACCGCCTCACCGATCTCCGCGACCGGGTTGGTGTTGCCGGTGGCCGCCTCCGCGTGCACCAGGGAGACGAAGTCGATCTCCGGACGCTCGGCGAACGCCTCCCGGATCCGCGCGGCCGTCACCGCCGTGTGGAACGGCACGGCGAGGTCGATCACGGTCGCACCGCAGTCCCGCAGCCAGTTCCCGAAGGTCTGCCCGTACGGGCCGGTGATCACGTTCAGGGCGACCGTTTCCGGCCCCGCCGTCGCCCGGATCGCGCCCTCCAGCGGCAGCAGCGCCTCGCCCTGCATGATCACCACGTCCTGGCGGGTATCCAGCAGCCGGGCCACCCGGTCCTCGATCGCGGCGAAGTGTGCGGCGCTCAGCGGGGGCAGGTCGAGGAAGGGGTGGGTCACGGCGGTGCTCTCTTCGGTCGGTGCGGGGAGATCCAGATGAGCGTAACCGGCAGGGCGATCACCGGCCCCGACCGGCGACTTCTTAGGCCGGACGGCTCCACGGCCATCGGTTTGATTTGAGAGACCCAAACATCTCCTTATAATCGGAACCCGCAGAACCGGAACACAAAGCTCCCCCACAGACTTCTGGAGGTCTCGTGACCACGCTCCTCGGGCGCCGCCGGGCTCGCGCCCTGGCCGCCGTCACCGCCGCGGCCGGGCTGGCCCTCGTGGCCGGCTGCACGTCGAGCGGCAACGGCTCCAGCGCCTCCAGAACCGCCGCCGGCGGGGTCGAACTCGTCAAGGCCGGCCAGCTCACCACCTGCACCCACCTGCCCTACCCGCCGTTCCAGTCGGAGATCGACGGCAAGGTGCAGGGCTTCGACGTCTCGATGATCGACCTCGTCGCCAAGAACCTCGGCGTGAAGCAGCAGATCCTCGACACGCCCTTCGAGAACTTCAAGACCGGCGCCTTCCTCAACTCCGGCGAGTGCGACCTGGCCGCGGCCGGCATGACCATCACCGCCGAGCGCAAGAAGAACGTCGACTTCTCCGACCCCTACTTCGACGCCACCCAGGCCCTGCTCGTCACCAAGAACAGCGGTATCACCTCGCTCGCCGACGCCAAGGCCAAGAAGGCCCCGCTCGGCGCCCAGGCGCAGACCACCGGCGAGGACTACGCCAAGGCGCAGGGCTTCGACCCGGTCTCCTTCGAGTCCTCCGACGCCGTCCTCAACGGCCTGCGCACCGGCCAGGTCAAGGCCGTCATCATCGACTACCCGGTGGTCCAGGGCTGGCTGAAGGACAAGGCCAACGCGGACGCCTTCCAGCTCGCCGGCAACATCAACACCGGCGAGCAGTACGGCTTCACGGTGAAGAAGGGCAACACCGAGCTCGTCGCCGCGATCAACAAGGCGATCTCCGACGCCAAGGCCGACGGCACGTACAAGAAGCTCTACGAGAAGTGGATCGGCCCCTACGACGAGTCGGCCGCCTCGCCCTCCGCGTCATGACCGCCGCGGACACGGAACTCCAGCCCCGAAGAAAGGGCCTGACCCGGCGTCAGAGGCGCAGCCTGTCGCGCGGCGCGCAGTACGTCGTCTTCGTCGCCGCGGTGATCGCCTTCGCGGTCGCCGCCGACTGGGGGCGGCTGCGGAACCAGTTCGCCCAGTGGGACATCGC
This sequence comes from Streptomyces sp. NPDC048288, assembly GCF_043201555.1. Taxonomy (NCBI): domain Bacteria; kingdom Bacillati; phylum Actinomycetota; class Actinomycetes; order Kitasatosporales; family Streptomycetaceae; genus Streptomyces; species Streptomyces sp. NPDC048288. The sequence goes on from NZ_JBICZD010000001.1 coordinate 1,307,245, forward strand.
GAAGCAGATGTTCCCGGACGTCATCACACTGGCGCTGAAGAACACCGTGCTCTACACCCTGTCCGGCTTCGTCGTCGGACTGGCGCTCGGCATGGTGATAGCCCTGATGCGGCTGTCGTCCGTCGGCCCCTACCGCTGGCTGGCCGGCGTCTACATCGAGATCTTCCGCGGCCTGCCCGCCCTGCTGATCTTCATCTTCATCGGGGTCGCGGTCCCGCTGGCCTTCCCCGGCACGGAGATCATCGGCGGCACCTACGGCAAGGTGGCCCTGGCCCTCGGCCTGGTCGCCGCCGCCTACATGGCCGAGACGATCCGCGCGGGCATCCAGGCGGTCCCCAAGGGCCAGCTGGAAGCGGCCCGTTCGCTGGGCTTCTCACCCGCCCGCGCGATGATCTCGATCATCGTCCCGCAGGCGTTCCGCATCATCCTGCCGCCCCTGACCAACGAACTGGTCCTGCTCTTCAAGGACTCCTCCCTGGTCCTCTTCCTCGGCGTCACCCTGGAGGAGCGCGAACTGTCCAAGTACGGCCGCGACCTGGCCAGTACGACCGCCAACTCCACGCCGATCCTCGTCGCCGGCCTGTGCTACCTGCTGGTCACGATCCCGCTCGGCTTCGTCGTACGCCGCATGGAGGCGAAGGCCCGGAAGGCCGTGAAATGAGCCGACCCGAGATCGAGGTGAAGGGCCTGCACAAGTCCTTCGGCGACAACGAGGTGCTGCGCGGCATCGACCTGGAGATCGGCCAGGGCGAGGTCGTGTGCGTCATCGGCCCGTCCGGCTCCGGCAAGTCCACCCTGCTGCGCTGCGTCAACCTCCTGGAGGAGCCCACCCAGGGCCAGGTGTTCGTGGGCGGCACGGAGCTGACGGACCCCGACGTCGACATCGACGCCGTCCGCCGCCGGATCGGCATGGTCTTCCAGCAGTTCAACCTCTTCCCGCACCTCACCGTCACCGAGAACCTCACGCTCCCGCAGCGCCGGGTGCTGCGCAGGGACAAGGCGACGGCGGCACGGGTGGCCGCCGAGAACCTGGCCCGCGTGGGCCTCTCCGAGAAGGCGGACGCCTACCCCGCCTCCCTCTCCGGCGGCCAGCAGCAGCGCGTGGCGATCGCCCGCTCGCTGTCCATGGGCCCCGAGGTGATGCTCTTCGACGAACCGACCTCGGCCCTCGACCCGGAGCTGGTCGGCGATGTCCTCGCGGTGATGCGGATGCTGGCCCAGGAGGGCATGACCATGATGGTCGTCACCCACGAGATGACCTTCGCCCGCGAGGTCGCCGACCGGGTCGTCTTCATGGACGGCGGGGTGATCGTCGAGGACGGCACCCCCGACCGCGTCATCGGCGCCCCCACCCACGACCGGACCCGCCACTTCCTGTCCCGGCTCCTCGACCCGGCCATGGCCCGGGTGGAGGAGGAGACCCCGGACTAGGCGGGCGAGGTCCGGCTGTCAGTGCCGTGTGCGAGGGTTCGGCCATGAACACAGAGCACCTGGAACAGGGTTGGGAAGAGACCGTCGCCCTGTTCGAGCGGCGCGGGCTGCCCGAGTCGTCGTACGAGAACCTCTACGAGGAGCCGTACGACGTCCACCCCGGCCCGCTCACGATCGCGGGCGGGCTGGACCTGGACGCCCTGGAGACCTCCGGCACCGGCGTGGTGGTCGACGGTGCCCTGACCGTCGAGGGCAGCATCGTCAACGTCGACGACGGCTGCCCGGCGCTGATCGTCCTCGGCGACCTGCGGGCCGCGCACGTCTATCTCGAAGGCGACGCCAAGCTGCTGGTGCTGGGCAGCGTCACCGTGGACGCCTTCATAGGCAACATGACCGACAAGCTCGTCATGATCGAGGGCGACCTGCGGGCCAGGGTGACCGTCCTGTCCGGCGAGTTCAGCCCCGACCTCGTCGGCGGCACCCTGCACGGCGCCGTCGTCGCGCCCGCCTACCTCGACCTCGCCCAGGACGTCGACCCCGCCTCGGTCCTCGTCCCCGACGTGCTCCGCGCGGACGGCGAGGACTGCCCGCGCGGCTTCGACGCCCCGCGCGTGCACGGCGGCCGGCTGCTGAGCCGTATCGATGAGGGGCTCCCCGTCGTCCTAGGCTGAGGCCCATGAGCGATCAAGCGGTGCTGCACGTGACGGGCCGGGTCCTTGCGGGACCCGAGGACGTCCGCGACGAACTGTGGGTGGTGGGCGGTCGGATCTCCTACGACCGTCCCGCCGCCGCCCGTGACATCACGACCGTGGACGGCTGGGCGCTGCCCGGACTCGTCGACGCCCACTGCCATGTCGGCCTCGGCACGCACGGCCCGGTCGACGCGGCGACCGCCGAGAAGCAGGCCCTCACCGACCGCGAGGCGGGCACCCTGCTGATCCGGGACGCCGGATCGCCCTCCGACACCCGCTGGGTCGACGACCGCGAGGACCTGCCGAAGATCATCCGGGCCGGCCGGCACATCGCGCGCACCCGCCGCTACATAAGGAACTTCGCCCACGAGATCGAGCCCGAGGACCTGGTCGCCTACGTCGCCGAGGAGGCCCGGCGCGGCGACGGCTGGGTCAAGCTGGTCGGCGACTGGATCGACCGCGACCTCGGCGACCTCGCCCCCAGCTGGCCCCGGGACGCGGTGGAGGCGGCGATCGCGGAGGCCCACCGGCTCGGCGCCCGGGTCACCGCCCACTGCTTCGCCGAGAACTCCCTCCAGGACCTGGTCGAGGCCGGCATCGACTGCGTCGAGCACGCGACCGGCCTCACGGACGACCTGATCCCCCTCTTCGCCGCCCGGGGCGTCGCCATCGTCCCGACCCTCGTCAACATCGCCACCTTCCCGCAGCTCGCGGCGGGCGGCGACACCAAGTTCCCGCGGTGGTCCGCCCATATGCGCCGACTCCACGAGCGCCGCTACGACACCGTCCGGGGCGCCTACGACGCCGGCATCCCGGTGTACGTCGGCACGGACGCCGGCGGCTCCCTCGCGCACGGCCTGGTCGCGGCCGAGGTGGCCGAGCTGGTGACCGCCGGGATCCCGCCCCTCGACGCGCTCGCGGCGACCAGCTGGGCGGCCCGTGCCTGGCTCGGCAGGCCCGGCCTGGAGGAGGGCGCACCGGCGGACCTGGTGGTGTACGAGAGCGACCCGCGCGCCGACGTACGCGTCCTCGCGTCCCCCCGGCGGGTGGTGCTGAACGGGCAGGTCGTGGAGTAAGGGAACTCCTGTGCCGGTGGGGTCGAATAGATTCACGGAAAGTCCACTAATGAGTGAAGTAACGCAGGATTGCTGCCCGTTCACCCACAGTGCGTAATTCTTGGCGGGTCCCGAGCAAGTTTCCTCTGGGGGTCCCACCACAGTGAACAGCTACGCCTTCCGCATGCCCGCACGCCGTCTCGCGACCGTCGCGACGGCCACGGCCCTGGCCGCCGGTCCCGCGGCCCTGGCCGGCGCGGGCACCGCGCACGCCACCGCCGACCACGGTCGCGCGAGCGCGGTCGTCCTCCGCACCGGCCTGGACGTCTCCCTCCTGAACAAGACCGTGAACGTCCCGCTCGCGGTCTCGCTGAACGAGGTCCAGGCACCGCGCAGCGCCGACCGGACCGCCCTGACCGCCACCCTCGACGGAGTCGACGGCGGCAAGCCGTTCAGCGTCCTCGGCGCGGACGTCGCCGCCGCGAGGGCGACCGTCTCCGACACCCGCGCCGAGGGCTCCGTCCACCTCGCCCACGCCCGGCTGCACCTGCCCGGCCTGCCCCTGCTCTCCCTCGTCGAACTCGACACCGTCACCTCCACCGCCACCTGCGAGACCGGCAAGCGCCCCGAGGCCTCCGCCAACGTGCTCGGCGCTGTCACAGTGCTCGGCAAGCGGGTGACCCTCAGCGCGGGCGGCCCCACCGACGTCAAGGTCCCCGGCGTCGGCGAGGTCCGCCTCGACCTCTCCCACCGCGAGACGACCTCCACCACGGCCGCCGCCAGCGCCCTCGAACTCAAGGTCTCCGTGAACCCGCTGAAGCTGAACGTCGCCGACGTGGAGGGAACACTCACCCTCGCGAAGGCCACCTGCCAGACCCCACCGGCACCGGCGGACCCGACCGACCCCGTCACCGACGTCCAACCCCAGGGCGCCCCGGCCAAGCAGACCAAGCTCGCGGAGACAGGCGGCAGTTCACTGACCCCCTACATGGTCGGAGGAGCGCTGGCCCTGCTCGCGGCAGGCGGAGGAGCGGCAACTCTCACCCGACGCCGCCGCTAGCATGCCCGTCTTTTAGGGGCGCGGGGAACTGCGCGACCAGCCACAACGCACCCGCACCCGCCCACGGCGCGCGCAGTCCCCCGTCCTCTCATCCGCGTATCAACATCAACGCCTGATCGAACGCCTGCAGAAACCCGTTCACCGTCACCCTGTCGCGCACAGCGATCCGCACCCACTCCTCGTCCAGCCCCGGAAACGTGTCCCCCCGCCGCACCGCATACCCCAGCACCCTCAGCTGTCGGCGCACGGCGGCCGCCTCCCGCACGCGGACCAGCACGAACGGCCCCTCCGCGGGCCCCGCCACCCGCACCCCCTCCGGCGCGAACTCCTCCAGTCCCGCCACCAGATGGGCCCGGTCGGCCGCCCCCCGGTGCGCCGCGTGCGCCGCCTCCGCCAGCGCCCGCGGCGCCACACACGCCTCGGCCGCCGCCAGCGCCGGCGTCGACACCGGCCAGAGCGGCTGCGCCCGCTCCAGCTCGGCGACGACCTCCGGCGCCGCCAGCACGTACCCGATCCGCAGCCCGGCCAGCCCCCATGTCTTCGTCAGGCTCCGCAGCACCACAAGACCGGGCACGTCCGTCCGCCCGGCCAGCGCCTCCCGCTCACCCGGCACCGCGTCCATGAACGCCTCGTCGACCACCAGCGTCCGCCCGGGCCGGGCGAGCCGGGCGATCGCCTCGGCCGGGTGCAGCACCGACGTCGGGTTGGTCGGATTGCCGATCACCACCAGGTCCGCGTCCTCCGGGACGGCCGCCGGATCCAGCCGGAACCCGTCCGCCGCCCGCAGCAGCACCCGGTCCACGGTGTGCCCGGCGTCCCGCAGCGCCGCCTCCGGCTCGGTGAACTGCGGATGCACCACCACCGGCCGACGCACCTTCAGCGCCCGCGCCAGCAGCACGAACGCCTCCGCCGCGCCCGCCGTCAGCAGCACCCGTTCCACCGGCAGCCCGTGCCGCGCCGCCACCGCCGCCCGCGCCGCCCGCCCGTCCGGGTAGGCCGCGAGACCGCCCAGCGACCGGGCTATCCGCTCCCGCAGCCAGACCGGGGGAGTACCGGTGCGCACATTGACCGCGAGGTCGACGAGCGCGGAACCATCGTCACGGACCTCGGCGTCGCCGTGGTGGCGCAGATCGTGCTCGGGTCTGGGACCGTCCTCAGTGCGCATGGGCGTGTCCACTGTGGTGGTGCCCGTGGTGGTGGTCGTCGTCCGGGTGGAAGTGCGGCTGCTGCGGCAGCCCCACCTTGTCCTCGAAGCCGGGCAGCGCGATCCGGTACACACACGAGTCGCAGTTCATCCGCAGGTCGCCCGCGACCGCCTCCCGGTACCGCTCCATCACCAGGTCGAGCAGCTCCGGCTCGGGCCCGATGACGTCCGCCGACCGCACCTCCACCTCGGGGTGCGCGTCCGCCCAGCCCTCGGTCTGGTGCCGCACCCGGTCCGGCAGGATCCCGGTGAACAGGAAGTAGGGCAGGACGACGATCCGGCGCGCCCCCAGTTTCCGGCACCGGTCGAGTCCGCTCGGCACGTCCGGCGCCGCCAGCGACACGAACGCCGTCTCCACCCCGGCGTACCCGCGTCCCTCCCACAGCAGCCGCGCCGCCTTGTGCACCTCGGCGTTGGCGTCGGGGTCGGTCGAACCGCGCCCGACCAGCAGCACGGTCACGTCCGCCCGGTCCAGCGGGGTGCGCCCCGCACCGGCGCCCAGCGCCTCGTCCAGCCGCCGCTCCAGGACCGACAGCAGCGCGGGATGCGGGCCCAGCGGACGGCCGTAGGTGTACGAGATCCCCGGGTGCCGCTCCTTCTCCCGCGTCAGCGCGGCCGGGATGTCCCCCTTGGCGTGCCCGGCGGAGACCAGCATCAGGGGAACGGCGGCGAACCGCCGTACCCCGCGCTCCACCAGCTCGGTGACGGCTTCGCCCAGCGGGGGCGGGGACAGCTCGATGAAGCCGCCGGCGACGGGCAGTTCGGGGTGGCGGCGCCCCAGCTCCCGTACGAAGTCGCGGAACGCCTCGGCCCCGGCGTCGTCCCGGGTGCCATGGCCGGCGATGAGCAGGGCGGGCGGGGTGGTCACAGGTTCTCCTCGGAAGTGGGGTGGTACAGCAGGGCGTTGAGCGCGGCGGCGGCGACCGCCGAGCCGCCCTTCTCGGACACGTTGCTGACGGCGGGCAGCCCGCTCTCGCGCAACGCGGCCTTGGACTCGACCGCGCCGACGAAACCGACGGGCAGGCCGATGACGAGCGCGGGGGAGGCGTCCAGGGTCAGCAACTCCTCCAGGGCGGTCGGCGCGTTGCCGATCACCCACAGGGCGCCGGGCCCGACCTGCTCGTAGGCGAGCCGGATCGCGTGTGCCGAACGGGTCAGGCCGGGACCGGACTCGGCATCGCGCAGCCGGCACACGGTCTCCCGGCGGGTGATCCCGGCCGCGACCATCTCGACGTCGACGACCACCGGCGCCCCGGCGTGCAGCGCGGCGTGCGCCTTCGCCAGGTCGTCCTCGTCGGTCACGAGATCGGTCGCGTACTCCAGGTCGGCGGCGGAGTGGACGACCCGCTCGACCACCGCCCGGGTCAGCGGCGGGAAGTGCGAGGTGTCCAGACGCGCGCGCAGCCGCCGGAAGGACTCCTGCTCGATGGGGTGGACGACTCGGTTCACTTGGCGCCCTCCTCGTACGTCTGCCAGCGGTAGCCGCGCGGGGTGACCATACGTCCGGCGATGTTCCGGGTCGCCGTGTTGCCCACGGTCACCACCGTCATCATGTCGACCCACGCCGGGTCGAGCGCACCCAGGGTGGTCAGCCGGCTCGACTCGTCGGGGCGCGAGGCGTTGCGTACGACGCCGACGGGCGTCGCCGGCGCGCGGTGCTCGGCGAGGATCTCGAGCGCCTTGGGCAACTGCCAGTCACGGCCCCGGGAACGCGGGTTGTAGAACGTCACGACGAGGTCCGCCTCGGCCGCCGCCCGCACCCGGCGCTCGATGACCTCCCACGGCGTGTGCAGGTCGGACAGGCTGATGGACACGTGGTCGTGGCCCAGCGGCGCGCCCAGGATCGCCCCGGCCGCGAGCGCGGCGGTGACCCCGGGGACGCCGATCACGTCGATGTCGTCCGACGCCTCGGCGAGTGCGGGCGAGGCCATCGCGTACACGCCCGCGTCCCCGCTGCCGATCAGCGCGACGGCCTGCCCGGCCCGCGCCTCGGCGACCGCCGTCCGCGCCCGCTCCTCCTCGGCCCCGAGCCCCGACTCCAGGATCCGGGTACCGGGCCGCAGCAGGTCGCGGATCTGGTCGACGTACTGGTCGAGCCCGACGAGCACGGAGGCACGCCGGAGTTCGGCCTTGGCCCGCGGGGTGAGCAGATCCCGCGCGCCGGGGCCGAGCCCGACGACCGCGAGCCGGCCGCGCGCGGGGCGCCGTACGACGGCACAGGTCGCCATGGCGGGCCGGCCGTCCGACTTCCGCTTGGGGACCAGGAGTTCACCGCCCCGCAGCAGCGCCGCCGCCTCGGCCACGGAGGGGGTGCCGACGGCGGCGAGCGGCGCGTCCGAGGGGTTGGGGACCCGGACCTCGGCCAGTTCCTCGGCGGAGTGGGTCACCAGGGGAACTCCGAGCCGCGCGGCCGCCTCGACGATCCCGGGTTCACCGGCCTTGGCGTCGACGGTGGCGAGTTCGGCGATGCTCCGAGGAGACAGCCCCGCGTCCCGCAGGGCCGCCTCGATCAGCGTGAGCACCTCCTCGACGGGGGCGCCCTTGGAGGCGCCGACGCCCACCACGAGGGACGGCGGGCGCAACAGCACCTCGTTCGCGGCGGGTTCGACCGCGCGGTCGGTCAGCCGGACGGTGTACGCGCCCTCCCCGGCCAGCGGCAGCGGGGGCAGCGGCCAGGTCGACTCGGCGCGCAGGGCGACCGGTTCGCCGTCCAGCAGGGCCCGCGACACGGCGGCCACCGCGCCCTCCACGGGGAAGCCGAGGGTGTCGAGCCCCGGCAGGCCGACGGCGTCGGTCGCCGTCGTCACCACCGGCCGCGCGGCCAGCACCTCGCCCACCGCCACGGCGAGTTCATTGGCGCCGCCCCCGTGCCCGCCGACCAGCGACACGGCGAACCGCCCGCCCTCGTCGACACAGACCACCCCCGGGTCGGTCGCCTTCTCGCCGAGGAGCGGGGCGATCAGCCGGACCACCGCACCGGTGGCCAGGAAACACACCAGCTGCTCGCACTCCGCGAACGCGGACCGCACGGCGTCCCGGACGGGACCGTCGTACACCCGCGTACGGTCCGGCCACGCCGCGGCCAGCCGGTCGCGCGCCGCCGCCCCCGCCGCGGTGGCGGAAATGAGGCCGATCACTGGGCAACTCCTTCGTCGGAAACGGGGATTCTGGTTCCCCACAGCAGAAACACGGGATTGGTCGCGGCGAGCCGGGTCACATCACCCGGCAGCGGCGCGAGACGGGAGGACTGCAGCAGCACCCCGTCGCAGGAGAACCCGGCACCGGTGAGCGCCTCGCGCGCCGCCGGCACCCGGTCCAGGGCGGCCATCGCGACCACCACCGTCCGCCGGGCGCGCCGCGCGCAGGCGGCGACGATGGCGGGCAGTTCGGCTCCGCCGCCGCCGACGAAGACGGCGTCGGGGTCGGGGAGCGCGGCGAGGGCGTTCGGTGCCATGTCACACACCACATCCACGTACACCCCGTGCGCCCGCGCGTTGGCGGCGATCCGCTCCACCCCGTCCGCCGTCTTCTCCACGGCGATGGCGGCGGCGCCCAGGCGTGCGCACTCGACGGCCACGGACCCGGAGCCCGCGCCGATGTCCCAGACCAGGTCGCCCAGCCGCGGCCCGAGCCGGGCCAGCGCCAGCGCCCGCACCTCGAACTTGGTGATCATCGAGTCGCGGTGGGCGAACTCGCCCTCGTCCAGGGCCCATCCGGCGGGCCCGGCCGGCGCCCCGGCGACCGTACGGACGTCCCCGAGCACCCGCGCCCCGTCGAGGCACAGCACCACGCTGACGTCCGTTCCCCAGTCCCGGTCGGCGGCCTCGGCGGGCGTGACCCGCTCGACGCGCTCCCGCGCGGAGCCGAGCGCCGAGGCGACGACGAGGACGCGCGAGAGAGAGGCCCGCGCCGACGTCGCCGCGTGCTCGGGAGATTCGGGTGCCGGCGAGGATCCAGGCGCCGCCGGGCCGGGCGCGGACGCGTCCTCGGGCTCGTCGCAGGCGTGCCGCAGCGCCGCCCCCAGCTCCGCCGGGCCCGCCCCCGGCCCCGTCAGCACCGCCACCTTCGGATGCGCCCGGCAGACGTTCACCGCCGTCCGCAGGTCCCGCCCGTGGGCGCTGACCACCACCGCGTCGTCCCAGGGCAGCCCGACCCGCGCGAAGGCGGCGGCCACGGACGACACCCCGGCCCGCACATCGAGCCGGTCCGCCCCGAACCGCTCCGCCAGCGCCCGCACGATCCCGAAGAACCCGGGGTCGCCGGAGGCCAGCACGAGCACCGGCCGGTCCTTGCCGACGTACTCCTCGACGATGTCCAGGGCGGGCGCCAGCGGCCCGAGGACGACCCGCTCGGCCCCCTGCGGCAGCCGTACGGCGTCCAGGTGCCGCCGCCCGCCGACGACCAGCTCGGCCCCGGCCCCGGCCACCGCCTCCGGCGGGACGGGCGCACCCGTTCCCGTACCGATGACCGTGATCACGTACTCGCCCCCCGCTCGCGCAGCGCCTTGCGGGCCTGCGGGTCCGCCTTGCGGAAGCCGTGGAAGTGGCCGGGGTGGTACAGGTGCGAGCGGGTGCCCTCGGCGTCCAGGGCCGGGCCGACCAGGAAGAGCGTGTGCTTCCAGAGCTTGTGCTCCTTGACCGTCTCCTCCAGCGTCTCGATCGTGCACTTCACGACCAGTTCCTCCGGCCAGGTCGCCTGGTAGGCGACGACGACCGGGGTGGACGTCGGATAGCCGCCCTCCAGCAGTTCCCGCACCAGCTGCCCGCTGCGCGCGGCGGACAGGAAGACCGCCATGGTCGTCCCGTGCCGTGCGAACTCGCGCACCTCCTCGCCCGGCGGCATCGGCGTCTTGCCGCCGCCGAGCCGGGTGAGCACCACGGACTGCGCGACCTCGGGAATGGTCAGCTCGCGCCGGGCGATCGCGGCCACGGCCGAGAAGGAGGAGACCCCCGGCACGATCTCGACCTCGATACCGATCCCGGCACACCGGTCGACCTGCTCCTGCGTGCCGCCCCAGAGCGCCGGGTCCCCGGAGTGGATCCTGGCCACCCGCAGCCCCTCCGCCCGGGCCCGCTCGTACACGGCGACGACGTCCTCCAAGGACATCGTGGCCGAATCGAGGATCTCCGCGTCCTCGCGCGCGTGCTGGAGGACCTCCGCCTGCACCAGGCTCGCGGCCCAGATCACGACATCGGCCTCGGCGATCGCGCGCGCGGCCCGGAACGTCAGCAGATCGGCGGCGCCGGGGCCGGCACCGACGAAGGTCACCTTGCCTGCGGAAGCGGCGGCATCGGCCATGAAATTTCGGTCCTCTCTGGACAAAGGGTGTTACGGGTGGTGCTGGATGTGCGCTGAGGCGGGTCGATCGGATACGAAGGCCCCATGGCGGTCTTCGTCGCGCTCGGCGCGTTCCTGATGACGCTGGCCGGCGGCTGGACGGCACAGCGCGTGACCGACCGTCGCCACCTGGTCCTGGGCCTGGCCGGCGGTCTGATGCTCGGGGTGGTCGGCCTCGACCTGCTGCCGGAGGCGCTGCGCGCGGCCGGCCGCGAGGTCTTCGGGGTACCGGCCGCCCTGCTCCTGTTCGTGGCCGGCTTCCTGCTGGCCCACCTGGTGGAGCGCACCCTGGCCCTGCGCCAGGCCGCGCACGGCGGCGACGAGCACGGTCACCGGGCGCCCGAGGTGGGACTGACGGCGGCCGGGGCGATGGTCGGCCACAGCGCGATGGACGGCGTGGCGATCGGCGCGGCCTTCCAGGTGGGCGGCGGCATGGGCGCGGCGGTCGCGCTGGCCGTGATCGCCCACGACTTCGCGGACGGCTTCAACACGTTCACCCTCACGAGCCTGTATGGCAACGCGCGCCGCCGGGCGATAGGCATGCTGATTGCGGACGCCTGCGCACCGGTCCTCGGCGCCCTCTCCACGATCTTCTTCACCATCCCCGAGACCCTGCTCGGCGGCTATCTCGGCCTCTTCGGCGGCGTCCTGCTCTACCTGGCCGCCGCCGAGATCCTCCCCGAGGCCCACCACGAACACCCGGCCCGCTCCACCCTGCTCTGCACGGTGGCCGGCGCCGCCTTCATCTGGCTGGTGGTGGGCGTGTCCGGCTGAGGCCGCGCCGCTCACAGTTTCCCGCCTCTGCCACCGTCCCGGCGCGGGGGCGCGATCAGCGTGGAGAGATACGGCAGCGGGGAGCCGTCGAGTTCGGCGGCGGGCCGGATCGACTCCTCGTCCAGGCCCAGCGCCGACCCCCACACGGCGTCCTCCACCCGCCCGGACTCCCGCAACGCCTCCACCACCGCACCGGCCTGCCGGCCGAACTTGTACGCCACGACCGTCCCCGGCCCGTTCAGCGCGTCCTTCAGCGCCTGGGCACCGGCCGTCACGGGCACCAGCGTCAGCGGCTCGGTCCCCTCGGTGAGCACGGCCCCGGAGCGGGCGGCGAGATCCTGCATGGCGGTGATACCGGGCACGGTCTCCACGACCGTCTCCGGCACCAGTTCGGCGATGGTCTGCGCGAGATACGTGAACGTCGAATAGACATTCGGATCCCCGATCGTCGCGAAGGCGACCGACCCGTGCTCGCGCAGCAGCTCGGCGACCCTCGCGCCCGCCGCGTCCCAGGCGGCCTCCCGCCGCCCCCGGTCACTGCGCTCGTTGAGCGCGAACACGACCCGTACGACCTTCTCCGCGCCGACGTAGTGCAGCACCGTGGCCTCGGCCCGCCCCTGCTCGCCGGTGTCCATCACCGGGACGACGACGACCTCGGCCGCGCGCAGGGCGTTGACCCCCTTGACGGTCACCAGCTCGGGGTCACCGGGACCCACCCCGACTCCGACCAACCTGCTGCTGCTCATGACGTCCGGCACCTCTCCACGAACCTTCGGGCCACACCGGGCTCGGACGCCCAGTGCGTGTGCAGATAACTCGCGTGCACACCCTGCTGTACAAAACCTTCGACATGCGGCCGGGGGGTGCGCACACCCCACGCGGGCGCCGCCCCCGCCACCGGCTCCACCACGGTCCGGTGGAACTCGTGCCCCCGCATCCGCGTCCCGGCCACGGCCAGCACACTGTCGCTCACGGCGACGGCGTCCCGGTACCCCAGGGTCAGCCGTTCCGACATCCGCGCGCCCACGTCCAGCACCCCGCACATCGGCAGCCCGTCCAGCTCCCGGCAGAGATACAGCAGCCCGGCACACTCGGCGGCGACCGGCGCCCCGCTCCGCGCCAGGGCGGCGATGTCCTCCCTGAGCGACTCGTTCGCGGACAGCTCACCGCCGTACACCTCGGGAAACCCGCCCCCTATGACCACCCCACGCGTCCCCTCGGGCAACCCCTCGTCCCGAAGCGGATCGAACACCACCACCTCGGCCCCGGCCGCGGCAAGCAACTCGGCATGCTCGGCATAGGAGAAGGTGAACGCGGCCCCACCGGCGACCGCCACCACGCCCTTCAGCCCGTCCGGCACCCCCTTTAGCCCGTCCGGCACCCCCTCCAGCCCGGCCCGCACCCTCTCCAGCCCGTCCGGCGTTTGAGGACGAGGCCCTTCGGGCCGAAGCGGGGGTCCGGGGGCGGCAGCCCCCGAGGACGGGGTCGAAGGGGCAGCGCCCCTGGAGGACGGGACGGGTAGGGGCGGCGGGGTCGAGGAAGCCAGGGCCTCGGCCGCATCCCACGCCGCACCCGACAACACCCCCGCCCCCCGCGCCAGCTCCAGCAGCCCCTCCAGGTCGCACCCGTCGGAGACCTGCGCGGCCATCGCCGCCACCGCGTCCACGGCCTCCGCCCGCCGCTCGGCGACCGGCACCAACCCCAGATGCCGCGACGGCGTGTCCACCCGCGCCACCCGCCGCAGCACCCCGAACACCGGCACGCCGGAAGACTCCAGCGCCTCCCGCAGCAACTCCTCGTGCCGGTCCGACGCCACCTTGTTCAGGATCACGCCCCCGACCCGCACCTCCGGATCCCACGACGCGAACCCGTGCACCAGCGCCGCCACCGACCGCGACTGCGACGACGCGTCCACGACCAGCACCACCGGCGCCCGCAGCAGCTTCGCGACATGCGCGGTGGACGCCAACTCCCCTTCCCCCGCCGCCCCGTCGTACAGCCCCATCACGCCCTCGACGACGGCCAGATCACAGCCGCGCGCACCGTGCGCGAACAGCGGGCCGATCAGCTCCGGCCCGCACAGGTACGCGTCGAGGTTCCGCCCCACCCGCCCGGTGGCGAGCGCGTGGTACCCGGGGTCGATGTAGTCCGGCCCCACCTTGTGCGGGGACACGGCGAGCCCCCGCGCGGCGAACGCGGCCATCAGCCCCGTGGCGACGGTGGTCTTGCCGCTCCCCGAGGAGGGCGCGGCGATGACCAGCCGTGGGACGGAGACGGAACTCACCACGACCTCACCATGACCTCACCACTCGATGCCCCTCTGCCCCTTCTGCCCCGCGTCCATCGGGTGCTTGACCTTGGACATGTCGGTGACGAGGTCCGCGAGGTCGACCAGCTTCTCCGGCGCGTTCCGCCCGGTGATCACGACATGCTGGGTCCCGGGCCGGTTGCGCAGCACCTCGACGACCTCGTCGGTGTCCACCCATCCCCAGTGCATCGGGTACGCGAACTCGTCCAGCACGTACAGCTGGTACGACTCGGCGGCGAGGTCCCGCTTGACCTGCTCCCAGCCCTCCCGGGCCTTCTCCTCGTTGTCCATCTGCGCGTCCCGCTGCACCCAGGACCAGCCCTCGCCCATCTTGTGCCAGGCGACGGTCCCGCCCTCCCCGGAGTCCCCGAGGACGCGCAGCGCCCGCTCCTCGCCGACCTTCCACTTCGCCGACTTGACGAACTGGAACACCCCGATGGGCCACCCCTGGTTCCAGGCCCGCAGCGCGAGCCCGAAGGCGGCGGTGGACTTGCCCTTGCCCACGCCCGTGTGCACGACCACCAACGGCCGGTTACGGCGCTGACGGGTCGTCAGCCCGTCCTCCGGTACGACGCTCGGCTGCCCCTGCGGCATTACGCGGCCCTCCTCGAACGACCCTGAACATCCTTGACCAGCCCGGCGATCGAGTCCGCCCGCAACTCGTCGAGCGTCACCGCCGTCCCGCCCAGTTCACCTGCCAGCTGTCCGGCGAGCCCCAGCCGCACCGGCCCCGACTCGCAGTCCACGACCACCGAGGCGACCCCGTCGGCCGCGAACAGCCGGGCCGCCCGCCCCGCCAGGGCGACCGGCTCGGGTCCGCCCGTGGCCCGTCCGTCGGTCACCAGCACCACCAGCGCCCGCCGCGCGGGATCCCGCAACCGTTCCACCCGCAGTACGTCGTGCGCCTTGAGCAGCCCGGCCGCGAGTGGTGTACGGCCGCCGGTCGGCAGCGACTCCAGCCGGGCCGCCGCCGCGTCCACGGACGAGGTCGGCGGCAGCGCGACATCGGCGGCCGAGCCCCGGAACGTCACCAGCCCCACCTTGTCGCGCCGCTGGTACGCGTCGAGCAGCAGCGACAGCACGGCCCCCTTCACGGCGGTCATCCGCTGCCGGGCCGCCATCGACCCGGACGCGTCGACCACGAACAGCACGAGGTTGCCCTCACGCCCCTCCCGGGTCGCCTGCCGCAGATCGTCCCGCCGGATCACCAGCCCCGGCCCGGACCGCCCACGGGCCCGCTGGTGCGGGGCGGCGGCCTGCACGGTCGCCGCCAGGTGCAGCTTGGTCAGCGCACCGCGCGGCCGGCGCGCACCCGTGGTCCGCCCGTGCTCGGTCCGCGCCCGGGACCGCCGCCCGGCGGCCCCCTCGCCGATCCCCGGCACGCTCAGCACCTTGGTGCGAAAGGGCTCGGCGGCCCGCACCGGAGCCTGCTCGCCGCCCCCGGCCTGCCGCGGTACGCCGTCGCCCTCCCCGGCCTCGGGCCGGGCGGCACCGTCCGAGCCGCCGTCGCCCTGCGGCCCCTCGTCGGGCTGCGGCTGCCCGCCGCCCCCGCCGGGACCGTCGGGATCCGGATCGTCGTCGCTCCGGTCCTCCCCGGAGAACTCCTCCAGCGTCTGGTCCAGCCTGTCCTCGTCGAGCCCCGGCGCGTCGAAGGGGTTGCGGCGCCTGCGGTGCGGCAGCGCGAGCAGCGCGGCCTGCCGGACGTCCTCCGCCAGCACCTCGGTCCGCCCGGCCCACGCGGCCAGCGCCGTCGCGGTCCGCGCCATCACGATGTCGGCGCGCATCCCGTCGACCTCGAAGGCCGCGCAGGTCGCCGCGATCTGCCGCAGCGCCCCGTCGCCGAGGCGCACCTTCGGCAGCAACTCCCGTGCCGCCACGATCCGTTGCCGGACGGCGGACTCCTCGTCGGCCCACCGCGCCGCGAAACCGGCCGGATCGTCGTCATAGGCGAGCCGTCGCCGTACGACCTCCACCCGCTGGTCGGGCTCGCGGGAGGCGGCCACCTCCACGGTCAGGCCGAACCGGTCGAGCAACTGCGGCCGCAGCTCGCCCTCTTCGGGGTTCATGGTGCCGACGAGGAGGAACTTCGCGGCGTGCCGTACCGACACACCCTCGCGCTCCACGTACGACGCGCCCATCGCGGCCGCGTCCAGGAGCAGGTCGACCAGGTGGTCGTGGAGGAGGTTGACCTCGTCGACGTAGAGGATGCCCCGGTGCGCGTCGGCGAGCAGCCCCGGCTCGAAGGCCTTCACGCCCTCGGCGAGCGCACGTTCGATGTCCAGCGCCCCGACCAGCCGGTCCTCGGAGGCGCCGACCGGCAGCTCGACCATCCGCGCCGGGCGGGACTCGAAGGCCCCGGGCGGGTTGTGCGGGCCGTCCGGGCAGGCCGGGTCCGGGGCGGCCGGATCGCAGGAGAACCGGCAGCCGGCGACCACGTCCACGGCCGGCAGCAGCGCCGAAAGGGCGCGTACGGCCGTGGACTTGGCGGTGCCCTTCTCGCCGCGCACCAGCACCCCGCCGACCGCCGGGGACACGGCGTTCAGCAGCAGCGCGAGCCGCAGGTCGTCCTGGCCGACGACGGCGGTAAAGGGGAAGGGGGTGCTCACTGGTCGTCGCCCTCCAAGTCGCCTTCCAGCTCCAGATAGGTGGCGCGCAGCCTCTCCAGGGTGTCCGCGTCCGGCTCGGCCCACAGGCCCCGGTCGGCGGCCTCCAGGAGCCGTTCGGTGATCCCGCGCAGCGCCCACGGGTTGGACTTCTTCATGAAGTCCCGGTTCTCCGCGTCGAAGACGTACTCCGCGCTGAGCTTCTCGTACATCCAGTCGTCGACCACGCCCGCCGTGGCGTCGTAGCCGAAGAGGTAGTCGACGGTCGCCGCCATCTCGAAGGCGCCCTTGTAGCCGTGCCGGCGCATCGCCGCCATCCAGCGGGGGTTGACCACCCGCGCCCGGAAGACCCGGTGCGTCTCCTCGCCCAGCGTGCGCGTCCTCACCTGGTCGGGTGTGGCCGAATCACCCACGTACGCCTCGGGGTTGGCGCCGGTCAGATGGCGGACCATGGCGACCATGCCGCCGTGGTACTGGAAGTAGTCGTCGGCGTCCACGAGATCGTGCTCGCGGGTGTCCACGTTCTTCGCGGCGACGGCGATCCGCCGGAACGCGGTCTCCATGTCCCCGCGCGCCGCCCGCCCGTCGAGCCCGCGCCCGTAGGCGTAACCGCCCCACACCGCGTACACCTCGGCGAGGTCGGCGTCCGAGCGCCAGTTCCGGGCGTCGATCAGCGGCAGCAGCCCGGCCCCGTACGCCCCCGGCTTGGAGCCGAAGATACGGGCCGTCGCGCGCCGCCGGTCGCCGTGCTCGGCGGTGTCCTCGTCGGCGTGCGCCCGCACGTAGTTGGACTCCGCCGGTTCGTCCAGCTCGGCGACCTTGCGCACCGCGTCGTCGATCAGCCCGACCACGTGCGGGAACGCGTCCCGGAAGAAGCCCGAGATACGGACCGTGACGTCGATGCGCGGCCGGCCCAGCTCGTCGAGGGGGATCACCTCGAAGCCGGTGACGCGCCGCGAGGCCTCGTCCCACACCGGACGGCAGCCGAGCAGCGCCAGGATCTCGGCGATGTCGTCGCCCTGGGTGCGCATCGCGGAGGTGCCCCACACCGTCAGGCCGACGGACTTCGGGTACTCCCCGGTGTCGCTCAGATACCGCTGCACGAGCGAGTCGGCGAGCGACTGGCCGACCTCCCAACTCAGCCGGGACGGGATGGCCTTGGGGTCGACCGAGTAGAAGTTCCGGCCGGTGGGCAGCACGTTGACCAGTCCGCGGGTCGGCGAGCCCGACGGACCCGCCGGGACGTAACCGCCGTCCAGGGCCTTCAGGATGTGCCCGATCTCGTCCGTGGTCCGGGCGAGCCGCGGTACGACCTCGTCGCAGGCGAACTCCAGCACGGCGACCGCGTCCGGGAGTTCGGTGCCCAGCACCTCCCGCACCAGCGCGCGGCTCTCGCCGACGGCCCAGCCCCGCTGCTCCATGCCCTCCGCGACCCGGCGGCACAGCTGCTCCAGCAGGTCGATCGCGTCGGCCGCGGTACGGGAGGGACCCTCGACCAGGTCGGTCAGCTCCACCGGCACCTTCACCGGCGCACCCGGCTCCGCGAGCAACTCCTTCTCGCCGAGCCCGAAATGGGCCGCGAAGGAGGCCCGCAGCCCCGGCAGGGCGTTGGCCTGCCCGCCCCACACCTGGGAGGCGCGCAGCACGGCGAGGACCAGGTTCACGCGGGCCTCGTCGACCGGCCCGCCACCCAGGATGTGCAGTCCGTCGCGGATCTGCACGTCCTTGATCTCGCAGAGATAGCCGTCGATGTGCATGACGAACGAGTCGAAGTCGTCGTCCCCGGGCTGCTCGTCCACATGCAGGTCGTGGTGGAGCTCGGCCGCCTTGACCAGCGTCCAGATCTGCGCCCGGACGGCCGGCGCCTTCGTCGGGTCCAGGTCGGAGACGAGCGCGTACTCGTCGAGCAGCTGCTCCAGCTTGGCCAGGTCGCCGTAGGTGTCGGCGCGGGCCATCGGCGGCACCAGGTGGTCGACGACGGTGGCGTGCCCGCGCCGCTTGGCCTGGGTGCCCTCGCCGGGGTCGTTGACGATGAACGGGTAGATCAGCGGCAGATCGCCGAGCACCGCGTCCGGCGCGCAACCGGCGCTCAGCCCGAGGCCCTTGCCCGGCAGCCACTCCATCGTGCCGTGCTTGCCCATGTGCACGATCGCGTCCGCGCCGAACGAGTTGTCGAGCCAGCGGTAGGCGGCCATGTAGTGGTGCGACGGCGGCATGTCCGGGTCGTGGTAGATCGCGATCGGGTTCTCCCCGAAGCCGCGCGGCGGCTGGATCATCACGACGACGTTCCCGAACTGCAGGGAGGCGAGCACGATGTCGTCCCCGTCGACGTACAGCGAGCCCGGCGGCTCCCCCCATGCCTCCGTCATCGCGTCCCGCAGCTCCGGGTCGAGCTTCTCGAACCACGCCCGGTAGTCGGCGAGCGGCACCCGCGCGGGCGCGGCGGCCAGCTGCTCCTCGGTCAGCCACTCGACGTCGTGGCCACCGGCGTTGATGAGCCGGTGGATCAACTCGTCGCCGCCGGAGGGGTATTCGGTGACCCCGTAACCCGCCGCCGCGAGGGCGTCCAGCACCCGTACGGCCGACGCGGGGGTGTCCAGACCGACCGCGTTGCCGACCCGCGAGTGCTTGGTGGGGTACGCGGTGAAGACCAGCGCGACCTTCTTCTCCGCGTTCGGCTTGTGCCCGAGCCGGGCGTGCCGTACGGCGATCCCGGCGACGCGTCCGGCCCGCTCGGGGTCGGCGACGTACACCGGGACGTCGTCCGGACCCTGCTCCTTGAAGGAGAACGGGACCGTGATCAGCCGTCCGTCGAACTCCGGGATGGCGACCTGCATCGCCGCGTCCATGGGGGAGAGGGCGGCGTCCGACTCGTCCCAGGCGCTCTTCGAGGAGGTCAGGCAGAGGCCCTGCAGCACCGGCACGTCGAGGTCGGCGAGCGCGCCGATGTCCCAGGCCTCCTCGTCGCCGCCGGCCGAGGCGTGCGAGGCGTGGGTGCCGCCGGCCGCCAGGACGGTGGCGACCAGCGCGTCCGCCCCGGCGAGGGTCTCGTACAGCCCGGCGTCCGCCCCGCGCAGCGAACCGCAGTACACCGGAAGGGCGTTGGCGCCGTGCGCCTCGATCGCCTGGCACAGGGTGTCCACGAAGGCGGTGTTGCCGCTCAGTTCATGCGCCCGGTAGAAGAGCACGCCGACCGTGGGGCGGCCCTCCTGGATCTCGTACGAGCCGTGCACCCCGAACTCGGGCATCTTCTGGGGCTCGTCGAACCCCTCGCCGGTCAGCAGCACGGTGTCGGACAGGAACCGGGACAGTTCGGTGAGGTTGGCGGGCCCGCCCTCGACCAGGTACCTGAGGGCCTCGGCCACCACACCGGCCGGCACCGACGACTCGGCCATCAACTCGGCGTCCGGCACCGCCTCGCCGCCGAGCAGCACGGTCGGGATCCCGGCGGCCTTCAGCGCGGCGAGCCCGTCCTCCCAGGCCCGCTTGCCGCCGAGCAGCCGTACGACGGCGATGTCCGCGCCCTCGACGAGCGCGGGCAGTTCCTCGGCGACGTCGACGCGCGTCGGATTGCCGATCCGGTAGTCGGCACCGGAGGCGGCCCGGGCCGCCAGCAGATCGGTGTCGGCGGTCGACAACAACAACACAGTGCTCATGCGGGCGCTCCCGGTGGAATGAAAGGCAGTCCTTGCGGCGCGCCCGACTCGATGAGCCGCCAGAGCGCGTCGGTGTCCGCGTGCTGTTCGATCAGGTCGCCGAGCCGGTCGAGCTGCTCCTCGCGCAGCGCGGCGAACGAGGTGTCGGGGGCCGGCACGAACCGGCGGCCCGCGGCGGCCGCCACCTCGCGCAGGAAGGCCCGCCGGAAACCGTCCGACTCCAGGGAGCCGTGCCAGTGCGTGCCCCAGGTCTGCCCGACCCGGCACCCGTCCAGGCTGTGTCCATGGTCGTCAGAGATGAACGCGTCGCCTCCCGTGACGTCGGCGACCCCGTGATGGATCTCGTACCCCTCGACCCGCTCGCCGAGTGCCCTCCCCTCCGGCCGGGTAAGGATCTTCTCGGGGGCGAACCGCACCCTTAGGGGCAGCACCCCGAGACCCTCCACCCGCCCCCGCCGGCTCTCCACCTCGTCCTCGATGTGCTCACCGAGGATCTGGAAGCCGCCGCAGATGCCGAGGACCGGCCGCTGCTCGGCGGCCCGGCGGCGCAGCGCGTCCGCGAGCCCCCGTTCGTGCAGCCACTCCAGGGCCCGGACCGTCCCCCGGGTCCCCGGAATCACGACGAGATCGGCGTCGGCCAGCTCCTCCGGCCGGTCCACGAACCGCACCACGACCCCGGGTTCGGCGGCCAGCGCGTCCACGTCCGTGAAGTTGGACATCAGCGGGACGGCACAGACGGCGACCCGGAGCACGTCCGCGCCGACGGGCGGGGCGACGGCCGACTCGCGGACGGTCCCGCGCAGCGAGACCCGCAGCCCGTCCTCCTCGTCGATGCCGAGGCCGTGCCGGAAGGGGAGGACGCCGTACGTCTGCCGCCCGGTCAGCCCGTGCAGCATGTCGAGGCCGGGCTCCAGCAGGCTCACGTCCCCCCGGAACTTGTTGACGAGGAACCCGGCGACGAGTTCCTGGTCCTCCCGCGAGAGCAGCGCGACGGTCCCGAAGAAGGAGGCGAACACGCCCCCGCGGTCGATGTCCCCCACGACCAGCACGGGAAGCCGCGCGTTGCGCGCGATCCCCATGTTCACGATGTCCGTCCGCCGCAGGTTGATCTCGGCGGGACTGCCGGCGCCCTCACAGATCACCGCGTCATACGTGCCCCGCAACTCCGCGAGACAGTCGAGCACGGTCCCGAGCAGCTTCTGCTGCCGCCCGCCGTGGTAGCCGCGCGCACTGAGCTCACCGACCGGCTTCCCGAGCAGCACGACCTGACTGCTCTGCTCGCCACCCGGCTTGAGCAGCACGGGATTCATCAGCGCGGTCGGCTCGACGCGGCAGGCCTGCGCCTGCATGGCCTGGGCCCGCCCGATCTCGGCGCCTTCGCGGGTGACGAAGGAGTTGAGGGACATGTTCTGCGCCTTGAACGGCGCGACCTTCACCCCCTGCCGCACCAGCCACCGGCAGATACCGGCGGTGACGACGCTCTTGCCGGCGTCGGAGGTGGTGCCGGCGACGAGGAGACCACCGTTCATGACGTCCGTCCCTTCGCGACGAGGCGTGCGGTGACGGTCGCGCCGAGCGCGAGCACCCCCACACGACGGGAGACCCGTACCGCCCGCCGGATGTCCGCGACCGCCACGGCCCGCCCCTTCTGATTCAGCACGGGCCGGTGCTCGACCCGGCCGCCGTACGACAACGTCCCCCCGAGCCGGACCCCGAGCGCCCCCGCGAACGAGGCCTCCACGGGCCCGGCGTTGGGACTCGGATGCTTCGCGGCGTCGGCCCGCCAGGCCCGCACGGCACCCCGGGCGTCGCCACCGGCGACCGTGGCCAGTACGGCCGTCAGCCGCGCCCCCGGCCACCCGGCGACGTCGTCCAGCCGGGCGGAGGCCCAGCCGTAGCGCCGGTACCGCGCCGACTTGTGCCCGACCATGGCGTCCAGCGTGTTCACCGCCCGGAACCCGAGCAGCCCCGGCACCCCGGCCACGGCCCCCCACACCAGCGCGCCCACGACGGCGTCGCTGGTGTTCTCGGCGACGGACTCCACGACGGCCCGGGCGATCCCGTCGGCGTCCAGGGCCTGCGGGTCCCGCCCGCACAGATGCGGCAGCCGGGCGCGGGCGGCCTCGACGTCCCCCGCCTCCAGGGCGTGCCCGACGGCCAGGGCCTCACGGGCGAGTGAAGTGCCGCCGACGACGGCCCAGGTGGCGGCGGCGGTGAGGGCTGTGGAGGCGGCGGTGGACGGTCGTACGACCCGCTGGGCCAGGGCGCCCAGCGCCACGGCGCCGCCGGCGCACACGGCGGTGTGCAGCGCGCCCCACCCGCGGTGGTCCCGCCACAGCACCCGTTCCACGGCCCCGGCCGCCCGCCCGAACGCGGCGACCGGATGCCCCCGGCGAGGATCGCCGAGCAGCAGGTCACCGAGAAGGCCGGCGGCGGCGCCGTACGCGAAGACGCGATCGGCACCCATCGGCTCAGCCGGCCGCGGGGTCGGGGAAGGGCCGGGTACGGAACCTCGATCGGCAGCCGCGCATGGCGATATGTCCTCACTCAGGGTGTCCACGCCCTGGTTCGACGAGACCGGCGGTGAGAGTTCCTGGCTCCCGGGGATTGCTACCCCGGTGACAGTGGCGGGACCGCGCCGGATTCACACCGGCTTCCTCTCTTGCCGCCGTACATGGCTCAGGAAGTCCACCATGCCCCCGGAAGAGCCGTCAACTTGCCGTTGACCTGCGAGGGGAGAGTGTGCGAAGGCCCACACCGGTTGCCCGGCGGGACTCCTGGGGCATGACGAAGGGCATGACGAAGGGCATGACGAAGGCTCCTCCCCGGACGTGCGGGGGAGGAGCCTTCCGGGCCTCGGTCAGGCCTTGGCCACGATCAGGTGGATGCCGTACGCGACGGCGGCCGCGCAGCCCGCGAAGCAGAGGTAGGCGGCGGTCACGGCGAGGGCCGCCGAGTTGCCCTGGGCGGTGGCGCGTTCGCGGGCGGAGAGGCCCTTGATGCCGAGGGTGAAGAGGGCCACCAGGCCCACCGCGACCACGAGGCTGACGCCGAAGACGGAGCCGATGGCTGCCCAGTCGATGTTCATGTCGGTTCTTCCTCGGGGGTCAGACGGTGGCGGCCGGGTCGGTCGCGGGAGCGGCGGGGGAGGGGGAGGGGATGGTGGCCGTCAGGCCGTCCGTGACGGTGCCCGCGGGCGGCGGGGTCACGGCGGCGATCGCCGTGGTCACCACACCGGCCGGCTCGCCGGCCTCGGTGTCGATGACGTTGGTGCTGTCGACGACCTCGCGGCGGGACAGCTTCCAGATCGTGGCGCTGGCGGCCACCAGGAAGACGGCGACGACCGCGGTGCCCCAGTCGCCGAGGTCCGTCACGGACTCGGCGAGCGCGCCGACCAGTGCGGCGGCCGGGAGCGTGAGCAGCCAGGCGATCACCATGCGGGTCGCGGTGGACCAGCGGACCGTGCCGCCCTTGCGGCCGAGGCCCGCGCCCATCACCGAGCCGGAGACGACGTGCGTGGTGGAGAGGGAGAAA
Organism: Streptomyces sp. NPDC048288; assembly: GCF_043201555.1. Lineage (NCBI taxonomy): Bacteria > Bacillati > Actinomycetota > Actinomycetes > Kitasatosporales > Streptomycetaceae > Streptomyces > Streptomyces sp. NPDC048288. The sequence continues at coordinate 1,330,899 of NZ_JBICZD010000001.1, forward strand.
CCGAGGTGGGAGGAGGCCAGGATGGCGGTGGCCGCGCTGGTCTGGGCGGCGAAGCCCTGCTGCGGCTGAAGGTCGGTCAGGCCCTTGCCCATGGTGCGGATGATCCGCCAGCCGCCGATGTAGGTGCCGAGCGCGATGGCGAGACCGGCGGAGAGGATGACCCAGGTGGGAGGGTTCGAGCCGGGGGCGATCGAACCGCCCGCGATCAGCGCGAGGGTGATGATGCCCATCGTCTTCTGCGCGTCGTTGGTGCCGTGCGCGAGCGAGACAAGGCCGGCCGAGGCGATCTGGCCGGCGCGGTAGCCCTTGCGGGTGGCCTCGTCCTCGGCGTTCTTCGAGAGCGCGTAGGACAGGCGGGTGGCGAGCGTCGCTGCGAGGCCCGCGACGAGCGGGGCGGCGACCGCCGGCAGCAGGACCTTGGTGACGAGCACGTCGCCGTGGACCGCGCCGAAGCCGGCCGAGGCGACGGTGGCGCCGATCAGACCGCCCATGAGGGCGTGCGAGGAACTGGAGGGCAGGCCCACCAGCCAGGTCACGAGGTTCCAGAGGATCGCGCCGACCAGGGCGGCGAAGATGACCTCGGGGCGGATGCCGTTCTCGTCGACGAGGCCCTTGGAGATCGTGTTGGCGACCTCCACGGAGAGGAAGGCGCCCACCAGGTTGAGCGCGGCCGACATGGTCACCGCGATCTTGGGCTTGAGCGCGCCGGTCGAGATGGTCGTGGCCATCGCGTTGGCGGTGTCGTGGAAACCGTTCGTGAAATCAAACGCGAGTGCGGTGACGACCACAATCGCGAGGATCAGCGAGAAGCTTTCCATTTACCCAGACAATCTTTAGAGGTCATCAGCCGTTGGACCGTAGGCAACCTGAATGAACGGAAGGTGAACTGGGGTGGGCTTGAGGGTGTCGCAGATCGGGTCCATGAAGAAGGGCGCCCGGGTCGCCGTTCCGTTTCCGGTCCGGCGGCCCAGGCGCCCCTAGGTCGGCCTCGGGATCAGAGGCCCAGGGTGAACGACTTCAGCCGGCCCATCGACCCGTTGAAGAGATTCTGGTCACCCGGCAGGGTGCCGCTGTTGTCGTACTGCCAGAAGGTCCAGTGCGACCATCCGGCCGGCAGCGTTCCCGCGTCCGCCGAGCCGTGGCGGGCGATCCACAGCGCGTGGTCGGCGGCGAAGGCGCTGCTGCCGCCGGTGCACAGGTTCCACCAGTGGGTGGTCGTGTAGATCACCGGCCGCCGGCCGGTCTCCCGCTTCAGCTCGTCACTGAAGGACCTGATCCACCGGACCATCCGGGAGTTGCTCAGCCCGTAGCACCGGTGCTTCTTGTCGTACGGGTTGTACTCGACGTCGAGCGCGGGCGGCAGCGTCCAGCCGTCCGCGGTCCAGGTGCCGCCGTGGCTCACGAAGTACGACGCCTGCTGGGCGCCCGACGACTTGTCCGGCAGGGCGAAGTGGTACGCGCCCCGCAGGATCCCCGCCTTGCGCGAGCCGTTGTACTGCTGGCTGAAGTAGGGGTTGCGGTAGGTGGTGGACTCGGTCGCCTTGATGTAGACGAACCGGGCGCCTTTCGCCTTGGCGCCCGGCCAGTCGACGTTCTTCTGGTGCGAGGAGACGTCGTGCCCCTTCGGCGGGCCCGCGGCGGACGCCGGCGTCCCGGCGAGCGCGGTCGCGGCCCCCACGAGAGCGAGCGCCGCCGCGGACGCCGCGAGGCCGCGGACGCGGTGGCGACGGCGGTGGCGGTACGGCGGAGAGCTGTCACGGGCCATGTTTCCCCCCGGAATGGCAACGCGCACGGAAAATCGTCCAGAGATTATTGGAAGATCGGCCTATGATCGGCGATCTTCAGCCAAGCCTTGACATGGGACTCTTTGTGGTGATTTGCGCCGTACTTGATTCGGGACACCCGGCCTAAGGTGCCCTGCCGCGCGGGCCGTTCGGGGCGTCGGCTGACAGGATCGGGCCATGGCTGAGCGGTGGCGGGACGAGCGTGACGGACGGGCTGAACGGGGTGGCGCACAGGGTGTGTCGGAGCCGCGAAGGCGCGATGTACGCGCGGCGGAGGCGAGCGCCTGGCGGGAACTCGTCGCCACGGCCCGCCGCACCGTGACCGACGGACTGGTCGTCGGCACCTCCGGCAACGTCTCGGTCCGCGTCGGCGACACCGTGCTGGTCACACCGTCGGGCGTGCCCTACGACCGGCTCACCGACGACGACACGACAGGCGTGGACCTCTCCGGCCGACAGGTGCTCGGCGCCCTGGTCCCGACCAGCGAACTGCCGATGCATCTCGCGGTCTACCGCGCCACCGACGCCCGGGCCGTCGTCCACACCCACGCCGTCCACGCGACGGCCGTCTCGACGCTCGTCCCCGAGCTGCCGGCGATCCACTACATGTCCGGGGCCCTCGGCGGCGCCGTCCGGGTCGCCCCCTACGCGACCTACGGCACCGACGAGTTGGCCGAGAACATGCTCCGCGCCTTGACCGACCGCTCCGGCTGCCTCCTGCGCAACCACGGCACGATCACCCACGGCTCCACCCTGTCCCAGGCCTACGACCGCACCGCCCAGCTGGAGTGGATGTGCCGCCTGTGGCTGACGGCGTCCTCGGTGCCCGGCCTGACCCCGACCCTGCTCTCCGCGGAACAGGTGGCGGAGGCGGGGGAGAAGCTGCGGGGATACGGACAGCGGAAGGAGTGACGGCCGCGGGGCCCGGTCCCATGGTGGGGCCCGGTCCCATGGTGGGGTCCGGTCCCTTGGCGGGCCGGTCCCTTGGTGGGGCCCGGTCCCTCGGCGGGCCGGTCCCTTGGGCGAAGACGCGTCTGCCTCCACTGGCCGCCGTCCCGGTCCGCCCCGACACTGGACAGGTGCGCCCAGTCAAAGTCACGGCCGCCGCCCTCGGTGCAGTACTCGCCGCCGGCGCGGCCGGTGTGGCCGCGGGGCGGTTCGCCAGTGGCGCCGCGCTCAAGGCGCCGCCGGGTCGGCCCCTGCCCACCGAACCCCGGCTCACCGTGCACTCCACCGCGGCCGGCCGCATCACCCTCACCCGGGACCTCGCCTCGCTGCGCCCCGGCCGGTACGGTCTGGCCGGCGACGGCACGCACGCGGTCGTCGGCGCCGTCCTGGAGTCCGCCGAGAGCACCCCGGACAGCGTCGTACGGCGCCTGGAGCGGGTGACCCACGGCACCCTGGAGACCGGCGACAAGGTCTGGCTCACCCCCAACGTGCACATCGGCGACCCGGGGGCCGCGCTCGGCCTGGAGTGCGCCGACATCGACATCCCCGGCGAACTCGGCCCGCTGCCCGGCTGGTTCGTGCCCGGCTACCGGGACACCTGGGTGATCGCCGTGCACGGTCTGGGCACCACCCGCGAGCTGGCCATGAACGTCATGGGCTTCCTGCACGGCCGCCGGCTGCCGGTCCTCGCCCTCGCCTACCGCGGCGACCTCGGCGCCCCGCGCCCCCCGGACGGCCTGAACCACCTCGGCGAGAGCGAGTGGCGTGACCTGGACGCGGCCATCCGCTACGCCGTCCGCTACGGCGCCCGCCGCGTCGTCCTGTACGGCTGGTCCACCGGCGCCACCATGGCGCTGCGCGCCGCCGCCCACTCGGCACTGCGCGAGCGCGTCTCCGGGCTGGTCCTGGACTCCCCGGTGCTCAGCTGGGAGGCCACCCTGCGCGCCCTCGCCCAGGCCCGGCACACCCCCGAGCCCCTGCTGCCGCTCGCGGTGCGCGCCGCCCAGGGCCGCGCCGGCCTGCACCCCGACCACCTCGCCGACCCCGTCGGCCCGGACCACCCCACCGTGCCCACCCTGATCATCCATGGTCCCGACGACACGGTGGCCCCCTGGCTCCACTCCCGCCGCCTCGCCGCCCGGAGCCCCGACCGTGTCGCCCTGTACACCGTCCCCGACGCCCCGCACGGCGCGATGTGGAACGCCGACCCCCAGCACTACGAAGAGCGACTGCGCCGCTTCCTCACGCCCCTGATGTGACGGCGTTCCCCTACGACATCCCCCTCGCGCAGCCCCGCCCCGTCATCCCCGCCGCCCCCGGACGCGCCCCCGCGATGTGATTCTTCCCGCATCCTCGGTCCCGCCCGGCGCGCCGCCTCGGCACGGGTCGGAGGGCCTGATTCCAGTCGGTCGCGCAGGTTCCGTTTAAGGCCGTACCACTGGCCTGAACATGTCTCCCCGCCTCCCGCCGAACCCCGTGCGTTGGCCAGCCCCGTCGCCCGCCGTGACATTCCGTTTGGGTTTTCGGACCGTCAACCGGAAGACTGCACCCGTGACGTCCCGTATCCCGCGCGACTCAAGGCTTCGACTCGTCCGAACGCGACCCCTGGCCGCCGCCCCCCGAGCGATGAACCAGCGGCCCGCGCGCCGCCCCGCACCACGCCCGCCCGAGGGCACCCCGGCCCCCGGCGAACTGGCCAGAATGGCACGCTCCGGGCTCGCCGGAGCGGCCCGCGTCGCCCACTGGGCCGACGCGGCCCTCGGCCCCGGCAGCGACGGCGCGACCGCCGACGGCAAGGCCACCCTCGCCGACGCCACCGCCGAACGCGCGGCCGGCGACCTGGGCCTGACCGTGGCTCAGATCCGGGCAGACTGGGACACCGCCCGGCTCGCCGGTCTGGTCGAGGTGCACGGCGACAACGCGCGCCCCGGCTGGCGGCTGCGCGCCTGGGACCGCGACGACAGCGCCGTACTGCGCGGCTGGGTCGCCCTCTTCGACGCCTGGTCGCTCGCCCATCCGGAGCCCACGGACGTCGAGGCAGGCGCCGTCGCCGAGGTCGTCTCGGCCATGCCCCAGGTGCTCTCCTTCCTCCAGCTGTCCGCCGGTCCCGTCCCGGTCGAGCAGCTCCTGGACCTGCTCCGGCAGCGGGTCACCGAACTGCGCACCGAGCGGTGCGAGGTGCCCTACGACACGGAGAACGGGACCGGGTCCGCCGGGCCGGTCGCCGCCCTGCGCTCCGCCGACGCCGACCCGGCGGACCGGGCACCGGCCGAGGACCCCGCCCCCGCCGAGAACGCCGAGCTCGCCCCCCTCCTCGACTGGTCCCTGCACGCCCTCGGCTCCGTCGGCGCGCTGACCTACGGCGACGGCCAGGCCACCCTCACCCCGCTGGGCAGCTGGGCGGTCTGGGTCAAGCTGGAGCAGATCTGCGTGGCCGCGCAGAGCCCCGCCGGCAACATCGAGGTCGCCGCCGAGGAGATGCTCCGCGGCTGCGCCCAGCTCCGCCCCAACGCGGCCCGCGCCGAGTACCGCGCCTGGCTCGCCGCCCGCCCCGTCGGCGGCGCCGTCACGGAGCTGGTCGACGCCGCCCGTGGCGAGGACGCCCTGCTGCGCGGTCTCGCCTTCGAGGCGCTGCGGGTCGTCGGCGCCCCCGCCGAACCGGACGTCCGCGCGGTCGTCGACGAGCCCACCCTGCGGCCGTACGCCCTGCTGTGGCTGGCCGAGCACGACGGGGTGGACCCCGAGGACGCCCACGAGGTGCTCACCCGCGAAGAGGCCACCTGGCTCTGGGTGGACACCGCCGCCGCGGTCGCCGACCACGGCGAGGCGCCGCTGCTCGTCCGCCATCTGGAGTCGGCGCTGCAGCCCACCGTCCCCGCGCTGCTCGACGAGGTGCGCGCCGTCGGCCACCCGCGCACCGTGCAGGTCCTGGTCGCGCTCGCCGCCGCCCACCCCGACCCGGCGCTGGCCAAGGCCGTCCGCCGGGCCGCCTTCCAGGTGCACACCGGCGGATAGCCATAGCCATAGCCATAGCCACAGGGGCCGGGGCAGGGGGCCGGGTCAGGCCGTTATCTCGGGGGCGTAGGTGCCGAAGCTCCAGACGTTGCCCTCGACGTCCACGGCCATGTAGTCCCGCGAGCCGTAGTCCTGGTCCGTCGGGGGCATCAGGATCTCGGCGCCGTGGTCCACGGCCCGCTGGTGGTGTGCGTCGACGTCGTCCACGACGATGTACACCCCGGCCGGGCCCGCGCCCTCCATCGCCGCGTCGAAGCGGCCGCCGCGGCCCTTGGAGCCCAGCATGATCGCGCCGTTGCCCTGCACCAGCTCGGCGTGGAGCACCATGCCGTCCTCGCCCTCGTACACCGACAGCTCGGTGAAGCCGAAGGCCTCCGTCAGCTGCTTGATCGCCGCCTTCGCGTCCGCGTACAGCAGCGACGGATAGATGCTCGGCCGTCCGCCGGTCGTACCTGCCATCCCGATCACTCCCTTGTGTGCCGGTCCCCCGAAAGCCGTCGTTCCGACCTGCTGCACAGTCTGGCACCCGGCACTGACAACGCCCCATGCCCGCACGGTCGTTGCAGGTCAGCGGCTCGGTGGCTCAGCGGAAGGTGTCGCAGCGGGCCATGTCCCCGGTCCGGTAGCCCTGGTAGAACCACGCCTGCCGCTGCTGCGCCGACCCGTGCGTCCAGGTCTCGGGGGTCACCCGCCCCTGGAACCGCTCCTGGATCCGGTCGTCGCCCACGGCCGCCGCCGCGTCCAGGCCGTCCCGGATGTCGGCGTTGGTCAGACTGGTGATCAGCGGCCGGCCGGTCGACTCGTCCTTCGTGGTCGTCGCGTGCCGCGCCCACACCCCCGCGTAGCAGTCGGCCTGGAGCTCCACCCGCACCGCGTTGCTGTTCACCCCGGTCATGTTGTCCTGCGACCGGCTCAACGTGCCCATCAGGTCCTGCACATGGTGCCCGTACTCGTGCGCCACGACGTACGCCTGGGCGAACGGCCCGCCGCTCGCCCCGAACTTGGACCGCAGCTCGTCGAAGAAGCCGAGGTCCAGATAGACCTTCCGGTCGCGCGGGCAGTAGAACGGGCCCACCGCCGAGGTCGCCGTCCCGCACGCGGTGGCGACCCGCCCGGTGAAGAAGACCGTGGGGGCGGCGGTGTAGGTGCCCCGGCGGTCCCGGAACTCCTGCCTCCAGAAGTCCTGCACGCTGTTGACCACCGCCACGATCCGGCAGTCCTCCTTGGTGTTCGCGTCCTGTCCGGTGCGGCAGCTCTGCTGCACCTGCGCCAGTGAGGAGGAGGCGGGCGCGGGCGAGCTGTCACCGGAGGAGAGGCCCAGCTGGTCCGGGCCGACACCGAAGAAGAGGCCGAGCAGCAGCGCGATCAGACCGGCCAGGCCGCCGCCGATGGTCGCCTTCCCGCCCGGGACCCGCCTGCCGCGCACGTCCTGGACCTCGGAGGTGTCCAGGTTCGCGTCGTCGTCGAACTGCATGGGGCACCGCCTCCTGCTCGCACCGCTCCGTCCCCCGGATGCCGCTGCACCCCTCCGCATCCACCTTGCGCCATCCGCGCCGGCACTTCGCGTCGGTGGCCGGACCGACCCCCGATCGGGCGACGTCCCGCCCGGCCGCCGCGTCACGCCCGGCCCCGCCTCGCGGGCGTGGCTACGCTCTGCGCCTGATCCATGGGACACGGGCACCCGACCGGGCGCCGAAGGGGGGAAACGGTGGCCGTTCTGCCGTACGGGAGGACCGCGCCACCCGAAGCGGAGAACCCTCCGGACGAAGCGGCCCGCTCCCCGGCCCACTCCCGGGTGCACTCCCCGGCGCGGCCTCCGGCGCATCACCCGGCGAACCCACCGTCCGCCCCCGCGTCGGCGCACGCCACCCGAACACGCCCCCTCGGCCCGCTCCGAACGCGCACCCTCGGCCCGCTCCGCAAGCGCCCCCACGGCCCACTCCGCCCCCACCGCCCCCTGGCCGTCGTCGCCGCCCTCCTCGTCATGACCGCCCTGCTGGCCGTCGCCCACGCGATCCGCCCCGCCCCCTACGGCGACCACCTCACCCCCGGCACCCCCGGCCCGCCCGCGCACACCGCACGCGCGCGTGCGGACGTCGTCGAGGCCTACGAGGGGCGGAGCCTGCGGTGGCGCTATGCGCGCGTGGGCCACCGGCCGCTCAGCGTGCTGCCCGCGCGGGGGCACGCGATCGCCCTCTGGGACGACGGGCTCGTCACCGACACCGACGGCCGCGCCGTGCGCTGGCACCGCGCCCTGCCCGCCGCCACCGGCTGGCTCCGGCGCCAGGGCGGCACCGGCGTCCTGCGCCCCCTGGGCCGGGGCATCCTCGCCGTCGTCACCCCGTCGCGCATCGCCGCCTACCGCACCGCCGACGGCGACCTGCGCTGGCTGCTGCCCGCCCGCGCGGGCTGCGCGTTCCACCCGGAGCGTGCCGTTCGTCACGGCACCGCCCTGCTCGTCGCCCAGCCCTGCCGGCACGGCGCCTGGACCGCGCAGCTCGTCGCCGTCGACGACCTGGGCGGGATCGCCCCGCACCGCGCACCGCTGGGCAACGACCGCCCCGGCGCCGGCCGCCCCGAACACGCGCGCACCGAAAAAGCGCTTGCGCCGCCCCGTTAGACTTGGCCCATGGCCATTCTCCTCGCGCATTAGACGGCGGGAACGTCCTCAGCCGCCCACCCGTCACTCTCCGTACGCTCTGGAGTCTGTCCGTGATCTCCGCCTCCGGTATCGAGCTGCGCGCCGGTGCCCGCATCCTCATCGAGAACGCCACGTTCCGTGTCGCCAAGGGCGACCGCATCGGGCTGGTCGGCCGCAACGGCGCCGGCAAGACCACCCTCACCAAGGTGCTGGCCGGTGACGGCATCCCCGCCTCGGGCACCGTCACCCGCTCCGGCGAGGTCGGCTACCTCCCGCAGGACCCCCGCACCGGCGACCTCGACGTCCTCGCCCGCGACCGCGTCCTGTCCGCGCGCGGCCTCGACGTACTGATCCGCAAGATGCGCGAGAACGAGCAGCGCATCGCCAACGGCCAGGGCGCCACCCGCGAGAAGGCGATGAGGCAGTACGAGCGCCAGGAGACGGAGTTCCTCACCAAGGGCGGGTACGCCGCCGAGGCCGAGGCCGCCACCATCGCCGCCGCGCTCAACCTGCCGGACCGGGTGCTCGGCCAGCCGCTGCACACGCTCTCCGGCGGTCAGCGCCGCCGTATCGAGCTGGCCCGGATCCTGTTCTCCGACGCGGACACGCTCCTGCTCGACGAGCCGACCAACCACCTCGACGCGGACTCGATCGTCTGGCTGCGCGACTACCTGAAGACCTACCGCGGCGGCTTCATCGTGATCTCCCACGACGTCGACCTGGTCGAGACGGTCGTCAACAAGGTCTTCTACCTGGACGCCAACCGCGCCCAGATCGACGTCTACAACATGGGCTGGAAGCTCTACCAGCAGCAGCGCGAGGCCGACGAGAAGCGCCGCAAGCGCGAGCGCGCCAACGCCGAGAAGAAGGCCGCCGCGCTGCACTCGCAGGCGGACAAGATGCGGGCGAAGGCCACCAAGACGGTCGCCGCGCAGAACATGGCCCGCCGCGCGGACAAGCTGCTGGCCGGCCTGGACGCCGTCCGGGTCTCCGACAAGGTCGCCAAGCTCCGCTTCCCGGAGCCCTCGCCCTGCGGCAAGACCCCGCTGACCGCCGAGGGCCTGTCGAAGTCCTACGGCTCACTGGAGATCTTCACCGACGTCGACCTGGCCATCGACAAGGGCTCCCGGGTCGTCATCCTCGGCCTCAACGGCGCCGGCAAGACCACCCTGCTGCGCCTGCTCGGCGGCGTGGAGCAGCCCGACACCGGCGAGGTCATCGAGGGCCACGGCCTCAAGCTGGGCTACTACGCCCAGGAGCACGAGACCCTGGACCCGGGCCGCACGGTCCTGGAGAACATGCGCTCGGCCGCCCCCGACATGGACCTCGTCGAGGTCCGCAAGGTGCTGGGCTCGTTCCTGTTCTCCGGCGACGACGTCGACAAGCCGGCCGGGGTCCTCTCCGGCGGCGAGAAGACCCGTCTGGCCCTCGCCACCCTGGTCGTCTCCTCCGCGAACGTCCTGCTCCTCGACGAGCCGACCAACAACCTCGACCCCGCCAGCCGCGAGGAGATCCTCGGCGCCCTGCGCACGTACAAGGGCGCGGTCGTCCTCGTCACCCACGACGAGGGCGCGGTCGAGGCGCTCCAGCCCGAGCGGATCATCCTGCTGCCCGACGGTGTCGAGGACCTGTGGGGCGCCGACTACGCGGACCTCGTCGCCCTCGCCTGAGAACACGTGGAACGCGTGTGTCGCCGTCGTTTGATCGAATGCCTGATCCACTGGCTATGGATCATTCGGCCTATCGGTGATCCATCATCTGTGTGAGATCTCCTCGTATCGAGGTGTGTCCTACATCGATTTCGCGGCCGATCCCATTGTCGACAAGGGGTCGGCCGCTCGTCGTGCCTGACCTGGTACTTCACGAATGAACCCGTTCGGCCGTGTGGACAACTCTCACCGGAATCACAGATTCCGCTTGTGGGGATGTGCTCCTGTCGTCACAACGATGTCTCACGGACCTTGCCGAATGGGTGGCCATCACGCCCCGGAGGGGTGATCATGAGGGGACCAGAGCGCACTTCCCATGAGGAGGCACGGGTGGCCGAGACTCTGAAGAAGGGCAGCCGGGTAACCGGCGCCGCGCGCGACAAGCTCGCGGCAGACCTGAAGAAGAAGTACGACTCCGGTGCGAGCATTCGGGCACTGGCCGAGGAAACCGGCCGCTCGTATGGCTTCGTCCACCGGATGCTCAGTGAGTCGGGTGTCACGCTGCGTGGGCGTGGCGGGGCGACGCGGGGCAAGAAAGCCGCGTCCTGACCCCGGGCGGCCCATCGGCTTCGATGGTGGCCACCCGGTCGGTCGGGTGATCGACCGGGTGGTTACTGTGCAGTCACTTAGCATGCCGTACGGCAATGCGTGATGACCGCACACATCGGAGGCGCCCCATGGCTTCGCCCGACCAGGACCTCACTCCTGTTCTCGACAAGGACGGCGTACGGCTCACCGTCGACGACGCGCTCGCCACGGTGACGCTGACCAACCCGGCCAAGCGCAACGCCCAGAGCCCCGCACTGTGGCGGGCGTTGGCCGAGGCCGGGCGGTCACTGCCGGGGTCGGTCCGGGTCGTCGTGCTGCGCGGCGAGGGCCAGTCCTTCTCCGCGGGCCTCGACCGGCAGATGTTCACGCCGGAAGGGATCCCGGGCGAGCCGACCTTCATCGAGCTCGCGCACCGCGACGACGCCGAACTCGACGCGACCATCGCCGAATACCAGGAGGCGTTCACCTGGTGGCGGCGCAACGACATCGTGTCGATCGCCGCCGTGCAGGGACACGCCATCGGGGCCGGTTTCCAGCTTGCCCTCGGCTGTGACCTGCGCGTTGTCGCGGACGACGTGCAGTTCGCCATGCGCGAGACCAGCCTGGGGCTGGTGCCGGACCTGACCGGTACGCATCCGCTGGTCTCCCTGGTGGGCTATGCCCGCGCGCTGGAGATCTGCGCGACCGGACGGTACGTCCTGGCCGAGGAGGCGGTGGCCTCCGGGCTGGCGAGCGTGGCCGTACCGGTGGGCGAACTCGACGCGGCGGTGCGGGACCTGGCCGGGGCGCTGTTGGCTGCGCCGCGGGATGCCGTGGTGGAGACGAAGGCGTTGCTGCGCGGTGCCGGGGGTCGTACGTATGACGAGCAGCGGGCTGCCGAGCGGCAGGCGCAGGCTCGGCGGCTGCGGGACCTCGCGGGGGTGGGGGAGTAGTTCGCTGCGGGTGAGTGGGGGTTGAGCGTGCCCACGCGGCGGAGCCGCACATCCAATGCGGCCCCGCGCCCCTGACGGGGCCGCTTCAGCCGATGCTTGTGACAAGCACAGCCACGGTCGGCTGATCGTCCAACGCCTCGCCGACCGTCGTACGGACCTGCCGGGCCACCTCCACGGCCCGCCGGCCGTCGCTCACCGCCACCTCCACCCGGATGTGGCGGCGCGGCAGGGCGGCGTCGAAGTGGATCTCGCGGCTCAGGGCGCCCGTGACCCGGTCCACTCCCGGCACCGTGAGCGCCGCCGCCGTGACCCTGGCCCCGTCGGGGTCGGCCCCCTCACGGACCGACGGTGGCCGAGACGGACGTACGACCGCCGGTTCCGCCGTGTCCTCGTCCAGCAGGTCGGTCACGCGCAGGTCCACTTCGGTCACCGTCAGCCCGAGGCGGTCCGTGGCCGCTGCCAGGGCCCGGCGCAGTGCGGCCGCCGTCGCCGGCAGGGGCTCCGCGGCGGTCGCCGCGAAGTCCGCCGTCAGCCGCAGCGGGCCCGGTGGGACGGCGCCGGGCGGTGGGGGTACGGCGGGTTCCCGGACGTCGGCCGGATCCGCCGGCGCGATCCGGAGCGCGCCCAGGCGTACGCCCGGCACCTCGGCCGCCGCCCGTCGCAGCACTCCGTCGGCCGCCGCCTCCGCGAGCCAGGCCCCGTCGTGCGGGCCGCCCAGCGGGAGCAGTCTGCCGAAGCCCAGGGGGTGCCGTACCGCCTCTGCCCATCGGTCCGCCGTCATTCCTCCAGCCTGCCGCATCACCGGGGCATGACGGGGCATCCGCACTTACCGTGGTCGCAGGACGACGACCGGAAGGGACGCGCGGCGATGAGCGAGACGGCGGCCGAGGCCGAGAAGGACCCCACGGTGACCACCCGCAAGACGACCAGACGGGGCGGCGGCGATCCGGCCACCCGGGGGCGTACGACGATCGCCGACGGCGTCGTGGAGAAGATCGCCGGACTGGCGGCGCGGGACGTGGTCGGCGTGCACGCGATGGGCAGCGGACTGGCCCGCACCTTCGGAGTGGTGCGCGACCGGGTGCCCGGCGGCTCGAAGTCCGTGACCCGCGGGGTGAAGGCGGAGGTCGGCGAGGTGCAGACCGCGCTCGACCTGGAGATCGTCGTGGACTACGGCGTGTCGATCTCCGATGTCGCCCGCGCGGTACGGGAGAACGTGATCGCCGCCGTGGAGCGCATGACCGGACTCGAAGTGGTCGAGGTCAACATCGCGGTGAGTGATGTGAAGCTTCCGGAGGAAGAGGAAGAAGAGCCGGAGTCCCGGCTCCAGTGACCGGTGAGGGGAGCGCACCATGAGCACCGCCGTGGTCGGCATGATCGCCGGCATGGCGCTGGGCTTCGCCGGGTACTTCGGCGGATTCGGCGCCTTCCTGCTGGTGGCCGCGTTGGGGGCGGTCGGGTTCGTCGTCGGCCGGTTCGCGGAGGGGGACATCGAACTCGGTGACTTCTTCCGCACCCGCGACGACCGGCGTGACCGTCGGCGATGACCTCCGCGAGCGGTGAGACACAGAGCGCCCCGGCGGCCGTGCCGCCCGGCGAGCGCGGCGCCCTGCGGATCGCCGACCGGGTGGTGGCCAAGGTCGCCTCCCAGGCGGCCCGCGAGGCCCTCGGCGGCCTCCCGAAGGACGCCGTGCCCCCGCACGCCACGGTCGTCGTCCACCACGAGGCGGTCCGGGTCCGCGTCCATCTCGAACTGGACTATCCGTCCGACATCGGCGCCCGGTGCGCGGCCGTGCGTCGGCATGTGGTCGAGCGGGTAGGCGCGTTGGTGGACATGGAGGTCCCGGAGGTCGCCGTCCACGTGGAACGGCTGCATCCGGCCCGGACCCAGGGGAGGGCGTGATGAGCACCGAGCAGACACAGGTCGTCGAGAAACCGCCGGCCGAGACCGCACCCCCGGCCGGACGCGAGGCCCGCTTCTGGTCCCCGCGCCGCGCCCCGGCGGCCGTGGTGGCCGTGCTCGCCCTCGTGACCGCGGGCGCCTTCCTGTACGACATCGCGGCCGTACGCGCCCACCACCCCGCCATGCACTGGCGCCGCGCACTGGCCCGCCAACTCGCCGACCGGCCCCTTGACGACACCTGGGTGCTGGCCGGCGCGGGCGTCGCCGCCGCCCTCGGCCTGTGGCTGCTGATCCTGGCCGCCACCCCCGGCCTGCGCCACCTGCTGCCCATGCGCCGCACCCACCCCGACGTCCGCGCCGGCCTGCGCCGCGACGCGGCCGCGATGGTGCTGCGCGACCGGGCCATGGAGATCTCCGGCGTCCGGCGGGTCCGGGTCCGGCTGCACCGCTCCCGGGCCCACGTTCTCGCCATCTCCCACTTCCGGGAACTCGACGAGGTACGGGCCGACCTGGACACGGCCCTCAACGACGCGATCCGCGGCCTGGGCCTCGCCCACCCGCCCAAACTGACCCTGCTGGTGCTGCGACCCGGCCGGAAGAGGTGACGTCATGCTCGGTGCGGTCAACCGCGTACTGGTCGGACTGGCGGGCCTGCTGCTCCTCGCCCTGGGCGGCTCGGTGCTGGCCGTCGGCCTCGGCGCCCCGCCGCCGTCCTGGTGGATCCACACCGGCCGCCACGACGTCCTGCTCAGCACCGCCGAGCGCACCCACTGGCGGGACGCGGGCTGGTGGTGGCCGACGGTCCTCGCCGCGCTGGCCGTGCTGGTCCTGCTCTCCCTGTGGTGGCTGACCGCCCAACTGCGCCGCCGCCGGCTGCCCGAGGTCCTGGTCGACACCGGAGACGGCGAGAGCGCACTCCTGCGCGGCCGGGCCCTGGAGACGGTCCTCGCGACGGACGCGGCCCACCAGGAGGGCGTGGCCCACGCCCAGGCGGTCCTCCGGGGGAAGCGCACGGCCCCCGAGGTCCGGGTCTGGCTCCAACTGGACCCGGACGTCTCCCCGTCCATGGCCCTGAACGACCTGACGGCCCAGGCCCTCGCACACGCCCGAGACTCAGCGGCCCTGAAGAAACTCCCCGCAGAAGTCCGACTGACATCGGTCAAACACCGCGCGGAAAGGGTCACTTGAAAACCCCGTCAAGAAGAAGCGCCCCGTCAGGGGCGCGGGGAACTGCGCGACCAGCCCCCACAACCCGCACCCGACGAACAACCGTCAGAACCCGTGCCTCATCCCCCCATCGACAGGAACCATGATCCCCGTCAGATAAGAAGCCCCCGGAGACATCAGGAACGCGGCCACCCGCCCGAACTCCTCCGCCGTCCCGTACCGCCGCAACGGAATCCTCGACTCGTGCTCCGCCCGCGTCGCCGCCGGATCCGCCGACATCCCGTCCAGCTCGCGCACGCGATCCGTGTCGATCCGGGACGGCAGCACCCCCACCACCCGGATCCCGCGCGGCCCCAGCTCGTCCGCCAGCGACTTGGCGAACCCGGCGAGACCCGGCCGCAGCCCGTTGGAGATCGTCAGCCCGGGAATCGGCTCGTACACGGACGCGGACAGCACGAACCCGATGACACCCCCGTCGGTCAGTTCGGCCGCGGCCGCCCGGGCCAGTCGTACGGCCCCGAGGAACACCGACTCGAAGGCGCTCCGCCACTGCTCGTCCGTGTTGTCGGCGACGAACCCGGCCGGAGGCCCGCCCACGCTCACCAGGATGCCGTCGAAGCCGCCGAAGTGGTCCCGCGCGACCGCGATCAGCCGCGCCGGCGCGTCCGGGTCCGCGTTGTCGACGGCGACGCCGACCGCGTTCGGGCCCAGTTCGGCGGCGGCCTCCGCGGCCCGCTTCTCGTCCCGTCCGGTCACCACGACCTTCGCCCCGTCGGCGACCAGCTCCCGCGCGGTCGCGTTGCCCAGCCCGCGGGTCGCTCCGGTGACGACGTACACCCGGTCCTTCAGTCCAAGATCCATGGCCCCTATCCTGCCTGGTCGCTCCCGAACAGCGTGAGGGCGGTGTTCACCAGCCCGATGTGGCTGAACGCCTGCGGGAAGTTGCCCAGCTGGCGTTCGAGCCCCGCGTCGTACTCCTCGGCGAGCAGCCCCACGTCGTTGACCAGCCCCACCAGCCGTTCGAACAGTTCCTTCGCCTCGTCGGTGCGGCCCGTCATGTGCAGGGCGTCGGCGAGCCAGAACGAGCAGGCCAGGAAGGCGCCCTCGCCGCCCGGCATCCCGTCGACGCCGACCGCGTCGGTGTCGTAGCGGCGCACGAAACCGTCGTGGCCGAGGTCGTCGCGGATCGCGTCCACCGTGCCGATCACCCGGGGGTCGTCCGGCGGCAGGAAGCCCAGGCGCGGGATCAGCAGCAGCGAGGCGTCCAGCTCGCGCGAGCCGTAGTACTGCGTGAAGGTGTTGCGCTTCGGGTCGTACCCCTTCTCGCAGACCTCCCGGTGCACCTCGTCGCGGAGCGCCCGCCAGCCCTCCAGCTCGCCCTTGAGTTCCGCGTGCTCCTCCAGGGTCTGTACCGCGCGGTCGGCGGCCACCCACACCAGCACCTTGGAGTGCACGAAGTGGCGGCGGCCGCCGCGCACCTCCCACAGCCCTTCGTCCGGCTGTCGCCAGCTCTTCTCCAGGAACTTCATCAGCGCGCACTGGATGGCCCACATGTGCGGCTTGGTGGGCAGTCCCGCGGTGCGGCCCAGCGACAGCGAGTCCATGACCTCGCCGTACACGTCCAGCTGGAGCTGGTCGACGGCGCCGTTGCCGACGCGTACGGGCGCCGATCCGGCGAACCCGGGGAGCCAGGGCAGTTCGAACTCGGGCAGCCGGCGTTCGCCCGCGAGCCCGTACATGATCTGCAGGTCCGCCGGGTCGCCGGCGACCGCGCGCACCAGCCAGTCGCGCCAGGCCTCGGCCTCCTTGTGGTAGCCGGCGGAGAGCAGCGCGCCGAGGGTGAGGGTGGAGTCGCGCAGCCAGCAGAAGCGGTAGTCCCAGTTGCGCACCCCGCCCAGCTCCTCGGGCAGCGAGCTGGTGGCGGCCGCCACGATGCCGCCGGTCGGCCGGTAGGTGAGCGCCTTCAGGGTGATCAGGGAGCGCACGACCGCGTCCCGGTAGGGGCCGTCGTAGGTGCAGCGGGCGGTCCAGCGCCGCCAGTCGGTGACGCTGGCGCGCAGCGCCTCGTACGGGTCCACGAGCGGCGGCCGGGGCTCGTGCGAGGGGTGCCAGGTGAGCACGAACGCGACCCGCTCGCCCTCCGCGACGGTGAACTCTGAGTGCGTGCCGAAGTCCTCGCCCCAGGTCCGTACGGACGGCTCGCTGCGCAGCCACACCGCGTCGGGTCCGGCCACGGCGACCCGGTGGCCGCCCGAGCGGCGCATCCACGGGATGACCGAGCCGTAGTCGAAGCGGAGCCGGAGCGTGCTCTGCACGGTGACCCGGCCGCTGACGCCCTCGATGATGCGTACGACGTCGGGGGCGCGGTCGCGCTGGGGCATCAGGTCGGTCACCCGGACCGTGCCCTCGGCGGTCTCCCACTCGGTGTCCAGGACCAGGGTGTCGGGCCGGTAGGCGCGGCGGGTGCAGACGGTGGCGCCCTGCGGGGCGATCCGCCAGTGGCCGTGGTCCTCGTCGCCCAGGAGCCGGGCGAAGGAGGCGGCCGAGTCGAAGCGGGGCAGGCACAGCCAGTCGATGGAGCCGTCCCGGCCGACCAGGGCCGCGGTCTGCTCGTCGCCGATGAGGGCGTAGTCCTCGATGCGTCGGTCCACGGGAGCCGGTTTCCCGTCCGGCCGGGGGGCCAATCAGGGGGTGGGCCGGGGGAGTGACACGGGACCGCGCTCAGACGGCGGCGGGTTCCGCCTCCTCGGCCGTCTCCCGCTCGGCCGCCGCCTCCGCACGCGTGCGTGCCTCGCGGCGGGCCAGGACGAAGAAGCCGTACGGGACGCCCGCGGCGAACAGCCACCACTGGATCATGTACGCGTAGTTCAGCGGGGCGTCTTCCTTGCCCGGGTCGGAGATCTGCTCCGGGGTGTCGCCCTTGGGTTCGGGCGCGGTCTGCTGGATGTAGCCGCCGAGCACCTGCTTGCCGAGCCGGCGCGCCTGTTCCGCGCTGTTGATCAGCATGATCTGACGGTCGGGCAGGCCCTTGATGTCCTTGATGCCGCTCGCCGCGGTGGTCTCGTCGGGCATCAGCCGGCCCTGGATGGTGACCTGGCCGGCCGGCGGCGCCGGGATCTTGGGGAACGCGGTCTGGCTGGGGCCGTCCGAGGGGATCCAGCCCCGGTTGACCAGCAGCACCCTGCCGTCGGCCAGGACGAACGGGGTGAGGACGTGGTAGCCGACCTCGTCGTCGTCATTGGTACGGCGGCGGACGACGACCTCGTCGGCGGTGTCGAAGGTGCCGGTCGCGGTGACGGTGTGGTACCGCTCCTTGCGGGTCACCGCGTGCCCCGGCCCGGTCACCTGCTCCACCGGCACCGGCTTGGCGTGCAGCGCCTCGGCCACCAACTGGTTGCGGGCGCTGCGCTCCTCGTACCGGTGCTTCTGCCAGATCCCCAGCCGGATCATCGTGGGGATGAGAAGCAGCGAGATCAGGGTGAGGATCACCCACTGCCGGGTCAACAGGAAGCGGTACACCCCACGACCGTACAACTCGGTCGCGGGGCGCGATCGGGCGGGTACCGGGTCACACGCGGTCGACGATGCCCGCCTTCCCGGCCTCGCGGGCGCAGTGGGCGCCGCAGAACCACTGGTTCTCGGCCTCCACGCCCTGGCCGATGATCGAGACCCTGCAGTGCTCGCAGACCGGGGCCATGCGGTGGATCGCACAGGAGAAGCAGTCGAAGACATGGACCGCGCCCTGCGCGTGCACCTCGAAGGTCATTCCGTAGTCATTGCCGCATACTTCGCATTTCGCCATGCGCCACAGGGTGGGCGGTCGTCCTCGCGCGGACGAGCGGGCGCGGGGCGAGTCGCACGGCAATCACCCGTCCGTACGGTCACTTCCCGGAGGCCGGTGCCACGTCCCGCAGCAGCTGGCCGAAGGCCGCCTCGTCGACGACCGGGGTGCCGAACTGGCGGGCCTTGACGACCTTCGACGTACCCGAGTCGGGGTCGTTGGTGACGAGCAGGCTGGTCAGCCGCGAGATGCTGGTGGAGACATGCAGGCCGGCCTCCGCCGCCCGGTCCTCCAGGAGCTCCCGGTCGACCGAGGTGTCCCCGGAGAACGCCACCCGCATGCCCTGCCGGAGCGGCCTGCCGTCCTCGTACCGCCCCGGGTTCGGGTACGGGCACGCCGGGCGCTTGCGGGACGGCCGCCAGCTGGTCGGCCGGTAGCCGCCGCCGTGGCCGCCGCTGGCCTGCTGCCCGATCCGGGGCGTGTCCGACCACTCCGTCAGCGGCCGGCACTCAAGGAGCGGCAGTCGTACGTTGCCCGCCGCCGCGGCCCGCAGGCTGGGCCGGAACGCCTCCGCGAGCACCCGCGCGTCGTCCAGCGCGTGGTGCGCCCGCCGCTGCACGACACCGAAGTGCGCGGCCAGGGTCTCCAGCTTGTGGTTGGGCAGCGGCAGCGCCAGCTCCTTGGAGAGCGCGATCGTGCACAGCCGCTGCCGCACCGGGGGCTCGGCCTTCGCGCGCGCGTACTCCCGCGCGATCATCTGCCAGTCGAAGACCGCGTTGTGCGCGACCAGCACCCGGCCGTCCAGCCGGGCCGAGAACTCCTCGGCGATGTCGGTGAAGAGCGGAGCCCCTTCGAGCGCCTCGCTCGTCAGACCGTGGATCCACACCGGACCCGGGTCCCGCTCGGGGTTGACCAGCGTGTACCAGTGGTCCTCGACCTCGCCGCGCTCGTCCAGCCGGTAGACGGCCGCGGAGATTATCCGGTCGTCCCGGGCCAGTCCGGTGGTCTCCACGTCGACGACCGCGTATCCCTTCGGATACGCGGCCGGCCACGGGGTGCCGGGGGACACTGCGGTCGTACGGTCTTCGAGCATGGTCATTGAGGATACGGGCCCCGACCGACAGTCCGGTCCGTCAGGTCGCCTGCCGCGGCCACCCGTTCGCATGTCCTGATAATCCGTCGCACGCCCGCGGACCTTTGTCCTGATAGTCCGTCGCGCGCGCGGACCTTTGTCCTGATTGCCCTTCGCGCGGCTATGGACCTTTTCACCGCCCGGTGCAAGCGTGCACCCCGCCCGGCGCAGACGGCGGCCGACGGAAGGGCGGTACGGCGGATGGCACGCGTACGGTACGGCGCTCGGACCGAGGCGGAGATCGGGGCCGCGCGCACCGCGCGGCTCCCGGACGTCTGGTCCACCGGGGTGGTGGCCGTCTGGGAGACCGACCCGGACGCGGTCGCGGCGGTGCTGCCGCCCCCGCTCAAGCCCACCGGCCGGCCCCTGGCCCGGGTCAGCATCAGCAAGGTCGAACTGCCCGGATACCCGCTCGGCGCGGGCTCGTTCGCGGTCGCCGCCGCCCATGGCGCGGTCGAGGGCTGGTACCCGCTGGTGATGCCGATGACCCACGAACGCGCCCTGACCGGCGGGCGCGAGGTGTTCGGCGAGCCCAAGAAGCTCGGCGAGGTGACCGTCGAACGGGAGGGCCGGGAGGTTCGCGCGGCCCTGGCCCGGCACGGGGTCGCCTTCGTCGAGGTGCGCGGCACGGTCGACGGTCCGCTGCCGCTGCCCGAGCCCGCCCCGAAGACCGACTTCTACTTCAAGTTCCTCCCGGCCGTGGACGGTTCGGGCTTCGACGGCGACCCGCTGCTGGTGCACTGCGTACGCGAGGAGAAGGTCCGCCGACTGGAGCGCGTCACCGGGGAGGTGATCCTCCGTGAGTCGGCCTACGACCCGGTCGCCGACCTCCCCGTGCTGCGCCTGGTGGACCTCACCCTGGGCGAGAAGACCAGCGACCAGCGCGGCCGGGTCGCCGAACGGGTCGACGCCCAGGCCCTGTTGCCGTACGTCCACCAGCGGTACGACGACCCGCGCCAGATCCATGACGCGCCGCCCGAGGGAAGCGAGGCCTGATGGAGCTGCGGGCCGGACAGGTCGCCGTCGTCACGGGCGCCGCGAGCGGACTCGGGCTCGCGATGGCACGGCGGTTCGCCGCCGAGGGCCTCAAGGTGGTCCTCGCCGACGTCGAGGCCGCCGCGCTGGAGAAGGCCGCCGACGGCCTGCGCGCGGACGGCGCCGACGTGCACGCGCGCGTGGTCGACGTCGGCGTCCGCGAACAGGTCCTGGAACTCGCCGAGTCGGCCTACGACACCTATGGCGCGGTGCACGTCCTGTGCAACAACGCCGGGGTGGGCTCGGGCGCCGAGGGCCGTATGTGGGAGCACGAACCGAACGACTGGAAGTGGGCGTTCGAGGTCAACGTGTGGGGTGTCTTCCACGGCGTACAGGCTTTCCTGCCCAGGATGATCAAGTCGGGTCAACCCGGTCATGTGGTCAATACATCCTCCGGCGACGGCGGTATCGCGCCGCTCCCGACGGCCTCCGTGTACGCCGTGACGAAGGCGGCCGTGGTCACCCTCACCGAGTCCCTGTACGCCCATCTAAGGGCCGAGCACGCGCGCGTGGGCGCCTCCGTGCTCTTCCCGGGGCCGCACATGCTGCGCACCGGGCTGTGGGAGTCGCACCGCAACCGGCCCGAGCGCTGGGCCAAGGAACGGCCGCGCAGGACGCCGTACCGCAGTCTCGACCAGTGGGAGGCGGCGATGCGCGCGGCGGGCGAGGAGGTCGCCTTCACGCCCGTCGAGGAGGTCGCCGAGTTCGTCGTGGCGGGCATCCGCGCGGACCGCTTCTGGCTGCTGCCCGACAGCGCGCACAGCGACGCGCAGATCCGGGCGCGGGCCGCCTCGATGCTGGACCGTGCGAACCCGTCGTACCTCGAGAGCTTCATCCTGGACTGAGCACCTGGACCGACAGGGGGCAGTGGTGACCGCGTACGACGACCCATATCTGATCATCTCCTCCGACTGCCACGCCGGACTGCCCACCGAGGAGTACCGGCCCTATCTGGACGCCCGGTTCCACCGGGACTTCGACGAGTTCCTCGCCGGACGGGAGCGTCGCCGGGAGGAGATGACCCGGCTCGGCATCCGCAACGAGGCGTTCGCGGCCAAGTGGTTCCAGGACAACGAGGAGGGGCTGCGCGGGGGCTGGGACAGCGCGCAGCGCCTCAAGGAGCTGGACGGCGACGGGGTGGCCGCCGAGGTGGTGTTCCCGGACGCCGACGCCGTCGACAGCCGGACGGCCGCGCCCTTCGGGGTGGGCCTCGGCCTCTCCGGGGACCACGACCCGGAGCTGGGCATGGCCGGTGCCCAGGCCCACAACCGCTGGCTGGCGGAGTTCGTGTCGGAGCACCCCGAACGGCACTGCGGGGTCGCCCTGCTGCCCGTCACGGCACCGACGGAGCGCGTGGTCGCCGAGGTGTACCGCGCGAAGGAGTCGGGCCTCGGCGCGCTGATGATCCCGGCCATGTGGGTCGACAAGGAGCCCTACCACGACCGCCGTTACGACCCCGTGTGGGCGGCCGCCGCCGAGTGCGCTCTGCCGGTCGTCACCCACTCCGGGGCGGCCCCCCGCCACGAGTACGGCGACCATCTCGGCATCTACGTCAGCGAGGTGACGTGGTGGCCGGCCCGTCCGCTGTGGTTCCTGCTCTGGTCCGGCGCGTTCGAACGGCACCCGGGGCTGCGCTTCGGCGTCGCCGAGTCCGGCTGCTGGTGGCTGCCGAACCTGCTGTGGTTCATGGACCGCCTCTACCTCGGCGCCCACGGCGGCAAGAAGCTGTCCCCCTTCGAGGAACTGCGCCGCCCGCCGCACGAGTACCTGGACCGGCAGGTCTTCGTCTGCGCCACCAACACCAAGCGCCGGGAACTCGCCCAGCGCTACGAGATCGGCGTCGACAACATCCTCTGGGGCAGCGACTTCCCGCACCCCGAGGGCACCTGGCCCGACACGCGCGCGTGGCTGCGCCGCACCTTCCACGACATCCCGGTGGCCGAGACCCGCCGGATGCTGGGCCTCGCGGCGGCCGAGGTCTTCGGCTTCGACACGGACCGCCTGGCCCCGCTGGCCCGCCGGATCGGCCCCACCCCCGCCGACCTCGGCCAGCAGGCCGACCAGACGGCGGTGGAGGCCTCCTGGGCCCGCTCGCGCGAGGTGGGCCGGCACTGGCTGACGGACAACGACTTCCCTGTGCTGGGAGCGGAGCGATGAACGGACAGGACCGCTACACGGTGATCTCCGCCGACTGCCACGCGGGCGCCGACCTCCTCGACTACAAGCCGTACCTGGACAAGCGCCACCACGACGACTTCGACGTCTGGGCGGCGACGTACGTCAACCCGTACGAGGACCTGCTCGCCGACTCGGCCGACCGGAACTGGAACTCCGCGCGGCGGCTCGCGGAGCTGGAGGAGGACGGGATCGTCGCGGAGGTGATCTTCCCGAACACCATCCCGCCGTTCTTCCCGTCCGGGTCCCTGATGGCCCCGGCACCGACGGCGGCCGAGTTCGAACGGCGCTGGGCGGGCCTGCGCGCCCACAACCGCTGGCTGGCCGACTTCTGCGCCGCCGCGCCCGGGCGCAGGGCCGGGGTCTTCCAGATCCTCCTGAACGACGTCGAGGAGGCGGTGAAGGAGATCCGCTGGGCGGCGGACGCGGGGCTCAAGGGCGGCCTCCTGCTGCCCGGCACACCCCCCGGCTCGGGCCTGCCCGAACTCCACGCGCGCGTGTACGACCCGATCTGGGCCGTCTGCGCGGAACTCGGCATCCCCGTCAACCACCACGCCGGCTCGGCGTCCCCGCCGCTCGGCGACGAACCGGCCGCCCGCGCGGTCTTCATGGTCGAGACGACCTGGTTCTCGCACCGGGCGCTGTGGCACCTGATCTTCGGCGGCGCCTTCCGCCGCCACCCGGACCTGAGGCTGGTCCTGACGGAACAGGGCTCGGGCTGGATCCCCGGGGTCCTGGCGATGCTGGACTACTACCACGGCCGCATGCTGGCGGCGGCGGGGCGAGCGAGCACGGCCGAGTCGAAGTTCGGCGAGGGCCTCGCCGAGTCGATGGGTGCGCCGCCGTCCTCGGTCTGGCGCGACAACTGCTTCGTCGGCGCCAGCTTCATGCGCCCGCACGAGGTACCGCTGCGCGACCGCATCGGCCTGGACAAGATCATGTGGGGCAGCGACTTCCCGCACGACGAGGGGACGTACCCCTACACCCGTGAGGGCCTGCGCTTCGCCTTCGCCGGGGTCCCGCGGGGCGAGCTCGCGGCGATGCTCGGCGGCAACGCGGCCCGCGTCTACGGCTTCGACCTGGACCTCCTGGACCCGATCGCGGCGAAGGTGGGACCGACGGTGGCCGAGATCGCCGAACCGCTGTCGACCCCTCCGGCGGACGCGACGAGTCCGGTGTTCGCGAAGGGCGCCTCGGTACGGGTCTGGTGACGTCGGTACGGCGCCCGTGGGCCTGTGGGTGCGATCCTCCCTGCTGTGACGGAACCAACGCACGACGACGAGGCCCACGGGGGAGCGCTCGGCTCCCGGCTGAACTGGCTGCGGGCGGCCGTACTCGGCGCGAACGACGGCATCGTGTCGACGGCGGGCATCGTCGTCGGCGTGGCCGGGGCGACGGGTGACCGGAGCACCCTGCTGACGGCGGGGCTGGCCGGCCTGCTCGCCGGATCCATGTCGATGGCGGCGGGCGAGTACGTGTCGGTGTCCACCCAGCGCGATTCGGAACTGGCCGCGCTGGCCCAGGAGAAACGCGAGCTGAAGGAGCAGCCGGAGGCCGAGCTGGAGGAGCTGACCGAACTGCTGGAGCGGCGCGGCCTCTCGCGCGAGGTGGCCGGCGAGGCGGCGGTCCAGCTCACGGAACGGGACGCCCTGCGTGCCCACGCGAGCGTGGAGCTGGGTATCGACCCGGACCAGCTCACCAACCCCTGGCACGCGGCCCTCGCCAGCTTCCTGGCGTTCACGGTGGGAGCGCTGCTGCCCCTCCTGGCGATCGTCCTGCCGCCGGCGGAGTGGCGGCTGCCGGTGACCGTGGGGTCGGTGCTGGCGGCCCTGGTCCTCACCGGGTGGGCCGGCGCGCGGCTGGGCGCGGCGGCCCCGGGCCGCGCGGTGCTGCGGAACGTGCTGGGCGGGGCGCTGGCCATGGGCGTCACCTACGCGGCGGGGAGCCTGCTGGGGGCGGTGGGGGTCTAGCCCGTTGGCGGAGATCGCCAACAAGCAAGCGCATACCGCAGGTAATACTTGTGGGTAACAACGTCTAGCCGCGGCCGACCGGCGGTTCTACGGTGCCCCCATGCCGAACCTGCCCGATGTCGTGCTGTTGTCGATACCCGCCTTCGTGCTGCTCACCGTGATCGAGGTGATCAGCTACCGCGTCCACCCCGACGACGATGCCGCCGGGTACCAGGCCAAGGACGCGGCCACCAGCATCGGTATGGGGCTCGGGTCGCTCGTCTTCGACTTCGTCTGGAAGATCCCGATCGTCGCGATCTACACGGCGGTCTACGAACTCACCCCGCTGCGCGTGCCCGTCCTGTGGTGGACGGTCCCGCTGATGCTGCTCGCGCAGGACTTCTTCTACTACTGGTCGCACCGCGGCCACCACGTCATCCGCATCCTGTGGGCCTGCCACGTCGTCCACCACTCCAGCAAGAAGTTCAACCTCTCCACCGCGCTGCGCCAGCCCTGGACCTCCCTGACCGTCTGGCCGTTCTACGTCCCGCTGGTGGCCGCCGGTGTGCATCCGGCCGCGCTCGCCTTCTGTTCCTCGGCGAACCTCGTCTACCAGTTCTGGATCCACACCGAGCGCATCGACAAGATGCCCCGGTGGTTCGAGTTCGTGTTCAACACGCCGTCCCACCACCGTGTGCACCACGCCTCCCAGGGCGGCTACCTGGACCGGAACTTCGGCGGGATCCTGATCATCTGGGACCGGCTGTTCGGATCGTGGGTGCCCGAGGTAGAGCGACCCGTGTACGGGTTGACCAAGAACATCAACACGTTCAATCCGATCAAGGTGGCCACCCACGAGTACGCGGCCATCGGCCGGGACCTCAAGGCCGCGCGCGGCTGGCGGGAGCGGGTCGGGCGGGTGTTCCGGGGGCCGGGCTGGGCGCCGCCGGCCGCCGTGGAGCAGGCCGAGGAGTCCGTGGCCGCGTGAGAGTGCCCCGGACGCTGCTCGCCGCCTTCGCCCTCGCCACCGTCGTCGACCTCGGCTGCCTCGCCGCCGGCTTCCACGCGGGGCACGTGGTCGCCAAGGTGCTCCTGATGCCGCTGCTCGCCGCCGGTGTCGCCCGCGCGGGCGGCCCGCGGCTCCTGGTCGCCGCCCTGCTGTGCGGCTGGGGCGGTGACGTGCTGCTGCTCTCCGACGCGGACCCGGCCTTCATGGTCGGCATGGCCTGCTTCGCCGCCGGACACGTCTGCTATCTCGTGCTGTTCCGCCGGCAGGGTCCGCCCCGCGCGGGCGCGCGCGTGCTCGCCGCCGGCTACGCCGCGGCCCTCGTCACCCTGGTCGCCCTGCTCTGGCCGGACCTGCCCGCCGGCCTCCGGGTCCCCGTCGCCTGCTACAGCGCCCTCCTGACGGCGATGGCGTACACCGCCGCCACCCGGCTCGGCCCGGTGGCCGGGCTCGGTGGCGCGCTCTTCATGCTCTCCGACACCCTCATCGCGACCGGCGTCGCCGACTGGCCGCAACTGCCCCGGCCCGACTTCTGGATCATGCTCACCTACGCGGCCGGACAGTTCCTGCTGGTCCGGGGCGCCCTCGACGCGCGGCCCGCACTGGCCACGGCGTACCGTGAAGTGCGCTCGACCACCCCCTGAGCGCACCCACGACACCGCACGAGAAGGACCCTCGCCATGCGCGCCACCACCATCCACGCCCCGTTCGACATGCGCGTGGAGGACGTACCCGAGCCCGTGGTGCAACTGCCCACCGACGCCGTCGTACGGGTGCTGCGCGCCTGTATCTGCGGCAGCGACCTGTGGGCGTACCGGGGCGAGGCGGCCCGGCAGCCGGGGCAGCGCATCGGGCACGAGTTCCTCGGTGTCGTCGAGGAGACCGGCTCCGAGGTGGGCACCGTGCGGCGCGGGGACCTCGTGGTCGCGCCCTTCATGTGGTCCGACGGCGTCTGCGACTACTGCCGTGAAGGTCTGACGACGTCCTGCGAGCACGGCGGCTTCTGGGGCGCCGTGGGCTACGACGGCGGCCAGGGCGAGGCCGTGCGCGTGCCGTTCGCCGACGGCACGCTGGTCCAGCTGCCCAAGGAGGCGGCCTCCGACGACCATCTGCTGTCCGCCCTGCTGACCCTCTCCGACGTGCTCGGCACCGGCCACCACGCGGCCCTCGGCGCGGGCGCCCGCCCCGGTGCCACGGTCGCCGTCGTCGGGGACGGCGCGGTCGGCCTGTGCGCCGTGCTGGCCGCCAAGCGACTGGGCGCCGAGCGGATCATCGCGCTCGGCCGGCACGAGGTCCGTACCGACATCGCGCGCCGCTTCGGCGCCACCGACGTCGTCGCCGAACGCGGCGACGCGGCCGTGGCCGCCGTACGCGAACTCACCCGCGGCCAGGGCGCGCACGCCGTCGTCGAGGCCGTCGGCACCGAGCAGTCCATGCGGACGGCCGTCGAGATCACCCGGGACGGTGGCGCCATCGGCTTCGTCGGCGTGCCGCACGGCAGCGGCACCGGCCTGGACCTCGGCGTGATGTTCGACCGGAACATCGCCCTGCGCGGCGGTGTCGCCCCGGTCCGCGCCTACATCCCCGACCTGCTGCCCGACGTCCTCGACGGCACGATCGACCCGTCGCCGGTCTTCGACCTGACCGTCGGCATCGAGGGCGTCCCCGACGGCTACAAGGCGATGGACGAGCGCACCGCCCTGAAGGTGCTCGTCACGAACGGCTGAACCGACGGCTCAACCAACCGCTGGATCAACGACTGGATCGGCGGCTGGATCAACGCCCCGATCAATGGTTGATCAAGTCCACCTGATCGGCAGCGGCAGCGCCGTCAGCACCCCCGACACCGCGACCACCGCCCCCAGCGCGACCACCTCGGCCCGCGCGGGGACGTACGCGGCCAGCGGATCGGCCGCCCGGCGCAGCCGGTACCGCGCCCACAGCGCGAGTACGGCGACGGCGGCGACGAGGATCACCTTGGCCAGCAGGGTGCGTCCGTACGCCGTCGTCGTCAGCTGGTCCAGGACCGTGCCCGTGGGCATTCGCCGCAGCGTGCTCCACACGCCCGTCGCGGTGATGGCCGCGAGCAGGACGGCGGCCACGCGCGCGTAGAGACCGAGCAGCGCGGCCCCGGCCGCCCGGTCGTGCCACCGGCGCAGCATGCGCAGCGCGTACGGCAGACCGCCCACCCACAGCGTCGCGCACGTCAGATGCACCAGGGTCAGCGCGGACCCGAGCAACGGGTTGTGCTCGGGCGCGGGATGCGCGCGCAGCGCCTCGGCCACGACCACCGCCCCGAGCGGCCACACCCGCAGTGCCGGGTGGCGTGCGCGGGCGCACAGTCCCGCCAGCAGAAAGGCGTTGACCTCGATCAGGGCCAGCTTGCCGTCGCGGGACTGATAGAGGCCGCCCGCGTCGACGTCGGCGAGCGAACGCGGCACCAGGTTGCCCGTCGACACCACCGACGCCAGCCCCAGCGCGGCGGCGAAACCGGCCACGGCCGCGAACACCGCCCAGCTGGACGGCCGTTCGGGCGGCGCGTCCGGCAGCCGGCGGGCCAGCCGGGTCACGAACAGCTCGCCCGCCGGCACGCACAGGGCGGCGAACAGCACCCCGCGCAGCAGCGCGATCCCGCCCACCCCCGGCGCCGCGGCCTCCCCGGTGTCGTGCAGCGCGACGGACGGCCCGAGCAGCGGCACCAGCGCGCCCAGCGTCACCAGGGCCAGGACGGCGAAGGCCCGGCCGGTCCCGGGGCGTCTCGCTGGGCCGCTCGCGGCGGCCGCTTCGGCGGTCGGTCGTGTCACCGTCACCCCACGATCTTCGCCAGCCATGACAGAACCGGGCAAGTACAGGAAATCAACTGACCGTTCGCCAATCCACCCATTCGTTCGTTTCCGGCCACTCGCGCGGGCGCGATCACATCCGCGATCACGCCCGCGCACCGGATCCCGTCCCTAGCGCGCCGGATCCGACCCCCAGCGCGCCGGATCCGATCCCCAGGGCACCGGAGGCCGTGCCCAGTCGGACGGGCCGCCCGTGAAGGACAACGGCGGCCGCGCGTACCGCAGTCGCCCCAGCGCGCTGTCCGTCCCGGCGAGCCAGGCGTCCGGCCCCGCGTACGGCTCACCGGCCTCGGGACCCGGCTCCGGCTCCGTCTCCGCCATGAGCCACCGCGCGGTCCGCGCCAGGGCCAGCCGTACGAACCTGCCACCGCCCTCGTACGACTGCTCGGTCAGCGCCCGCAGCACGCCCGCCGCCAGCAGATAGCCGGTGCCGTGGTCCAGCGCCTGCGCGGGCAGGGCGCCCGGCCGCTCCGCCGAGCCCTCGGTCTCCGCGATGCCCGTGGCGACCTGCACCAGGCTGTCGAAGCCGCGCCGCCCGCCCCACGGCCCGTGTCCGCCCCACGCCGACACCTGGGCCACGACGAGCCCGGGCCGCCGTTCGGCCAGGGCCTCGGGGGAGAGCCCGAACCGGTCCAGGGCGCCCGGCCGGTACCCGGTGACCACGACGTCCGCCGAGCCCAGCAACTCCTCGAAGGCCGCCCGGTCCGCCGTCAGGTCGAGCGTCGCCGACCGCTTCCCGAAGCCCGTGTCGGCGTGCTGGTCGGGGAGTTCGGGCAGCCACGGCGCGTCCAGGCGCAGGACGTCGGCGCCCAGCAGCGCCAGGGTGCGGGTCGCGACCGGCCCGGCGAGGACCCGGGTCAGGTCCAGGACGCGCAGCCCGGCGGCGGGCAGCAGGGGAGCGGCGGCGGAGTCGAGCGGCGGGAACACGCGCGGGGGCGCCGCGTCCAGCCGGCCCCGCTCGACGAGGGGGCGTGCGGCCACCTCGACGGCCTGCCCGTGCGCGGCCCACTCCGCGGGCGACCGCAGCGCCACGGTGAGCCCGCCCGCCGCGTAGACCGCCTCCTCCGTCTCCACCGCGCGCCGCTCGGCGATCCGCGCCGCCACCTCCTCGACCGAGGCGTCCTCGCGCAGGCCCAGCGCGCCCAGCAGCCGGGACCTGTGGTGCGGATAGTTGGCGTGGGTCCGCACCCACCCGTCGGCCGTACGCCAGAACCGCGACAGCGGGGCGAACGACACCGGGGCCCGCCCGTCGATCAGCACCTGCCGCTCGCTGCCGAACGCCGTCGCCACGGCCCCGTCGTCCACCACGACCCCGGGCACCTCCGCGGCCCCGGACCGCCGCGCACCCAGCTCGGCCGCGGCGAGCGCACACGCCCCCACGCACGCGCGGGCGACCTCCCGTACCGGAAGCCGTGCCTGAAGCGTGCCCCGACGCGACACGGTCGCGACCCGCGCGACCAGCGAATGATCGCCGCCCAGCGCGGACCACGCATACTTGATTCCAGTCATGACTGCATTGTGCAGTATTGATCCAATCAATCTATCTACTGGCCAAGCCACTCGCTGAATCGGACGTGACGGTACGAGGGCGAATGGAGGGTTGGCCGGGTGGGCGTAGGTCCCCAGGGGTGTGGACATGTCTTGGCGCAATCCAGGGCTCGCCGGCAGAACGATCACGGCTCTCGCGCGTCACGTACGCCGCGCCGTCGGTACTCATGAGGCCGGACACGTCTTCGGGCTCGGGCACGCCGTTTCGGGACACGAGAACCTGACCATGTTCACGAACTCGTTCCTGTGCACCACGAAGGCCAGGACGCTCGGCAAGGCGAATCGCGTGTGTGCTGCTGGTGGTGGGCGTGATGACGCCGGTCACGGCGTGTGCGTCGGGCGACAGTGGTGCGGACGGCTCGGCATCGTGCGTCTACCGGGTCACCTATGAGGGAGGCGGGGTCGACGGAGACCGCCTATGCCGTGACGGGTGTCTCCCCTGAGGTGGCCATCGCCGTCGGGGACACGCCGGACGATACGACCTTTGTCGCGGTCTACTCCGGCAACGAACTCCCGCCCGAGGTGAAGAAGCTGGTCAAGGGCTCATGACGCGGGGTGCCGGGGAGTCCTCGTGCCCCGGCACCCCGCACTTTCGTTGCGGTGCGCTACTTGGTCACTGCCGCCAGCGCGTTCACGACGCCCCAGCCGTAGAAGCCGTTGCGGTTCTTCGAGCCCTCGCACACCGCGTCGACCTTGCCGTCGCCGTTGATGTCGTACGGGTCGGTGCACGGGGTGGCGGTCGCCTCGGCGTACAGCAGGGCCTTCACCAGGGCGGCGGAGGCGTGCGGATGGGTTGACTTGATCAATGCGGCGACGCCGACGACGTGCGGGGTGGCCATCGAGGTGCCCGCCATGTAGCCCCACTTGCCGCCCGGCAGCGGGCCCAGGATCAGGCCGCTGGTCGCCGGGGGCGCCGGGGGCTGGTAGGCCGTCGAGTCGCCGCCGGGCGCGGCGACGTCGATGACCCCGAGGCCGTAGTTGGAGAACGACGACTTGAGGCCCTTCGCGCCGGTCGCCGCGACCGTGACGACACCCGGCAGCTGGGTCGGGATGTCGAAGCAGGTGTGCGGGTCGATCACCCGGTCGACGGGCGTGCCGTCGTTCGGCGAGACCGGGTCGGTGATCGAGTCGGAGGCCAGGTCGTAGCTCTCGTTGCCGGCCGCCGCGACGTTGACCGTGCCCTTGCGCTCCGCGAACTGCGAGGCCCGGGTGATGGCGTCGACGAGCGCCTTCTGGTCCGGGTCGTCGGTGCAGTTGAAGTACCAGGGGTCGGTGTAATAGCTGTTGTTGGTCACGTCGATGTGGTGCTCGGCCGCCCACACGAAGCCGCAGACCACGGCCTCCGTGTAGAAGTAACCGGCGGTGGTGGCCACCTTGATGCCGGCCACCTTGACGCCCGGCGCCACACCGGTGATGCCGATCCCGTTCTTGGCGCCCGCTATCTCGCCCGCCACATGGGTGCCGTGCGGGCTCTCCGCCGCGGTGGGCCGCCAGGCGCCGTAGGTCGTGTCCGGCTTGCCCGTGACGCAGTTGGTGGACTGCGCGGCGGAGAAGTTGGGGGCGATGTCCGGGTGGGTGTCGTCGACGCCCGTGTCGATGACGGCGACGGTGACCTTCGAACTGCCCAGCGTCTTCTCGTGCGCCTTGTCCGCCTGGATGGCCGGCAGGTCCCACTGCAGCGGCTCCAGCGGGTCCTGCCCGTCGGTCGCCTGCGCGTCCGCCGCCGCGACCTGCTCGGAGCTGAGCACCTCCGGCGTGCCGACGTCGGTGGTCGACTGGGCGGGCAGCGGCGCGTTGCGGGTGTTCCCGGCCGAGTCCACGCCGGGCACCTTGCGGATGGTCTTGGCGAAGTCCGCGTTCGACGAGTGCACGACGATCACGCCGATCTCGTCGTACGCGATCACCACCGAACCGCCGGCCCGCGCGATCGCCTTCTGGACGCGCTCGGAGGTGCCGTGTCCGGGACGGACGTTGACGACATAACTGAGGGACGTCGAGTCAGTGGCGTCGGCCGCGGAGACGGACGCGGACGTACCGGTGTCGGCGGCGGACGCCGAGACGTTGGGCAGGAAGGCGAGGGCCGTGGCCATGGCCATGCCGAGCGGGAGGGCGAGGACGCGACGGTGGCGCGGCTTGGGCGCGGTCATCTGAGGTCTCCAGTTCGTTCGCGGAACGGGCATGCCGTGCGGGAAGTCCTGCTCTGCGGTGGCTACTTGACGGCGCGGAGCGCGTCGACGACACCGGAGCCGTAGAAGCCGTTGACGTGCTTGCCGCCCACGCAGGTGGCGTCCACGACACCGTCGCCGTCCCCGTCGTACGGGCCCGCCGGGCAGCCCGGGTTGTCCGCCTCGGCCTTGAGGAGGGCCTGGAGCTGGGCCGGGGTGGCGTGCGGGTGGGTCGACTTCAGCAGCGCGGCGACCGCGGCCACGTGCGGGGACGCCATCGAGGTGCCCTGGAGGAAGCCGTACTGGCCGTTCGGCAGCGTGGACAGGACGCGGCCGTTCTTCGACGGCGTGTCCGGGATCTGGTACTTGTCGCCGCCGGGACCCGCCACGTCGATGACGCCCCGGCCGTAGCTGGAGTAGTACGACTTCGTGTCGTTGACGCCGACCGCGCTCACGGTGACCACACCGGGCAGCTGGGTCGGCACGTCGAAGCACTCGTGCGGGTCGACCGTCCGGGTGGTCGCGGTCGAGTCGTCGGGGCTGGAGTCGTCGACGAGGGCGTCCGCGTCGAGGTCGTCGTTCGAGTTGCCCGCCGAGGCCACATTGAGTGTGCCCTTGCTCTGGGCGTACAGCTGCGCCCTGTTGACCGCGTCAACGATGGCACGTTGATCGGGGTCGTCCATGCAGTTGTACAGCCATGGATCAACGTAGTAGCTGTTGTTGGTGATCTCCACGCCGTGGTCGGCGGCGAACACGAAGGCGCAGACCACGCTCTCCGGGTAGAACAGCTGCGTCGAGTCGGGCTGCGCCACGGTGATGCTCGCGACCTTCACGCCCGGTGCCACGCCCGCCACGCCGATGCCGTTGCGGGCGGCGGCTATCTCACCGGCGACATGGGTGCCGTGGTAGTGGTCGGCGTCCACCGGCCGCCAGGCGCCGTACGTGGTGTCCGCCTTGCCGCTGACGCAGTTGGCGGACTGCGCGGCGGAGAAGTTCGGGGCGATGTCCGGGTGGGTGTCGTCCACGCCGGTGTCGATGACGCCGACGGTCACCGAGCGGCTCCCCGGGTTGATCGCGGCGGCCTTGTCGGCGCCGATCGTCCGCAGATCCCACTGGTCGGCCTCCAGGGGCTCCTGGCCGGCCGTCGCCTTCTGCTCGATCTTCGCGGCCGCCGTCTTCGACAGGACCTGCACGGCCCCCTCGTCCGTGGTCCCGGCCGCGCTCAGCGGAGCCGTCCGGGTGGCCCCCGCCGACTGCACCCCGCGCACCGCGCGCATCGCCGAACCGAAGTCGGGGTTCGCCGCGTGCACGACGATCACACCGATCCTGTCGTACGACACGACGATCGTGCCGCCGTTGCGCGTGATCGCGCGCCGCACCGACTCGATCGTGCGGTGATCCGTCCTGGTGTTGACGACATAGGCCAGATTCGGCCCCTCCGCCGCCGACGTCGCCACGGTCGTCGACGGGGCCGCGGAAGCCGCCGTCGGCAGCAGGCCGAGCGAGGCGGTGAGCGACAGGACGACCGGTACGGCGAGCGCCAGCCCGCGTCTGGAACGCAGATGAGCCATGGGATCTCCACATCATCCGGAACGGCAACCGAAATCGGGACCGCCCAAGACGCGTGTGGCGCTTGGGCAGGTACATGACTGGTTGTGCAGGGTGAAGCTATCTCCCGCAGTCACCGGCCAGCAATGACCGGAGACCACTCGCGCGGTCGACTTCCGAAAGAACCCGGGCGAGTTGAACCTGCCCACGCGTGGCGCCGTGACCTTGGGCAGGGAGCCGCAGCAGGATCGAGGCCCCCTGTCGGAATCACCCACGGGAGTCGTTCCCTCACTCCGAGTAGGTGATCCATGTGTCTGTGAGGTCAGAATCCGCATGTCCGTATCGCGAGGAGACTCCGTGGCTACCGAGACACCACCGCCCTCGAACGCGCAGACCCGGCACCCCTCCAGCGAGGAGTTCGCCGAGGTGCAGCAGAGTCCGGAGTTCGCCGAACTGCGGAACTCCTACCGCTCCTTCGCCTTCCCGCTGACCGTCGCCTTCATCGCCTGGTACCTGCTGTACGTCCTGCTCTCCAGCTACGCGGACGGGTTCATGGGCACCAAGGTCGTCGGCAACATCAACGTGGCGCTGGTCCTCGGCCTCGCCCAGTTCCTCACCACGTTCCTCATCGCCTGGTGGTACGCGCGGCACGCCGCCGCGAAGCTCGACCCCAAGGCCGAGGCCATCAAGTCCCGGATGGAGGGCGGCGCATGAGCCCCGCACAGCACACCACCCTGCTCGCGGCCGGCGAGGCGAGCCAGCACCGGACGCTGATCATCACCCTGTTCGCGGTGTTCGTCGCCGCGACCCTCGTCATCACCATCTGGGCCGGCCGCCAGACCAAGGACGCCGCCGACTTCTACGCGGGCGGCCGCCAGTTCACCGGCTTCCAGAACGGCCTCGCCGTCTCCGGCGACTACATGTCCGCCGCGTCCTTCCTGGGCATCGCCGGCGCCATCGCCCTCTTCGGCTACGACGGCTTCCTCTACTCCATCGGCTTCCTGGTCGCCTGGCTGGTCGCCCTGCTCCTGGTCGCCGAACCGCTGCGCAACTCCGGCCGCTACACCATGGGCGACGTCCTCGCCTACCGCATGCGCCAGCGCCCGGTCCGCACGGCCGCCGGCACCTCCACGATCGTCGTGTCGATCTTCTACCTCCTCGCCCAGATGGCGGGCGCGGGCGTCCTCGTCTCCCTCCTGCTCGGCATCACCAGTGACGGCGGCAAGATCGCCATCGTCGCCCTGGTCGGCGTTCTGATGATCGTCTACGTCACCATCGGCGGCATGAAGGGCACCACCTGGGTCCAGATGGTCAAGGCCGTGCTGCTCATCGCGGGCGCCCTGCTGCTGACCTTCATGGTCCTCGCCAAGTTCCACTTCAACATCTCCGATCTGCTCGGAAAGGCCGCCGACAACAGCGGCAAGGGCTCCGCCTTCCTGGAGCCCGGCCTGAAGTACGGCGCCACCGGCACCAGCAAGCTGGACTTCCTCTCCCTCGGCATCGCCCTGGTCCTGGGCACCGCCGGCCTGCCGCACATCCTGATCCGCTTCTACACCGTCCCCACCGCCAAGGCGGCCCGGCAGTCGGTCCTCTGGGCCATCGGCCTGATCGGCGCCTTCTACCTGATGACCCTCGCCCTCGGCTTCGGCGCCGCCGCGCTGATCAAACCGGACGAGATCATCGCCTCCAACAAGTCCGGCAACACCGCGGCGCCACTGCTCGCCCTGCATCTGGGCGGTGTCGACTCCAACTGGGGCGCGATCCTGCTGGCCACGATCTCCGCGGTGGCCTTCGCGACGATCCTCGCCGTGGTCGCCGGTCTCACCCTGGCCTCTTCCTCCTCCTTCGCCCACGACATCTACGCCAACGTCATCAAGAAGGGCCAGGCCACCGAGAAGCAGGAGCTGGGCGCCGCCCGCTGGGCCACCGTCGGCATCGGCGCGGTCTCGATCGTCCTCGGAGCCCTCGCCCGCGACCTCAACGTCGCCGGCCTGGTCGCCCTCGCCTTCGCGGTCGCCGCCTCCGCCAACCTGCCGACCATCCTGTACAGCCTCTTCTGGAAGCGGTTCACCACCGCCGGGGCCCTCTGGTCGATCTACGGCGGCCTGGTCACCGCCGTCGGCCTGGTGCTCTTCTCCCCGGTGGTGTCCGGCAAGGAGACCTCGATGTTCCCGGACGTCGACTTCCACTGGTTCCCGCTGGAGAACCCCGGCATCATCTCGATCCCGGTCGGATTCCTCCTCGGCATCGTGGGCACCCTGCTGTCCAAGGAGGAGCCCGACACCCAGAAGTACGCGGAGCTGGAGGTGCGGTCCCTCACGGGCACCGGAGCGCACTGACCTTCGTACGACCGGCCGCGTCGACGGGATCGTAGGGTCCTACGACGCGGCCGCGCCGTACCTCGTGGCATCGGGCCTCTCGCGTTGTCAGTCCTGTCACGTAGGCTCGCAGGTGACGGTAGAGATCTGGTCCGGAGCGAGGGAGGGGGCCCACGTGCTCATCGACACCTACGGCCGGGTGGCCACCGACCTGCGAGTCTCGTTGACCGACCGGTGCAATCTGCGGTGCACCTACTGCATGCCCGAGGAGGGGCTGCAGTGGCTGGCCAAGCCCGACCTGCTCACGGACGACGAGATCGTCCGCCTGATCGACATCGCCGTACGCCTGCTGGGCGTCGAGGAGGTCCGCTTCACCGGCGGTGAGCCGCTGCTGCGGCCCGGTCTGGTCGGCATCGTGGAGCGGGTGGCGGCCCTGGCACCCCGCCCCCGGATGTCCCTGACGACGAACGGCATCGGTCTGCGCCGCACCGCGGCGGCCCTGAAGGCGGCCGGTCTCGACCGGGTCAACGTCTCCCTGGACACCCTCCGCCCGGACGTCTTCAAGACCCTCACCCGCCGCGACCGCCACCAGGACGTCCTCGACGGCCTCCGGGCCGCCCACGACGCCGGACTCACCCCCGTCAAGGTCAACACGGTCCTGATGCCCGGACTGAACGAGGGCGAGGCCCCCGATCTCCTGGCCTGGGCCCTCGACCACGACTACGAACTGCGCTTCATCGAGCAGATGCCCCTGGACGCCCAGCACGGCTGGAAGCGCGACAGCATGGTCACCGCCGCGGACATCCTCGCCTCGCTCCGCACCCGCTTCGACCTCGCCCCCGAGGGCGCGGACGACCGCGGCTCGGCCCCGGCGGAGCGCTGGCTGGTGAACGGCGGCCCGCAGAGCGTCGGCGTCATCGCCTCGGTGACCCGCCCTTTCTGCGCGGCCTGCGACCGCACCCGGCTCACCGCCGACGGCCAGATACGGACCTGCCTGTTCGCCCGGGAGGAGACCGACCTGCGCGGCGCGCTCCGCTCGGGCGGCTCAGACGAGGAGATCGCCCGCCTCTGGCGGCTCGCGATGTGGGGCAAGAAGGCGGGCGCGGGCCTGGACGACCCGACCTTCATCCAGCCGGACCGGCCGATGTCCGCGATCGGAGGCTAGGCCGGACCCTCGCGCTCTTCCCACTCCTTCAACAGCACGACGTCCTTCAAGAACCCCCGCACGCCCAGGAACTGGGAGAGGTGCTCGCGGTGCTCCTCGCAGGCGAGCCAGGTCTTCCGGCGCTCGGGAGTGTGGATCTTCGGGTTGTTCCAGGCGAGCACCCACACGGCGGCGGCCCGGCATCCCTTGGCTGAACAAATGACGTCACTCACTGCTTCGTCCCGCACCCCGTCGTCTTGATCGACTTGCACAAAGGCCCCGTAGAAAAGGCGACGCCGAGCAGCCACGGGGGGAGCTGCCCGGCGTCGGTCCGTCGCTCCGACGGGGGATGCGGAGCGCTCACGCAGTATGTCATGGGTCACCCGCCACCCGGCACTGGAACAGCGCGATTGATCTGAGCTTTTCTTGAGGTTCGTGCGGAACTACCAACCGCTCAAACCACGTCGTCGACGCTCACACCGACTCCGGCCGCTCACCGCGTACCCCCGCCGCCGGATCGGCCACCCTGTCCTCCGGGACGGGTTCCGTGTGGGGTTCCTCCGCCCGCGGCGCCGTGATCATCAGCCGCGTCGGCGCGACACCGAACGTCGACGGAAGCGAGGGCGGCCGTTCCCGGCCCGCGTTGGCGATGACGACCGCGACATAGGGGAGCAGTGCCCCGAGGACCAGCGCCACGACGGCGACATACCGTTCGACGTTCCACAACGTGGCCGCCATGATCACCGCCACGGTCCGGACCGACATCGAGATGACGTACCGCCGCTGCCGGCCGCGCACGTCCTCCGTCAGGCCGGTGCGGGCTCCGCTGATCCGGAACACCTGGACGTTCCCGCCGTCGCGCTGCTTCCGCATCACATTCCACCATCCGCCCGCATCGGACTCTCCCCGGCCCGTACCCTGTCCGCACCCGTACGGGGAACCGGGCCGGGACGCCTCCCACGTTACGCCGCGTCTGCGCCGCCTTCGAGACCGGGTCGCCCGCCCGCCTGCGTGAACGTCCTGCGCCGTACCGCGTACGGGCGTACCGACATGCGCCGTACGGCGGACGGCCCGAGACTTGGCGTAATGCTCACGTCGAGCCGTACGAGGAGGCAGCCATGGGCTGGTTGTGGGCGATCATCGTGGGTTTCGTGCTGGGCCTGATCGCCAAGGCGGTCATCCCGGGCAAGCAACACAGCCCCCTCTGGCTGACGACCATCTTCGGCATGCTGGGCGCCATCGCCGGCAACGCGCTCGCCCGCGCCCTGGGCGTGGAGGCGACCCGCGGCATCGACTGGAGCCGCCACCTCTTCCAGCTGGTCGCCGCGATCATCATCGTCTTCCTGGGCGACATGGCGTACATGGCCACGCTGGGCAAGCGAAAGCAGCACACCTGAGCGTCCCGTCAGGGGCGCGGGGCGTGTCGATTAGCGGCTACCGCCGCGTGGGCGCGACCAGCCACAACGCACCGGCACTCCGCAACGCACCCGCACCCCTACGGCGCTCACGAACCCACTACGGCGCTCACTAACCGACGACCTCCACGGCCGCCAGGTTCTTCTTCCCCCGTCGCAGCACCAGCCACCGCCCGTGCAGCAGCTCACCCCCGGAGGGCACCGCGTCCTCGGCGGTCACCTTCACGTTGTTCACGTAGGCCCCGCCCTCCTTCACGGTCCGCCGCGCAGCGGACTTGCTGGCGACCAGCCCGACCTCGGCGAACAGGTCGACCACCGGCCCCAGCTCGGCCACCCGCACATGCGGCACCTCGGCCAGCGCCGCGGCCAGCGTCCGGTCGTCCAGCTCCGCCAGCTCGCCCTGCCCGAACAGCGCCTTGGACGCGGCGATCACGGCGGCCGTCTGGTCGGCCCCGTGCACCAGCGTCGTCAGCTCCTCGGCCAGCGCCCGCTGCGCCGCCCGCGCCTGCGGACGCTCCTCCGTCTGCTTCTCCAGCTCCTCCAGCTCCGCACGGGACTTGAAGGACAGGATCCGCAGGTACGTCGAGATGTCCCGGTCGTCCACGTTCAGCCAGAACTGGTAGAACGCGTACGGCGTCGTCATCTCGGCGTCGAGCCAGATCGCACCGCCCTCGGTCTTGCCGAACTTGGTGCCGTCCGCCTTGGTCATCAGCGGCGTCGCCAGCGCGTGCACGCTCGCGTGCGGCTCCAGGCGGTGGATCAGGTCCAGGCCGGCCGTGAGGTTGCCCCACTGGTCGCTGCCGCCCTGCTGGAGGGTGCAGTTGTACCGCCGGAACAGCTGGAGGA
This sequence comes from Streptomyces sp. NPDC048288, assembly GCF_043201555.1. Taxonomy (NCBI): domain Bacteria; kingdom Bacillati; phylum Actinomycetota; class Actinomycetes; order Kitasatosporales; family Streptomycetaceae; genus Streptomyces; species Streptomyces sp. NPDC048288. Next base: position 1,370,452 of record NZ_JBICZD010000001.1, read on the forward strand.
AGTCCATCCCCTGGAGGATCTGGTAGCTGAACTCCGTGTAGCTGATGCCCTGGTCGGACTCCAGGCGGCGGGCCACGGAGTCCTTGGTCAGCATCTTGTTGACGCGGAAGTGCTTGCCGATGTCCCGCAGGAACTCGATCGCGGAGAGGCCCTCGGTCCAGTCGAGATTGTTGACCATGACGGCCGCGTTCTCGCCCTCGAAGGACAGGAACGGCTCGATCTGGGCGCGGAGCTTGCCGACCCAGCCGGCGACCGTCTCGGGCGCGTTCAGCGTGCGCTCGGCCGTCGGGCGCGGGTCGCCGATCAGACCCGTGGCCCCGCCCACCAGCGCCAGCGGCCGGTGCCCGGCCTGCTGGAGCCGGCGCACGGTGAGCACCTGCACCAGGTGCCCGACGTGCAGGGACGGCGCGGTCGGGTCGAAACCGCAATAGAACGTGACGGGACCGTCCGCGAGCGCCTTGCGCAAAGCGTCCTCGTCAGTGGACAGGGCGAACAGCCCGCGCCACTTCAGCTCGTCGACGATGTCCGTCACGGTTCTCGTTCTCCTTGGATGATCTTCGTGCGATCTCTGGGCGGTCGTGCGACCACCGGCTACGAGGTTATACGCCCTGACTGACAGAGCTCATATTGAAGTCGGGCACCCGCAGCGCGGGCATCGCAGCCCTAGTGAACCAGTCGCTCCACTCCCTCGGCAGCGTCTTTTCCGTGCGCCCCGCCTCGGTCGCCCGCCCCAGCAGGTCCACCGGCGACTCGTTGAACCGGAAGTTGTTCACCTGTCCCGTGACCTGCCCGTTCTCCACCAGGTACACGCCGTCCCGGGTCAGGCCGGTGAGCAGCAGCGTCGCCGGGTCGACCTCACGGATGTACCAGAGACAGGTCAGCAGCAGCCCGCGCTCGGTGGCCGCGACCATCTCCTCCAGGGAGCGGTCCTGGCCGCCGTCCAGGATCAGGTTGCCGCCCGCCGGGGCGACCGGCAGCCCGGTGAGACCGGCGCTGTGCCGGGTGGTCGTCAGGTGCTTCAGCTCGCCGCCCGAGACCCACTCGGTGGCGGCGACCGGCAGCCCGTTGTCGAAGACGGACTGGTCACCGCCGGAGGAGTGGGCCACGACGAAGGGCGCGGACTCCAGGCCCGGCTCGTTCGGGTCGGTGCGCAGGGTCAGCGGCAGGTCGGTCAGCCTCTCGCCGACACGGGTGCCGCCGCCCGGCTTGGAGAACACCGTCCGCCCCTCGGTCGCGTCCCGCCCGGACGCCGACCACAGCTGGTAGATCAGCAGGTCGGCCACGGCGGTCGGCGGCAGCAGCGTCTCGTACCGGCCGGCCGGCAGCTCGATCCGCCGCTCCGCCCAGCCCAGCCGTACGGCGAGCTCGGCGTCGAGCGCGCCCGGGTCGACGTCCTTGAAGTCCCGGGTGGAGCGGCCCGCCCAGGCCGACCGGGTGCGGTCCGGCGACTTGGCGTTCAGCTCCAGCGTGCCGGTGGGCTGGTCGTGCCGCAGCCGCAGCCCGGTCGAGGTGCCCACGTAGGTGGAGACCAGCTCGTGGTTGGCGAAGCCGTACAGCTCCCGGCCGCCCGCACGCGCGCGTGCGAAGGCCTCGCCGAGCGCCGGCGCGAAGTCGGTGAACACGGCGGAGGAGGTCTCGGCGGGCGCGTCCGCGAAGTCGGGCGACTCCGGTACGCCCGTGACCAGCGGCTGCGCGTCCTCGGCCGGACCGGCGCCGCGTGCGGCGGCCTCGGCGGCCCGCACCAGCGGCTCCAGGTCCTCGGCGGTGACGGCCGCCCGGGACACCACACCCGAGGCGGTGCCCTCCTTGCCGTCGACGGTCGCCACGACGGTGAGCGAGCGCCCGCGCGTGACACCGTTCGTGGTGAGCGCGTTGCCGGCCCAGCGCAGGTTGGCGGTGGAGTGCTCGTCGGCGATGACCACGCAGCCGTCGGCCCGGGAGAGTTCCAGAGCGCGCTCGACGATCTCGTGCGGCTTGTTGCTACGGGCGCTCATCGACCGGCCTCCTGCGTGGTGTTGAGGATGTTGACGCCCTTGAAGAGGGCCGAGGGGCAGCCGTGGGACACGGCGGCGACCTGGCCCGGCTGGGCCTTGCCGCAGTTGAAGGCACCGCCCAGGACATACGTCTGCGGGCCGCCGACAGCCGCCATGGAGCCCCAGAAGTCGGTGGTCGTCGCCTGGTAGGCGACATCGCGCAGCTGCCCGGCGAGCCGCCCGTTCTCGATCCTGAAGAACCGCTGGCCGGTGAACTGGAAGTTGTAGCGCTGCATGTCGATGGACCAGGACCGGTCCCCGACCACGTAGATCCCCCGGTCGACCCCGCCGATCAGGTCCTCCGTCGAAAGACCGCCCGGATCCGGCCGCAGCGACACGTTGGCCATGCGCTGCACGGGCACGTGCCCGGGGGAGTCGGCGTACGCGCACCCGTTGGACCGCTCGAAGCCGGTCAGCCGCGCGATCCGGCGGTCCAGCTGGTAGCCGACGAGCGTGCCGTCCTTCACCAGGTCCCAGGACTGGCCGGCGACGCCCTCGTCGTCGTAGCCGATGGTCGCCAGGCCGTGCTCGGCGGTGCGGTCACCGGTGACGTTCATCAGCTCGGAGCCGTACCTGAGCTTGCCGAGCTGGTCGAAGGTGGCGAAGGAGGTGCCGGCGTAGGCGGCCTCGTAGCCGAGCGCGCGGTCCAGCTCGGTGGCGTGGCCGATGGACTCGTGGATGGTCAGCCACAGGTTGGACGGGTCGACGACCAGGTCGTAGAGCCCCGCCTTGACGCTCGGTGCCCGCATCTTCTCGGCGAGCAGCTCGGGGATCTGCTCCAGCTCCGCGTCCCAGTCCCAGCCGGTGCCGGTCAGGTACTCCCAGCCGCGGCCGACCGGCGGCGCGATGGTCCGCATCGAGTCGAACTCGCCGCTCGACCCGTCCACCGACACGGCGGTCAGCTCCGGGTGCAGCCGGACCCGCTGCTGCGTGGTCACGGTCCCCGCCGTATCGGCGTAGAACTTGTTCTCGTGCACGGTGAGCAGCGAGGCGTCGACATGGTCGACCCCGTTCGCCGCCAGCAGCCGCCTGCTCCACTCCGCGAGCAGCCCGGCCTTCTCCTCGTCCGGCACGGAGAACGGATCGATCTCGTACGACGAGACCCACGTCTTCTCCTCGTGCACCGGCTCGGCGGCCAGCTCCACCCGCTCGTCCGACCCGGCGGCCTTGATCACCTGCGCCGAGAGCTTCGCCATGGCCACCGCCTGCGAGGCGACCTTGGCGGCCGCGTCGAGGGTCAGGTCCACCCCCGACGCGAAGCCCCACGTACCGCCGTGCACGACCCGGACCGCGTACCCGAGGTCGGTGGTGTCCGACGACCCGGCGGGCTTCGCGTCCCTGAGCCGCCAGGACGCACTGCGCACCCGCTCGAACCGGAAGTCCGCGTGCGCGGCCCCCAGCGCACGCGCGCGTGCCAGCGCGGCGTCGGCCAGAGCTCGTAGCGGAAGCGCCGTGAAAGTTTCGTCGATGGTATGAGGCATCTGCGTCTCTTCCTGCCGGCATGACGACGAGTGGTGGTCACCCTGATCATGTCGCGCCCGACGGCCGTCGACCAAAGGTTTGCGTCAGGCCGCGTCCCTGTCGGATGACGCAAGTACCTAACGCGTTGTCAGAGGGACGTGGCAATATCTGGGCATGGAGGGGTGGGGACGCCAGTTCCGTGCCTGGTTGTCGTCGCTGGACGACGTCCAGATACGGCGATTGTTGATACGGCATGTGTGCATGCGGCGGCGCCGATGCGTCTGCCGCTATCAGGTGGAATCGCGAGCGGCCCAGAGCGTGACACGCCAGGAGGTGCAGGCCGCGCGGGTCTGGTTCGCCCGGGCGAAAGAGGCCCAGTTGGCCGATGCGGCGGTCTGTTCCGTGGCCGGCGCGGCCAGGATGCTGCGTCACGAGTACGACTTTCCGGACCACGTGGTCGCGGATCCGTCTGCCGGACAACTCGTCACGCTGCTCGAGGTGCTCGATCCCGAGTTCGCGCGATGCGTGGTCCACGGCCTTCTTCATCCGCGCGCGGCCCAACTGCCCGTCGCGGACATGGTCGAGGAGCACCCGGAGAAGTACTTTCACGCCGCCGACCGCGAACCGCCGCCCCACGCACATGACATCGGCCCGTCGTTGAACACCCCTACCACCGCTGAACCTCACGAGAAACCGGAAGCCGCCACGATGACGTCCCGCGAGTCCCAGGCCAACGCCACCGCCGAGACGGCACCCGCACAGCGCTCCGTGGCTGCAGAGCTGCGTCATCGGGCGGAAGAACTGGCGCGGGCACTGCGTGAGACGGCCGACCGGCTGGCGGAGGGGCGATCCGTGGTCGAGCTGGGCTGGACGCGGGACGACATCACCCACTGGCAGCGACGGCGCTCCCTCCTCACCGAGAGCGTGACAGCTGCCGGCGGGAGCTGGGCCGCGGACGCGGGCTTCGGCGAACTGGAAGCTGAGCTGGACCTCCTGGAGGTCCGGGCGGCTGCGGAACGTGAACGCAGACTCGACGGGCTGCGTCGGAACGCGGAACAGCTCAAGCAGATGATCGCTGAGGCGGAGGACACCGTCGCCGCGCATCTGGAGCAGGCGCTGGAAAGGCTGACGGGGCAGATCTCCGAGCTCTCCCGGCCCGCCGACGGGACACCGGAGCCGGGACATGGTGAGGCGGCCGAGCCCGGACCCCGCGTCACCGGTGCGGCGGAGGTGGAGGCAGCCGAGACGAACGAACCGGCGGATGCCGGCGACCTCGCGATGTCGAGCGGAGCGGCGGCCGCCGACACTCACGAGCGACCGCCCGCCCAGGCCGAACCCGACACCTCGGACCTGCCGGGGGAGCCTGACCCCGCCGCGGCCGAAACCGCGCCGATCGCGGCCGAACCCACTGCGGCTACGGTCGTGCCCGCCGAGTCCGAGGTCGTGCCCGCCGTGTCGGCTGTCGTGCCCGCCGTGTCGGCTGTCGTGCCCGCACCCGCGCCGACCTCTGCCGTCCTCGTGCCCGAGTCCGGGATGGACGCGGAACGCGTGGACGACGCCACTGACGTCGAAACCGTCGAGCCCCCGGACGACGCCCCTTGGCCTGCGGGCATGGAGCACGCGGACTGGGACCCGTCCGAACCCTGGGAGACGGGACAGCACTCGCCCGTGGCCCAACTGATCGCCGAAGGACTGCTGCCGCAGGCGTACTGGATGACGGCCGCCGCCTCGCGGGAGCCCGGCACGCGTGTGCAGGCACTCGCCTTCGCCGCAGCGGCCTTCAGCTGTGTGGGAAGCGACGAGGCGACTCAGGCACAGATCGACCACGACATCGCCCCCGAGAGCCTCGCGGACGATCGGGAGGCTCTTCTCGTCGCCACGGTCGCGGCATTGCGGGCAGGCCTGAGCGCAGGCTGGCCGCATGTGCTGGTCAGCGACTTCGCCTTGCCGTCGGGCCTGCCCAGCCCCTGGCAGCAACTGCTCACCGTGCTGGTCTCCGCCGTACGCGACTGCAAGACGTTCGTACCGGGAGCCATCGAGGACCTCGCCGATCCGGGAGACACGCTCACCCTCCGCGGCCTGGGCGAGGACGCACGCGTGCTCCTTGAGGACCTGCCCCGGCGGAAGATCAAGTACCAGCGCGCCTCTCGCGTGCTGCAGTACCTCGCCGGACCGTCGGGCGCCCTCCATCAGGCGCTCAAGGCCGTCGTGGACTGGGCGCACGGCGGCGATCCCGCACAGGTGGCACGGCTGAGTGAGAGTTTCAAGCGGCCGGACCACACCGACCGGCTCATAGAGGAGGCCGACAGCCGGTTCCGTACCCCCAAGCAAGCGAAGGAATCCATTCATTCCGGCGCACTACGGCAGCTGCACGCGGCGGTGCGGTCCGTGAGCGAAGTGCTGGCCAAGGCTGACGCGGTCGCCGGCGCCATCCGCAGCCGCGGCGCGACGAAGGGCGGTGAACTGCCCGCCCTCGGCGCGGTCGTCAGTGAACTGGAGGCGTACGAGGCCCCCTCAGGCGTCGGCGGGGCCGCCCTGGGCCTGCTCAGGGACTGGGTCGTCGGCCACCACGTCGCCGATACCAGTGCGCTCACCTCCACGGAACAACGACCGTTCGCCGCCCCGCCGTCCGCCGACTTCCTGCTGCTCAGTCCCGGTCTGCCCAGGGACACGGACGGGCAGCCGGACTTGAACAACCCCGGTACCTCGCGAGCGATGGCCGCGTTCCTGGCCCCCGTGTCGCCCGATGACGCCCTGGCCGCCTATCTCGGCACCGGGGACCTGCACCTCGCCCGTGCCCTGATCACGTGGACCGAGCGCAATCCGGTACACGCGGTCGGCCTGCCGGAGGACTGGGCCGACACGGCCACCCGGCGCATCCGCGAGGCGGAGAAGGACTGGCGCAACCGCACGACGGAACGGCACCGTCAGGCAGCCGGGCTCCTCGCGCAGATCCGTACCCTCAACCTGATGGCGCCCGACGAGGAGCGGGACTTCACCGGCCGGCTGGAGGAGTTCGCCGACGGCGACGAGGCGGGCCGCTACCGGCACGCACTCACCCGTCTGGCCCAGCTCGTGCAGGAACTGCGGGTCACCGTCGAGAATTCCACCGATCGGCTCCGGCAGGACCTGGACAACCTCCGGCTGGACCCCGAGCGTCCCCTCGCGCAGAGTGACCACGACCGCATCTGGGATCTCATAGAGGAGGGCGACACCGTCACCGCGCAGGAGTTCCTGGCCTTGGCGGGCGGGGGGAACCAGCTTCCCGAGCGGCCTGAGGACGACGGATCGGAACTCGTCGAGTTCGTCGCGGGGCTCACCGGCTCGGGCGTACCTCAACCGGGCGGAGAGGGAGTCCACGCCTCGTGGTGGGTCCGGCGCTACGGCTCGGACGCCCGGCTCACCTCTGCCGCGGAGCAGGCGCTCGACTCCTGGCAGGCGCTGTGCTCGAAGAAGGGCCGCAGCAGCGAGTGGCAGCAGCACATCCCCCGCGTGCTGCGCCTGCTCGGTCTGGAACCCGCCACCGGCTCCCTCAACTCCGACCGGCCCGGCCAGGGCATACGTCGGCTCAAGCTTCGCGCCTCCGTCGCGGAGGCCGCCGGCTACGTCGCCGCGCTCGGCTCCCGCGCCACCTCGTACACGATCCTGCTCGTCTGGGAGGAACAGCGTGACGGCGGCGCGCTGTCGCACCTGGAAGACGCGGACGTCGACGCGAACATCGTGCTCTATCTCCACCCGCTCGGCCTCGGCGGACGGAAGGCACTCGCCGAGGCGGCCTCCGGGCATGCCCAGCAGGCCTTGGTCGTGGACCCCGCGGTGTTCGGGTGGATGGCCGCGCGGGCGCCCCGTTCCTTCCGTGCGCTGCAACGGGTGACGCTGCCATGGACGTCATACAACCCGTACACGCCGTTCGTCGCGGGGCTGGTACCCCCGGAGGTGTTCTACGGGCGGGACGAGGAACTGCGAGAGGTGATGGACCCCAACGGCGGCCTCTTCCTCTACGGAGGACGTCAGCTGGGCAAGTCCGCCTTGTTGCAGCGGGTGGCCGAACTCTTCCCGAGCCGTTCCGAGTCGAACGTCGCCGTCTATCTCGATCTACTCAAGGCCGAGATCGGGCAGGCCGAGCCGCCCGAGCAGATCTGGTCGCTGCTGGCCGAGGGGCTCAAGCGGCGGCAGGTCTTCAACGCGAAGCTGTCGGACCGGGCCACCCCCGATACGGTGGCCAGACGCATCCGTGACTGGCTGGACGAGGACGAGTCGCGCCGACTGCTGATCCTCGCGGACGAGGCGGACGCGTTCCTGACAGCCGACTCGCGCCGAGTCTTCCGTTCCGGCGGTGAGTCGACCTTCCAGAACGTCAAGCGGTTCCAGCAGCTCATGGAGCAGACCAACCGCCGCCTCAAGATCGTGTTCGCCGGTCTCCACCAGGTACAGCGCTTCGGTGACCTGTCCAACGTCTCCACGGCGCACGGTGGCCCGGACGTGCTGGTGGGCCCGCTGAAGCCGCATGCGGCGGTGCGTCTGGTCACCGAGCCGATGGCCGCGCTCGGTTTCGTCTTCGACCGGCCGGAACTGGTCTGGCGGATCCTCGCCATCACCAACTACCAGGCCAATCTGGTGCAGATCTTCTGCAGCGAACTGGTGCGCACCCTGCAGGGACGCCCCCGGCCCGAGGCGGAGCACCCCACCAGGATCAAGGAGGAGGACGTCCAGGGCGTCGCAGCTTCCGAGACGGTCCGCAGACGTCTCGCGGAGCGGCTTCGGTTCACCATCAACCTGGAGGACCGCTACCGGGTCCTTACCCTGGTGATCGCCCTGCGCAGCCTCGCCGACCGTTACCGCGGCGACTACACGCCCGAACAACTCCTTGATCTCGCACGCGACGCGTGGTCGGACGGCTTCGACGAGTTGGGGGTCAAGCGAGTCGAGATCTACCTCACCGAGATGGTCGGCCTCGGCCTTCTCGTGCAGCTCGGCGACCGTCGTTTCGCGGTGCGCAGCCCGAACGTCGTGAACATGCTCGGCACTCGGGAGGAGCTCGAACTCGAACTCAGGGAGAGCGAGTTCAGCCTTCCGTACGACTACGACCCGCGCGCCGCACGCCGTCTGCTGGGCCGCGACAACGGCAACGGGATCCAGCGGTACAGCCCGCTCACCGAGGGCCAGTTGCACGAGGCTGCCCAGCCGGGCGTCACGCTGATCGGCACCACTTCCCTGTATCAGCCGCCGCTGATGATTCGCGCGGCAGAGGCCTTCGCCGAGGCGCGCGGCGTGGAGGTGCACAAGGTCAAGGTTCCCTACGACCTGCGCACGGTCCTCGCCGAAGCCGCCCGGATGCGCCGCAACTACGTCCTGGTGGCGGACCTTCGCGGTCTGGACCCGGTGGACCTCGCCGCCGCCGTGCAGCAGTGCGTCGACCACGCCGGCCCCGCGGCCGACGAACGAGTGCGCTCGACTGCGCGCAAGCACACGGGGAACCGGTCCGTGTTCCTCTTGGCCGACGCCGTCGTCGCCGGGGCGTTGCGTGACACGCGGGGGGACGCGCCGCTGCCCGTGCGGCATCTCCGCCCCGAACGGTGGACCGTGGACAGCCTGCGCGCCTGGCCGGAGTGTCCCTTCGTGTCCCGGGGCGAGCGTGGCCGTTTGATCGCGGTCACGGGCGGCTGGGCTCCCTTCGTCGAGCAGGCCATCGCGGAGGTCTCCGTCCGAGGTGCCACCCTGGAGAGCTCGCTCGACGCCGTCAGCCGGGCCATCGCGAAGCCGGAGAACCTGGCGGAACACTGGAACCGCTCCGGCCTCGATGCCGGGGACGAGGAACTGCTCGGCTTGTGGAGTTCGTACGTCGACGAGGGGCAGGGGGTACCCCTGGACGACGTGGCCGCTGCGATCGAACGCGATCTGGAGGAGACCCGGCGCTGGCTCGACCGCCTCGACCTGATCGGCGTTCTGGACGCCTTGCCGACAGGGCTGGCTGTGGATCCCGTCACCTTCCGGGCGGCACGCGCTCGCGTCTCCGGGGCGTGAGGGGTGGAACTGAGTCCCAGGGCGCTGTCGGACCTGCCCGGGGTGCGCCGCCAGGTCGGCCGCATAGCCGCCGACCTGGCCGCCGGCCTGCACTGCCTGTGGCTGCTTCCGGACGACCTCGTGGCGGCCGGATACGGTGCGGAGCTGCACCACACGGCGCTGAACTCCTCGTCCGAGCGCCTGGACCTGCCTGCCTTCGTCGACTCGGAGGAGGCTGTGGCCCGGTTGCCGGCGCCGGCGCCGATCAGCTGGCTCACGGACGATCTGCCGGTCCTTGAGGACTACGACAACGGGTTCACCATCGATTGGGAACCCGACATTCCGCGGCAACGCGGTAGGCCGCCCCGGTCCGCCCCGCTGCCCGAACCCGTGGGGTCCGACCTGCTGGGCAGGCTCGCCAAAGAACTGTCCGTGACCCCGGGTACGGTGATCGACTCGCTCACCGAACCCGGTCGGCCCTGGCGGCCGGTCATCGGCATCCGTGCCTGGGAGGAGCCCGAGCCGACAGGCGGGCCGAGCGAACCCGAGGGGGAGCGCGGGCGGGAGATCGCTCGGCTGATCCGCTCGCTCAGTGCCGCCGTCAAGCAGGCCGGGCTGCTCCCGGAGGACAGGCCCCGGCTGCTGGTGACCGCGCGGGTCGGTGACCTCCCGCAGCAACTGCCCGACGAACTGGAGCTCGACCTCGCCTCCTCGGCCGTGCACTGGTGGTGGGGGACGCTCGACAGGCTGGACAGCGCCACCGTGGTGGCGTCCGTGGCCATGACGTCGGGCCAGGACACGCACCGGTACGGGGAACGACTGCGCGACCGCATTCTGCGGTCCGTGCGCGACGAGGTCGTGAGCGAGGTCTGCGGACCTGATCCGGTGCTCGGCTGGCGGTTGTCGCGCTGCTGGGACGGCAACGTGCGTACGCTCGAGGACAGCTTGCGGGCCTGCCTCGTCGGCCGCCTGCCCGGCGCGCAGGGGCAAACCGTCGTCCATCCGGGCCTTGGCTCGGGGTACCGGCCCGCCGCCCGACTGCGGCCGGCTTGGGCGCGAGGGCTGCTGCAGTCCTGGGACGGCCGGGCCCGTGCGCACCCGGCGGTCTGGTGCGCGGAAGTGAGGGACCCGGAAGAGCTGGGCGTGCTGGTGAGCCAGGCGCAGGCGCGCATCCTGCTGCCCTGGATCGAGGACGTCCGGCGCCGACTGGCACTGCGCGCGCTGGCAGGCCGCACCGGGCCTGTGGCGGACCTCGTCGCCCGCTATGTGGAGCGTGCCCCGGCCGGGTATCGGACGCGTCCGGAGGAAGCCTTTCAACGCATAGAGGTGGGACCGATGCTCAGTGCCTGTCGGCAGGGACACCTCAACCTGCCGAGGGAAGACCGCCAGCTGCTGGAGCGGCTGGTTCTGGCCCGCAACGTGCTGTCCCACAGAGGAGTGCTGTTCGACCGAACACTGCGCACCCTGTGTGACGAACTCGCCGGGTTCGACGAGCGCTGGTCTGACGAGAACTGAGCCCGGGTGGGCGGGACGACTTTCCGGCACGGCAATGCCTGTGATGCGGCGAGCTGTAGGAACTCCACAGGAGCGTCCGCCTTCCGCTGTCGGTGCCCCAATGCCCGCGGCTGTAGCGGGACCGGTAGGTTTCTGACGAAGCCGCCTGTCATGCCAGCTGCTCGGGCGGGTTGTCAGACCGAACGAAAGGGTGATCCGTTGAGCCGCTCGGTTCTTGTCACCGGAGGCAACCGGGGCATCGGCCTCGCCATCGCCCGTGCTTTCGCCGAAGCCGGCGACAAGGTGGCCATCACGTACCGCTCCGGTGAGCCGCCGGCGGCCCTCAAGGAGTTGGGCTGCCTCGCCGTCAAGTGCGACATCACCGACTCCGAGCAGGTGGAGCAGGCCTACAAGGAGATCGAGGACGCGCACGGCCCGGTCGAGGTCCTGATCGCCAACGCCGGCATCACCAAGGACACGCTCCTGATGCGCATGTCCGAGGAGGACTTCACCTCGGTCGTCGACACCAACCTCACCGGCACCTTCCGCGTGGTCAAGCGCGCCAACCGCGGCATGCTGCGGGCCAAGAAGGGCCGCGTCGTCCTGATCTCCTCGGTCGTCGGCCTCTACGGCGGCCCCGGCCAGGCCAACTACGCCGCCTCCAAGGCCGCCCTGGTCGGCTTCGCGCGCTCCCTCGCCCGTGAGCTCGGTTCGCGCAACATCACCTTCAACGTCGTCGCGCCCGGCTTCGTCGACACCGACATGACGAAGGTGCTCACCGACGAGCAGCGCGCCACCATCGTGTCGCAGGTGCCGCTCGGCCGGTACGCGCAGCCCGAGGAGGTCGCCGCGACGGTGCGGTTCCTCGCCTCGGACGACGCCTCGTACATCACTGGAGCCGTCATCCCTGTTGACGGCGGACTGGGAATGGGTCACTGATCACCATGAGTGGAATTCTCGAGGGCAAGCGCATCCTGATCACGGGTGTACTGACGGAGTCCTCCATCGCCTTCCACGCGGCCAAGCTGGCCCAGGAGCAGGGCGCCGAGATCATCCTCACCGCGTTCCCGCGGCCCACGCTGACCGAGCGCATCGCCAAGAAGCTCCCCAAGCCCACCAAGGTGATCGAGCTCGACGTCACCAACGACGAGCACCTCGGCCGGCTGGCCGACCTCGTCGGCGAGGAGCTCGGCGGCCTCGACGGCGTCGTGCACTCCATCGGCTTCGCCCCCCAGGACGCGCTCGGCGGCAACTTCCTCAACACGCCCTTCGAGTCGGTCGCCACGGCCATGCACGTCTCGGCGTACTCCCTGAAGTCGCTGACCATGGCCTGCCTGCCGCTGATGCAGAACGGCGGCTCGGTCGTCGGCCTCACCTTCGACGCCCAGTACGCCTGGCCGCAGTACGACTGGATGGGCCCGGCCAAGGCCGCTCTGGAGGCCACCAGCCGCTACCTCGCCCGCGACCTGGGCAAGCAGAACGTCCGCTGCAACCTGATCTCCGCGGGCCCCCTCGGCTCCATGGCCGCCAAGTCCATCCCGGGCTTCACCGAGCTCGCCTCGGTCTGGGACCACCGCTCCCCGCTGGAGTGGGACCTGAAGGACCCGGAGCCGGCCGGCAAGGGCATCGTCGCCCTGCTGAGCGACTGGTTCCCGAAGACGACCGGCGAGATCATCCACGTGGACGGCGGCCTGCACGCCATCGGCGCCTGATCCGCACGCGGTTTTCGAGGCCCGTACCCCGCGAGGGTGCGGGCCTCACCCGTTCGGCCCACCGGCCGGGCCGTCACCCTTCCGGCGGCGCACCCTGGAGACGCGTCCCCCGCGCGATGTCCCTCCCCAGCCCGGCCGAGGAGGTCCCCTTGTGCGCCTGTCCCGCAGCCTGGCTCCGCTGACCCTGGCCGTCGCCCTCGTGCTGTCCCTGCCGTACGACGCCGTGTCCCACGCGCGCGTGGGCAGCGGGCAGGGTCCTGCGCCGCAGCTGTTCGGCGCCGAGTGCCGGACCACCGTCCGCGGGTCCCATGTGGTGGCCTACTGCCACAACCCCTACGTCGACACCGACCGGGTACGGCTGCACATCGAGTGCGCCCAGTGGTGGGACATCGACACCGACGGCTCCCCGGTGGACACCGGACCCGCGATGACCGTACGGCTCACCGGCCGCTGCTGGAAGGACGTCCGCGCGGTGTGGATCAGCCACCAGAAGGCGGACTGAAGCGGTCCGGACGGCACAGGAACGGATAGCTCGCCCCCTCCTTGGCGGCCGCGTCCGCGTCGCCCGCGCGGATCGCGTCGACCAGCCGCGCGTGGTCCATGTACGCCTCCGGCGTCAGCTCGGCGCCGACGTCCGCGCGCAGCCAGTCCCGCAGCACCTCGCCCAGGTCGGCGTACATCGCCGTCAGCACGTCGTTGTGCGAGGCGGCCACCACCGCCAGATGGAAGGCCGCGTCCGCCGTCACGAAGGCCTCCGCCTCGCCCGACCCCCAGGCCTGCTCGCGGCGCGCCAGCATGGCGTCCAGCTGCCTGAGGTCCTTGTCGGTGCGCCGAGCCGCGGCCAGCCGGGCCGCCGAGGACTCCAGGGTGGAGCGCAGCTCGGCGATGTGCCGGGGGTCGGCGTCGGCGAACCGGCGGTGCATCACGCCGGCCAGCTCACTGGTGGCCGCGACATACGTCCCCGAGCCTTGGCGGATGTCCAGCAGGCCGTTGTGCGCCAGCGCGCGGACGGCCTCCCGCACGGTGTTGCGGGCCACCCCGAGCTGCTCGACCAGCTCCGGCTCGGTGGGGATGCGCGAGCCGACCGGCCACTCGCCCGAGGCGATCTGGTTCCGCAGCGCGGCGATGACCTGCTCGGAGAGCGCCGAGCGGCGCGGGTGGCTCAGAGGCATGACACACCTTCGCACGAGACGGCCGGGCGGGAACGGCGGGGGCGGTTGTACAGGCCCGGGACTGGACAACCAATCATCCCATGATTCTATGATGGCCTTATGGCGAGCGAGGAAACCACGGCGGCATCCATGGCAGCACCCCCGACGGCACCCGACCGGACCCCCGCGAACTCCACGCGCGCGTGGACGAAGCGGCTGGTCGTCGTAGGCATCCTGCTGGCCGCGGTCAACCTCCGACCCGCCATCACCAGCCTCGGCGCCCTCCTGGAGGAGGTCCGCGACGGGCTCGGCATGAGCGGCAGCGTGGCCGGGCTGCTCACCTCGGTGCCCCCGTTCTGCTTCGCCGTCTTCGGCGTGATGGCCCCGCGCCTCGCCCGCCGCTTCGGCCCGGCGGCGGTGGTCTGCGCCGGCATGGTGGCCATCACGGCCGGCCTGCTGATACGGCCGTACGCCGGAAACACGGCCGGATTCCTGGTCGGCAGTGTGCTCGCGCTCATGGGGATCGCGGTCAGCAACGTGCTGATGCCGGTCATCGTCAAGCGCTGGTTCCCCGACCGGGTCGGCTCCATGACCGGCCTGTACTCGATGGCCCTCGCCGCGGGCACCTCGGTCGCCGCCGCCGTGACCGTGCCCCTGACGGACGCGCTGGGCGGCGGCTGGCAGTCCGGGCTCGCCGTGTGGGGCGGCCTCGCGGCCTTCGCGGTGCTGCCCTGGCTGCCGCTGGTCCGGGACCGGGGCCCGGGCGTCGCCTCGGCGCCCGTGGCCGGGGCACGCGCGCGTGCCGACCGGCAGCCGCCCGCCCTGCGGATCACCCGCAGCCGTACCGCCTGGGCGCTCGCCGTCTTCTTCGGGCTCCAGGCCACCGCCGCCTACATCACGATGGGCTGGATGGCGCAGATCTTCCGGGACGCGGGGGTGCCCGCGGGCACGGCCGGGCTGCTGCTGGCGGTCACCATGGTGATGGGCGTGCCGCTGGCCTTCGTCATCCCGCGCGTGGCCACCCGGCTGCCGCACCAGGGCCCGATCGTGATCGCGCTCGGCGTCTGCGGCCTCGCCGGATACGCCGGCCTGTGGGCCGCCCCGGCCGGCGGCGCCTGGGCCTGGGCCGTGCTGCTGGGCATCTCCAACTGCGCCTTCCCGCTGGCCCTCACCATGGTCGGGATGCGGGCCAGGACCGGCGCGGGTGTCGTCCAGCTCTCCGCGTTCGCGCAGAGCGCCGGCTACCTGATCTCCATCCCGGGCCCGCTGCTGGTGGGCGTGCTCTACCAGAGCGGCGGCGGCTGGGGGCTGCCGATCGCCCTCATGATCGGCCTGATGATCCCGCAGATGGCGGTCGGTGTCCTGGCGGGCCGCGACCGTACGGTGGAGGACGAGGCCGCGGCCGGCTGACACGCCGCGAGCACCCCGCCCGGCCCGTCCGCTCCGGGAGGTGCCAGACTGGGCCCATGCCAGTGCTCGAACCGAACCCCCAGAACGGTCAGAAGAAGATGCTGATCGTCTTCGGCTCGTTCTTCGCCATCTTCATCGTCATCGCCGTCATCGCGACCCTCGCGTCCCCCTGACCGCCGCCGTCGTGGCCACCTCTCCGGCGGCCCGCCGCTCCGGTGGCCTGGTGGCCTGGCGGCCCATGGTGGTGCTAGCCCCCCCATCCCCTAGGGGGTGAGGGTCAGGGTCAAGTGGGTGGGCCACCGGATGGGTTGGCGACTGCGGATTCCGTAGTTTCGAGATGTGGCCGCGAGGGGTGGTCACCGGAACACGGAGACCAGCGGAGGCGATCATGTCGGCCCGAACGCACACCCGGCCCCACCCGGCGACCCCGGGCAGCGTCGACATCCGGCTTCCCTGGTGGGCGCTGGCCCTCCCCGCGCTCGCCTTCGTGACCCTGCTGCTGCTCATACTGAACCCGGCGGACGCCCACGCGGCCACCGGCGACCCGGCCGTCACCCACCTCTTCGAGCGCGTGCAGCAGATCGTCACCCGCTAGCGCCCGCACCTGTCGGCAGGGCGAATCCGCATGTCAACTCCCTGCGCCCGATGGCCTGTTTCATGCGAAGCTGGGTGCCATGAGCGTCGCAGAACCCCGCAGGATTGTCTTCTTCCGCCATGCGAAAGCCGACTGGCCACAGGTGACCGACCACGAGCGACCGCTCGCTGACCGGGGCCGAATGGACGCAGCCGTCGCCGGACGCAGGCTGGCGGACAGCGGCATCACCTTCGACCTGGCCCTGTGCTCCACGTCCGTGCGCACCCGGGAGACCTGGAAGCTCGCCGTCCACGAGCTGGCGCACCGGCCGAAAACCGTCTACGAGGAGCGGGTGTACGAGGCCTCGCCCGGCGAGCTGATCGCCGTGCTCAACGAGGTGCCCGACGACGCCAAGGACGTGATCCTGATCGGTCACAACCCCGGCGTGCACGGAGTGACCGAGATCCTGGCCGGCACCGCCGACGACGACGTCCGCGAGCGGATGAACCGCCGGGGCTTTCCGGCCGCCGCCTTCGCCGTCGTGACCTTCGAGGGCACCTGGAAGGGTCTGGAGCCCGGTGTGGCCACGCTCGCGGACTACTGGGCGCCCTCCGAATGAGACGTGCGGCCACCGCACCACCACTGACGTGACACGACGAGGGCCCGGCACCGTGGAGATCGGTGCCGGGCCCTCGTTCGCGGACAGCGGCCGGGCCGGACGGCTCAGCTCTCGTCGTGGGTGTCCGCCGCCTCGACCTCTTCGCGGGTGACGCCCAGCAGATACAGGACCGTGTCCAGGAAGGGGAAGTTCACCGCGGTGTGCGCGGCCTCGCGGACCACCGGCTTGGCGTTGAAGGCGACACCGAGACCGGCCGCGTTCAGCATGTCCAGGTCGTTGGCGCCGTCGCCGATGGCCACCGTCTGGGCCAGCGGCACGCCCGCCTCGGCGGCGAACCGGCGCAGCAGCCGCGCCTTGCCCGCCCGGTCCACGATCTCGCCGGTCACCCGGCCGGTCAGCTTCCCGTCGACGATCTCCAGCGTGTTGGCCTGGGCGAAGTCCAGCCCCAGCCGCTCCTTCAGATCGTCGGTGACCTGGGTGAAACCGCCCGAGACGACGCCGACTTGGTAGCCGAGCCGCTTCAGCGTGCGGATCAGGGTCCGGGCCCCCGGCGTCAGCCGCACCTCGGCACGCACCTTCTGCACGACCGACTCGTCCAGCCCCTTGAGCAGCGCCACGCGCGCGTGCAGCGACTGCTCGAAGTCCAGCTCGCCGCGCATCGCGGCCGCCGTCACCTCGGCGACCTGGTCCTCGCAGCCGGCGTGCGCGGCGAAGAGCTCGATCACCTCGTCCTGGATGAGCGTGGAGTCCACGTCCATGACGACCAGGCGCTGGGCCCGCCGGTGCAGGCCCGCCGCGACGACCGCCACGTCCACGCCGAGCTCGGCCGCGTCGGAGGCCAGCGCGGTGCGCAGCGGCTCGGTCGCCACACCGGACACCGCGAACTCGACGGCCGTCACCGGGTACTTGGCGAGCCGGAAGATACGGTCGATGTTGCCGCCGGCCTTGGCGATCCGGGAGGCGATGGCGGCCGTCGACTCGGCGGTCAGCGGGTGGCCGAGGACGGTGACCAGGGAGCGGCCCAGACCACGCGGCCGGTTGTCGCCGCGGCCCGAGATGATCTCCGCCTGCATCTTCACCGACTCGGCCCAGCTGTGCACGGTCGCCCTGAGGTCGCCCTCAAGGCCCGCCGGGGGCTGGGTCACGAGCGCGCACAGCACCAGGCGGCCACGCGTGACGACCTGCTCGATGTCGACCACGTCGACCATGTACGCGGCAAGGGTGTCGAAGAGGCCGGCCGTGATGCCCGGCCTGTCCTTGCCGAAAATCTTGACGAGGAGAGTGGGGACCTCGGAGGTCTGCGGATCGCTCATGGTGTAACCACCGTAACCGGCACCCAGTGCCTGCGGCGCAGGTGGTCCGCCTGACGGACACGGAACAATAAGTGTCGGATCGGTGTCGGACGCCTTGCTTCCGCACAACGAGTGAACATGCGTGCGATGTCGGCGGCCCGGCGGAAGCGGCATCGGGCCCGGCCTTCACACACGGTTCAGCACCGCGCCACGCACAGTGCGGGCACGGCACCCGACCTCATCGGCGGGGCCGGGGCGGCGGAGCGGGCGGCGGCGGGGGAGGAGGCGGAGGCGGTGGCGGAGGCCCGGCGCCCGGACCGTCCGGGGATCCGTCACCGTCACCGGGGCGTACTCCCGGCCGCCGCCGCGGAGACCGGGGCGGCGGGTCGACCGGCCGGGCCATCGTGGGAGCGCCGTACACATCGCCCGAGCCGGGCGGTACGTCGGAGGAGGAGCCACCGCCGCTACCGGGCCGCCCCTCGTAGGGCCGGGGCGCCTGTTCTTCGTACGGCCCGGGCGCCTGCCTGTCGTGCGGCCCCGGCGTCTGCCCCTGGTGGGGCTGGGGCGGCCGCCCGCCGTACGGCCCGGGCGTCTGCCCTTGGTGGGGCTGGGGCGGCTGCCCGGCGTAGGGATCGGCGGCCTGCCTGTCGTACGGCCCCGGTGTCTGCCCTTGGTGGGGCCGGGGCGGTCGTCCGTCGTAGGGACCGGTGGCCTGTCCGTCGTAGGGACCGGTGGCCTGTCCGTCGTAGGGGCCGGGGGGCTGGCTGTCGTAGGGGCTGGGGCTCTGTTCGCGGTGCGGGCCGGGTGGCTGCCTGTCGTACGGTCCGGGCGGCTGTTCTCCGTAGCGACTGGGCGTTCGTTCGTCGTACGGCCGTTCGGCCGCGCGCTCCTCGTACGGCTGGGTGGGCTGTCCCTCGTACGGCCCGGGTGTCTGTCGGCCCCGGCCCTGTCCTCTCCCGGGCCAGGCGTCGGGGTCGCCGTCCGTCTCCCGCAGCTCGTCCGGCACGCGGAGGTAGGGATTGGTGTTCGGGTTGGGGGGACGGTACGGGGTTCCCGGGGCGTAGGGGCCGGTCGTGCCGTCTCCGGTCCGGCCCGGTGGCCCGGCGGGGGCGCTCGGGTAGGCCGACGCGGGGTTCCCGGCGGTGTCCGTCCCGCCGGCCGTCATGTCACCCCGTGCCAGTGGTGCCGCGTGGGAGCCGGCCGCGCCGGTGGCCCAGGCCAGCAGGGCGCCCGTCGCTCCGGCCGCCGCACCCCAGGCGGCCCCGAGGAGCAGGGCCATGCCCAGGTGCCCGTGGAGTCGGATCCCGGCGCCGAACGCGTCGAAGCCCAGCACCGACAGGGAGGCGTCCACGGAGACGTTCGTCAGCCAGGCCAGCAGCGGCAGGGTGAGCGCGGTGGCGATCCCCAGCCGTACGGCACACCGCCCGGCGAAACCGAGGGCGCCGGGACGGGCCGTGCGCCCGCTGCCGGAGGCCTGCGCCCCGCCCGGTCGGCCCACCGGTGTCCGCACCGCCATGAACACCCCGGCCAGCAGCATCATCAGGGCCGCCGCGACCCCCAGCAGCCACACCCGTCCGTCCAGGTCGGCCAGGTGGCCGAGGGTCACCGACTGGTCGGACCCGGAGTTCAGGAGGTCGTCGAGGGGGTGGGGCAGGAAGGCGGTCAGGACGCCCGTGGCCCGGCCGTCGAACGGGACGAGGAGGCCGATCGGGATGCCGAGCCAGACGCCGTTCGGGGCGCCGAGCAGTGCCGCGCCCATGATCCGGGCCGGGTGCGGGTCGCCGATCGCCGCGTAGGCCGCCGCAGCCCAGCCGGCCGCCACCGCCACCAGCAGGACCGTCACCAGCGCCGAGGCCGCCGGCCGCACCACCCGGTGCACGGCCTCCCAGCCGCGCGGCAGCGGTGTGCGGCGCGAGGCCAGCAGGGCGATCAGCAGGACGCCGGCGCACCAGCCGAGGCCGCCGAGCAGGGTCTGCGCCGTGTCCACCCGGAAGCCGACCGCCGCGTTCGCATGCACCAGGTCGCCGAGGCGGTCCGGCAGCAGCCCGCCGACGTCACCGATGCCGGGGATCTTCAGCCCTCCGCCGCCACCGCCGCCGCCGCCGCCCGGCAGCTTGTCGAGGCCGAGCGCACCGCCGTCGATCGTCACGACGGAGTGCCCTGCCCAGGCCAGCCCGCCGAGCGTCGCCACGAACAGTACGATCACCGCGCCCGCGCGGGCGAGCAGTTCGGCCGGTGCGATCACGACTCCGGCCGCGCGCAGGGACCGTAAGAAGAACCACGACAAAAGGAGCGCCCCGACCAGGCTCACCCCCAATGGCGTGATCTCGATGGCGGTCGTGGCCTCTGCTCCGCTCAGGCCGAAAGCGGACAGATCCCCGTTCGGAGTGACCGAACCACCCGCCCCGAGCGCCACAACAGCCGCGGTCATCGGGCCCAGTGAGCCCGCCGCGTCCGCCTGCAGCAGGTGCAGACCCAGCGCCGCCGTACCCGCCATGCCGATCAACGCCCAGCTCACGGCGGCGATCCCGGACAGCAGGATGTCGCCCCACGGCAGCCGCGCGCCGTGCCTCGTGCTCTCGACTCCCGTACCGAGAGTGCCGGAAGTGCCAGACGTGCCAGAACCCATGGCAGACCCCCCGATCCGCGAACGCCCGGGGCCGCTCCGTCGCGCATGTCCCCCTCGCGTGGATTACCACTCTCCGGCCCGGTTTCAACCCCGTCAACGGAAAGAGTTGAAGCGCTCGTACGAGCCCTCCACAAGGCCCGACTTTCGGTCAGAGGGCCGAGCCTGAAATAGTTCCCGACGATGTTCGACATCCCTAGACTCCCTGTGATGGGGGTAACTCGGGGGACTACTCATGGGGCTTGGAGTGCCGGAACTCGTACTGGAATCAAACGGACGCACCTGGACGCTCGACATGTCCAGGTCATACACCCTCGGACGTGATCCGCAGGGGGACATCGTGTTCGACGACGCCAGGGTCTCCTGGCGACACGCCACGATCAGCTTCGACGGCCGCAGTTGGGTCATCGAGGACCACGGCAGTACCAACGGCACCTTCGTGCAGAGCCAGCGGGTCCAGCGGTCGGAGATCGGCCCGGGCTCGGCCGTGCACCTCGGCAACGCCAACGACGGGCCGCGCCTGAGCCTGTCCGGCGCCGCGACCGCCGTCGCCCAACCGCAGCCCCAGCAGCAGCCGTTCGCCGCGCAGGGCGCGGGCGGCGCGGGCTGGTCCCAGCCGCCGGCGCCGCAGTCGTCGGCCGCGCAGCAGGCTCCGCAACAGGGCTGGCAGCAGGCCCCGCCGGCGATCCCGCAGCAGCAGGGCGCGCCGGCCGCGGCCTCCGGTGGTGGCGCGGGGGCGCCGCCGGTCTACGGCGACCGCAGCCCGACCACGTTCCACCAGTTCTCCATCGGCCGCGTGATGCGGATCGGCCGTGCCCTGGACAACGAGCTGGTGGTCTCCGACCTCCAGGTCTCGCGCCACCACGCCGAGTTCCACTCCACGCCCGACGGCCGTATGGAGATCCGCGACCTGGGCTCGCACAACGGCACGTACGTCAACGGTATGCCGATCTCCAAGGGCGGCACGGCGGTCCTCGACGCGAACGACATCGTCGGCGTCGGCCACTCCACCTTCCGGATCGTCGGCGACCGGCTGGAAGAGTTCGTCGACACCGGTGAGGTCTCCTTCTCCGCACGCCGGCTGACCGTCACGGTCGACGGCGGCAAGCAGATCCTCAAGGACGTCTCCTTCGGCGTCCCGGAGAAGTCCCTGATCGCGGTCATCGGCCCGTCCGGCTCCGGCAAGTCGACGCTGCTCAAGGCGCTCACCGGCTACCGCCCCGCCAACGAGGGCGAGGTGCTGTACGACAACCGCAACCTGTACAAGCAGTTCGCCGAGCTGCGCCAGCGCATCGGTCTGGTCCCGCAGGACGACATCCTGCACAAGGAACTGACCGTCAAGAAGGCCCTCAAGTACGCGGCCAAGCTCCGCTTCCCCGCCGACACCACGGGCGAGGAGCGCGAGGCCCGGATAGACGAGGTGCTGCGCGAGCTGAAGCTGGACATCCACAAGGAGAAGAAGGTCACCTCCCTCTCCGGCGGCCAGCGCAAGCGCGTCTCGGTGGCCCTGGAGCTGCTCACCAAGCCGTCGCTGATCTTCCTGGACGAGCCCACCTCGGGCCTCGACCCGGGCATGGACCGCGATGTCATGCAGCTGCTGCGCGGCCTCGCCGACGACGGCCGCACGGTCCTCGTCGTCACCCACTCGGTGGCCGAGCTGGCGCTGTGCGACAAGCTCCTGGTGATGGCCCCGGGCGGCGCGGTCGCCTACTTCGGCCCGCCCGAGGAGGCGCTGAACTTCTTCGGCTACGACACCTGGGCCGACGTCTTCTCCGCCTTCGAGAACTACCGCGACTACGACTGGGCGGGACGCTGGAAGGGCTCGCAGCACTACCAGATGTACGCCGCGGACATCGACGCGATTGCTCCGCAGTCCGTACAGATGCCGCCGATGCAGGTGATGAAGCCGAAGAAGCCGCAGAGCTGGGGTTCGCAGCTGCTGACCCTGGTCCGGCGGTACGTGTCGGTCATCGCCTCCGACAAGGGCTTCCTGGCGCTGACGGTGATCCTGCCGGCCGTGCTCGGCGCGGTCAGCCTGCTGATCGACAGCGACAAGGGCCTGCTGGTGAACCCGGTCAGCTCGAAGACCGGCGTGCCCGTCCCGAACGGCACGGCGACCACGGTCCTGCTGATCCTCGCGGTCGGCGCCTGCTTCGCGGGCGCCGCGAACTCCGTGCGTGAGCTGATCAAGGAACGGGTCATCTACGAGCGGGAGCGCGCGGTCGGCCTGTCCCGGTCGGCGTATCTGATGTCCAAGGTGGTCGTGCTCGGCGTGATCACCGTGCTGCAGGGCCTGATGGTCGGCCTGATCGGCTTCTCCAGCCGGGACATCCCCGCCGAGGGCGTGGTCCTCGGCCACTCCACCCTGCTGGAGCTGTGCATCCCGATCATGGGGCTCGGTTTCACCTCGATGATGTTCGGCCTGGTCATCTCCTCGCTGGTGAAGACGTCCGAGAAGACCATGCCGCTGCTGGTGATGTTCGCGATCATCCAGGTCGTGTTCACCGGCTGCCTGTTCAACCTGAACGGCGCGGTCGGCGTGAACCAGGTGTCGTTCCTGATGCCGTCCCGCTGGGCGGTGGGCGCCGACGGCGCCACGCTGGACTTCAACAACATCGCGCCCAACACCGACGATCCGACCAAGACCGACCCGCTGTGGAACCACACGGCCGGCGCCTGGACCATGGACATGGCCGCGCTGATCGTCCTCGGCGTGATCTGCGGCTTCCTGGTGGCCCGTTTCCTGCGCCGCCACGAGCCCGAGGTCATGCGCAAGTAGCGGGTCCCTCCGGCAGGTCCCGTACGTACGCCGAAGGGCGGCGCCCCGCAGTGGGGTGCCGCCCTTCGGCGTGTGCGTGCAGAGGTCCGCGCCTGCCTCAGTACGCGCTGTTGACGTTGTCGATCGAGCCGTACCGGTGGGCCGCGTAGTTGGCGGCGGCGGTGATGTTGGCGACCGGGTCGTAGATGTTCCAGGACGTGCCGGAGACGTGGTACGTGGCGAAGGTCGGCGGGATCACCTGCAGCAGGCCCTTGGAGGGGATGCCGTTGATGGCGTTGATGTCCCAGTTGTTGATGGCGTTGGGGTTGCCGGAGGACTCCCGGATGATGTTGCGGTGCAGGCCGCTGTAGGAGCCCGGGATGCCCTTGGAGTTCATGATGTCGAGGGCCTGGCGGATCCAGCCGTCGAGGTTGTTGGCGTAGGTCTTCGCGGCGACCTGCTGGATCTGCGGGCGCGCGGCGGACCGGCTCGCGGCCTGCTGGGCGGCGCGCTGCTTGGCGGCGACGTGCTGGACGTGGGCGGCGTGGGCCTTCTGCGCGGCGACGTGCTTGACGTGGGCCGCGTGGGCCTTCTTCACCTTGGCCACGTGGGCGGCGTGCGCCTTCTTCACGTGGGCCACGTGCGCGGCGTGGACCTTCTTCAGGTGCGCCACGTGCAGCTCGTGGGCCGTCTTCGCCTTCTTCTTGGCGGCGATGGCCTCGATCTTGACGTTCTGGAGCGCGAGCTGGTCGGTGACCGTGCCCTTGACGTCCTTGATCTGCTGGGTGGTGTAGGCCACGTTGGCCGCGGTCTGGGGGGACCCGGACACGATCGTCTCGGCGCTGCTCGGCACGGCCGAGAGGGCGAGGGCTGCGGCGCCGAGGGTGGCTACACCGGCGAGCGCGATCTTGTGGTGCTTGGTCAGCGCGGGACTGTGGGTGTTCTTCGGCATGGCAGGACCTCTTCGAATAGCGCGGAGATCGCTCGTTGTCCGTGGGGGAGACCGGCTCCTCCTGCACGAACACCGCGGGGGGAACCCGCGGTGCAGAGCGACGGCAGCCATTCTTAGCGGCAGCAAAATGCCCTGGCAAAGGTGTGACGTACGATCCTCCCTAGGAGAGCCCGGAGGGGCAAAACGGGACAGACTGGAACGTCTGTCCCGTTCGTGCGGGGGGCCTTTATCTCCTATGTCCGTTCGTACGTGATGTGCGCCCTATGTGCGTCCTCACATCGGCCTCACATGAATCTCACCGCTAGTTGCTGGAGCAATGCTCTGTGTGAGGCTTCTCCTCCGGGAGGATGAGGTGTACGTCCCCGAACTCGTGCCACAGGTAGAGCCCGCGCAGCGCCTCCTCGTAACTGCGGTCGACCGCGGCCCGCCCCGCGACCGCCTCCAGCATCAGCAGATGCGAGGCCTCCGGCTCGTGCAGCCCGGTCACCAGCCCGTCCACCACCCGCACCCCGCGCTCGGGCGTCACCACCAGCTCCGTCCACCCCGAGGCCGCCCGCACCACCCCGTCCGCCCCGGCGGCCGACTCCACCGCCCGCACAGCCGTCGTCCCCACCGCCACGACCCGTCCGTCACCCGCCTTCACGTTGTTGATCAGCCGCGCCGACGCCTCCGGGACCACGAAGCGCTCCGCGTACGGCGGCTCGTGCACCTCCGCCGACGACACCCCGGTGTGCAGCGTGATCGGCGCGAACTGCACGCCCCGGCTCACCAGCTCCGCCACCAGCCGCGCGGTGAAGGGCCGCGCCGCACTCGGCATCTCCGCGCTCCCCGTCCCGTCGGCCGAGGGCAGCGCGAACACCGTCTGGTACACGGACAACGGCTGGTCCCGCTCCGTATAGGAGTAGCGAATGGGGCGCCCGTGCTCCCGCAGCAGCCCCGGCACGTCCGTGCCCGCCCCGGCCCGCGCCCACCACAGCCGCTCGCCCGACGCGCTCAGCGGCTCCTCCAGGACCAGCCGCCCGCCCCCGGGCAGCCGCACCGCACTCCCCGCGCGTGTACCCGCACGCGCGCGGGTGGTCCCGTGGCCGTCCGGCTCCCGCAGCTCGACCGCCCACCGACCGTCGTCCCCGCGCGTGGAGACGTGCACCACCACGCGCGCGTGCCCGACCCGCCCGTCCACCGCGGCCGCCAGCGTCGGCGAGGTGTTCACCACCAGCAGGTCCCCGGCCCGCAGCAGGCACGGCAGCTCGGCGAAGGCGTGATGCGACACCGCCGTCCCGCGCGACACCAGCAGCCGTACGGCATCCCGCTCAAGACCCGGCCCGCGCTGCTCGGCCGGCACCCGCGCGGACAGTTCCTCCGGCACCCGCACCACGGTCGTCATCGCCCCTCCACCAGAGCCGGCGCCCCGTACCGCCCACTCACCGGCCGCTCGTCGAGCAACCGCAGGAACGCCGGTACGACACTGTCTGGCGCCGGCCGCGGATCGTCGTCGTCCGGTACGGCCGCCGCGTACAGGCCGGTCGCCATGTCCCCGGGATCCACCGCCCACACCCGCAGCCCCGGCTCCTCCACGCCCAGCACGGCCGCGAGCTGGTCCAGGGCCGCCTTCGAGGCGCCGTAGCCGCCCCAGGTCTCGTACGCCTCGGCGCCCGCGTCCGAGCTGACCGCGAGCACCGCGCCCGCCGCCGACTCCCGCAGCAGCGGCAAGGCCTCCTGCACCAGGCCCAGCGCGGCCACCACGTTCACCTCCAGCGCCCGGCGCAGCCCCTCCAGTGGCAGCTCCCCTAGCCGGACCAGCGGCTCGGCCCCCAGCGCGCTGGCATTGCTCACCACCAGATCGACCCCGCCCAGCTCCCGCGCGGCGGCCACCAGAGCGGCCCGGTGCCCGGCGTCCGTGACGTCCCCCGGCAGCGCCGCCACCCGCGTCCCGGGCCGCGCGACCGCCTCCGCCGCCTCCTTCAGGGCCCCGGCACCTCTGGCGTCCAGCACCAGGTCCCAGCCCCGCCCGGCCAGCGCCCCGGCCAGCGCCCGCCCCAGCCCCTTGGAGGCCCCCGTGATGATCGCTACCGGCATGACAACCGTCCCCTCGGCTCCGTCCGCCCGTGTCGGCGGTGACCCCAACGTAGGAACGGGACCGCCCCGGCCGCCTCGGACGCGGGCCGCAACCGGGCGGGGCCCTTCGGACTACGCCGCCGGTCCGGGCCGCGCGCCCTAGGTCCCCGGGTCTAGGGCCACCGGTCCAGGCCCTGCCGCCCTCGGCCCGATCCCCGGTGTCACACCCCGCCGGTACCGTGAGGACATGAGTCAAGGTCCCCGGTCCGGCCTCGCCGCGGTGAGCACCGCGCTGCTGGCCATGAGCAGGCATCTCGAGGTGCGCGACGTCCTCAAGACGATCGTCGCCTCGGCCCGTGAGCTGCTCGACGCGCAGTACGCCGCGCTCGGGGTCCCCGACGACCACGGCGGCTTCGCCCAGTTCGTCGTCGACGGCGTCAGCGACGCCCAGTGGAAGGCCATCGGCCCGCTCCCGCGCCAGCACGGCATCCTCGCCGCGATGCTCCGCGAGGCCAAGGTCGAGCGGCTGGCCGACGTCCGCACCGATCCCCGCTTCGAGGGCTGGCCCTCCGCCCACCCCGACATGTCCGACTTCCTGGGCCTGCCGATCCGCGACGGCGACGAGGTCATCGGCGCCCTGTTCCTCGCGAACAAGAACTGCGAGAAGCCCGAGGGCGGTTGCGGCTTCACTGCCGAGGACGAGGAACTCCTCTCCATCCTCGCCCAGCACGCCGCCATCGCCCTCACCAACGCCCGCCTCTACGAGCGCAGCCGCGAGCTCACCATCTCCGAGGAACGCTCCCGGCTCGCCCACGAACTGCACGACGCGGTCAGCCAGAAGCTGTTCTCGCTGCGCCTCACCGCCCAGGCCGCCGCCGCCCTGGTCGACCGCGATCCCGCCCGCGCCAAGGGCGAGTTGCAGCAGGTGGCCGTGCTCGCCGCCGAGGCCGCCGACGAACTGCGCGCCGCCGTCGTGGAGCTGCGTCCCACCGCCCTCGACGAGGACGGCCTGATCGCCACCCTGCGCACCCAGGTCCAGGTCCTCGACCGCGCCCACACCGCCCGCGTGACCTTCGCCGCCGGCGGCTTCCGCGCCCTGCCCGCCGCCCAGGAGGAGGCCCTGCTCCGGGTCGCCCAGGAAGCCCTGCACAACGCCCTGCGGCACTCCGCCGCCGAGCATGTCGGCGTGACGGTGAACCGGCGCGGCGGCGGCGCCGTCCTGCGGGTCACGGACGACGGCCGCGGCTTCGACCCGCACCTCACCCGGCGCGCCGGACGCCACCTCGGCCTGGTCTCCATGCGGGACCGGGCCGGCGGCGTCGGCGGCACGCTCACCGTGGAATCGGCGCCCGGCAAGGGCACCACGATCGAGATGGAGGTCCCCGGTGGCTGATGCGATCAGGGTGCTGCTGGTCGACGACCACCAGGTCGTCCGCCGGGGCCTGCGCACCTTCCTGGAGGTCCAGGACGACATCGAGGTCGTCGGCGAGGCCGCCGACGGCGCCGAAGGAGTCGAACGCGCTCAGGAACTGAGCCCCGACGTCGTCCTCATGGACGTCAAGATGCCCGGCATGGACGGCGTGGAGGCGCTGCGCAGGCTCCGCGAACTCGACAACCCCGCGCGCGTGCTGATCGTCACCAGCTTCACCGAACAGCGCACGGTGGTCCCGGCGCTGCGCGCGGGCGCCGCCGGGTACGTCTACAAGGACGTCGATCCCGACGCGCTCGCCACCGCCATCCGCTCGGTGCACGCCGGGCACGTCCTGCTGCAGCCCGAGGTGGCCGGCGCCCTGCTCTCCCAGGAGGAGGCCAACTCCGGGCAGGGCCGGGGCGGTTCGCTCACCGAGCGGGAGCGCGAGGTGCTCGGCCTGATAGCGGACGGCCGCTCCAACCGCGAGATCGCCCGCGCCCTGGTGCTGTCCGAGAAGACCGTCAAGACGCACGTCTCGAACATCCTGATGAAACTCGACCTCGCCGACCGCACCCAGGCCGCCCTGTGGGCCGTTCGCCACGGCGTGACCGGCTGAAACGCCCTCCGCAACGCTTCACCGACGGCAATATGGAGGGTCGCCTTCCGGGCTGAGATTCATACCGTCGTGGGAATGTCACCCGGACGGCGCATCCTCTCCCGGCCACCGCCGTTCTTCAGTGCGTGCCGCGGCGACCGCCGCGGCGATCGCCAAGGAGGGCTCAAGAAGTGAAGAACCTGAAGAAGGCAGCGGCCGTGACGATGGTGGCCGGCGGGATCCTGGCCGCCGGTGCGGGCATGGCCTCCGCCCACACGGGTGGCGCCCACGCCGACGGCGGTGCCCAGGGCTCTCCGGGCGTCGTCTCCGGCAACGTCATCCAGGTCCCGGTGCACATCCCGGTCAACGCCTGCGGCAACAGCGTGAACGTCATCGGCGTGCTGAACCCCGCGTTCGGCAACGTCTGCGTCAACCGCTGAGACCGCACCGCGGTATCGACCTCCGGCCTTCCGGGCGCCCCCGGAAGGCCGGTCGGCTTGTCCTCCCAGCGACTCTTACGCCCAATGATCCGAACGGGCACACACGGTCCGGCGTCCCGTACCGCCGGAGCCCCCGCGGCGTTGGTCAGCGCACGGCCCACGGCCGGGCCGGACCCGCACACGCAGGAGGAACCCACCCCATGAACATCGCCAAGAAGGCCGCCGTCGCCATGACCGTCGCCGGCATCGCGGCGGGCGCCTCCGCCGGTTCCGCCGCCGCCGACGCGGACGCCGCCGCCGTGGCCGCCAACTCCCCGGGTGTCGCCTCCGGCCTGATCGCCCAGATCCCGGTCAACGTCCCGGTCAACGCCAGCGGCCTGTCCGTCAACGTCGCCGGCCTGCTGAACCCGGCGTTCGGCAACACCGCGGTCAACAAGTAGCACCGACGCGACCCTTGGGGGCCACGCCGTCCGGCGTGACCCCAGGTCCGCTAGCGCCCCCGCTCACGCTCCTCCACGACGGAGTTGTAGGCCGCGACCAGCGCCCGCCGGGCCGTCCGCTCGACCGGCCGCAGCGCCGCCCCCCGCGCCGCCATCTCCGAGGCGCTCACCGCCCCGCCGTGCCCGTTCTCGTAGGCCAGCGAGACCAGCAGCCCCACCCGCTGCGCCAGCTCCAGCACCCGCACCGCGCGCGGCGGATACCCCGGCGCCAGCACCTCCCGCCCCCGCTCGGACCGCGCCCGGTATGCGTCGATCGCCGCGTCCGCCACCGGCCCCGACCCGGCGACATCGAGCTTCGACAGCACGTCGGTCGCATCCCGCAGCGCCTCCGCCAGCTCCCGCTCGGCCTCACCGAGCGACGGCACGTCGGCCGGCGGCGCCTCCCGCACCGGCAGCACATGCCAGACCACCTCGACATGCACATCACCGGCGGGCCCCGCCTCGGACACCTCCGGCACCAGACCGAACGCGGCGCCGTGACAGACCACCGCCTCCTCGGCCTCCAGAGCCCGCGCGTTGAACTCCGGCGGCCCGCTCAGCCCCAGCGGATGCCCCGGCGCCGGCAGCGCGATCCGCAGCCCGGTCACCCCGAGCGCCCGCAGCCGCCCCAGCGCCAGCGTGAGCCCGACCGGCGCCGACTCACCCGGCAGCCCCTCCACCCGGTGCACCGCGTCCTCGCCGACGATGGCGAGCACGGCGTCATCCGGGGAGACAAGTCCGGCCAAGAGGGCATTTCCCCAAGCGGCGAGGCGTCCTGAACGCGGTTCCGAGAGCATGCCCCCACCCTAAGGACCGGACCGATGGAATGGAGCGCCGCACTCGTGGCGTAGATTTCATAAGGGCTGCGCCCACCGGTGCCGCCGCCCGAGCCACAGGCGTACGCGACAGCCGAGACCGGCCACACTGCAAGGGGAGACAACGCGCTCATGAGCGATGTTCTGGAGCTTCAGGACGTATCTGTGGTCCGCGAGGGCCGGGCTCTGGTGGACCAGGTCTCCTGGTCGGTGAAGGAGGGCGAGCGCTGGGTCATCCTCGGCCCCAACGGCGCCGGCAAGACCACTCTCCTGAACATCGCGTCCAGCTACCTCTTCCCCAGCAAGGGCACCGCCACCATCCTCGGCGACACCCTCGGCAAGGTCGACGTCTTCGACCTGCGCCCCCGCATCGGCATGGCCGGCGTCGCCATGGCCGAAAAGCTCCCCAAGCGCCAGACCGTCCTGGAGACCGTGCTCACCGCCGCCTACGGCATGACCGCCCACTGGCAGGAGGAGTACGACGAGGTCGACGAGCAGCGCGCCCGCGCCTTCCTCGACCGCCTCGGCATGACGGAATACGTGGACCGCCGCTTCGGCACCCTCTCCGAGGGCGAGCGCAAGCGCACCCTGATCGCCCGCGCCCTGATGACCGACCCCGAGCTGCTGCTCCTCGACGAGCCCGCCGCCGGCCTCGACCTCGGCGGCCGCGAGGACCTGGTCCGCCGCCTCGGCCGGCTCGCCCGCGACCCGATCGCGCCCTCCATGATCATGGTCACCCACCATGTCGAGGAGATCGCCCCCGGCTTCACCCACGTCCTCATGATCCGCCAGGGCAAGGTCCTCGCCGCCGGCCCGCTGGAGCTCGAACTGACCTCCCGCAACCTCTCCCTCTGCTTCGGCCTGCCGCTCGTCGTCGAGCAGGTCGGCGACCGCTGGACCGCCCACGGACTGCCCCTGTCCTGACGGGCGTTGTCATGGCGGAGCGCCCTGTCGGGTTCGGTACCCGCGGCCCTACCATGACAATGTGAACAACATCGACGCATGGGTGTGGTGGCTCGTCGTCGCGGCGGCACTCGGCATCCCGCTCGTGGTGACCGCGATGCCGGAGTTCGGCATGTTCGCGGTCGGCGCCGTGGCAGCGGCCGGCACCGCCGGGCTCGGCGCGGGCATCGTCGCCCAGGTACTCGTCTTCGTCCTCGTCTCCGTCGCGCTGATCGCCGTCGTACGGCCCATCGCGGCCCGGCATGCCGCCCAGCGACCCCAACTCGCCACCGGCGTCGATGCCTTGAAGGGCAAGCAGGCCGTCGTACTGGAACGCGTCGACGGCTCGGGCGGACGGATCAAGCTCGCCGGCGAGGTCTGGTCGGCGCGCTCCCTCGACACCGGGCGGGCCTACGAAGCGGGAGAGGAAGTGGATGTCGTGGAGATCGAGGGGGCCACGGCCATCGTCATCTGACCTCGTACGACGCAACTGGGCTGAACGACTCCCGAGTTGGGCAAGGGTCTGTCAGACTCGTCCAGCAAGATCTTCAACAACCATAAGATCTGCCGAAGCGCCGAGGCGGAGAAGGGTACGGGGAACGACGATGGAACCGGTCATCATCGTCCTGATCATTCTGGTGGTGTTGGTCTTCATCGCCTTGATCAAGACAATCCAAGTCATCCCACAGGCGAGCGCCGCCATCGTCGAGCGCTTCGGCCGCTACACGCGGACGCTCAACGCCGGCCTCAACATCGTGGTCCCGTTCATAGACACCATCCGCAACCGCATCGACCTGCGTGAACAGGTCGTGCCGTTCCCGCCCCAGCCGGTGATCACCCAGGACAACCTGGTCGTGAACATCGACACCGTCATCTACTACCAGGTGACGGACGCCCGGGCGGCCACCTACGAAGTCGCCAGCTACATCCAGGCCATCGAGCAGCTGACCGTCACCACGCTGCGCAACATCATCGGCGGCATGGACCTGGAACGCACCCTGACCTCCCGCGAAGAGATCAACGCGGCCCTGCGCGGCGTCCTCGACGAGGCCACCGGCAAGTGGGGCATCCGCGTCAACCGCGTCGAGCTCAAGGCGATCGAGCCGCCGACCTCCATCCAGGACTCGATGGAGAAGCAGATGCGCGCCGACCGTGACAAGCGCGCCGCGATCCTCACCGCGGAAGGCACCCGCCAGGCCGCGATCCTCACCGCGGAGGGCGAGAAGCAGTCCCAGATCCTGCGCGCCGAGGGTGAGGCCAAGGCGGCCGCCCTGCGCGCCGAGGGCGAGGCCCAGGCGGTCCGTACGGTCTTCGAGGCGATCCACGCCGGAGACCCCGACCAGAAGCTCCTGAGCTACCAGTACCTCCAGATGCTCCCGAAGATCGCCGAGGGCGACGCCAACAAGCTCTGGATCGTCCCCAGCGAGATCGGCGACGCCCTCAAGGGCCTCTCCGGCGCCATGGGCAACTTCGGCTCCCTGGGCGGCGGTTCGGGCAACAGCGGCAGCGGCAACATCCCCACCCAGGAACGCCGCGAGAAGCCCAACATCGACTGACCTGAACTGAAAAGCAAGGTTCCCCGCACCCCGGTCAGGGGCGCGGGGAACTACGCGACAAGCCACGACGAACCCGCAGTCGCAAGACGGGGTCAACCCGGCAGACGCCTAGGCGGCCACATCCCCCGCCAGCCACTCAGGAAGCGCCGCCAGATCCTCCGCCCCCATCGCCAGCAGCATCGCGTCCTGCGGCGAAGGCTCGAACGGCTCCCGCAGCAACGGCATACCCGCCTGCTCCGGCGTCCGGTCCGCCTTGCGGTGATTGTCCTCCGCGCACGAGGCCACCGTGTTCAGCCACGAATCCTGGCCACCCTGCGCCCGGGGCACCACATGGTCCACGGTCGTCGCCCGCTTGCCGCAGTACGCGCACCGGTGCCGGTCCCTGACCAGCACCCCCCGCCGCGACCAGGGCGCCTGTCTCCGAAAGGGCACCCGCACATACCTGCACAGTCGTATGACCCGAGGAGCGGGTATGTCCACCTCGGCACCGCGCATGCGCAGTTCGGGGTGGGCCTGCTCGACGACGGCCTTGTCCTGGAGCACCAGGACGACAGCGCGGTTCAACGTCACCGTGGACAGCGGCTCGAAGCTCGCGTTCAGCACCAGCGTGTCACGCATCCAGCCCACCTCCTTTGTGCACCGTGCCCACCCCCGGCGGGCTTGGATCAACTCTGGACGGGCGCGCCGAGATGGACAACGCAATAAAAACTGCCCGCCTCTGATCACTTCCAAGACCAGAGGCGGGCAAACGTTCAATGAACGCTCGGCTGATTTCGCGCCGTGCGTCAGCCCTGTTCGGGGTTCTCGTACTCGCCGATCAACTGCGCCCGCGCGATCGCGTGGAACCGCAGGTTGAACCCGACGACGGCGGGCGAGACATCGGCGTCCGGACCGAGCTTGGCCTGGTCCACCGCGTACACCGTGAAGACGTACCGGTGCGGCCCGTCCCCGGGCGGCGGCGCGGCGCCGCCGAAGTCCTTCGACCCGTAGTCGTTGCGCACCTGCACCGCACCCTCGGGCAGCCCCTCGAACTTGCCGCTGCCCGCACCCACCGGCAGCTCGGTCACCGAGGCCGGGATGTCGAACACCACCCAGTGCCAGAACCCGCTGCCCGTCGGGGCGTCCGGGTCGTAGCAGGTCACGGCGAAACTCTTGGTCCCGTCCGGGAAGCCCGCCCACCGCAGATGCGGCGAGGTGTTGCCCTCGGCGTAGACCTGAGCGTCCTTGAGCGTCGCCCCTTCCTCGATGTCCTCGCTCGTCACCGTGAACGACGGGACGGACGGGTGGAAGTCATGGGGGAGAGGCCGCCGCTTGAGCTCGGACACCTCGGTACCTCCTGATCGATCAACGGAATCAGCAGTACCGAGCCTAGAACCAGTTGCGCTTGCTGCCGACCTCGGACAGCCACTGGTTGAGGTAAGCCGCCCAGTCGGTCCCGTGGAAGTCGTGCAGACCCACCTGGAACGACCGGAAGGTGTCACTGCCCTCGCTGAACAGCCCCGGCTTCTTGTCCATTTCGAGGATGACGTCCATGGCGTGCGCGTCCGCCACGAAGCTCAGCTCGACCTGGTTCAGCCCCCGGTACTGCGCCGGCGGGTGGAACTCCACCTCCTGGTAGAACGGCAGCGTCTGCCGCGTCCCCCGGATGTGCCCCTTCTCCAGGTCGGCGTTCTTGAAGCGGAAGCCCAGCTGGATGAAGGCGTCCAGGATCGCCTTCTGCGCCGGCAGCGGGTGCACGTTGATCGGGTCCAGGTCCCCGGAGTCGACGGCCCGCGCGATCTCCAGCTCCGTCGTCACGCCGATGTGCATCCCGCGCAGCGCCTGCCCGTCGATCATCGTGACCGGCGTCTCCCACGGGATCTCCAGCCCGAACGGCACCGCGTGCACCGCCCCGGCCTGAATCTCGAAGGCACCGCCGAGCCGCACCTTGCCGAAGTCGATGTTCTCCTTGTACTCCTCGTCGCCGCGCTCCACCTCGACCCGCGCCTGGAGCCCCACGGACAGCCCCTGGATCTCCTGGTTCACCGAGCCGCCCTGGATCCGCACCTCGCCCTGGACGACACCGCCCGGAACGACGTTCACCTCGGTGAGCACCGTCTCGACCGACGCCCCGCCGGCACCCAGGCTCGCGAGCAGCTTCTTGAACCCCATGACTCTCCCTTTACGTACGGACCTCTGACCCCTACAAACGCGATCCGGCCGCGACCGGTTCCGGCCCACACCCTGGCAAGGAGACGAATCCTTGACCACCCCTTGGGCTCCACCGGCCTGGACTAGGCTCGGACGCCATGATCGCGCCCCCGGACCGTACGCCACTCCCCAGGGACTTCTTCGACCGCCCTGTACTGGAGGTCGCCCCCGACCTCCTCGGCCGCATCCTCGTCCGCACCACCCCGGACGGTCCGATCGCGGTCCGCCTCACAGAGGTGGAGGCGTACGACGGCCCGAACGACCCCGGATCGCACGCCTATCGCGGTCCCACACCCCGCAACGACGTGATGTTCGGTCCGCCCGGACATGTGTACGTCTACTTCACCTACGGCATGTGGTTCTGCATGAACCTCGTCTGCGGTCCGCCGGGCACCGCCAGCGCGGTCCTGCTCCGCGCGGGCGAGATCCTCGAAGGCACCGAGCTCGCCCGCAAACGTCGACTTTCGGCCCGATACGACCGAGAACTGGCCAAAGGCCCGGCCCGCCTCGCCACCGCCCTGGGCGTCGACCGGGCCCTGGACGGCACCGACGCGTGTGCCTCCGGCGAGACGCCGCTGCGGATACTGACCGGTACTCCCGTGCCCTCCGACCAGGTACGCAACGGTCCACGCACCGGAGTCGCCGGCGAGGGCGGCGACGGCGACCTCCACCCCTGGCGTTTCTGGGTCGCCAACGACCCGACCGTCAGCCCCTATCGGGCCCACGTACCCCGGCGTCGCTCAAGTTGACGCGTCCCTGGAAGGTGCGTAATGTAGCCCGAGCCGCTGAACCGGATACGGCAATCGCCAGCAGCCGGAAGTGGCCACCCACTACCTACGACTTCCCCTGACAGGGTCGAATTCGTCATGCCCGCATGCCTGAATTCGAACTCGCGGAACTCGATTATGAGTCTCGACGGGAGTCGGCTAACGTAGTGAATGTCGAAAGGCCGACAGGCGAAAGCCGGAAAGCCCCAAGACAATCCCGCCGACCGGGAATCGGACACCGAAAGGATCTGATAGAGTCGGAACCGCCGGAAAGGGAAACGCGAGAGCGGAAACCTGGAAAGCGCCGAGGAAATCGGATCGGAAAACGGTCTGATAGAGTCGGAAACGCAAGACCGAAGGGAAGCCCGGAGGAAAGCCCGAGAGGGTGAGTACAAAGGAAGCGACCGTTCCTTGAGAACTCAACAGCGTGCCAAAAGTCAACGCCAG